>NZ_JAHOAA010000003.1:478432-651215 GCF_019039175.1 Bacillus sp. FJAT-27001
ATTAAGCGCAAAGGTAAAGTTTTTCGTCCAGCTGGCCGTGGCCATTATGATTGTGAGCACGGGACTGAAAATGGACTTTTTCTCCGTACCGTTTTTAACGGAACGTTTAGAATTGGGATGGGTCGCTTACCCGCTGACTGTGTTATGGATCGTCGGTATTACGAACGCGATGAACCTGATTGACGGTTTGGACGGACTCGCTGCCGGCCTGTCGGTCATCGGACTCTCCACTATCGCCGTTATGGCGTTGTCCGGAGGGAAAATCCTTATTCTGTCACTTTCACTTGTCGTGATAGGAAGCACACTCGGATTTTTATTTTATAATTTTCACCCGGCAAAGATATTTATGGGAGATACCGGATCGCTCTTTCTCGGATACGTCATCTCAGTACTCTCATTATTAGGTCTTTATAAAAGTGTTACTTTATTCAGCATCATCATTCCGATCATCATTTTGGGCGTGCCGATTTTTGATACGACATTCGCCGTCATCAGACGGATTTTAAACAAACAGCCGATCTCAGCGCCTGATAAGTCACATATACACCACCGGCTGATGGCCTTCGGGCTGTCACACCGTACGGCTGTCATTATCATTTATTTAATCGGCTTTATTTTCAGCGTCAGTGCCATCCTGCTGAAAAGCGCGACCATATGGCTTTCGCTGTTTATTATTTTTGTATTGATTGTATTTATGCAAATCATAGCAGAGGTCACAGGGTTAGTAAATGAACAATTTAAACCATTTACCAAGTTTTACAAGAGATTGGTAAAGAAAAATTAAAAAGAGCAGATCATGCGAATGGTCTGCTTTTTTGTGGATTCTGCTATTCTCTTATTATATAAAAAAACCCGATCCTTCTCAAAGGATCGGGTTTACTCTTAATAGCCTGTTGTGCCGCCGGACTGTGTGCTGTCCGTACCGTTTGCACCGGCCGTACCGTTGGTTGAATCAGTCGTGCCGCTTGTTCCTGTGCTGCCGGAAGTTGAATCAGCCGTACCGCCTGTTCCTGTGCTGTCGGAAGTCGAATCAGTCGTACTGTCCGTTCCGGTGCTGTCAGAAGCAGGATCGGACGCCGTGCTGCTTCCGGACGGGTAATCCAGGTGTTTCTGCAATTCCTGCCGTACTTTTTCGAGATTGGTCGGATCGGGCTGGAAATAATACGTTCCGCCCGTAGACGCAGTTCCGCCGCCGCCTAAATATAAATCTGATCCTGTTATGGTCAGTGTATCAATCTTTTTGCTGGTAAAGCCGTTGTAAATCTGCTGAAGGGCGAGTCCTTCAGTGATTCGAATATTCGTTTGGACATTATTGCTTGCTGTTTCAGCGATTTTATCGATTTTAGCAATATTTCCAGCCTTAGACATTTGGTCGATCAGTGCATTTAGGATTTGCTTTTGGCGGTCATTACGGCCGAAGTCTCCGCGTTTATCCTGCTTTCTCATGCGTGCGTAAGCCAGAGCCTGCTCACCGTTCAAATGCATGTTTCCTTTCTTGAAGTAGATCCGTTTCTTTTTACTGACGTCACTCATCTCGTCGAAGTCAAAAGGCACTTTTACATTGACTCCGCCGACTTCATCAATAACATCCTTAAAACCGTTAAAATCGACAGTGACATACTTATCAATCGGTATGCCTAATAAGTCTTCGACGGTTGAGACGGTTTCATCCGCCCCGCCTTTAGCAAAAGCCGCATTGATTTTTGATTTTTTACCGGTTGTATCGCCGGCAAGCGTCACCCGCGTATCACGCGGAATACTCAGCATTTTCATTGTTTTATTTCTCGGATCAAGGGTAACGACAATAAGAGAGTCTGATCGTCCGCCTTTTCCGCTTGTGGCATAATTTTCGATCCCCATAAACAAAATGGAGAACGGTTTTTTCTTCATATCGATGACTTTATCCCGAAGTTTTGATTTGTCTCCGCGGGAAAGGGCATCATATGCATTATCTGCCGCATTGATCGTTTTGTATACTTTGTATCCGCCAAACCCGGCAGCGACTAACAAAACGAGGGTAAGCAGCAGCAAAATCCGTTTGAATATGATCTTTCGTTTGCTTTTCTTTTTCTTTCGAACACGCACTCTTACACGTTCAGCCATTACATTAGTCTCCTTTAGGGCTGACGTCTGTTTCTAAATACGTCAGTTCTCCCTCTGTATTCTTACTCTTGCCGTTCGTCAGTTCTGTCATCCATTTGATAAACGCTTCTTTGTCTTTTTCTTCAACGTACGTTTCAAATTCGACATGATCCGCATAATGGATATCTTTCAGTAAAAAAACTGACTCTCTCAGTTCGTTCTCTATCTTGCCGAGCCACGTATAATCCGCTGATGTATGCATAATCCGCATCAGCTTCCGCTCCGTAACTCCTATATGATTTAAGCCTTCAGACACTGACTTCCCATATGCACGAATCAATCCGCCTGCACCGAGCTTTATTCCGCCGAAATACCGGGTAACCACCGCGCAGGTATCTTTCAGACCGCGTTTTTTCAGCACTTCCAGCATGGGGACGCCGGCTGTGCCGCTTGGTTCTCCGTCATCATTCGCCTTTTGTATATGGTCGGTTTCGCCGATCAGATAAGCTGAGCAGTTATGAGTCGCATTCCAGTGCTGTTTTTTTATCTTTTGTATAAATTCCTGCGCTTCCTCTTCAGAAGCAGCACGGCTCAGGTGACAGATAAAACGCGATTTTTCAATCACAATCTCATGTTCACCCGTTTCTTTAACTGTTAAATAGCTGTGCAGCATGATTGCTGGACCCTCCTGACAAGCATTAAAAGACTTGTTTCTACAAATTCGAACAGACTTTAGAATTTTTGCGCATATTTTGGTATCATGAAAGAGTAAGATACTATATAAAAATGTTTTTTTCTAGAATATACGCATTCTTTCATTATAATTCGACATAAATTGCAGTTCAATTACATTTATAATAAAAATACATAACAACACCGTTACGGAGGGAGACAGATGAATAAATCGAAGATGGACTCCAAAGTTTTGGATTCTATACTTATGAAAATGCTGAAAACCGTGGACGGGAGCAAGGACGAGGTTTTTCAAATCGGAGAGCAGTCGCGCCAGCAATATGAGCAGCTGGTTGAAGAACTCAAACAGATCAAACAGCAGGTCTACGAAGTCATTGAGCTGGGCGACAAACTTGAAGTTCATACGCGGCACGCACGAAACCGCTTGTCTGAAGTAAGCAGAAATTTCCATAAGTTCAGCGAAGAAGAAATTCGCAACGCCTATGAAAAGGCGCACAAACTTCAAGTGGAACTGACGATGATCCAACAGCGTGAAAAGCAGCTGCGGGAGCGCAGAGATGATTTAGAACGCCGGCTTTTGGGGCTTCAGGAAATCATTGAACGGTCAGAATCTTTGGTCAGCCAAATAACCGTCGTTCTGAATTACCTGAATCAAGACCTTCGCCAAGTAGGGCTTCTTCTTGCCGATGCGCAGGCTAAACAAGATTTCGGTTTAAGAATCATTGAAGCCCAAGAGGAAGAAAGAAAAAGAGTTTCCAGAGAAATTCATGACGGTCCCGCGCAAATGCTGGCAAATGTCATGATGAGATCGGAATTAATTGAACGGATCTTCCGCGACCGCGGCACGGAGGACGGATTTCAGGAAATCAGAAATCTGCGGCAGAATGTGCGGAATGCCCTTTACGAAGTCAGAAGGATTATATATGATTTAAGACCGATGGCATTGGACGATCTCGGGCTGATTCCGACACTGAGAAAATATCTTTATACAACTGAAGAATACAACGGAAAGGTGAAAATACATTTTCAGTGTATCGGAGACACAGAGAACCAAAGGCTTGCCCCGCAATTTGAAGTGGCGCTTTTCCGTCTCGCTCAGGAAGCCGTCACAAATGCACTCAAGCATTCAGAATCAGAGGAAATTACAGTAAAAGTGGAAGTAACCGCTGATTTTGTCGTTCTCATCATTAAGGACAACGGAAAAGGCTTTGATATTAAGGATGCTAAACAAAAGAAAAACAAATCATTCGGCTTGCTGGGAATGAAAGAAAGAGTAGATCTGCTTGAAGGAACGATAACGATAGACTCTAAAATAGGTCTTGGGACATTTATCATGATTAAGGTTCCGTTATCTCTCGGCCTATAATTTGTTAAATAGAGCCAAAAGACATATTGACCGAACAGCGGCGTATATAGAACAATAGGATAAGGAGGCGTAGCGTGTGACTAAAGTAAATATTGTTATTATCGACGACCATCAACTATTCCGTGAGGGTGTAAAAAGAATATTGGATTTTGAACCTACCTTTGAAGTGGTAGCAGAAGGTGACGATGGAGATGAGGCGGCTCGAATCGTCGAGCATTATCATCCCGATGTTGTCATAATGGACATCAATATGCCGAATGTAAATGGAGTAGAGGCTACTAAACAGCTTGTTGAGCTGTACCCTGAATCTAAGGTGATTATCCTCTCCATCCATGATGATGAAAACTATGTGACTCATGCTTTAAAAACAGGTGCAAGAGGCTATCTCCTGAAAGAGATGGACGCAGATACTTTAATCGAAGCAGTGAAAGTGGTAGCCGAGGGCGGTTCTTACCTTCACCCGAAAGTAACCCACAATCTTGTCAACGAATTCCGCCGTCTTGCGACAAGCGGAGTTTCTGCTCATCCTCAGCATGAGGTTTACCCGGAAATCCGGAGACCATTACATATATTAACGAGACGGGAATGTGAAGTGCTGCAAATGCTTGCAGACGGAAAAAGCAACCGCGGAATCGGTGAATCATTGTTTATCAGTGAGAAAACAGTGAAAAACCACGTGAGTAATATTTTGCAGAAAATGAACGTTAATGACCGGACACAAGCCGTTGTCGTGGCCATTAAAAACGGCTGGGTAGAGATGCGTTAGCCATGTGTGAGAAGACTTGCCTGTTATGGCAAGTCTTTTTTTACAGCTGCATATCTATTAAAATACTTATTAAGTACTTAATAAGGCAGGTAAAGTGATGAAGATTGCAGTTGTAACAGACAGTACAGCATATATTCCGAAAGAGATGAGAGAAGAACATCATATTCATATGATCCCTCTCCAAGTGGTTTTCGGTGAAAAAACATTCCGCGAAGAAACAGAACTCGACTGGAGAAGTTTTTATAAAGAAGTAAAAAATCATGATGAGCTGCCGACTACGTCTCAGCCTTCTTTCGGTGAATTAATCGCATTGTACGAAGAACTGGGCAAAACATATGATGCAGTCATAAGCATACATTTGTCCAGCGGAATCAGCGGAACATATAACAGCGCCGCCTCGGCAAACACTATGGTTGATCATATTAAAGTTTATCCCTTTGATTCAGAGATCAGCTGTTTGGCACAAGGGTTTTATGCGTTAAAGGCAGCACAGCTCATTAAAGACGGTGTTGACTCACCGGAAGAGATTATAAAAGAGCTGGAAGAAATGAAAAAAACAGTCCGTGCGTATTTTATGGTGGACGATTTATCACACCTCCAGCGGGGCGGGCGTCTAAGCAGTGCTCAGGCTTTTATCGGCGGTCTGTTAAAGGTAAAGCCTATTCTTCATTTTGACAATAAGGTAATTGTTCCTTTTGAGAAGATTCGGACACGCAAAAAAGCGATTTCGAGAATTTTTGAGCTGTTTGGGGAGGATGCAAGTAAAGGAATCCCGATGCGGGCCGCTGTCATCCATGCAAACAGGGAAGAAGAAGCGGCGGCTATTATACAGGAGTTAAGCGGTAAATATCCTCATGTCGAATTCTATAACAGCTATTTCGGTGCCGTGATCGGAACCCATTTGGGCGAAGGCGCCATCGGAATCGGCTGGTGCTTTAAAAACTAAGTGAAAATCTCCGTTTTCAAGGGCGGAGATTTTTTTATTTTTTAATTTTCGCAATTCGACAAGTGGGTTCCCGACAAGGCATACTTTGAGCAGAAAGGAGGCAGGGAGATGTCCGAAGGTGCTTCAGAATTTTCAGAGGTGCGGGATTTCTTTTACGGCCGGCATTTATTGAGATCTGAGATACCGTTTTCAGACCAGCGCATTAAGCGTTTTACAGAAAAAGAATATATAACGGCCGAGCCGTCAATCATCCGCCGGAAAAACCGTTACGTCTGCCAACGATGCGGTCAGTCTGATCAAGCCTGCTTTGCGGCATTTTGGGCGCCCTCTGCCAAAAGGCAGATTACCTATTGCCGTGCCTGTGTCGTGATGGGAAGGGCTGATGAACTGACATCATTATATTCTTGGAATCAAGCCCATGAAAACAGCTGGGAGCCTGTAAAGCTTTCTTGGGAAGGAACACTGACAGACGGACAGAAGCGGGCGGCCGCCGCGCTTACAGATGCGATAAAAGAGAGACAAGAGCTGTTAGTATGGGCGGTTTGCGGATCGGGGAAAACAGAGATGCTGTTTCCGGGTATCGAGTTTGCGCTGAATCACGGTTTGCGCGTCTGTGTCGCGACTCCGCGTACAGATGTCGTACTTGAACTGCTGCCGAGACTGAAAAAAGCATTTGAGAAAGTCGAAGTTTCTGCTTTGTACGGCGGCAGCGAGGACAAAGGCCGTCTGACCCCGTTAATGATTTCAACCGCTCACCAGCTGATGCGCTACCGAGACATTTTTGATGTCATGATAATAGATGAAGTAGATGCGTTTCCTTTTTCAGCCGATGAGACATTAAGATTCGCTGTTGATAAAGCGAGGAAGAAAAACAGCGCCCTTGTTTATGTAACGGCAACTCCTTCAGACACATTAAAAAAGAAGGCTGAAGCCGGTTTGCTGAAAAGCGTCCGCATACCGGCCAGATATCATCGGAAACCCCTCCCGGAGCCGCGTTTTTTGTGGTGCGGCAATTGGAAGAAGAAGCTTCAGAAAGGAAAACTGCCGCGCTCTGTAACGGATTGGGTCCGCCAAAAACTTCAATCACAGCTGCCGGTTTTCTTATTCGTTCCGTCTGTACACGTATTGAAAAAGACAACGGATTATTTTCAGAAATTAAACATACGGGCAGAAGGCGTTCATGCGGAAGACACATTCAGAAAGGATAAAGTGAAACGGTTCAGAGACGGCCGGCTTGACCTGCTGGTAACGACTACGATTTTAGAAAGAGGGGTTACCGTGCCCAAAGTTCAGACATGTGTCCTCGGCGCAGAAGCACCTATCTTTACTGAGAGCGCGCTCGTACAGATCGCGGGCAGAACGGGAAGGCATTATAAACATTTCAGCGGTGATGTCGTCATGTTTCATTTCGGAATGACAAACGGAATGAAAAAAGCAAAAAAACATATAGAACATATGAACAAATTGGCACAAAAAAGTAAATTGTTGGACTAGTTAATTTCAGAAAACGTGATACAGTATACTCATACTTTCCTATGAGGAGCTGTCAGCATGCTTGTCAATTCAAAAGAAATCGTATTAAAGGAACTTCTCGACCGCCATATGTCTCAGCTTCATATGAAATGCACATGCCGGGTATGCAAAAATGATGTACTGGCACTTTCATTAAACCGGGCTGAGCCGGCATATGTTACAGATAAAAAGAAAGTTGCTTATGCAAAAGCAGAGATAGTTGATAAACAGAAAAATACGGCGCTGCTTGTCATTCTGGCTGAATCAGCGGCGATTGTTTCGGTTAATCCAAGCGAGTTCTGTGAAACTCGGGAAGGAGCGTAATATCTCTGAATTGTTTATTGTGTGACTCACCAATTTCAAGTTCATTGACTTGGAGATCTCTGTTTTCTCTGGCGCCCGAGCAAGAGATATGCAGCATATGCAGCAGCCAATTCGAAAAAATTGAAGGCCCCGTATGCAGTATATGCGGGAGGCCTCAGGAGTCAAATGAAAAATGCGCTGATTGTGCGGCCCGGGAATCAAAAACGGAAAAGCGCTTTTTGCTGCGGCAAAACCGTTCGGTATATTTATATAATGATGCGATGAAGGACTCATTGGCCCGTTTTAAATTCAGGGGTGATGCGAAAATCATTCAAGCATTTGAACGTGACTTTGCTGCCGGCTTTAAAGCGGCATATCCATCAAATACACATACTCTCATCCCTATTCCGCTGAGCGGCGAACGGCTGGCGGAACGCGGATTCAATCAATCCGAGCTGCTGGCCTCTCTGCTCGGAATGCCCGTCATTTCCCCCCTCATCCGACTGAACAACGAAAAACAATCCAAAAAGAGCAAAACAGACAGGCTGTCTGCAGAAAAAAAGTTTTCAGCAGCCGAAAACTCCGCCGAAGGTATGAACGTCATTTTAATAGATGATATTTATACGACGGGCGCCACACTTCACCAAGCCGCCGAAGTCCTGCTGACAGCGGGTAAAGCGTCATCGGTCTCCTCTTTTACTTTAATCAGGAGCTAAATCATTCTTTTTTTCTGCCGATATAATTGATAGAAATATAAGGCAGATTAAAGAAGGAATAGGAGTTAATACGATGGGTGAATTGGCGAATTGTCCAAAATGCAATGCTTTATTTTTTAAAACGAACCTGCAGACCGTGTGCCAGGCATGTATTAAAGAAGAAGAAAAAGCATTTGAAACCGTCTATAAATTTTTGAGAAAGCAGATCAACAGACAGTCGACGATGCAGCAGATCACTGAGGAAACAGGTGTGGATGAAGAGCTGATCCTCAAGTTTATCAAACAAAAAAGGATTCAGATCAGCCAGCTTCCGAATTTGGCATATCCTTGCGAAAGGTGCGGAAATCCAATCAGGACGGGGAAATTTTGCAAGTCCTGTCAGACAGATATTGAGTCGCAATTAGACCATATGAACCAAAAAACAGACGCTGAATTCGAAGAAAAAAACAGTACAAAAGACACATACTATGCCTATAATACCAAAAACACCTGATTCCCTAAACTAACTGATAACGCAGTCGATAAAAGAATTAGACTGCGAACAGAAAGCGAGAGGAATCCTATGAAAATCAATCAGTACGGAACACAATCCGTTAATCCATACCAAAAAAATTACGAAAAGCAAGCCGTACAAAAAGAGGCTGCAAAGCCGAAGGACAAAGTGGAAATTTCTTCTCATGCAAAAGAGCTTCAAAATGCGTCAGATGCGGTCACTAAAACACGTCAGGAAAAAATCGCTCAGCTTAAAGCGGATATAGAGAGCGGAACATATAAAATAGATTCAAACAGCATCGCTGAAAACATAGTAAATTTCTATAAAAAGCAATAAAAAGGAGAAAGCCAATGTCAGCAAAGCCAATTATTGATCAACTGAAGCGACTTTGCGCACTGCATGAACATCTGCTCACGCTGTCTGAGGAGAAAACGGAAGCGCTGAAAGCAGGTAAAACAAAAGAGCTCTCCAACATATTGACCAAAGAGCAAAAGTATATTCAGGCAATCGGGCAGACTGAGGAAGAACGAATCAGGTTAACTTCTCAGTTTCTCAGCCGCGGTGAGGACAATACAATTGCTGCATGCATCTCCAGAACTTCAGGCAGTGAAAAACAGGAGCTTGAAGGGTTATTTCACTCTTTGTCTGCGCTTCTTGACCGTCTGAAAGAAGTGAATGAGATGAACAAACAGCTCACGATTCAGGCTTTACAATTCATCTCCGGGGCATTCGATATGATCATGCCGGGTGAAAAAGAGAATATGAATTATAAAGAGCCGCAAGCGGCGCGCAAGCCTGTCAGCCGTTTGACATTATTCGATTCAAAAGCTTAGAACGGAGGATTTTCAATGCCATCGACTTTTATGGGGCTCGAAACAGCAAGGCGTGCATTGAGTGCGCAGCAGACTGCATTGAGCACAGTTTCAAATAACGTTGCAAATGCAAATACAGAAGGATATACGAGGCAGCGCGTCACATTACAATCGACGAGCCCTTATCCCGCAGTATCAAAAAACAGTGATCTGACGGCCGGCCAAATCGGAACAGGGGTTAAGGCCGGTTCAGTTGAGCGCGTCAGAGACAGTTTTTTAGACTATCAGTACAGAACTGAAAATACAAAATTAGGGTACTATACAGCCCGTTCCAATTCACTGTCGCAAATGGAAGGCGTCATGAAAGAGCTTGACGATAATGGATTAAACGGATCGCTCAGTTCGTTTTGGAATGCCCTTCAGGATCTGGCGACGAATCCGGAAAATACGGGAGCGCGCTCAGTTTTGCAGGAGCAGGGGAAATCTCTTGCCGAAAGTTTTAACTATATATCTACCTCTTTGACTAACATTCAGGGTGATATTAAAAAGAACCTGGATAACACAGCGGATCAGGTCAATTCCATTCTCAATCAGCTGAATGACCTTAACAATCAAATTGCAGCAGTTGAGCCGAGCGGTATGCTCCCTAATGATTTGTATGACCAAAGAGACAGATTGATTGATCAATTATCTTCTATGGCAAATATTAAAGTTTCATATAATAAGTCGGGCGGACATGCCTTGGCGACTGCTGAGGGCACGGTTAACGTCGAATTGCTGAACGGAAACAACAATTCTCTCGGTACGCTGCTCGACGGTAACACAAAAACAGTTTCAGAAATGAAAATCAACTACGACAAGGACAGCGGCCTCGTGTCGAGTGTGTCAGTCGGCAGCAGTACGGTCAATGCGGATGCATTTACCGGAAAAGGCTCACTCTTAGGTCTTATTGAATCATACGGCTATATGTCAAACGGAGAAGAAAAAGGTCTTTATCCTGAAATGCTGACGGCTCTTGACAATATGGCGCTGTCCTTTGCTGACGCGTTTAATGCAGTTCATGAAAAAGGGAAGACCTATACAGGCGAACAGGGTGCAGCATTTTTTGATTTCAGCGGTGGTGAAGCGGTGCCGGCAAAAGGTGCGGCAGCGAAAATAAAAGTCAGTGACAAAATCCTTGCGTCTACTGATAATATCGCAGCGTCGTTAAACGGAGAAAAAAGTGACGGCACAAACGCGACAAATCTTGCAGCCGTACAGAACAGCAAGCTGACTATTAACGGTGAAACCACTACAATTAATGACTTTTATGAATCCCTTATCGGAAAGCTGGGCGTTAATTCACAAAAAGCGGCCAATCTTATGAACAACTCTGAAAGCAACACCCTTTCAGCCGATGAACGGAGACAATCAGTCAGTGCAGTGTCTTTAGATGAAGAAATGACAAATATGATTCAGTTTCAGCACGCTTATAATGCGGCTGCGCGGATCATAACGATGCAAGATGAAATATTCGATAAAATTATTAACGGTATGGGCACCGGAGGAAGATAGGAGATAAGTAAATGAGAGTAACTCAAGGGATGATCGCAAAAAATTCTCTTCGATTTATCGGCTCAAGTTATGACAAGCTCGATCGGCTTCAGCAGCAAGTGTCTACGGGGAAAAAAATCACGAAAGCTTCTGATGATCCGGTCGTTGCAATGAAGGGAATGCAGTACCGTACTCAGCTTGCGCAGGTAAACCAGTATCAGCGGAATGTTTCGCAAGGCTTTACATGGCTGGAAAACTCGGAATCAAGCGTAAACTCGGAAACGGATATTATGGGGAAAATCCGGGACTTGATGGTTCAGGCGAAAAGTGACTCGAACGGTGAAACAGAATTGAAAGCAATCGGTACAGAAATCGGCCAGCTGAAAAAGCAGCTCGTTTCTGTCGCGAATACTCAGGTAAACGGACGTTATCTGTTTAACGGAACAAATTCAGATGTCCCGCCGATCACTGAAAATGCCGACGGCACATATACGTACAACTATGAGAATTATACAGGTGCTTCGGATGTTAACATCAACATCTCGAACGGAGCAGTGTTGAAAGTGAATTCTGATCCGAACTCAGCTTTCGGAGGCGTCGCACAAAATGGAGATAATGTTTTTGAATTTCTTAACTCCTTAGAAGCTTCTTTAAGCAAAGGCACGCTGTCCGAAGCAGATTCAGATCAAATTCTGTCAGATATTGACGGTTTTACTGATAAAATGAATGCTGAAAAATCCAATATCGGCGCACGCACAAACCGATTGGAACTCATTCAGACAAGATTGGAATCACAAGCGGCAACCGCTGAAAAAGTATTGTCCGATAATGAAGATGTAGAAATGGAAGATGTAATTGTTGATTATTTATCTCAACAGACGGTTCATAGAGCAGCGCTGTCAGTGAATGCGAATATCATTCAGCCGTCACTGATTGACTTCCTGAAATAATATAACTGACCGTCTTCAATATATAAAAAAGCGACTCACAACAGGGAGATCGCTTTTTTTACTAAAATACTATAAACAGGAGGGGTCTCTGTGCAGATGCCGAGATTGATTATTGACAGTGTGCCTGCTAAAATCGGTATAACCTTTCAAAAGGAAGAAATCGAGATGGAACAGCCGCCAGCTGACTTGGAAATCGAGCAGCCGCCGGCAGAGCTGAACATTGAAAGCACGCCGGCCAAACTGACGATTGACCAGACGAGGGCGTGGGAGAACTTGAATCTCAAATCATTTGAAAAGCTGAACGCTGAAGCCGCCCAGAAAGGTGCGGAAGCCTGCAGCGAGTTTATCGCAAAAACAGTCAGGGAAGGGAAGGAAATGGCGGCTATCGAAAAGAAAACGGGCAATGTGATGGCCCGGCAGGCAGCAGATGTCAGACCGCCCGATCCATTCGGCGAATTCAGCGACTTTCTGCCTGCGCAGTTTCTCGTCGACATTGACTGCATTCCTTCAAAGCTTACGATTGATATTGAAGCCCGCAAACCTTCAATTGAAGCAGCCGTCAATAAACCTGTATGGAATTATACGCCGGGGAAAGTTCAGATTGATATGATGCAAGACCCTAAGGTGACGATTTCGGTTGATGATGGCAACGCAGAATAAAAGATGAAAGTGGTAAAGGATTGTGAAGCATGATAATTAAAACAAAATATCACGGAGAAATCAGAATAGACGAAGGGCAGATTATCTCATTTGAAAACGGCCTGCCGGGATTTAATGACGAGACTCAATTTGTTGTTCTTCCTTTGTCGGAAGATTCACCGTTTTTGGCGCTGCAGTCTGTGAAACAGGAGCACATCGCCTTTATTGTCGCCAGTCCGTTTATTTTCTTTAAAGGGTACGAATTTGACATTGACCATGCGACGCTTGAGCTTTTGCACATTGAAGATATAGAGGACGTCGAAGTGATGGCGATTTTAACGCTGGAAGAGCCTTTTGAAAACACGACCGCCAATTTAAAAGCGCCGATTATCGTCAATAAAAAGGAAATGAAGGCGAAACAAATCATTTTACATGATGCTTCCTATGAAACAAAACATCTGATAGGAGGAGGATCATGCTAGTTCTCTCAAGAAAAGTGAATGAATCCATTCAGATCGGGCCGGATATTGAAATAAAGGTGATCGCCATCGAAGGAGAACAAGTAAAGCTGGGAATTGAAGCGCCTCAGCACGTAGATATTCACAGGAAAGAAATCTACTTGTCGATCCTGGAAGAGAACAACAGAGCTGTATCTTTTAATACTGATTTATTACTTAACCTATCCTCACAAAAAAAGTGAGGATTTTTTTATTTTCAATATAAACAATAGAAACGGCCGTCCGATATATATAGTGTAGCCAATGAGAGGAAAAATTTTCTTCAGAATGACGCTGCGCAAATGCACAAGGACGTGCGAAAAACAATTCAGGGAGGAAATACAAAATGAGAATCAACCACAATATCGCGGCTCTTAACACTAGCCGTCAGCTGAATGCAGGTTCAAACTCTGCTGCAAAAAACATGGAAAAATTATCTTCAGGTCTTCGCATCAACCGCGCTGGTGATGACGCTGCGGGTCTTGCGATCTCTGAAAAAATGCGTTCTCAAATCCGCGGTTTAGACATGGCGTCTAAAAACGCTCAAGACGGAATCTCTCTTATCCAAACATCTGAGGGTGCATTGAACGAAACTCACAGCATTCTTCAGCGTATGAGCGAGCTTGCTACACAAGCGGCAAACGATACAAACACTGATTCTGACCGTTCTGAGCTTCAAAAAGAGATGGACCAATTAGCGTCTGAAGTAACAAGAATCTCTACTGACACTGAGTTCAATACGAAGAAACTTCTTGACGGAACTGCGCAAAACCTTACGTTCCAAATCGGAGCTAACGAAGGCCAAACAATGAGCCTGTCTATCAATAAAATGGACTCTGAAAGCCTGAAAGTTGGTACGACTTATACTGTATCTGGTGATCAAAATACACTTACAGCAACTGACGGAAGCACTGCTACTTGGGCGGATGCAGACGATGCTACAAATAAACCAGCTGGTTATTACGATGCTGGCGGTAAAGTTATTGCATCTGAAAAATTAGCTGCAGATTCTAAAGTAACAAAAGGTATCGACATCTCATCTTCAGCTAAAGCTGCGTCTTCAGCTCTTACAACAATCAAAACAGCTATCGACACAGTATCTAGCGAGCGCGCTAAACTTGGTGCGGTTCAAAACCGTTTAGAGCACACAATCAACAACCTTGGTACTTCTTCTGAGAACCTGACTTCTGCTGAATCACGTATCCGTGACGTAGACATGGCTTCTGAGATGATGGAGTACACGAAAAACAACATCCTTACTCAGGCTTCTCAAGCTATGCTTGCGCAAGCTAACCAACAGCCTCAGCAAGTTCTTCAATTGCTTAAAGGTTAATGACGGAAAGATCCTGGTTCTCCAGGGTCTTTTTTTATTTCTTCAGCTATTTTCCCCTTCATCATGCCAAAGAACCCTATTGACAAAATGAAACATTATATTTTGCAGTTAAATTATTGAAAACCTTTTAATATGACCGATATAAGAATAAGATCATACATTTATGGAGCTGTGATATGATAAACAGTCGGAAACTCACTGTTGTCATAGAGCCGTCTACGACTAAACGCCGAAAAGGAGAGGGTACATATGGTCACAAGAATCACAGGCCTTAATTCCGGTCTTGATGTAGATTCTCTGGTAAAAAAACTGATGGATGCCGAAAAGCAGCCGCTTAATAAATTAAACCAGCAAAAGCAGACGCTTGAATGGAAGCGCGATGCTTATCGGGAAGTGAATACCCAGATTGCCGACATGTATTCTACTACATTTAATAATATGCTGATGTCCACAAACTGGAATAAAAAAACAGTAACAAGTTCGGATTCCAGTGTCAGCGCGGTGGCTGTCAGTGCTGAACAGAATATTTCAACGAGCATGTCTGTACAGCAGCTGGCCACACCGACGACTTATAAATCATCAGGGGCCATCAATTTCACTTCAGGTCAGAGCCAAACATTGAAATTCAATGTCACAAATCCGGGTGAAACGAAGCCGACTGAGGTAAACGTCACGATCGCCGCAACCGATACGATTGACGATGTCATTTCTAAACTGAACAGCTCAGGCCTTGGGGTGACGGCTTTAAAAGAGAAAATTTCCAACGGCACGGATTATGTGGATACGATTGCGTTCACTTCCAATAAAACGGGGGAAGGATTTACCCTTTCAGCAGGTGATGACGCAACCAAAAGCTTTCTGAAAGATCAGCTCGGTTTTGCCGTTGATGATGCAACAAATGAACTGACGGCCAATGCCGAAGGGAAAAACGCGAAGTTTACGTTCAACGGGCTTGAAATGACAAAAACGTCCAATAACTTTACGATCAACGGCATCAAATACACGCTGAACAGCGTGACGGACAGCAATAAAACGGTTACGATTAACAGCACGACTGATACGGACGGCATTTTTGACAACATTAAAGATTTCGTTGATAAATACAATACGTTAATTAAAAGTGTAAACGAGAAGGCGTCGGAATCAAAATACCGTGATTATAAGCCGCTAACCGATGAACAAAGAGAAGCGATGACCGATAAGCAGATTGAGCAGTGGGAAGCAAAGGCCAAAAGCGGTTTATTACGGAGCGACAGCACGCTGCAGAACGGTTTGGCGGAGATGCGGCTTGATCTGTACTCAACGGTTACGATTGACGGGAAAAAATATCAGCTTGCAGATTTCGGAATTGAGACGTCTGATAGTTATACGGATCAAGGAAAGCTTGTCATTAAAGACGAAGCGAAACTGAAACAGAAAATTACCGAGAATCCTGCTCTCGTGGCTAAACTGTTTAATGCAGACAGCCCTGATACAGCGAAAACCAAAAACCCGGAGGAACAGGGGATTGCCCGGAGATTAAAAGACACATTAAACAAAATGCAGATTCAAATTTCAAAACAGGCGGGTACGGAAAGCTCGGTATCAACCAGCTTTGCCATCGGAAAAAGCCTGGATGAAATAGAAACAAATATTTCCAATATGAAAACGAAGCTGGATGACATCGAGACGAGATATTATAAAAAGTTCAGCGCACTGGATACGGCATTGGAGAAATTGAACAGCCAATCTTCATATCTCACGTCAATGTTAGGATCTTCAACATCATAACCTTGGAGGTTTTATAAAAATGGCAATAAATAATCCTTTTGCTGCTTATCAGCAGACATCCGTCTTTACAGCCGCTCCGGAAGAGCTGACCCTTATGCTTTATAACGGCTGCCTGCGATTCATTAAGCTGGCCAGGCAGGCGATGAAGCAAAACAACCTTGAAGCCAAAAATGAAAATATCGTAAAGGCGCAAAACATCATTCAAGAGCTCAGCATCACGTTAAACCGGGAGATTGAGATTTCTGAACAGATGTCATCCATTTATGATTACATCCGCCGCCGGCTGATCGACGCGAACGTGCAGAATAACGGAGAATTTTTAGATGAAGCGGAAAAACTCGTTACTGAATTTCGCGACACGTGGAAGCAGGCCATGCAGAGTGAACGGAAAAACAGCCATGGCGCGGGCGGCCTTGCCTGATGAACAGCAATGTCTTTTCTTTGTATAACGAAACGAAGAACATGTACGCCGCACTGAAGGACGCCCCGGAAAGCGACGGTCTTATCAGCAGCGTTACGGCATTTACGGAGAAAAGGGAGGAGATGCTTGCGGGCATAAAGCCGCCTTTTTCCGAAGAAGAAAAAACGCTGCTTCAGCAGGTGGCCGCGATGGACCGTCTGATTACCGGCGAAGTGAAACGGATTCAGGATGGTATCCGAAATGAAATAAAAACGCTTAAGAAAAAACGAATCTACCATAATACGTATTTCAATCCGTATCATCAAACGACAAGTGACGGCCGTTATTACGACAAACGCAAATAGGTGAGTGTTTTGAGAAGTTTGAACGATTACCATTTGGTGTCAGCCTATTACCAGCTTCTTTTTACGATTGATGAGGGGCTTTGCTACCTGTTGGACACGCAGGATGATTTTTTTAAGACGGAGGGCGAGCGGATTTACAACGATTTGATTCAGGCTTTTTTTCATCTCGATTCCTCTCATGCGCTTCTGCTGTCTATCATTGAGTGCCGATGCGTGGAGACGGCGATCCGCTCATTTGACGAGATCTTTCAGGATTTCAGCATGTTAAATGATTATGATTTCCCGTCCGCCCCTTTTCAGGAGTTTTTAAAAACCATCTTTCTGCCGCATTATAAGCTATGGATGGAGCAGACGCACGACTGCATCAAACCGTATGTTCTTCACTAGACCTGCTGCAAGCGGCAGGTCTTTTGCCTGCGTCCTCCGCATATACTTATAATCCTGGCGGAAGCTGCCGGATAAAACCGACACCATTCGTCATCGTTCACCGAATTTACACATTATTTTAACGTTTCAGCAGGGATCAGAAGGGGTAAAAGAGAAATAGTTACATATCCTTAGATAAAGGGAGGCGTTCTTTGATGAACTACAATATCAGAGGAGAAAACATTGAGGTTACACCTGCGTTAAAGGATCATGTGGAGAGAAAAATCGGCAAGCTGGAGCGATATTTCGAGCAGAGCGTCAATGCCGATGTGAACGTCAACTTAAAATTCTATAATGATAAGGAATCTAAAGTTGAAGTCACCATTCCGATGACTGATCTGGCGCTTCGTTCCGAAGTGCATAACGAGGATATGTACAATGCAATTGATCTCGCAACAAACAAGCTGGAACGTCAAATCCGAAAGCACAAAACAAAAGTCAACCGAAAATTCCGCGACCAGGGTCTTCCGAAACATTATTTCGAGAACGGCAGCGCTGCTGATACGGGCGTAGCGGTTCAGGACGAAATTGAAGATGACAGCCCGGAAATTGTCCGTCAAAAGCGTTTTAATTTAAAACCGATGGATAATGAAGAAGCGATTCTCCAAATGAATATGCTCGGACATAATTTCTTCGTATTCACCAACGCGGAGACGAATCTCACAAACGTCGTTTACCGCAGAAATGACGGCAAATACGGATTAATTGAACCGACTGAATAAACCCATCCAGCCTTCCGTGAACGCGCGGAAGGTTTTTCTCTATCTTTACCTGCAAATTCTTTGGAAATAGCAAAAGGTATGTTATGATAATGAGAGGTATACATGGACAGAAAATTATCATTTATTCCATGCAAAATCTGCATGTGAACATAGAGGAGCGTTATAGATGCTTGGGATTTTAAATAAAATGTTTGATCCGACCAAACGTGCGCTGAACAAATACGAAAAAATAGCAAATGACATTGATGCCGTAAGAGGAGATTATGAAAATCTCTCTGACGAGGCGCTTAAACATAAAACGGCAGAATTTAAAGAGCGGCTTGAAAAAGGGGAAACGACGGATGACCTTCTTGTCGAAGCGTTTGCCGTCGTTCGTGAAGCTTCCCGCCGCGTAACCGGCATGTTCCCGTTTAAAGTGCAGCTGATGGGGGGCATCGCCCTTCATGAGGGGAACATTTCCGAAATGAAAACAGGGGAAGGGAAAACGCTGACGTCCACGCTTCCCGTGTATTTAAATGCGTTGACGGGAAAAGGCGTTCACGTCGTAACGGTCAACGAATATCTGGCGAGCCGTGATGCCCAGCAAATGGGAGAGATTTTTGCGTTTCTCGGGCTTACAGTCGGCCTGAACCTGAATTCGATGTCAAAAGACGAAAAACGCGAAGCTTACGCAGCCGATATCACGTATTCAACGAACAATGAACTCGGCTTTGATTATTTGCGTGACAACATGGTGCTCTATAAAGAACAAATGGTGCAGCGCCCGCTTCATTTTGCCGTTATTGATGAAGTCGATTCAATTTTAGTCGATGAAGCGAGAACGCCATTGATTATTTCCGGACAAGCTCAGAAGTCCACAAAACTGTACGTGCAGGCAAATGCGTTTGTCCGCACACTCAAGAAAGATCAGGATTATACGTATGACGTCAAAACGAAGGGCGTTCAGCTGACGGAAGAAGGAATGACGAAGGCTGAAAAAACGTTCGGCATCGACAACCTGTTTGATGTCAAAAACGTGGCCTTGAACCACCATATCAACCAGGCTTTAAAAGCCCATGCGGCGATGCAGAAAGACGTGGATTATGTTGTTGAGGACGGCCAGGTCGTCATCGTTGATTCCTTCACCGGCCGTCTGATGAAAGGACGCCGCTACAGCGAAGGTCTTCACCAGGCAATTGAGGCGAAAGAAGGCCTGGAGATTCAAAATGAAAGCATGACATTGGCGACGATTACGTTCCAAAACTATTTCCGTATGTACGAAAAGCTTGCGGGTATGACCGGTACCGCAAAAACGGAAGAGGAAGAATTCCGCAATATTTATAACATGCAGGTTGTATCCATCCCGACCAACCAGCCGGTCATCCGTGACGACCGTCCGGACTTGATCTACCGCTCAATGGAAGGGAAATTCAAGGCGGTGGCGGAGGATGTCGCCCAGCGCTACATGACCGGACAGCCGGTTCTTGTCGGTACGGTTGCCGTTGAAACGTCTGAATTGATTTCTAAACTTCTGAAAAACAAAGGGATTCCGCATCAGGTGCTGAATGCCAAAAACCATGAGCGTGAAGCTCAGATTATTGAAGAAGCGGGACAAAAAGGCGCTGTCACGATTGCGACCAACATGGCGGGACGCGGAACCGACATTAAACTTGGCGAAGGCGTAAAAGAGCTTGGCGGCCTTGCAGTCGTCGGTACGGAACGCCACGAATCCCGCCGAATTGACAATCAGCTCCGCGGACGTTCAGGACGTCAGGGAGACCCGGGCATCACACAATTTTATCTTTCAATGGAAGATGAATTGATGCGCCGTTTCGGAGCTGAACGGACGATGGCGATGCTTGACCGGTTCGGTATGGATGACTCCACGCCGATTCAGAGCAAAATGGTGTCACGCGCTGTGGAATCATCTCAAAAACGTGTCGAAGGAAACAACTTTGATTCACGTAAACAGCTTCTTCAATATGACGACGTGCTCCGTCAGCAGCGCGAAGTCATTTACAAGCAGCGTTTTGAAGTCATTGACTCTGAAAACCTGCGTGACATTGTGGAAGGCATGATCAAGTCTTCTCTGGAGCGTGCGATTGCGGCTTATACGCCGAAAGAGGAGCTTCCGGAAGAATGGAATCTTGACGGCCTCGTGGAGCTGGTGAATTCAACGTATCTTGATGAAGGCGCACTTGAAAAGAGCGATATCTTCGGAAAAGAACCGGATGAAATGCATGAGATGATCATGGACCGCATCATGACAAAATATAATGAAAAAGAAGAGAATTTCGGCACAGAGCAGATGCGTGAATTTGAAAAAGTCATCGTATTGCGTGCCGTTGATTCAAAATGGATGGATCATATTGATGCGATGGATCAGCTGCGTCAAGGGATTCACCTCCGCGCTTATGCGCAGACAAATCCGCTGCGTGAATATCAAATGGAAGGTTTCGCAATGTTTGAGCACATGATTGAGTCCATTGAGGACGAAGTTGCGAAATTCGTCATGAAGGCCGAGATTGAAAGCAATCTGGAACGCGAAGAAGTTGTTCAGGGCCAAACGACGGCTCATCAGCCGCAGGACGGCGATGAGGCCAAACAAGCGAAAAAAGCGCCGGTGCGCAAAGTTGTGGATATCGGACGCAACGCGCCTTGCCATTGCGGCAGCGGAAAAAAATATAAAAATTGCTGCGGCCGGACAGAATAGTCTCGACTGTATGAAGCGAACATGACCGGGTCTGCGTCTTATGGCGCCCCGGATCTTTTAATGAGGTGAATGGAATGGAATTATCAG
Source organism: Bacillus sp. FJAT-27001 (assembly GCF_019039175.1). NCBI lineage: Bacteria > Bacillati > Bacillota > Bacilli > Caryophanales > Bacillaceae > Bacillus > Bacillus sp. FJAT-27001. Next base: position 499,536 of record NZ_JAHOAA010000003.1, read on the forward strand.
AAATCAGGGCAGAGCTCGAAAATATGGCTTCTCGTTTAGCGGACTTCAGGGGGTCTCTTTGACCTCGAATCAAAGGAAGCCCGCATTGCAGAATTAGATGAAAAGATGGCGGAACCGGAATTCTGGAATGACCAGCAGAAGGCCCAAACCGTCATCAACGAAGCGAACGGTCTGAAGGAATACGTGAACTCCTATCATCAGCTGAGCGAGTCTCACGAAGAGCTGCAAATGACACATGATCTTTTAAAAGAAGAACCTGACCAGGACCTTCAGCAAGAGCTTGAAAAAGAGCTGAAGTCATTAACGAAGGAATTGAATGAATTTGAGCTTCAGCTGCTGCTCAGTGAACCATATGACAAAAACAACGCGATTTTAGAACTTCATCCGGGGGCCGGCGGTACGGAATCCCAGGACTGGGGTTCCATGCTGCTCAGAATGTATACCCGCTGGGCGGAAAGACGCGGTTTCAAAGTTGAAACGCTTGATTATCTCCCGGGAGATGAAGCAGGAATTAAGTCTGTCACACTGCTCATTAAAGGCCACAATGCATACGGCTATTTAAAAGCGGAAAAAGGCGTACACCGCCTCGTGCGGATTTCTCCATTTGATTCATCAGGCCGCCGCCACACGTCATTCGTGTCTTGTGAAGTCATGCCTGAATTCAATGAAGAAATCGACATTGATATTCGTACCGAAGATATTAAAGTTGATACGTACCGGGCGAGCGGTGCCGGCGGACAGCACGTCAATACGACTGATTCAGCCGTTCGGATCACCCACCTCCCGACAAATGTAGTCGTCACGTGCCAGACGGAACGTTCACAAATCAAAAACCGCGACCGGGCGATGAAAATGCTCAAAGCGAAGCTGTATCAGCGCAGAATTGAAGAACAGCAGGCGGAGCTTGACGAAATCCGCGGCGAACAGAAAGAAATCGGCTGGGGCAGCCAAATCCGCTCGTACGTCTTCCATCCGTACTCCATGGTGAAAGATCACCGCACCAATACGGAAATGGGGAACGTGCAGGCGGTTATGGACGGAGATATCGATATCTTCATTGACGCCTATTTACGTTCTAAACTGTCGTAATCCGGGAACACACCTGCCTTTGGCAAGGTGTGTTTTTTTATCCGTTCTCTTTTTCCATTTTTCACAACAGCGCTTTAGCAAATTAATACGGTATTTGGCTGTTATTTACTTCTAAGCCGGGAAGACTTAAAATGCTATCGAGAGAAAATCGGAGAACGGAGGATTTTGCATGGATGTGAATCACAATAAGCCGCTCCGTCTGATCAAAGATTATATATACATCATGATCGGCGCGGCGATTACGGGGATCGTGTTTAACGTATTTTTGCTGCCGAACCGTATAGCAGCGGGGGGAGTAAGCGGGATCAGCACCATTTTAGAAACGTTTGGTTTTGAACCGGCTTACGTGCAGTGGATTATTAACATCCCTTTGTTTATCGCCGGAGTGATCATTCTCGGCGGGAAGTTCGGAATGAAGACACTGGTCGGTTCCATCGTTCTGCCGCTCGCCGTCTATTTAACAAGAGATCTGCCTGCCGCGACGACCCATGAACTGCTGGCGGCGATTTTCGGAGGCGTCGGGATCGGAACGGGAATCGGCATCGTGTATCTCGGCAAAGGCTCCACGGGGGGAACGGCTCTGGCGGGCCAGATCATTCACAAATACACGGGGCTGTCGCTGGGAACGTGCCTCGCCATCATGGACGGATTAATTGTGCTGAGCGCGATGCTCGTTTTCGGAGTGGAGCAGGGACTGTATGCGATGCTCGGGGTATTTATTTCAAGCAAAACGATTGATGTCGTGCAGGTCGGGTTCAACCGCTCCAAAATGGCTTTAATTATTACGCAGCATGAAGAAGCCGTCAGATCGGCTGTGTTTAAAGAAATCGACAGGGGTGTGACGAAGATTTCCGCAGTCGGCGGGTATACGGAACATGACCGGCCGATCTTAATGTGTGTCGTCGGCCAGACCGAATTCACAAAACTGAAACAAATCGTCAAACAAATTGATGAGTCAGCCTTTGTCATTGTCGCAGACGCAAGCGAGGTGCTCGGCGAGGGTTTCAAACGCGCGTAAACGGGGTTATAATAGCGAAGGGGTGCATCTTACATATGAAATCAAAATGGGCGCTGCTGGCGATGGTTCTGACCATGTCCGTCCTGCTGGCGGCATGCGGCGGATCCAATGAATCGAAAAAAGAAAGCTCTGACAGCTCAGGCGGATCAAAAGCTTCTGCGTCAGCAGGAGAAGAGCTTTATCAGCAAAGCTGTATCGGCTGCCACGGAAAAGACTTAGAAGGCGGCGGAGGTCCGAATTTACAGGAAGTCGGCGGGAAGTATGATGAAGCTAAAATTGAAAGCATCATTAAAAACGGACGCGGCAATATGCCGAGCCATCTTGTAAATGATAAGGAAGCCGCTGAGATCGCAAAATGGCTGTCACAGAAAAAATAACAGAAAAACCTTGCCTGTTATAGGGGCAAGGTTTTTTCACGGTCTGGGAATGAAAAGAAACTGTAATAGTAATATGTCTAAATTTGACGTATAATGAAGTGTACTGAGGAAAAGGAACTTTCAGATTTTTCATCTGTTTCCTGGTAAACCGGCCATAAACCGCAGTATTTTTACGAACTCTATGGCTGCAAGACATAATTAAAAGATTAGGTGATTTCATGATAGAGATGAAAGAAGTATATAAATCCTATCCGAACGGTGTAAAAGCGATTAACGGGCTGTCAGTCATGATTCATCCCGGAGAATTTGTATATGTCGTGGGACCGAGCGGAGCCGGTAAATCTACTTTTATTAAAATGATTTACAGAGAAGAAAAGCCGACAAAAGGACAAATATTGATTAATCATAAAGATCTCGCGTCTGTAAAAGAAAAAGAGATTCCTTTCGTGCGGCGTAAAATAGGTGTTGTTTTCCAAGATTTTAAACTTCTTCCGAAACTGACGGTATTTGAAAACGTCGCGTTCGCGCTTGAGGTGATCGGAGAGCAGCAGTCCGTTATTAAAAAACGCGTGCTCGAAGTGCTCGATCTTGTGCAGCTGAAGCATAAAGCGCGGCAGTTTCCCGACCAGCTTTCCGGAGGAGAACAGCAGCGTGTTTCCATCGCAAGATCCATCGTCAACAATCCTGACGTCGTGATAGCTGACGAACCGACGGGCAACCTTGATCCGGTAACATCATGGGAAGTCATGAAGACGCTGGAAGAGATTAATAACCGCGGAACGACCGTCGTGATGGCGACACACAATAAAGAAATAGTAAACACCATGAAGAAACGGGTCATCGCGATCGAAGACGGAATTATTGTGCGTGATGAGTCAAGAGGGGAGTATGGTTCTTATGATTAAAATTCTCGGGCGCCATTTGCGTGAGAGTTTTAAATCTCTCGGAAGAAACACATGGATGACATTTGCATCCATCAGTGCCGTTACCGTTACATTGATTTTGGTCGGCGTGTTTTTAGTCATTATGCTGAATTTAAACAACATGGCTAAAAATGCTGAAAAAGAAGTGGAAATTAAAGTATTAATCGATCTGACGTCCAATAAGAAAACGCAGGATACGCTGCAGAATGAGATTAAAGACATCTCGGGAATCCAAAGCGTAGAGTTTTCATCTAAAGATAAAGAGCTTGATCAATTGGTCAAAAGCTTCGGCGACAGCGGAAAGGCCATGAAAATGCAAGATCAGGAAAACCCGCTGAACAACGCGTTTATCGTCAAAACGACAGATCCGCATGATACGCCGAAAGTCGCGAAAAAAATTGAAAAGCTGGATCATGTGTATAAAGTGACATACGGGAAAGAAGAAGTCAGCCGTCTGTTTAAGATCGTCGGGGTGTCACGCAACATCGGGATTGCGTTAATCATCGGCCTTCTGTTCACGGCGATGTTCTTAATTTCAAATACGATTAAAATCACGATTTTCGCCAGAAGAAAAGAGATTGAAATCATGAAGCTTGTCGGCGCGACAAACTGGTTTATCCGCTGGCCGTTCTTCCTGGAAGGGCTGCTGCTTGGGGTATTCGGTTCTATCATACCGATCGCTCTCGTGCTGAGTACGTACCAGTCGATGGTCGCTTGGGTGGCCCCGAAAGTTCAGGGATCATTTGTTTCACTTCTGCCGTACAGTCCGTTTGTGTTCCAAGTATCACTTGTGCTCATTCTGATCGGCGCGGTTATCGGAGTATGGGGAAGTCTGACTTCCATCCGGAAATTCCTTCGTGTATAAATACAAAAGCCAGTCTGATATAGACTGGCTTTTTTTAATGGTTTCGTTACTGAATGACGGGCAGGGCCGGTGATCCGGGCTTTAATGTAAAGTCATAAGACGATTCGTCACGGTACATCGGGTCCGCATAAATGGAATCCGAATCGTTTGCCGTTCCTTTTTGGTACGCTGTGAATGAATCATATTCTCTGTTCTTCCAATTCCAAATGCCGTCTTTTCCGGCTTCTTTGTGATAGACGTTATGATTAACGGTATTGCCTTCGTTTTTCGTATAATCATTTGCGATAAAAATCCTTGAACCGCTTGCCGTCATGATGTTTTTTTCGATCGTGTTCCCTTTTGTGCCGTACTGCAGCAGCAGCTGGCCGCCGTCAAGGTCCTTCGTGTCATTTCGGTACATAATGTTGTGAGCGATCACCGAATTGATGGTGCCGCCGCGTTTTGTGTCATAGCCTCCGATTGAAATACCGGTGTAAGCATTGCCGTACACCTTGTTATCCGTAATCCGGATATCTCGTGCGTATTTCCCTCTATGTTCGGAAGTGGCTTCAATGCCGAGGTCATTGTTGTAAACGGTGTTATTCTTAATGTCCACATGTTCTGCGCCGTCAACGTAAATACCGCCTGCTGAATATTCATCTCCGTAAGCGGGATTTCCGTAAGAAGAGTTATGGCTCACCGTATTGTTTTCAATGACGCCGTTTCGCGCATAGTCGTTTTGCTTGGACGTTCCTTCGTATCCGATCACGTCAATCCCGATATTGTTATTGTCCCGAATGGTATTGCCGGCAATCTTAAATCCGTCAACATTCCCGTTCAGCACGACCGCTTCGCTTGCGCCGAGCGTCAGTTTTTCAACCGTATTATTTGTGATGCTGACATCCTTCATGGCGCCTGTGCCGTAAAACGCGATGCCGTGTGCATTTCCCTCATCAGCCGTGGTTTTAATGTTTCGGATATGGTTGCCGTCAATGTTGATATGACTGCTTGATCCGGTGACATAGATTCCCATGGCCGTCGCATCTTCTGATGATACGGAGAGATTCTCAAGCGTAACGCCGTGAATGGTAATGTACTGTTTATTGCGGATTTGAATTAACGGAGTTTCAGAATCGCTTTTTGGCGCAGATTTGCCGCTGATTGAGACATGCTCATTCTGATAGTTCCGAAATGTAATCGGCTTTTCGGCCGTGCCGCTGTGCTTTACTTCAAACGTTTCATCGTACGTCCCTTCCCGAATCAATACGGTTGTCCCGGCCTCTGCCTTTTCAGCCGCATGTTTTAATGTGCGGAACGGCTTTTCTTTCGTTCCTTCATTTTGGTCGCTGCCTGCGGGAGAAACATACAAGGCGTCCGTCTGCGTTTTTTCATTGGCCTCTGTTTTTGGCCAGACAAAGGCGGTAATGCCTGCGGCCAGAACCGCCGCGGATAAAATCGATAATTTTATTTTCATATCGCATTCTCCTGTATATTTAATGAATTGCATACAAAATATTATACGTTACCCATATATATGTAACAATCTCGCGTTTTCATTTTTTTGTTGCCGTTACATGAATTCTTTGCAATTTACACATACTATCTCCAGATTTTCGTAAAAGGACTAAGAGGAGGTAAACGATGAAGCAGAAAATGATCGCAGTGATAGCGGCCGTCAGCATCATGTGCGGCGGAGCTCATATTGCCGGGGCGGCACAGCCGAATTCATCAGACGCAGAAAGAAGCCGGGCAATGGAAAAAATCGAAAAAGCATATGAGCTGATCTCGAACGAATACGTGGAAAATGTAGATAAAGAAAAGCTTCTTGAAGGAGCGATTCAGGGGATGCTGTCTACATTAAACGACCCTTATTCCGTTTATATGGACAAGCAGACCGCTAAGCAGTTTTCCGATTCTCTTGATTCTTCTTTCGAAGGGATCGGCGCTGAAGTCGGTATGGAGGACAATAAAATCATTATCGTATCACCGTTTAAGCAATCTCCGGCGGAAAAAGCGGGACTCAAGCCGAATGATGAAATTATCAGCATAAACGGCGAGTCAATGAACGGGAAAGGTTTAAACGAAGCCGTGCTGAAAATCAGAGGAAAAAAAGGATCGAAGGTTTCTATTAAAATACAGCGTCCGGGTACTGATAAACAGCTGTCATTCCGGATTAAAAGAGCGGAAATCCCGCTTGAAACCGTATTTGCTTCCCGCAAAGAATCAGGCGGTCATCATGTCGGCTACATCGGAATATCGACATTTTCCGAGCATACCGCCCAGGACTTCGCCGCGGCGCTGAAAAAGCTTGAAAAACAAGGGATTGACGGTCTCGTCCTTGATGTAAGAGGGAATCCCGGCGGCTACCTTCAAAGCGTTGAACAAATTTTAAAGCATTTCATCACAAAAGACATGCCGTATATCCAAATTGCGGAGCGTAACGGCGATAAAAAGCAATATTTCTCAACCTTAAAACATAAGAAGCCGTATCCCGTCAATGTCATCACGGATAAAGGAAGCGCCTCCGCTTCAGAAATTCTTGCGGGTGCGTTAAAAGAAGCGGGACATTATGACGTTGTCGGTGACACTTCTTTCGGTAAAGGAACGGTTCAGCAGGCCGTGCCTATGGGAGACGGGAGCAACATTAAATTGACGCTTTATAAATGGCTGACACCGAAAGGCAATTGGATTCACAAAAAAGGCATTGCTCCGACAATCGCTGTGAGCCAGCCGGATTATTTTGCGGCGGGACCGCTTCAGCTGAAACAGCCGCTTCAGCCTGATATGAACAGCGCGGATGTCAAGCACGCCCAAATCCTGCTGAAAGGCCTAGGCTTCGACCCGGGCAGAGCAGACGGCTATTTCAGCAAAACAATGAAAAAAGCCGTTCTGGCGTTTCAAGACCGGTACAAACTTGATAAAACAGCGGTCATTGATAAAAAGACAGCGGAAAAAATGAATCAGCTGTTGAATGAACAGAAATCTGACGAAAAAAATGATTTACAGCTGCAAATGGCGTTAAAATCATTATTTGTAAAATAAATGAAAAGGAGGCGTTTTTTACGTCTCCTGTTTCTTTTGTCACACTCTAAAAATGAACTAAAAGACATATAATTATGTCGGTTTTGACAAGATATTAAAAAAATTTTCACATTTAAACATTTATAAAGGACAAACATTACCCGATATTTATAGAGAAGAGAGACTTTATGCCGAGTTAATATGTATTCAAAATGAAACTTTTGAAAGTTGCCTCAGTCAGTTTTAGTTCTTACAATAAAAGAAGGTTCTAATAGAGAACAGTTTTAGTTTGGCAGCTGCATTTCAGTATCGAAAGCAGAAGTGTTTGCGGCGCTTCAGCACGGCAGCTGTAATCACCCGTGCTTATCTGGATAAAAAAATGGGGGTTCACAATTGAAGAGGGCAAGTATTGTGCGTGAAAAAAAATATTATGAATTAGTGGAACAACTAAAAGACAGAACAAAAGACGTTACATTTTCATCAACAAAAGCACTAAGTCTTCTTATGCTGTTCAGCAGATACCTGGTCAATTACACAAATGTTGAATGCGTTCACGAAATCAATGAAGAGTGTGCGAAGCATTATTTCACTTACTTAATGAAAAACCATAAACGTTTAGGAATTAATCTGACGGATATTAAGCGGTCCATGCTTCTGATCAGCGGCGTGATCGAGGTGGAGGTTGACCACTATCTGAAAGATTTCTCTCTCTCAAATGTAACGCTCTGGATGACGGAAGAGAGATAGACGTTTGAGATATTCAAGCCAATGATTATTTGGTAGAATAGAATTAAAATGTTTGGCTTGAGGCGGTGAAAGCAGTGTCTGTTCAATGGGGAATTGAACTTCTGAAAAGTATCGGTCTGTTTTTTTTGCACCCGATGTTCTGGTTTTTTATCATCATAAGTCTCGCATGCGGATATTTGCGGATCAAACGTGAACGCCATACGTTTCATACAAAAATCGCGGATATGTATGACGAGCTTATCTTTACATACATAAAAGGACTTATACCGGGTATACTTCTCTCCATATTATTTTTTGGACTGGGAATTTCGATTCCATTCGGTCTTCTCGGCATAATCGCGGCCGTGACGGCTTTGGCTTCGCTGACGTTCCGTATGAATTGGCTGTCATCAGCTTATATTGTCAGCGCCGGCATGTTCATTGCGTTTCTCCTTCAGTATACCCACACAGTGCCGTTTGCGGATCGGTTTCCGCAGGCATTCGGCGTGAATTGGGCATCGGCGGCCGTGTTTATGGGCCTTTTGATTATCACGGAGGGAGCGGCTGCCTGCCGTTCAGCGCATCTGAAAACATCTCCGGCGCTTGTCGTCAGCAGCAGAGGCCTGCCCATCGGCCGACAATTGGCGAATCGCGCATGGCTGCTTCCGCTTTTCTTATTGGTGCCGGGCAGCGGGCTTGAGTCACACCTTTCTTGGTGGCCTGTCTTTACCGTGCCGGGCGGCTCTTTCCATTTGATCTGGATTCCTTATATCGCCGGCTTCGGACAGCGTGTGCAGGGTTCACTTCCGGAAGTCAGCATAAGGATAACGGCGAAACGTGTCATGATTCTCGGGGTTATCGTGACCGCATTCGGGGCAGCGGCCCTTTGGTGGACTCCGCTTGCCGGAGCTGCCGCTTGTATTGCGGTGCTCGGACGCCTGTTTTTATCATTAAGACAGCGGCTGAACGATAACGCGGCTCCGTTTTATTTCTCTAAGCGGGATCAGGGCTTAATGGTGCTCGGCATCATTCCGAATACACCCGCGGACGATCTTGAGCTGAAGATCGGTGAGATTATTACGAAAGTAAACGGCATCCCCGTGAAGCATGTATCGGATTTTTATGAAGCACTTCAAAAAAACCGCGCATTTGTAAAAATGGAGATCATCGGCCTGAACGGTGAGATCCGGTTTGATCAGCGCGCGTCCTATGAAGGCGAACATCATGAATTAGGTATTTTATTCGTGCAGGATGAACACGAGCACGAAGAAATGACAGCATTATAATGTGATTTTTCATAATTATTCGGAATAGTTTCAAGAACTCCTAAACTAGATTTCAAAATAAAACAGCTAAGAAAATTATATTTTCTTAGCTGTTTTATTTTGAAATAATAAAAAAATAAATGAAGGAGAGGTATGGCTTATTGGAAAGGTTATTGCTAACTCCAAAACCTTTAGAAGATGAATCTTTAGCAGGATATATATTAAGAATAACTGATTATAATGGTTATGTTGGATAGGGGGAGTACATTATAAAAAAGCTTTTACTTAAGAGATTACCGTTGATTTCACTTGGAGTTATAGCTTACATACTGACAATATACGCGCAGAACCATCAGGATTGGGCGGAAAAATACAGTAGGTCTGTATATCCGTTATTGTCAAAAATAGTAGGATTTGTACCTTCTTGGGTCAAGTTTTCTGTTAGTGAATGGCTCGTCGTGTTGGTTGTGTTACTTTTTCTATTTTATATCGTTTATTATGTGCGCAAGGTTATCATGAGTAAAGGTGTACGTAGGATGGTAGTTTATCGTGGTGCTCTAGGAATAGTTACGATCTGTAGCGTGATATATTTTTGTTATACTATTTTGGGTGGAATAAACTATTACAGATATTCTTTTTTGTCTTATACCGAATATAAAGAAGAGAACTACAGCAAGGAGGAACTGGTCAAATTGAGTAAGTCGCTTGCCGTTGAAATGGAATTGGCAAGGGAAAAGTTAGCGGACACTGATCTTTTGGCTCAAGTACCAGAGGTTTTTGATTATTATGCACAACACGCAGTGTTCTCGATGCAAATGTTATCAAAGGAATATCCTGTTTTGGAGCATTCTTTATACTCAACACCAAAACCAGTTGTGATGTCAAAGCTAATGTCGCATGCAGGGATAAATGGTATCTTTGTCCCTTTTACTTATGAATCCAATATCAATGTTAATGTGCCCGTTTTCTTGGTGCCTGCTACTATGGCACATGAATTGGCACATCAGAGTGGTTTCATGCATGAGGATGAGGCTAATTTTATAGCTTATCTGGCATGTAAGCAGCAGGATGATCCAATGATACTATACAGTGGTTTATTTCTGGCATTTGATTATTCTATATCTGAGCTAAAGAAAGTGGATCCAGATCAGGCGTCTGATATAATGTCCAGTCTGTCCAAGGCGGTGCAGCATGATATAGAACAAAATGAGCAGTACCGGGATAAGTATGAGGGTGTTATTTCAAGTATTTCAAGAAATGTAAATGATGTATATCTGAAGGCAAATAATCAGACAGACGGTTTGAATAGCTATAGTGATATGGTGAATTTGTTGCTGGCAGAGCAGCGAGAGATAGAGAAGTACAATTAAATGTATCTTGAATACTTATAGGTTTATATAGTAATGATAGTGGGCTCAAGTTGAACATAGGAGTGAGTGAAATAAATAAAATAAAAGTATTTCCTATTCCATATGCTGGAGCGTCGGTAAATGCATATTATGAATGGAAAAAACTACTGCCGGATAGATATGAATTGTGTATATGTGAATTGGCTGGAAGAGGAACTCGATTCACAGAGCCTTGTTACCAGTCTGTTGGTGAAGCAAGTGAAGATATCGCCAAAAGAATAAGTGAACAATTAGAATATGACGATGAATATGTTATATTTGGACACAGCATGGGAGCCTTATTGACTTATGAGATATATTATAAACTTAAGCAAATGGGAACTAAGGAACCAAGGCATCTGTTTTTTTCTGGGCGAGATGCTCCACATATTTTTGAAAAGAGAGAAGACATTGAAAATATGACTAATGAAACTTTCTTGACAAAGGTGGAACAATATGGGGGAATACCAGAGGAGTTTTATACAAAAGAGATTATGGATATGTTTCTTCCGATTTTGCGAGCAGATTTTATAATTTTGGACAATTATAAGTTTCAGCCCAAAGCAGAAAAAATAAGTTGTGGAGTAAGCGTTTTTTATGCGGATAGCGATTTTTCGACTCATATCAATGAAATGCATAAATGGAGTGAAGTTGTTGAAGGAAACGTGAAATTTCATAAGTTTAAAGGAGAACATTTTTTTTGAATCGGTATCCTAATGATATTGTAAATACTATTGTTAAAGATACAGAGACTCAAATATTTACCAGGCCACCCACCTGGATCGCCTGGAAATACGGGGGTAATCTCCCCCATTAATTCTATTTTGAATTAATTCAAATGAGAGAAACGTTAAAGTCTCAAGTAGTGGTGTAAAAAAGAACTGTGCCTTTTGACAAGGGAAGCCACGGTATGATTCTACTAAAGTGACGCGACTCAACTTTAGAAGGAGGATCAATGTGTTTTGAAATATTATATTTAAAATAAATTTTATCAGTCTGAGAATCCTTCAATGATTGTTACTTAATTTTGCTTAATTATAAAAGTAATATTCAATAATTGTTTTAGGTAGGTTTTAGTAAGGAGAATTATGAAAAAAATTAAGAAAAAACATTGGAAATAATAAGCTTTCAGTTTTATTAATTATGAAAAATCACATATAAAAAGCCTGGTGCCGCTAACAACACAGCGGCCGGGCTTTTTTTACGGCCGGATTACGATGTCAGCGGCGAACTTGATCGGAACTCTCAGCCATTTACATTCACCTTTTCTCTTGTAAATCAAAAGATTCTCATAGAGCAAACGGCATTGCGGTGACACTTTGAGAGAGAAAATGAAGAAGGAAAACTAGAAAAGGTTCCGGAAAGCAGATGCTTACGGAACCTTTTTCGTTATGCCGAATGGCTTTTTTTCGTCTGAACGGTTTCCCCGGACTTGATACCAAGCGATACGAACAAGCCGATCACAGAAACTCCGATCAATATGATAAACAGAATATGAAACCCGGAGATTAAACCGATCAGCGCTGAAGAAATAATGCTTCCGAAATAACGGAAGGTGGAGAAAATCCCGGATGCGATGCCGGACATGCCCGGTTCTACCGTCGCAAGAGAAGATACCTGCATGCTCGTCAGCCCCGCACCTGACGCGATGCCTCCGACAATAAGCGATGCCATAAGAAACGGAACGGAATGGGAATAAACCAAAAGCAGAAATAAGAGATTGGCTACGGCCATCAGCCCGAAGGACAGAAAAATCATTCTTCGCGCGCCCCATTTCTGATGCAGCTGAGCTCCGCCCCAGTTGCTGGCGGACATGAAAACAGAAAAGACTGACAGCGCCATGCCGCTGTGCGATGTATTCATGCTGAAGTGGCCGGTCATAAAGAGCGGCATAATCAATAACACGGCGTACATCATTAAATTGCTTAACAGAACCGACAGATTGGCGCTCGTAAAGGTCGTGTTTTTAAACAGGTCAAAATCAATAATCGGATGTTTCGTGCGCAGCTCCCGCCTGAAAAATAGCGGAACAAATACGAGAATGAGCAGTGCGTACACCCAATAGCCCAAAGAGCTTTCATTTTTCGTCAGAAGAATAATAGATACTATGCTTCCGGCAAGCAAAACGGACCCGATGATATCAAGCGGAGCGTCAGACGTTTCTTCTTTATATTTAGGAAACATCACTAATGCCGTCACAAGTGCGATTGCAAGAAACGGAATGTTGACCCAAAAGATCGAATGCCAGCTGAAGCTCTCAATTAAAAGAGAGCCGATAAACGGACCGAGAGCCGCACCCAGCCCGGCACCGAGGCCGAAAAAGCCGAATACTTTCGGAAGCCGTTTTTCAGACACGACATGGCGGATGATGGCGATGCTGTTTGGCGTAAGCAAAGCGCCGCCGGCAGCCTGAAGCGCCCGGAAGAAAATCAATAAGAAAAGACTTGGCGAGAGGGCGCACCCCAATGATGCGATGAGAAAAAGGCCGACGCCCCATAAATACATTTTTTTGTTTCCGTACATATCACCGAGTTTGCCGGCAATGGGCTGTGTCACGGCCATCACGATTAAATACACGGTCACTACCCATGTGATGCTGGCAATTGATTCGCTGAATGAGCGGGAAATGGATGAAAGGGCGACTGCGATCATCGTAGAATTGATGGGAACGAGTATGGCTCCCAGCAAAAGCGAAACGATCAGCGCCCATTCTTTCTTTGAACCCATCCTTCATCCTCCTTGGAGCCGGAAAATGACCGGCCGGTAATGCCTTTCATGAAAATCTCAGTGCTGTGTTTCAGCATCGTTTCCTCAGAGAGAGTGATGACTCTTTTCCCCAGCTGCAGCCGGTGTATAAAATAACCGAAAATCATCGTCATAAAGACGTCTGCATTAGCTTCTTCACTGCCGGGGCTTATCATATTTTTCTTTGTCAGCTCCTTAAAGTAAACGATTAAATGCTTTTTCACGGATTGCGGATATACGACAATATCCTGCAGGACGTCTTCGAATAGTTCCGGTTCGCGCAGGCAGATGCGGAACACTTCTTTTTTTTGTTCCAATTGCTGAAGAAGGGTCGCGGCGAAATGAAGAAGATCCTCATACAAATCGCCTTCCGCCTTGGTGATCATGCTTTCCGGAACCGGCGTCTGCTGTTCAATCATGGCTTTCATTAATCCTTGTTTGTTTTTAAAATTACGGAAAATCGTTGCTTCGCTTACTTTTGCTTTTTCTGCGATTTCTTTTGTTGTCGCTGCGCGGTATCCTTTTTGGATGATCAGATTCATCGCGGCGTCAATAATTCTCTTGTTCGTCGTTCTCAACATGTTTCACCTCGCGTAAATACTGGCAGGACAAGTATACACCCGCCCTGCCCGTCAATAAAGAGGGAAACCTAGCATGAAGCGCGTTTGACAATCGTAATCTTGCCGTTTGTCCCGTCCACCGTGACGATATCTCCGTCGTTGAGCCTGTCAGTCGCGGCACGTGTGCCGAGAACGGCCGGGAGCCCGTATTCCCTCGCGATGATCGCCGCATGTGACAGGATGCCGCCCGTGTCCGTAATGACGGCCTTTGCATCCTGGAACAGACTGGTCCACAGCGGTGTCGTCATTTTGCAGACAAGCACGTCTCCTGTTGAAAAACGGGAAAATTCACTTGCGTCACGAATGACTTTCACCGGGCCGCTTGCGATTCCGCTTGACGCCGCAAGTCCGTAAATTTGATGTTCAGTGTTTTTTTCATCTTCTGTGATGGAGCCGGTAATCTGTTCAGCCGTTTTCAGCTGTTCCGAAGTCGGAGTTCCGAGATAAGCGGGGGCTTCAAGCAATTGATATTGCTGGAAGAGCTGTTTTCGTTCAGCGGCTTTTTCCTGCATCGGAACCGGCGACACCAGCGCTTTCTCGACTTCATCGCTGTATAAGTACCACATATCCTCCCGATCATCGATTACGCCTTGTTTTTGAAGCAGCTCGCCGATTTTCAGAAGGCAAAGGCGCGCTTTGGCGTCCAGCATCGCATCAATATAAAAATGGTGATCATCTTTGATAACGGATGAAGACAATGTCCACTGATAATAGCGGTCAAACGTCTCCCGGAAGCCGTCATCTTCAATTCTATCCATAAAGTCGGCGTAGAGCTGTTTTCGTTTTTCTATCGTTTTATGAAACTCACTGTCAAAATCGTATCCGTTCCGGACATAGTTCTGAATGTTGGCTAAAGCGAAATAAGGGTTTTCCGCCCAAGTTTCTTCAATCAGATCATGACTTTTCACGGATCTCCAGCCGTATTCCTGTAAAAATTCACCGACTTGTTCGAGAAAGCGTTTTCCCTCATTTGATTGCAGAAGTGTCTGATGCAGCTCATCGGCATGAGAAACCGTAAAGACGCGCCGCAGCTCAGGGCTGTCTTTTACTTGTCCGGAAAGCAGCCACAGCTGTCTGTCGGTCTCCAATGACTTATTCATGACGCCAGCCAGCATTTCGTACAGAAGGGAGGTGTTTTCTTTCTCAACCTGTCCGTACATGGATTCCAGTATCATGTTTAACGCAACCTGCGGAAAGACAATATTGAAATGTTCTGCGTATCCTTTTAAATAGAAGTCTTGCAGGTTTCGGAACGCATCAAGGGCAGTCTCCGGCGTATGGTCTGTATGCGCCAGTTCGTCCAGCTTTTGATAAAAAGGCAGAAAGGTTTCCTGAATAATATTGTACATGCGGTCAGCCAAGACGGGGAAAAGCGCTTCTAACTGTTCTGCGGGCAGCTTGTCGTCCGTCTTATGCTGTCTGGAAAAAACACGTCCCTGATGAAGTTTGACACGCTCGATTTCGATGCCCATTACAGGGAATGCCTTCGTGCTCTCTTTGAGGCCGTATTCCAAAGCCGGCACAATGAGTGAGGCGAATAACGGGCTGACGGGGCCTTCTATATTGGCCTCCATATTGAGCCAAAAATCTTTCTGATCCTGGGGCGTCATAATAAATTCCCGTTCTTCGTCTGCCGCTTTCTGATCCTGCACGATCGTTGTAATCGGCCTGGCCTGAAGCAGATACAGCTTATTTTCGGCAAATCCGAATTCGAGATCCACGGGATAACCGTACAGTTCTTCCGTCTTTATCGTCAGCATGGCAAGCTCTTTGATGCTCTCGTCATCAAGGCAGAAGCGGTTTCTCATGTCAGCGGTCGTCTCTTTTTCCGTCACGCCTTCGTCTTTAGAAACGATATACATTTCTTTTAAGCCGATTTCTTTTTCAATCTGAAATGTGTCTTTATTGACGATAAATGTGTCGGGCGTCACGCTGCCGGAGACGATTGCTTCTCCGAGACCGTAGCTCGCGCTGATCATCAGCTCTCCGTCATCGTGTGTGACGGGGTTTCGGCTGAAAATGACTCCTGAAACCTCGGAATTGATAAGCCCTTGCACGACAACGCCCATTAACGGTTCTGCGGTGTCATTGTTCATTTTCTCTTTATAACCGCTGACCCGCGCCGAGAAGAAGGAAGCCCAGCATTCTTTCACTTTTCCGAGAAACTCTTCTTCTGTTTTGATATTTAAATAGGTTTCGTACTGGCCCGCGAAAGAAGCCCCTTCAAGATCTTCGGACGCGGAGGAGGAACGTACGGCGACAGAGGCGTATGATTCTCTCAATTCATAAAACGACGCGGTCAGTTCCTCCCGAAGCTCTTTTGAAAACGTGCCGTTCATAATGGCGCGCTCCATCTGTTCCTGATCTGCTTGAAGCCCGTTGTCTTCCATAAAACGTGTCAGGGCATTCGTCTGAATGATGAAACCGCCGGGAACGGGCAGCCCGTTTTTCGTCAGTTTAATCAGGTTCATTCCTTTTGCTCCTGCAGAGCGGCTCGATTCTTCCGCTTTTTGAAATCGCACTGAATACATGCGGTATGACCCCCTTTTTTTCTTCATCCAAGAAAATGATAGTAAACACTATCATTACATTGTAAAGAGGGAGGAAGAAACTGTCAAAGATACAAAGACCTAAACCTTCTCATCCTTTCGGCTGAAGAAAGGTAATTCGATTCATCTGGTTAATGGTTCAATGGATTTATATTCACAATTTTTTTGACAGATGATTGAAGACTGCTGAAAAAGGGTATTGTGATAGCAGGGGAACGATTGTCCGATTCTTCATTTTTTACTATAATCAGATGAGATGAAGAATTCCCGAGGAGGGTTTTTGTGATTACAAAAGCCGTTTTTGCATTATGTTTCCCTTTTATGCTGGTCGTCCTTTTTACGCGCGTCACGTTTAACCACTATGTGGCGATCGCTCTCACAGCCGCACTGCTTTTCGCATCCTATTTAAAGGGTTACACCGAAACGTATTTTATCGTTGGATTGGATGTCGTATCGCTGGTGGCCGGAGGGCTGTACATGGCCAAAAAAGAAGCAGACAAAAAGAAAGACAATGCCTGACATGGTGAATATGAAATAGAATGCCTGCTTTTACGCCATAAAAGCAGGTTTTTTATACAAAAATTGACTTGGTAAAAATAAACCATCGAACTTTAGTTCGTATTTTTAGTGATTTTGCCCGTCATTGTGTTACTATATCAATAGGAAGATTTCGTAAAGAAACGGAGGCTTTTTTGTGAAAGATCGTTTTGAGTTAGTCTCGAAATATCAGCCCCAGGGAGATCAGCCGCAAGCGATTGAGAAGCTTGTCAAAGGCATACAGGAAGGCAGAAAACACCAGACTCTCCTGGGTGCGACAGGGACGGGCAAAACCTTTACCGTGTCCAATCTGATTAAAGAAGTGAATAAACCGACACTGGTCATTGCCCATAACAAAACCCTTGCCGGACAGCTGTACAGCGAGTTTAAGGAGTTTTTCCCGAACAACGCTGTCGAATATTTTGTCAGCTATTACGATTACTATCAGCCGGAGGCGTACGTGCCTCAAACGGATACTTTTATAGAGAAAGACGCAAGCATTAATGATGAAATTGATAAACTGAGACACTCCGCGACATCCTCTCTGTTTGAACGGAGAGATGTCATTATTATCGCGAGTGTGTCATGCATATACGGTCTCGGTTCGCCTGAAGAATATCGGGAAATGGTTGTGTCGCTCAGACCGGAAATGGAGATTGAGCGAAATGAGCTGCTGAGAAAGCTTGTGGATATCCAGTATGCCCGCAATGATATCGACTTTCAGCGCGGGACGTTCCGCGTGCGCGGAGACGTTGTGGAAATCTTTCCGGCTTCCCGTGACGAACATTGTATCAGAGTGGAATTTTTCGGAGATGAAATTGAGCGGATCAGAGAGGTCGACGCTTTGACCGGAGAAATTCTCGGCGACCGTGATCATGTGGCGATTTTCCCGGCTTCCCACTTCGTCACCCGGGCGGAAAAGATGGAAAAAGCGATTCTGAATATTGAACAGGAGCTTGAGGAGCGCTTGAAAGTGATGCACGAAAACGGCAAGCTCCTTGAAGCGCAGCGGCTTGAGCAGCGGACGAGATATGATCTTGAAATGATGCGGGAAATGGGTTTTTGCTCAGGGATCGAGAACTATTCAAGACATTTGACACTCCGACCGCCGGGCTCTACGCCGTATACGCTGCTTGATTATTTTCCGGACGATTTTATGATTGTCGTTGATGAATCACATGTGACGATTCCGCAGGTGCGCGGCATGTTCAACGGTGACCAGGCGAGAAAACAGGTGCTTGTCGATCACGGGTTCCGCCTGCCGTCAGCGCTTGACAACCGTCCGCTCCGATTCGAGGAATTTGAGAAACACATGCACAATATCGTGTACGTGTCGGCGACTCCGGGACCGTATGAAATTGAGCATACGCCGGAAATGATCGAGCAGATCATCAGACCGACGGGACTCCTCGATCCCCTCATTGACGTCCGGCCGATCGAAGGACAGATTGATGATCTGATCGGCGAGATTCAGGCGAGGATTGAACGGAATGAACGCGTTCTCGTGACGACTTTAACGAAAAAAATGTCAGAGGATCTGACCGATTATCTCAAGGAAATCGGCATCAAGGTCAATTATCTGCATTCCGAGATTAAGACGCTTGAACGGATTGAAATCATCCGTGACCTCCGCCTCGGAAAACATGATGTGTTAATCGGCATCAACCTGCTGAGGGAAGGGCTTGATATTCCGGAAGTGTCACTTGTCGCCATTCTCGATGCGGATAAAGAAGGCTTCCTCCGTTCTGAACGTTCGCTGATTCAGACGATCGGACGGGCGGCGCGAAACGCGGAAGGCCGCGTCATCATGTATGCCGATAAAATCACGAATTCGATGGAAATCGCGATTAATGAAACGAAGCGCCGCCGGGAACAGCAGGAGCGCTTTAACGAAATTCACGGCATTACGCCGCAAACGATCAATAAGGAAATCCGCGATGTGATCCGCGCGACGCAGGCCGCTGAGGATAAAGAAGAATATAAAACAAAAGCCGCGCCTAAACTGGCGAAGATGACGAAGAAAGAACGCCAGAAAGTCGTTGAGCAAATGGAGCACGAAATGAAAGAAGCGGCCAGAGCGCTTGATTTCGAGCGGGCGGCAGAGCTTCGTGATTTACTGTTAGAGCTTAAAGCGGAAGGATGATGAACACATGGCAATTGACCGGATCGAGGTGAAAGGCGCAAGGGCGCACAATTTAAAAAACATTGATGTAACGATTCCGCGGGATCAGCTCGTCGTCGTGACGGGGCTGTCCGGATCGGGAAAATCCTCCCTTGCCTTTGACACCATTTACGCGGAAGGACAGAGGCGGTATGTTGAATCGCTTTCTGCCTATGCGCGCCAATTTTTAGGGCAGATGGATAAGCCGGACGTTGATGCGATCGAAGGGCTTTCTCCGGCGATCAGCATTGACCAGAAAACGACAAGCCGCAATCCGCGGTCAACCGTCGGAACGGTAACGGAGATTTATGATTATCTCCGGCTGCTGTACGCGAGAGTCGGGAAACCGCACTGCCCGGAGCACGGCATTGAAATTACATCGCAAACGATTGAACAGATGGTTGACCGGATTCTTGAATATCCGGAGCGGACGAAGCTTCAAGTGCTTGCGCCGATCATCTCAGGCAGAAAAGGCGCCCATGTCAAAGTGCTTGACCAAATCAGAAAGCAAGGTTACGTAAGGGTGCGGATTGACGGAGAAATGGCCGAGCTTTCCGACGATATTGAACTTGAAAAAAACAAAAAGCATTCCATTGAAGTAGTCATTGACCGGATCGTTGTCAAGGAAGGCGTTGCCGCCCGGCTTTCCGACTCGCTGGAAACCGCGCTCCGTTTAGGGGAAGGCCGTGTCATGATAGATGTCATCGGTCAGGAGGAGCTGATGTTCAGCGAGCATCACGCTTGTCCGCTGTGCGGTTTTTCTATCGGGGAGCTTGAACCCCGGCTGTTTTCGTTTAACAGCCCGTTCGGCGCCTGTCCGACTTGCGACGGTCTCGGCTTGAAGCTGGAAGTGGATCCTGAGCTCGTCATCCCCAATCCCGAGCTGTCATTAAAGGAACACGCCATCGCGCCGTGGACGCCGATCAGTTCACAATATTATCCGCAGCTGCTTCAGGCGGTCTGCCGCCATTACGGCATTGATATGGAGACTCCGGTCAAAGACCTGCCGAAGCATCAGCTTGATAAAGTGCTGTACGGCAGCGGCAATGAACGGATCTACTTTAAATACGAGAATGATTTCGGACAAGTGCGCGAAAATGAAATTGAATTTGAAGGCGTGCTGCGCAATATTGAGAGAAGGTATAAAGAGACAAGCTCCGATTATATCCGTGAACAGATGGAGCAGTACATGTCACAGAAATCGTGCCCGACGTGCAAAGGCTACCGGCTGAAGAAAGAAGCGCTTGCCGTTTTGGTCAACGGGCGTCATATCGGAACCATTACCGAACTTTCTGTCGGCGACGCGCTTGAATTTTTCAAAAACCTGACGCTGTCTGAGAAAGATATGCAGATTGCCGATTTAATTTTAAGAGAGATTGTAGAGCGGCTCAGCTTCTTAGATAAAGTGGGTCTTGATTATCTGACGCTGAGCCGGGCGGCGGGAACGCTGTCAGGCGGAGAAGCCCAGCGCATCAGGCTTGCGACGCAGATCGGCTCCCGTTTGTCAGGCGTCCTGTACATTCTTGATGAGCCGTCCATCGGCCTTCACCAGCGTGACAATGACCGTCTGATCAGCGCGCTGAAAAACATGAGGGATCTCGGCAACACACTGATTGTCGTGGAGCATGATGAGGATACGATGATGGCTGCCGATTATTTGATAGATATCGGTCCGGGCGCCGGCATTCACGGCGGCCGCGTCATATCGGCGGGGACGCCAGAAGAAGTGATGAATGATGCGGACTCTCTGACCGGACGCTATTTGTCAGGGGCTCAATTCATCCCGATGCCTCCGGAGAGAAGAAAGCCTGACGGCCGGTTCATTGAAATCAAAGGCGCTTCAGAAAACAACCTGAAAAAAGCGAACGCCAAATTCCCGCTCGGCACTTTTACGGCGGTGACAGGTGTGTCCGGTTCCGGAAAAAGCACGCTTGTGAATGAAATTCTGCATAAGGCGCTTGCGCAAAAGCTTCATAAAGCCAAAGCGAAACCGGGAAGCCATAAAGAAATCAAAGGCCTCGACCACCTTGATAAGGTGATCGACATCGACCAGGCGCCGATCGGCCGGACACCGAGATCAAATCCGGCAACTTATACGGGCGTGTTTGATGATATCCGCGATGTATTCGCGCAGACAAATGAAGCAAAGGTGCGCGGCTATAAAAAAGGCCGGTTCAGTTTTAATGTAAAAGGCGGGCGCTGTGAGGCCTGCCGCGGCGACGGCATCATCAAAATTGAGATGCATTTCCTTCCTGACGTGTACGTCCCGTGTGAAGTGTGCCACGGCAAACGTTACAACCGGGAGACGCTGGAGGTCACATACAAAGGAAAAAGCATTTCTGACGTTCTGGATATGACGGTGGAAGATGCTCTGTCCTTCTTTGAAAATATCCCGAAAATCAAACGCAAGCTTCAAACGCTTGCCGATGTCGGACTCGGGTATGTGACGCTCGGCCAGCCGGCGACGACGCTGTCAGGCGGAGAAGCGCAGCGCGTTAAGCTTGCTTCCGAACTGCATAAGCGTTCCACAGGCCGGACGCTGTATATTCTGGACGAACCGACGACAGGCCTCCACGTTGATGATATCGCAAGGCTATTGGTTGTGCTTCAAAGACTCGTCGATAACGGTGATACCGTTTTGGTCATTGAACACAATCTCGATATCATTAAAACGGCGGACTACATCGTAGACCTGGGACCTGAAGGCGGAGCGGGCGGCGGCACGATCGTAGCCTCCGGGACGCCTGAAGAAGTTGTCGAAGTGAAAGAATCATATACGGGCCGCTATCTGAAACCGGTAATGGAACGTGATAAAAAACGGATGAAAACATTGCTGGCTGAAAAAGAAACGGCAGCCACATAATAGATCAATAAAAACAGCCCAAAACTCATCGGTTTTGGGCTGTTGTGTTACAGGCTTTTTTCTGTTGGGGAAGCTGTCTGCTTAAATGCATTAAGTCCTGCAGAATATGGGTGCTGCTGCTGTCCAGCAGCACTTTTATATATTGGATATCATGGGAAATGGGAAGAGGGGCTGCTTTGATCTGTTCCAATTCAGCCAGCATTTCGCTGTTCATTCTTTTTTGTTCGCGAATTAAATTTCGCAGACTCTCTTCCGTTACTTGGGCGTTTTCGGGATCTTTCTCCATTTGTATGTCCTCCTTGCATACGGTCAGGCTTTGTTACATATTGTAATCGGTTCGGGGAAAAGATTCTATAGTGAAATCTCTGAAATCAAAAATTACGTATAACGAAGCATGTCCTTAGCATGAAAATGAAACCCGCCCATTCGTCATACGTATGTATAAGGAAGGGTTTTTACATCAAGGCACAGGGAGTGTTTTTATTGAACCGAAATCAAGCGATTATCGCATCAATCTGTTATTTCAGCGTGTTTCTCGCGCCGCTCATTCTTCCGATTGTGGCTTACTTTGTCGTCGATGAAAAAGAGACGAAGCGGCATGCCATGCGAGCTCTGATTTCCCATATCATTCCGTTTGCGGGATTGCTGATTGTGACCGCGGGTGTTGTCGGCGGATTGATTACGGCTCAGGGGGAGAGTATGGTGCCCGTTTTTGTTATGATAACAGAAGCAGCTGTTTATTTTCTGATCCTCATCGGAATGGTCATTTGGAATATCGTGCAGGGAATTAAGGTGTTACGCCAGGTGTAAGAAAAGTCGGGGGAGGAGTTTTGTATGAAACAGGAGAAAGAACGGATTTTAAAGCTTGTGGAAGACGGCATGCTGACGGCGCAGGAAGCACTGACGCTCATTGAAAAACTGGATCATGAATATAAAGAAAAAGAAGAGCAGATCACCGCATTATCTGCGGAGGTCCAGGAACCTGCGGAAGATTTCGAAAGCGGGGCAAAAGGAAGCCAAAAGCCGTCGCTCGGGGCGAAGCTGTTCGACTGGATTGATTCTGCCGTCAAAAAAGTGAAGGAAGCGGATCTTGATCTGAATTTCGGCCACGCACACGAAGTGCAGCATATTTTTCAATTTAAAGACAGTGAATTCTCGGCCATTGATATGCAGATCGCAAACGGCAGCGTCAATATCGTGCCGTGGGCGGATGAAGATATCAGAGCGGAGTGCCAGGCGAAAGTGTACCGGGCGGACAGTCAGGAGGCGGCGCGCACCGCATTTCTTCAGCACATTGAGTGTGAAGTGAAGGGCAATAAGTTTTTTGTCCGCACGGAAAAGAAAACGATGAAAACCAATGTCACGCTTTATGTTCCCCAGAAAGAGTACGATAAGATAAGAGTGAAGCTGTTTAACGGACCGATCAGAGGGGAACATTTACATGTAAAAGAATTCTCGGCGAAAACGACAAACGGCGTTCTGTCATTCTCTCATTTGACGGCTGATAAAGCGTCGGCGGAAACGGCTAACGGACAAATCAAGCTGGCCGGACATCAATGCGGCGCGATTGAAGCGGAAACGATAAACGGCTTGATTGATTTGCGCGGATCGAGTGAATCCATTGACGTTCAAAGCTTTAACGGCAATATCATGCTTACCGTGACAGCGCCGCACTGCCGCTCCATCTACACGAAAACGACGACCGGAAACGTGGAGATCGCTCTGCCTGATGATTCGGCGGTGAAAGCGGAGCTGAAAAGCAATCTCGGCTCTCTCAGCCATGAGCTGATTGATGCGGAAATTTTAAAGGAAAAGAATGATACCATTCAAAAAGAACTGATGCTGGCATCAAATCAAGGCCATGATCAGCATCTCTCGATTTTCTCAGAATCGTTAACAGGAGCCATTAAGCTCAAGCATACTCAGAGGTGATTGGATGAAAAGACTTTACCGTTCAGAAAAAAACCGTAAAATCGCCGGCGTCGTCGGCGGTTTGGCGGAGTACGTCAATATGGATGCGTCGCTTTTGCGCATTATCACCGTTGTATTAGCGCTTGTCACGAGCGGAATCGTGCCGATTGTATATATTATCTGGTGTTTTGTTGTACCTTTAGAAGGAGATTTGAAATAAATGATCAAATGGGCAGTCAGCATTTTAGTAAATGCTTTATTATTAATCGTTATCACGGGATATTTTGATTCCGTCCATATCAGCAGTATCGGAGCGGCTGTCATCGCCAGTGTGATTCTTTCTGTGTTAAATGTGCTGATCAAGCCGATCATCGTCATATTGACATTGCCCGTCACGGTTGTGACCCTCGGCCTCTTTCTGTTTGTCATCAACGCCATTACGTTAATGATGACCGCAGCCTTGATGGGAGACAGCTTTCAGATTGATGGGTTCGGCACCGCCATTTGGGCATCCGTCGTGCTGTCCGTTTTCCACTTGCTGATCCAAAAAGGCATATTGGAGCCGCTTAGAAAAAGGTAAAAAACGAGCTGTCCCGAGAGGGCAGCTTTTTTATGTGTGATTTACATAAGCGGCAGCCTCCTGACGCAACATAATGTATAGGGAGGTAATGAGATGAAACTTGTGATGACGCTCTTTTTTCTGATTGGTTTGCTTTGTGTGAGTCCTTCTGCGGATGCGGCGCGCAAAGAATCGGCAATCCCCGTGAATCAGCAGGAATTCGGACAGCCGCCTCATTACATACCGCTTCTGGAGAATCCTCCCCAAATCGAAGTAAAGGCGGAAATGAAAAGAAACCTGTTCATACAGGCTCATGTACGGAATGCTGACTATCAAGCGTTTTCGGCGTTTCTTTTTTATAAACAAAGCAATGAGCTGGGGTTTAAAATGGTGCCGATGGAGCCCGCGCCAGGCGCAATCCGGCTGTTTACGGCCCAGATTTCAAAACGGGATATCTGGAATGGAGAATTGGAATATTACCTCGTTTTCACCAACGGCAGACAGCGGGCGGAATCGGAGAAAAAGCGGCTGAAGCTGGACGGCTATCAAGCCGATTTGAATCATATTCCCGAGCTGATGATTACGGAGCTTGCGGTTGATACGAAAAATGAAGACGGCGCTGATGCCTATGAATTTATCGAGGTGTATAACACGACGGACAGGCCCATTCATTTTAAAGACTACCATATCCGCTACCGCTATCCGAAGGAAGGGCCGGAATCAGACATGATATGGAGGCCGAAAGAAGATACCGTCATTCCGTCAGGCGGGACTTACGTGTTTTGGCTGAGGCGCGCCGCATCAGAACTGACGATAGATGATTTCAACCGCTATTACGGGACACCCCTGAAGGAGGGAAAACATCTCGCCGTCATCGAAGGGACGGACGGAATGTCCAACGGCCGCCCGCGTACGGTGGTGCTGTCGGCAAATACCGGCAAGGATATCGCCTCGGCGCAATACCGGAAACACGCTTTCCGCCGGCTGACTTCTTTGCTGTACAAATATCCGCTGAACGGAACGGGAGAATTGCTGAAGATCTCCACGAGCGAGCATAAGCCGTCACCGGGCTCCGTTTTTCAGGCGCAGATCCCGCAGCAGAAAAGGGTGATAAAACCCGACAAGGAAAAACCGGTCATCGAAGACCTTACAGACAGAAAGCCAGTCCGGCCCGCTGAAAGCATTGAATTAAAGGCTGACATAAAAGACAAAAACCTTGTCAAAACAGCCGCGTTTTATTACCGGACCAATGAGAAAAAACCATTCAAACGAATTCTGGCCGAAAAAGACCGCAACGACAGCTTATACCATCACATTCTTTATTCCCCGGAACTGCTCGGCCAGGATCAGCTTGAGTATTATATCGCAGCCAGTGATGGAGAAAATGAAGCAAAAACGCCCGTCAAGATGATTGACATTGAACAGACGAGCAAATCACACGGACTCAGAATGAATGTTGAACCCGAAGATACGATATCCGGCACCTATCTGCTCAAAGCGACTTCCGACGTCAGCGCCGATAAGATCAAGCTGTGGATTGACGGCAAGCGGCAGGAGACCCGGCCGGCGCTGGAAAAAGAGGTCTATTTCGCCTTCGATGCCCGGAAAACGAATCTTTATTTTCAAAACACCGTCATAATGGAAAATGAGGTGCTGCACATTTTTGACGATCCGTCTCACCGCTTCAGAACGCACTCGGTTCTCCTTCCGGAACGTCTGCTGCAAAAAGGGGGCAAAACGCAGAAAGTATCTATCCGTTCGGGCTCAAAGGTTTCTCCGTATGACACGGGAGAGAATCGGGATGATTTTGTCGTGAAACATGCCCGTCTGGTGCTTTCGGACGGAACGGTGATCAAAGACGGGAAGACGGATCCGGCTGAGCAGCTCTTTATCGGTGACGGCAGGCGGGCGAATCAGCAGAAGACCTTCTCATTCAGCCTGCCGGATCATTTGTTTACGTCACGGCTGCTGCCGTGGAACACGGCGAAGCTTTCTGAAGGCTATCACCATATTTTTGTTAGCGACGGTGAGGAGCAGCTGAGCCAATCTGTGCGGGTGGACAATACGGGGCCGAAGATTGTCCCGGGTATCAAAGAAGGCGCGGCGCTGAAAGGTAATGTTGAGCTGAATGCGGACATCCGTGACAAATGGAGCAAAGTGGAAGAGGTCAAAGCGTTTTTGGACGGAGAAAGCATTACGCTCCCGCATCACACGTCATCAGCCGATCTCAAGCCCGGAAAACATACCCTTACTATCATTGCGGCAGACCTTGCCGGAAATGAAACAACGTCCGTCCGCACCTTCCATATCAAACGGGAGGAGCCGAACCAGCCGGAGCTTGCCGATCAAAAAATCGGCGCCCACAAAGCAAAGCTGTCCGTCCGGGTAAAAGACCCGACGAAGGATGACATGAATGTATCATTTTATCGCGGCTTCCGTTATACCGCGCGGAATCCGGGCAGCGTGAAAGTGTATAAACACGCCTCATTAACGGAACCGCCGAGGGGCATAAAAGAAAATGAAATGCCGTTTACCCTGCCGGAAATGAACCGCATCTCGGCAAATGACGGAAAAACCGTTTCGGCGGAAAGTATGGAGCGTTTTCCTTATCACCGGTTCGAAGTCTCCGTTGACCCGTCTATCGACGAAACGGATCTGGCCGAGGCGGTCTGGAAAGGAAGCTCTCTCCCTGGCCGAAAGGTAACCATGTATATTTGGAATTACCGGACAAGCCGCTGGCAGGAGGCGGACAGCGTTCTTGCCAAAGATAAAAAGCCGTTTACATTAAAAGCCGCCGTTTCCGCAGCGGATGTGGTGAAAAACTCAAAAATGAATGTCATCGTGCAGGATCAAATACCGGCGAAAGGCAATTACACGTTTGTCTGGATGTCGGATACACAGTATTACGCACAAGGGCACCCGCACATTTTTGACAAAATGACGGAGTGGATCAAAGAAAATAAGGAAAAGCACAATATTAAATATGTCTTTCATACCGGTGATATCGTCGATGATTCAATGGTGATGAAACAGTGGAAAAACGCCGATCACTCCATGCGGACGCTTGACAAGGCGGGGATTCCGTACGGAGTGCTTGCAGGCAATCACGACGTCGGCCATAAAGACGGCACATACCGAACATTCGGGGATTTCTTCGGGAGCCGCCGGTTTGAACAGAACATGCATTACGGCGGATCATACAAAAATAACCGCGGGCATTATGATCTGCTGTCGGCAAGCGGGAACGATTTTATTATGATTTATATGGGCTGGGGCATTGCGGAACAAGAGATTGACTGGATCAATCAAGTGCTAAAGCGGTATCCGGACCGAACCGCCATCTTATGCTTTCATGAGTACTTGCTTGTGAGCGGAAATCGAAGCCCGATCGGGGAAACGATCTATCGAAAAGTCGTCAAGCCGAATCGCAATGTGGCGATGGTATTAAGCGGCCATTACCATAACGCCATGAAAAAAACCGATGCGCTTGACGATGACGGAGACGGAAAACCGGACCGCCTCGTTCACCAAATTCTGACCGACTACCAGGACGGTCCGGAAGGGGGGCAGGGCTTTATGCGCATGATGCAATTCGATCAGGCCGCCAATCAGGTTCACATGTTCTCCTACTCGCCGTACACGGATGACATCAATTACTATGACACCGATCTGTTCGCTGATAAAGACGAATTCTCAGCAGAAATGGATTTACAGCCGAAGAGGAAAAGGGTAGCGACCGATTATTTTGAATGCAACGTCTATACGAACGAACTGCTCGGTCATAAAAAACACGTAAAAAGCGGAAAAACCGCAAATTGGGTCTGGGACGGCCTGCAGCCTGATTCCGTTTATTACTGGTACACCGTTGTTAAGGACCCGTACAACGGCAAAACAATATCACCGTTGTGGATGTTCAAAACGGGAAATACGCCGTATCGCCCGGCTCCGGATCAGTTTGATTTCAGGCATGCCTCAAACCCATAACGAAAACATACAGCCTGCTGATCGCTCAGAAGAAAATCTGACGGTCAGCAGGATTTTTTCTGTGCGTAAATGGCGGCGCCCTGCTGTGATAAGTGCTTTTGACTTTTTTATGTCCCTTTTCTATACTAAAATCGATTGGTTTTCGTAATATGCAGGAGGAAACATAATGAACAGTAAAACCGGGACAAAAGAAAGAATTATTCAAACCTCTGCATATCTTTTTCAGATTCAGGGATACCATGCGACTGGTTTGAATCAAATTATAAAAGAGAGCGGAGCACCCAGGGGGTCTGTGTATCATCACTTTCCAAACGGAAAAGCAGAACTCGCCATTGCGGCGATCAAACATACGGGAAGATGCGTTGAAAAGCAAATACAGAATAGTATGTCTCAATTCGCGGACCCTATAGAAGCGATTCAGCACTTTATTCATGTAACGGCTGAACAGTTTAATGATCCGCAGAATATTGAGGGCGTGCCGGTTGGATTGCTGGCGGGTGAGACCGCTCTGATCAATGAAACGTTAAGATGCACATGTGTTGAGGTGTTCAAGAAGTGGACGGATGTGTTTGCGGCAAAATTTCTTGAGCATGGGTTTGAACAAGAGGAAGCGGAGAAGCTCGGGGTGACAATCAACTCGATGATTGAAGGCGCAATCATGTTTTCACTGGCTCATAAAAACAAAGAACCGCTGCTGCTGATTTCAAAGCAGGTTCCGTATATTGTCCAAAACAGAGGGTAGCATTTTATTACTCTTTTCTTTATAAAAATAGATACCAGAACCCCAGCCTCTCCGTTTTGACAGAGTCATAGAGAACATTCACCGGCTTGATTTGAAAATGGCAGATCAAAAAAACATCTCCAACCCGTAACGGTTGGAGATGTTTCATTTCACCCTGTCCATATAGTGCACGAATGTGTAGCGGTCGCCTCTGTAGGCGGATTTGACGTGCTCAAAGGCAGTGCCGTCCTGCAGATAAGTGGTCCGCTTGATATAGAGGACGGGGGCGCCGGGCTGGATACCGAGCAGCTCAGCTTCTTCCTCGGAAGCGGCTCCCGGTTCAAGCTCTTGTTTTGCCCGTGAGATCGGCATCTGATTGTACGCTTCAATATGCTCATACATGGATGATTGAAAATGGGAGGCGTCCAGTTTTCCCGCCTTGTCAAACGGGATGTACGAGGCTTCAATCGCCATCGGGATATCATTCGCCAGCCGGACGCGGATGATTTTATGAAGCGTTGCCGGATAGCCGCATCCCAGGATAGAAGATAATTCTTCCGTCGCCTGAATCAGCTGGTATTCGGCAAGTCTGCTCCCCGGCTTCATGCCCCGGCTTCTCATATCTTCCGTAAAGCTTGTCAGCCCTTGAAGCGGCTGTTCCATCTTCAGTTTGCTGACGAACGTTCCCCGGCCTTTCTGCCTGTATAAAAATCCTTCATTCACCAGATTGGAAAGCGCCTGGCGCACCGTCATTCGGCTGATGCCGAATTGTTCGGCGTATTCCCGCTCCGACGGAAGCAGCGCATCCGCTTCCAGCTCGCCGTTTTTGATTTGTGTTTTTAATTGTTCCATAATCTGAAAGTAAATCGGAATCGGAGATTGTTTATCAATCTGCATAGGTCAAATCCTTTCAATCGCCGCCCGCAGCCTTTTCATCAATCAAGACCGTCACATCCGGATGCGCGTGCAGGGCGGAGGCGGGGAATGCTTCGCTGATGCGCCCGTCCAGAAGCTGCTTCACCGCTTGGGCCTTGCTTTTTCCGGATGCCATGATCAAAATCCGTTTGCCGGACAAAATCGTCCCGATCCCCATTGTCAGGGCTTTTACAGGGACTTGATCAATTGACGGAAAGTACCGCGCATTCGCCTGTCTTGTCTCTTCATTCAGCTCAACGACATGGGTTCGGGATTCAAATGGCGTCCCGGGTTCATTAAAACCGATATGGCCGTTGTGTCCGATGCCTAAAAGCTGTATATCCGCTCCGCCGAGTGTTTGAATCAATCGGTCATATCGTCCGCATTCGGCATCAAGATCGTCTGCCCGTCCGTCAGGGAGAAAGTGGCGGTCCTTTCGGCTGTCGATATGTGCAAAAAAATGTGTATTCATATAATAATGATAGCTGTTTTTGTCCTCGGGAGAAAGCCCGGCGTATTCATCAAGGTTGATCGTCGTGACATTCCGGAATGACAAGTCTTCTGAGCGGTGCATCCGCACAAGTTCTTTGTATACGCCTTCAGGAGTGCCTCCCGTCGCAAGGCCGAGAACGGCATCCGGCTTTTGTTTCACTGTTTCAGCGATAATCGATGCGGCTTTTTCACTTAATTCTTCATAATGTCTGCATGTGATAACGTTCATGTCCAATCAGCCTCCCTTGAGATATATGCGGTGTTTCCGCGGCAAATCGTTGCCAGCACGCCGCACTGTCCGTCCGTCAGAACAACGTCGGCGTCTTTTCCTTCGGCGATGCTTCCTTTACGGTCGAATATGCCGAGGCGGCGGGCCGCATTTGCCGATGTCATATTTGCTATATCCGGCCATGAGCAGTTTGTAAACCTGCGCATGAGCGCCGCGCCTTCATTCATTTTTAAAATGGAACCGGCCAGCGTCCCGTCAGAGAGAAGCGCCGTGTCCCCGCGAACGGTGACTTTTTGTCCGCCGAATTCGTATTCTCCGTCCTTAAGCCCTTTTGCCCGCATGGAGTCTGTTATCATGATCAGGTTTTTGCTTCCTTTCGCCAAATAGGCAAGCTTAACGGCCAAAGGATGGGAATGAATGCCGTCAGTGATCAGCTCCGCCGTGATGCGGCCGCAGGCGAGAGCCGTACCGATGCCCCCCGGCTCACGATGATGAAAGGAGCTCATGGCATTGAAGAGGTGCGTCATATGCACCGCCCCGGCATCCGCCGCTTTTTGTAAAAGCTCGGCTCCCGCGTCTGTGTGTCCCATTGACGGGATGATGTTTTGGTCTTTTAAATAACGGATCAGGCTGAAATCAGGATCTTCTTCCGGCGCAAGCGTCACGATTTTGATCAGCCCTCCCGAGAGCCGCTCCCATTTCTGAAAGAGCCCGGCATCAGCAGGAGTAATCCATTGTTTCGGCTGTGCTCCCGCCTTTCTCGGAGAGACAAACGGTCCTTCTAAATGAATGCCGATCAACTCAGCGCCTTTTTGGGCCTGCGGTGAGGAAGACGCCCATTTTTTGGCGTTGACGAGCGCTTTTTCAATGTTTTCGTGCTGTTGTGTGATCGTTGTCGCTAAAAAAGAGGTTGTTCCTTCTTCGGGCAGCCGGGCGGACATTGTATCAAGAGCTGCAACATCAGCATCCATCGTATCCGCGCCGTATCCGCCGTGAATATGAATATCAATCATTCCGGGAAGCGCATACGAACCCGCGGGCGCCTTCCATTCCTTCTCATACGTTTCTTGCGGTCTTGTTTTCCCCGCGTAAGAAATGATGCCGTCCTTTATACCGAGAAAACCGTTTCGGATGATTTCTTCTTCTGTTACGATGTCCGCACCGCTGATTAACAAGCTTTCAGCCACTTTAAAACACGCCTTTCTGGTTAGTTGTTAGTTTTATTTTACTCCTTTTCAGACTAGTTATCTAGACCAGTTATGCCGGAATTGTATAAATCTGTTTTGGTTCAGACAGTAAAGTGATAAAATATAACTGTTCAAAGCTCGGAACATCCCAGAACAGGAGGAACATATCTTGGCAAAGGTTCGGACCAAAGACGTAATGGAGCAGTTCCATTTAGAATTGATCAGCGGAGAAGAAGGGATTAACCGCCCGATTACGATGAGTGATTTATCACGGCCCGGTATTGAAATCGCCGGTTATTTTACATATTACCCGAGAGAACGGGTGCAGCTTTTAGGAAAAACGGAGCTGTCATTTTTCGATCAGCTTCCCGAGGAAGATAAGAAACAGCGGATGAAATCGCTGTGCACCGATGTGACGCCGGCTATCATACTTTCCAGAGATATGCCGATCCCGCCGGAGCTTGTAGAAGCTTCCGAGCAAAACGGCGTGCCTGTGCTCAGATCCCCTCTGAAAACAACCAGGCTGTCAAGCAGGCTGACGAATTTTCTTGAGAGCCGTCTCGCGCCGACAACGGCCATTCACGGCGTGCTTGTGGATATATACGGCGTCGGCGTGCTCATTACGGGAAAAAGCGGCGTCGGTAAAAGTGAAACGGCGCTGGAGCTTGTCAAACGAGGCCATCGTCTTGTCGCGGATGACTGCGTTGAAATCAGGCAGGAGGATCAGGATACCCTTGTCGGGAACGCGCCTGATCTGATTGAGCATCTGCTCGAAATCAGGGGTCTCGGCATTATAAATGTCATGACGCTGTTCGGAGCGGGCGCCGTCAGAAGCAATAAAAGAATTACAATCGTCATGGACCTTGAGCTTTGGGAGCAAGGGAAGCAATACGACCGTCTCGGACTTGAAGAAGAAAAAATGAAAATCATTGATACGGAAATTACAAAACTGACCATTCCAGTCCGCCCTGGGCGAAATCTCGCCGTTATTATCGAAGTTGCGGCGATGAACTTCAGATTGAAGCGGATGGGCTTAAATGCTGCCGAGCAATTTACGAATAAGCTGGCGGATGTCATTGAAGACGGCGAACAAGACGAATAGGAGTTGGCAATAATATGAACGAAGCAGGAACACCAATCAATCCGATTGCCTTGCAGCTCGGGCCTTTATCCGTGCACTGGTACGGGATCATTATCGGCGCGGGTGCGTTATTAGGGCTTTGGATGGCCATGAGGGAGAGTGAAAAGCGGGGGCTGAAAAAGGACATTTTTATTGATCTTGTTCTTTTCGCCATCCCGATCGCAATCATTTGCGCACGGGCATACTATGTGCTTTTCGAGTGGAGCTATTACTCGGAACACCCCGGGGAAATCATTAAAACCTGGAAAGGCGGCATCGCGATTCACGGCGGATTGATCGGCGCGATCGCGACGGGAATCGTCTTTTCAAAAGTAAGAGGCATCTCATTCTGGAAGCTGGCGGATATTGCCGCGCCGAGTATTCTGCTCGGCCAGGCCATCGGGCGCTGGGGAAACTTTATCAACCAGGAGGCTCACGGTGAAGCGGTCAGCCGGT
Organism: Bacillus sp. FJAT-27001; assembly: GCF_019039175.1. Taxonomy (NCBI): domain Bacteria; kingdom Bacillati; phylum Bacillota; class Bacilli; order Caryophanales; family Bacillaceae; genus Bacillus; species Bacillus sp. FJAT-27001. The sequence continues at coordinate 533,236 of NZ_JAHOAA010000003.1, forward strand.
CATTTTTGGAAAGTCTGCATCTTCCGGATTTCATCATTAATCAGATGTACATAGACGGACAATATTATCACCCGACGTTTTTGTATGAATCGCTGTGGAGTTTTGCGGGCGTCGTGATTCTGCTTCTGCTCCGCCGCGTGAACCTGCGCAGGGGCAATCTGTTTTTGACGTATGTGATCTGGTATTCGATCGGCAGATACTTTATTGAGGGAATGCGGACGGACAGCCTGATGCTTACGAGCCAGCTTCGGATCGCGCAGGTCATTTCCATTGTGCTGATTGTACTTGCGATTATTTTAATGATTTTCAGACGCATGAAGGGGTATGCCGATAAGCGGTATGCTGATACGGACTGACGCCTGAAATCGGAAAGGACATAAGATGACTGATAAACGTGTAACCGCCATTTTATTTGATCTCGACGGCACGCTGATTGACACGAATGAACTGATTATCGCTTCTTACCTTCATACGCTTGATCATTATTGCCCGGGGCAGTTTAAAAGGGAAGATGTGCTTCCATTTATCGGCCCGCCTCTGTATGAAACGTTTTCAGGCATTAATGCTGAAAAGTGCGATGAGATGATCTGCATGTACAGAGCATTCAACCATGAAAAGCACGATGAACTCGTCACGGAGTACGAAACGGTTTATGAAACGCTGGATGAATTGAAAAAAGCGGGCTATCAGCTTGGTATTGTCACCACAAAGCTGAGGGATACAGTCAATATGGGATTGAAGCTGACAGGCATCGGGGCGTTTTTCGATACTGTCGTCACGCTTGATGATGTTAAGCACCCGAAGCCTGACCCCGAACCTGTGCGGCTTGCTCTCAGCCGGCTTGGGTGCGATCCGTCGGAAGCCATAATGGTCGGTGACAATTATCACGATGTCATGGCGGGAAAAAACGCCGGCACGAAAACAGCCGGCGTCGCGTGGACGATTAAAGGCGCACAGACGCTTTCCGCCTATGAACCCGATTATATGCTCGAGAAAATGAGTGATTTATTGCACATCACCGGAGTGAAGTAATCCGTGAGAAAAACAGACCGCCATCCGGTTTCAGGTGCAAATTCATTGTGGCATGTTTATCAGACGGTTCCCTTTCTGAAGGTGATGAAAAATTTCATCATCATTCAGATCGCAAGGTATACGCCGTTTTTAAGCGTGAAAAACTGGCTGTACCGAACCTTTTTGAAAATGAATGTCGGAAAACAGACGTCATTCGCGCTGATGGTGATGCCGGATATCATGTTTCCCGAAAAAATCACTGTCGGAAAAAACAGCATCATCGGCTACAATACGACGATTTTGGCTCATGAATATTTAATACATGAGTACCGGACCGGTTTTGTCACAATCGGTGACGAGGTGATGATCGGGGCAAACACAACTATTCTGCCCGGCGTCACCATCGGGAGCGGAGCCGTTGTATCAGCCGGCACACTGGTGCACAAAGATGTCCCGGCCGGGGCGTTTGTCGGAGGAAATCCGATGCAGGTGATCTATACGGACGAAGAAATGAAAAAACGAATGGAAAACCCCGCTGATTAACGTCAGCGGGGTTTTTTTATGACTTGATCACAATGGCCTGGCTGCCCATCTGCTTCCAGGCTTTTTCGAATTCAGTCCGGTCTGTTTTTCTGTTTTTATAGCCGTAAGGATCATTGACGTATACATAATCGTGATCATAACCGGTGACGGCTACGCTATGCATGCTGAACGTAATGTCGATCTTTCCGTTCGGCGTATTCCAAGTCTGCATATTATCAACCGGCTTAAAGGATGTGGTGGTAATCACCCAGACCGGCCGCCCTTTTTCAAGCTGGCGGTACACTGAAGAAATGTCTTTTCCTGTCAGGTCATATACTTTGTTTCCCGCATATTCTTTGGCAAGTTTATCAATCGGCTCATGATAAACGCCTAAACCCGGGCCGTTTTCCATATCTCCGGCAAATCCTTCATTCGGATCTCCCTTCAGCCCGCTGCTGTATGTGAGCGGAACTTTATTGATTTTATCCGCCAATGTATTTTTTGATACATGATATCCGGCATTGTTCAAAATCATAGCAAGGCTTGTCACCTCACAGCCATTGTACAGTCTGGGAGAATCCATCTGTCTGTACAGAACGACATTCAGCGGTGACGCGCTCCCTTTTAACGGTGTTTTCTCATCAGGCTCGTCGGACTGCTGATTAAAAAAATTCAAATGAATATCGTTTGTATAGATGTTATACCCGAGATAGACAAGGATGGCTGTCAGAATCAGCACACATAATGTTCCAAGCGTCTTCATTATTACTCTCCCTTGTTTCTGATGAAGCTATTCTATGTATTATAGCACTTCTGCTCAATATGATTCGATCGTTCCGATATGTTTACAGGTTTGTTCATTCTTTAGCCATGTTTATGGAAAAGAATAGGCGGACATTGGGCGTTGCAATTCATTCTTTTATCTGCTAACATATTATCATATTAGCGAACTAAAGGATTCGGAATTTTCCTTCAGACAAAGCGGAGGTGTAAAAGGCAAATGTTTATGTTTGAGAAACCGCATGGCATGAGAGATACGCTGCCCGGTTTATACGAAGCCAAGAAAAAAGTCCGTTCCACACTGACGGATTTAATTGATAAATGGGGTTATCAGTTTATGGAGACGCCGACCCTTGAATTTTATGAAACAGTAGGCGTCCAGTCAGCCATTGAAGAACAGCAGCTGTTTAAGCTTCTCGATCAGGACGGGAAAACGCTTGTGCTTCGGCCTGATATGACCGGACCGATTGCCAGGGTGGCGGCGTCTAAGCTGCACAAACACAATCATCCGCTCAGAGCGGGGTACGCGGCAAGCGTCTATCGCGCTCAAGAGCGGGAAGGCGGACGTCCGGCCGAATTCGAACAGGTCGGCGCGGAGCTGATCGGCGACGGATCAACAAGCGCGGACGCCGAGGTGATTGCGCTGGCGGCCGGCGCTTTGAAAAACGCGGGATTGCACCGGTTTAAAATCGCGATCGGCCATGCCGGACTCGCTGATGAGCTGTTTGTCGAGGTTCTGGGCAATGCTGAGCGGGCGGATGTTCTGCGGCGCTTTCTCTTTGAAAAGAATTACGTGGGATACAGGGAACATGTCAAATCGCTTCCGCTCTCTTCAATAGACAAAAGCCGGCTGCTCGCACTTCTGGAATTGCGAGGCGGGAAAGAGATCTGCGCCAAGGCGGAGGAGATCATCGGCATCTCCGGACAAAGCTTGATTCAGGAGCTGGAAGACCTGTGGGACATTCTTGAGGATTACGGATGTGCCGAGCATATTCGCCTTGATCTGAATATGGTAAGCCATATGAGTTATTACACGGGAATTTTATTCGAAGTGTATGCGGCAAATGTCGGTTTTGTCATCGGAAGCGGCGGACGCTATAACAATCTTCTCGGCCATTTCGGCAGTCCCGCTCCCGCCACGGGTTTCGGGCTCCGTATCGACAGGCTGATTGAAGCGCTCGGTATCCAGGAAGAAACTAGTGAAGCGGACGCCGTGATTTTCAGCAAGGAGCAGCGGGCGCAGGCCATTTTATTCGCGGAGGAAGAAAGGGCGAGAGGCAGAAAAGTCGTCCTGCAGGATCTGGCGGGCATTGAAAATATCGATCATATGACAAAATCATTTGCAAACGTCACATACTTTATCGGTGCCAGAAAGGAAGAGCAGAATGGATAAGGTACTCACAATGGCAATGCCAAAAGGACGGATATTCGAAGAAGCGGCCGGGTTGCTGCGGCAGGCCGGGTACAGGCTGCCCGAGGAGTTTGAAGAATCGAGAAAGCTGATCATTGACGTTCCTGAAGAAAATCTCCGCTTTATTCTGGCAAAGCCGATGGATGTGACGACTTATGTCGAGCATGGCGTCGCTGATGCCGGTATTGCCGGAAAGGATGTCATGCTTGAGGAAGAGCGTGACGTGTATGAGGTGCTCGATCTGAAAATCAGCAAATGCCATCTCGCCGTTGCGGGGCTTCCCGGAGCGGATTGGAACGGAGTCGCTCCGAGGATTGCGACGAAATATCCGAATGTTGCGTCAAGTTATTTCAGAGAGCAGGGCGAGCAGGTGGAAATCATTAAGCTGAACGGTTCGATTGAATTGGCGCCTTTAATCGGGCTTGCTGACAGAATCGTAGATATCGTATCAACCGGGCGGACATTAAAAGAAAACGGTCTCGTTGAATCAGAACATATTTGTGACATCACATCGCGTTTTATCGTCAATCCGGTCAGCTACCGCATGAAGGATGATGTAATCGACGAAATGGCGGCCAGGCTGGCCAGGGTTGTGGAAGGAGAAACGGCACAATGAAAATAACCGCAGTAAAAAGAAGCGAGCGGTTCTCACTGAAGCGTTCCATCGACAGCGGAACCGAAGAGCAGCGGAAAACCGTCAGGGGGATTATTGAAGACGTCAGACAAAACGGTGACAAAGCCGTTTTGGCCTATACAAAAACATTTGACGGCATCAGCCTGAGCCAAATGGCCGTGAGTGCAGAGGAAGTCACCGAGGCGTACCGTCTGCTTGATGATCAGCTGCTGGAAGTGATCAGACAGGCGATTGCCAATATTAAAGAATATCACGAACGCCAGCTGCAATCCTCGTGGTTTTACCATCGCAAAGACGGCTCGATGCTCGGGCAGAAAATAACGGCGCTCGATTCCGCGGGCGTATACGTGCCGGGCGGGACGGCCGCTTATCCGTCTTCCGTTTTAATGAATGTCATCCCCGCTCTCGCTGCGGGAGTGGAACGGATCGTTCTCGTCAGTCCTCCGGGAAAAGACGGCCGCCTTTCACCGGGCGTTCTGGCGGCGGCGTCTGAGCTCGGCATAAAGGAAATTTACAAAGCGGGAGGCGCGCAGGCGATTGCCGCGCTCGCTTACGGAACCGAAACGATACAGCCTGTTGATAAGATCACGGGTCCCGGCAATATATTTGTAGCACTCGCGAAGCGCGAAGTCTTCGGCGTTGTGGATATTGACATGATTGCCGGGCCCAGTGAAATCGTGGTCCTTGCAGACGATACGGCGGTGCCCAAAGAAGTCGCTGCTGACCTGCTTTCACAGGCAGAACACGATACGCTCAGCTCAAGCGTGCTTGTCACCGACTCACGGAAGCTTGCCGAAGCGGTATCAGATGAGGTGAATAAACAGCTTCAGACGCTGCCGCGCAAAGAAATCGCCGAAGCGTCGATCAAGGATCACGGCCGCATTTATATTACGGAATCGATGGAAGATGCGGTGGACACGGTGAATGCGCTGGCACCCGAGCATTTAGAAATCATGACGCATTCGCCGGAGGCTTTGCTTGGAAGCATCAGACACGCGGGGGCGATTTTCTTAGGGCGATACAGCGCTGAACCGGTCGGCGATTATTTTGCCGGACCGAATCACGTTTTGCCGACAAACGGAACGGCGCGGTTTTCAAGCCCGTTGAATGTAACAGATTTTCAAAAGAAATCGAGCATCATCTCATACAGCCGGAAGGCATTTGAAACGCACGCGGACAGCATTTCCGCCTTCGCGAGACTGGAAGGGCTTGAAGCGCACGCAAGATCGATTGAAGCGAGAAACGGAGGAATGACCGATGAGAAAAGCGGAACGCGCCAGAACAACAAATGAGACCGATATTAAGCTGGCTTTCGAAATAGACGGAGAAGGAAAAGCCGACATCAGCACGGATGTGCCGTTTATGACTCATATGCTTGATTTGTTCACAAAGCACGGGCAATTCAATTTAACTGTTGACGCAAAAGGTGATACGGAGATAGATGATCACCATACGACTGAAGATATCGGCATCTGTTTAGGGCAGGCTTTTTTGGAGGCGCTCGGTAATAAAAAAGGGATCAAACGGTACGGATCAGCGCTAGTACCGATGGACGAAGCGCTCGCCCAAGTCGCCGTAGACCTGAGCAATCGGCCGCACCTTGAGATGCGCGCTGCATTTCCGCAAGCGAAAGTCGGAACGTTTGATACCGAGCTGGTACATGAATTCCTATGGAAACTGGCGCTGGAAGCGAGAATGAATCTGCACGTCATCGTTCATTACGGCACGAATACCCATCATATGATAGAAGCCGTGTTTAAGGCGCTTGGCAGAGCGCTTGATGAAGCGTCATCCATTGATCCCCGCGTCAAGGGTGTGCCGTCTACGAAAGGAATGCTGTAAATGATCGGTGTAATTGATTACGGTATGGGCAATTTATTCAGCGTATCGAAGGCGCTGGAACGCGTCGGTGTCCCGTATGTCGTATCAGACCGGCCGGAAGAGCTTGAAAAAGCGGATGCTTTTATTCTCCCCGGTGTCGGATCATTCAGTGACGCCATGGACAATTTGCGCAGCGCGAAGCTTGATCAATTCATACACCGTATGGTTGACGAGGGTAAGCTGCTCCTCGGCATCTGCCTCGGCATGCAGCTCATTTTCGAAGAAAGCACCGAAAACGGCTCTGCAAAAGGACTCGGTTTATTAGCCGGAAAAGCTGTGAGACTCAAAGACAGAGATGCCGAAGGAAACAAGCTGAAGGTGCCGCATATGGGCTGGAACCGGCTGACGTTTCACCAAACATCTCCTTTGCTTTCGGAAGCGGAAGAAGGCTTCGTTTACTTTGTCCATTCCTATTATATAGACGGGATGGAAGACGGAGATCTTCTGGCAAGCGCTGAGTACGGCGTTCGTGTTCCGGCGGTCGTCGGGAAACGCAATGTCTTCGGTGCACAGTTTCACCCGGAAAAAAGCGGTACGGCCGGAATGGCGATCTTAACGCAATTTACAAAAATGGCAGCGGAACAGAAGGTGAAGAAATGAACGCTTTTACATTATATCCGGCAATCGATATGAGAAACGGCAAATGCGTCCGCCTCATCCAAGGCGATTACGGCAAGGAAACGATATACGGTGACTCTCCTTTAGACATGGCGGCGCAATTTGCACAAGAAGGCGCCGAATGGATTCATCTCGTGGATCTTGACGGCGCGAAAGCAGGCAGGAAAGTAAACGACAGGCATGTTCTTGACATTGCGCGGCAGCTTGATGTCAAAGTCGAGATCGGCGGCGGGATCCGTTCTGAAGCGGATGTGTACGGTTATTTATCACAAGGTGTTGATCGCGTCATTCTCGGCAGCTCGGCCGTTTCCGATCCGGCATTTGTGAAGAGCATGCTGAAACAATACGGCGGCAAAATCGCGATCGGCCTTGATGCAAGGAACGGATATGTCTCGACGGAAGGCTGGCTGGAAACATCCTCGGTAAGAGCGGCCGATCTGGGCCGTGAATTGGCGGCCGAAGGAGCGGAAACCTTCATTTTCACGGATATTGCAACTGACGGCATGCTGTCAGGACCGAACATCGAAAGCACCGTTCAGCTCGCAAAAGCAACGGGAAAAACCGTCATCGCTTCAGGCGGAGTCAGCTCAGTCGCCGACCTCAAAGCACTGGCCCGCTTCAAAGACGCCGGCGTATCGGGAGCGATTATCGGAAAAGCGCTGTATACAAAACAATTTACATTGGCTGAAGCGCTCAGCGGGGTGAAGGACGCATGATCACGAAACGAATCATTCCGTGTCTCGATGTGAAAGAAGGCCGCGTCGTCAAAGGCATTCAATTTCTCGGACTGAAAGATGCGGGCGATCCTGTCGAGCTGGCCGAAGCCTACGACAGGGAGGGTGCTGACGAACTTGTTTTTCTCGACATTTCCGCCTCTCACGAAGGCCGCAAGACGATGACAGACGTCGTAGAACAGGTTGCGGCAAAACTGGCGATTCCGTTTACGGTCGGCGGCGGAATTAATCAATTAAGCGATATGAAACGAATGCTTCGCGCCGGCGCTGATAAAGTATCCGTTAATACAGCGGCCGTCCTCCGCCCCGAGCTGATTACGGAAGGAGCGGATTTTTTCGGCTCGCAATGCATCGTCGCGGCGATTGACGCAAAGTATGATGAAGATTCGGATTGCTATAAAGTGTACACACACGGCGGCAGAAAGAAAACCGAGTGGGAAGTCACGGCCTGGGCAAAAGAAGCCGTCAGCCGGGGAGCGGGTGAAATCCTGCTGACAAGCATGGACGCAGACGGTGAGAAAACAGGCTTTAATCATACGCTCACACAGCTTGTCACACGTGCCGTCCCGGTGCCTGTCATTGCGTCAGGGGGAGCCGGCAGCGCGCGCCATATGCTTGAAGCCTTCACGATCGGTGAAGCGGACGCCGCGCTTGCAGCTTCCATTTTCCATTACAAAGAGACATCTATAAAAGAAGTGAAAGATTATATGAAGAAACACGGGGTGAATGTGAGATGAAACGGGCAGATGAACTGCGGTTTGACGAGGCCGGACTGATTCCCGCCATCGTGCAGGATGCGGCAAGCAAAGAAGTACTGACACTGGCTTATATGAATCGTGAATCCTACGAAAAAACGATAGAAACGAAAGAAACCTGGTTTTACAGCCGTTCACGCGGGGAGCTGTGGCATAAAGGAGCGACGTCGGGGAATACCCAAAAGGTGAAAGCCATCCGCTATGATTGCGATCAAGATGCTCTTGTCGTGCTTGCGGAGCCTTCAGGACCCGCATGCCATAAGGGAAGCTACAGCTGCTTTTCTCCGGAAAAAGCGGATGCGCAGGATCGTTTCGGCATCTTAAATGAACTGGAAAGCGTAATCGCCAAACGGCAGGCGGAGATGCCTGACGGAGCCTACACAACGTATCTGTTTCGGGAAGGCGTCGATAAAATCCTCAAAAAAGTCGGCGAAGAAGCCGCAGAGGTTATTATCGCCGCGAAAAACCGGGACCATGAAGAATTAAAATGGGAAGCGGCGGATTTGCTGTATCATTTGCTCGTTCTTCTGCGTGAGCAGTCGCTTCCTTTGGACGATGTGCTTGACGTTCTTGCAAAACGCCATTCAGCATCTGAGTAAAACAAACCTCACGGAGAGATCCGTGAGGTTTTTAATCTGTCAAACTTAAACATTCAATTAAATATTCCTTATTTCCGCAACCGGAGGCAGATGAATTTGATAATATTGACTAATAGAGTTTATTTTGGTTTTTGTCAAAAATATACGTTTTGTTCATATTCCGTTCATGCACATCCGTTATAGTATAAACAGTGATATAGGAGGAAAACATATGCCGAATAAACAACCAAAACCTAAAGGGAAATTCAGCTCATTCTTTTCATTAGTCAAAAAAACAAAACCATCATACGGTATGCTGGCCTTCGCGCTGTCTCTCAGTATTGTGACAACGCTTGTCAGCCTGCTGATTCCGCTGTTGACAAAGCAGCTCGTTGACGGCTTTTCCATGTCGTCGCTGTCAGGCGTGCAAATCGGAATCATCGCAGCCGTGTTTATCGTACAGGCCGCATTAAGCGCCTACGCCACCTACGCCCTGAACTACAGCGGCCAGAAAATCATCTCGGGACTGCGTGATTTGTTGTGGCAGAAATTAATTAAACTGCCCGTCTCTTATTTTGACAAAAACGCCACGGGAGAAACGATCAGCCGTGTCACCAATGACACAATGGTGGTAAAAGAGCTGATCACAAACAATATCAGCGGATTTATTACCGGAATCATTTCCGTTATCGGGTCACTGACGATCTTATTTTTCATGAACTGGAAGCTCACATTGCTCGTGCTGATCGTCGTGCCGCTGGCTGCGGTGATTTTAGTGCCGATCGGCCGGAAAATGTTTAAAATTTCTCGGGAAACACAGGATGAAACGGCGAGATTCACCGGATTATTAAACCACATCCTCCCGGAAATCAGGCTTGTAAAAGCGTCAAACGCTGAAGAAGCGGAATACGGACGCGGAAAAGCAGGCATTATGGCGCTCTTTAAACTCGGGCTGCGTGAAGCGAAGGTGCAGTCGCTCGTAGGCCCGCTTATTACACTTGTATTAATGGCGGCGCTGGTCGCTGTCATCGGGTACGGCGGGATGCAGGTGTCATCCGGTGAATTGACAGCCGGCGCACTCGTTGCCTTTATCCTGTATTTGTTTCAGATCATTATGCCGATGGGCCAGATCACTTCATTTTTCACACAGCTTCAAAAATCCGTCGGCGCAACGGAACGGATGATTCATATTCTTGCAGAAAAAGAAGAAGATATCCAAACCGGAAAAGCCATTGAAAACGCAGATCAGCCGATTAAGCTTGAACAAGTCTCATTCGGCTACAAAACAGATCAAACCATCTTAAAAGACATTACGGCTACGATTGAAGCCGGCAAAGTCACCGCGATCGTCGGACCGAGCGGCGGCGGAAAAACAACGTTATTTAAGCTGCTTGAACGATTCTACAATCCGACTGCGGGCAGCATCCTGCTCGGAAATGAACCGATTGATGCGTATTCCCTTGAGTCATGGCGGGAGCATATCGGCTACGTGTCGCAAGAAAGCCCGTTAATGTCAGGCACCATCCGCGACAATATCTGCTACGGATTAAAACGCGAGGTGACCGATGAGGAACTGAGGCAAGCGGCTGACATGGCCTACGCTCTGCAATTTATTGAAGACTTACCGAAGAAATTTGAAACAGAGGTCGGTGAGCGGGGAATTATGCTGTCAGGCGGACAGCGCCAGCGCATCGCCATTGCCAGAGCGCTCCTTCGCAACCCGAGCATTCTGATGCTTGATGAAGCGACATCAAGTCTGGACAGCCAATCTGAAAAATGGGTGCAGCAGGCGCTGGAAGTTCTAATGGAAGGCCGCACCACCATCGTGATTGCCCACCGTTTATCCACGGTTGTGGATGCAGATCAGCTTCTCTTTGTCGAACAGGGTGAAATCACCGGACGGGGCACACACCATGAATTAATGGCATCCCATTCGCTGTACCGCGATTTTGCGGAGCAGCAGCTGAAGCTGAATGCCGACTTAGAAAACAAAGCTGTGTAAAGCAAGACTTTATGAATCAAAAGCAGCTGAAAAAGCTGCTTTTTATTTTGCAGCCGGAGTTCTGTTCATACGGGTGTACGGTCGGTAACGATGAAGAGCCAAGCCATAAGCGTGTATGCCGGTACAGGAGACAATGAAAAAATTCGGTTTATAGACATCATGTCGATTCATGAAAAGAAAAAAGCAGAAGGAGGGATTTTCATGGCTGTCATATTGGTTGCGGATGATGACCGCCATATCCGTGAGCTTGTCCGCCTTATGATGGAGCAGAGCGGTTTTGACGTCGCAGAAGCGGAAGACGGGGAAGCGGCGGTGCGGCTGATCGAATCAGCACCTATAGATCTCATCATACTGGATGTGATGATGCCGAAAATGGACGGGTTTGAAGTCAGCGAAGCCGTCCGCAGCTTTACGGACATTCCGATTTTGATGCTGACGGCAAAAGGCGAAACGCTGGACAAAGTGCAAGGTTTTACTTCCGGAGCGGATGATTATCTCGTCAAACCGTTTGAGCCGCTTGAGCTGGAAGCAAGGGTCAAAGCATTGCTGAAACGGTACCGGATCACCGCTGAAAAACTGCTGACCATCGGAACGGTCACATTAGATAAGCAATCCCGCACTGTAACGCGCGGCGGCGGAGCGGGATTGACATTGCCCCGGCGGGAATTTGAGCTTTTATTTAAGCTCGCCGGTTATCCGAATAAGACGTTTTCAAGAGAACAATTAATAGAAGATATTTGGGGCTTTGATTATGAAGGTGACGAGCGTACCGTTGATGTGCATATTAAAAGGCTGAGAGAACGGTTTCCGGAAAAAGACTATCCGTTTGCCATCCATACGGTGCGGGGGCTCGGGTATCGGTTTGTGGTGACAGGATGAAACGGATCTTCAGAACGGCTGGAAAAATCATCATCCTTCTCACCGTCACCGCATTCTTATGGCTGGCGGCTCACCTGATTGTTCAGGGATTCGGTCTCATATGGCCGATTTTGCTTGTGCCGTACGCCGAGCAGATTCTGACGCTTTGGCTTGTTTTCGGCCTGCTGTTCGTAACAATGTTTATTTTTTCAAAGTCAGCACGTGAAAGGCATCATGCGATCTGGGATTCGCTGACCGCCACGATCAAGCAAATGTCGAGCGGCAACTTCACAGCGGCCGCTTCCCGGAAAATGGAGAAGATTGAGCGGAACCATCCCGTGACGAAATTGGCTGATGAACTGTCGACACTCGCCGCGGAACTGAGTGAAATGGAAAAACTGAAACAAGAATTTATTTCGAACGTTTCCCATGAAATCCAAACCCCGCTCACTTCATTAAAGGGCTACGCGCATCTTCTGAAAAAACCGGATTTATCATATGAGGAGCGGGGGCGCTACTTACACATCATCGAAACAGAAACAGAACGATTATCAAAAATCAGTGAAAATCTGCTGAAGCTCACTGCGCTCGAACGCCAAACCGAACCGATACAAAAAAAACCGTTCCGCATTGACAAACAGCTGCGGCGCACCATATTGACCTGTGAGCCTGAGTGGTCCGCCAAACAGATTGAGTTTCTCATTGATTTACAGGAGTCGTATGTGTACGGAGATGAAGCGCTGCTCAGCCAAGTATGGATGAATCTGATTCACAATGCCGTAAAATTTACCGGTGAAGGCGGCCGCATTTCCGTTAAAATTGCAGATCTGCCGGGAGCGGCGGCTGTCGAAATCGCCGACGACGGAATCGGAATGGAGCCTGAACAGGCGGAGCGTGTATTTGAACGGTTTTATAAAGCGGATAAGGCGAGAAACGCAGGGGGAAGCGGGCTCGGCCTGTCCATCGCCCAAAAAATCGCGGAGCTGCACGGCGGTTCGATAGAGGTTGAGAGCAAGCGCGGCGAAGGAACCCTTTTCCGCGTCATTCTTCCAGCCGAGCCTCGTGAAAAAAACAGCTAAAATCTGGTCGAACCAGCCAGTAAAAAACGAAGTCGATCCTGTCTTTTGAACTATTGAGGTGAAACCGTTTTATGGTATACTACTGACGGTAATACGTATAAAACGGAGGATATTTGTGGGAAAACACACTTCTGAACAGAAAAAGCACGCGCAAATTGTCCAGCTGCTTCAGGATGGACAATATTTTTTTCATAAAGGCTTAAAAGCATATAAAGAGCGGAATTTAAAGCGGGCCAGCAAACTGATTCAGCGGGCCGTCCACCTCGAGCCGAATGATTCCGAAATGCTGTCCCGGCTGGCCGTCATTTATTCTGAAATGGGCCACTACCAGCAGTCAAATGAGCTGTTCGACTTTATTTTGGTGAACCTGAAAGAAGAAATGCCCGAGTGTCATTACTTTAAAGCGAATAATTTCGCGCATTTGGGGCTCTTTCAGGAAGCATACAAAGAAGCGGCGGCTTATTCAGATGCCGATCCGGACGGTGAATTCAGCGAAGAAATTGAAAATCTGATGGAGCTATTGGATTTCGGCGAAGCGGGTGAAAACGAATCGCTCTATGACCAGGATGAACTGCTGATCAGGCAGGATCGGGCAAAAACGCTTCTTGAGAGCGGCCAGCTTCATGAAGCGGTTGTCATGCTTGAAGAGATTACGGCCGATTACCCCGAGCTTTGGTCTGCATACAACAACCTGGCGCTCGCTTACTTTTACTCAGGCAATGTCACAAAAGCGAAACAAACGGTATTCGAAGTGCTTGAGAAAAATGAAGGCAATCTCCATGCCCTGTGCAACCTCCTTGTATTCTGCTATTACGAGAGGGAAGATGAAAAAGTCGGAGAATTGAGCGGAAAACTCGCCAATGTGTATCCGATTTTATTCGAACAGCGCTATAAGCTGGGGGCGACGCTTGCGCTTGTCGGCAGACATGATCTCGGTTATAAATGGCTCCGTTCTCTTTACAAAAGCGGGTTTGAAGGCGACGAAACGTTTTATTACTGGCTTGCCGCTTCAGCCTACGGGACAGGCCGCACAGAATTTGCGGAAACCATTTGGAAAAAGGCCGAAGCCGAATTTCCCGAATCAGATCGGCCCGCGCCTTGGGCGGAGCGGCAGGAACCGCTGCCTGCTTCACTTGAACAGCGGCTTGCCGCCTATTATATCAGCAGCGCTGAAGGAGAGCGGAACCAGCTTGAAAAAGTTCTGACGGCAAAACGCGCCGTTTCACCGTTTGAACAAGATTTCGTCAGACTGCTGCTTTCCGGTGAAAAAGGCGCTTCAGGCGTTTCCGGTGATGCGTTGTTCACGTATCGGACGGTCAAGCTTCTGGAGAAAGCGGAAGCCGACAGTTTAAAAACTGACGTCATGAGCTGCTGGGTTTTTCACGTCATTCAGCACATCCGCGCCGCCGCTGCCGTACAGAATGAGCGGGCGTGGGCCGCAGCCATCGCATATGTATGGAAAGAAGCAAACGGCGAAAAAACGACGAAAAAAGAAACGGCCGCCGTTTACGGTATAACGCCGGCAACACTTTCGAAATACATCAGACAAATAGATGATATATTAGAATAAAACCGATTCTTTCTATATAAAGAGTCGGTTCTTTTTTTATCAGAAAGGGGCAAAACAGAACTTTACCGCCGAAAAAAGAGGTATTCATACGTATTTTTTTGCTTTTCGAATCGAAATCAGGCTGTAATCACCGTTTATTTTGCAAAATATGAGATTTGCAATCACATTGAAATATAACTGTAATAAAAATTGTCGAAACATGATGGTATAATGAGTCTCGTACATAAGAGATTAGTTTATTTTACATGTGCTGTATAATCTATACCAATTTAAAAGATTTAAAGATTCATACATAAAAATCATCAGCCTCACGGGTATGTGAGGGAGCGTAACTTTGATGTTCATAATAGAATTCCAAATGAGAACAGGTTTAAAGTAAAAGGGAGGAAAGAAAAAGTGAAAAAGAGTTTATTAACACTTGGTTTGGCTTCCGTCATCGGGACAAGCAGTTTTTTGATCCCGTTTACAAAAACTGCATCGGCGGAAACATTAGACAGCAAAAAAGCAAAAATTGAAAGCAAGCAATCTGAGGTGGCTTCAAGCCTTGAAGCAAAAGAAAGAGAATTGTCTAAGCTTCAGGACAAGCAGGCTAAGATTGAAAAAGAACTGAAAGACATTAACGCTAAAGCGTTGGATACAAGCAATAAAATCGAAGATAAAAAAGCTGAAAACGAAAAAACGAAAAAGCAGATCGCTGATTTGAAAAAAGAAATCAAAGAAACAGAAGCGCGTATTGAAAAACGCAATGAAATCCTGAAAAAACGCGTTCGTTCTTTACAGGAAAACGGCGGTTCTCAAGGATACATAGATGTTCTTTTAGGGGCGACAAGCTTCGGAGACTTCATTTCCCGTGCGACTGCGGTATCTTCTATCGTTGATGCGGATAAAGAGCTGATCAAACAGCAGGAGCAGGATAAAGCGAAACTCGAAGACGCAGAAGCTGAACTTAACGTGAAGCTGAAAAAAGTTCAAGATGATCTTGCGAAACTCGAGTCTATGCAAAAAGACCTGAACAAACAGCTTGATCAGAAAGACAAGCTTTTCGACGAAGCGAAAAACGGTCAGAAAAAAGCGGCTTCCGCTATCTCTGATCTGAAAAAAGAAGCATCAAAGCTTGCAAACGAAAAAGCTGACACTGAAAAAGAACAGAAGCGCATTAAAGCTGAGCAGGCTGCAGCGGCTGCCCTGATCAAAAAACAGGAAGAAGCGCAAAAAGCTTCTGAAGACCAAAACCAAAAAGATGACAGCCAGCCGGCACCGGCGGTTAAAACTGTGAAAAAAGCGGCTGTTTCAACATCATCTGATTCATCTGACAGCTCAAGCAAACCGAAGAGCACTTCAGGCGGATCATCTCATAACAGCGGCGGTTCAGATGATTCTGACGGCGGATCTGTTATTTCAAATTCAGGCGGTATTGAAGGCGCGATCAGCGTAGGATCAAGCCTTGTGGGTCAATCCCCGTACAAATTCGGCGGCGGACGCACTCAATCTGATATTAACAACCGTATTTTTGACTGCTCTTCATTCGTACGCTGGGCTTATGCTAACGCAGGCGTTAATCTCGGACCTGCAAGCGGCACAAACACAGATACATTAATCGGAAGAGGTAAGGCAGTAAGCGCGTCTGACATGAAACGCGGAGACTTAGTATTCTTCAACACGTATAAAACAAACGGCCACGTCGGCATCTACTTAGGTAACGGAACGTTCCTGAACGATAATACATCACACGGTGTATCCATTGATTCTATGAGCAACCCTTACTGGAAGAAAGCATTCAACGGCAATGTAAGACGTGTCGTGCAATAATGAATAAGACAAGGGCCTTCTATCCCGGAAGGCTCTTTCTTTATTTGTATACCCGCTCAGGAGCTGCCTAATCACGGTTTTTCAGAAAAATGAGCAAAAAAATAGCGAATTGCCTTCAGATTTAATAGGATATGGGTAAGGAATACGATTGATGGGGATTCTTAGTCATATAGGGTGCGCCCCATTTCGAAAAGGAGTGAATCATGGTGTCAGAAGAAAAAATTTATGATGTGATCATTATCGGCGCGGGTCCGGCGGGGATGACCGCTGCTGTTTACACATCACGAGCGAACTTATCCACATTAATGATCGAAAGAGGAATTCCGGGCGGCCAGATGGCCAACACGGAGGATGTTGAAAACTATCCGGGTTTTGAAAGCATTCTCGGCCCTGAACTTTCTAATAAAATGTTTGAACATGCGAAAAAATTCGGTGCGGAATATGCGTACGGCGATATTAAAGAAATCGTTGACGGCAAAGAATATAAAACGGTCAAAGCCGGTTCAAAAGAATATAAAGCGCGTGCCATCGTCATTTCTGCCGGAGCGGAATACAAAAAGATCGGTGTTCCCGGCGAAAAAGAACTGGGCGGCCGCGGCGTATCGTACTGCGCGGTTTGTGACGGCGCGTTCTTTAAAAATAAAGAGCTTGTCGTTGTCGGCGGCGGAGACTCCGCCGTTGAAGAAGGCGTCTATCTGACACGCTTCGCTTCTAAAGTCACCATCGTTCACAGACGTGACAAATTGCGTGCGCAAAGCATTCTTCAGGCGCGTGCCTTTGACAATGAGAAAATTGACTTCAAATGGAACAAAACCGTAAAAGAAATCCATGAGGAAAACGGAAAAGTCGGCAGACTTACTCTTGTGGATACCGTGACGGGAGAAGAAGAAGAATTCAAAGCTGACGGCGTCTTTATTTATATCGGTATGCTTCCGCTTTCTAAACCGTTCGAAAACTTGGGCATCACAAATGAAGAAGGCTACATTGAAACAAACGCTCAAATGGAAACAAAAGTTCCAGGCATTTTCGCCGCGGGAGACATCCGTGAAAAAACGCTCCGCCAGATCGTAACGGCGACAGGCGACGGAAGTATTGCGGCTCAAAGCGTTCAGCATTATGTGGAAGAGCTTGAGGAAACGCTCAAAACCGTTAAATAATCACTGTAATGTTCAGTTTTTGAATCGTTACTGTGTTTTAATTACGCTGTAACACGGGTGAAACACTGATGTCTTAAGATGAATGTAGTAATTGACCCCCTTTTTAATGAATACACTTTGGCACGGATTCCAGTATCCGTGCCCTTTTTTTGCGATTTTCTGTTTTCTGTCAAATAAAAGAAAAGGATGTCGGTGTCTCTGCATTGTGAGAGACATGCCGAAACGGTATAATGAAGAGACGATGATTTGTTGAGAAGGTTAGGTGACGTACTTGTGCAAAGAGTGACAAATTGTGTGCTGCAGACAGATGATCAGGTTCTCCTTCTCCAAAAGCCGAGACGGGGCTGGTGGGTCGCGCCCGGCGGGAAGATGGAAAGCGGCGAATCCGTCAGAGATTCCGTCATCAGAGAGTACAGAGAAGAGACGGGCATTTATATACTAAATCCGCAGTTAAAAGGCGTGTTTACCTTTATTATTAAGGAACAGGAACAAATCGTGTCAGAGTGGATGATGTTTACTTTCGTCGCCGACTCGTACACGGGGCGGAATGTCGCTGAATCAGAGGAAGGCGTTCTGAAGTGGCATGACGTAAAAGATATCCACAGCCTTCCGATGGCCCCCGGAGACGGGCATATCCTTGATTTTATGATCAAGGGCCAAGGGCTTTTGCACGGCACCTTTACGTATACGCCGGACTTCGAGCTGCTCAGCTATCGTTTAGATCCGCAGCTTATCAAATAAAAGAAAGACCGCAGGGGGGAGAAAGATGAGTATGAATGAAAACCATGATATTCAGCTCGTCATCATTACGGGAATGTCTGGAGCGGGGAAAACCGTCGCCATTCAAAGCTTTGAGGATCTCGGCTATTTTTGCGTCGACAATCTGCCGCCTTCCTTGCTGCCGAAATTTTTGGAGCTGATGAAAGAATCAAGTTCAAAAATGAGCAAGGTCGCGCTTGTCATGGATCTGCGGGGACGTGAATTTTTTGACAGGCTGATTGAGGCGCTGGATGAAATGGCGGAAAATCCGTGGATTACACCGCGCATTCTCTTTTTAGACGCTAAGGATTCCATCCTTGTGACGAGATACAAAGAAACGAGGCGTTCTCACCCGCTGGCCGCTACCGGGCTTCCTCTCGAAGGAATCGCGCTGGAACGCCAGCTGCTTGAAGAATTGAAAGGGCGCTCTCAGCTGATCTATGACACATCGGATATGAAACCGCGTGATCTGCGTGAAAAAATCGTGGCTCATTTCGCCACGAACCAAGGTGAAACATTTACAGTGAACGTAATGTCATTCGGGTTCAAATACGGGCTTCCGATAGATGCCGACCTCGTGTTTGATGTAAGGTTTCTGCCGAATCCGTTCTACATTGAAAGCATGAGGCCGCTTACGGGGAAAGATGAGGAAGTGTCATCCTATGTGATGAAGTGGAACGAAACACAAAAGTTTATTGAAAAGCTTGTTGATCTGCTCGGCTTTATGCTTCCGTCTTATAAGCGGGAAGGTAAAAGCCAGCTTGTCATCGCGATCGGCTGTACGGGCGGCCAGCACCGCTCCGTCACGCTCGCTGAATATTTGGCTGACTATTTTAAAAAAGATTTCTATACTCATGTCACTCACCGGGACATTGAAAAGAGAAGCCGGAAATGAATAAGAAGCCGAAAATCGCAATCTTCGGCGGCGGAACGGGTCTGTCCGTGCTGCTTCGGGGGTTAAAGCATAAGCCCGTTGATATTACGGCGATTGTGACAGTTGCTGATGACGGCGGAAGTTCAGGCCGTCTGCGGGATGAACTTCAAATTCCGCCGCCGGGTGACATCCGTAACGTACTGGCCGCTTTGTCAGATGTTGAGCCGCTCGTTGAAAATCTGTTTCAGCACCGTTTCAACAAAGGAAGCGACTTAACCGGACATTCGCTCGGCAATTTGATTTTGGCAGCGATGACAAATATAACCGGTGATTTCTTTCACGCTGTCACCGAAATGAGCAAGGTGCTGAATGTCCGCGGCAGAGTGCTGCCGGCTGCCAACACCAGTGTCGTTCTTCACGCTGAAATGGAGGACGGGCAGGTCGTCTCCGGAGAATCGACAATCCCTTCTTACGGCCAGCGGATTAAACGGGTGTTTCTTACGCCTGAAAAAATTGATCCGCTCCCGGAAACGATTGACGTCATCCGTCAGGCCGATTTAATCATTATCGGCCCGGGAAGCCTGTACACAAGCATTCTTCCGAATCTGCTCGTGCCGAAAATCGGAGAAGAAGTCGTCAAGGCTGCGGCCAAAAAAGTATATATATGCAACGTCATGACACAGCCCGGCGAGACGCTGCAATACAGTGCGGCCGACCATGTCAAGGCGCTGAACGATCATATGGAGCAGCCGTTTATCGACACGATCTTAATCAACAATGAGGAGATCCCTGACGAAATCAAAAGCAAATATGCGAAAGAGCTGGCCCGGCCCGTCGACTTCAATGTTGAAAAGCTGAAATCCATGGGGCTTGAGGTCATCAGGGATCAGATTATCACGTATAAAAATGGCGTAATCCGTCACGATACACATAAAGTGGCTTCTCTTCTTGTCGATTTATTAAGGGACTAGAGGCCTTTTGAAATGAGGTGGCTAATATGTCATTTGCATCGGAAACAAAAAAAGAACTGACGAATCTGGAAGTGAAGGACTGCTGCGCCAAGGCTGAGCTGTCCGCGCTGATTCGGATGAACGGTTCCCTGTCATTTTCAAACCGCCATCTCGTGCTTGACGTTCAAACCGAAAATGCGGCGATTGCCCGCCGCATTTATACATTGCTGAAGAAACAATATGATGTATCGGTCGAACTGTTAGTCAGAAAAAAAATGCGGCTGAAAAAAAACAATGTTTATATTGTGCGCTTTTCTGAAAATGCAAAGCTGATTTTAGAGGAATTGAAAATCCTCGGAGAGAACTTTGTATTTGAACGGAATATTTCTGAGGAACTGGTGGCGAAACGCTGCTGCAAACGTTCTTATATGAGAGGGGCGTTTTTGGCGGGGGGATCTGTGAATAATCCCGAAACATCGTCGTACCACTTGGAAATCTTCTCGCTTTATAAGGAACATAACGATTCATTATGCGCGCTGCTGAATGAATTTCATCTGAACAGCAAAACGCTTGAACGGAAAAAAGGCTATATTACGTATTTAAAAGAGGCGGAAAAAATCACTGAATTTCTGAATGTCATCGGCGCTCACAATTCACTGCTGCGTTTTGAAGATGTGCGGATTGTCAGAGACATGAGAAACTCAGTGAACCGCCTCGTCAATTGTGAAACAGCAAACTTAAACAAAACCATCGGTGCTTCTCTCAGACAGGTGGAAAATATTAAATACATTGATGAACGGATCGGTCTTGAAGCGCTGCCGGAAAAGCTTCGCGAAATTGCGCAGCTGCGGATTGATTATCAGGAGGTCACGCTGAAAGAACTGGGGGAAATGGTTGCAAGCGGGAAAATCAGCAAATCCGGCATCAATCACAGGCTGAGAAAGCTCGATGAAATCGCAGAACAGCTGCGTACAGGACAAAGCATCACTTTGAAATAACCGTACAGAAAAGGGGAGATCTTATGGTTCAGGGGAAAGTGGAAGTGCGTTTAAAGACGGGATTGCAGGCGCGTCCCGCTGCATTGTTTGTACAGGAGGCAAATCGTTTTGCATCAGATGTGTTTCTTGAGAAAAACGGCAAGAAAGTGAATGCCAAAAGCATTATGGGATTAATGAGTCTGGCGGTCAGCACGGGGACGGAAGTCACTCTGATCGCTGAAGGCGACGATGAAAAGGAAGCGCTGGAAAAGTTGTCCGCTTATGTGCAGGAAGAAGTGTAAACACTTTGTAAGGGGGACGGAACGATGAATGAGTTTCTGAAAGATTGTTATCAAACGATAGGCTGGGAAAAGGATTCCCTCGATTTCAGCAACCTGCCGGAGTTTTTAAAGGCGCTCGCATATCGGTTTCCGTTTGAAAATCGCGCGGTTTTGTCCAAAAAAGAATATGACGTCACGAAAGAAGGACTGTGGCGGCACATGGTGAAGGAACCTCATGGCGGCCTTTGTTATGACTTGAACGGACTGCTTTATTTCATCCTGAAAGATGCCGGATTTGATGTCAAATTGATCCGCGGAACGGTCTGGAAAAACGGCTGGGCGCTGCCCGGCACACATGCGGCCGTACTTCTTTCCGCCGGGGGGAATGAGTACATCGCTGATGCAGGCTTCGGCCTCAATCTCGCCATGCAGCCTGTGCCGATGTCGGGAGACGAGACGGTATCAGCGGCCGGAGCGTTCCGCGTGAGGATAGAAGAGACGGAATTCGGGACATACCTGCTTGAAATGAACAAAGGGGACGGCTGGCAGACAGGTTACGCATTTTCGCTTGAAGAAATCGATGAAAAGGACCTCAAGTCTATGAAACAAACAATCTTTGAACATGAACGCTCTCCTTTCAACAAACGCCTGCTTGCTTCTAAGCGGACACCGGAAGGGCACATGGTTCTGTCTGAACGCAATATAACAATAAAAAAACACGATGGCACGGCGGAAAACAGCAGAATAGACCGGTCAGAGTTTGAAGAAAAATTTACTGCTCATTTTATATGAAGCTCGCAGGTTCTCTGCAAAAAAAACGGCCTCCGCAGGGAAGCCGTTTTTTGTATGTGTTTATCTCATTTTTGTAAAGGTTTTATAATGATCTGTCGTCTTATAAATCAGCCAGTCGCTTGAGTAAAGAATCCGGTCTGAATTTCTGAAGCCTGATGTATAGTTAATATCCGCTTCACGCCACGTCCGTCCGCTTTTGGCAGGGAGTTTGCCTTCCCTGTTTGAGAAGATGTCTCCGCCGATGCTTTTCCCCGGAGCGACGTCTGCAAGATTCCCCTTTGATGCAACCCAGCCGAGGGCCTGCGCTTCTGACTTTGTAATGTAATTATCAGGAAGCTTATGATAGGTCTGAAGATAATCCGCAACCCCGTCAAACGTGTTGATAACCTGTGCTTCAGTGTGCGCCTTGTGAGAAGATGTATCCGTCTTGGCAGCCGTGGAAAACAGCATCCCCGCCGCGGAGAACAGCACCAGCAAACAAACGGAAATCCACGATAATCGTTTTTTCAAAGCAATACCTCCCATTTTTATCATGTGAAGCTGATTCCTTTTCATTGTATCAGCATCGAGAGAAAGGAATATAAAGAATTTAAAAATAGTTCTTTTGATCTAGCAAAAAATAAACCCCGGCTGAAACGGCCGGGATTTTTCATCTCATTGAAATTCCTTCGTGAGGTTTTTCGGCGTTTTTCCGTATACGGCGTCAATCATGTTTTGTGCGGCTTGCTTGAACATATTCAAACGGATTTTTGCCGTTGCTGACCCGATATGCGGAAGCAATGTGACGTTTTCCAGCTGCAGGAGCGGATTGTCTTCGGCGATCGGCTCTTTTTCAAACACATCTAAACCGGCGCCTTTTATCCAGCCCTCCTGCAATGCGCGGATGAGCGCTTTCTCATCAACCGTCTTTCCCCGGGAAATATTGACGAAACATGCCGTATCTTTCATCAATTTAAATTCCCGCTCTCCCATCATATGATACGTTTCGTCAGTAAGCGGCGTAATTAACAGCACAAAGTCTGATGTTTTCAGCAGTGTATCTAAGTCGGCATATGTAACCCCGAGTTCCTTCTCAGCGTCCGGTTTTCTGCTGCGATTATAATACAGCACGTCCATATCGAAGCCGAATTTTGCCCGTTTGGCAGCTTGTTCACCGATTCTGCCCATGCCGATAATTCCTAATGTCTGATGGTGGACATCCATACCGAAAAGAGATTCTTCCTCAACGGTTCCCCATTTGCCGGCGCGGACGAATCGATCCAATTCGGCAACCCGTCTGGCGGAAGACAGAATTAATGAAAAAGCCAGATCAGCGACAGTGTCATCTAAGGTGTACGGCGTATGCGTACCGACAACCCCGCGTCTTTTCATTTCTTCAATATTAAAATTATCATAGCCGACAGAATTATTGCTGACGACCTTCAGCTTCGGCGCGTGATCCAGTAAATCACTGTCAATCGCCGTTCCGGATGTCAGCAGCCCTTCAGCATCTTTCATTTTTTCGTACAGTTCCTCTTTTGGAATGGTATCTTCTTTCCAGATGTCATAGCGGCAATGCTCGCCTATCATTTGCTCGACTTCCGGCGGTACCGGTTTCGCGATGAATACATAGGGTTTCAACGGGCTTCTCCTCCTTTGTCTTTCTTCTCTATTTTATTATATAAGAGAAGCGGTAACGTGAGAAATATTCAAACGCATCACGATAAATTTCTGGTTCTTTTGAACTTAAAATGAAAGAAAAAGAAATGTACATGCTTGATTTCTCCAAACAATAACAGAATCCGCCTATATTTCTGAAGGCAAAATGAGCGGAACCGCTGTTTTTAAAAGCTTTATAGGTTGGTGTAAAGATAAATTTTATTATTTTTGAAAGATATAAATGAACATAATCTGAATTTACAGTTAAATTATCGTGTCTTTTTTTGAAAGCGCTTTTGAGGCCTTTTTCTGTGCTATAATTCCTTACTGTAAGCTGGGTAAGAAGGCTTGCAATACAATCGGATGGGAGATGAATAGAAAAATGGTTTCTTTATCAAGCATTTTGGAGCACAACCAGCAGTTTGTCCAAGAAAGGAAATATGAACCTTACCAAACGACAAAATTCCCGAAAAAAAAGCTTGTCATCGTATCCTGTATGGATACAAGGCTGACGGAGCTTCTGCCGCAGGCGATGGGACTCAGAAACGGCGATGCCAAAATCATAAAAAACGCGGGAGCCATTGTTTCTCACCCATTTGGAAGTGTCATGCGGAGCATTTTGGTTGCCGTTTATGAACTGCAGGCAGAGGAAGTCTGCATCATAGGTCACCGCGAGTGCGGAATGTCGGGATTAAATGCGGCTTCCATATTAAATAAAGCGAAAGAGCGCGGCGTGGAAGACAAATGTCTCAGCCTTCTGCAGCATGCGGGAGTCGATTTGGAAACATGGCTGACCGGTTTTCACAGCGTCGAAGAAAGCGTGGCCCACAGCGTGAATATGGTCAGGCATCATCCGCTCTTGCCTGAAGAGGTGCCGGTGCACGGGCTGGTGATCGATCCGGGGACGGGGACGCTGGATGTTGTCGTTGACGGTTATGAAACAGTCAAAGGAGGATGCAGCTGACGATGCAATTTACCGGCAGATATCAGGGATACAATTTGCAGAAATTTCAGAAAGACCTAATCGCGGGAATTGTGGTCGGAATTGTAGCGATTCCACTGGGAATGGCCTTTGCCATCGCCTCGGGGGTCGGTCCGGAATACGGGCTTTACACCGTTATTGTGGCCGGAATTCTGATTTCGCTGTTGGGCGGCTCTAAATATCAGATCGGCGGGCCTACGGGGGCGTTTGTTCCCATTTTATTTGCCATTGTGATGCAGTATGGTTTTGAGAATTTACTTGTAGCCGGTTTTATGGCAGGCGTCATGCTCGTCCTGTTTGGCGTATTTAAGCTCGGAAAGATTATGAAATTCGTGCCGAAGCCGGTGATCGTCGGATTTACGGCCGGAATCGCGGTGCTGATTTTCTCGGAGCAGATTGCCCATTTTCTCGGTCTGCGCGATATCCAAAAGCATGAAAGCTTTATCCTCAACATTGCGGAAATAGGCAAGAAGCTCGGAACCTTTAATTTGTACAGCATCCTCATCGCGGGAATTGCTTTGGCCATTTTGCTGTTATCAGCCAGGCTGATGCCGAAGATTCCGGGCGCGCTTGTGGCGCTGCTTGTCTCTACAGCCGCGGCGGTCGTGTTTTTTCCTGACAAAATGGCGACAATCGGTTCTGCTTACGGGGAAATCCCGCGGCAGCTTCCGGCTTTCCAGCTTCCTGATTTCTCAATCGATAACATGATCATGATGTTTCCGTCGGCTCTGATCATTGCGCTTCTCGGCGGACTTGAGTCCATATTATCGGCGATGGTCGCGGACAATATGAAAGGATCACGGCATGACAGCAATAGGGAGCTTGTCGGGCAGGGCATCGCCAATATGGCAGCGCCGCTTTTCGGCGGTATACCGGCAACGGGAGCGATTGCGCGGACCGCAACAAATATTAAAAACGGCGCAGTTTCTCCGATTTCCGGTGTTGTCCACGGAGTCACCGTCCTCCTCGTCCTGCTCGTCTTCGCCCCGCTTGCCGTTCACGTACCGCTGGCAAGCATGGCGCCGGTATTGATGGTTGTGGCTTGGAACATGAGTGAGCGGAGGGAAGTCGCCAATATGATGCGGCTGAAAAACACTGATTCATTCGTACTGGCGGCAACCTTTTTGCTGACGGTTCTGTTTGATTTAATCATCGGCGTTTCTGCCGGTCTCGTGCTCGCTTTTGTTTTCTTTATCAGAAAAATGAGCGAATCAACACGTATCAAAACACCGCATGCCGCTGTCAAATCGGTTAAAAATGATTCGTCCGTCAGCACATATTCCATTGAAGGGCCGCTGTTTTTCGGTTCAATTGATTCACTGGAAACATCGCTGCTGGAGAGGCTTCAGGAAAAGCCGAAGACGCTTATTCTGCTGATGAATAATGTACATTACATGGATACCTCCGCAGAAGCGGTGCTGGGGAATGTGATGAACCGGATCAAACGGCATAACGGGAGATTGATGATCGTCGGATTGCAATCACAGCCGAGAGAGCTGATCCGGAAGACGGGGCTGTTTCATAAAATCGGGAAACAGCATTTCTTTGAGCATCAGGACGAGATAACGGGATAAATTCAGATACGGCCTGTCCATGAAAAAGCGGACAGGCCGTGTTTTTATTCGGTTTCAAAGCGCTTGATCAGTTTTTCCTGATGGGCTTTCATCGCATCTTCTAACGTGATGCCGTACTTATCAGCAAGGATAGCCAGATTTCCGAGGACGTCACCCATTTCTTCAATCAGCTCCTGCCTGCGTTCAGCCTGGGTCGCGTCTTTTTCATCCGGCCGGTCTCTGCCGATTTCATATGCTCTTACCGCCCGGGCGAGCTCACCCGCCTCTTCCATTAAAAAACCGATTCTGATAAATGGCCCGTACGCCGTCCATCCTCGTTTTTCATAAAAATCTTTCGTCCATTGTTCTGCTTCAGCCATCTGCATGTGAAACACTCCTTATGTCCTGTATGATTCTTATTGATATTATCATATAGAGATGGGACAATATATAGTGTATTTTGATTTATTGATGTACATATATAGATATGGAGATGAAAAAATGAAAACCATTTGTGTATTTGCGGGGTCAAACCCGGGGGTAAATGAAGAGTACAAACGCAAAGCGGCCGAACTGGGTGAATATATGGCGGAGCAGGGAATCGGCCTTGTTTACGGCGGTTCACGGATCGGTCTGATGGGAACCGTCGCCGACGCGTTAATGGCAGGCGGCGGAAAAGCTGTCGGCGTCATGCCGAGCGGGCTGTTCAGCGGAGAGGTTGTTCATCAGAATCTGACGGAGCTGATTGAAGTCAGCGGCATGCATGAGCGGAAAGCGAAAATGAGTGAACTTGCCGATGGGTACATTGCCATGCCCGGCGGCTTCGGAACATATGAAGAGTTATTTGAAGTGCTATGCTGGGCGCAAATCGGCATTCATCAAAAACCGATCGGACTGTACAATGTGAACGGGTATTTTGAGCCGATGATGAAGATGGTCAAGTACAGCATTCAGGAAGGATTTTCGAATGAGTCTCATTTGAAGCTGATACACAGTTCCTCCCGGCCGGATGAGCTGATTGAGCAGATGAATCGGTATACATACCCGATTTTAGATAAGAAATGGCGGGAATTGTAAGTCAGAGGTCTGAAATATGTTTCGGCGGTTGCATCTAATCTATTCTGATGGAAAATTCTCCGCCTATAGAATACCTTTTCTTTCTGGAAATCGTTTTCTCTTTCTCATGCGTATCACACCTTTCTTCAGGATAAGACATATGTATGAGAATAAGATGAGAAAGAGAATGCTGTTGGGGTTGAAAGAAGAACATCCATTTCCTCAGAGGAGATGGATGTTTTGCGGTTTGCAGACTGTATGCGTTTACAACTTTTGTTGCACGAATGTTTCCTCCGATATGAAATCATCCTGCTGCATCTTTTGTTTTTTTGAACTGATTCCAAATATACCGACTGTCAGTGCACAAAGAAACCAGCAGCCTGTAAAAAACAAGAAAACACTTAAAAATCCGTAGCCTGAATACAGGAAACTGACGACAAAGGGGCCGGCTACATTTGCAAGACGTCCTACGCCGTAAGTGAGGCCATTTCCAGATGCCCTGGCTTCAACCGGATATAATTCCGGCGTATAGGCATATGCGATCGAACTGAAAGTACGCTCAAACATATGCATGAGAAATCCGCATATGACAATGACCATCGGCAAAGGATTGATGCCATAAAAGAATCCAAGCGCCATAATAATTAACGATAAAACAGAAATGGCCCACTTTCGATCCACACGGTCAGAGATTTGCGACGCAATGAGAGCGCCCAGCGGGGCACCGATCGTTCCCAGAGTGACGTATACGATAGACTCATCCATTGATACGCCTTCTTTTACCAAAAGGGTGGGAACCCACGTGCCAAAGCCTTGAATTGCAATCGTGGAAGCTGCCCACATCGTCATTAAAACAAAAGTTCTTCCTGCCAAAGGCTTTTGAAATAACGTCCGATATGGAACGGATTTTACAGCGGTTTGTCTGCTTCGCAGAGCCGGAGCTGGTTCAGGCAGTTCACCCTTTTCTTTTTCTGCTTTTGCCTCCAGTTCAAGCAGAATGCGGTGTGCTTGTTCGCTTTTTCCTTTCGTGTCCAGCCATTTCGGTGATTCTTCCAGTTTTCTGGCGATCAGCGGAAAAAAAATACCGACCGCGCCGAATAGAAAGATAAACCGCCAGCCGTAAGAGGCGGACGGCACGACCAATTTAGCCACCCAGCCGGCTGCAGGAATTCCGCATATGCCGATTGTAATACAGATTGCCTGGTATCTACCCTTAGTTGCGGATGGGAAAAATTCGCTGATATACGTACTTGCCACAATCGTTGTGGCGCCGATACCTAAACTCGTAAGAAATCTAAAAACACCGAGTATTTCTGGGTTCCAAGCCAGAGAAGAGAGGAGGGAGAAGAAAGAGAAAAAGGTGACAACCAGAATTAAACCTTTTTTCCTTCCGAAACGGTCTGAAAACCATCCTCCGGCAGAGGCGCCGATAAACATTCCGAGATAGGAGACAGACGTAATAAAAGCGATGGTATGAGTAGAAATGTTCCATTCCTTTAAAAGTGAAGGCACCGCATATGAAAACGTATTTAAATCGATAAAATCAAAAAAGTAAGCGAATGAAAGGATAACGAGCACTGCTTGATGGGCCCTTGAAAAAGGCAGTCTGTTTAATCGATTAGACGCATTTACATTGATCATCTCGTATTCCTCCGTTTATCTTTGACTTGTCTGAAGACTGGTATTAACCAATGTGATTCAGCGTATTCAGGTTGTAACTTTGCTTTGTAAACACATAGCCTTCAGAGATTTTTCTTGCTGTGCGTACTACTTTAATCGTTGTTCCATCCGGATCAACATCTGCCTCGGTTTCTAAAATGCCGCTTGGATGTCCCAATCGAATCGTTCTGCCATAGAATGAAAATTCAGATAATATTGTATCCTGCAATAGCATACCGGCAGTCGTACAAACCGCCCCTGTAATGGCTAAAGCTTGATGCGGTTTTTGCATGGACATCATACGAATGACAAGATCCATCTCTTCTGCGTGTCTCTTTATCCCTTTTGTATCGATATAATCCGCTGGAGATGAGATTAATGTTAGTTTTGGTACGGCCGGTGATTTTGCAGCAGCCTCATGTCTCGGAGCGAATCTGCATTTCTCGGCTGCAATCGATCGGATCATTTCGAGCTTTTCCAATATATCCGGAGTATATTCATCCGGAAGTTCTAAGCCGGTAAGCCCCGTGTCCTCTGCTTTTACAAAGACAAGCGGATTAGCGTAATCAATAATCGAGACCGAGATATTTCCATACGGTGTATCGAGAACATCAATAGGCTGACCAGTGGGAAACAGCTTACCGGTCACCGCTCCTTCAGCCTGGTGAAATGAAAGATAAATAGGAGAAGCTGTACCTGGAACCCCGGGGATAGAGCAGTCCCCCTGGTAATGAAATGTTCCATTTCTGACTTCAACTTCTGCTACGATCACTTTTTGAGTGTTTGTATTTAACATTCTGACCTTTGTAACCGGCTCTTCAGCTTGAACGAGCCCTTTCTCAATAGCATAAGGGCCTACGGCAGAAGAGATATTTCCGCAATTGCCTTTGAAGTCGGTAAAATGGTCAGTCAAACTGACCTGAGCAAACGTATACTCAACATCTGCATCCTTTCTGGCGGATTTCTTAATAATGGCTGCCTTGCTTGTGAGAGAATGGCCGCCGCCGAGACCGTCAATTTGTCTCTCGTCAGGGCTCCCCATAATGTCTAAAAGAAAATCGCTCCATAGGTTTGTATCGTCTGGCATGTCTTTTTGATGAATAAAAACGCCTTTGCTGGTGCCGCCTCTCATGACGGTTACAGGAACTTTTTCCATGCTGTCTCATCCTTACATCATTTTGTGTGGATAAAAAGGTACCGGTCCCTTTGGAAAATATCGTATGATAAATAAGGATTATAAGTAAAACATATAATTTTTATAAAGTTGAATAAAAAACTTTTATAATAGGAGGAAATTTTATAGCAGAAAAATATTTTGGGGGATTTCATATGGATGAAAAGGATTGGATTGTGCTCATTACATTATTCGAAGAAAAAAATATGACGAAGGCGGCAGAGCGATTATATATGACACAGCCGGCGTTAAGTTATCGGCTCAAAAACCTGGAAGCACAATTCGGAGTGCGCCTTTTTTATAAAAGAAAAAAAGGGATGGAGTTCACTTCAGAAGGTGAACATCTGGTTGATTATTCGAAAGAGATGCTGCAGGAATTCAGAAGAGTGAAGGATAATATGCTCAATATGAGCCATGAAGTCAGCGGGGTTCTCAGATTAGGAGTCTCAAGCAATTTTGCTCAGTATAAGCTCCCGGCGATTCTAAAACGGTTTTCTGATCAGTATCCGTCTGTTCAATTCCACGTCAATACGGGATGGAGTGCGAAGGTGATGGATCTGCTTCATCATTCGGGGGTACACCTTGGGATTATGAGGGGAAATTATGATTGGCAAGGGGAAAAACAACTGCTAAATGAAGAGAGACTGTACCTTATTTCAAAAACTGAAATCAACAGTGAGGACCTTCCCAAATTGCCGATGATTTATTATCAAACTGATGCTTCTTTGAAAAGTTTGATTCAAAAATGGTGGAATAACCAATTTACTGAACCGCCTTTCATTGCGATGGAGGTAGACAGGCAGGAAACCTGTAAAGAGATGGTGAAAAACGGTCTCGGTTATTCTGTTGTGCCGGAAATCTGTCTTCAGCCTTCTGATGAATTATACACATTGGCGCTATCCTATAAAAATAACGAGCCTGTGATACGCGATACTTGGCTTATGTATGATTCTTCAGCGTTAGAATTATCTGTCGTCAAAGCATTCATTACTTTTTTGAATGGGAATAAAGCATAAAAAACCTGCAAGAGACATCAGCTCTTGCAGGTTTTTTGGGCATTACTTCTGGTCTTCTGTATTGCGTGTCAGCACTTTATCGATTAAGCCGTATTCTAAGGCTTCATCAGCTGATTTGAAGTTGTCGCGGTCTGTATCGCGCTCAATGACTTCAAGCGGCTGGCCGGTACGTTCAGCAAGCACTTTGTTTAATTTGTCGCGAAGCAAGAGAATGCGTTTTGCCGCGATTTCAATTTCTGTCGCCTGTCCTTGCGCTCCGCCAAGCGGCTGGTGAATCATAACTTCACTGTTAGGAAGCGCGTAACGTTTGCCTTTTTCTCCGGCTGCAAGTAAAAATGCTCCCATAGAAGCGGCCATACCGATGCAGATCGTGGATACTTTCGGTTTAATGAACTGCATTGTATCATAGATTGCCATACCGGCAGTGATTGATCCGCCAGGGCTGTTAATGTAAATGGAAATATCTTTTTCAGGGTCTTCCGCTTCAAGGAATAAAAGCTGTGACACGATGGAGTTCGCAACGTTGTCATCAATCGCAGATCCAAGCATGATAATACGGTCCTTCAAAAGACGGGAGTAAATGTCATAAGCTCTTTCTCCGCGGTTCGTTTGTTCAATGACTGTAGGTATTAAATTCATAATGCTCCTCCTTCACCTTTTAGGTAAGTATGTATTTACATGATACATTTTTGGTCAATAAAGGTCAAACAAAACGCTGACCAAAATGCCAACCTTTTCTTCTAACACCATTGTTCCCATAAAACAAAAAGTTCAAACAGCAAAGTGGAAATGAGGATGATCAATGCCGGAGCCTTGAGAAAATGATATGGCCGGAGCGCTCAAAATAGACCGCAATCGCGTCGCTACGTACGGCTTTTGGAAGGGTCTGACTACGTTGTCCGCCCTTCCAAAAGCCGTACCGGCAAATACGTTTCCAGCGGCAAATCATCAAATTCGCCTTCAATTTCTTTTGCTAAAATCTCGATGGCTGTTTTGGAAATCAATTCAATCGGCTGCTGGATGGTTGCCAAGTCCGGCAGAACCGATTGAACGGTTTCAGTGCCGTCATAACCGATCACTTTTAATTGATTCGGGATGTCTATTCCCCGTTTTTTGGCCTCGGTCATCACTGCAGCCGCCATGATATCATCGCTGGCAAAAATTCCGTCGGTGTCGGGCTGTTCATCGAATAATGTTGAAATAATGTCATGGTAATGCTGATAAAAGGGTACTTCATATGTAATAGGCTTCCGTCTGTGTTCATGCATGACGTCTTCGTATGCTTTTCTTCTGAGGTTTGCCGGTGTTTCGAGTTCAATCGGGCCGTTGATATGGACAATGTGCCGGCACCCTTTTTCAATCAGCAGTTCTGCCGCCTTTTTTCCGCCGTCATAGTTGTCTGAGCCGACGACGGGAATCGTGTCCGATAAGTAATGATCAATGGCGACAATCGGCAGATTTTGCTTGTGATAATTGAGAATTCCCCGGTTGTAAGTCACGGCGATCACGCCGTCCACTTGGTTT
Organism: Bacillus sp. FJAT-27001; assembly: GCF_019039175.1. Classification (NCBI taxonomy): domain Bacteria; kingdom Bacillati; phylum Bacillota; class Bacilli; order Caryophanales; family Bacillaceae; genus Bacillus; species Bacillus sp. FJAT-27001. Next base: position 565,870 of record NZ_JAHOAA010000003.1, read on the forward strand.
CTTATCAGCATCTCCAAATATTTTTCTTCCTTATCCTTTCGATGTAAACTGTTGCAAAGCAGCAGTTTGTAGCCCATGGACGTACAAATGCTTTCAATATGAAAGGCGAGTTCGCCGAAAAACGGGTTGCCGGAGTTTGGGATGATAAGCCCTATTAAATTGGTTCGTTTTCGGAATAAAGAGCGGGCCAGATCGTTTGGAAAGTAATTGATTTCTTCCATCGCCTTGTACACTTTTTCTTTTGTTTTTTCGCTGATATAGCCGCGGTTATTTAATACCCGCGAAACGGTTGTAGATGAAACTCCCGCTATTTTCGCAACATCATGAATGTTAGGCTTCATTCCCGTGCCCTCCTGCTTACTGAAATGGCTTACAATTTCCGTCACGCACTTATTTTAGAGAATCAGGCTGACATGTGCAAGGACATTCCGTGTTTCTGTTTTCATATAAAGAGGGTGCGTTTTGTTTGATTAAAATAATCAGAAAATTGTATGTCAAACGATTGACATATGGAACCGGTTGACATACAATTCTTTTTGAAAGCGCTTTATTTACGGAGTGAAGGGAAGTGACGGGTATGGAGAGATGGCTGGCGGCAATAAAGTGAAAGAATTAAGCAGCGATAGAAAGTAAGCGCTTACTCAGAGATCGCATGTATGTGATGAAAATGAAGAAGGAAGTATGCGGCTCTAAAACGGCTATTAAAAGGTCCTATTAAAGGAGCGGTGCAAATGAAAAGCTCAAAAAGTCTGTATTGGAAACTGAGTGCTTATTTTTTCTTTTTCTTTTTTACTTGGTCTTCCAGCTATTCTTTATTTGCGATTTGGTTAGGGCAGGAAATCAATTTAAACGGATCAGCGACAGGCATTATCTTTTCTGTAAACGCCGTATTTGCTCTCTGCATGCAGCCTCTTTACGGTTTTATCTCTGACAAATTGGGGCTGAAGAAAAAGATATTATTTATGATCAGCTGTCTTCTCATATTCACGGGTCCGTTTTATATCTTCGTCTATGGGCCGCTTTTACAATACAACGTCTTTCTTGGCGCCGTTGTCGGAGGCTTATATTTGGGAGCCGCTTTTTTGGCAGGGATAGGCGCGATTGAAACGTACATTGAGAAGGTCAGCCGTAAGTATGATTTCGAGTATGGAAAATCAAGAATGTGGGGCTCGCTGGGCTGGGCGGCGGCTGCATTTTTTGCAGGGCAGCTTTTCAATATCAATCCCAATATCAACTTCTGGATCGCGTCTGTTTCAGCCGTCATATTAACGGCCATTATCATGTCTGTGAAAATAGAAATGACCGATCATGAGAAAAACAGAGCGGATTCGGTCCGGTTAAAAGACGTGGGGCGGCTCTTTTTACTAAGAGATTTCTGGTTTTTTATGCTGTACATTATCGGGGTGACTTGCATTTACGGCGTATATGATCAGCAGTTTCCGATCTACTATGCGTCTTTGTTTCCTTCAGTGTCGACGGGTAACCAAGTATTCGGCTATCTTAATTCATTCCAGGTGTTTTTGGAGGCCGGCATGATGTTTCTTGCGCCTTTTATCGTCAATAAGTTCGGGGCGAAAAACAGTTTGATTTTAGCGGGGTTTTTAATGGCTTTCCGCATCGTCGGGTCCGGAATTGCAGTTGAGCCTGTAGGCATTTCATCAATGAAACTCATCCACGCACTGGAATTGCCGATTATGCTGATCGCCGTTTTTAAATATTTGGCTGCCAATTTTGATACGCGTCTGTCGTCCGTCCTTTATCTCGTCGGTTTTCAATTCGCATCTCAGGCAGGCGCGTCGATTCTGTCGCCGCTTGCGGGAGGATTATATGACAGTGCGGGGTTCCGTCAAACCTATCTCATCATGGGAATCGTCGTCTTCGGTTTTACCGTCATCTCCATATTTACTTTATTGGGCCCGAAACAAAACAGCAGGCGTGTCCAGCGTCTGCAAAAAATCGGATAGAGAGGATGTTACAAATGGATAGAATTCAGCAGGCGGAAGAAGCTTTGAAGGAAGCCGAGGGTAAAGTGAAACAAAGATATCGATTGGGGTACCATATTATGCCCCGGGCGAATTGGATCAATGATCCGAACGGGCTTATTCAGTTTAAAGGAGAATACCACGTCTTTTTTCAGCATCATCCGTATGATGAGCATTGGGGGCCGATGCATTGGGGACATGTAAAAAGTAAAGATCTCATTCATTGGGAGCACCTGCCGGTTGCCTTAGCTCCGGGCGATGAATTCGATCAAAGCGGCTGTTTTTCGGGAAGCGCGGTCGATGATCATGGAAGATTAGCCCTCATCTATACAGGACATAATATAATTGATCAAGAGAAAGACCTATTCTATCAAACTCAAAATATCGCTGTCAGCCAAGATGGAATCGTGTTTGAAAAGCTTCAGGAAAACCCTGTTATTGCGGAACCGCCGGAAGACAGCGCCCGTCATTTCCGCGATCCGAAAGTATGGAAGCATCGCGATGTTTGGTATATGGTCATCGGCAACTCTTCAAAAGAAAACGTCGGACGGGTCGTTTTATACCGTTCACCTGATTTGCGTGATTGGGAATACGCGGGTGTTCTCGCCCAAAGTGACGGTAATCTCGGCTATATGTGGGAATGTCCTGATTTCTTTGAATTAGGCGGCAAGCATGTCCTGCTGATTTCGCCCCAGGGGATCGAGGCGGACGGTGATTCCTATCAAAATTTACATCAAACCGGCTATTTAATCGGTGACTATCATGATGAAACAAACAAATTTACACACGGCGCTTTTAAAGAACTGGATCACGGCCATGACTTTTACGCCGTGCAAACATTATTAGATGATAAAGGACGCAGAATTGCTATCGGCTGGATGGATATGTGGGAATCTGAGATGCCGACAAAAGCGGACGGATGGTGCGGTGCACTGACTTTGCCGCGAGAACTGACTTTGCGTGATGATCATAAACTTTTGATGAATCCCGTGGAAGAAACCAAGCAGCTGCGGAAAATGGAATATCGGGAATGTGCCGGACGATCGCTTTCAGGGAGTTACTTGGCAAAGACGTCCGAAGACCTGCTTGAAGTCCGAGTCGTGTTTGATATAAACGATTCTGATGCCGAAACGGCAGGTTTTAAGATTCGCGGCCTTGACGAAGAAGAACTTGTGCTGACATACAATCTAACGGATAAAAAGCTGACACTTGATTGCACCAAGATGGGGAAAGCGAAAGACGGTGTGAGAAGGGTGCAGACGGATACAAACGGCAAGCTGGCGCTGCGTATCTTTATTGACAGATCCTCGATTGAAGTATTCGCCAATCATGGAGAAACAACGATGACAAGCCGTATCTATCCGAATGAAGGCAGATTGGGGATTGAGCTGTTTTCTGAGAAAGGCGCCGTAAAAGTTGAGGAATTCACCTATTGGACGTTAAAGGACATTTGGAAAAGAAGCTGAAACGGGTGATTACCGCTTTTTCTGCAGTGATTGAAAATGAACCGAGCCGGGAGGCAGTACGCCTGAAATGGGTTTTTTGTGAAAATCAATGCCGGTAAACGATGCAGGATTATGCTGCATGAGGACGCTGCATAATCCTGTTGTGCATTATCAAAAAAGAGTTGCTTTCTGCGCGTTTCTTTATTATAATATAAAGGTATCTGATTGAAAAAACGTGCGCTCGTAGCTCAGTTGGATAGAGCGGTGGTTTCCGGTACCACGTCTGTCGGGGGTTCGAATCCCTCCGAGCGCGTCTCAGTTAAGAGGATAGGAAAAACCTCGCAGATGATAAATCTGCGAGGTTTTTTATTTTATCTTGTTTTGAAACTGTTAACGAATGTGTCTCTGTTATGTTCGGTTCCGGCAATCAGCCGCGCACTTTCACTGATCCGCTGCGCGAGAGCTTTTTGCGCCTTGCCTTCAAAGCTGTTCAATAGTGCTGAATACACTTCATATAATTCATCTTTCAACGTATCCATTTCGAATGTCGGTTTCAGCGTTCGGCGGACTGTTTCAAGTTTTGTCCCCGCTGCCTGCGTCATCCCTGTTTTCAGCATCTGCCGCTGCAGCATTTTCTTCATTGGATCGTCCTTGTGTTCTAAAAGTTCGTCTAATGTCGGCATTATGTATACACCTCTATCATCTTAACCAGTTTGCGAGCAACTGGTCTTTTTTCTGAAATTCGTCTGCTATTTTATGTAAGAATCCGCCGATCTCTTCTAGGTCCGTGATCGCCGCCTGCAAAGAATCAATAAACGCCTGCTCAGCCTGAGTGTCGTAAAAAATCGGGCCTTTCTCGTAAGATAGCGCAATATCTTCAATGGTATTGGTCACGTCCTGTGCTTGAAGCTGGTCAAACAAGCCGTGTCCGACTTGACCGTAGAATTCCGTTTTCAGCTCGGCGATTTTTTCATCGTGCTCCTGATAGGCGTTTTGCGCTTCTTTTTTCATTGTCCGCAAATCCTCAGCCATGGCCTGCACCTTTTCAGCCAGCTTCTTTGCGTTTGTCGGCGTTACTTTTATCGCGTCTCCGCTTCCGATCGCACCGGCCGGCAGAAGAGCGCCGAGGTTTTTGTCAAAGACTAATTCATCTCCGTTCGGATTTGCGATAGTTCCGTTTCTGTCAAATATGAAATTCGCTTCGTTTAAGCCGTGTGTATCCGGATTTCTCAGAATGACGGTAGTGAAGAAATAAGCGAGATTCTTGCTGATCTGCTCGTTTAAGTTCCCATCAAGCCGCTGCTTCCGGCTGAACTGTGAGAGCGAGGGGTTTTTCGTATAAATCGTTGTCCCGTTGTGGCGGTCATATTCGTTCCAATAACCCGCCCCGACCATGTCGTCCGGATTGATAATTGACCGGATGTAAGGATCGTAAATGCCGCTGTTGATGTCTTTCTGTGTTTCCTCATCGTGCAGTTTCACGACGGAAGGACTGTTAAACGCGACGGCATACACATCATTATTCACCGCGCTGTATTCGGCCTCAGCGCCGCCGAGTGAATGGCCGGTTGTTGAAATAATCGTTGACGTTCCGGCATACTTTTTCTTTACGCTGCGTACCAGCTGATCGGCTTGATCGATTTGCGATGTTTTCGTCATCAGCTTATACTTTCCGGTTGTGAGCATGGCGTCTTGAGAGGGCGTTCCGTGATAGGTTCCGAGTGTTTTTGATGTATCCTTTGCGTCTTTTTTTACAATATAATGTACTTCTTTTTTCGGATCATTTCCGAAAACAATATTGCTGCCGTCCGCTTTTGCGCCGTCATTGATCGGATCTTTTGCGATATCGGTTCCCGCAAAGGCGACGACCACGTTTTCGGGGTTTTTTGATTTGATCCATTTTCTGCTTTTTGTCTTGATGCCTTTTGAGAATACAAAGGCATCAAGCCCCGTATCAGTACCCTGCTGCGCTTTCTCAACGTACCAATATGACGCTTACTTATTTTGTAAGGAGTTTTATATTTCATATGCAGGGCTAACATTTTATAATTGTAAGCTGCTTGACTCAAACAAACGGTAATATTCTTTATCTGTGACATCAGAGACGGTTATTTCTTTTCCTTTTGTGAAATATACATCACCTTTCTTATATTGTAAAATAGTTCCGAAAGGATGATACGCATGAGAAAATACATTATTATCCTAATTGTTATAATTATAGCAGTGGGAGTTTTTTTCGTGAAGCATCAATATGATAAACATAAAAACGAAGAAAAACTTGTGATTGAGGCGCAAGAGCACATGAAGAATTACTTGAAAAAAGACTATAAAAATGTAAAGGAAGTTCATTTTTCAAAAGACTACAATATCGATCCGACAGGCGGAGTTGAAGTTTCAGGCTACATAAATAATAATAAAGAAAAAGAATTTTCCGGTATATATGATCCAACGAATAAGGAGATAGGGATTTCAGTGGTCAATGCCGAAGAAAGGTAAAATACCCACCTCAGGATGAGTGGGTATTTATTTTGTTTAATTATCTTACAAGATTCGAGATATGTTTCTCATACAGTTCAAACCTATTCCTGAGATCAATCGCCTCTACCGTCTCATTTGTCGAGGTATCCCCGATATTAACGGTACAAATATCATGACAACTCAACGATAGGAAAAACGTCAGATCAGCATTTCACTCGCTTTAAGTTCCAATCTTAACTTGTCAGCAACAATCGCGATGAATTCTGAATTGGTTAGCTTTGCTTTTGACATGCTGAAAGTATATTCATATCGAGTTTTCGCTCATTTCGTTTACTTAAGAACGACAGTTATTTATAGGAAGGGGTTGATTTCCAAATGAAGAAAAAGTACATAATTATCCTTATTTTAATAATTATAGCAGTTGGGGGACTTTTTATGAAGCATCGGTATGATCAAAAGGAAAAAGAGTTTGCTCTACTCGAAGAAGCCCAGAATCATATGGAAAAGTTTTTAACAACGAACTATAAAAATGCGGATGATATCCATTTTTCTGAGAATTATTATATTAATCCAATGGATGGTATTAGTGTTAAGGGTTATACTAACGGAGAAAAAGAGTTTGAAGGTCTGTATGATCCAGGCAATAAAGAAATATTATCATATACGGTTGATGCCGAACCAAAAGAAGAATGTAAAGATAAGCTTTCTTTGTACAAGATAAATTAGCCTGCTCAATCGAGCTGGACTAATTTTGTTGTATTGCTCTTCCTCTAATTTAATAATGAATAGTGTTGTGATATCATATCTTGTATTTGTTTTAAATCTGCTTATCGTAACATCAGTTGAACCAACTAAATCAGCCAATTCCTTCTGGCTTTGAATTCCCTTCTCCTTCATAACTTTATTAAATCTAGATCTGACTATAAACTTTTTTAGAAATTCACACACCCTTTAGGCTAGTCTAACTAACGCTTATATAAAAGTAATCTCGATCACTGATATTTGATACATTGATGTTTTTTAGACATGTACAACACTCTGAGGTTGATGTAAATTTAATCTAAGAAAGGATGAGTCTGTGAAGAAATACATGATTGTCCTGATATTTGTAATAACTATAGCGTCAGGAAGTACCTACATGAGGTACCACCATAGTAAAAAAGAAGCAGAGCAAGAACTTTTTAACCAAGCGAAAAATAAAATGGAAAGCTATATAAAAGCTAATCACAAAGATATAAAGCAAATTACATACATTAACGATTATAAAATAAATCCTATGGGTGGTATTTCCGTGAAGGGGTACTTGAATGGTAATAAGGAAAAAGAATTTTTCGGACTTTATGACAAAACGAATGATGAAATAGGAGTTTCGTCAGTCGATGCGGAAGAGAAACCCGAATGTCAGGAAAAAGAATGTGAATACTAAAAGACGCAAAATAAAGAAGTTCTCTTGTTTGCCGGTTTATATGATCCGCTGTGAACATTGAAGAAAAACTTTAAGTCGCCTAAATGGCGTCTGTTTTTGTATGAATTAATGCACCGGATGTCACCGGTCGTTTAGTCCGCGAGCTTCATCATAACTGATGATACGGATGTTTCTGTGAAAAATATATTATTATGTTCATTATCTTAATAGCAGCCGGAAGTTTTATAATGAAGAATAGTAATGATAAAAATGCTCAGGCTGAAGAGATAAAGATTGCTCAAGAACGAATGGAGAAATTTATCAAATCGAATTATGAAGGCATACATAACGTTACATTTAAAGATAAATACGAAATAGATCCAATGGGCGGGATAGAGGTATTTGGCTATTACAACGGTGATACATCGAATAAATTCGATGGTATTTACGATAAGGCAAATGACAAGATCATGGGGCACTCAATAGACGCTGTAAGAAAGAATGCAGAGATAAAGATTGCGATTACTAAGAAGACGCTCGTCTGGCGTTTTTTGATATATGAGTATACAGCAAATGAAAAAGACAAGGGTTTCGGCATGTGCCGCCCTTGTCTTTTTTTATTGAACACTGAAAAACATAACCGGAAACAGCTCATTATTTGACAGTCCATTTTAACAGCGTTACAATTAAACATGTAAATAGTTACATGTTTAAATAAACATAATATCTCGGGAGGTGATACGTCCTTGAATGAACCTTCTTTAAAAAAGTCATTTATGAGTCAGTGAACCGCATCATTGATCCCGAGCACGTGTATTTCCGCACTGTGCCTGTGTTTGAAACAAGCAGCGAGGCATATCAGCATCTGCAGGACCGGCTGTTTATCGGGGCTGCGGTCAGATTGCCGGATGACATTCGGTTAGATATTTATGAAGTTCAATAATAAGATGGAGAGTGAGTCAACATGGAAAACTTTATCGGAAGCCATATGATTTACACGTATGAAAACGGCTGGGAGTATGAAATCTATATTAAAAATGATCATACCATCGACTATCGGATTCATAGCGGAATGGTGGGCGGCCGCTGGGTGCGCGACCAGGAAGTGAATATCGTCAAACTGACAGAAGGCGTATACAAAGTGTCATGGACTGAACCGACAGGCACAGACGTTTCCTTAAACTTTATGCCGAATGAAAAACGGATGCACGGAATTATTTTCTTCCCGAAATGGGTGCATGAGCATCCGGAAATCACGGTGTGCTACCAAAATGATTACATTGACGTGATGAAAGAGTCACGTGAGAAATATGAAACGTATCCGAAATATGTCGTTCCCGAGTTTGCGGATATTACGTATCTCAACAATGCGGGAATCAATAACGAAGCACTGATTTCAGAAGCGCCGTACGAAGGAATGACCGATGATATCCGTGCGGGAAAATTAAAATAAGAGAAAAAACCCGGCAGCTTGGCCGGGTTTTTTGTATCCTTTTACGACAGGGTTTTGGTCATGATAAAGTCGACTTGCTTATCATCCCCCATATAAAAAGAGTGTTCTCCAGTTTGGACAAACCCCATTTTTTGATAAAAGGCGATTGCATTTTCGTTTTTTTCCCATACGCCCAGCCAGATTTTCTTTTTATTGTGTGCTGTTGCGATTTTCACAGCTTCATTCAGCAGATATTTGCCGAGTCCGTGTTTCTGGTGGTTTTTTCTTATATAAATTCGCTCAATCTCAAGAGAATCTTCACCCATTTTTTCTGATTGTGCTTCGTTCATGTTGACTTTTACATACCCCGCAAGGTCATCATGATAATAAACAAAATAGAATTGAGAAGACAGATTGGATAATTCCTTTTTCAGCTGTTCAGAGCGGAATGCATTTTCCAAATAAGCTTTCATATTTTCTGGTGAATTTTGATCCTTAAATGTATCATTGAATGTTTCAATGCTTATCTCCCGAAGCTCTGTTATATCGTTAAGGCTGCACTTTTTTAATTGAATACTCATGGTCATACAGCTCCTTTCTTCATTTATCATATCAGCTGATTTTTTTGTTGTATTTGCAATGAAAATACCGTATAGTAAACATAACGTATTTTTGTTGTATTTGCAACATAAAATAAGAAAATGAGGACGATAAAGTGAAATATGTTTTTTATGTTTTAGGAATCATGATCTTGACCTTTGGTATTTCTGTCACGATTCAATCAGATCTTGGAACATCGCCTTTTGATGCGCTTATTGTGGGATTGTCCGTCCATGCAGGGCTTACCGTGGGAAGCTGGGAAATCATCATCGCTTTCCTGTTAATTTGCTGTAATTCAATGTTAAAAAGGCAAAGGCCGGAATTTTCAGGGATGATTACGGCGTTCATAACGGGAATCGGGATTGATATGTGGCTTTTTTTTCTGCATCGAGTCATAACGCCTGAACTATGGTACGGAAAGGCGGGCTGTTTTGTAATCGGTTTAGTTGTGATAGGGATAGGAACCGCAACCTACCTGCACACAAATTTCGCACCGATCCCGGTTGATCGGTTAACGCTAATTGTCCGCGAATTAACCGGGAGAAGCATCTTTTTTTCAAGAACGGTCATTTACTTCATATTTTTCATACTGGCCGTGATGCTAAAAGGTCCGGTAGGCATCGGAACGTTATTAACCGTTTGTTTAGGAGGGGTCATTCTCCATTTCTTTATGCCGATTACCGGAAGATGGATAGACGGCATAGTAACAGCATCTCCAAAACAGGAAGAAACGAAAACCCGGTAGCGGGGGTTTTTACCCGATTCTATCATTCTTCATTTCATCCGCATGTTCAAGGTATAATAAAAAAGGGGGAGGGATTTTTATGAGCGGTCAAAGAAAGCTCGTTTTTTACGGAGCTGTCAGCGCAGATGGTTATCTTGCGCGGGAAAATCATTCTTTAGATTGGTTAATCGGAACTGAAGGTGAAGACGGCACCGATTATGAAGCTTTCTATGAATCTGTCGATACGATCATCATGGGCAGAAAAACATACGAAGAAATATTGGTTTTATTGCCTGAGGAATTTCCGTACAAAGGTAAAGAATGCTATGTGTTTTCGCGGACATTGACCGGGGGCACTGAACATGTGCGGTTTATTCATGAAGAGCCTGCCGATTTTATAAAAGCATTGAAACGCCAAGAAGGCAAGCGGATTTGGATTGTCGGCGGGAGTGATCTGCTGCACCCGGTTTTGGAGGAAAAACTTGTCGATGAGTTTATCATTCAGATCGCCCCCGTTCTGCTCGGCCGCGGAATTTCTTTGTTCAAACCCGGAGACCGGGAGACAGGTCTGAAGCTGACTGATGTCAGGCGCTATAAGCAATTTGCGGAGTTGCATTATGAAGTGAGATGAAAACGAAACGCCAAGGGAGCCGGCTCCCTTGGCGTTTTTTATGCTTGAAACAGGATGCGGCGTTTTGCTGAATCGGGATCACTTTCGACAGCGGTATCCGTGTTGAAAAGCAAAGTTTCGCGTGAATCGGTATCATATTCAGGCCAATTGAAGTGAGAGGTGTTCGGGTTTCCGGTTTTTGCAAAAGCGAGCCATGCGGATTGGATTTGTTTGGAAAGCTGTTCTGCGTCATCACCGAGCGGTTCTTGCAGCGTCTTTCTCAAAGAATCAAAGTTTCCGAACACAAACGGCAATTCCAGAGCGTGAACGGCTTTATGAAACGGCGGTGTTTCGCCATGCCAATCAAAGCGGTACATCCAGACCGGTGCGTGCTGCGACTGTCCTTGTGCGAAAGCGACAGCCGGCCGCCAGAAAATCAGATCCGTCATCATATCGATTTGTCCCTTTAATGAATGCGGATATAAATCTGCCGCTTGCTCGGTGCAGTTCTCTCCGAGATGATAATGCAAATAATCTTGCTGCTTTTTCTCGGAATGAATGTCTGTATCAGGGGTGAAAAACAAATATGCTTCATCACGATTGGTTCCGATGATCATAGGTATGCCTTCTGCGGCCCCGTCTGCTATGGCTTTCACCGGTTCCGCAGGCAATGTGGCCGGATCGATGGCGGGCTGAAACAAAAGCTGAAAAATGTTTTGATCTAGTGAGCGCCGCACTTTATCCGCAGTCTTAAGCAGGTCATTAACGGAAAGCTCCTGCAATTGATCAGTGCCGGCTTCATGAATAAATGCCGCCGCGATGTCTTTTGCCATGTCCGCCGGGATCGTATGAGAGGCGCCGCTTTCTAAAATGGCTTTATGAAACAGGCCTTTTGCGTCAGGCATTGCCATAAGGGAGGCGATGCTCATGCCGCCTGCCGATTCACCAAATATCGTGACGTTATCCGGGTCTCCTCCAAATTCGGAGATATTGTCCTTCACCCAGCGCAGGGCGGCGATCTGATCGAGCAGCCCGATATTGGCGGAATACACGTCATGAATAGAAGACAAATGTAAAAAGCCGAACGGTCCGAGCCTGTAATTGAGTGTCACTACAATGACATCTCCGTCAGCGGCAAGGGCAGATCCGTCGTAAAGCGGTTCGCTTCCGGCACCTAAATAAAATGCCCCGCCGTGTATCCATACCATGACAGGCTTTTTTTCGCCCTCTGAATCGGGGGCGAAAACATTGAGGTAAAGGCAATCTTCAGATTGAGGCGGTACATCTCCGGAAAACGATATAGACAGCATATCATCCGGCTGCGGACAAATCGGCCCGAACGAATCGGCATGTTTTACGCCGTCCCAAGGTGCGGGCGGCTCCGGCGCTTTAAATCTGAGCTCTCCGACGGGCGGCTTCGCGTACGGTATGCCCTTCCATGTGCGGGCACCGCGGCCGGCAGTTCCTTTCAGTGCGCCGGAGCGGGTTTGAACGGTAAGTTTTGTCATGATTTCATCCCCTTTTTTCTTTTCATTATAAACAGAGATGAAGACATGAAGCGAATAAAAGCCTTTTCATCAGCATATCATCAGTAACGCTTCCGTTCTAAAAATGATCTGACTTCCTGAACGGACAAGCCGAGTTCTTTGGCTTCCTGCATCAGCGCTTTCCATTCCTCAATGTTGGATTCAGTCAGTTTTCTGTTGCGGTAGGGTGCGGGCTCCGGGCGTTTTTCAGTCAGTTTGTTCGTAAAGGTGAACAGTTCTTCTTTCGGCATGCCCGACTGCACGGCCTGCACAAGGTGGATGCGCCACTCATCTTCCGTGTCTCCCATGTGGTGCAGCATCGTTTCGGCATCAAAAAGCTCCGTCAGATCGACCTGCAGGGTGGCGGATACTTTTTTCAGAAATTGGATGGACGGATTTGAGTGAACCCCCCGTTCTATCTTGCTTAAATAAGATTTAGAGACACCTGCTTCAACTGCTAGCTGATTAATAGAGTAGCCTTTTCTTCTGCGGTATAAACGAATTATTCTTCCAATCATTGTGCTGAATTCTCCCCTGTATACTGGCATTTTTTTGTTCATTATAAGAAATTTTTCGTTCTTTATAAAATTTAAAATTATAAGGTAAGTGCAGTAAATAAGAGGAAAATCATGATAATGTTCTTTAAAAAGAACCAAATGGCTTAATTTGAAATTTTCAAATTTCGACCTTTTCTTTTATAATCCAATCATTAACAGAAGGGGGCGTTTAAGCCTGATGCAATAAGGATGAGGCTGTAATTACATGAATGAGAATATGAGTTTTAAAGAATTATTTGACATTATTAAACACAGACTTTTACTGATTTTTATCATGACAGCAGTTGTAACGCTGGTGACGGGATACATCCAATTCCGGGTGATTTCGCCCGTTTATCAGGCATCGACCCAAGTGCTCATTCATGAAACAAGCGGTGAAAAAAATTCGAATCTCAGCGACGTTCAGCTGAATCTTCATTACAACAATACATTTCAAACGATAATGAAAAGCCCGGTTGTGCTTGAGAAAGTGAAGCAGACGCTGCATCTTTCTGAGACGGCATCCGCTTTAAAAGCAAAGATCACGACAAGCAGCGAAACCGATTCAGAGATCATTACCGTAGCGGTGCAGGACGAGAACCCGAAACAGGCTGCCGCTATAGCGAACACGCTGATGAAGACATTTAAAAAAGAAGTCCGTGACAGGATGAATATAAAAGGCGTCATTGTTTTGTCTGAGGCAAAAGCATCGGAAAGCCCGATGGTCAAGCCTTCGCGCATCCGAAATATCATGATGGCGTTCGGTGCGGCTCTCATGGCGGGTGTGACGCTTGCGTTTTTTCTCCACTTTCTTGATGAAACCGTTAAAAGCGAGCGGCAGCTCAGCGAAAAAACAGACTTGCCTGTTTTAGGGGTTGTGTATGACATCAAAAATCAGCAGACACGGTCTGATGAAAAACATTTCGGGGAGTGAGGCGTTTGGGATTCAGAAAAAAGAAATCAAGAAGGGGACTGGCTCAAATATCCGTTTTACATCACAAATCATTGGTGGCTGAACAATACCGCACCATTCGGACAAATATTGAGTTCTCCTCTGTTCAGACCCATTTGCGCTCTATTCTCGTCACTTCTTCCGTTCCGGGAGAAGGAAAATCATTCAGCGCCGCCAACCTTGCCGCGGTATTTGCGCAGCAGGAAAAAAAGGTGCTGCTCGTCGATGCGGATTTACGAAAACCGACGATACACGAGACCTATCAGCTTGAAAATGTACAAGGCCTTACGAATGTGTTAGTCGGAAACGCTTCCCTCGGCGAAACGGTGCAAAAAACGCTGATTGATAACCTTTACGTCTTAACGAGCGGGCCGACGCCGCCGAATCCGGCTGAGCTTTTATCTTCAAAGGCGATGGGAGAGCTGATTCAGGAGATGTACAGCCGGTACAGTCTGGTTATTTTCGATTCACCTCCGCTTTTGGCTGTGGCGGACGGACAGATTTTAGCGAACCAGACAGATGGAAGCGTTCTCGTCGTCTTGAGCGGAAAAACGAAAATGGATACCGTCCAAAAGGCGAGAGACGCGCTCCAGCAGTCAAAGGCAAAGCTTTTGGGGGCGCTGCTGAATAAAAAGAAAATCAAAAAAACAGAGCACTACTCGTATTGAGCGGTGCAGGTGATGTCTCCTTACCTTTATCAACGGAGGCACTCGGCTCTGCTGTGGGCGGCGTTTTCCGCTGCCTTAGATGCTGGTCGTCGGTGGCGGGGTGTGAGGACGGGTTAAATGCCCAATTTTATCTTAAGATGATGCATTGTTATCGGCTTAGCTGTTATGTCTGTTTTTACGAAAACCGTATCAGCTAAACCGATAAATGAGGAGGGGAAAGATTGACTTACCGGAGAAGACTTTCAATGATTTTTGCATTGGATACGTATCTCGTTTTACTTTCCGTTGTTATAGGATATCAATTTTTTGAGGATTCTTATCACTTTTATGACTCCGGAGCGTTGCTGCTGACTGCCGTGAGCATGCTGATCAGCCATCATGTATGCGCTTTTATGTTTCACCAGTATAAGCAGGTATGGACGTACACGGGAATAGGCGAGCTGCTTGATCTGCTGAAGGGGATCACGCTGTCCGCAGCTGTGACAGCCGCCGTCCAATACGGGGTGTTCCACACGATTTTGTTCCGGCTGTTGGCCGTCAGCTGGATGGTTCAGCTATTGTTCATCGGAGGAAGCCGGATGATTTCACGGGTGCTGAAAGAAACGATCGGCAGGAAGCAAAATGACTCTTCCAGGGCGCTGATCATCGGCGCAGGTGCGGGGGGGACGCTGCTCGTCCGTCAGCTTACCCAGAAAAACGATCTCGGAATCATGCCTGTGGCTTTTATTGATGATGATCAGACGAAGCATAAGCTCGAAATCATGGGCCTGCCCGTCATCGGCGGAAAAGAAAGCATTATGCCGGCGGTGCAGAGGCTGAGAATCCACCATATTATCATTGCCATTCCGTCTCTTTGCACCCATGAGCTTCAGACGTTATACAAAGAATGTGTGCAGACGGGCGCCCATATTAAAATCATGCCGCAATTTGATGAGATCCTGCTCGGAACGCAGGCTGCCGGACACATCAGAGATGTAAAAGCCGAAGATCTCCTCGGCAGAAAGCCGGTCACCCTTGATACGAGCAAAATTTCTGACAGCATCAAGGGAAAAACGATTCTGGTGACGGGCGCCGGCGGCTCAATCGGTTCTGAGATCTGCCGCCAGATCAGCGCCTTTCTTCCTCGGGAAATCGTCCTTCTCGGCCACGGGGAGAACAGCATTCATTCCGTACATACCGAGCTGTCCGCACGCTTCGGCAAAGAGGTGCTCTTTCACGCGGAGATCGCCGATATTCAGGACAGAGATAAAATCTTTACTTTGATGAAAAAATACGAGCCGCACGTCGTCTATCATGCGGCTGCCCATAAACATGTGCCGTTAATGGAACATAATCCGGAAGAAGCGGTTAAAAACAACATTATCGGCACGAAAAATGTCGCCGAAGCCGCCGACATGTGCGGAACGGAAACATTCGTGCTGATTTCTTCTGACAAAGCGGTCAATCCGGCCAATGTCATGGGCGCGACGAAACGGTTTGCGGAAATGGTCATCATGAACCTCGGAAAGGTCAGCCGCACCAAATTCGCCGCCGTCCGTTTCGGAAATGTGCTCGGAAGCCGCGGCAGCGTCATTCCGATTTTCAAAAAGCAGATTGAAAAAGGCGGACCCGTCACCGTCACACACCCGGCGATGACAAGATATTTTATGACGATTCCCGAAGCGTCAAGACTCGTCATTCAGGCGGGGGCGCTTGCAAAAGGGCGGCAGATTTTCGTTCTGGATATGGGAGAACCCGTCAAAATCGTCGATCTGGCCAAAAACCTGATTCATTTATCAGGCTATACGACAGAACAGATTCCCATCGAATTCTCCGGCATCCGCCCGGGAGAAAAGATGTATGAAGAATTGCTGAATCATAATGAAGTACATACGGAGCAGATTTTTCCGAAAATCCATATCGGGAAAGCGGTGGACGGGAATTGGGCCGTGCTCATCCGTTTTATGGAGGAATTCAGCCGTCTGCCTGAAGAAGAGCTGAGAAAAAGGCTGTTTGAGGCGATCGAATCAGTACATGAAGAAGCGGCCGCAGGCGTGTGATGGGAGGACAGAAAGATGACGAAAAAAGTATTATTCTGCGCCACTGTCGATTATCATTTTAAAGCCTTTCATCTTCCGTATTTTCAATGGTTTCAGGATATGGGCTGGGAGGTGCACGTCGCGGCAGGCGGCAATATGAATCTTCCGTTCGTTGATGAAAAGTTTTCCATTCCGATCCGGCGCTCGCCGTTTCATCCCGAAAATCTTTCTGTTTACAGGCGGCTGAAACGGCTCATTCAGGACAACGGCTACGACATGATTCACTGCCATACGCCGGTCGGCGGCGTGCTCGCACGCCTTGCGGCGAGACAAGCGCGCCAAAAAGGGACAAAGGTGCTGTACACCGCGCACGGCTTTCACTTCTGCGACGGAGCGCCTCTGAAAAACTGGCTTCTTTATTACCCGATCGAAAAATTTCTTTCTTCTTACACGGATTGTTTAATTACGATTAATGAAGAGGATTACGAACGGGCCAAGCAAATGAAAAAAACAGATTGCGGCGCGAAGAAAATACACGGCATTGGCGTGAATACAGACAGGTTTCGCCCTGTGAGCCGGGAAGAGAGTGAAGGTCTGAGAGAAAAACACGGCTTCGGCGCCGGGGAATTTATTCTCGTATACCCCGCTGAATTAAACGGCAATAAAAACCAGGGACTTCTCATTGAGACTGCGGCATTGCTGAAGAACCGCATCCCGGAGCTGAAACTCGTATTTGCCGGAGAAGGCGCGATGGAAGCGCCGTACAGAAAAAAGGCTGAATCACTCGGTGTATCCGACATGGTGCGGTTTTACGGTTTTTGCCGCGATATTCATGAACTAATTCAGCTTGCCGATCTGTCTGTCGCCTCAAGCATCCGCGAAGGACTCGGCATGAATCTGCTTGAAGGAATGGCTGCCGAAAAGCCGGCCGTTGCCGCGGACAACAGGGGGCACCGTGAGATCATCGAAGACGGCGTGAACGGTTTTCTCGTGCCGGCCGGGGACAGCGCGGCATTTGCCGATCGGATTGAAAAGCTGTACCGCTCCCCGTGTCTGCGAAAAGCAATGGGACAAGAAGGGCGCAGGACGGCGGAATGTTTTTCGGAAACACGTACGGTAAAGGAAATGGCGCACATTTACGCCGGTTATATGGATAAAAAGGAGAAAAGCGTATGAATGCAGGAGCACAACCGAAAATTTCCGTGATCATGGGAATTTATAATTGCGAAGAGACTTTAGCGGAGAGTATTGAATCCATCCTGAGCCAATCTTATAAGAATTGGGAACTGATTATGTGTGATGACGCGTCAACTGACGGAACGTATCAGATTGCGCGCCGTTACGCGGATCATTACGGCGACCGGATTACGCTGATTCAAAATAAGACAAATCAACGGCTTGCCGCTTCGCTGAACCGCTGTCTGACATACGCAACGGGGGATTATATCGCCAGGCAGGACGGTGATGACATCTCCAACCCGAGGAGACTGGAAAAACAGGCCGCTTTCTTAAACAAGCACGCCCACTATCAAGTCGTAGGCACGGGGATGCTCGTATTTGACGAATTCGGCGTAAGGGGCGCCCGCCTTTTGCCGCCCGTGCCGAAACCGGGAATTATGGCGAAAGGCACACCGTTCTGCCACGGCACCGTTATGATGCGGGCCGAAGCGTACAAAGCGCTTGGCGGCTACCGGTCAGTCAGGCGGACGCGGCGGATGGAGGATATCGATTTGTGGCTGCGCTTTTTTGAAGCGGGTTTCCGGGGGTACAATCTTCAAGAAACGCTGTATAAAGTCAGAGAGGACAGTGATGCGTTTAAAAGGAGATCGTTTACGTATTCCATTGATAACGCGGTCCTCGTTTTTCAGGCATGCAGACGGCTGAAGCTGCCGCTTTCCCATTACGCGTATATCGCAAAACCGCTCATCCGCGCCATTACGCCGCCCGCGGTCATGAACCGTTATCATAAAAACAGGGACATCCGCCAAAAAGAAGGGCTTGCCGAACATGACTGACAAACCGATGCGGGTGCTGCACATCTTCAGCGGGATGAACAGGGGCGGCGCAGAAACGATGATGATGAATTTGTACCGGAAGATGGACAGAACGAAGGTGCAGTTTGATTTTTTAACCCATAGGAACGATCCGTGCGCTTATGATGAGGAAATTCTCGCTCTCGGCGGACGGCTTTTTTATGTGCCGAGCATCGGCAGCACAAACCCGATTACATTTGTGAAACAGGTCAAGCGGGTGATTCAGGAAAAAGGCCCGTTTGCCGCCGTGCACGCCCATACCGATTTTCAGTCGGGATTCATCGCGCTTGCCGCTCGTTTAGCCGGCGTCCCGGTGCGGATCTGCCATTCGCACAGTACGTCGTGGCGGGGGCGGGCGTCGCGGCTTGCCGGGATGCAGCTGTTTGTTTTCAGACGGCTGATTACCGCAAACGCCACGGCATTGTGCGCCTGCGGGGAAGACGCGGGCCGTTTCTTATTCGGGAAAGAAAAAGACGTGCATCTTTTGCCGAACGGCATTGATCTCGACTTATTTGCCGGCGGGTGCGCGGACACAGAAGCTGAAAAAAGGAAGCGGGGCATTGCAGGCGGCCGTTTGGTGATCGGCCATATCGGCCGCTTTACAGAAGAAAAAAACCATGAATTTCTGCTCCGGCTGGCCGCTGATATGAAAGAGCGGGGCATCGGTTTACAGCTGATTCTCGCCGGAGACGGTCCGCTTCGCACCGATATGGAAAATCTGGCGGCGAAGCTGGGGCTTGATGATGATGTGCGTTTTATCGGCATAGAAGACCGCGTTCATGCCCTGCTGAAAACGCTGGATGTATTTGTCATGCCGTCTCTTTATGAAGGGCTGCCCGTCACGCTCGTTGAAGCGCAGGCCTCCGGGGTGCCGTGCGTAATATCAGACGGCATAACGGAAGAAGCCGATGCCGGGCTCGGGCTGGTCAAAAGGCTCAGCCTCAAAGAACCGCCCGGACAATGGGCATCCGCGGTTTTACGGGCAGCAGAGGCGGCAAAGCCTGACGGGGAGCGCATTAAAGAAACCCTCAGACGGCAGGGATATGACGCGGGAGAAAATGCGGGGGCTGTTATGAAGCTTTACAATATGAATTGGAAAAAGGAACAGTAACGAATGATTGTATATGTAGTCAATATGGGAATTGTGTATATTTGGTCATGGTTCGCGAAAATGTGCGGCGGGCGTGATCAATCGCTTTCGACCGGATACCGGCCGAATCAGCTCGTCATGATCGTTCCGCTGCTATCGCTCGTATTGGTCTCCGGTTTGCGCTACAGAGTCGGGACGGATTTTCAGACGTACGCGCTGATGTACAAGCTGGCGGGAAATTACGGAAGCATTTGGGAGATCTTCGGGTTCGGAGCGAAAAAAGCAGCCGTTGATCCGGGGTTTACGGCTCTCATCTGGCTCATGAATTTTATCACGAAAGATCCGCAAATCATGTATTTCACCGTGGCGGTCGTGACGTGCAGCTTTATTTTAAAGGGGCTCGTTGAGTTCGGCCGTCCGTTTGAGCTGAGTGTGTTTTTGTTTTTGGGCACGTATCACTATTACGCTTCCTTTAACGGGATCAGGCAGTATATGGTGGCGGCCGTTTTGTTTTGGGCCGTCCGCTACGTGATCAGCGGAAGCTGGAGGCGTTATATGTCAATCGTGCTGCTGTGTTCGCTTTTTCATTCCTCAGCGCTGATTATGATTCCGGTTTATTTTCTCGTCAGAAAAAAAGCCTGGTCGCCCGCGATTTTCGGACTGTCGGCATTGTTTCTTCTTATGACGTTTCTGTATCAGAAGTTCATTTCGCTTTTTGTCGTCGTGCTGGAAAACAGCTCATACGGCCATTATGAGAAATGGCTGATGACCAATACGAACGGGATGAACGTCGTAAAAATCGCGGTGCTGCTTCTGCCGCTGTTTTTGGCTTTCTGCTATCGGGAGCGGCTGCGGAAGCTCTGGCCCGACATTGATGTCATCGTGAATTTCTGTCTGCTCGGCTTGCTCTTCGGTCTTTTGGCGACAAAGGATGTTATTTTCGCCCGGTTTAATATATATTTCGGCCTGTACCAAATGATCCTGATCCCTTATTTTGTGAGGATTTTTGATGAAAAATCAAATGCGCTGATTTATATCGCCATTATTGTCTGTTATTTTCTTTACAGTTACTTGCTTATGCCGGTCGATTCGTCTGTGCTTCCGTACAGAACGATTTTTTCCCGGTAATGGATATTGGAGGTTTATATGGAAACACCCGCGGTCAGTTTATTAATTGCTGTGTATAATACGGAAACTTATTTAGAAAGATGCTTAGATTCATTGCTCAATCAGTCGCTCGCCAATATCGAAATCGTGGCTGTTAATGACGGGTCAACGGATCAAAGCCCGGCGATTCTTGAAACCTATCAGAAGCGGGATGAGAGAATCCGGGTCATTCATCAGCAAAACCGGGGGCTCGGCGCGGTCCGCAACAAGGGGATCGAGGCGGCGCGCGGCGAATTTATCGCTTTTATTGATGCGGACGACTGGGTTGAACCTGATTATTGCCTGCGCATGTATGAAAAAGCGAAGGCTGATCAGGCTGATCTCGTGATTTGCGAATATGCGGCCGAATTTGCGGATACGGGGAAAACCGCCGTTTCAACGATCGCTTCAGCGTACGCGGGCCGCCCGAAACAACTGTACCTGAAAGATTTATTTGAAGGAAGGGTCAGCGGTTTTTCATGGAACAAGCTGTACAAAAGAACCATGATCGAGCATCATCAGCTGCGCTTTCCGCTTCGTGATGAGCTGGAGCACGTGGAGGATCAGTACTTCAGCCTCCGGGCGCATGTTTTCGCAGGTGCGGTCTCGTACGTGGATCAGCCGCTCTATCATTATCGGATTCACTTGACTTCCATTGTGCAAAGCTATCAGAAAAAGCTGTTTGACTCAGGTCTCGTTCTCTATCGGCTGAACGAGGCTTTTTTGCGTGAAAACGGCTGCTTACAGGAATACCGGCAGGAGCTGGATTTTTTCATCGTTCAGCACGGAACAGTCTGCCTGCTGAATGAATGGAAGCGGAATAACGGCGGCCGGTTTTCTGAGAAGTGGAAGAATATCAGCCGGATATGCGCTGATCCCGTGTTTCGCCTGAGCCTTTCCAAAACCGGAACGGCGCCGTTTGACGCCAAACGCTCATGCCTTCTGCTTTTGGCGAAGCTGAAGCTGATTCCGTTCGTGTCGCTGGCATCAGCCGCGTATCAGCGGGCAATCGAGTACAAAATGAAAATCAGAGGGTGAAGACATGTCGATACAATCTTTAAAAATCAATCTCGCGGAATGGCTGTTGCTTAAGGTCAAATACCCGTCCCAATTTCATTTCGGAACGTCAGCGGATGGGGCGGGGCTTACAGCGGCAAGAAAAAAGATCATTCTGACGCTGCTCCCGTCCCACGATAATCTCGGCGATCACGCCATCGCCTACGCAAGCAAAACGTTTCTTGAACGGGAGTATCCCGATTTTGACATTGTCGAGGTGGATATGAAGGATATATACAGATCCGCAAAAGCGCTGATCAAAAAGCGCCACCCCGATGATATGGTATTCATCATCGGCGGCGGGAACATGGGGGATTTGTACCGGTATGAGGAATGGACGCGCCGCTTTATCATCAAAACATTCCGGGAATATCGGATCGTTCAGCTTCCGGCGACGGCTCATTTTTCTGAATCAAAAAAGGGACGGAAGGAACTGAAGCGCGCCCGAAAAGTGTACAATGCGCATCCCGACCTTTTGTTAATGGCGAGAGATGAGACGACGTATCAATGGATGAAGCGTCATTTTCCCGGAAAAACAGTGCTCAAACAGCCTGACATGGTCTTATATTTGGATAAAAGCGAGCGGCGCATCCCGCGGGAAGGGATCTACCTCTGTTTACGGGAGGATAAGGAGAGTGCGCTGACGGCTGAGGACAGAACGACGGTAAAAGAAGCTTTGGCAAAAGAGTACGGAGAGCTGCATTCCTTTACGACGACGGTCGGCCGGAGGGTAAGCCGCCATACACGTGAAAAGGAGCTGGAAGCGCTTTGGAATACGCTGAAAGGCGCGGAAGCCGTCGTCACTGACAGGCTTCACGGGATGATTTTTTGTGCGCTGACGAAAACGCCTTGTGTCGTCATTCGTTCGTTTGATCATAAAGTGATGGAAGGCTATCAATGGCTGAAAAACATACCGAACATGACATTGCTTGAACGTCCAGACCCTGAAGCCGTAACGGCCGCCGTAAACCGGCTGCTCAGCGGCAAGCATGAGGAAGGCGGTTCTTTGCGCAGTGTTTATTTTGCCGGGCTGCGCTCGAAAATCAGCGGTGATGCCCAATGACCGCGCCGCTTGTGAGCGTGATCGTGCCGATGTATAAGACAGAGCCTTTTATGAAAGAATGCGCGGTTTCTTTAACAAAACAGACGCTGAGAGACATCGAAATCATTTTCGTCAATGACGGTTCACCGGATCGGTCAGGCCGGATTGCTGAACAATTCGCCGCAGAAGATGCGAGAATCCGGGTGATTCATAAAGAAAACGGCGGCCTCAGCTCGGCCCGCAATGCCGGAATAAAAGCCGCCCGCGGCCGTTATATCGGTTTTGCGGACGGCGATGACTATGTGACGGAAACGATGTTCGAGCGGCTTTATGAAGAAGCGGAGAAGAACCGGCTGGATATCGCCGGCTGCGGTTATTATAAGGAAACGCCGTCTAAGAAACGAACGTATATGCCGCCGTCCCTTCCGCCGGGCCGCGTCTTCACAGCGGATGAAATGACTGCATTGCTGACCCGCGCGCACGAACATCGGTTTATTTGGTATGTGTGGCGCTATATATACCGGCGAGAATCTTTGCAAGGGCTGTTGTTCCATGAAGATATCCGGTTTGCCGAAGACTCTCCGTTTAATTTGGCAGCGTTCCGCCAAGCCGCGCGTATCAAAGTGATAGACGAAGGGCTGTATATCTACCGGGAAAATCCGCAAAGTCTTACAGAAACACCGTTTAAGCCCCACTTAGATCACGAACTGCAAAAGCAATATAAAGCGAAAATGGCTTTTTATGAGGAAAACGGGCTGACGGACGCCTGCCGGAGCGATATCGATACATATTTGTGCAAGCATCAGATTCCGATGCTGATCGCCAACGCATGCGCCGCCCCGCAGCCGTCACATCAGATTACGGCGCACATCGGCAGAATCTTAACGTATGACATGGTAAAAACGGCGGTGCGCAGGACGCCGTGCCGCCATAAACAGCTGCTGGCGGGGGAGCGCGTGGTGCTCGGTCTGTGCAAAATGCGCCTTCCTCTTCTTCTGCATGCGTTTTTCGAACGGAAAACGAAAGAGAAAGGCAGTGCGGAAGGAGCATGAAATTTGCCATTAATTTCGGCGCCAATGTGACGGCGTTTTTACTATCGGTGTTTTTATCAGTGTGGATGACGCCCTTTATTGTGAAAACATTAGGTGTGGAGGCTTTTGGGTTTGTCCATCTGACACAGAATATCATTAACTATTTCTCTATTATTACCGTTGCGCTGAGCTCTGTCGTTGTGAGGTTTTTCTCCGTCGCCGCCCACAGGGGGAACAGGGATGAGGCCAATGCGTATGTAAGCAATTATTTAGCCGCGTCTGTCGTGATATCTCTATTACTCGCTGTGCCGCTCGCCGGGACTGCTTTTTTTATTGACAAGATTATGAATGTGCCGGCCGGGCTCTTAACGGATGTGAGGCTGTCTATCGTAATCGGCAGCGTGCTGTTTATGCTGACGTTTTTTATGGCGGGTTTCGCGACGGGGCCGTTTTTTGCCAACAAGCTTTATATCACAAGCTCCATTCAGGCCGTGCAAATGCTGGTCAGGGTGCTGTGTGTGCTCGCTCTGTTTACGTGCCTGCCGCCGAAAATCTGGCAGATCCAGCTTTCGGCATTAGCGGGAGCCGTCTGTGCGGCCGTGCTGACTTTTTTCTTCTTTAAGAAATTGATTCCGTGGTTTTCTTTCAGCCGTAAAACCTTGTCATTACAGACGAGCAAAGTGCTGTTTTCGGCCGGTGCCTGGAGTTCTGTCAACCAGATCGGCGTGCTGCTGTTTCTGCAGATTGACCTCATGACGGCCAACCTCGTGCTGGGGCCGTCTGAGGCGGGTGTCTATGCGGCGATTATTCAATTCCCGCTTCTGCTCAGAAGTCTTGCAGGGACGCTTGCTTCACTGTTTGCGCCGGTTTTGACTTCCTATTACTCAAAAGGGGATATGGAAGGTCTCCTGTCTTACGCCAATAAGGCTGTGCGGATGAACGGGCTTCTGCTCGCGCTTCCCGCCGCATTATTAGGAGGGCTTGCCGAACCGTTTCTGGCGATTTGGCTGGGCCCGTCGTTTGTGCAGACGGCGCCGCTTTTATACATTCACGCCGGGTATTTGGCGGTCAGTCTCTCTGTCATGCCGCTTTTTTACGTATGGACGGCTTTTAATAAACAAAAAACGCCCGCCGTCGTTACTTTATGTTTAGGCGGACTGAATGTCATATTGGCCGTGGTTCTCAGCGGACCGGCACATCTCGGGCTGTACGGCATCACCATCGCCGGTGCAGTCTCTCTCATTTTGAAAAATGCCGTCTTCACGCCGCTGTATGTTTCGCATATTACCGGTTTTCAGAAAACCGCGTTTTACAAAGGCATGTTCGGCCCGTTGGCAGCGGCCGTATTTGCCTGGGCTGTCTGCCGGGGTATCCGGCTGTTTTCACCGCTTGACAGCTGGGCCGGCCTGATCGCCGCCGGGCTTGCCGTATGCATGAGCTATGCCGCATTCGCTTTTTTCTTCATTTGTACGAAAGAAGAAAGGCGGCTTGCTTTACAGAAATGCCGAAAAGTGAAAGGAGCTGTTCAGATTTGAAGGCGAAACGTGTATTTGATATAGCGGCCGCGGTGTTGTTATTGTGCGGCGCGAGCGTCATCCTTCTCTTCGCCATGGCAGCCGTCAGATGCGCCATCGGGTCTCCGGTATTGTTCAAACAGACGAGACCGGGGCATAACGGTCGTCCGTTTACGTTGTATAAACTCAGAACGATGACGGATGCGCGTGATGAAAACGGTGTGCTGCTTCCGGATCATCTCCGTCTGACCAAAACGGGAAGGCTGATCAGAAAACTGAGCATCGATGAGCTTCCCCAGCTTTTTAATGTGCTCAAAGGAGATATCAGTCTTGTCGGCCCCCGCCCTTTGCTGATGGATTATCTGCCGCTTTACACGGCGGAGCAGGCGCGGCGCCACGAGGTGAAGCCGGGGATTACGGGCTGGGCGCAGATTAACGGGAGAAACGCGATTTCATGGGAGGAAAAATTCAAGCTCGACGTGTGGTACGTCGACAACCGCACATTTCTTCTCGACTTAAAGATTCTGCTTTTAACAGTGAAAAAAGTTCTCGTGTCAGAAGGCATACATCAAGCCGGCCATGTGACGGCAAAACGCTTCACAGGCAGCGGAGATATGTCATCGTGAAAAAGGTCGTGCTGATCGGAAACGGCGGACACGGAAAAGTCGTGAAGGAAATCGTGCAGGCCCGTTCCGATATGGAGCTTGCGGGCGTATTGGATGACGAATTCAGCGGTTTTGCCGTTCGGAACGGTTTATATACGGGCCGGACGAAAGACGTGCACATGCTTCGGAAACTCGTCCCCGAAGCCGTGTTCACGATATGCATCGGCCGCAACGGCGTCAGAAAGCAGTTCGCTGAAACGCTTGGGCTTGAAGATGACGATTATGCCGCACTCATTCACCCCGGGGCGATCGTCAGTGAAACGGCTTCCGTCGGACACGGAACGGTTGTGATGGCGGGCGCCGTCATTCAGGCGGGCGCTGACATCGGCGCCCATTGCATCATCAATACGGGGGCGGTTGCCGATCATGACAATACAATCGGAGATTACGTCCATCTTTCACCGCGCGCGGCGCTTGCCGGCGGAGTGAAAGTCGGGGAAGGAACGCACCTCGGAATCGGCGCGTCCGTCATACCGCAGATTGACATCGGCCCTTGGTCCGTTATCGGCGCGGGGGCTGCGGTCATCAGCCGGCTTCCCGGCCATGTGACGGCGGTCGGCGTTCCGGCCCGCGTCATCTCCCCTATCCATAATGAAAAAGGATGATTTCATGCAAACAAACAAACGGATTTATTTGTCTCCGCCTCATATGAGCGGAAAAGAACAGGAATACATCGCAGAAGCCTTCCGTTCCAATTGGATTGCCCCGCTCGGTCCGCTCGTCAATTCGTTTGAAGCGCGGCTCGCGGAATATGCGGGAGTGAAAAGCGCGGCGGCCGTAAGCTCGGGGACGGCCGCCATCCATCTTGCCCTGCGGCTTGCGGGTGTGAAAAAAGGAGACGTTGTATTTTGTCCTTCCTTTACGTTTGTCGCCACGGCGAATCCGATTGTGTATGAGCAGGCTGAACCCGTTTTTATTGATTCGGAATGGGAGACGTGGAATATGTCGCCCGATGCGCTGGAGCGGGCGCTGCGGGATGCAAAGCGGCGCGGCAGACTCCCGAAAGCGGTGATCGCCGTCAATCTTTACGGCCAAAGCGCGAAAATGGATGAATTAATGAGCCTTTGTGACGCATACGGCGTCTGTCTGATTGAAGACGCTGCCGAGTCCTTAGGATCAACATATAAAGGCAGGCAGAGCGGCACGTTCGGCCGTTTCGGCATTTATTCCTTTAACGGCAACAAAATCATTACAACATCGGGAGGCGGCATGCTCGTGTCTGACGATGAAGCCGCGATTGAAAAAGCGAGGTTTCTTGCGTCCCAGGCGAGAGATGCCGCCGTTCATTACCAGCACAGCGAGCTCGGGTATAACTACAGGCTCAGCAACATTCTCGCGGGCGTGGGGATATCGCAGCTGGAAGTGCTCGAAGATCGCGTTCGGGCGAGGAGAGAAATCTTTCACAGGTATCGGGAAGCGCTGGAAACGTATCCGGGCATCCGCATGATGCCGGAGCTTGAAGGAACGGTTTCAAACCGCTGGCTGACGGCTCTGACGCTTGATAACGGCGTGACGCCGGAAGAAGCCGTCGCCTGTCTTGCGGAACAGAACATTGAGGCCCGGCCGCTGTGGAAACCGCTGCATACGCAGCCGCTTTTCTCATCTTCCGTCTTTTATCCTCACAGCGAACATGAGCGTGTCTCTGAGAACCTTTTCAGCCGGGGCATCTGTCTGCCGTCCGGGTCTGACTTGTCTTCTGAGGAGCAGCAGCGTGTCATTGACGCACTTGCGCAACTGTTTGAAACGAAAGGGGAGAAAACATGGACAGCCGCCATGTTATGAGCCGATTAAAAGAAACGCTGACGGGTCTGCTCAGCGTTATACCGCCGCAATCTGACATCATATATGCCGACTATCCCCTCTACGGAAATGTAGGGGATTTATTGATAATGAAAGGGACGGAGGCGTTTTTTAAAGCGCACGGCATCCGCGTGAAACAGCGCTGGAATCCCGACAATTTTCCATTCGGGCGCCGGGCGGACAAAAAGACGATCATCGTCTGTCAGGGTGGCGGAAATTTCGGGGATCTCTATCCGTACTATCAGACGTTCAGGGAAAAAATCGTCAAATCCTTTCCGGAAAACAGGATCGTCATCCTGCCGCAATCCATCTATTATCAGGATGAGACACGGCTTGAGAAGACATCGGCGCTTTTTGCGGAGCACAAGGATCTCCACCTGTTTACGAGAGATCATGTGTCATACGAAACTGCAAAACACTTCTTTTCGGCGAATCATATCGGGCTTATGCCTGACATGGCCCATCAGCTGTATCCGATGGCGGCGTCAGCGGCTCCGTCACGCGGCAGGCTTCATTTTATCCGCACGGATGGGGAAATCAATCCGAAGCTGCAAATCAATTCTTCCGTTAAAAGCTGCGACTGGCAGGATGTGCTGTCAGCAAGCGACCGCAGGGGAATCGCTTTTTTCCAAACGCTGAATGTTTTGAATAAAAAAGCGGGAAACCCGCTGCCGATTGCGCGGTTTTGGAAACGCTATTCCGATTTCTTAACGAAGAAAGCGGTCCTGTTTTTCAGCAGGTACGAATCGGTGGAAACGTCAAGGCTTCACGGCCACATTCTGTCCTCGCTTCTCGGGAAACCGAATACCGTCATTGATAATTCATACGGGAAAAACGCCAACTATTATTACACCTGGATGCACGAAGCGCCGGATGTCCGTCTGATCGGGGAAACCGCCGGCACGAAGGAAAACCTTCCGCTTTGAATGAGCGGAAGGTTTATTTTGTTTCTCCGCGTTTTACTTTGTTGTACGCCTCATCCAAATGCTGAATTCTTTTGAGCACAACCGAGTTTTTCGTCAGCTGATCCTGAACAAGGGTTGAGACGACGGAGCGGTAATAGCTGTTCATCGCATGAATTCGGTCTTCATTCGGATTCATTTCAATGTGCTGTGTAAAGTTTTCAATAAAATAAGGAACAGAAAAAAGTTCTGACATCTATAAAGCAACTCCTTTTAATAAGTATATACGGTATGAAACCAATCATGTACAATGAAAAAAGGGGAGTGAGCATGATGGATATCAAACTTCAGCAAACACAAATGTTAAAGCCTCAATTAACGCAAGAGCTTAAACAGGCTATCACATTACTCGGATACAATTCCGCGGAACTGGCCGGATATATTGATGAGCTCTCACTGGAAAACCCTCTGATTGAACGAAAGGAAACAGACACGCCGCCACTATCTTACCATAAAACAAGTAAAAACAGGATGAAAGAACGGGACGGAAGCCAGCAGATCAGACTTACCCGCAAAACACTGCAGGATTCGCTCAAACAGCAAGCCTTAGATATGAAGCTGTCCGATGATGAGAAAAAGATTTTCAATTATCTGATACATTCATTGGACTCAAACGGATATTTAAAAGAGGACATAGCAGCTGCCGCCGACCATGTATCCGCTTCACAAGAGGAGACGGAAGCGGTTCTGAAAAAGCTTCAATCCCTTGAGCCCGCGGGAATCGGCGCCAGGTCTTTGCAGGAATGCATCCTTCTTCAGCTCCGCCGTCTTCCCGAGCGGAACGAACAGGCGGAATGGATTGCCGACGCCTATTTTGAGCTATTTGCAAGAAAGAACTGGAAAGCGCTTACACTAAAAACGGGCATTCCGCTTAAAGACATTCAGGACATCGCTGACATGATCAGCGCCCTTGATCCGAGGCCGGGGCTCCGTTATGCGCATGAGGAGCCGGGTTTTTACGTGGAACCGGATATTTTCATCACAGTGAAAAACGGCATCATTCAAGCGCGGCTCAACAGCCGTTCGTTTCCTGACATCCAGCTTCATACCCATTATCAGCCGCTCTTGTCAGCTGCCGGGTGCCGTGACACGAAAAATTATCTGTCGGCAAAATATCAGGAATGGCGCTGGCTGAACCGGGCTTTGTCGCAAAGAAAACAAACGATCACGAGAATTATCGGCGTCCTGACTGAACGGCAGGAATCCTTTTTTCTCACAGGAAAAAGCGGAATGCAGCCGCTGACCTTAAGAGAGGTGGCGGAAACGCTGGAGCTCCACGAATCAACGATCAGCCGGGCCATCAAAGGGAAGTACGTTCAGACGCCGTACGGACTGTATGAAATGAAAACATTTTTCTCGGCGAAAGCTGAATCGTCAGGGGACGGCGGCGCCTCCAATTATGCCGTAAAAGCGCATCTGGAGGCATTGGTCGGTAAAGAAGATAAAAAGAAACCTTTTTCAGATCAAAAGCTTGCCGATCTGCTGCATGAACAATATGACATCCGAATCTCAAGGCGCACCGTCGCCAAATACCGTGACCAATTAAATATTCCGCCGTCATCGGCGAGAAAACGGTACAGCTGAAACCTCCCCGAGCCAAACCCCGGGGAGGTTCTCCGTGTTACGGGATCATCCATGAAAACAGATGATGCTGTAAAAATGTAATGAGACAGACGAGCAGAAGCAAAAACAGACTGTGCTTAATCGTAAAACGGAAAAGGTCGGCCTCCTTGCCCGCCAGACCGACAGCGGCACAGGCAACCGCAATGGATTGCGGAGAAATCATTTTTCCGGTGACACCGCCTGATGAATTGGCGGCAACGGAGAGAACCGGGTCCATCCCGACAGAGAGCGCCGTCACCTTTTGCAATCCGCCGAACAATAGATTGGCCGACGTATCAGAGCCGGTAATAAACACGCCGAGCCAGCCGAGCACCGGCGAAAAAAAGGTAAACATCGCGCCCGTCATGGCAAGCGCAAGACCGAGTGTCGTGCTCATGCCGGAAGCATTCGTCACATAAGCAAAGCCGACAACAGAAACAATGGTCACGACCGGAAGCGTTAACTCTTTCACCGTTTCTATAAACGCTTCGCCCCATGTCTTCCACGACATGCCGAGGGCGAACTTGGAGATGACGGCGGCAATCAGAATCGCCGTCCCCGCTGAACCGAAAAGCTCAAGTTTGTACACGGCTTCAATCGGCGTGCCGTCCGCCTGAAGAATCTGCTGATTCACAAATGGGACGGGAGGCGTGAAGGTCAATGCACGCCCGGCTGCATTCAGCCAGGAAAGCCACATTGACGTTCCTTCATAATGACCGGTTAAGGCAGCCTTCACGCCGGGAATCCCCCAGACGGATATCATGGCCGTCAGAAGAAGGAAAGGAGACCACGCTTTAAACACCGCGGCGCCCCCGTACTTGATCGGCGCCCGGTCAGCGGCCGCTGCTGATTCCCGTTCTGCCGCGAAACGAAAGGCCGTTTTCGGTTTCCAAAATTTCAAAAACAGAGCGAGCGCGGCCATGGAAACAAGCGCCGACAGCACATCCGGAAGCTCAGGCCCTAAAAAATTCGAGCTTGCGTACTGCACGGCCGCAAAGGAGACGCCGGAAACAAGAATGGCCGGCCATACCTCAAAAGCCTTTTTAAACCCGCTCATCAAAATGATTAAGTACAGCGGAATAAAGACGGATAAAAACGGAAGCTGCCGGCCGACCATTTGAGAAATTTCCATTGCCGGTATCCCGGTCGGACCTTCGACGGCGGTAATCGGAATGCCGATCGCGCCGAAGGCAACGGGCGCCGTATTGGCAATCAGGCAAATTCCCGCCGCATACAGCGGCTGAAAACCAAGTCCGACGAGTAAAGCGGCCGAGATCGCGACGGGAGCGCCGAAACCGGCGGCGCCTTCTAAAAACGCCCCGAATGAAAAGGCGATGAGCAGCGCCTGCAAACGCCGGTCATCTGTAATTGACAGCACCGAACTCCGGATAATCTCAAACTGCCCCGTTTTCACGGTGATTTTATACAGAAAGACCGATGTGACGATAATCCAGCCGATCGGAAGCAGCCCGTACACCGCTCCCTGAGAAGCGGACATCACCGCTTTTTCAGCCGGCATGCCGTAAACAAATACAGCGATTAAAAGTGAAACGGCTAACGTTAAAAGCCCCGCTATGTACCCCTTCATCCGTTTCACCGCAAGCGCCCAAAAAAAGAAGATAATCGGCACGAGCGCGCAAGCTGCCGATAAAAGCAAATTTCCCCCTAAAGGAGCGTACCCCTGTGTCCATTGCATCCCTAAAAAACCCCTCCTTATGTCATGTAAGCGATTACTTTTTATGATAAGGTCATCTGATGACCGGGTTAATTAGCATTATATTTTGAAAGTTTTGAAAGTACAATACTTTTCTTGAACAAATTGTCTGAACCTGTCGGCAATACAAAAAAAGAAGTATAATAGACGATAAACATCAAGATTCACAAGTGACGGGGTGATTGCGTTGAAATATAAACAAATTAAAACGAAAAAAATCTACGAGGAAGTCGCTGACGCATTGCTGGAGAAGATAAAAGCGGGCGAGCTTAAGCCGGGTGAAAAGCTTGATTCCGTTCAGGCGCTTTCTGAGAGTTTTCAGGTCAGCCGCTCGGCGGTCAGAGAAGCGCTGTCGGCTTTGAAAGCGATGGGGCTCGTCGACATGAAGCAGGGAGAAGGCACATACATAAGAGAATTTGAGCCGTCTCATGTTTCCCAGCCGCTTTCTTCCGCCCTTTTGATGAAAAAAGAGGACGTCAAACAGCTGCTCGAAGTCAGAAAGCTGCTTGAACTCGGCGTCGCCGCCATGGCCGCTGAAAAACGCACCGAAGACGATTTACAAAAAATCCGCCAAGCTCTCCTGGAGATGAAAGACATTGACGGAGACGAAGAATTGGGCGAAAAAGCGGATTTCTCCTTTCACATGGCGCTGGCAGAAGCATCACAAAACGGGCTGCTCAAGCATCTCATGAATCATGTCTCCGCGCTCCTTTTGGAAACGATGAGAGAAACGAGAAAAATTTGGCTGTTTTCTAAACGAACGAGCGTGCAGCGATTGTATGAAGAGCATGAACGCATTTACAGCGCCGTCGCCGCCAAAGACGCGGATGAAGCGGAAGCCGCGATGACGGCGCACCTGACGAATGTGGAAGACGTGCTGGGGGCTTATTTTGAAGAAAATGTATAGAAGCTGACTTGTGAAAGGGGATAACATCACATGCAGGCCGAATCTTTTTTTTCTGACCATGTAAAGAAAGCTCTGACAAACGATCCTCCAGGGGAATGGATGCCGGCAGTTCCGAAAGCGTGCATCCCCCTGCATTCCGGCTATCCCGATCCCGCACTCGTTCCTGATAAGGAGCTGAAAGAAGCCGCCGCCCGCCTTCTGGATGAGGAGCGCGATCTGCCGCTGCATTATATGGGAAGCCCGAGGACGGCCGTTTTAAAAAAGCAGATTCAAGAACGGTTAGCCATCCGCGGCATTCACTGTCGGGACGATGAGCTGCTCGTGACGTCAGGCGCCTGTCAGGCGATAGATCTGGCTGCACGTGTTTTCCTCGATGAACAAACCGCCGCTGCCGTTGAAGCTCCGGTCTACATGGAAGCGCTCGAGATGTTTAAAAATTACACACCGCATATCATGAGCATTCCGACAGATCAAGAGGGCCTGCAAACAGAAACATTAGCGTTCATGCTTGAGGAAAGAAAACGAAAAGGGCTTCTGCTTCCCCGTCTTCTCTACACGATACCCGCTTTTCAGAATCCTGCGGGAACCGTAATGTCAGCGAAGCGGAGAACCCGCCTGCTTCAGCTTGCCGAAACGTATGATTTTCTCATCTTGGAGGATGATGCATACGGCGAGCTCGGATTCACCGATATTCCGCCGCCCTTGAAAGCCATGGATCAAAACGGCCGGGTGCTGTACGCCGGTTCATTATCAAAAGTCATCGCCCGGGTATGAGGATCGGCTGGATTGCAGGAGACGCCGCATTCATCACGGCATTGTCATGGTTAAAAAAAGACTTAGGCCACCCGTTTTCCCAAGCGGTGACCGCCGTCTATCTGGAACAAACGAATGTTGAAAAACGGCTCGCCGCCTTGCGGGAAGCATACCGGAGCAAACGTGACGTTTTGCTCGCCGCATCAGCGCGATATCTTCCGGAATCCGCATCCTGGCACGTGCCGGAAGGCGGTTACTTTGTATGGGTGAAAGCGCCGGGGGCGGATACGTCCGCACTGCTGGCGCGGGCTCTATCTCACGGCGTTTCCTATGTCCCCGGTAAATATTTTTTTCTGCATCAGGAAGACGGTGCGGAATATCTTCGCCTGTCGTTCAGTTATGCCGGTAAAGCCGCGATAAAAGAGGGTGTGCAAAAACTGGGACGTCTGCTGGAAAACGGGATGTAGAGCAGCTTGAGGAGCTTTCGGGCTTCTCTTTTTTTGTCCCCTTCAGCGCATCGGACGAAAGGATTTTTCAGAAAAACCTTCCAATCCATATTCAGAATAGTGTAGGATATTCATAGAGC
The DNA here is from genome assembly GCF_019039175.1 of Bacillus sp. FJAT-27001. Taxonomy (NCBI): domain Bacteria; kingdom Bacillati; phylum Bacillota; class Bacilli; order Caryophanales; family Bacillaceae; genus Bacillus; species Bacillus sp. FJAT-27001. The sequence continues at coordinate 600,147 of NZ_JAHOAA010000003.1, forward strand.
TTTCCTAAAAACAGGTCATCAGATGACCGGATCACATATTGAGGATGAAAGAGGGGTTCATCATGAAAGTCTCATTATTTGTCACGTGCCTTGTGGATATGTTCCAGACCAATGTCGGAAAGGCGACGGTTGAGGTGCTGGAACGGTTCGGGTGTGAGGTGGATTTTCCCGAGGGGCAGATTTGCTGCGGGCAGCCCGCATACAACAGCGGGTATGTGACGGATGCGAAAAAAGCGATGAAGCGGATGATTGCCGCATTTGAAGAAGCGGAGTACGTCGTCAGTCCGTCAGGTTCCTGTACGACGATGTTCCGTGAATATCCGCATCTGTTTCAGGACGATCCGAAGTGGGCGGCAAAAGCGCAGCAGCTTGCGGACAAAACATATGAGTTAACAGATTTTATCGTCAACGTTCTCGGGGTGGAGGATGTCGGGGCGGTGCTGCATAAAAAAGCGACAGTCCATACATCGTGCCACATGACGAGGCTGCTCGGCGTGTCGGAGGAGCCGATGAAGCTTTTGCGCCATGTCAAGGGGCTCGAGCTGACCGCGCTTCCCGGAAAGCACCAATGCTGCGGATTCGGAGGAACATTTTCTGTGAAAATGGCTCAAATCTCTGAACAAATGGTGGATGAGAAGGTCGCCTGCGTGGAAGACACGGAGGCCGAAGTGCTGATCGGGGCGGATTGCGGCTGTCTGATGAATATCGGCGGGCGTCTTGACCGTAAGGATAAAAACGTCAGAGTCATGCACATCGCCGAAGTGCTGAACAGCAGATAACACGAGAAACAACAAGGGGGGAAAATCATGGCGATGAAAATCGGTACCGCCGCTTTTAAAGAGCGGGTATCAGAAGGAATAGATAATGAGTTTATGAGAGGAGCCGTCTCCGGAGCGCAGGAACGGCTCAGGACAAGAAGGCTTCAGGCGGCCGAAGAATTGGGAAACTGGGAGGATTGGCGTTCCCATGCGGAAGAAATCAGACAGCATGTGCTGGACAATCTTGATTTCTATTTGGAACAGCTCGCCGAAAATGTCGCCAACAGAGGCGGACACGTCTTTTTCGCTGAAACGGCGGAAGAAGCGTCCTCCTATATCCGCGATGTCATCCGGCAGAAAAACGCCAAAAAAATCGTAAAATCCAAATCCATGGTGACAGAAGAAATCAATATGAACGAAGTGCTTGAGGAAGAGGGCTGTGAAGTCACTGAAACGGATCTCGGCGAATACATTCTCCAGATTGACGATCACGATCCGCCGTCACATATCGTTGCTCCCGCTCTTCACAAAAACAAAGAGCAGATCCGTGACGTGTTTAAAGAGAGACTCGAATACAAACAGACGGAAAAACCGGAAGAGCTCGTCATGCACGCGCGCAGCGTTCTCCGGAAAAAATTTCTCGAAGCGGATGTCGGCATTACAGGCTGCAACTTTGCGATCGCGGATACCGGATCGGTCAGTCTCGTGACGAACGAAGGAAACGGCCGCCTTGTGTCCGCGCTGCCGAAGACGCAGATCACCGTGATGGGAATGGAGCGGATCGTTCCGTCATTTTCTGAGTTTGAAGTGCTTGTCAGCATGCTGACGAGAAGCGCGGTCGGCCAGCGGCTTACAAGTTACATTACGGCGCTGACGGGTCCCCGGCAGCAAGGAGAAGCGGACGGGCCTGAGGAATTCCACCTCGTGGTTGTGGACAACGGGCGTTCCCGCATACTCGGCACGGAATTTCAATCAGTGCTGCAATGTATCCGCTGCGCCGCCTGCATCAACGTCTGTCCCGTGTACCGGCATGTCGGCGGACACTCGTACGGGTCCATCTATTCGGGTCCGATCGGCGCCGTCTTATCGCCTCTTCTCGGCGGATATGACGAATACAAGGAGCTCCCGTACGCATCTTCCTTATGCGCGGCCTGTACGGAAGCATGTCCCGTTAAAATTCCGCTGCACGAGCTGCTGCTCAAGCATCGGCAGAACATCGTGGAAAAAGAGGGCAAAGCGCCGATCAGCGAAAAACTGGCGATGAAAGCCTTCGGGCTCGGCTCGTCATCCCCGTCCCTTTATAAAATGGGATCGAAATGGGCGCCTGCCGCCATGACGCCGTTTACGGAAGATGACAAAATATCAAAAGGGCCGGGGCCGTTAAAAGAATGGACGGCAATACGGGACTTCCCGGCGCCGCATAAATCGAGATTCAGAGATTGGTTTAAAGACCGGGAAAAACAAAAGGGGGAAGAATGATGATGAAAGGGACGGTTACACATCAGGAATCCTTTTTAAACCGGATCGCCGAACGTCTGGGCAGAGAGCGCAGGAAATCAGGCGTGTCCCTGCCTGAATGGAAGTATCAGCCTCAATATCAAACGCATGCGGGCTGTACGGAAGACGATCTTGTCATGATGCTGAAAGACCACTGCGTCAACATTCATACCGAACTGATCGAAACGGATGCAGCCGGGCTTTACGATGCTTTGCGCACGCAGGTGAACCGCTTTGAAGGAGGGCCTGTCATCATTCCGAAGGACAGCCGCTTTGAAACGTACGGCTTGCAGACCCTTATGACAGAAGAGTGGCCGGATGAAGGGATTCCCGTTTGGGAATGGGACGCGGAACAAGGAGCGAAAAATATTGAAAAAGCGGAACAAGCGAATGTGGGCATCACATTCAGCGAGATCACGCTTGCGGAATCAGCCACCGTTGTTTTGTATGCGTCAGAGCATGCCGGCCGTTCTGTCAGCCTGCTTCCGACCACCTATATCGCAATCATCCCGAAATCTTCCATTGTGCCGAGAATGACACAGGCCAGCGATATACTGAAACAGCAGATCAGAGACGGCGTCACCGTTCCTTCCTGCATTAACTATATTACTGGACCGAGCAACTCGGCCGATATCGAAATGGATTTGGTTGTCGGCGTCCACGGACCCGTTAAAGCCGCTTATATCCTTGTGAATGACCGATAAAAAAACAAACCCCGGTTTGCGGCCGGGGTTTGTTTTTATATAAACGCGTTAATGATCATGATAAAACAGATTGCACTGACAGAAATAATCGTTTCCATCGCCGTCCATGTCAGGAACGTTTCTTTTACCGTCATTCCGAAATACTCTTTAATGAGCCAGAAACCGGAGTCATTGACATGTGACAGAATCAAAGAGCCCGCTCCCGTTGCCAAAACGAGAAGCTCGCTGCTGACGCCCGGCATGACAGATGCAATCGGTGCAACAATGCCGGCCGCCGTCATCATGGCGACAGTCGCTGAACCCGTGGCGACACGGATGACCGCCGCGATCGTCCAGCTTAAAAGAACGGGAGAGAAGCTTGAATGCTTCGCCATGTCAGCGATATACGTGCCGACGCCTGAATCAATCAGGACGTTGTTAAAAGCGCCGCCGGCTCCGATCACAAGCAGAATGGAAGCAATCGGTCCCAGACAGTCATTGCTGAATTTTAAAATGCTTTCTCTGTCAAAGCCCTGATAAAAACCAAGGCTGAAAAAGGAGTAAACCGTGGCGATCAAAAGCGCCGTGACAGGGTCGCCGATAAATTTAAAAGTTTCATAGAGCGTGCTTTTTTCCGGAAGCGCAATTTCGGCAAGCGTTGCCATAAGCATCAGGATCACCGGTACCAATATCGTAAACAATGTATTTGCGAATCCCGGAAGCTTGCGTTTTTCATTCCGTTCAATAAATTGTTTTTTCAACAGTTCGGGAACGGGTTTATGAATGCGCTTACCAATCCATTTTCCGTAAAGCGGCCCCGCGATGATGGCAGTCGGAATCCCAACGATTAAAGAAAACAAAATCGTTTTTCCGACATTGGCGTGATAAATGCCGACAGCCGCCATCGCCGCCGGGTGGGGCGGAACCAATCCGTGCACGACGGAAAGTCCCGCAAGGAGCGGAATTCCGATCGTCACTAATGAAACCCCGGTTTCAATCGCAATCGTAAACAAAAGCGGCACGAGCAGGACGAAGCCGACCTGGAAAAAGACCGGGATGCCGACAATAAAAGCGACGGCCATCATCGCCCAATGCACTTTCTTTTTGCCGAAGCGGCCGATCAGGGTGTGGGCGATACGCTCCGCACCGCCTGATTCAGCCATCATTTTTCCGAGCATCGTACCGAGGGCCAGCACGATCGCAAGCAGCGACAGCGTATTGCCGAGCCCGGTTTTCATCGAAGCGATAATGTCCGGCAGATTCATGCCCGTTGCGAAACCGACAAGGATGGATGTAATCAAAAGACTGATAAACGGATTTAATTTAGCGACCGTAATCAATAAGAGTAAAACGATAATAGCGGCAATGACAATAAACAGTAACATGACCTTTTCACCCTTTCAAAGAAGAATTAACGGCTTTGTTTGAGCTGAAATTCACTGATGACGTCAAATTCATCTTTGAGCTTGTCATACAGCCGCTCGTATAAGTAAAACAGCTCAATATATGTTTCGCTGTTTTTGACGTTCGGTTCATGGCGGTGAGAAATTCTGATCCAGTCCTGAACATCCTCGATCCGTTCCATTTCGCCAAGGCTGTGCAAAGCGAGAACGGCCGCTCCGAGCGCCGAGGCTTCGTAACTTTCCGGAACGAGGACTTCCCGTCCCATCGTATCGGACAAAATCTGCCTCCACAGCGGCGATCTCGCAAATCCTCCCGAAGCCCGCACGTCTTTCGCGGGGCCCGCCAAATCTCTCAGTGCGACACCGATTGAAAAGACGCTCATGATGACGCCTTCCAGCACCGCTCTGATAAAATGCTCCCGTTTATGGCGGAGGCTGATGCCGAAAAACGTTCCGCGGGCATTCGGATTCCAAAACGGCGCGCGCTCCCCTGATAAAAACGGCAGAAACAGCAATCCCTCAGAGCCTGCGGGCACTTTATCAGCGATATCAATCATTAAATCATACGGATCAATGCCGAGCCGCTTCGCCGTTTCGACTTCCGGAGAAGCGAATTCGTCTCGAAGCCAGCGCAGCATAATGCCTCCGTTATTCGTCGGGCCTCCGATGACCCAATGCTTGTCAGTCAGCGCGTAACAGAATGTCCGCGCTTTTTCATCCGTAATCGGCGCATCCGTCACCGAACGCACGGCTCCGCTTGTTCCGATCGTAACGGCCACTTCGCCTTTGCCGATCGCGCCGACTCCAAGGTTGGCGAGCACGCCGTCATTTGCGCCGATAATAAACGGTGTATCCGCATGAATGCCCATCCGTGCAGCGATTTCCGGCGCAAGGCCGCGCAGCTGATGAGTGGTCGGCACGATGTCCGACAGCTGATCTTCCCGGATTCCGGCAATCCGGAGCGCTTCTTCATCCCAGGAAAGCGTATCTAAACGGAACAGCCCCGTTGCCGAAGCGATCGAATAATCGACGACATAAGTTCCGAAAAACTCGTGCAGAATATATTCTTTAATACTGATGAATTTGGCGGTTTTCGCGAATGTCTCCTTGTCCTGTTCTTTCATCCACACAATTTTGGAAAGCGGAGACATCGGGTGAATCGGCGTACCCGTTCTTTTATAAATATCAAAACCGTTCATCTCTTTTAAAATACGTTTTGATTGCTCGGCGCTGCGGTTGTCCGCCCAAATGATGCTTTTGGTCAGCAGGCCGCCGTTTTGATCGACAGCTATCAATGAGTGCATGGCGGTGCTGATGCCGATTGCAAGCAGATTGTCAGGGCTCAGTCCGGCCTTTGTGACGGCGCCTCTGATGCTTCCGATAACCGCTTCCAGAATGTGCTCAGGATCCTGCTCGGCCCATGCCGGCTTTGGCTGTATTAAATCATAGTGAACCGAATGCTTGGCTAACACTTTGCCTCTTGGTCCGAACAGAACGGCTTTCGTACTGGTCGTGCCGATATCCAGACCGATAACAGCTTGGGTTTCCTTCATAATATATCCCGCCTAATCTGATTGAATAATAAGATAGATTGATAATGTATGCCCTTACAAAGTCAATTATAGGAATAATTTTTTTATAAATCAACGATGAAGAAGAAAATTTTTTTCATAAAATTGCCTCAATTCCCGCTGTATCGGCATTCTCTCTTTTGAAAAATAAATATTACAAACGTTTGTGCGCGATCATTTTTCTGATTTGCTGCAAGTTGGCGAGCGTTTTCTCCTGCCGCAGCCGGGCCGTGGCGAAATACAGTGTATCAATGACCGACAGCTGGGCAAGCCTTGCGGACATTGCTTCCGTTCTGAAAGCCGTCTCCCTTGTTGATGTATACAGCACCACGTCGGAAATCTGGGTGAGCGGCGACTTTTGGTAGCTTGTAATGCCGATCGTGCCGGCGCCGAGCGATTTGGCCGTTTTCACCGCGTCGAGCACGTCCTTGTTGCTTCCCGAATGAGAAATACCGATGACTGCGCTTTCAGGACCGAGAAGACCCGCTGACATCGCCTGAAAGTGAGAATCCGTGTGCGCGATGCAATTTATACCCGTACGCATAAATTTATGATACGCGTCTATGGCGATCAGCCCGGAACCGCCGTTTCCGTAAAATTCGATTCTGTCTGCGCGGTGAATCATTTCTACCGCTTTTTCAACGTCGGCCGGGTCTAATAAATGAAAGGTATCGGTCAGACCGGAAATGTTTGTGCGGAAAACTTTCCGGATGATGACTTCGATATCGTCGTCGGGGCTCATTTCTTCATGAATGTGCTGCACCGGCTCCTGAACGATCTCCTGAGCCAGCGTGATTTTTAAATCCTGATAGCCGGAAAAACCGAGCCGTTTGCACAGCCTGAAAATCGTCGCTTCAGAGCTTTTCGTTTTTTCCGCCAGCTGAATGATGGAAAGGTGAACCACGTCTTTCGGTTCCTTCACGATATGGTCTGCAATCGCTCTCAATTTTGGCGACAAACCTTTGCTGGCCGCCTGAATCTTCCCGATGCTGCTTGAATTCACAGGGGTCATGCTATAACCTCCCTACTCGAATGTAAACGCATACTTTTATGATAAAGCAAGTTCTGTCATAAGGGAATCAGGTTTTGCTTTCTTTACCGCAAATGAAAGAAAAGAGAAAAGTATATCGGGGACACCGCCTCAATGACACTTCATACATCCGATTTTTACAAAAAGTGATCGTTCTCTGAAAAGTGCCGGTGCCCAAGTCGCCGGCCATAAGTCAAACACATGATGGAAAGCTGTCCTGCTACAGTCCGGTTTCTAGTGAGTTGCCAGCGCTTGAAGTTCCAGATGAATTTCTTCAAATTAGTGTTCCGCCATTAGCAGTCAGTTCTTTATTAACTGGATTAATCAAAAGAGAAGGATCATTAAGCAGGAGAACACTTGAGAAGCACAGGTCTAATCAGCTTCTGGAGAAAAACTTCAAATTAATATAATAATCTAATTGCTCTGAAACGCGTACCATACATTATACTTTCAATGATTTTTAAACTCTGAGGAGGAAATTCACATGAAAGTAATTGCAATTGACTTAGATGGCACGCTGTTATCAGAGAACTTAACTATCCAAGAACAAGATGTAAGAGCTTTAAAGCTTGGACAAAAACAAGGTCATCTTGTAACAATCGCTACAGGGAGAGCTTTATTTGATGCAAAACACATCATCAATAAATATGGTTTGGATTTTCCGATTATTGCTTCAAACGGCGCTCAAATTGATGTGAGAAATCAGGTAATATTCGAACATTTTATGGATTCAGATGTAATCCAACCTATCATAACATGGTTAAATAAAGAGGAAATCTATTATCAGCTTTACTTATCTGACAAAATTGCCGTATCAAATCAAGGAATTCAGCAGCTTGAAAAAGAACTTTACAATACAGTAATGGAAGAACCTCATTTTAATCAAGAAGTATTTTGGAATTCTATTAAAGCTCAAATACATCAATACGGGTTAGAGGAAATACCGGGTACAATTGACCCTATCGATTATCGGTATGTCATAAAATGTATGATCGTTTCGCCAAACCAAAGAAAATTAAAAAAAGCTAAAGAATATTTTGGACAACTGAAGGAGTGTGCCGTAACGAGTTCAGGAGCATTCAATCTTGAAATCACAAGTGCAGGAGTAGATAAAGGAGCGTCATTAAATAAACTTTGTGAACATTATGGAACGGATGCGCGGAATGCAATCGCAATAGGTGATAATTTAAATGATCTGCCTATGTTTCATGCAGCAGGAATAGGGATAGCCATGGGAAATGCAGATAAGAAGCTTATTCAATTGGCTGCTTTTAAAACGTTATCGAATGATGAGTGTGGTGTATCTTATGCTTTTGATCATTACATTCTGACGAAAGAAGAAGACCCTAAACCGCGGAGTATACAGCCATGAGCCATTTTGTGAAAAGGTGTTTAATCTATATTGTCGGATTGTTTATTTTATCCGTGGGGGTTGTATGTATGATTAAATCTAATACCGGAATTGCCCCCTGGGATGCTCTGAACGTGGCTTTATCAGAACTCATTGGCCTTACAATCGGGTCATGGGTTTTCATTGTCGGAGGAATCCTTATCTTTATAAACAGCCTCATAAAAATGCGGTTTCCTAATCTAGCCGGTTTTATTCCGATTGTTATTATTGGAAGTTTTGTTGACCTTTTAAACTTAAAGGTTCTTTCGTTCTTAAAAACAGATGCTGTAATTCTTCAATGGAGTTTATTTTTGACAGGGTTGTGTATATTGGCTATGGGAATCGCTATATATTTAAGAGCATCTTTTCCTTCGATACCGAATGATGAATTAATGTTGGCTATTACTGAACGCACAGGTTGGGGTATTAATATTACAAAGACGATAGGGGAAGCTTTAGCTTTTGTGCTTGCAATCATTCTTCAGGGGCCGATTGGGATAGGAACCATCATTGTGCTGCTATGTCTGGGGATATTAGTAGGTTTATTTGACAAACTATTACACAAGATGGGGAAGCCCCGTTCTATCTATAGTGTGGGACAGGAAGGCGCACATATTCATGCAGGCCATGATAAAACAATTCATTAAATGCTTATTTTCCCTTGTGTTGTTCAGTGTGAAATCCTGATAACGCTGTCTAAGAAGGAGTAACAGTAATGACAAACATTACAGAGATAGCAAAGAAAGCGAACGTTTCTCGGACAACAGTTTCCAGAGTTCTCAATAATCATCCTTATGTAAAACCTGAGAAGCGGGACGCTGTGTTAAAAGCTATGAAGGAATTAAATTATGTACCAAATTTCAACGCGATTAACCTATCCAGGGGGAAGACAAATGTATTCGGAGTCATTGTTCCTAAAATCAACCATCCGTTTTTCAGTAAACTGATTGCCGGAATAGGCGAAGAGTGTAATAAACATAATTACAGTTTACTTGTGCACCAATCAAATAACGATCCTGAACAAGAAATGGAGTTTTTTAACAGACTGAAATACAAACTTATTGACGGTCTTATTTTGGGATCCTGTGTAAGCCCCCCTCACGTACTCGACGAGATATCTGGGTTTGGCAATATTGTTTCCTGTGAAGCTTCTGCAAGCAAACAGGTTGCACATATATTTATTAATCATGAGTCAGGAATCAAAATGGCAATTGATCATCTGCGAAATCAAGGACATCAATCCATTGGTCTGTGTATAGGAAATCCTAAGAGCGGTGTTGGCATAAGCAGAAAAAAATCATTTTTTCACTTTCAAAATGAATACGGATTGAAATGGAGTGATAATTGGTACTTTGAGGAACAGTACACTATTGAGAATGGTATAGAAATAGCAAAACTATTGCTAAATAAGTCACCTCGTCCTGCGGCAATGGTTGTAGGAAGTGATTATGTTGCGGCGGGGATCATTTATGAAGCGAAAAGACAGGGAATACGAATACCTGAAGAACTGGCGGTTATAGGATTTGATAATCAGCCGATATCTAAGGTAATAGAACTTTCAACGATACATCAACCTATTAAAGAGTTGGGACAAACAGCAGCAAATTTATTATATAACTTAATGAATAACAAAGATGTCCCCAATATAAATAAGTTGAACCTAAAACTTATGAAAAGAAAGTCAACTTAAAAAGACCACTTTATGGTGGTCTTTTTTGCTTAGCGTAGAACCAGCTCTGGGGCAGGCGCTTTGAAATGAGCTCTTTTTTTCGTTTCATCTATAAAACTGAAGGGCTTCATGGATAGGTTTTCAAGTTCATTTAGGAAATGACAAGCTTTTAATGGCACAAATGATGTCATATTCCATACAACTTTCTCATTAAAACCTATAGCACGAATATTATGCATAAGCCGATCAATTGTGTAAGACCCTGCTGCTACATACCCTTTCCCTTGATACCACAGATTATTCCCTTCAATTTTCTCCAGTGATTGGCCGCACATGGAATCTGTGTCAATGCGATCTGTCATTGCTATAATACCCTTAGAGCCAACAAGTTCTACAACCCGTCGTGCAACTTCTAAGTCTACATGTTCACTATCAAAATTCATACAAATGGTTAATAAACCTTCTTTCGCGGCTCTCATCAAAGTACCGGGAACTTCTCCGACAAGTGTGTTGATATTATCTATGTTCCATTTATCTAACCGAGCATCTTTTAACCCCTCTAATCTATGTACTCTTTCTTGGGGTGTTCTCCAGGTGTGTTTAAAATTGTTTGGCATATCATTAAACAAATGATCTGTTAAAACGGCATCTGATCCAGTGTAATTGCTGCGTTTTTGCGCTGTATCTATAACTTTCATTATAAGTTCAGAGGTTTCCTCTGGGTATGCTTTTTGGAAGTGACCCAGCGCCGGTTTTACTCCAGCCTCCACAAGTGTATCCACAATCCATTCTAAACTTGGATGTTCTTCTGTCATATATTTCTTTAGATAAGAGTTTTCAGTCATAGCATCTGGGGACAGTACAGTATAAATAAGACCGTATTCTCCGCAAGAAGCGATCTTTTCCCATTCTTCTTTTAAGGGTGCCCAATTCCCTTTTTCCGGTGTGCCTGCAAAGCTGGCCAATAATGGTCCTTCTAGTGAAATACCTAAAATATTACGGTAACGTCCTTTTCTCTTTTGTGTATGGAATTCTTTCATAAAGACTGCAAATTGGTCTAATTGATTATGAGGAAGAAAGATAGAGGGTACACAGAAAATCCCTTCTATTTCAGCTAGTGTATTGATCTTTTCAATATCTAATTGATCTAAATTGCTAAAATCATAGTCACCGATTCCATGACAATGAAATTCTACTGGAAGAGATGGAACTAAATAAGAACCTGATTTCTTAAAAATCCCTTTTCCTCCAATATCGAAGTTCAGCCATTCATTATTACTATAGGTTATATCAGCGATTTTCATTACTCCATTTGTTTCAAGGTAAGCCGGGCTGTTAAATGATGTGCTAGACTGCATAGGAAACGCCTCCTGGAAATGTTTATTTAGTATTCAGTGAAGACACATCATCATCTTAAAGTATGAAACCCGTACCATATCAACCTTTTATTATCAATTTTTGTAAAAATATAGGTTTTTTATTCAACTTTCTACACCTGATGTTCTCGTTATTGTTATTTGTATCCTGAAAATCTCCTTTAAACACTCAAAAACACTAGCTGTAACGCCACAAATGCTTCTATACTGTTTCGTGTTACGCCAACTAGTGTTCTCCACGAGTTTAATTTGTGGAATTGGTTTCATGTCAATAGCTTTAATAAATGGAATATGAATTCGGGGTATAGAACCTTGTGGAGTCATTGGAGTTGAACGATTAGAAATGAAATGTGTACAGTTGCTAAGCTGGGATACCAGCATAAGAGTAAAACCTTTCATATTTCTGCTAACTTTTTGCCGCTCAGTCCATATATCGTGGAAAACCTTTCGTCGGAATTTCTGTTTGAACAATATATATAAAGTGCTGATTACGCTATATTAGGGGCCGGCTCACCCCGCATATGAATTTAAACATGTTCAGTCAAAATGTCTTATATAGGTGATAAGAAAACCAGCGGCAAAAATTAGTATTGACTTTGAAAATAGAAGACTGTATATTATGTTACTATATTCAGAAAATAAAAACTCAAGAGATTCATTTAACATAAAACACTGTGAACGGGAGCAGTAAAAGAATCCAATCAGAAAAAGAGAGCCGCGGGTTGGTGCAACGCGGACTGATTGTTCTTTGAACTCACCCGGAAGTGGCAGGGCGGAACGGAATTATCGGAATATTCCCTATGTCCTAACGGCTGACCTTCGTTAAAAGGTTTTTAAGCTGGATTCCGGATATTCGGGATCAACAAGAGTGGTACCGCGGCTGCCTGAGGCACGCCGTCTCTTTTCCCAAAGAGGCGGCGTGCTTTTTTATGTGATGAACACTTTTTGCGAGAGGGCGTGTGATAGATGGAAAAGGACAAGCAAACGTTAAAACGGACGATGTCGTCCAGACACATTATGATGATGGCGCTTGGAGGCGCAATCGGGGCCGGGCTCTTTAAAGGCAGCAGCACGGCGATTGATGAAGCGGGGCCGTCCGTGCTGCTGGCCTACCTCCTCGGCGGAATCATTCTGCTGTTTATTATGCAGGGGCTGGCCGAAATGGCTGTCAGAAACAAACATGCAAGGACGTTCCGTGATTTGGTTCAGCAGTCTCTCGGGTCGTACGCTGCATACTTTTTAGACTGGATCTATTGGAAAATGTGGGTGCTCAATATTGCCGCTGAGGCGGTCGTAGCCGCCATTTTCATTCAATATTGGCTGCCGGAATGTCCGATATGGATATTGGCTTTGATCATTTCCATTGTGGTGACGGTCGTAAACATGCTTTCTGTGAAACTGTTTGCCGAGACGGAGTACTGGCTCGCGCTCATTAAAATTACAGTGATTGTCATCTTTATTTTATGCGGGATTCTGCTTTTATTTTTCTCATTCGGCAATCACACGGCGCCGGGGCTGTCTCATTTAACGGATCACGGAGGGTTTTTCCCGCATGGAGCGGGGGGCGTCATTACGGCGATGCTCGTCGTGATCTACTCATACGGAGGAACGGAAATCATCGGCGTCACGCTGGCGGAGACAAAAAACCCCGAAAAGGTGATCCCGAAAGCTGTCCGAAGTACGTTAACGCGGATTGTCGCTTTTTACTTGCTGCCGTTTTTCATCATCGTCAGCCTGATTCCTTGGAATCAAGTCAACAGCGTTCCGGAAAGCCCGTTTGTCATAGTATTTAAGATGATCGGAATTCCGGGTGCCGACCATATTATGAATGCCGTCATTCTTCTTGCGATTATCTCGTCTATGAACTCGGGACTGTACGGATCATCCCGCGTCTTGTTTACGCAGGCTTCTGACGGCCGGCTGCCGAAAATCTTTTCAAAACTATCGAAGAAAAAGGTTCCCGTCTATGCGATTCTGACTTGTACGTCATTTTTATATGTAGGCGTCCTGATTTCTTTATTCGCAGGAAGCCAGACGTTTAATTATTTGATGGGTTCCCTCGGCTATACCGTGCTGTTCATCTGGCTGATTATCGGATTCGCCCATTTGAAATCAAGAAAACATTCAACAGAACAGCCGGCTTATTACGTCAAATGGTTCCCGTACACGACATGGTTTGCGGTGCTTGCGCTTTTGGCCATTCTGATCGGCGTAATTGCGACGACATCCATCGTCATCACATGCATCACTGCGGCCATCTATCTCCTTATTACGGCTGCGTATCTTGTGAAAGGGAGACGTCAATAAATAAAAAAACTCTTGCCCCGCGGCAAGAGTTTTTTTAATGAACGGCCTTTTTTTCTGCGGCCAGAGCAGGTGTTTTCAGTTTCTTCGGTGTTATATTCACAAAACAAATGCTTGTGACGATCAGAAGCAGTCCGGCTAAAAGGCTGACGGTCAGCGGCTCATGCAGGAATATCGAGCTGACGACAATGGATATGAGCGGGATCAGGAAGGTGTAAGAGGCAACCTTGCTTGCTTCCCCTGAACCGACAAGCGTAAAAAAGGCGAGCCAGCCCAGCGCGATAACAAAAACTGAAATGAACAGAAGGCTCAGAATGAACGGAGCTTTCCATTGAATCGCTGAAAAGCTTTCTGAAAAACTGCCGGAGCTGACAAGCAGCACGCCGCCGATCAGAAGCTGAAGAGCGACCATCCAGATAGAATCCGCGCGTCCGCCCGTTCTTTTCACATATACCGTGCCGAGCGCCCAGCTGACTGCAGAGCCTAAGGCCAAAAGAATGCCGGCGATGGAAATATGGCCTCCGAAACCGGCTGCGCTGATGACGGCGACACCGGCAAAGCCCAGAATAAGACCGGCTATTTTTAAAGGATACATCGATTCCCCGAGCCACAGCCAAGAAAAAACGCCCATTAAAACCGGCTGGAAAAACACGATGGCTGAAAATAAGCCGGCAGGCAGGTAATTCAAGCCGACCGTTTGCAGGCCGTAAAATAAAGTAATATTTAAAATGGCAGAAATAAGATAGATCGGCCACGTTTCTTTAAAACGCAGCTTTTTAAAACGGGGCAGCGCAACCATTAATAATAGAAGTCCGCCGATCAGCGTGCGGATTCCGGCAAACAGAAGAGGCGGCGAATAGGCAAGCGCGGCCTTTGTCAGCGGCCAGTTAATTCCCCATACCGTGACTAGAAACGCCAGCATAAGAGCCGTCTGTATTTTCGAAAGCTGTTTCACGTCGTTCACTCCTTGTAGAACAATTCCATCATATGATACGGTAATCAGTAAGATAAATAAAATGAATCTTTTTTATAAGGAGCATAAGTAAAACGTTATGACGATTACACAACTGCGGGTTTTTGTTCAAATCGCTGAAACGGGAAGCTTTACAAAAGCGGGGCAGGCGCTGAATATGACGCAGCCCGCTGTCAGCCATGCCATCTCTGCGCTTGAGTCAGAGCTCGGCATCAAGCTGATCATCCGCGAGCGCCGCAACGGCGTAAGGCTCACGGACACGGGCGGAAAAATTCTCGTCCATATCAGAGAGGTGCTCAAAGGCATAGAAAAAGCCGAGCAGCTGGCGGCCGCGGAAAGAGGGCTTGAACAGGGAACAATTCATATCGGCACATTTCCGGCCGCTTCCGCTTATTTCATTCCAAAGCTGATCAGCGTGTTTAAAAATCGGTATCCGAAGCTTGAGTTGGTGCTTCATGAAGGAACGGTTAACGAAGTAAAGGAATGGCTCCGCTCCCGGGTAATAGATGTGGGTATCACTCTTTTTCCTACGGAAGACATGGAATATCTGCCGCTGAAAAAAGATAAAATGGCAGTCGTGCTTAGAAATGATCATCCGCTTTGCAGCTGTGAGTCAATCACTCTGAAAGATCTTGACCGCCAGCCGATGATCATCTGTGACGGAGGATACGAATCACCGTTTATTGATATGTTTAAGGAGGCAGGATCTGTGCTGACTGCCGCATTCACTGTTTACAACGTCAATACGTCCATCAGCATGATCAAAGAGGGGCTGGGAATTGCGATATTATCACAAATGTCTATGTCGGGAATATCGCTGCCGGAAAATGTCGTGACAAGAGAACTCAATCGTGCGGTGTACCGAGATGTTCTGCTTGCCGTTCCGTCCGTAAAGGAGGCTTCATTGGCGGCAAAACTTTTTATTCAAATCGCGCAGGAACTCACAAAGAACGAATAAAAAAAGACCCTAATAATCATAGGGCCCTGAATCTTATCGGTTAATTTTAAAAGAATTTGTCGTATTGACAAGTTTTGAACCGCTGAACGTGGCTTTGACACGATAATAACCTGTCTTGCATCCTTTTAAAGAGAATGACTTAGTCACCCTTACTGAGAAAGAAAAGGTTGTTTTTTTACAAGTCGTCCATTTCTTTCCGGACTTTCGCTGTAAGTATAGGTTTCCTTTAAAAGTTCGATCTGACGGATACGCTGTACTGAGAGTAAAATCGACACTTTTCGCTTTTTTCGTGTAGTAGGAGGCATCGGTAAATCCGCTTACATTTAAATGCTGCTGAGTGCCGGAGTAAAAGTCTGCGGCATATGCCTTATCGGTGTTTCCTGTAAAGAAGATTGCTGCCAGTAAAGCTGTTGTGAGTGCCATTAAGATTTTTTTACGCATATAGACTATGACTTCCTTCCTATTCAATATCATACATATCTTAACATTATTGGGTCTGTTCTTTCAACGATAGGTTTTCACTTTTATAGGATGAAAAGCTCATCATATCTGAATGTAATAGATTCATTCATAAAGAGTTCACTAGTGACGACCGCTGACTGATTGTTCGAAGATCATCGAATCAAATTGTTTAACTCACGGGAAAAGCTGTGGTAAGGTGTGTGGTAGAGACCTTGTTTAAGATCTGCTTACACTAAACCGCAAAGGAGAAAACGATGGCTGAACATACATTGAAAGATACTGCGTTTTCCGTATTGAATTTATCGCCGGTCGTACAGGGGGGAACGGTTGCTGAATCGTTCCGCAACAGCATGGATTTAGCGCGCCGCGCCGAGGAGTGGGGCTATAACCGCTATTGGCTTGCGGAGCATCATAATATAGAAGGAGTTGCCAGCTCGGCAACGGCGGTGCTGATCGGCCACATCGCCGGCGGCACGAAAAAAATCCGCGTCGGTTCTGGGGGTATTATGCTGCCGAATCATTCTTCACTTGTGATCGCGGAGCAATTCGGAACCCTTGAAACGTTATATCCGGGGCGGATTGACCTGGGGCTCGGACGCGCGCCGGGGACCGACCAATTAACGGCCAGAGCCTTACGAAGAAACATAAACAGCGGGGAAGATTTTCCGGAGCAGCTTGAAGAATTGAGAAATTACTTCAAACCGACAGGCAATGTGCGCAATCAAGTCCGCGCCATTCCGGGCGAAGGGCTGGACGTGCCGATCTGGCTTCTGGGCTCAAGCGGATTCAGCGCGCGTCTTGCGGGAGAGCTCGGGCTTCCGTTCGCCTTTGCGGCTCACTTTTCACCGAAAAACACCGTGCCCGCCCTTGAGCTGTACCGCAGCTCCTTCCGTCCGTCAGACGTACTGGATCAACCGTACGCGATGGTCGGCGTCACCGTCATTGCCGCCGATACGGACGAAAAGGCGGAGCATCTGGCAACATCGCATTATCAAAGATTTTTAGACCTCGTCCGCGGCACGCCGAACCAGCTGAAGCCTCCTGTTGAAGACATGGATCAAATCTGGTCGCCGTATGAAAAAGCGATGGTCAATGAACAGCTCAGTTCAACGATCGTCGGCGGACCGGAGCGTGTGAAGGAAAAGCTGGAAAGCTTCATCCGGACAACACAGGCGGATGAAATCATGGTGAATTCAGAAAGCTTTGAGCATGCCGACAGAATGAGATCATTTGAGATCATCGCCGAATTAAAAAACAGCTGAGCAAAAAAAGCAATGTGCCGCGCACATTGCTTTTTTTATTCGCCGATCCGCTTGACTGAATTCCGGATGACGAGTTCCGGTTCATACACGACGTCATCCTTCTTCGGTTTTTTATGCTCTAAGCAGTCGATGACGTATTTTGCCGCCGCTTTCCCCATAATGGATTTCGGATGCTTGACAGAGGTGAGCTTCACCTCGGAAATCTGGGAGAAATGTGAATCGTCATAGCCCATGACCGATACGTCATCAGGCACCTTTAACCCGAATTCCCTGAGAAGATTAATCGTCTTCAGCGCAATTTCGTCATTGTAGCAAAGAATGGCCGTCGGGTGTGATCCGCTGTTTTGCTCAAGGGTATGCTTAATTTTTTGGAGAAGCACGGTTTCTTTTTCTTCAGTCGTGTAAGTGACGATCATGTCCGGAGACGGGAAAATCCCGCGCTCCCGATGCGCCTGCAGATAGCCGTTCATCCGTTTGACGCCCTGCGTGTCATCCGCTTTAAAGATTCCCATAATGTGCGTGTGGCCGAGGGACATGACGTATTCGCAAGCCATCATGCCGCCTTTGACATCATTGACGGAAAAGCTTGGTGCGGCCAGCTCCGCATAAGAGGCGTTAATCATGGCAAACGGAATGCCGTTTTTCTCCAGATTGAGATAGTAGCCGATGTTGGGCGTCTGCAGCGCGCTTTTCGTAGGCTCGACAATCAGCCCGTCTATATTTTTGGACAGCAGGTTTTCAAGACCGCGCCGTTCACTTTCTGTATTGTTGTTGGTGCTCGTCAGCAGCATGGAATAGCCCTGTTCGCTTAAATAAGATTCGATTCCCCTGATGATGCTCGGAAAAATATAGTCTGATATGTACGTTGTAATGACGCCGATCGTTTTGTTTGAATGCATGGCTGATTTCGCCGTGCGTGAAGCGACAAAGGTGCCTCCGCCCTGAACGCTGTACAGCAGCCCCTGCGAGACCAAATCTCCGATCGCCTTTCTGATGGTATGGCGGCTGACGCCGAACTGCTGCATCAGCTCATTTTCCGTAGGCAGCTTTTCGTCCGGCTGTATTTTTCCTTGATTCAGCCATGAACAAATTTCTTCTTTTACTTGAGCATATTTCGGTAGCATATCAATTCCTCCAAAATGTATACGGACAAATTCCAGTATAACATAGTAAGCCCTTTCATCAAGCTGTAAAAATAATTGACAGATTATGAAAAACTGCTTATTCTTTATTTGTACGTACTAATTTTCCTTATTTTTAGATAAAATTCTTTATAAGTACGTACAAATGTGGCGGTTCTGAAGAAAACAAAGCAACATCAAGCGCCGCACTCAGATTTGTAAGCGTTTTTATTCTATTATTCGCGGGAGGGTAAAATTCATGAAGAATCACCCGGCACCAATTGGCTCAAATGTACCTGTCACTCGGCAGCATTCCAAGTGGTTTGTCATTCTCATCTCATGCGCGGCCGGACTGGGAGGGCTTTTGTACGGTTATGACACGGCGGTGATTTCCGGCGCTATCGGTTTCCTGAAAGATTTGTACCGCTTAAGTCCTTTTATGGAAGGGCTCGTGATTTCAAGCATTATGATCGGCGGTGTTTTCGGCGTCGGGATTTCCGGATTTTTGAGTGACCGTTTCGGACGGAGAAAGATTTTGATGGCAGCGGCGCTGTTGTTTGCGGTGTCAGCGGTTGTCTCTGCGCTTTCTCAAAGTGTGTCTTCCTTAGTGATCGCCAGAGTCATCGGCGGTCTGGGAATCGGCATGGGCTCCTCGCTTTCTGTCACGTATATTACCGAAGCCGCTCCGCCGGCCATACGCGGCAGTCTGTCTTCACTGTATCAGCTGTTTACGATATTAGGGATATCCGGCACTTATTTTATTAACCTCGCCGTCCAGCAGTCCGGCTCGTATGAATGGGGAGTGCACACCGGCTGGCGGTGGATGCTCGCTTACGGCATGATTCCGTCCGTCATCTTTTTTATCGTGCTGCTTATCGTGCCGGAAAGTCCGCGCTGGCTTGCGAAAGCGGGGCGCCGGAATGAAGCCCTCGCCGTGCTGACGCGCATTAACGGCGAGCAGACCGCGAAAGAAGAAATCAAACAAATCGAAACGTCTTTACAATTAGAAAAAATGGGTTCATTGTCTCAGCTGTTTAAGCCGGGGCTGAGAAAAGCGCTTGTGATCGGGATTCTGCTGGCTTTATTCAATCAGGTCATCGGCATGAACGCAATTACGTATTACGGGCCGGAAATTTTCAAAATGATGGGCTTCGGACAGAATGCGGGGTTTATCACGACATGCATCGTCGGTGTCGTCGAAGTGATTTTCACCATTATCGCGGTTCTTTTAGTCGATAAGGTAGGCCGGAAAAAGCTGATGGGGGTCGGATCTGCCTTTATGGCGCTGTTCATGATCTTAATCGGGGCATCCTTTTATTTTCAGCTTGCAAGCGGGCCGGCTTTAGTCGTCATCATATTGGGATTCGTCGCCGCTTTCTGCGTATCAGTCGGGCCGATTACGTGGATCATGATTTCGGAGATCTTTCCGAATCACCTCCGCGCACGCGCCGCCGGTATTGCGACGATATTCTTATGGGGGGCCAACTGGGCGATCGGCCAGTTCGTGCCGATGATGATCAGCGGGTTAGGGCTCGCGTACACCTTCTGGATATTCGCCGTCATTAATATTCTCTGTTTCTTGTTTGTCGTGACGATCTGCCCTGAGACGAAAAATAAATCATTAGAAGAAATAGAAAAACTCTGGATAAAATGAAAGCGTTTTACGACAAAAGTCCGCTCCGGCGGGCTTTTGTCTGTCACCTTCATTCCGTTTCTGTATATAATGACTGTATCAAGGAGATACTGGAAAATCCTGCGAAGAATGTCGAGGAATTGACCTTTAACAGTTGAATTAACAATGTCATCCTGTTAAAATAATTAAAGAAAGCAGACATAATTTTTTTTGGCTATGATGGGACGTTTTTTGTCATAGCGGGACATTTTCTGTCCAGTATGAATAGGAAGGAACGTTTGAGTCATGAACCAGTTAATACAAGCTCAAAAAAAATTATTGCCTGATCTTTTGCTTGTGATGCAGAAAAGATTTGAAATCTTGCAGTATATCAGGCTTACCGAACCGATCGGCCGCAGAAGTCTTGCAGCCAGTCTCGGATTGACCGAGCGCGTTCTCAGAAGCGAGGTTCAGTTTTTGAAAGAACAGAATCTCATCGATATTAAAACAAACGGCATGACAATGACGGAAGAGGGCTATTCACTGCTTTCGATTCTGGAAGATACGATGAAGGATGTTTTAGGGTTGACGCTTTTGGAAAAGACATTAAAAGAGCGGCTTAATCTGAAAGACGCCATTATCGTTTCCGGTGACAGCGACCAATCTCCTTGGGTCAAAAAAGAATTAGGGAGAGCGGCCGTTGCATGTATGAAAAAGAGATTTTCAGGCAAAAATATCGTCGCTGTAACCGGCGGTACGACAATTGAAGCCGTCGCCGATATGATGACGCCGGATTCAAAAAACCGCGAGCTCCTGTTTGTGCCCGCAAGAGGCGGTTTAGGCGAAGATGTGAAAAACCAGGCGAACACCATATGCGCGCATATGGCGGAAAAGGCTTCAGGCACTTATCGGCTTTTGTTTGTTCCCGGACAGCTGTCACAAGGCGCCTACTCATCTATTATTGAAGAACCTTCCGTAAAAGAGGTGCTTCACACGATTAAATCAGCGAGTATGCTCGTTCACGGAATCGGCGAAGCTAGAACAATGGCGGAGCGAAGAAACACGCCTTTGGAAGATTTGAAGAAAATAGATGACAATCATGCGGTGACAGAGGCATTCGGCTACTACTTTAATGCGGACGGAGAAGTCGTTCACAAGGTGCATTCAGTCGGAATGCAGCTTGATGACCTCGATGCCATTCCCGACATTATCGCGGTAGCGGGCGGATCATCAAAAGCAGAAGCAATCGAAGCTTATTTTAAAAAGCAGCGAAACACGGTTCTCGTCACGGACGAAGGAGCCGCAAAGAAGTTATTAAGGGATAACAGTCCCTCAATATAAATATCTCTCACTTATTTAAAGGAGGAAATAATCATGGCAGTAAAAGTCGGTATTAACGGTTTTGGTCGTATTGGACGTAACGTATTCCGCGCAGCATTAAACAATCCTGAAGTTGAGGTAGTAGCGGTTAACGATTTAACAGACGCTAACATGCTTGCTCATCTTTTACAATATGATTCCGTACACGGAAAATTAGATGCAGAAGTTAAAGTTGACGGCAGCAACCTTGTTGTTAACGGCAAAACAATCGAAGTTTCTGCTGAGCGCGATCCTGCGAAACTCAGCTGGGGCAAACAAGGCGTTGAAATCGTAGTTGAATCTACTGGTTTCTTCACAAAACGCGCAGACGCTGCGAAACACTTAGAAGCAGGCGCGAAAAAAGTTATCATCTCTGCACCTGCTAACGAAGAAGATATCACAATCGTTATGGGTGTTAACGAAGATAAATACGATGCAGCTAACCACGATGTTATCTCTAACGCATCTTGCACAACAAACTGCCTTGCGCCGTTTGCAAAAGTACTTAACGACAAATTCGGCATCAAACGCGGTATGATGACAACTGTTCACTCTTACACAAATGATCAGCAAATCCTTGATCTTCCGCACAAAGACTACCGTCGTGCGCGTGCAGCAGCTGAAAACATCATTCCTACATCAACTGGTGCTGCTAAAGCAGTTTCCCTTGTTCTTCCTGAACTGAAAGGCAAACTGAACGGCGGAGCTATGCGTGTGCCGACTCCAAACGTTTCTCTTGTTGACCTAGTTGCTGAACTGAACAAAGACGTAACGGCTGAAGATGTAAACGCAGCTCTTAAAGAAGCGGCTGAAGGCGATCTTAAAGGAATCCTTGGCTACAGCGAAGAGCCATTAGTATCCGGAGACTACAACGGCAATGCTAACTCTTCTACAATCGATGCTCTTTCTACAATGGTTATGGAAGGCAGCATGGTAAAAGTAATCTCTTGGTACGATAACGAAAGCGGCTACTCTAACCGCGTTGTTGACCTTGCAGCTTACATCGCAAAACAAGGTCTTTAATTCATAGCTCCCGGAAAGGGCCGGACTTGGTTCTTTCGGACAGAAACGCTATAATGAAAGCGGACAAGGGAAGGGGACGGACTCCCTTTCCCTTTTTCCATGAGAACCGGCTTTCAGAAAGCGCCGGATTGCTGCAGAACGTCCGCGTTTTGAAGTTTCCGCGGCACTTTCGTTTTCTGAGCCGCCTGCCCTGGCTCAGAAGACGATCTGCCCCGTGCCCGGAAGCTGCAATCTGCCCCGCGGCGGAAGCATCATGAGGCGGTTTCACGTTTCACGTTTTTCGTGCTATGCAAACCATTTTGAAGGAGGATCTCCTAAGGCATGAATAAAAAAACAGTAAAAGACATCGACGTAAAAGGCAAAGTCGTATTCTGCCGCGTTGACTTTAACGTTCCAATGAAAGACGGGGAAGTAACAGACGATACTCGTATCCGCGCTGCGCTTCCAACAATCAAACACCTTGCAGACCAAGGCGCGAAAGTCCTTCTTGCGAGCCACTTAGGCCGCCCGAAAGGCGAAGTGGTTGAGGAGCTTCGTTTAACTCCTGTCGCTGCACGCTTAGGCGAACTGCTCGGCAAAGAAGTGAAAAAAGCGGATGAAGCTTACGGCGATGCTGTAAAAGCACAAATTTCTGATATGAAGGACGGAGACGTTCTTGTATTGGAAAACGTACGTTTCTACCCTGGCGAAGAGAAAAATGATCCTGAGCTTGCTAAAGCATTTGCTGAGCTTGCGGATGTATATGTCAATGACGCATTCGGTGCTGCCCACCGTGCTCACGCATCTACAGCCGGAATTGCCGAGCATCTGCCGGCGGTTGCAGGATTCCTGATGGAAAAAGAGCTTGACGTTCTCGGCAAAGCCGTGACAAATCCTGAGCGCCCGTTTACGGCAATCATCGGCGGCGCGAAAGTAAAAGACAAAATCGGTGTAATCGAAAGTCTGCTTGATAAAGTGGACAACTTGATCATCGGCGGAGGTCTTGCTTACACATTCGTAAAAGCGCTTGGTTATGAAGTCGGTAAATCTCTTCTTGAAGAAGATAAAATCGAACTTGCAAAATCATTCATGGACCGCGCGAAAGAAAAAGGCGTTAAATTCTATATGCCGGAAGACGTTCTCGTTGCTGATGATTTCTCTAACGATGCAAACGTCCAAATCGTGCCGATCTCTGAGATCCCAAGTGATTTAGAAGCGATCGACATCGGAACGAAAACCCGCGAAACGTACGCTGAAGTTATCAAAAACAGCAAACTTGTCGTATGGAACGGACCGATGGGCGTATTCGAAATCGACTTGTTCGCTCAAGGCACAAAAGCAGTGGCTGAAGCATTGGCAGAGGCAAACGATACATACTCTGTCATCGGCGGAGGAGACTCTGCGGCAGCCGTTGAAAAATTCGGCCTTGCTGACAAAATGAGCCATATCTCAACAGGCGGCGGCGCATCCCTTGAATTCATGGAAGGCAAAGAGCTTCCAGGTGTAGCTGCGCTGAACGATAAATAAAAACTGCTATAAGGAAGTGGAACAGATGAGAAAACCAATTATAGCCGGTAACTGGAAAATGAACAAAACACTCGGCGAAGCTGTCAGCTTCGTTGAAGAAGTGAAATCTTCCATTCCAGCAGCAGACAAAGCGGAAGCCGTTGTTTGCGCACCAGCTCTTTTCTTAGAAAAGCTGACTTCTGCTGTTAAAGGAACTGACCTGAAAGTCGGCGCCCAAAACATGCATTTTGAAGAAAACGGTGCGTTCACAGGTGAAATCAGCCCGGTCGCTCTGAAAGACCTTGGCGTGGATTACTGCGTCATCGGCCACTCTGAGCGCCGTGAAATGTTCGCTGAAACTGATGAAACAGTTAACAAAAAAGCGCATGCCGCTTTCAAACACGGCATTGTGCCGATCATTTGCGTAGGTGAAACGCTTGAAGAGCGCGAAGCCGGAAAAACAAATGATCTTGTTGCCGATCAAGTGAAAAAAGGTCTTGCGGGTCTTTCTGAAGAGCAAGTTGCCGCTTCCGTTATTGCGTACGAGCCAATCTGGGCAATCGGAACAGGCAAATCTTCTACAGCGAAAGATGCTAACGACGTCTGCGCGCATATCCGTAAAGTCGTTGCTGAAAGCTTCAGCCAGGAAACTGCTGACAAGCTCCGCATTCAATACGGCGGCAGCGTAAAACCTGCAAATATTAAAGAATATATGGCAGAGTCCGATATTGACGGTGCTTTGGTCGGCGGCGCAAGCCTTGAACCGCAGTCATTCGTTCAATTATTGGAGGAAGGTCAATATGAGTAAAAAACCAGCTGCACTCATCATTCTTGATGGGTTCGGATTACGCAATGAAACAGTCGGAAACGCAGTCGCACAAGCGAAAAAACCGAATTTCGACCGTTATTGGAACCAATACCCTCATCAGACGCTGACGGCATCAGGCGAAGCAGTCGGACTGCCTGAAGGACAGATGGGGAACTCTGAGGTCGGTCATTTGAATATCGGCGCAGGACGTATTGTGTACCAAAGCTTAACACGCGTGAACGTTGCCATCCGCGAAGGCGAATTCGAACGCAATCAAACGTTCCTTGACGCCATCAAAAACGCGAAAGACAACGACAGAGCGCTGCACCTGTTCGGCCTTCTTTCTGACGGAGGCGTACACAGTCATATCAATCATTTATTCGCGCTGCTGAAGCTTGCGAAAAGTGAAGGACTGACGAAGGTGTATATTCACGGTTTCCTCGACGGCCGCGATGTAGGTCCGCAAACGGCGAAAACTTACATTCAGCAGCTGAATGAGCAAATCGAAGAAATCGGTGTCGGCGAAATCGCCAGCATTTCCGGACGCTACTACTCCATGGACCGCGACAAACGCTGGGACCGTGTGGAAAAAGCGTACCGCGCAATGGCTTACGGCGAAGGCCCGTCTTACCGCAGCGCGATGGATGTAGTCGACGATTCTTATGCGAACGGCATTCATGATGAATTCGTCATTCCGTCCGTCATCACAAAAGAAAACGGTGAACCCGTTGCGAAAATTCATGACGGCGATTCTGTGATTTTCTATAATTTCAGACCAGACCGCGCCATCCAGATTTCAAACACGTTTACCAACAAAGATTTCCGCGATTTCGACCGCGGTGAAAATCATCCGAAAAACCTGTATTTCGTCTGCCTGACTCACTTCAGTGAATCTGTTGACGGATATGTGGCTTTTAAACCGGTAAACCTTGACAATACAGTCGGTGAAGTATTGGCACAGCACGGGTTAAAACAGCTTCGCATTGCAGAAACTGAAAAGTATCCGCACGTTACGTTCTTTATGAGCGGCGGCCGCGAAGAAGAATTCCCGGGCGAAGAGCGCATCCTCATTAACTCGCCGAAGGTCGCGACATATGACCTGAAGCCTGAAATGAGCGCGTATGAAGTGAAGGATGCTCTTGTAAAAGAAATCGCGGCTGACAAGCACGACGCGATCATCCTGAATTTTGCAAACCCTGACATGGTCGGCCACTCCGGAATGGTCGAACCGACGATTAAAGCAATTGAAGCAGTGGATGAATGCTTAGGCGAAGTGGTTGACGCCATCATCGCTAAAGGCGGACATGCCATCATTACCGCTGATCACGGTAATGCGGACATTCTGATTACAGAAACAGGCGAACCGCACACTGCCCATACGACAAACCCAGTCCCTGTCATTGTGACGAAAGAAGGCGTGACGCTGCGCGAAGGCGGAATCCTAGGCGACCTCGCACCAACGTTATTAGACCTTCTCGGTGTTGAAAAACCGAAAGAAATGACCGGAACATCTTTAATTCAAAAATAAGCGTAAATCAAAAGGAGAGACAAACTCATGCCATACATTGTTGATGTTTATGCACGCGAAGTCCTTGACTCCCGCGGCAACCCAACAGTTGAAGTTGAAGTATATACAGAAACAGGAGCTTTCGGCCGCGCATTAGTGCCAAGCGGAGCTTCTACAGGTGAATACGAAGCGGTTGAGCTTCGTGACGGCGACAAAGACCGTTACCTTGGAAAAGGCGTGTTAACTGCTGTTAACAACGTAAACGAAATCATTTCTCCAGAGCTTCTCGGCTTTGACGTAACTGAACAAAACGCAATCGATCAGCTTTTAATCGAGCTTGACGGAACTGAAAACAAAGGCAAACTCGGTGCGAACGCAATCCTTGGCGTATCTATGGCTTGTGCGCGCGCAGCTGCTGATTTCTTACAGATTCCTCTTTACCAATACCTTGGAGGATTCAACTCAAAAACGCTTCCTGTACCGATGATGAACATCGTAAACGGCGGAGAGCATGCTGACAACAACGTAGACATTCAAGAATTCATGATCATGCCTGTAGGCGCGCCTAACTTCCGTGAAGCGCTTCGCATGGGCGCTCAAATCTTCCACAGCCTGAAATCAGTTCTTTCTGCTAAAGGAATGAACACAGCTGTAGGTGACGAAGGCGGATTCGCTCCGAACCTTGGTTCTAACGAAGAAGCGCTTCAAACAATCGTTGAAGCGATCGAAAAAGCCGGCTTCAAACCTGGCGAAGAAGTGAAACTTGCGATGGATGCTGCATCTTCTGAGTTCTACAACAAAGAAGACGGCAAATACCATCTGTCTGGCGAAGGCGTTGTGAAAACATCTGCTGAAATGGTTGACTGGTACGAAGAAATGGTTTCTAAATACCCAATCATCTCTATCGAAGACGGACTTGACGAGAACGACTGGGAAGGCCACAAACTTCTTACAGAGCGTCTTGGCAAAAAAGTTCAGCTTGTCGGAGACGACCTTTTCGTTACAAACACGAAAAAGCTTGCTGAAGGTATCAAAAACGGCGTAGGCAACTCTATCCTGATCAAAGTAAACCAAATCGGTACATTGACTGAAACGTTCGATGCGATCGAAATGGCGAAACGCGCGGGCTACACTGCCGTTATCTCTCACCGTTCAGGTGAAACTGAAGACAGCACAATCGCTGACATCGCTGTGGCAACTAATGCAGGACAAATCAAAACAGGTGCTCCGTCCCGTACGGACCGTGTTGCGAAATACAACCAGCTTCTTCGCATCGAAGATCAGTTGGCTGAAACTGCTCAATACCACGGTATCAACTCTTTCTATAACTTGAATAAGTAATGGAATGGACGCCGGGAGATATTCTCCCGGCGTTTTTTTATGCTCCCGGGCTTTTCCCTCCTTTTTCATCATCTTCATTTGGTCAATAATATTCATTTTTCCCCTTTTTAAAGGAATCAGTGTTCTTCAATCGAAAGGGAAGAGGTGTTAATAAGAGGAGGGATTATGATGAAATTTTCATTTATGTCAGCCGCGGTGGCAGCAAGCGTCATATGGGGCGCGTCTGCCGGGCCGCTGTCCGAAACTCATGCTTATTCAGCCGTGGCCGCGCCGGTTTTTGATGCTGATGAGGCATTGGACACGATGCATGATCTGAGTGAAACCATCGGACCGCGGGAAACCGGAACTGCGAAAGAAAAGGAAGCGGCTGAATACATATCGAATCGTCTGCGGGCTCAGGGCGCCAGTGTCAAAGTACAGTCATTTCCGTTGAAAAAGTACTTTTCAGGTTCAGTCACAGCGGGAGATCATGAATTCCCGCTCCGCTCCGCTGATCAATCCGCTGTTGAAAAAGAGCTGAGAATTGAGGGAGGGATTTTTGACGGCGGCTGCGGATCACGCGATGACGTAACAGGAGCCAAAGGAAAGATTGCAGTGATACGCGAAGGAAAGATCCCCGTTTCTCAAAAGATCAAACATGCCGAACAAGCGGGAGCCAAAGCAGTCATTATTTATAATCAGACAACAAAACCGCTCGCCGTCCGTCCGCATACCGATAAAGGAATCACGATACCGGCGGCGGGTATGAAAAAAGAAGACGGTGAAGCACTGCTGCAGGAAAAGCAGGCAGTCATTCAATTTAAAAACTATAAAAACCGCACCTCACAAAATATTATAGGAACGCGCAAAGCGGCACAGGCCAACTCTTCTGATGCTGATATTATTTATGTCACAGCGCATTATGACAGCGTAAAAGGCGCGCCCGGAGCGGATGATAACGCCTCAGGCACATCTGCCGTTCTGGAAATCAGCAAGCAACTCAAACACATACCGAAAGACAAAGAGATCCGCTTTATCCTGTTCGGTGCAGAAGAATTATGGTCTGCGGGTTCATCTTATTACGTCAGTACACTCACGAACAATGAAAGAAAGCACAGCCAGGCCAATTTTAATGCCGATATGATTGCGACTGACTGGGAAGAAGCGAGTCAAATGTGTGTCACGACTCCTGACGGCAAGGAAAACCCGAGCGTCCGGTATGCTGAAAAAGCCGCTGAAAAATCCCGGTTGGTCAAGCCAAACCTGATTCAGCTCGGTTACTCAGACCATGTCTCTTTTTATGAAGCAGGGATTCCGTCGGCTAACTGGATTTGGCTCAGCCCCGATACACAGGAGCCGGGGCCCTGGTATCACACTGAGAATGATAATATGAAACACATCAGCAAAGAACGATTAGAGAAAGCGGGAGCACTCGTTTCCGCGGCTGTAACTGAGGCAGTGAAAGAATAAAAAACAGGCTTCGGCCTGTTTTTTTATATTGTTTTCTGTATATTCTCTCAATTAAGGGAGATTTTCTCACTCGTTACCAGATATATACCATTTGACAGGATTTTATTTTACAAATAAAAGAAAAATAAATAGATAATACCTAATTTATAAAAGGATGTAAAACTCATTTATCAAATTTTAACTTTTGTTATAATTGCGATATCGATCGATATTTGTTTTAAATTGTAAAAAACAATACTCTTTTCTATCTATTAGGGGGCGAAAAATGAATACTGTCACAAAAGAAGCCAGCAACCTTGGTCAAAAACGGCTGTTACATCTGATTGAAACGAAGCAGGCAATTGTAGGCGTGTTAGGCATGGGATATGTGGGATTTCCTCTTGCGCTGGAATGTGTCGATAAAGGATACAATGTTATCGGATTCGACAAAAACAGTGAAAAGGTTTCCTTGTTAGCCGCCGGAAGCAGCCATATTCAAGATATAGAGGACGACAGACTGAACTCGGCTTTACAAACAAAACGCTTTCAAATCAGCGCCGACATGTCGCTCATCCAAAAATGCGACATCATTGTGATATGTGTGCCGACACCCCTGAACAAAAAAGACAAGATCCCCGATTTAACCTACATCGACAGTGCAGTTGACAGCATGATCGCTTATGGAAGGCAGC
The DNA here is from genome assembly GCF_019039175.1 of Bacillus sp. FJAT-27001. Lineage (NCBI taxonomy): Bacteria > Bacillati > Bacillota > Bacilli > Caryophanales > Bacillaceae > Bacillus > Bacillus sp. FJAT-27001. The sequence goes on from NZ_JAHOAA010000003.1 coordinate 629,859, forward strand.
ATCAGCTTTTAATTTTAGAAAGCACCACCTATCCCGGAACAACGAAAAAAAAGATTGCCGACAGAATGGCATCAAGCCGCGGCATGAAAATAGGAACAGACTTTTTTACGGCTTATTCTCCGGAAAGAATCGATCCGGGCAACAGGCAATATGAAGTTTCAGATATTCCTAAAGTAGTCGGCGGAACCACACAGACTTGCACAGAACTTGCCTCAGCGTTTTACAGCACCATTGTTACAAGCATTCACCCGGTCACCTCACCCGAAGTAGCTGAAACAGCTAAACTCCTAGAGAATACTTATCGTTATGTCAATATAGCTCTTATCAATGAAATGGCGCTTAATTGCCGTGAACTTGATATTGATATATGGGAAGTCATCTGCGCGGCGGACACGAAGCCGTTCGGCTTTCAAAAATTTATCCCGGGCCCCGGAGTCGGAGGCCATTGTATCCCGATTGATCCTTTTTACTTCAAATGGATCGCGAATGAAAAAGGGCTGCAGACAAAATTAATTGATCTCGCGGACGAAATCAATTCCAACATGCCGATTTCTGTCTCTGACTATGCTTTGAAACTGGCGGGCAAAGACAAATGCAGCATCTTAATAATAGGGGCCGCTTATAAAAAAAATACAAATGACCCGCGTGAATCCTCAGTGTTTACGATAATGGAAGAATTGATGGACAAGGGATGCGCGATTGATTATCATGATCCGTTTATCAGCGAGATCCGCTTGAATGACGGAAGCTGCAAACAATCTGTCCCTTTCACAAAAGAACAAATCAATCAGTACGACGTCATCATCATTCATACAGATCACGATGTAATCGACTACAGTATTTTGAAGGATGCCTCACCGATTATCTTTGACACAAGAAATGTATGTAAGGAAAAATCAGCCGACAATTGCAGAGTTGTCACTTTATAGGAGGGAACGGTCATTAGTAATCGATTTATCTCTTTTCACAGACCTGATATGACAAACGAAGAAATCGCAAGCGTAACCGAAACGATTCAATCGGGCTGGATTTCGAAAGGCCCGAAGGTAATCGATTTTGAAAAAAAGCTGGGAGAATGTATAGGAGCCGAACACGTCATCAGCTGTAATTCAGGCACCGCTGCATTACATATGGCTTTATTGGCGCTCGGTGTGGGAGAAGGCGATGAAGTCATCGTGCCGAGCTTCACGTTCTGTTCCAGTGTCAATGTCATCCTGCACGCCGGAGCCGTTCCTGTGTTTGCGGATATATGCGAGAAAAGTCTATGTGCCGATCCTGAAGATGTCAGGAAGAAAATAACGCCGCGCACAAAAGCGGTAATTGCGGTTCATTTTGCCGGCTATCCGGCTGATCTGGAAAACTTGCAATCCATTTGTAAAGAAAACGGATTGTATCTGATTGAAGACGCCGCTCATGCGCTCGGTACAAAATATAACGGAAGCATGATCGGCACTCACGGCGATGCCGTGTGCTTCAGCTTTTATGCCACCAAAAATATTACAACGGGGGAAGGCGGAGCCCTCGTCATGAAAGACGAACAGGCCGCAGAAAGAGCGAGGCTGTACGGATGGCACGGCATCACAAAAAATGCCTGGAACCGGTACGGTGAAAAAGGCAGCTGGAGATACGACGTTTTACTGCCGGGCTTTAAATATAATATGACGGATATTCAGGCCGCGCTCGGTCTGGTTCAATTGAAGCGCGCAAACGACATTCAAGAAAAACGGGAACAGATCGCTCAATTTTATGTACGTGAACTGTCAGGCCAATCTGATAAAGCGGCGCTTCCGCTTTCTGACATTCCAAACGGCATAACGCACTCATGGCATTTATTTATTTTACGGATTCGAGAAAACGGCGATATGGACAGAGATCTGTTTATTGAGAAAATGAAAGAAAAACAAATCGGGCTGAGCGTGCACTTTATTCCCGTGCATTTGCATCCTTACTATCAAAAACATTTTCCTGCGGAGCTTCCGGTAACTGAACGTGTTTTCCGGGAGATCGTATCACTGCCTCTTTACAGCCAGTTATCAGATGAGGATTGCAGCTATATTGTCAAGTCTATAAAAGAAGTTTTGACTATCAGCCAGGAGGTAGGATCATGAAACATATTGCGATTATCGGAGGGGCCGGTTTTATCGGAAGCGAACTGGCGGCATTATTACAGGATAAAGGTTATCACACCATCATTGCAGATCAAAAGAAGCCGGCTTTTGACACTGAATACCGCCAAACGGATATCCTTGACCGGACGTCCCTCCGCGAATCACTGCGGGGAGCGGATGCGGTTGTCCATTTGGCGGCAATGGTCGGAGTGGACAGCTGCCGAAGCAATGAAGAAGACGTCATACGGGTCAATTTTGAAGGAACGAAAAACGTCACTGAGGTATGCGGTGAATTGGGAATCAGCACACTTCTTTTCTCATCGAGTTCAGAAGTGTTCGGAGATTCACCGGATTTTCCTTATACCGAGACAAGCAGAAAGCTTCCGAAATCAGCTTACGGAAAAGCCAAACTGCAATCAGAGGAATATTTGAGAGAACAGGCTACCGACGAACTTCATATTCGAGTCGTCCGGTACTTTAATGTATACGGGCCGAAACAGCGCGAGGATTTTGTCATCAACAAGTTTTTCAGCATGGCCGAGAATGGCTCTGAGCTGCCTCTTTACGGGGACGGCGGACAAATACGCTGCTTCAGCTACATCAGTGATATCGTCACCGGAACTTATCTCGCTCTCATTCATGAAGGAGCCGTCTTTGAAGACTTCAATATCGGGAACGACCAGCCGATCACGATAAAAGAACTGGCTGAAAAAGTCAATGTGCTCTCAGGCAGAGAGAAGGATAACTATCTGTTTAAAAAGCTGGGCGAAGACGGCGTGAGGGGAAAAGACATCGAGATTTTTAAACGGGCGCCGTCAATCGAGAAGGCGAAACGTTTGCTCGGTTACGCTCCGAAAGTAAGTCTGAATGAAGGCCTGGAGATCATAAAAGATGAAAGACAAAAGCACAAACTTTCACTTTCCTAAAAACCCGGAAGTGGTCAAATATCCCGTTTATCCCGGACAGTTTTCCGTCAGCGGCCGTCTGCGCGCAGTGAAACACTTGCTTACTGCCGGACAAAGCGGACTGACTGAAAAACTGGAAAAACGTTACGGAAAAGGGGTTGTGCTGACCTCCAGCGGCAGTGCGGCACTGGTGCTCGCATTAACTTATTCGGGAGCCGGGCCGGGGAAAGAAGTGATTTTCTCATCCTTCAGCTGCCCGAATGTCATTGATGCCGTGCTTCAATCCGGTGCGACGCCTGTGTTTGCGCAGCTGGATGAGCATCTATCCTTATCTTTTGAGGATGTCAAAAAAAAAGTGACGAGGCGTACGTGTGCGGTTATCCTCACACATGTATACGGCCGGAGAGAAAATACCGCTATCATTGACTGGGCGAAGGAAAACGGAATTGCTGTCATTGATGATGCCGCTCAAGCCATGTTTACAAAACAAGCCGATACATTTGCCGGCGGTTTGGGCGATTTCGGCATTTTAAGCTTCGGCCCCTCAAAGCCGCTTGCGAGTATCGGAGGCGGCGCGTTAATCGCGCCGAAAGAATGGCTTCGGCAAAAAGCAAATCTCCCGATGGAACAGCGCAGCCAAGTGGCAGCTGACTATCGAATCTATATCAGAAATCAAAGAATCCAAGCTGTAATGAAACGGAAACGGCATCATCCTATTTCATATATGTTTAGAAAAGCGGGCGCCATGCCTTCCATGAAAGCCACAAAGCTCGAAGCTCTGCCGGATAAACCGGCTGTTGTACCCGTGCTTCGTATGCATCCGGCAAGGGAAGCCATTATTGATGATCAGCTTTCACGTATAGATCAGCTTGTAACAGCTTCGCTTCGAAACTTACAGACGGCGGGAGAAATCTTTGCAAAGGCGGGAGAAACAAACGGCATAAGAATGATCCAGCCCCAAGAAGGAGAACATCTGAATTATTTAACAATTGTATTTCCCCGGGATGAAGAGCGGTACGGGTGTTCCGTTTATTTAGCCGAAAGAGGCATCCAAACATGCTGGAACTACCTTCCCCTCGGACGTATTCCGATTTATGAAACATACGCGGGGGAAGGCGGGGAAGACCCGCTTTGGAAGAGAGTTCTTTCCCTGCCGTTTAAACCTCCTCTTCAAAAGAAGCAAGTCAGATATATAGCCGAATCCGTTTTATCATATTGTGAGCAACAGAATAAGACTGAATAGTGGTGATAACTATGCAAAAAACAGCAGTATGCACGACCCGCCAGGCATGGGATCGGGCCGCTGACATGTATCAGGCGGGGTTGTTTCAAAGCTATGATTGGGGAATCCTCATGGAAGAGCTTCCCGGCACGTCATTTCACCCTGTCAGACTGACAACGGACGGAGGACAAGTCATCTATCTTCCGCTTTTTGAACAGAAGGGCGTATTATCCGGCAACATGATCGGATACGGCGGCGTTATTTCAGATCGCCCCATCTCATTTGAATGGCTTCAAAGTGAAATCCAGGCCATATTCGGTCGGAACATATCCCGGATGCTGCTGCCGTACGGTCAGACTTCTTTTACAGAAGAAATCAGGGAAGGATGGACGGAAAAGGCAACGCGGATTCTTTCGCTTCCGGACACGTTTGACGAGCTTTGGACGGGCATTTCCGGAAAAGCCCGGACGGCAGTCAGATACGCTGAAAAAGAGAATATTGTCACCCGGCTGATCGGGCGAAAAGAACTTGGCGCGTTTTATGACCTCTACAAAGAGCATACGGCGGCAATCGGCGCGGCTTATGTGCTGAGCCAGGGCTTTTTCCAAAGACTGCTTGACACGTTTGCGGACCGAATGTTTTGGGTCGGAGCATATCAGGATGAGACGCTGATCAGCAGCAGTATTTTTCTCTATGACCGCTCTCATTTCTATTATTGGCAGAATGTAAACAGCCTGGCGGGAAAAAAAGCGCAGGCCTCTTACTTATTGATGCGTGACGCCCTGCAATTCGCCATTTGCCGCAAGCTTCAATGGGCTGATTTTGGCTATTCACACAGTAAAGAAATCGCGAGACCGAAACGATATTGGGGAGCTGAAGAAAAACAATGCCGACTTTTTACGAAACCGGAATGAAAACAATAAGCGGCCATCAATCCAGTTATCTGCCGTGGTACGGTTTTTTTGAAAAAATGTATAAGTCGGATCTGTTTGCCATTCATGACACAGCTCAATTTGAGAAAAAAGGATTTCTCAACCGCAACAGGATCAAAACGCCGCAAGGCCCCCGATGGCTGACAGTGCCTTTGCAGATGAAACAATATAAAGACATAGAGCTTCGGCATATGAAAATCGACCAGACACAGGATTGGCGGAAAAAACATTGGATGGCGATTAAAATGAACTATGCGAAAGCTCCCTATTTTGAGCGATACCAGCATTTTTTTCAAGATGTCTATCAGCGGGAGTGGGAATATCTCCATGATTTGAATATGCACATCATTGAATTTTTCCGAAAAGAGCTCCGAATTGAAACGCCGCTCTGTTATGTCTCTGAGCTTGAATGCCGGAAGGAGAAAAAAAGCGATTTTGTTTTAGCGCTTTGTCAGGAGCTGGGGGCGGACCGTTATTATTCAGGCAGTCAGGGTTCCGACTATTTAATAGAAAGCGATTTTGAAAGAAACGGAATTGTCATTGAGTATCAGCAGATCCGACATTTTGGCTATCCTCAATTATTCGGGGAGCATATCCCTCACCTCTCCATGCTCGATATGCTGATGAACTGCGGAGCGGATACAGCTGAAATGTTAGTTAAAGGAGGGCAATATGATGAAAGTAATGGTATTTGCAGCGCATCCCGACGATGAAATTATCGGCGTCGGCGGCACGCTCGCCAAACATGTCCGCCAAGGTGACAGCGTGTCGGCAGTCATTATGGCGGAAGGCAAATCATCAAGAAAAACGGATTACAAAAAGCCTGAAGATTCCGTTATGGAGCATTCTAATCAAGAAACGGAGCAGGCGCTCAGCACTTTGGGCATCCATGATTTTGTCAGGCTGAACCTTCCTGATAACAGAATGGATTCAATGGATTTGCTGGATGTCGTGAAGGAAGCGGAGAAACAAATCAATCGTTTTCAGCCTGACATTGTGTATACCCAGTACGGCGGTGACATTAATATTGACCACTCCGTCGTATTCAGAGCGGTCATGACGGCAACCCGTCCGCTTCCCGGTCATACGGTAAAACGGGTTTTTGCCTATGAAACATTGTCTTCGACGGAATGGAATTACTGTCAGAAGGATCAGTTTCATGCCAATTTCTTCGTTAATATTGAAGACGAGCTTGAAACGAAATTGAAATCGATGGCGTGTTACGGCTCCGAGCTCAGAGACTTCCCTCATCCCCGCTCTTTGCAGGCGATCGAACATAATGCCCATGTGTGGGGAGCAAAATCGGGTTTTACCGCTGCGGAAGCGTTTATGCTTGTGAGAGGAACATGGTGACTGTCCTATGATTGCTCAAATTCCGTTTTTCGGACTTGATCCGAAGCAAATCGATGAGAAATGGGTGGAGGCGGGATACGGTCTGGAAGCGAATATTTTTGACGGCCATTCCTTTGGGGAAGCGGATTATCTCAAAACATTCAATCAGACGCTGGAATATGCGAAACAGCTTGATCCTTCATTATTGACGCTGCATTTCCCGACAGATCATGCCGATTATGTGAATGAAGATCACATCAAAAAACAGCTTTATCACTTTGCGGAGCTCGCTGTGAAATACGGCGCCAAGGGCATAACCGTTCATGCGAATCAATTTATGACGGTTGAGGAATTTCAAGTCTATGACCTGGAAGGAAACCGTAAAAAAATCGTTGAGTTTTTCGCGGAGTTTGATGAGCGGCTGAAAGGGACGGATATCTGGATCGGTGTGGAAAACCTTCCGATCATCGGGAATCTGGGAGAGGATTTTGATCCGATTTTCATTTATCCTGAGGATTTTACAGAGCTGGTGCAGATGGATCTGAAGCATGTCGGTATTACGTGGGATCTGTGCCATTGGGCGATTACCTATCAGACTCACTTGTCTTCCGCTCTTATGTTCAGAAATGATCAGCTGAAATATCCCGATTTCTTTCAGTTTCTTTCGATAAAAGAGAGCATTAAGCATTATCACTTCAGCTCATTTCGCCAGCTTGCGTTTCCGCATGGGGGTGTCCGCTGTTTTGAGGGCCGCCATCCGAGTGAAGGGACGATCGCTGAGGAGCTGCTGAGACGGGCTGCCGATACTTTGCAGGAGCTTTATCGGAATCAAGATACCGGCATTGTATTTGAGGTGATGGAAGAGGATTATACGGAAAGACGGGAATCATGGAGAACGCTGGAATGGTTCGGCGGTGTTTCTGATGACGAGGATCAAAAAAGGGCCTGATATGACATATCGAACACCGAACTATGCAAAGCTTTGGTGTGCACAGGTGTTTTCTTCAGCAGCGGACGGGGTCTGGCTTATTGCACTGCCGCTGTTAGTGCTGGAATTGACCGGCAGCAAAATTCTTGTCGGCGTTATTTCTTTTATCGAACTCGTGCCGTTGACATTTGGCGTGCTGGCGGGACCGCTGATTGATTTATTCCGAAAAAAGTCGATCTTGTATTTGTGCAATACGGGCCGGGCCGTCATCATGATCCTCTTGGCGGTGCTCAGCGCGAACGATTTATTAACCGTGTGGATAGCCGGGGTGTGCGCCTTTTGTCTATCTCTGCAATCGATGCTGTTTGCGCCGGCGAAAGTCGCGATCATTCCGCTGCTCGTCCGCAAACAGCATCTTGATCAGGCGACATCTCTGATCAATACGAGTGACTTGATCGGACTCATCGTCGGAAAATTGATCAGCGGGATCATGATTGCGGCTATTCCGTTCGGGATGCTGTTTGCCATAAACGGAACTGCTTTTTTGATCTCCGCGGCATTTATCGCGTTCATTCGTATTTCAGAACAGCCCAATGAAAAAAGCAACGGAACTGAAGATGTAAAATCCGGTTACAGAATGCTGAAAGGAAATGCGGCATGGCTGACATCGGTCGGATACTTTTTCGTCGTAAATCTCGTCATTGCCGGCCTTATTTCAGTAATGGGGCCGATTCTTGCTGTGGAGCGTTTTCAGCAGAACTATTCTGTATGGTTTGCCGTCATGTATTCAATGTTTCAGGCGGGGATGCTTTTGGGCAATCTGGCCGTATTTTTCAAATGGAATACAAAACGCTTGAACCGGCTGTACCCGCGGACGTTAACGGCAGCGGGACTGCTCATTATGCTCCTGTTTTTTCCCCTTCATGGGTTTGAGTGCATCATCTTCCTGGTGCTTGGCATCATCATCTCGTATATTGATGTGCAAACGGTGCTGTATTTCCAAAAGACGGTTCCGGCCGCATATTTCGGAAGGGTCTTTGCACTGATTTTTTCCATTGTCAAAATGGGTGAACCGCTGTCGGCCGCTGTCTACACAGGGCTTCTGCTGTTGATGAATGCGGATTATATTTTTGCGGCGGTCGGACTGACCCTTACGATCGTTTTTGCTGTTTTTTCAGTCAGACAAGGAAGTCAAAGAAATACAGAGAAACAAGCGGATCAATCCGTCTGAATGGTAAACGAAGGGGCGCCGATGTCAGCCGGCGCCCTTTTTATCATAAATCCAAATAAAGCCGTATCATATCCCGGCATTGAATGCCGTTTTCAAAAATGTCTTCATCATAATGTCTGATAAAAAAATCATGGTCGACAGCCTGAATGCGGAATCCGCATTTTTGATAGAGTGACAGCTGATGAATACTGGAATTTCCGGTGCCGATTTCAATCGTGTCAGCCCCCGATTGTCTCGCTTTTTCAATGGCATCCCGCACCAGCTGTTTTCCGAATCCCCTGTTCTGCAGCGATTCTTTTACCGCGATGTTTACGATTTCTATCGTTTTAGGCCTTGTTTGCAATAAAACGTAAACCCCTGCAAGCTCGTCTGACGTCCAGGCCGTATAGCATTCTCCTCTTACAAGATAATCATCGACAATCTCTTTCGACGGATCGGCCAGCAGCAATAGTTCATACAGCGCTTCATCCGGCTCCGCGGCTTTTCGGATGCTCAGTTTTTGCATGTCCGTTTCTCCTCCTCCGTTATGATCGACAGCTATTTTTGAAAATAACTCCAAAATCATTCTACTTTATTATAAAATACGAAACATAGGAAAAGTTATACAAGTTTTGTAGATTGAATAGGAGGAAAGTCATGTTTTTTTGTAAGCATTGCGGCCAGCAGAACAATGAAGAAGCGCATTTCTGTAAAGAATGCGGAAAACCGATCGGGAAAGGAAGCCGGCTGGAGCGGCAGGCGGCTGTAAAAGCGGCTGAACCTGCTTCACAAATGAGAAAGCCGATCCCTAAAAAAACGCTCTTCATGTGGGGCGGCATTGCCGCAGCGCTGATCTTATTGATTGCCGCATATAAAACCGGAGCCTGGCTGACATCTGAAAAAAGGCTCACGGATCAATTCGAACAGGCGGTTCATGACGGGGACACGAAAAAGCTCGCAGCCCTGCTCACTCCTTCAGACAAAAAACTGAAGCTGAATGAGACCAATGTCAAACCGCTCCTTGCATACGCAAAGAAACACGATGAACTGCTGGCAGCGCTTCGCGGCAATTCATCAGAAAAAGATGCGGTATACGTAAAAAAAGAGGGAAAAACCCTTCTTTTGTTTGACCATTACGAACTGAAAGTCGATCCGGTTTATTTCCGCGTCACAAGCAATTATAAAGGCGCCGATCTTTATATCAACAGCGAGAAAACAGGTACGGTCAAAAAAGCCGATGAAATCCAAATCTTCGGCCCGTATGCACCCGGTGTCTACACGGCGGAAGCCAAGCTTAAAAATGAGACGGTTGACGTTGTCAAAAAGCAAGAGGCAGAGGCGGCCGGCAGCCGGAATGTTGAGTTTGACCTGCCGTTAGACGCCGAGGATGTGACATTCACTCCGGCAGACAGCTTCAAAAGCGCGAAAGGCGATCTGCTGATAAACGGCAAGTCCGTCCATAAAGATCCGTTTACATCCGTTACATATGGTCCGCTCTTAACTGACGGTTCCATGACAGCCGCCGTGGAGGCTGATTTTCCTTGGGGGAAAATGAAAACTGCCGATGTCCCGATCAACAGTACTGATGTGGACTTAACGCTTATCCCGGATCAAGATACACAGCAAACAATCATGGACACGATTGTCAAAACAACGAAGCAGTATACAAAAGCGATGGCAGACGGAAATACCGATCAGATGACCGAGGCTGGTTCCGCCTGGAAAGAGCAGACGAAAGAAGTGGTATCCGGCATGAAGAGTTCCGGCACCTTTTTGAAGGATCAGTATAAAGAGACAAGCTTTGATCTGGATTCATTTGCGATTTCTCAAGAGAACGGCCGCTGGCAAGTAACTGTTACGGGTAAAGAGCTTCATGAGTCTGCTTATTTCGACGGGAATACGAAGCCTGATATGGAAGAGGCTGAGCCGAGCTTTCACTATGTACTCTCATATGATACAAAACATAAAAAATGGGTTTTCGAAAAAGCTGACCCTGCCTCAGATTCTTCTGGGACAAATGTAAAAAAAATAAAAAACGACCAGCCGAAAACCTATACATCCGCATGGGCATCATCCAAAGGAAATACAGCTTCAGGCAGCCTCACGAATGAACAAGTCACATCGTTTATGACTGATTACCTGACAAACCAATCAAGCGCCGTCAGCCTTAACAATTTCGCGATCATGGAGGGTAATTTAGAAGAGGGAAGCCCTTTGTATGCTGATCAGCAGAAACTGGTCAAAAAACTGCACAGCGAGGGGACGACCGAAGTATTTAATGAAGTGAATGTCAAAAGCTTTTCACAGAAAGGCTCTCATCTGACGATTCATACGTACGAGGAGTTTTATATTACGAAAGCCGGCGGCAGTCCGAAGCTCAGAACATATAATTGGACGTATGGCGGCATTGTTAAAGACGGAAGAATTTATTTAACATCCATTCAATAAAAAAACCCCCGCGCCAATCAGGCGGCGGGGGTTTCCGTTTTTAAAAGAAGAAATAATTCATGAGTTCTTTTATATAATGCTTGATCGTGAATTGAAACGTTACGCAAATGATCAAATAGATGACGATAACAGAATAAATGATATCCGCCTTAGTAGTGAGCTGATGCTGATAGCTCGCCAGCATGAGCGGAGGCACGGCAAACGCCGCTCCTAAAAGACCGACAGCCAGAATGGTGAAGCAAACGGTTGTATGAAGCAGCATAAAAATGAGGGCAAGAAGCAAAATAGCTGTAAACGGAATCAAAAATGCCCCGAATCGGGACAGCGAATCTTTAAATGACACCTGCGCGCCGCCGGCCTTCAAAGCAATAAAAATCAAGAGATACAGGCAAAAAACGCATAATGCAAAGGTAAGCGCCGGTTTGACCACAATCGCGGTAAAACTGACGTCACGAAAGCCGTCTGATAAGAGAATATAAAACATAATCGGCGTCACCAGGCAGAAAAGCACCATGTTGATGATGCTGCTGACAAGCTGTTCGCCGCCTGTCGTTTTACATGTTTGGTACGGTCGCTTTAACACATCAAGCACGAATAAGGCAAATTGCTTTGAAGCCTGCTTAGCCGCGGCGCCGGCCTGAGCGGCCTGGCCCTGCGTTTGACCTGCGCCTCCCTGCCCGGGCTGGGGCGCCCCGCACTTTTCACAAAATTTTCCGCCATCAGTATGATGGCCGCATTGAGAACAATACATTCTAAAACTCCTTTTACAAGTAATATAGGGATTTTGTTCAATATTTACATTATAAAAGAAAATAGGACGGATGTAACGGAGTTTTCTAAAGATATACAAATCACCTTCTCTATGAATTGATAATAGAGAAAAAGTACCCTTTATGGTAGAATTTTATTGGAGCTGATAGATATCATGTCTCTCGGCGCATTGATTCAGAGTGAAAAAGGAAATTAACGCATGCTAAAAAAATTGAAAATGCTTTATCGGCTGTTGAAATTCGGAAAAGGCTTATGGAGATAGCAAACAGAAAAAACCGTCCTTACAAGGACGGTTTTTTTCTGTTTCCGGATCGTCCGGCTGAGGTTATAAAAAGCAGACCCCGGGGTAAAAACCATGCATAAGAAACAGCGGAGAACAAAACATAACTCAATAACGGCAAGTCATAAGGAGGTACGCATGTTTTCATTCATCATTCATGTCTTCATTTCACTGTTTGCAGTCTCCAATCCCATCGGAAACGTGCCGATTTTCCTTTCACTGACGGAAGGGTACTCGGAGAAAGAACGGACAGCGATCGCGCGCAAGGCTTCCGTGCTGTCGTTTATCATCTTGGCGGCTTTTTTAATCTTCGGCCATCTGATCTTTAAACTGTTTGACATTAACATTCATGCCTTACGTATCGCGGGCGGCATTTTTATTTTCGGCATCGCTTATAATCTTCTGAACGCGAAGAAATCTCATGTACAGTCTCTCCATCATGAAGAGAAAGGGGAGAGCAAGGAGAAAGCCGATATATCTGTGACGCCTTTGTCGATTCCGATTATCGCCGGACCCGGTACGATCGCGACGGTGATGAGTCTGTCGGCCGGCCATGGCGGCATCTTCCATTACATCAGCGTGCTTATCGGCATTGCGGCCGTCATCGCGATGACGTTCATCTTCTTTCACTATTCATCTTTCATCAGCAATAAGCTCGGGAAAACCGAAATGAACGTCATTACCCGACTGATGGGGCTGATTTTGGCGGTGGTGGCCATCGGCATGATCGGCGCCGGTCTGAAAGGCATGTTCCCGATATTGGTTTCCTGACTTAAAAAAGCAGCGCCCGGTTATCTTCGGGTGCTGCTTTTTTCTATTTTCGGCACATGCTGAAACACTTCTTCACTCTCAAAAAATTCTATCAAACGGCTCAGCCAGTCATAATAATGGAGCCAATCCGTCAGTTCATCCAAAAGCTGACGGGCTTTTTCTTCAATATCGGGACTGAGATTTTCCGATTCCAGAAGCTCAGTCAGCTCGCGGTTCAGTTTTTTATAGAGCATTTTGTTTTTGCTGACCGCCTTTGTCCAATTTGCCGTAAACAGGGAGATAAACGTCTGGTAATAATCACGCTCCACGTCATAAAGGTCTTTCCGAACGCCTTTTTCAAACACTTTTTCAGCCAGATTGACATCGGTCATTTCGCGGACCACCTGGCTCATCCTCGTTTTGCTCATCCCGGTCGCCTCTGACAGCTCATTTAACGTCATCGGCTTGCGGTTCATATAAATAATACCGAGCACACGTCCCAGTGTGGCCGGCATTCCGAATGTATGCATATTCTCGGCGATTCTCTCAATGAGATGCTCTTCAGCATGCCCGATGATATCAAGAGCGTTTTTTTCCACGGCTGATCATCCCTTCACTGGCTTTTCATGCTGACAATATATCATATTTTTTACAGTTGATGAAAAAGATGATGCGGCAGGATATGCGAGCTATCGGGAGCGATTGTAAGAACATCCGCATTGTCAGCGGGATAACATGAAAAAATACGTATATTGTATATAATTTCAACACATTGTAAACTTTTTATTTTACAAATTTCATCTTATAATAAAGATTATACTTTTCAGAAAAATAACGGAACCCTTCGGAGGTGCACGGATTGCTGAGATTAGAAAATGTATCAAAAGTCTATAAAGGCGGAAAAAAAGCTGTCAACAGCATTGATTTAAATATCGAAAAAGGCGAATTTATTTGTTTTATCGGGCCGAGCGGCTGCGGAAAAACGACGACGATGAAAATGATTAACAGACTGATTGAGCCGTCATCCGGAAAGATTTTTATCGATGGCGAAAACATTATGGAGCAGGACCCGGTGGAGCTGAGACGGAAAATCGGCTACGTCATTCAGCAGATCGGACTTTTCCCTCATATGACCATTCAGCAGAACATTTCCCTCGTGCCGAAACTGCTGAAATGGCCGGAACAAAAGCGGAAGGAACGGGCGCGGGAGCTTTTGAAGCTCGTCGATATGGGCCCGGAATATTTAGACCGCTATCCTCACGAGCTGAGCGGGGGACAGCAGCAGAGAATCGGCGTGCTGCGCGCCCTTGCAGCGGAACCTCCCCTTATTCTCATGGATGAACCGTTCGGAGCGCTTGACCCGATTACGCGGGATTCCCTTCAGGAAGAATTCAAAAAACTGCAAAGAACATTGAATAAAACGATTGTGTTTGTAACACACGATATGGATGAAGCCATTAAGCTGGCTGACCGGATCGTCATTTTAAAAGCGGGAGAGATCGTTCAGGCCGGCACTCCTGATGACATCCTCCGGAATCCGGCTAATGAGTTTGTCGAAGAATTTATCGGCAAAGAACGGTTATTGCAATCAAGACCGGATATTGAACGCGTCGAGCAGATGATGAATAAAAAGCCTGTCACCGTTACGGCGGACAAAACGCTTTCGCAGGCGATACAGGTGATGCGGGAACACCGTGTCGATTCCCTGCTTGTCGTTGATGACCTGAATGTGCTGCAAGGATATGTTGATGTCGAAATCATTGATCAGAACCGGAAAAAAGCGAGCCTTGTCGGCGACGTGCTCCGCTCTGATCTGTATACAGTCGAGCAGGGGACACTGCTGCGTGATACCGTACGCAAAATTTTAAAGCGCGGAATGAAATATGTACCCGTCGTTGATGAACAAAGGCATTTAGTCGGAATTGTCACGAGAGCGAGCCTTGTCGACATCGTTTACGATTCAATCTGGGGTGAGGAAGACCAGCTGGTGACAGGCTGACAAGGGGAGGAACGCTTACAATGAATGAAATGATCAAGTTTTTGCAGACGAACGGCGGAGAACTGTTATATAAAACGTGGGAGCATTTATACATTTCGATCATCGCCGTCATATTAGGCATTGTCGTCGCCGTTCCGCTCGGAGTGGCGCTGACGAGAATGAAAAAGGGCGCAGGCGCCGTCATCGGCGCCGTCAACATTGTGCAGACCTTGCCGAGTCTCGCGATACTGGCGTTTTTTATCCCGCTGTTAGGCGTGGGAAAGGTGCCCGCGATCGTCGCGCTGTTTTTCTATTCGGTGCTGCCGATTCTCCGGAACACGTATACCGGCATTCAAGGCGTAAACAAAAATCTGCTGGAATCGGGAAAAGGCATCGGCATGACGGTCTGGGAGCAGATCAGGCTTGTGGAACTGCCGCTTGCGGTTCCGGTGATCATGGCGGGCATCCGCACATCCACCATTTATCTGATCGGCTGGGCGACGCTTGCTTCCTTTATCGGGGGCGGCGGGCTCGGAGACTATATTTTTATCGGCCTGAATCTCTATCAGCCTGAATATATTATCGGCGGCGCCGTGCCAGTCACCATTTTAGCCATTATCATTGATTATCTGCTAGCGGCGACGGAACGGAAGGTGACGCCGAAAGGGCTGAAAGGACTGAAGGAAGTATCATAAGGAGTTGGCTGTTGTGAAAAGAAACCAAAAGAGATGGATGTGCGCACTGGCGCTGTCAGCTGCTCTGCTTCTAGGCGGCTGTTCCCTTCCCGGCCTGAGCGGGGCTTCCGATGATACGATCAAAATCGGGGCGCAAAGCATGACGGAATCAGAAATTATCGCCAATATGCTCGCACAGATGATTGAACACAATACAGACTTGAATACGGCATTAATTAAAAACCTCGGATCGAACTATGTCCAGCAGCAGGCGATGCTCGGCGGTGAAATCGATATCGCCGCGACGCGCTACTCGGGAACGGATTTAACGAGCACTCTCGGCATGGAAGCGGAAAAAGACCCGAAAAAAGCATTATCCATCGTACAGAAAGAATTTGAGAAACGCTTCCATTACAAATGGTTTGATTCTTACGGATTTGAGAACACATACGCTTTTACCGTCACGAAAGAGCTTGCGGAAAAAGACCATTTAGACAAAGTGTCCGATATTAAGAAGCATGCGGATCAATTTAAGCTCGGTGTAGACAATGCGTGGCTGAAAAGAAAAGGTGACGGCTATAAAGGCTTTACCGACACGTACGGCTTTGAATTCGGCACAACCTATCCGATGCAGATCGGACTTGTATACGATGCCGTGAAAAACGGGAAAATGGATGCCGTCCTCGCCTATTCAACGGACGGACGGATCAAGGCGTACGATCTGAAAATTTTAAAAGACGACAAGCAGTTTTTCCCGCCGTATGACTGTTCGCCGGTCATTCCCGACAGCGTGCTGAAGCAGCATCCTGAACTGAAGGGCATTGTGAATAAACTGATCGGCAAAATCGATACGGAAACGATGCAGGAATTGAATTACGAGGTGGACGGCAAGCTGAAAGAACCGTCCGTCGTCGCTAAAGAATTTTTGGAGAAACATCATTATTTTGAATAAGAAATGAGGTGGGGCAAATGGAAGTGCTGCAGCAGCTCGGCACTTATTATTCTCAAAACGGCGCCTATGTGCTTCAGGAGTTTTACCGCCATTTTCTCATGTCGGTATACGGCGTTTTATTTGCGGCGATCGTCGGGGTTCCGCTCGGCATCTTCATTGCCAGGTACAGAACATTAAGCGGCTGGGTATTCGCGGTGACAAACGTGATTCAGACCGTACCGGCGCTTGCGATGCTTGCGGTGCTGATGCTCGTCATGGGGCTCGGCGCCAATACGGTGATATTGTCGCTGTTTTTATATTCGCTTCTTCCGATCATCCGGAATACGTACACGGGAATCGCCAGCATTGAACACGCTTATCTTGAATCGGGAAAAGCGATGGGCATGACCAAATTTCAGGTGCTCCGCATGGTGGAGCTGCCGCTTGCGCTTTCCGTCATCATGGCGGGGCTGCGGACGGCGCTCGTCATCGCGATCGGCATTACGGCAATCGGTACGTTTGTCGGCGCGGGCGGACTCGGTGACATTATTGTCAGGGGCTCAAACGCCACGAACGGAACCGCGATTATTTTGGCCGGCGCCATTCCGACAGCGCTGATGGCCGTTATCGCAGATCTTGTGATGGCATGGCTGGAGCGGGCGCTGAGTCCGGTGAGAAAGAAAAAACGAACCAAAGCGCCGAATGCGGCATGAAAAAAACGCCTTGCGGGTCAGGGCGTTTTTTTCTTATGGCTTCGGAACATGCTTGAAAATTTCTTCGCTTTCAAAAAACTCGATCAGACGGCTGATCCAGTTGTAGTAATCTAGCCAATCCTTTAATTCTTTCAGCAGTTCGTTGATTTTTTCCTCAGCTTCTTCCGGCACGCCGTTTTCAAGGACGGCTGTCAGTTCGCGGTTCAGCTTTTTATGCATCATTTTATTTTTGCTGACGACCTTGCTCCATGTGGCCGTAAACAGCGTAATAAAGGTTTGGTAATAATCCTGCTCGACGTCGTATAAATCTTTGCGGACGCCTTTTTCAAACACTTTTTCCGCCAGATTGACGTCAAGCATTTCACGGACCGCCTGACTCATTCTCGTCTTGCTCATGCCGGTCGCTTCTGATAATTCAGTTAAGGTCATCGGCTTGCGGTTCATATAAATAATGCCTAAAATGCGCCCCACCGTCGCGGGCATTCCGAATGTATGCATATTTTCAGCGATTCGTTCTATCAAATGATCTTCAGCTTGTTCGATTACGTGTAACGGATCTTTCTCCAACAGTTTCAATCCTTTCAGTCAGCAATTCCGATGTCAATATACCACATTTTTAAACCGGCGGAAATGCTCTTCCGAGAGAATTTGGCAGTAATCCGGAGCAATAAGAAGAACTTTGCCGGTCAATACGGGTTAATCAGTGCTTACACAACCTTTATATATAATATGGACAAATTGTAAACTTTTTAATTTACAAAGTTTAATTTATAATGGAAAACGTTCAATTGTCTGAAAAGTTAAATTTGAATTTAACGAATTGAATAAACTTAATCGTGGAGGTGTGAGTGTTTGCTGACATTAGAAAATGTCTCGAAAATGTATAAAGGTGGGAAAAAAGCCGTCAACAGCATCAACCTGAATATCGCCAAAGGCGAATTTATTTGTTTTATCGGGCCGAGCGGCTGCGGCAAAACGACGACGATGAAAATGATCAACCGCTTAATTGAACCGACAGAAGGCAGAATCCTGATAGAGGGCCGAAACATTATGGAACAAGACCCGGTGGAACTCAGAAGAAGCATCGGCTATGTCATCCAGCAGATCGGGCTGTTTCCGCATATGACCATTCAGCAGAACATTACGCTCGTTCCGAAGCTTTTAAAGCATCCTGCCGAAAAACGGAAGGAACGGGCGCGGGAGCTTTTAAAGCTCGTTGATATGGGGCCTGAATATTTAGACCGTTACCCTCATGAACTGAGCGGAGGACAGCAGCAGCGAATAGGTGTATTACGGGCACTTGCCGCAGAGCCGCCGCTCATCTTAATGGATGAACCGTTCGGGGCGCTTGACCCGATTACGAGAGATTCCCTTCAGGAAGAATTTAAAAAACTGCAAAAAACCTTACATAAAACCATCGTATTTGTTACCCATGATATGGACGAAGCCATCAAGCTTGCGGACAGAATCGTCATTCTGAAGGCGGGAGAAATCGTCCAGGCCGGAACGCCTGATGAGATTCTCAGATTTCCGGCGAATGAATTTGTTGAGGAGTTTATCGGCAAGGAACGGCTGATCCAATCATCCAGCCCTGATATTGAACGGGTGGAACAGATCATGAATCCCGATCCCGTGACGGTAACACCTGAGAAAACACTGTCAGCCGCCATTCAGCTGATGCGTGCCGAGCGGGTGGATTCGCTGCTCGTCATTGATGAAAAGAACGTTCTACAAGGTTATGTCGATGTGGAGATGATTGACCGCAAACGAAGACAAGCGGTAACCGTCGCGGAAGTGCTTGAGCGGGATCTGTACACGGTCAGAAGCGGCACTCTGCTTCGCGACGCCGTCCATAAAATTTTAAAAAGAGGCATAAAATTTGTGCCGGTCCTTGATGAAGCCGGCCGGCTAACGGGAATCGTGACAAGGACAAGCCTCGTTGACATCGTCTATGACTCCATCTGGGGAGAAGAGAATCAGCTCGCGGTGATGTCATGAGGAGGCTTCAATTGATATGAATCAGACCGTGCAATTTTTACAGGCAAATGGAGGAGAGATGCTTTATAAAACATGGGAGCATCTGTACATCTCATTAATCGCCGTCATGGCGGGCATTCTCGCCGCCGTTCCGCTCGGCGTCCTGCTGACGAGGATGAAAAGAGGAGCCGGCGCCGTCATCGGCATCGTCAACATCATTCAAACCTTGCCGAGCCTTGCCATTCTTGCGTTTTTTATTCCGCTTTTAGGCGTAGGAAAGATCCCGGCCGTTGCGGCGCTGTTTTTCTATTCCATGCTGCCGATTCTCAGAAACACGTATACGGGGATTCTCGGCGTCAATCGGCATCTTCTGGAATCGGGAAAAGGAATCGGCATGACGGCATGGGAGCAGATCAGGCTTGTAGAACTCCCGCTTGCCGCTCCTGTCATCATGGCGGGCATCAGGACGTCTTCGATTTATTTAATCGGCTGGGCGACGCTCGCCTCCTTTATCGGCGGAGGCGGGCTGGGAGATTACATTTTTATCGGCTTAAACCTTTATCAGCCGGAGTATATTATCGCAGGGGCCGTTCCGGTCACAGTGCTTGCGGCAGCCGTCGATTACATGCTGGGGATGACAGAACGGAAAGTCACGCCTGACGGGCTGAAGAGCATAAAGGATGCTTCATAAGGAGGAGGTCTCTCATGGGGAATAGATGCAAAAAACGGCTGCTCGCAATCGCCTGTATCGGCATGCTGCTCCTTGGCGGATGCTCGCTCCCGGGATTGAGCGCCGCATCGGAGGACACCATTAAAATCGGCGCGCAAAGCATGACCGAATCAGAAATCATCGCGAGCATGCTCGGACAGATGATCGAACATCACAGCGGGTTGAAGACAACGGTTATTAAAAATCTCGGCTCCAATGCCGTACAGCAGCAGTCCTTGATCAACGGTGATATTGATATCGCCGCTACGCGCTATACAGGTGACGCGCTGACCGGGACGCTTCGCATGGAGCCGGAAAAAGACCCGGACAAAGCGCTGCGGCTCGTTCAGCGTGAATTTCAAAACAGATATGACATGAAATGGTTTGATTCTTACGGCTTTGATAATACATACGTCTTTACCGTTTCCGAACAGCTTGCCCGCAAGTACCATTTAGAATCGGTATCCGATGTCAAAAAAGAAGCGTCTCATCTGAAATTCGGCGTCGATAACTACTGGATGAAGCTGAGAGGCAACGGATATCAGGATTTTATGAACACATACGGAATGTCATTTGAAGGCACGTATCCGATGCAGATCGGCCTTGTTTACGACGCGCTGAAAAGCAGAAAGATGGATATCGCGCTCGCTTATTCCACCGACGGAAGAATCATCGCTTACGGACTGAAAACGCTGAAGGATGATAAGCGGTTCTTTCCTCCGTATGACTGTTCACCCGTCGTTCCGGATCAAGTATTAAAAGAGTATCCCGAACTGGAGGGCGTGATCAATAAAATGATCGGCGCGATTGATACAAAGATGATGCAGAAAATGAATTACGAAGTTGACGGCCGATTAAAAGAGCCGTCCGTCGTGGCCAAGGAATATTTAGAAAAACATCATTACTTTGAATAACGGAAAGGAGATGTGCGGATGGACACGATGAAGGAGCTGTTTACGTATTATGCTCAAAACGGCAGTTATGTTCTGTATGAGTGCTGGCGGCACTTTCTCATGTCGGCGTACGGCGTCGTTTTCGCCGCCATTTTCGCCATTCCGGCCGGAATTGTGACAGCAAGGCACGGGCGTCTCGCCGGCTGGGTGTTTGCTGTGGCGAACGTGATTCAAACCGTTCCGGCGCTTGCGATGCTCGCCGTCCTGATGCTCGTCATGGGACTCGGCGCCAATACGGTCATCACGGCTTTGTTTTTGTATTCACTGCTGCCGATTCTCAGAAATACGCACACGGGCATTATCAATATCGAGCACGCTTATCTCGAGTCGGGAAAAGCGATGGGCATGACGAAATACCAAATCCTTCGTATGGTGGAGCTGCCGCTTGCGCTTTCCGTCATTATGGCGGGTCTCCGAACGGCGCTCGTCATTGCGATCGGCATCACGGCGATCGGCACCTTCGTCGGGGCGGGCGGCCTCGGCGATATGATCGTCAGAGGGTCAAACGCCACGAACGGAACCGCGATTATTTTGGC
>NZ_JAHOAA010000003.1:651350-793064 GCF_019039175.1 Bacillus sp. FJAT-27001
CAGCCCGGTGAAAAAACAAAAAAGAAAGCTGATCGTACGCTCAGCCTCATGAAAAAAAGCATTCTTCCGCGTGAAGGATGCTTTTTTTTGATTTCTTGATTAAATTTTGATAACTGCGCTGTAAAGTCTTACTTATCAAATAACAAAGCAGAGGGGTAATCAAATGAGCAACATCATAGAAACGAGACAGCTGCAAAAATCATTCGGCAGACAACAGGCAGTGGCTGATGTGTCTCTATCAGTAAAACGCAACAGTATATACGGCCTGCTCGGTCCGAACGGCGCGGGAAAATCAACGACACTTAAAATATTGACCGGAATCTTGCAGCAAACATCCGGCGAGGTTCTGTTCGACGGACATACATGGAAGCGCGAAGATTTGAAAAGCATCGGTTCCCTGATTGAAGCGCCGCCGCTTTACAGCAACCTGACAGCCGCTGAAAATCTGAAAGTCCGCTGCGTGATGCTCGGACTGCCTGATTCAAGAATTGCGGAAGTGCTGGAAATCACGGGATTAACGGGAACCGGAAAAAAGCGCGCCGGACAATTTTCTATGGGAATGAAGCAGCGTCTCGGCATTGCGTTAGCATTATTAAACCGTCCGTCGCTCTTAATTCTTGATGAGCCGACAAACGGATTGGACCCGATGGGAATTCAGGATTTGCGGGAATTTATCCGCTCTCTGCCCGGACAGGGAATGACGGTTATTTTATCTAGCCACCTGTTATCAGAAGTCGAGCAGATCGCAGACCATATCGGAATCATCAGTGACGGCGTTTTAGGATATCAGGGAGAAATCAGCCGGGAAGACGATCTGGAGCGGCTGTTTCTGGAGGTAGTCAAATCAACACGGGAGAAAGCGGGGACAGGGAAATGATTCAGTACATGCAGGCGGAACATCTTACATCTAAAAGAACATTTATCAGAAAGCTGATCATTCTGATTCCGCTTCTGAACACGGCTTTTTCTTTTCTGCTGAATGCCGCCTATTTTATGACGGGCACGTTCAATTGGTGGGCGGTTATTTTCATGCCGCTCATGATTGCTCTAATGTGCGGTTTATCTGTTAAAAAAGAGAAAAAATCTGCGAATGACCGTGCGGTGTACTCACTGCCGGCTGACTTGAAGAGCATATGGTTCTCAAAAATAAGCTTGATCGCGCTGTATTCACTCCTGTCGCAAATCGTCTTTTTAGTCATCATGTTTTTGCTTGGCCTTATGTTTCCGGCAATTGCTGCGGTTCAGCTGAAAGGTATTGAAGCAAGCTCCCTTTTGTGGCTGTCTACGCTTTGGGAAATTCCGTTCTGTTTATGGATTGCCAGACAGTTCGGGTTTACGGCAGTCATCCTCATGAATATGATCGCCGCCTTTGTTTTAGGCATTGTGCCGGCGTCAGGTTCATTGTGGTGGCTGAGTCCATGGAGCTGGTCAGTCCGGGTGATGTCACCGATTCTCGGGATCCATCCGAACGGAATTCCGCTTCCTGCAAACAGCGGCTTATTAAACGGAAACGTGATCATTCCGGCTATTATTCTTTCTATTCTTTCTTTTATCGCGGTAAGTTTTGTTTCCGCCGTGTCTTTTTCAAAAGGGGGAAACCGGTCATGACCGTGCTTTTACGATATATGTGGGCCGATGTATTAAAAATGAAGCGCACGCCGCTCATATGGATGCATGCTGCGGCGCCGGTTTTATGCGCGGGATTTTTCCTGTTGTATATGTATGGAAGGGTTCAGGAGCCTTATATGCTGTACAGTGTGTTTTTCAGCGCGATTGCCGTTTTATACCCTTTAATCATCAGTATTGTCTGCGGCATGTCTGCCTCGGTTGAGGAACAGGCGGGCCATTTTCAGATGATGCTGGCGGTCCCGCATTCTAAAATCATCAGTTTTGCGGGCAAGCTGCTTTTGCTGCTCCTATTGAATGTGTTATCGGTAGGTCTCGCCATCTGTCTTTATTTGGCGGGGATGAAATTTGTTCTTCACATCAATGATCTCCCGTATCTTCTCTTTTTAAAAGGAGGGGCGTGGCTGATTGCCGGCAGTATTCCGCTTTATATGATGTCTTTTTTTGTCGGCATAAAGTACGGCATGGGACCGTCCGGGCTTTTAGGGGGAGCGGGTTTATTAATGACGGCGCTCATGAATACGGGACTTGGCGATACCATCTGGCGTTTTTTCCCGTGGGCATGGAGCGTACGGCTTTCAGGCCTTGCAGGACTGCTGCATTTTGACAAAGTCAAAAAAGAGTTCCTCCCTTATGTAAGATACGATATGAGATTCGGAGAAATAATGTTATATTTTTCTATAGTGATATTATGTCTGGCCGGCCTCTATTGGTGCAGAAGATGGGAAGGGCGGCGTTCATATGAATAAAGGCAAGGAGCGATTCGGCCGGTGGCAAACATTTTAGCAATTGATGATGAAAAAGATATTCTCGTTCTGATCAGAAACATTTTACAGCGTGATCAGCATACAGTAACGATTCTGGAAAAAGCGGAGGATCAGTCATTGGATTTTTTTCAAGGCTATGATTTGATTCTTCTTGATATCATGATGCCCGGAACGGACGGGATTGAACTCTGCCGGCGGATTCGCCCGCTGGTGGACAGCCCGATCCTGTTTTTAACGGCAAAGTCTGACGAAGAATCCATTGTGAAAGGCCTCATGACAGGCGCTGATGATTACATCACAAAGCCGTTCGGCGTACAGGAATTGATGGCAAGGGTAAACGCGCATGTCAGAAGGGAACGGCGGGAAAAGCATCAGACGAAACGGCTGATATCAGGCTTCATGTTTGATTTTGACAATAAAGAAGTATGGATTGATGACCGGAAACTGCCTCTTACGAAAAACGAATATAAAATCGTTGAATGTCTGGCACAGCATAAAAACAGAACATTCTCACGGGAGCAGATTTACGAGGAAGTGTACGGCTTGGACGGCGATGCGCTCTATTCAACCATTACGGAGTTTATCAGAACCATCCGGAAAAAATGTAAAGAACACGGGGCTGATCCGATCAAAACGGTGTGGGGTGTCGGATACAAATGGGAATAGCAAAAGGAAAATCCAGCATCCGCAAAGAGCTTGTCAAATTTACGATCACACTGTGTCTGAGCACGATGGGGGTGGCGGCATTATGTGTCGCCTTAAATGCCATTGCTATGAATGCCGGAGCGATCCTGCCCGCAAACTACAGCGAGCATGAGGCGGAACAGATCAAACCCCGCCTGAAATCAGCGGAAAAGATAACAGAAGACATGATCCCCGCAGGTATGACATACGCCGTTTTTGATAAAAAAACAAAGCGGATGACAAAAGGAACGATGACGGAACAAGATGCGGCCAACGCGAGAAAAAAGATTCAGCATCAGCCGTATTTTAATTATGCTCAAAAAGGATTCATGGTGATAAATCGGAAAGATGAATACGGCGTTCTCCAATATTCACTCAGGTCGGAATTTCAGTCGCCGCTGTTAAGGCGCTATCTGCCGAATTATGAATGGACGGGTCTTACGATTCTGATCACTTTGCTTCTTTTGACCGTTTTTATCGTGACGACGCGTTTCGCCAATCAGCTGAGACGGCATTTCAGCACACTCAGCTCCATTACGGCAAGCATTCAAAAACAGAATTTAAATATCAATCCAAAAAGGTCGCGTATAAAAGAATTTGACGATGTCATTGACTCTCTGCTGAAAATGAAAGACGCGCTTCAGGCATCTTTGGCAGCGCAGTGGGAGGCGGAGCGGATAAAGAAAGAACAAATCGGCGCGCTTGCGCATGATATTAAAATTCCGGCAACGATTATTAAAGGAAATGCCGAGCTGCTTCAGTTAACAAAGCCTGATGAGGAGCAGGCGGAATATGCGCAGTATATTCTGGATGCCGGAAACAAAATCGAGCATTATGTCGGACAGCTGATTCAGCTTTCTAAAGCGGAGGAGGCAGTTGCCGTTCATGTGGAATATACCGATCTCAAAGAGTGGATTCAAAACATATATCGTGACGCGGCGGCGCTTGCGGGGCCGAAGCAGATTGATCTCGTCCTCAGCGAACGGGGAATTGACAGAAAAGAAGCGCCGATCGATCATGAGCTGCTCCACAGGGCGGTCATGAATATCGCGGCAAATGCCGTCGACTATACGCCGGAAGGAGGGGAAATCCGTGTGGACGTCCTGTGCACCGATTCCGCCCTCCATCTTGCCGTATCCGACAGCGGAAGCGGGTTCTCGCCGGAAGCGCTGAAAAGAGCGACACAGCTTTTTTACACGGAGGATAAAAGCAGACATTCGGCGGGGCATCACGGCATGGGGCTTACATTCGCCCATCATGTCGTACATCTTCACCACGGCGAATTAATACTTGAAAATCAGGAGTCTGGAGGAGCCCGGGCGGAGATTCGAATTCCGCTGGAAGGCGTCAGACAAAAACAAGCCCTGCACGCCTGAGGGCTTGTTTTTCTGTTTAAGAAAAGCAAAAATAAAAACGGCTGTCCGTTTGAGAGATCAGCCGCTTATGCGGAAAAGAGTTTATCAGGAAGGATCAATCCATGTTGAAGACCACTTGGAAATTTCCTCTAAAATAGGGGCTAATGCGCAGCCTTTTTCCGTTAAAGAATACTCAATGCGGACAGGCGTTTCGGGGATAACATCCCGTTTGATGACACCTTCTGTTTCAAGTTCTTTCAGACGTTCTGACAAGACTCTTCCGCTTAAATTCGGAAGCGCCGCTTCAATTTCGCTAAATCGCTGCTGTCCGTTCAATAACTGAAAGACGATTAGAGCCACCCAGCGTTTACTTAGGATGTCGACCGCTTTTTCGAATCTGGGGCACATTTCTGATTGGTTCATGCTTTTTCACCTCGTCTTCTGCTATTATACCGCAAAATCGGAGGGAACGTACGTCTGGCGCTTGTTAAGTTGAGGAGAGGATCAAAAAGAGGATGAGGAATCCGGGGAGCGTTTTTTCGCTTCAGCCGCAATAAAATCAAAGTATTTGCTGACGCTTTCAATATCTTCTTTTGTGAAGTGCTGCCACTTTTTGCTGTCAAACAGCGGCAGATGCTCCGCGCCTCTGTCAACGGCGGTCTGATAGATGGCGCAGATGGATTGATAGCTTTCGGAGGTTTCGCGGATTTCTTCCTGAAATGCCTTGATGTGTCCGGCCCGCGCCATTAACTCCTCGTACGGAATTTTTAATGTGTCCGCCAATTTTCTGATGGTCGCGGGTTTAGGAATGCCGCGGTGCCCGTTTTCAATTCTGGAAATGGTCGCCGAGCTGACGCCGGAATAGACGGCAAGCTGATTGACGGTAAGCTTCCGGGCGCGGCGCAGCTCTCTTAATTGCTTTCCGAATGTGTTCAATAAGATCGCCTCACATGTGCAAAGTCATGAGTCTTCATTTGTTCTTTTTTTGGCTTCAGCCGATAAGAACGCAAAGTATTTATCAAGCAGAACCAAGTCTTCTTTCGACAGGTGCCGCCAGTTCTCCCGCTCCAATAGGGATAAATCATGCAGCTCATACGTTTCGGCTTTTTCCAGCAAGGTGCAGCCCGTGTCGTACGGGGCTCTCGTTTCCTGGACGGTCTCTATGTATCCCGCCGTCTTCATCAGTTCCTCATACGGGATTTTTAACGCATCTGCGAGCTTTTTAATGGTTGCAGGTTTCGGCACCCCGCGTTTGCCGTTTTCAATCCGCGAGATTCCCGCGGCGCTGACGCCTGAATACGTTGCCAGTTGGTTCACTGTCAGATGCCTTTTTTCCCGCAATGTCCGCAATTGTTTCCCGAAGCTTTCCACAGTCTCTCCCCCTCCCGCGGTCTATTTATATTCTAGTATGTTTATTGACTAAAGGGAATAGCTAGGCTGGAAAAGTATTGACAAAAGTTAACAAAAGCCGTATCTTATGTATAAGAAAGAAAGTATTTGACAGAACGGAAGGTGAAGAAAGTGGTCGAAAAGATACAGATCAGAAGAGATTATGTGCTGCAGTATATGGTCAATAATGACTACTCGTTAAACCAGCTCGCCCTGGAGATCGGAATATCTCCCGCCACACTGAGCCGTGTACTGAATGGAGAGCGGAGGCCGGGCCAGCTGGTCATCGGAAAAATGCTCTATTACTTTGACATGAAATTTGAAGATCTTTTTTACTACGACTTTGTTGACAAAAGTCAATGATGGTGGAAGATTCAAACGCATTTCCGTTTTTCTGACATGATGTGCACCGATACGGCGTGACATGCCTTTGTTTTTCATGTAAAATAGAAGCAATGTAGGCCAGTCAGTCTGGAGGTGTATGGGATGCACACATTATTGATTACCTTATTGGTCATCGTCAGTATTGCACTTATTATTGTCGTATTGCTTCAAACCAGCAAAAGCGCCGGTTTATCGGGTGCAATTTCAGGCGGGGCGGAGCAGCTTTTCGGAAAACAGAAAGCAAGGGGCCTTGATCTGATTCTTCACCGCACAACCGTTGTGCTGGCAGTCTTGTTTTTCGTGTTGACGATTTCGCTGGCGTATATCGTATAAGGCAATGTTTGTATAAGGTCTGATTTAATATCAGGCCTTTTTCTTGTTGAGAGACGGCGTTTGTTTCTCGCAAAACTGTGGAAAACTAAATTGAATGTGCAAAAAAGGGGTTATGAGCATGAAAATTGTGACACCAAAACCATTTACATTTAAAGGCGGAGACAAAGCGGTGCTTCTGCTGCACGGATTTACGGGAAATACGGCAGACGTCAGAATGCTCGGCCGCTACTTGAATGAGCGCGGCTACACTTGTCACGCGCCTCAATATAAAGGGCACGGCGTTCCGCCGGAAGAACTGGTACATACGGGGCCTGAAGATTGGTGGAAAGACGTCATGGACGGTTATGAATATTTACGGTCTGAAGGCTATGAAAACATTGCGGCCTGCGGACTGTCGCTTGGCGGGGTTTTTTCATTGAAATTGGGTTACACTGTACCCATAAAGGGAATTGTTCCTATGTGTGCGCCGATGCACATTAAAAGTGAAGAGGTTATGTACGAAGGAGTTCTCTCCTACGCGCGCAATTATAAAAAATTCGAAGGAAAACAGCCGGAGCAGATTGAAAAGGAAATGAAGGAGTTTGAAAAAACACCGATGAATACGCTCAAATCGCTTCAGGAGCTGATTGCCGATGTGCGCAAAAACGTCGACATGATCTATTCCCCGACATTTGTGGTTCAGGCACGGCATGACCATATGATTAATACAGAAAGTGCGAACATCATTTACAACGAGGTGGAAACGGACGACAAACAGCTGAAATGGTATGAAGAATCAGGTCATGTCATTACGCTCGATAAAGAACGGGACCTCGTTCATCAGGATGTGTACGAATTTTTAGAGAAACTCGATTGGTAACAAACAGGAGGTCGAATAATGGAAAAAGAAGCGTTTATGGACCGTCTTCTCGCGTTTATGAAGGAAGAGGCGTACAAGCCCCTTACCGTTCAGGAACTCGAGGAGATGCTGAACATCACGGAAGCAGATGAATTTAAAGAGCTGGTAAAAGCGCTGGTGGCGCTCGAGGAGACGGGACAGATCGTCCGCACCAGAAGCAACCGCTACGGGCTTCCGGAAAAAATGAATTTAGTAAAAGGAAAAATTTCCGCGCATGCGAAAGGATTCGCGTTTCTATTGCCGGAGGATACCTCTTTAAGCGACGTGTTTATTCCGCCGAATGAGCTGAATACGGCCATGAACGGCGATATCGTCATGGTGCGGCTCAATTCCCAGTCAAGCGGATCGAGACAGGAAGGCACGGTCATCCGCATCTTGGAAAGAAGCATCGACCGCGTCGTGGGCACATACACAGAAACGAAAAGCTTCGGTTTTGTCATCCCGGATGATAAGAAAATCACGAGTGATATTTTTATTCCGAAACATGCCAATAACGGCGCTGCGGAAGGCCATAAAGTCGTCGTCAAACTGACAAGCTACCCTGAAGGCAGAATGAACGCCGAAGGAGAAATCGTTGAAATACTCGGCCATAAAAATGATCCGGGCATCGATATTTTATCAATTATCCATAAGCACGGCCTGCCGGGAGATTTTCCGGCTGAAGCGATGGAGCAGGCAACAAGCACGCCCGATACCATCGATGAAAAAGACATCAAAGACCGCCGTGATCTCCGCGATCAGGTCATTGTCACCATTGACGGCGCGGATGCGAAGGATCTGGATGACGCCGTCACCGTGACAAAGCTTGATAACGGCAGCTACAAGCTCGGCGTTCATATTGCCGACGTCAGCCATTACGTCACGGAGAATTCCCCGATTGACAAAGAAGCGCTGGATAGAGGGACAAGCGTGTACTTGGTTGACCGGGTCATTCCGATGATTCCGCACAGACTGTCTAACGGAATCTGTTCTTTAAATCCGAAGGTCGACCGGCTGACGCTTTCCTGCGAAATGACAATCAACCAGCAGGGCCAGGTGACAGAGCACGAGATCTTCCAAAGCGTCATTAAAACGACGGAAAGAATGACCTATTCAGATGTCAACCAGATCCTCACAGAAGACGACGCCGAGCTGAAAGAAAGATATGAGCCGCTCGTCCCGATGTTTAAAGACATGGAACGTCTGGCCGAAATTCTCCGGGCGAAACGGATGGACCGCGGCGCCGTGGATTTTGATTTCAAAGAGGCGAAGGTGCTCGTCGATGAGGAAGGCGCCGTTAAAGACGTCGTCATCAGAGAGCGCTCAGTAGCGGAAAAGCTGATTGAAGAATTCATGCTTGTGGCAAACGAAACGGTGGCCGAGCACTTCCATTGGATGAACGTGCCGTTTATTTACCGGATTCACGAAGAGCCGAACGCCGAAAAACTGCAAAAGTTTCTGGAGTTCGTCACGACATTCGGTTATATCGTCAAAGGAAAAGCCGGAGACATTCATCCGCGCGCGCTGCAAAGCATTCTTGACGAAGTGCGGGACCGTCCGGAAGAAACGGTGATTTCAACCGTCATGCTCCGTTCCATGAAGCAGGCGAAATACGACCCGCAAAGCCTGGGCCATTTCGGGCTGGCGACTGAATTTTATACGCACTTCACATCGCCGATCCGCCGCTATCCTGACTTAATCGTTCACAGGCTGATCAGAACGTATTTGATCAACGGACAATCGGACGAAGCGACTCAAGAAAAGTGGGCCGAACGCCTTCCGGAAATCGCTGACCATACGTCAACGATGGAACGTCGCGCCGTTGATGCAGAGCGGGAAACGGACGATCTGAAAAAAGCGGAATATATGCTTGATAAAATCGGCGAGGAATTTGACGGCATGATCAGTTCCGTCACGAATTTCGGAATGTTTGTCGAGCTGCCGAATACGATTGAAGGGCTTGTGCACGTCAGCTTTATGACGGATGATTATTATCGTTTTGACGAGCAGCATTTCGCCATGATCGGCGAACGCACGGGCAACGTTTACCGGATCGGAGACGAAATCACGGTCAAAGTCGTCGACGTCAATAAAGATGAGAGAAACATCGACTTTGAAATTGTCGGCATGAAAGGCACCCGCCGTCCGAGAGAAACGACAGGCGACCGCAGAAAACGCGGCAGACCGGCGCGGAAACGCGTGTTAAACAGCAATACCCCGGCTTCACCGCCGAAATCGGAGGAAAAAGGGGAATGGTTTACAAAACCGAAGAAGAAAAAGAAAAAACGCGGTTTCCAAAACGCGCCGAAACAAAAACGCAAAAAGAAGAAGTAAATGCGAAAAGCAAATGGGGCAAAATGCTCTGTTTGCTTTCTTTCGCAAGCCGCATTTTCATTGTCGCGGAACGCTCCATTTGCTAAAATAAAGCGTATCGCACACATGAACGGTTTTTGCGGAGAGAGGAGGATAAGGCATGCCAAAAGGATCAGGCAAAGTATTATCACAAAACAAAAAAGCAAACCATGATTACTTTATAGAAGAAACCTATGAAACAGGCATCGTGCTGCAGGGGACGGAGATTAAGTCCATCCGCGCCGGCCGCGTAAACATGAAGGATTCCTTTGCGAAAATCGAGCGCGGCGAAGTGTTCCTCCACAATATGCACATCAGCCCGTACGAGCAGGGAAACCGCTATAACCACGACCCGCTCCGGACGAGAAAGCTTTTGATGCACAGGAAAGAAATCAATAAGCTGATCGGCCTGACGAAAGAGAAAGGCTATTCCCTCGTGCCGCTGAAGCTGTACTTGAAAAACGGCTTTGCCAAAGTGTTAATCGGCCTCGGAAAAGGGAAGAAAACATACGATAAACGCGAAGATTTAAAACGAAAAGACGCCAAAAGAGAAATCGAAAGAGCGTTCAGAGACAGACAAAAAGGCTTCTGATGCCTGAGCCTTGATGTGATAACTGCCGTATGCTATACTGTTCACACATCAGATTCACAGGCTGTTTATTGAAGACATTCCCAATTGAATTTGTCTGTGATCATGATATAATAACAGTACAGCCAGTTGAGCAAGAGCTTGATAGATCTCCCGTATACCCTTAACAAGGGGACGTTACGGATTCGACAGGGATGGATCGAGCTTGAGCTGCGAGCCGAGAGGCGATCTCGTTAACACGCACCTAAATATAACTGGCAAAACTAAAAGTTTTAACCAAAACTTAGCACTAGCTGCCTAATAAACGCAGCGAGCTCTTCCTGACATTGCCTATGTGTCCGTGAAGAGCACATCCAAGTAGGCTACGCTTGCGTTCCCGTCTGAGAACGTAAGAAGAGACTGACAGACTAGCTCTCGGAAGGCCCGCCCGCAGGCACGAAGACGAGTGAAACACGAAATATGCAGGCTACGCTCGTAGACGCTTAAGTAATCGATGTTTCTGGACGTGGGTTCGACTCCCACCGTCTCCATACATAACGCCAAACCACGCTGTTATCAAGGGTTTCAACACCCTCGGTAACAGCGTGGCAACATTTTGGCAACATTTTTTAAAATTCTTCGTTTTCTCCCTTTGTGCTGAAGGGAAGATGGCTTCGTGTTAATGCCATACCTCCATATCTGAATTCCTGTCGGTACATTTTAATTTCCCTTACTACTCACTCAATAATTAAAAGGATAATCTAAAAGATGATTTTTGTGCTGTATTTTGCTTTATCTTATCATTTTGTATTATCCATTCTTTATTTATCAATCTTCAATTTCATATATTTTGACAAATATTGAGTTGTCCATGAAATATAGTAAAGAGTAGAGAAAAAGCCAACAGAATTACTATGCTCTGGGTCTTTCTGTTTTCAGAATGAAATGAAAGATAGGGATTGAATTCGGAGTAGTTTCTTCAGTCTCATATATGGTTCTTCTGTTTAGATTTTAAATGAAATTGTTTTCTGCATAGAAAATTTTTCGGTTTATACTTGAAGTTAGTGAAGAGTATTAGCTATTTCGGGAATTACATACAATATAAACTAGGATTAATTCATGTTATCATTGTTTTATGGGAGGTGACGACATGAGTAAGATGAAGAAGGCTCAATGTACCAACCTAAACGAAAGATTAAGCACTTAACCACCAATAAGCATTTTTGATGAGCGAGGGAAAAATTTATAGTAAGGATTGAAAAGAGTAATTATTTTACTTTCAAGAATAGGGAGGGCAGATAATTGTTTTTTAAAACTAGTAGAAATACAGATGAAAAGAGCACTAATATAGCTTTTTATTCTTCATTCATCTATTGGTCAGGTTTTTTATTGATAAATAGTATCCTTGATTTTTTTAACAAGGGCTTAAAGATAAATTCACTTTTGTTATTAATAACAGGCTTAATAGTTTTTTTTGTTAGTGAATTTATATCAAAATGTATCAGAAAAATAAAAAATAAAAAAGTGTGAGCTTTCGCTCACACTTTTTTATTGAGATCTACAACTATATGTATTCGTTGCTCCTGAACCCATTTTTGTAATAATAATGCCTTTTCCTTTAGAATTACAGGCATTTATAGCACCCATACCTAAAAGCGGTACCGCACCTAACATTAATGTAAGTGCAGTTGGGCTTTTAGCAAAAATTTTAGCTATAGCTGTAGCTGTACCCCAAAATCCACTATTAATTCCAATAGCAGCACTCAATTGTCTTATTTGTGAGTTGCTAATTTTATATTCTTTATAGTTTATAACTCCCATTGTTGTTACCATGTGTTCGACAGGTTTAATAACTTCACTTCTATTTAATTCGTCAACATACTCTTTGAATATAATCAAAGCGTCATTGCCTGTCAAAGAAGCAGATGTTTGATTTTCATAATTTACAATAGTATCATACAGGGTTTTTGCTGCTAAACTTAGTTGACTTATTTCTTCTGGAGAATTAGATGATAGATTTTTCATATCCAATTTCTCATCTAATTCATTGATAGCATCAACTAATACTGCGGTGTTTTTTTCATCTTTTCCTGATACAGTTATCGTGTCATTTTCTGACGTTTTTGTGATGGCTAAAGTGCTTATAGGAAAAATGCTAAATAAAAGCACTAGCGATAATAGAAAAACAAAAGATTTTTTCATCTGTCTATAACCCTCCTTATAAGATTTAATTAAATCCTAACAATAATACATAATAAAGTAAATAACTAGAATATTAATTTCTCCTTAACAAGTTTGAGGTGAGTTATAATAACGGGTTGATGGTAACGGATAAAGGTGTATCTTGCTAAATATAATGCCGAAAAATAAAGGGGGTATTTGAATGATAGTTGTCATCATAGACGGAAAAGATGTTACAAGCACAGAAGCTTTACACCGAATCTTAAAAGATCAATTAGATTTCCCGGACTTTTATGGTGAAAATCTGAATGCCTTATGGGATTGTCTGACAGGCTGGATCGAACTTCCGCTGACTTTGGTGTGGAAGAATTTTGACATCAGTCAGAAGGAATTGGGTTCGGATGCTGATAATGTATTAAGGATATTAAAAAAGGCTCAGGCAGAATTAGATGGTGAATTTTTCATTCAAATCGATCAGCCGTCAGCCGGGACAACGGACAGGCACTAAAAAGTGCGTACTTCCCCTCATCTATTTTTCTATCCGATAATAGGGACGGAAGGTTTCAGGCTTTCGATTTCAGTCCATATATAAGAAGAGACTTGCGATAGGGAGGAATGGATGATGGATTTGCAGTTGAAAGGGAAGACGGCGCTTGTGACGGGATCTACGTCAGGCATCGGGAAGGCGATTGCGGCTTCGCTGATTGCAGAAGGTGCGGCCGTGATCATTAACGGCCGCCGTGAAGAAAAGGTGAACGAAACGATCCGGGAACTAGAGAAACAGACGCCGGATGCCCGTCTCTATCCGGCCGCATTTGATTTAGGTACGGCGGAAGGATGCGGGGCGATTTTTCAGCAGTATCCGGATGTGGATATTCTCGTCAACAATTTAGGAATCTTTGAACCTGCGGAATACTTTGATATTCCTGACGAAGAGTGGCTCCGGTTTTTCGAGGTGAATATCATGAGCGGCGTGAGGCTGACACGCCGGTATACAAAGCGGATGATTGAACGGAAGGAAGGGCGGGTGATTTTTATCGCGAGTGAAGCGGCCGTCATGCCTTCTCAGGAAATGGCCCACTACAGCGCCACGAAAACGACGCAGCTGTCGCTGTCACGCAGTCTGGCCGAGCTCACGGAAGGGACGAATGTGACGGTGAATACGGTCATGCCGGGCTCCACGAAAACAGAGGGCGTCGAAACGATGCTGGAGTCGCTTTATCCCGGTGAAAACCTGACAGCGGCTGAAGGAGAGAGACGATTTATGAAGGAGAATCGTCCGACGTCGATCATTCAGCGGTTGATCCGTCCGGAAGAAATCGCTCACTTTGTCGCCTTTTTAAGCAGCCCGCTGTCGTCTGCCATTAACGGATCTGCATTGCGGATCGACGGCGGCTTGGTGCGGAGCATTATATAATATGAACGTAAAAAAACCCCCGTAAAGCGGGGGTTTTTTTAATGCGGATCACGCTGAAACCGGCTGATGATCCTGCTGATTAAATCTTTTGTGGCGGAGTCAAAATGCTCTTCTTTTTGGTTTGTCAACAGCCCGACCGGCGGTGAAATTGTTAAGTTATGGATCGGAATGACCTTCGTGCCCTCGATCGGTTCTGAGTGCGCCGTCGCCGTAAAGATTGAGACGCCGATATTTTCCCTGACATAGTATTGGTGAGCCATGCTGCTGGTCAGCTCCATTTTTCGATAGCGGCTGCCGATGGCCCGCTGCAGGTGCTGTTCAATTTGAATCCGGATCGGGCAATTGGCGGGCGTAAAAATCAGGCATTCATTTTCTAAGTCTTCGAGATTGACGCTTGTTTTGGCGGCAAGGGGATGTCTGTCGGACACGATGACATTGAGCGAGTCATGGAAAAACGGATCGAAGTAATTTTCCAGAATCAGCTCCGGCTCGCCGCATACCGCAAAATCAATGGCGCCCTCCAGCAGTTTGCGGCTGCATGTATTGGCGTCATCCACGCTGACATTGACCGACATGTCAGGATAATCATCTAAAAACCCCCGCAGCACGGCAGGGAAGATCAGGCTTGCCGTCGGTTCGGATATGCCGATCTGAATAA
The DNA here is from genome assembly GCF_019039175.1 of Bacillus sp. FJAT-27001. Taxonomy (NCBI): domain Bacteria; kingdom Bacillati; phylum Bacillota; class Bacilli; order Caryophanales; family Bacillaceae; genus Bacillus; species Bacillus sp. FJAT-27001. The sequence continues at coordinate 665,942 of NZ_JAHOAA010000003.1, forward strand.
GGCCGGCCTGCCCCTGTCTGATGTCGGCCAGAGTATGGTCAAGCACCTCGTATTGCGCGAGAAGCTGCCCGGCCCGCTCATGAAACAGCCGCCCCGCCCTTGTCAGCTTCAGCTTCTTTCCCCGTTCAAACAGCTGCGCGCCTACATCCTGTTCCAGCTGTTTAATCCGCATTGAAATCGTCGGCTGTGAGTAGTTAAGAATTTCGGCGGCTTTATAAAAGCTGCCTGACTGTACGATCGTATGGAACGTTTTAATGGTGCGTAATTCCAACGAAATCCCCTCCCGGCTGTTCATTAATTTTCTTGAACCTTTCCTTTACTTTTTTTGATTAGTCAAATAAATCAGTTTGCTTTATAGTATAAACAATCAAAGCTTAGTAAACAAATTGGAATTATATATTTTTGCAGGGAGAGTGACCGAAATGAGTGAAGACATATTTCGATTGGCTGAGAAAAAGGATGCGCCGGAGTTTTTAGAGCTGCTGTACAGCGCGTTTCAGCCGATCCGCAATTTGGAGATTGACTGGCCGTCGGCGCGGGCCGACATCGATATGGTAACAGAAAATATTGAAAATCATTCAGCCGTCGTGCTCGAACGGGACGGACGGCTTCTTTCAACCATTACGATCCGTTTTCCGTGGGAGAGTGACACGCCTCCGTCAAAATATCCGTTTGTCTGGTGGTTTGCAACGCTTCCTGAGCTGAAGGGGCAGGGCATCGGCAGCAAACTTTTGACTTATGTGGAGGAACACGTGCTGCGGGATACGCTGAAGGCCCCGGCCATCACGCTCGGCACTTCGGCGCGCAAGCATCCCTGGCTTGTAGATATGTACAGACGGAGGGGGTATGAAGTGTATTTTGAGCAGGAGAAAGACGGAGACATCGGAGTCATGATGAGAAAGGTGCTCATACCGGAGCGGTTTGACGCGTCGCTGTTAGGCACACCGAGCTGGGCGCAATGATAAAAAAACGGATCAGAGCCGGCTGTCTGCTTCTGCTGCTCGGCGTGCTGGCCGGGTGCGGGCAAGGAGAAAGCACAAAAGCGGGGAGCGGCGTGCAGACCGTCATTGTCGGCACGGGAACTGATTTTCCGAACATTGCTTTTATGGATGAAAAAGGCGAGCTGACCGGCTATGACATTGAAGTGATAAAAGCCATTGATAAACAGCTGCCGCAATACAAATTTGTCTTTAAGACGATGGATTTTTCGAATCTGCTTACAAGTCTAGGAAACCGGAAAATTGACGTGATCGCGCACAATATGGCGAAAAATAAGGAACGGGAGAAACGCTTTTTGTATCACAAAATCCCGTATAACTACTCGCCGATGTACATCACGGTGAAGGCGGATAATGACGCGATACACACGCTCCGGGATTTAAAAGGGAAAACCGTCATCGTCGGCGCGACGTCAAACGCGGCGGATTATATGACGGCATACAACAAAACCCACGGCAGCCCGATACATTTGAAATACGCCGGGCAGGGCAGCAATGATACAGCAAACCAAATGGAGACGGGACGCGCTGACGCCACCGTATCCACGCCGTTTGCCGTCGATTTTCAAAATAAGACGCACGCGTTCAAACAAAAAACGGTCGGTGATGTGCTGCTGGATACCGAGGTGTATTTTATGTTCAATAAAAACAGCCAAACCCTGGCGGACGATACGGATCGGGCGATTCAAAAGCTTGAGAAGGACGGCACATTGAAAAGACTGAGTGAAAAATGGCTCGGCGCGGATTATTCAAAATCAAGTTTCACGAAATAATTGAAGCAGAAAACGGGGCGATCACATGAAAATAAGATTGGCGGTCATGTCATTAACAATTGCCGCAACGGCGGCGTTATCAGCCTGCGGCGCGGGCGGGGAGGCGGCATCAGGAAATCAGAAAAACGTGAAGAACATTACGGTCGGCACCGGCACTCAATTTCCGAATATTTGCTTTATTGATGATAAAGGCAAATTGACGGGCTACGACGTTGAGCTGGTGAAAGAGCTTGACAGGCGCCTGCCGGACTATCGTTTCACTTTTAAAACGATGGATTTCTCCAACCTGCTTGTCAGCCTCGGCCAGCATAAAGTCGATATGGTAGCCCATCAAATAGAGAAAAGCGCCGAACGGGAGATTAAATTTCTGTTCAATCAAGTCGCGTATAACAACTTCCCGCTGAAAATCACGGTGCTTCAAGATAACGGGAACATTCACGGCATTGAGGACTTGAAAGGAAAGCGGGTCATTACAAGTCCGACGTCAAACGGCGCGCTTGTGCTGAAAAAATGGAATGAAAAACACGGCAGTCCGTTTGAAATCGCTTATGCCGGCCAAGGCTCCAACGATGCGGCCAATCAGCTGAAATCCGGCCGCGCCGATGCGACGATTTCTACGCCGTTTGCCGTCGATTTCCAAAACAAAACGAGCGCGATCAAAGAAAAAACGGTCGGCGGGGTGCTGTCAAATGCCAAAGTGTTCTTTATGTTTAACAAAAATGAACAAACGCTGAGTGATGACATTGATAACGCCCTGCAGGAAATCATTGATGACGGCACGCTTAAAAAGCTGAGTGAAAAGTGGCTCGGCGCGGATTATTCAAAGGAGCAATATTAAGTGAAAAAGAGAGGGATCGGCAATGGAAAAAGCGTTTGATATCAGTATGATCGCGTCCTTTGTGCCGACATTGCTCGGTTATTTGCCCGTCACGCTGTATATATTGGCGGTGTCTTTGCTGTTCGGCTTTCTATTGGGGCTGCTTTTGGCGCTGCCCCGCATCTATCGCATTCCCGTTTTGAATCAGTTTGCGAAGCTGTATATCTCTTTTTTCAGAGGAACGCCCATCATGGTGCAGCTGTTCATTGTATTTTACGGTATTCCGGCGCTCACGGCGCTCGCCGGGATTGATACCTCCAAAATGGACCCTTTGTATGCGGCCATCGCCACGTATGCGCTGAGCAGCGCGGCAAGAGCGGCCGAAATCATCAGGGGAGGTGTGAACAGCGTCGACCGCGGGCAGGCGGAGGCGGCTTTCAGCATCGGGCTGAACGGGGGGCAGACATTCCGGCGCATCATTCTGCCGCAGGCGCTTGTGCAGGCCTTTCCCAACATCGGAAATATGGTGATCGGTTTCTTAAAAGATACATCACTCGCTTTTTCGATCGGGGTGATGGATATGTCGGGCAGAGGACAGACCTTGATTACATCGAGCAATCATTCTTTAGAAGTGTATATCTCGCTTTCTGTTCTGTATTATGCGGCCGCCCTTTTATTTGAATGTGTCTTCAGATGGGCCGAAAAACGAATCAAGAAAGATGAGACGCGCCTTGTGACGGTTTTTGACATGAGCGCGCACGGCTGAAAAGGAGGGAGAACAGTGGAGCTGGACATTCCATTTATCGGCACTGCGATCAAACAAATGATGAAAACCGTTCCGCTTACATTGGCGATGACGGTCATTCCGATTATTGCCGGATTTTTCATAGCTCTCGGCAATATCACGGTGCGTATATTCCGCATCAAATGGCTGCTGGCCTGCTCAGCGTTTTACGTGTCTTTTTTCCGCAGCACCCCGGCGATTCTCCATATTATGCTGATTTATTTAGGGGTTCCGCTGATTGCCGATCAATTCAGCCGCGCGTTTCATCTCGGCTGGTCGGCCAATCAGATTCCGGTCGCCGTGTTTGTCATCATGGCACTGTCATTAACGGCAGGCGCTTATATGACGGAAATTCTCCGATCCGGGATCATGGCCGTCGATACGGGGCAGGCGGAGGCGGCATATTCAATCGGCTTGACGCGGGGCCAGATGATTCGGCGTGTGGTTCTGCCGCAGGCGTTCATGATATCGCTGCCGAACTTCACCAACATAGGCATCGGCTTTTTGCATACCACTTCCATCGCGGCCATTGTTGCGGTGCCTGAAATTACAGGAACGGCGACGATTGCGGCATCCGATAACTATGCATTTCTGGAAGCATTTATCGGGGCGGCCGTGATTTATTGGGGATTAACGGTGATTCTCGAAGCTGTAAACAGTCTGGCGGAAAAAAGGGCAGCCAGATATCAAGGAGGCGCATTATGATCGAAATCCGAAACATTCAGAAACATTTTGGCAGTCATCACGTGCTAAAGGGGATCAATTTAAGTGTCCGGAAAGGAGAAGTCGTGACCATCATCGGCCCGAGCGGTTCCGGGAAAACCACTTTTCTGCGCTGCCTTAATTTACTTGAGCGGCCGGATGAGGGCGCCATTTCGCTGCACGGTGAAGTCATTAACTGCAAAAAGCCTGCCAAAAAAGACATTCTCAGACTGAGGAAACAGACGGCGATGGTTTTTCAGCAATATCATTTGTTTTCGCATAAAACGGCGATTCAAAATGTTATGGAAGGCCTGACGGTCGCAAGGAAAATGAAAAAAACAGATGCGTACGCCATTGCCGAGCGGGAACTGGCCAAGGTGGGGCTTCAGGATAAATTGCACGCCTATCCGAATCAGCTGTCGGGAGGACAAAAGCAGCGGGTCGGAATTGCCAGGGCGCTTGCCATTCATCCTGATGTGATGCTGTTTGATGAACCGACCGCAGCCCTCGATCCGGAGCTTGTCGGCGAGGTGCTCGAGGTGATGCTTAACATTGTGCGGACCGGCGCCACCATGATCATTGTCACACATGAAATGGAATTCGCCAGAAAAGTGTCCGACCGAATTGTGTTTATGGATGAAGGAGCAATCGTGGAACAAGGAACGCCTGAGGAAGTCTTTTACAAGACGAAAAAAGAAAGAACGAAGAAGTTCCTCCGCCGCGTGCTGCCTGATTACGGTTATGACATAAAAGAGCGCATAAAGGAGCCTGTCGTATGATTCGTTTAAGCATTTTAGACCAAAGTGTCACCGCGGAAAACCAAACCGCAGAAGAAGCCTTGCGGCAAACGGTGAAATTGGCTCAGGAGGCTGAACAATACGGATATGACCGTTTCTGGGCGGCGGAGCATCATAACAATGAAGAGATAGCGGGATCAGCGCCGGAAATTGTTCTGGGGTATCTTGCCGCAAGCACGAAAAAAATCCGTCTCGCATCCGGCGGGGTGATGCTGCAGCATTACAGTCCTTATAAAGTGGCGGAGCAGTTCCGGGTTTTGTCCGCTCTTGCTCCCGGCCGTGTGGCGCTTGGTGTCGGCAAAGCGCCCGGCGGATTTCAGCTGTCAACCGATGCGCTGCAGCGGGAGCTTATCCAGCCCGCACGTTTATTTGAAGATAAGCTTGAGGAGCTGACTCATTTCATCCGAAATGATTTTCCGGACTCGCACCGCTACGCGTCATTGCGGCCGACGCCGCATACTGAGTATGCGCCTGACATCTTTTTGCTCGGCGGCAGCGCGGAAAGCGCGATATCCGCGGCCAAACTCGGCATTTCCTTCGTTTTCGCCTATTTCATAAACGGTGAAGAGGCTGCGTTAGAAAAAGCGCGCCACGCCTTTGACGAGCATCTGCCGAAAGGATCGAAGGCGGAATTTCACCTTGCGCCGATGGTATTTACCGCGCATACAAAAGCAGAAGCGGAAAAACACGTCGTATCGCGTGAGTCGGTCAAAATCATTCTCGAAGACGGCAAAAAGGTGAATGTCGGTTCCCGGGAACAAGCGGAAGCGTTTCTTGAACAAGTCATGCAGCCATATAAGCTGATTACACAAAAGACGGGTGTGATTGCCGGGACAAAAGAAGAGACTGCCGCCGAGCTGCGACGATTATCCGTTCAGTACAGCATTACTGATTTTGTGATTTTGTCGCCTATCAAAAACGCTGAGGAAAAACGATTGTCTTACCGGCTGTTAAGCGAAGCGGTGCAGCCGGCCCCACAATTATAGGAGGGATGAACATGAGTCATGAAGTAAACTTAGTGGTCTGGAGCAAACAGGGCTGCTCCTATTGCGATGAAGTGAAAGGATATTTGCGGGAAAAAGCCGTTGCATACGAAACAATTGATGTGACAGAGCGGGACGAATTGCGTGACGTGCTGCAGATGAAATACGGCATCCGTCATGTCCCCGTCGTTGAAATCGGCAGCGGTGACAGCCGTGTGTATCAGGCCGTTACTCAAGTCGGCATTGAACATGTAGAACGGGCGCTTGCCGATTACGAGGGGAAAAAGGGGGAGAGAAAATGAGCCGGACGGATCTTATTCAATTCGGAGCCATGATTCACGGTGTCGGCGGCACAACGGACGGCTGGCGTCATCCCGACGCCGATCCGACAGCAAGCACGAATGCGGCGTTTTACGGGCAAAAAGCGCAGACTGCTGAAAGAGGGCTGTTCAGCTTTGCTTTTATTGCGGACGGCTTGTTCATTTCTGAAAAGTCCATCCCGCATTTCTTAAATCGGTTTGAGCCGATCACTATTTTATCGGCGCTTGCCGCCTCTACAACCCATCTTGGTTTAATCGGCACATTTTCCACATCGTTCACTGAGCCGTTCACCATCGCAAGACAGCTGATGTCTCTTGACCATATCAGCGGCGGCCGGGCGGGCTGGAATCTCGTCACCTCTCCGCAGGCGGGAGCCGCGCGCAATCACAGCAAAGAAAGCCTTCCCGACCACAGCCGGCGCTATGCCATCGCCCAGGAACATGTGGACGTGGTGCGCGGTCTGTGGAATTCCTGGGAAGAAGATGCCTTCGTCCGCAACAAAGAAACCGGGCAGTTTTTTGACCCTGACAAACTGCATCGCCTGTATCACAAAGGCGAGTATTTTCAAGTGGAGGGCCCGCTGAATATCGGCCGGTCCAAACAGGGAGAGCCGGTCGTATTCCAAGCAGGGTCTTCAGAAACCGGCCGGTCGTTTGCCGCGAGGAATGCAGATGCAGTCTTTACGCACTCCAATTCACTTGAGGAAACGAAGGCTTTTTATGATGATGTGAAGAAGCGGGCGGCGGATTACGGCCGGGACGCTTCCAAGCTGCGGATTTTTCCGGGAATCAGTCCGATTATAGCCGGCTCACAAGAAGAAGCGGAAGCGAAATACCAAGAATTCGCCGAGCTGATTCCGATAGAGAACGCCGTTAAATATGTGGCCAGATTTTTTGACGATTATGATCTGAGCCGTTTTCCGCTGGATGAGCCGTTCCCTGATTTGGGCGACGTCGGGAAAAACGCGTTTCAAAGCACGACAGACCGTATCAAAAGGGAGGCGAAAGCCCGGAATCTTACGTTGCGTCAAGTGGCGCGCGAAGCCGCATTTCCGCGAACCAACTTTATCGGGACACCGGAACGTGTGGCATCATTAATAGAAACATGGTTTCAGCGGGAAGCGGCGGACGGATTTATTATTCATTCTGACATCCCGGGCATGCTTGAAGCCTTTGTGGATCAAGTCATACCGATCCTCCAGGAAAAGGGGCTGTACCGAAAAAGCTATCCGGCCGATACACTGCGGGGGAATCTCGGATTGGATATTCCGGTCTGTAAATCAAATCCGATTTTGAGCAGAAACTAAATGTTTCTGCTTTTTCCGCTGCTTGTCATTCCCGTCATTAAAGGGATCCCGCCAGCATTTTGGATAAGAAAAGAGCCGATTTACCCCGTTAAGAGTAAATCGGCTCTTTATTATTTAAAAGACGTAAGGAATGAAAACCTGCTGAATGCAATCCTTCAAACTTATATTCCCTAAGAAATTGTTATAAAAATAAGTTAAATCTTTAAGAGGTTAGCAATATTTCCGCCTAGTACTCGTTGTACGACTTCTTCACTTGAAGCATGGCGTTCAACTGCCAACTTATTTAGGAATGGATCACCATATGGAAAATCAGAACTAAATAAAGTTTTCTCTGGGAGTTCTTTTATAGCCAAAGATAATGCATAGGTTGTATAAAATGCAGAAATATCCAGGTAGGCGTTCTTTGTTTCTTTTGTTAATGCAATAACTTGCTGCCAATGAATCCCTCCCAAATGGCCATAGATTACAGGGACAGTGGGATATTTACGAGTTAAAGCGAACAATTCCTGAATATCATTTAAATTGAGTGGATGGAATGTATGTACCCAAATCGGAAAGGAATTATAATCACTAGCTGCCTGGAATACAGGCTCAAGCATTTTAATTTGGCCTGAACCAAGGGTGAATTCTCCAAGTCCCTTCATTTTATAATCTTTTACAATCTTCTCAACCCAATCATGCAGTTCTCCGGAGGAACTTAAAAGGGGAACTGATCCAAATCCAATAAAACGGTCAGGATATTTTGCGATAGCATCCCTTAATTCTTCTAGAGCTTTTACTCGTGCTTCTAGGGGGTTTATCTCGTTATTTAAAATTTGATTCAGTACATCCATTTCCTGAATAAATTCATCGTAGCTTTCACTTTTTTCTGGATGAACAAGCGTAGAGAATAAAATAGTTTTATCTATCCCGCTTGAATCCATCATTTCAATGTGTTTTTCTACAGGTAGAACTACGTGGGCATGACTATCAATGATCATTTTTTACTCTCCTTCCAATAAATTGGCTGACAGCTGATTTCGTCTTTTAGAAAATACTTCAGTAGCTATTGTTAAAATGGTATTTAATGCGACAGGAAAGCCTGCATAAATTAACATTTGCATCATAGCTTCCACAATTTCTTCTTCGGTCCATCCGACATTTAAAGCTCCGTTAATATAAAACTTTAATTGTTCTGTATTTCCTAAAGCAGTTAGACCAGCAACTGCTGCAAGAAGGCGGGATTTTAAATCTAATCCTGGTCTGGAAAAAATTTGACCGTAATTAAATTCCACAGCCAAAGTTCCCAAGTCAGGTGCTGCTGAATCTTTAAAACTGTTCACGATATTTTGATAGTTGTGCGGATCTATTTTTGATAGAACTTCCAATCCCTTTTTGTAGTTTTCTGTATTTTCAGACATTAGATATGACTTCCTTTCTCGAATTCTCTATTTTTTACTGGTCTTTTTTTAGGTAAGCTAAATAAGGAACTAAAAGCAATACCTATCATGAGTATCCCAACTGTACATACTCCATACCAATGCCATTTGCTCCAAGCAAGTACACCTAGATATGATCCTAAAGATCCGCCTAAGAATGTAGATACCATGTATAAACCATTTAATCTGCTTCTCTTTTCAGGAGATAGTTGAAAGATAGCAGCTTGACAAGCAACTTGATTTGCTTGCGTGCCAACTGTTACTAATAGTGCGCCAAGAATTAATCCCGGTAACCAATATCCTAAGAATATTAAGGTCAGAAAAGCGATTAAAGAAATAAACATACATAAGGTATTAGCAAATTTTGATCCTTTTTTATCGATCACCCGGCCAATCATGGGAGTTGCAAAGGCTCCAGCTATTCCCACTAAACCTATTAAACCTGCCGCGGTGCTCCCATAAGAATACGGAGAAGTATTTAATAAAAAAATAAGAGTTGTCCAGAAGGCACTAAAGGAACCAAACATCATTCCTTGACTCAGGCAAGCTTTTTGCAACACTTTTTCTTTTTTAAATAACGGGCCTAAAGATGCAAGTAATGTTTTATACTGCATTGCATGATTTCCTTTGCTTTTTGGAAGATACATTGCCATTAAAATGATCATTATCATTGTGCCAGCAAAAGAAGCCCAATACATTGATCTCCATCCAAAATGGGAATCTGCAAAACCACTGATAAATCGAGCGCCTAAAATCCCACACACTAAGCCAATGGCAACATTCCCTAACACTTTTCCTCTGTTCTCTTCTGAAGCTAAATTAGCAGCAAGAGGAACAATAATTTGAGGGACTATGGTAACAAATCCAAGAATTAAGTTTGCTGCAATCAGCCACGTTACATTCATTGATAAAGCAGTTGCGGCTAAAATTATACATACAATAGATAATAAACTTAGGATCAATTTTCTCCGTTCAAAAATGTCACCTAATGGTACCAATAAAAGATTTCCCAATGCATATCCCACTTGAGTTAAAGTTGCTACAATTCCTATATAGTTTTCAGAAACGTGAAAAGTATTTGCCATACTGACTAAGAGCGTTTGATTTAAATAGACATTAGCTACTGTAAAACCACATGCTGCAGCCATGAGGAGAACTAATCCTTTTGGGAAAGGCTCAGCCCTATTTTTGAAAACCATAAAACTCACCTCCTTCATTTATTAGAATAGATGAAGGTTTATAATGGGAATAGGAGTGTGTTTATCCTATTATTAAAACTACTACTTATAAGGGGAGAAGTTCATGTTAAGTGACAAAGAAAGAAGGAAAGAACTAGGGGATTTCTTAAAAACACGACGGGCGCGATTATCTCCTCAAGACTTTGGTTTACCTATTGGTCCGCGCAGAAAAACAGAAGGACTGCGCCGAGAAGAAGCAGCTCAGCTGGCAGGAATAGGAGTAACCTGGTATACATGGTTAGAGCAAGGGCGTGATATACAGGTATCTTCAGACGTATTGGAGGCTATTTCGCGTGTATTCAGGTTAAATGAAGAGGAAAAAGAGCATCTATTTTTATTAGCAAATCGGCCATTGCTATCTAAGGTGGGAAGACCTCTCGTTGAAAGTGTAAATAGCGTCCTGAAAAATGTATTGAGTCAATTAGAATACTGCCCTACATATGTAACCGACGAAAAATTGAACATAGTAAGCTGGAATAAAGCTGCTGCCGTGGTTTTTGGTGACTTTAATAAAATGAATGATCGAGATCGTAATGCAGTCTGGCGTTGCTTTACGTCTAAAGAATACCGAGACCTCTTTCTTAATTGGGAAGATCATGCGCAACGCTTGATTGCTCAATTTCGTTTAGCCTATACACGTTTTGTCGGTGATGAGTGGTTTAAAGATATCATTAAAGAACTTACCAATAAGAGCCCTGAGTTTCGTAATTGGTGGTCCAAACATGAAGTTCTAGGTACTCCTTGCGGCAAAAAAACACTGCTGCATCCTTTAGTTGGAGAAATGATTATGGATCATATTACTCTTCAAGTGTACGATGCCCCTGAACTAAAATTAACCATTTACCAACCTCGCCAAGAAGGTGAAACAGAACAGAAAATGAAGCATTTGTTAAACTGGCAAGCAGACCTGCAATAAAAGAGTGTGATAAATTCGAACGTATGAAGCGGAATTCGTTTGTCTCTAATATAAGAGCAGGAACATTTTGCATGGATAAATTCCACACAACTGTCTGAAATGAAACAGCCGATTTAGGCTTAACATGGTCAAAATCGGTCTTTTCTTGGTCGAAATTTGCTTAACGCGGGTTTTTTTCGATTTGCTGGAGGTACTTCTTGCAGCCTTTTCAAAAAAATACACTGATTTCGAGATATTATTGTTGCGAAAAGATTTTTTTGTAACTATAATTATTACAGAACTGATCAGTATAAAAAAACATTCATATTTCATAATAAATGTGTGTGTAATTTGAAAACGAAAGGGCTGTTTACAATGGCAAAAGTACTTTATATCACTGCTCATCCTCATGATGAAAAGACATCTTACAGCATGGCGACAGGAAAAGCGTTTATCGATTCTTATAAAGAATCAAACCCGAATGATGAGGTTGTACATATCGACCTTTACAAAGAGAACATCCCTCATATCGACGCGGATGTATTCAGCGGCTGGGGAAAACTTCAATCCGGCACAGGTTTTGAAGAGCTTTCTGAAAACGAAAAAGCGAAAGTCGGCCGTCTGAACGAGCTGAGCGATCAATTCGCGTCAGCTGACAAATACGTATTCGTCACACCGCTTTGGAACTTCTCATTCCCGCCTGTTATGAAAGCGTACCTTGATTCTGTGGCTGTAGCCGGAAAATCATTCAAATATACAGAGCAAGGCCCGATCGGTCTGTTGACTGACAAAAAAGCGCTCCACATTCAGGCGCGCGGAGGCTATTACTCTGAAGGGCCGGCGGCTGACATGGAAATGGGCCACCGTTACATCGGCATCATGATGAACTTCTTCGGCGTTCCTTCTTTCGACGGATTAATCGTTGAAGGTCATAATGCTGAACCGAATAAAGCACAGCAAATTAAAGAAGATGCGATTACCCGCGCGAAAGAAGCCGGAAAATCATTCTGATCTTAAAAAAAACCTCCCCGCCGTACGGCTGGGAGGTTTTTCATATTAAAGGGCAATCGTCCGTTTTTGTTCGCTGCTTCTCATCGCCGCTTCAATGACACGGATGACATCGATGCCTTCTTTTGCCGTAACGGGAAGCGGTTTTCCGTTTAAGATGCTGTCTGCCAGCAGTTTGTAGTACGTAAGGTAAGAGCCGTTCTCAGAGGGGATTGTTTCTGTATGCCGTTTTTCATCCGCTGCGATTGTCAGTTCTCCGAAGTTGTCAGGGTCATCGGCGCCCCAGCTCTCGTCAATCGGCTTTTGTCCGGCTGAAAGCGCATCTTCCTGTCCATCCATTCCGTATTTGATAAAGCTTGCATTCCGTCCGTGAATCTGATAGCGCGGGCCGCTTGCCGCATTCATGGAGCCGGATTGAAGAATGACCTGAAGTTTGCCGTAATGGAGCGCGGCCAGAAAATTATCAACGGTTTCACTGTTGTCCCGCTGTTTCATCACATGTGCGGTGACGGATTCCGGCATTCCGAAAAGCAGAAGTGTCTGGTCAATAATATGTGAACCGAGATCATACAGCGTTCCCGTGGCGGGTCCGTTCTTTTCGCGCCATTTTTCCTGTACAACCGGGTTGTATAGATCGTAGCTGACTTGATATGTATGAATGTCTTGAAGCGCCCCGTCCCGAATCAGCTTTTGTATCGTTAAAAAGTCATTGTCCCAGCGCCGGTTGTGGTACACGCTCAGTAAGACGCCTTTATTTTCAGCCGTTCTTCTCAGCTCCTCCGCTTCTGCTGAAGTCGCCGTCATCGGTTTTTCCACGACGGTGTGTTTTCCCGCCAGAAGACATTTCATCGCTGATTCATAATGCGTTCCGCTCGGTGTCGTGACGATGACGAGATCAATGTCAGGATCACCGGTAATGTCTTCAATCGCGCGTACGGCTTCAGCCCCCGGCAGATCACGTTTGACCTCATCCGTTCTGGACGTCATGACTTTTTTGATCTGATAATCATCAAGGACGTCCAAAAGCGGCGCATGAAAAACTTTACCCGACAAACCATATCCCAATATGCCGACTTGTATCGTTTTCAATGAGTTTCCCCCTCTTGATAAGTGATAACATTATATACCCCGCGGGTGTACTGGTAAAACTTGTGTGTTGAAAATTTTTTACACCGGATTTTCAAGTCTGTATAATGAAGATAACGAAGAAAAAAACCGAGGTGGAAAATGGACAAACATACCGAGCATCAATCGTTAAATCATAAAAGCGCCAAAGAAAAAGACCAGATCCTGAACCGGCTGAAACGGATTGAAGGCCAAGTCAGGGGCATTCAGAATATGGTGGATAACGAACGATACTGCGTGGATATTCTCGTGCAGATTTCAGCCGTACAGGCGGCCATGCAGAAAGTCGCGTTTCATCTGCTGGAAGATCACGCCCATCACTGCGTAGCCGGCGCCATTGAAAGCGGAAACGGGGAGCAGGCGATTGCCGAGCTGCTTGATGTTGTGAAAAAAATCGCAAAATCGTAAAATAAAATGTTTTGAAATACCCTGCAGGGGTATGGTAACATGAAGAAGAAAAAACAAGACATGGAGGGAATCATCATGGAACAAAAAACACTGCAAGTCGAAGGCATGTCATGTCAGCACTGCGTCAAAGCAGTAGAGACCGGAGTAGGAGAACTGAACGGAGTGACGGCGATTCAGGTGAAATTGGAAGCCGGACAGGTGGATGTGACGTTTGATGAGAACAAAGTCTCCGTATCAGATATAAAAGACGCGATTGAAGATCAAGGTTATGACGTCGTATAGGATTTATCGCGCTGCGGAAACGGGCGCGGTTTTCTTTTATGAAAATGATACCCCCTGGGGGTTCGTGAGAAGAGGTGAGGGCATTGAGTGAACCGAAAGAAATGACCATTCAAGTGGGAGGCATGACATGCGCCGCCTGCGCTTCAAGAATTGAAAAAGGGCTGAAACGAATGGACGGCGTCAATGACGCTTCCGTCAATCTTGCGCTTGAGTCTTCAAACGTTTCCTATTACCCTGACAAAATCGAAGCAAGCGCCATAAAAGAAAAAATTGAAAAACTCGGCTACCATGTTGTGACGGAAAAAGCCGAGTTTCAGATTGAAGGCATGACGTGCGCCGCTTGCGCCAATCGGATTGAAAAGCGCCTGAACAAAACAGAGGGCGTTGTGGGCGCGCCGGTGAATTTCGCCCTTGAAACGGTCTCCGTTGAATACAACCCCAAAGAGGTGACACCGAAAGAACTGAAAGAGACCGTGGCAAAACTCGGCTACCGATTAGAAGAAAAGGAAGCGGACGGCCAAGACGGCGGATTATCCCAAAAGGAGAAAGAGCAGCGAAAGCAGCTGATCAGGCTGATATTTTCTGCCGTTCTCTCCTTTCCGCTTCTCTGGTCGATGGTCAGCCATTTTTCTTTTACTTCTTTTATCTGGATGCCGGATATCCTGATGGATCCGTGGCTGCAATTCGCGCTTGCCACCCCGGTGCAGCTCGTCATCGGCTGGCCTTTTTATATGGGAGCGTACAAGGCGCTGAGAAACAAAAGCGCCAATATGGATGTTCTCGTTGCGCTCGGAACGACGGCCGCTTACGCATACAGCCTGTACATGACGATTGCGTCTCTCGGACGAGACGGACATGTAGAGGGGCTTTATTATGAAACGAGCGCCATTTTGCTGACTTTGATTTTGCTTGGAAAGCTTTTAGAGATGAAAGCGAAAGGCCGCTCATCAGAAGCGATTAAAAAGTTAATGAAGCTTCAGGCGAAGACGGCGGCGGTTGAGCGGGAAGGGAAGGTACAGGTGATTCCGATTGACGAGGTCCGGACGGGGGATATCGTATATGTGAAACCGGGAGAACGTGTTCCTGTCGATGGCGAAGTGATTGAAGGCCATTCCGCAATTGATGAATCGATGATTACGGGGGAGAGCATGCCTGTTGATAAGTCTCCCGGAAGCACCGTCACAGGGGCGACGATCAATGCAAACGGCTTTCTCAAAATCAGAGCGGTGAATGTCGGGAAAGATACCGCGCTTGCACACATTATTAAAATCGTGGAAGAAGCCCAAGGATCAAAAGCCCCCATTCAGCGGCTCGCAGATCACATTTCAGGCATTTTCGTCCCGATTGTGCTGGGGCTGGCCGTGCTGACTTTTCTCATTTGGTATGTATGGGCGGCGCCGGGACAGTTTTCTGAAGCGATCGGCAAATTCATCGCCGTGCTTGTCATTGCCTGTCCGTGCGCACTCGGGCTCGCCACTCCGACGAGCATTATGGCGGGCTCCGGCCGCGCAGCTGAATTCGGCATTCTTTTTAAAGGCGGAGAGCATTTAGAAAAAACACAGCGTCTGACGACCATCGTACTGGATAAAACAGGAACGGTGACAAACGGCAGACCGGTTCTGACAGACGCCGTACCGGCAGCGGGAATGAACGAAGAGGAACTCCTGCGGCTGGCGGCGGCCGCCGAAACGGGATCAGAGCACCCGCTTGGAGAAGCCATCGTGTCAGGAGCCGAAAAACGGGGGATTGCCATCCCGAAAATCACCCGGTTCCAAGCCCGGATCGGTTCCGGAATATACGCCGAGGCTGACGGCAGAACGATTCTAGCCGGATCAAGACGGCTGATGGAATCAGAACACATCGAACATGAGGCGCTGCTTCCTCACATGGCCCGTTTGGAGGCGGAAGGAAAAACGGTGATGCTTATTGCGGCAGACGGCAAAGCGGCGGGGCTTATCGCAGTCGCCGATACAATCAAAGACACATCTCCGGCCGCGGTGAAACGCCTGAATGATATGGGGCTTGACGTCATCATGATGACCGGTGACAACAAAAAGACCGCGGAAGCCATTGCAAAAGCCGCGGGCATCGGCAGCGTGATCGCCGAAGTGCTTCCCGAACAAAAGGCAGCGGAAATTTCCCGGCTGCAAAAAGAAGGCCGGCGCGTGGCGATGGTCGGTGACGGCATCAATGATGCTCCGGCGCTGGCTCTGGCCGATATCGGAATGGCCATCGGCACCGGCACAGATATCGCAATGGAAGCGGCGGATATTACGCTGATCCGCGGTGACCTGAACGGCATTGCCGACGCCATCGGCATGAGCAGGCTGACCATGAGAAACATCAAGCAGAATTTAGGCTGGGCATTGGGATACAACAGCATCGGCATTCCGATTGCGGCGTCCGGCTTTCTGGCCCCATGGGTGGCAGGCGCTGCCATGGCGTTCAGCTCAGTATCGGTCGTCCTTAATGCTTTGCGTTTACAGAAGGTGAAAAAAGACAAAATAGGCTGATGCCTGTTTTGTCTTTTTTATTGACACTTTATTCAAAGCCTGCATATAATAGAGAAAACAAATATATGAGTATATGTTCATATATATAAATTCGTTTAGCTGTATTGATGTTATGGGAATCCTATTACGGAAAGTAGGGTGAGTCGAAAATGAAAGCAGCCAAAGGTGAATTTGTATTAGACGGACTTGATTGCAGCAACTGTGCAAAAAAAATAGAAAACGGCGTAAAAGCCATTGACGGCATAGACGGCTGTGCTGTCAATTTTGCGGCAAGCACCATCACGGTCTCAGCCGGCGGCAAAAACGAGCAATGGATGAAAGACGAAGTCGCGAAAAAAGTAAAGTCCATTGATCCTCATGTGACCGTTCGTTCGAAGCACGAAGACAAACCCGGCGAGGATGAATACCGCAAAAAGCTGCAGCTGATGTTAGTGAGGTTGGCTGCGGGAGCCGTTTTGGCCGTCATCGCTTACTTCGCGCACACGGGCGCCGTCCTTGAGTTTCTGCTCTTTTTTGCTTCATATTTGATCATCGGCGGCGATATCGTAGCCAGAGCGGGAAAAAACATTGTCCGCGGCCAGGTATTTGATGAGCATTTTCTGATGGCGCTTGCCACGATCGGCGCATTTATGATTCATCAGTATCCGGAAGGCGTCGCGGTCATGCTGTTCTACCAAATCGGTGAACTGTTTCAGGGAGCGGCCGTCAGCCGATCCAGAAAATCGATCAGCGCGTTATTGGACATCCGTCCTGAGTACGCCAATGTGAAAACGGAAAACGGCATGACTGCCGTTCCGCCGCAGGACGTCAAAGTCGGACAGGTCATCGTCGTGAATCCCGGAGAACGGATTCCGTTGGACGGAAAGGTGCTGAGCGGTTCTTCGATGGTTGATACATCCGCTTTAACGGGCGAATCCGTGCCGAGAAAAGCGGAGCCGGGGCAAGATGTGATGGCCGGATTTATGAATCAGAACGGCGTGCTTCATATTGAAACCTCTAAAGGATATGAAGACTCTGCCGTGTCAAAAATATTGGATCTGGTCGAAAATGCGGCCGGACGCAAAGCGAAAACGGAAAACTTTATTACGAAGTTTGCCAAGTACTATACACCGGCCATTGTCATTGTTGCGGTGCTTCTCGCCTTTTTACCGCCGCTTCTCGTGCCTTCAGCCGCGCTATCCGACTGGGTGTACCGCGCGCTGATTTTCCTTGTGATTTCTTGTCCGTGCGCACTCGTCGTCTCCATTCCGCTCGGGTTTTTCGGCGGTATCGGAGCTGCGTCTAAAGCAGGGGTGCTCGTGAAAGGAAGCAACTATTTAGAAGCGCTCAATCAGGTGGCATACGCCGTGTTTGATAAAACGGGAACCTTAACGAAAGGGAATTTCGCCGTTACTGATATCAAACCGGCGGCAGGGTTTACAAAAGACAGCCTGCTTCATGCGGCCGCGCTTGCGGAAGCCCATTCCAATCATCCGATTGCTTCTTCCATCCGTGAAGCTTACAATCAACCGCTCTCGGCTGAGGAGATTGAAGAATATGAAGAAATACCCGGACACGGCATTCGGGTGAAAACCGGCGGATCAACGATTTTAGCCGGAAATCAAAAACTGATGGCAAAAGAACAAATCGCTTCCGGCACAGCTGAAAACAACGGAACCGTCGTCTATGTCGCCGTTGATCAGCAGTATGCGGGGGCGATCGTGATCGCCGATGAAATCAAAGAGGACGCCAAACAGGCCATTGCCAATTTAAAAGCGCTCGGCGTGAAGCGGACAGTGATGCTGACGGGTGATTCAAAGCAGACCGGGGAAGCTGTCGGCCGAGAGCTCGGTATTGATGACGTGTACACAGAGCTTTTGCCGGGCGACAAGGTAGACCGCGTCGAAGAACTTGAAGCGGCGCTTTTACCGAATGAAAAACTGATGTTTGTCGGCGACGGGATTAATGATACGCCTGTGCTTGCCAGAGCTGACATCGGAGCTGCCATGGGGGCTCTCGGCTCTGATGCCGCCGTCGAAGCGGCCGATGTCGTCCTGATGACAGACCAGCCGTCAAAAGCAGCCGAAGCCATCCGGATTGCACGCCGAACACGCCGGATCGTCTGGCAGAACATCGGATTTGCTTTAGGCGTAAAAATCATTTTTCTCCTGCTTGGCGCATTCGGATTCGCCACCATGTGGGAAGCGGTCTTTTCAGATGTAGGCGTCACGCTGATCGCCGTTGCCAACGCGATGCGCGTCATGAGAGTGAAAGCGGAATAATTGTCAAAGATAATTCGTTTTTCAGGGTTTTCTTAAACAAGGTTGTCTTGGTAAAATAGAGAAGCGGGCCATCCGGCATCCGCTTCTTTTTTATTTTAAAAACAATGAGGTGTCTGAGTGAAAAAGAAACAATCGTCTGCGAAATTTGCGGTGATACTGACGTTAATCGTTGTCGTTTTATTTGCGGCCATCGTAATTATTAACAACCAAACGGAAAAAGCGGGCGAAACAGTCGCCGAACAGCCTTCCATTAAAGGACAGCCCGTGCTCGGCAAAGACAGCGCGCCTGTTACGGTAGTTGAATTCGGAGATTACAAATGTCCGTCATGCAAAGTATTTAACAGCGATATCTTTCCGAAAATCAAAAAAGATTTTATCGATAAAGGCGACGTGAAATTTTCATTTGTGAACGTCATGTACCACGGAAGCGGCTCGCGTCTGGCGGCTCTTGCTTCAGAAGAAGTGTGGAAAGAAGACCCGGCATCATTCTGGGCATTCCATGAAAAGCTGTTTGAACAGCAGCCGTCAAGCGAACAGGAATGGGTCACGCCTGCATTGCTTGAAAAAACGGTCAAAAGCACCGCGAAAAAGGTTGATCCTGACAAGCTGAAGGAAAACCTTGATAAAGAGACATTTGCAAAAGAGCTGAAAGCTGACACTGACCTGAATGATAAATTAAACATAACGGCGACACCGACGATTTACGTAAATGACAAAGTGATTAAAAAATTCTCTGATTATGAGGAGATTTCAAAATCGATTAAGAAAGAGCTGAAAAATGAAAAATAGAATCGTATTTTTATATGCTTCTTGGGTGATCGCTCTTGCTGCCATGCTCGGCAGCCTTTATTTCAGCGAGATCAGAAAATTCATACCGTGCGAGCTGTGCTGGTATCAAAGAATTCTCATGTACCCGCTTGTCCTGATTTTAGGAATCGCCACCTTCCAGGGTGACACGCGCGTGAAAAAATACGTGCTGCCGATGGCCGTCATCGGCGCGTTTATATCGATCATGCATTACCTTGAGCAGAAGGTGCCCGGTTTCAGCGGCATCAAGCCGTGTGTCTACGGCGTGCCTTGTTCATCTGAATATATAAACTGGTTCGGTTTCATTACCATTCCTTTCCTGGCATTGACGGCATTTATTCTCATTATTATCTGCATGTGTTTTGTCAAAACGGAACGCACGGCAAAATAAAGAGCCTGCTCCATGGGAGCGGCTCTTTTTCTATTATTTGTACCAAGCTTTGTTTGTTGCAATCTGTCTGTTATGGGAACTGTCCCAAATATCCACGGAATAGGCATAATCATAATTCATGACGCAGCGGATGCCGCTGCCTTGGGCGTCATGCTGAAGTCCGAAGTTATGGGAAAACTCGTGCTGTGCCGCTTTCGCCGTGTTGGCCGTTCCTTGATCAAGGTTCACGCTGAAAGCCGGGCCGCTCGGTTTGCCGTTATATACATACGCGATACCGCCGGCGTCAAAACTTGATTTTGCGGTAAAACCGACGACAAAATGATAATTTTGATTTCTGAAGCTGCCTTGGAGATTCGATAAAATCTGAGAACTGTTTGAGCCGGAGGAATTCCAAGCCTGCACGGCCTGTACGACGAAATCAATGTTGTGATCACGGTTAAAAGCAACATCCGCCTGCTCCACGATCTGGACGATTCGCGTTTGCCAGTCGCTGTATTTGGCGCGGTATTCAGCGTCCGCCACCGCCAGCACTCTGACCTTCTGGCTGCCCGTGCTGGCTTTAGTTGAGGCTTTATCCTGACTGACATTGGCATTGAATCGTTTCGTGCCGACCTGCTTGCCGTTTTCATCCAGAATTTTTGTGTCAACCGTCTGTTCGACTTGGACCGGGCCCTTCAGATCTTTAAAATGATCGGCTTTCGGAAGCGGGTCCGTATACACCGTTTTCGCCGGCTCCGCATGAGTGTGCGAATGCGTATGGCTTTCGGCTGACGGCAGGCCGGGAATTAATCCGGCGGCCAATAAAACAGGAAAAACAAGTGAACTGATTTTCATCTCATAACCCCCTTTTTGTTAGAGAAAGTATTCAATGAAACTTCCAATAAACCTCCCAAAATAGTATAAAATAGGTAAATGTTCTTGCTCCCAGCCGTTGCGAGTGAGGTTGTCCCGGATTAGGAATCAGAATCTTTCAAAAATAAGGTTGATTTTAAGAGAAAGCGATTATAAAATCTAATGGTCGTCAGAAAATTTAACAAATAAAAAGGAGCATATGGAATGGCCTGGGAGCTGCTTAGTGTAATCGGCATCATTGCGTTTGCGGTCAGCGGAGCGATTGTTGCGATGGAAGAGGAGTATGATATTTTAGGCGTGTATATCTTGGGGATTGTAACGGCGTTCGGCGGAGGAGCGATCCGAAATCTGCTGATCGGTGTTCCGGTCTCCGCCTTGTGGGAGCAAGGCGCGTTTTTTCAAATCGCTCTCGCATCAGTTACGATTGTCTTTTTGTTTCCGAAGCTGCTGTTAAGGCATTGGAGTAAATGGGGCAACCTATCCGATGCCATCGGGCTTTCGGCGTTTGCCATCCAAGGCGCTTTATATGCCGTGAAAATGGGCCATCCGCTCAGTGCGGTGATTGCGGCAGCGGTCCTCACCGGCAGCGGGGGCGGCATCATACGGGATTTGCTCGCGGGCAGGAAGCCGCTTGTGCTCAAGGCGGAAATTTACGCGGTCTGGGCCGCGCTCGGAGGGTTAATCGTGGGCCTCGGCTGGGCCGGGGATGCCGCCGGTTTGTATGTGCTGTTTCTTGTGCTTGTGGCATGCCGCATCTGCAGTTATGTGTTCAGGTGGCGCTTGCCGAATCGTTCCTATCATATAGATCAGTAAAAAACCGATTTCATAAAGAAATCGGTTTTTTTTTCATAACGGCTTCTGATAAAAAAAGACGCCCGATATGATAAGAAAAAGGGTATTTGACCATAATGCTGAATAATATGTTGCATATATGTTTGTATGATGAAAGCCGGATTTGTCAGCTTGATGTCGGAGGTGCCGCTGATGGCAAAACGTGATAAAGAGTGGAAAGAAGAGCAGGAAAGAATCAATTTTGTCATGAAGGAACTGGAACAGAAACAAACTCATCTTGAAGCCTCATCGGGCGGATTGAAGCAGGATATTGTCGGGCTGAGAAAAACGTTTTGGGATGATGTCACCGTGAATATGGATGACGCCCATGAAGCGGCTGAGACATTTTCAAGCATTAAACAGCAGGCAGAAATGCTTTCAGAACGTGAACGGACGCATCTGCTTCAATACCGGCAGCTTCAAAAAATCCAAAAGCTGAAAACCTCTCCTTACTTCGGCCGTGTCGATTTTACGGAAAAAGGGGAGTCTTCTTCCGAGCGGATTTATATCGGGCTGACTTCTTTGATGGATGAAAACAACGAGCAATTTCTCATTTATGATTGGCGCGCGCCCATCTCATCTCTTTACTATCAATATTCCCCGGGAAAAGCCCGCTATGAAGTTCCCGAAGAAACGATAGAAGGAGACATCACACTGAAGCGGCAGTTCATCATTAAAAACGGTACGCTTAAAGCGATGTTTAACACGGATATGACGATTGGTGACGAAATGCTGCAAGAGGTGCTGAGCGGCCATTCCGGACAGCATATGAAAAACATCGTGTCAACCATCCAAAAAGAACAGAACGAAATCATCCGGGATGAAAAAAGCAAATATCTCATCGTTCAGGGAGCCGCCGGAAGCGGGAAAACATCCGCGGCGCTTCAGCGGGCCGCTTACTTGCTGTACCGCGGGCGCGGGGTGCTTGATGCCCGTCAGATTGTATTGTTTTCCCCGAACATTTTGTTCAACAGTTATGTTTCCGCCGTATTGCCGGAATTGGGAGAAGAGAATATGGAGCAGGCTACCTTTCAGGAATATATCATCCGCCGGCTCGGACGAAAGTTTGATTGTGAAAGCCCGTACGAGCAGCTTGAATATTGCCTGACTGAACAAAATCAGGACGCACTTTCCGTAAGGCTCGCAGCCGTTGCTTACAAAGCGTCATCAGCTTTCCAGGCCATGATTGACCGCTATGCCTGCTCGCTTTCCGGCTCGGGTCTGATGTGTAAACAGATCAGCTTCCGGGGAGACATCCTGATTTCAAAAGAACGGATTGAAGACTATTTTTATTCGCTTGATCAGCAGCTGCCGATTCCGAACAGAGCGGAGCTGACAGCGGAATGGCTTCTCGCGGAAATCAGCGCTCTCGAAAAAAAGGAGCGTAAGAAGGAATGGGTCTTGCAGGAGAGCGAGCTGCTTGATAAGGAAGACTATGCTGAGGTTTATCAAACACTCAAGAAGCAGGCGGCAGATGATGAACCTGCATTTGACGACCATCAGCGCGAACAGCGGCTGCTTGGCGCCATTATTGTCGGCAAAGCCTTTAAACCGATTAAGCAGGCCGTCAGACGGCTCGGCTTTCTCGATATAAAACGGATGTATCTCCGGCTGTTTTCAGACTGGGGAGCTGATGAAAAGCCCGATCATTGGCAGAGCATCGGCGCTTTGACCAGAAACGCATTTGCAGAACGGTCACTTCCGTATGAAGATGCCGCTCCGTATCTGTATTTGCAGGATCTATTAGAAGGAAAAAGAAAAAACACACAAATGAAGCACGTCTTCATTGATGAAGCGCAGGATTATTCCCCATTTCAGCTCACGTATATTCAAAGCATCTTCCCAGCTGCAAAGATGACGGTGCTCGGTGATGTCAGCCAGTCGATTTATGCCCACACCATTATGGGCCCTTCTTCCCTCGCCGGCTGCTTTCGCAATGGTGCAGAAAAGTATGTCAGCCTGAAGCGGACTTACAGATCGACGCGGCAGATTGTTGAATTTACGAAAGCGCTGCTGGCTGACGGCGATGACATTGAGCCATTTAACCGGAACGGGGAAAAACCGCGTGTTTTGCGGACGGATACAGAAAATGCGCGGCAGGAACAATTGGCGGATACAATCCGGGAGCTCAGACAAAAAGGCTGGGAGACGGTCGCCGTCATCTGCAAAACGGCCGCGGAAGCCAAAAAAGTGTTTCAGACAGTCAGCGCCGAGAGCGGTGTCCGCTTGATCAATAAAGAAAACCAGCCTTTTCAAAAAGGGGTATGCGTCATTCCCGTTTATTTGGCAAAAGGCATTGAGTTTGACGCCGTCATTGCTGCTGACGCCTCTGCTGTCCAGTACAAAAGCGAACATGACCGTAAGCTGTTATATACGGCCTGTACGCGGGCGATGCATCATCTGACCGTTTTGTCTCCGGGAGAACCCTCTCCTTTTATAAAAGAAGTGCCCGCCGGCTTATTCGTGTAAGCCCTTTGCCAAGTGCAAAGGGCTTTTTACCATTAGTAATCTTAATCGTTGTCATCATGATTATATATTTTACTTACATACAAACTTTCGGTAAAGTTTCAATTAGAATATTATTTTGACAATTCCTATAGAAATAACGTACGTTACGTTTAATTCCTTGTGAGGTGGATATCGTT
The DNA here is from genome assembly GCF_019039175.1 of Bacillus sp. FJAT-27001. Taxonomy (NCBI): domain Bacteria; kingdom Bacillati; phylum Bacillota; class Bacilli; order Caryophanales; family Bacillaceae; genus Bacillus; species Bacillus sp. FJAT-27001. Next base: position 690,097 of record NZ_JAHOAA010000003.1, read on the forward strand.
GCAACTTCAGGTCATGAACAGTCCGTTTAATCAGGAGCAGGCAGAGCTCCTTAACCGCCTTCTGCCGACCTTGACAGAATCACAGAAAATCTGGCTGAGCGGTTATTTGGCTGCGGCCCGGTCCGAATCCGGTGAAACAGCCGCGCCCGCTGCTCCGGCTCCTGCAGAAAGCCCGGCAGTTTCAAGAGAAGTGACCGTATTATACGGATCGCAAACGGGAAATGCGGAAGGTCTTGCGAAACAGACGGTAAAGACGCTTGAGGAACGGGGATTCCAGGTCACCGTCGCGTCGATGAACGATTTTAAGCCGAATAATCTGAAAAAAATAAACAATTTACTGATCGTGGTGAGCACGCACGGAGAAGGCGATCCGCCGGATAACGCGCTGGCCTTTCATGAATTTCTTCACGGCAGACGCGCGCCGAAGCTTGAAGCGCTCCGTTACTCCGTTTTGGCGCTCGGGGACAGCTCGTATGAATTTTTCTGCCAGACCGGCAAAGAGTTTGACGAGCGTCTTCAAGAGCTCGGCGGCACCCAGCTTGCGCCGCGGGTTGATTGCGATCTTGATTATGATGAGCCGTTTTCTGAATGGCTTGACGCGGTCATCGGCGGTTTGAACGAAGGAGCGGGAAATCAAACAGCCGAAGCGCCTGCTGAGACGCCGGCTCTCGGTGAATCCGTTTATTCCAGAACGAACCCGTTTCGGGCGGAGGTTCTTGAGAACATCAATCTGAATGGACGCGGTTCGAATAAAGAAACACGCCATCTCGAGCTTTCGCTTGAAGGGTCGGGCCTCGCGTATCAGCCCGGAGACAGCCTCGGCATCTATCCGGAAAATGATCCGGCGCTCGTTGATGAGCTGATCAATGAGCTGAAATGGGACCCAAAACAGGAAGTGGCGGTGAATAAACAAGGAGAGCGCCTCCCGCTGAAAGATGCGCTTACTTCTCATTTTGAAATAACCGTCTTAACAAAACCGTTCCTGCAAAAGGCCGCACAGTTTACGGCTGACCAAAAGCTGAGTGAACTTCTGGCCGAAGGAAACGAAGAGCAGCTGAAAGCATACATCAACGGCCGTGATCTGCTTGATCTCGTCCGGGATTTCGGGCCGTGGGAAGCGACAGCGGAAGACTTTCTTTCCATCCTGCGTAAAATGCCGGCCCGGCTCTATTCGATCGCAAGCAGTTTAGAAGCGAATCCGGAAGAGGTGCATCTGACAATCGGAGCGGTCAGGTATGACGCGCACGGCAGAGAACGAAAAGGCGTCTGCAGCATTCTGTGTGCGGAAAGACTCCAGCCGGGAGATACGCTTCCGATTTACATTCAGCACAACCAAAACTTCAAGCTGCCGGAAAATCCGGATACACCGATCATTATGGTCGGGCCGGGGACAGGCATCGCACCGTTCCGTTCCTTTATGCAGGAGCGTGAAGAAACCGGAGCTGAAGGGAAAACATGGCTGTTTTTCGGGGATCAGCACTTTGTCACTGATTTTCTGTACCAGACGGAATGGCAAAAATGGCTGCAAAACGGTGTTCTCACAAAAATGGACGTCGCTTTTTCCCGGGATTCGGAGGAAAAAGTATATGTGCAGCACCGCATGAAAGAACAAAGCAAAGAGCTTTATGAATGGCTGCAGCAGGGAGCCGCCGTATACATCTGCGGTGATGAACAGCATATGGCGCATGACGTGCACCAGGCGCTTCTCGATATCATTCAGGAAGAAGGCGGCATGAGCCGTGAAAAAGCGGAAAGCTTCCTGGCAGACATGCAGCAGAAAAAACGCTATCAGCGTGACGTATATTGATTTTGGTTTGAAAGGAGCTTATTCAGCATGGTGAACAACATTTTAAAAGCGCCGGAAGGCCCTCCAAGTGATGTTGAGGAAATTAAAGAAAAAAGTGATTATTTGCGCGGCACATTGAAAGAAGTCATGCTCGACCGGATTTCAGCCGGCATCCCGGACGATGACAACCGGCTGATGAAGCATCACGGAAGCTACTTGCAGGATGACCGCGATCTCCGTAATGAACGTCAAAAACAAAAGCTTGAACCGGCTTATCAGTTCATGCTGCGCGTCCGGATGCCAGGCGGCGTGTCAACTCCGGAACAATGGCTTGTCATGGATGAACTGGCGCAAAAATACGGAAACAATACATTGAAGCTGACAACGCGTGAAACGTTCCAAATGCACGGAATTTTAAAATGGAACATGAAAAAAACGATTCAGAAAATCAATGCGGCGCTGCTTGATACCATTGCGGCCTGCGGAGATGTCAACCGAAACGTCATGTGCGCTTCAAATCCGCACCAGTCTGAAATTCATGCGGAAGTATACGAATGGTCGAAGAAATTGAGCGATGACCTTCTTCCGCGCACGAGAGCCTATCATGAAATCTGGCTTGATGAGGAACGTGTGGCGGGCACTCCTGACACGGAAACGGAACCGATGTACGGGCCGCTGTACCTGCCGCGGAAATTCAAAATCGGAATCGCCGTGCCTCCGTCCAATGATATCGATGTCTTTTCTCAAGATCTCGGCTTCATTGCCATCGTGGAGGAAGGCCGTCTTATCGGATTCAACGTTGCAATCGGCGGCGGTATGGGAATGACGCACGGCGATACGGCCACTTATCCGCAGCTTTCAAAAGTCATCGGCTTCTGCAAACCGGAGCAGCTGTATGATGTAGCGGAAAAAACCATTACGATTCAGCGCGATTACGGAAACCGTTCCGTCAGAAAGAATGCCAGATTCAAGTACACCGTTGACCGTCTCGGGCTGGAAAACGTAAAAGCCGAGCTGGAAAACCGCCTCGGCTGGCAGCTGGATGAAGCGAAACCTTATCATTTTGACCATAACGGCGACCGTTACGGATGGGTGAAGGGTGTAAAAGGTAAATGGCACTTTACGATGTTTATCGAAGGCGGCCGCGTCACGGACTATGAGAATTATAAGCTGATGACGGGATTACGTGAAATCGCCAAAGTCCATACGGGAGATTTCCGTCTCACCTCTAATCAAAACCTGATTATCGGCAATGTCTCGAGCCAGAAAAAGAAACAAATCAGCGCATTAATCGAACAATACGGTCTGACAGACGGCCGGCAGCATTCCGCCCTCCGCCGCAGTTCAATGGCTTGCGTCGCGCTTCCGACATGCGGGCTCGCCATGGCCGAAGCCGAGCGGTATCTGCCGAAATTGATTGATAAGATTGAAGACATTGTTGACGAAAACGGGCTGCGGGATGAAGAAATCACCATCCGTATGACCGGATGCCCGAATGGCTGCGCCCGCCATGCGCTCGGCGAAATCGGATTTATCGGAAAGGCACCCGGAAAATATAATATGTATTTAGGAGCGGCGTTTGACGGCAGCCGTTTGAGCAAAATGTACCGGGAAAATATCGGTGAAGAGGAAATTCTGAATGAGCTTCGCACCATTCTCCCGCGCTACGCGAAAGAGCGTGAGGAAGGCGAACACTTCGGCGATTTCGTCATCCGCGCCGGCATCATTAAAGCGACGACAGACGGCACGAATTTTCACGAATAAGATGAGCACTTAAAACCAAGGATAGAGACACACTGACGGTGCGTTCTCTATCCTTTACTAAGCAGCATAAACGCTGCACCGCGTCATGAAACAGATGACGCAGCTTGCGAAAAAGCCTGTTTTCAGAGAAAACAGGCTTTTTCTTTTTCTAGAAAAAATGTAGCTGAAGGCAAAAAAAGTTCGCCGTGAGCACGTTATGAGAAATTTTAAATAAAAACGGGTAAAATAAAAGAAGAATGGTTGCGTGCGGAAAATATATTGAATCTGCCCGATCATCGGCTCCGGCCTTTGGCAAAGGCAGAGAACAGGCAATAATGATATGATGCAGCAGATGAAGGAGGTCATGCTTTGGACATATTTTTAGTCGTACTCGTACTTTTAACCATCATCGCGATCTCAAATATCGTAAATCGGTTTGTCCCCTTTATCCCAGTGCCTCTGATTCAGGTGGCGCTCGGTATCATTGCGGCGTCATTTCCGCAGGGGCTTCATTTTGAACTGAATACCGAATTGTTTTTTGTTTTGTTTATCGCTCCGCTGCTTTTTAACGATGGAAAACGGACGCCGCGTGCGGAACTTTGGAATTTAAGGGCGCCGATTCTGCTGCTTGCGCTCGGGCTCGTGTTTGCCACGGTGATTGTCGGCGGTTACACGATTCATTGGATGATTCCGAGCATTCCGCTGGCTGCCGCGTTCGGGCTGGCGGCGATACTGTCACCGACTGACGTTGTCGCGGTCAGCGCGCTGTCAGGGCGAGTGAAGATGCCAAAAGGCATTCTGCGTCTCCTTGAAGGAGAAGGACTGATGAATGACGCATCCGGCCTGGTCGCTTTTAAATTTGCGATTGCGGCTGCCGTGACGGGCGCATTTTCGCTGGCGCAGGCCGCCTTCAGTTTCGTTCTGATTTCAGCCGGCGGTTTACTCAGCGGTGTCGTCATTTCTTTTTTGATTATCCGTTTCCGGCTGTTTTTGCGCCGCCTCGGCATGCAGGATGTCACGATGCATATGCTGATTCAAATTCTGACGCCGTTCGTCATCTATCTCGCGGCTGAAGAAATCGGCGTTTCCGGCATTTTAGCTGTTGTGGCCGGCGGCATCACGCATGCGGTGGAGCAGGACCGTCTTGAATCAACGATGGTCAAACTGCAAATCGTCTCTTCAAGTACGTGGAATATTATTTTGTTCATTCTGAACGGTCTTGTTTTCGTTATTTTAGGGGCGCAAATACCGGATGTGGTTTCCGTCATCTTTAATGATACCGCGTTTAACAATATGATGGTCATCGGGTACATTATCGTCATTACGCTGACGTTAATGATTCTCAGGTTTTTGTGGGTGCTGTTTTTTTGGAACGGCAAGTGGTTTTTTAACAAGGATCAGAGCATTTATAAACCCGGCCTGCGCTCGACCCTGCTGATTTCGGTTTCAGGCGTCAGGGGAGCGGTCACGCTTGCGGGTTCCTTTTCCATTCCTTACGTGCTCTCTGACGGCTCACCGTTTCCTGAACGGAATTTGATTCTCTTTTTAGCCGCGGGTGTTATTATGTGCACATTGGTGCTGGCGACAATCGTACTGCCGATTTTGACAGATAAGCCGGAAGACAATGTGAAAGAGAAGAAAGTCAAATTGCTGACAGCGAGACGGAAGCTGATAAAAGCTGCCTTAACCGCCATTAAAGAAAATATGAATGAGACAAACAAAACGGCTTCTTTTGCGGTCATTGCCGAATACAATGAGAAAATGAAAAATCTCAGATTTCAGCAGTTCACCGTCAAAAACCGCACGAAAAAAGATGAGCGGAAAGTCCGCGCCCAAGGGATACAGGCTGAACAGGAAGAATTGCTGCGGCTGATTGAGCGGGGCGACATACCGGAAGAAACGGCTGACAGCCTTCAGGAACGGTTTGATGAACTGGAAGTGCTGTATACGAATCCGTTTAAAGTCGGCTTATCTAAGAAAAAGCTGAAACGCCTGATGTACTGGATCTTTTTCGGTGAACATAAAAAGCCGGAAATGACGATTTTAAATGAAGAAGGCCTCATCCGCGCCACAAGGGTTAAAACGGCAAAAGCGGCCATTGAAAGCCTGAAAAAACACATGACCGAAGAAAATAAAGATGTGACGCTTGCCGTCATTTCCTTTTACAATCACCTGATTTTCAGGCTGGGGCACTCGTATCACGAACAGAATCCGAGCCGCCGTTTTGAAAATCAAAAACTCGAAATCAAACTGCGGGCCGTGCAGGCCATCCGCAACGAAATCCAAACATTATTCGAAGAGCGGGAAATTTCCCGCGATATGTCACATGAGCTTCGCCAATACATCAATGATGTGGAAGCGGCCATGCTTGACGGAGATGAATAAATCAAAAAAGTCCGGCATCTGTCGCCGGACTTTTTTTGATTACGGACGATGGAATTCGACGTGATCGCCGTCGCGGTCAAACCAGCCTCTGAAGGCCCAGTTGATCCAGCCGCCATCACCTTTATTGGTGAAGCTTCCGTCTTCAAACACCCAAATGCCGTACGTGATGCCGTCATAAACGGCGGAACCGTAAAACTGAACACCGTTAAAATGATCTTCATATTCCTGGCTTAAATTAAACACCATGACGTTATATTTTTGTCCGGAAGCGTAGAATGAAGATTCCATTAAGTTTTTGACGAAGCCGTCACGGTTTTGCGCCGACTTAATCGCGTCAGCAATCGAATTGCCGATGCCGAGCAGGTCAACGTCAATGTTTAATCCGACATCTTTTGCTGAGACATCTGATGATTGCTGTGCCATGTTTTGAGGGACCGGGTTTTCTTTTGCGGATACAAAGGACAGAGGAGTCAGAGACAAAGCGGCGCCAAGGGCAACGGACATCGGGATACGCATACGTTTCATATGATTTCCTCCTTCAATTGTGTGGTGGCTACAGTAGCGATTTACCCGGACAGTTACCCGGTTAACCGGAATTTTTGAAAAATAGGAAAATAATAACGGAAGTGGTGCTTGGGCACTAAAGATGGTTTTTGTGATGACGATGAGCGTATAATTGGTTTCTTACGGCGGAAATGTGAGATAATAATAACCGTTTACATAATGACTAGAAAGGATGGTTCAACGTGGCAAAAAGCTTAAAAGATACTGTAAAGCTTCATAATGGCGTTGAAATGCCGTGGTTCGGCCTTGGCGTCTTCAAGGTGGAAAACGGAAGCGTAGCGGCGGACTCCGTCGAAGCGGCAATCAGAAACGGCTACCGCAGCATTGATACGGCGGCTATTTACAAAAATGAAGAGGGTGTCGGCGAAGGCATCAGAGCTGCGGGCGTTGCAAGAGAAGAACTGTTCATCACGTCAAAAGTGTGGAATGAAGATCAAGGATACGAAACGACACTTGACGCGTTTGAGAAAAGCCTTGAGCGCCTCGGCCTCGATTACCTCGATCTGTACCTGATTCACTGGCCGGGCAAGGATAAATATAAAGACACATGGCGCGCTCTTGAAAAGCTGTACAAAGACGGCAAAATCCGCGCCATCGGCGTCAGCAACTTCCAAGTGCATCATTTAGAAGAGCTGCTGAAAGATGCTGAAATCAAGCCGATGGTCAACCAGATTGAATTCCACCCGCGCCTGACTCAAAAAGAAGTAAGAGATTTCTGCAAAGCGCAGGGCATTCAAGTGGAAGCTTGGTCTCCATTGATGCAGGGACAGCTCCTCGATAACGAAGTGCTGTCACAAATTGCGGAAAAACATAACAAATCGGTTGCTCAAGTGATTTTGCGCTGGGATCTTCAAAACGAAGTCGTTACCATTCCGAAATCGATTAAAGAGCACCGCATCATAGAAAATGCCGATATTTTTGATTTCGAACTGTCACAGGAAGAAATGGAAAAGATCAGCGCATTGAACAAAGACGAGCGTGTCGGCCCGAATCCGGACGAGCTTCTGTTCTAAGAAAAAACAGCCCTTTACGGGGCTGTTTTTCTTTACATAAATGTCTGTGTCTGACGTTTTACGCTGAACCTGTATGCGGCTATTAATAACAGGGCGGCGGCGAAGGCTCCCAAAATGATGATGTTCAGCATCAGGCTTTGGAACGTGCGGCCTTGCTGCAATTGATCCACCGTATCGAGCACCCAGCGCTGAGGCAGAAATTCGGCGATTGTCTGCACCGTTTTCGGCATAATATTGCCCGGAAAGAAGCAGCCGGCCAGCAAGCATGTCGGCACGACGATCAAATTCAAAAGCGCCGATGCCGAAGCGCTGCTGTTGGAAAAACCGACGGCAATAAAGGCGACCCCGATCGCGCTTAATGCAAACAGCATCATCAGGACGAACAGCTGCCACAGCGGGAATGACGGATGAATATGAAAAGCGGCGCCCATAAAGAGAACGGCGAATAGAATTTGGACGGCCATGATAATGATATTCACCGCCGCGTTCGCCAATACATACTGCTTTGATGTGATCGGCGTTGACAGAAGCCTGTAGTATGTCCTGTTTTCTCTCTCTTTAATCATCAGTTCCGTCAGGTTGCCGGCGGAATAGAGCATAATGATAATGAGATACCCGATGACTGAGTAAGTCATTTCTTTATGGTTCGATGTATCTTGTAAAACAGCGGACTCCGTTTGAATGGGAGAATGCTTGAAATCGGCGTACATCTCCTGAAAGGCCTTTGCGTCTCCGCCGGAGGATTTGCCGATTGAGGCGACGCTGTTCATATAATTGTACAAATAAGAGCTGACATATCCGGTGACCTGGGCGCCTTTCAGCGAGGTCATGCCGATGTGAGACGGTTTCCCGTCTTTTACGCTTTGGGAGAAGCCTTTTTCAAACGTAATGAGCGCCTCCATTTTTCCTGAAGCGATCTTTGATGAGGCGGACGCAGCCGTTTCCTCCGAAATCTTCACATGATCCAGTCCTTTTAAAAACGTGACCGTATCCTGTGCCACTTCTCCGCCGTCTTGATTGAGAATGCCGATATTGAGCGTTTCGGCCCCGCCGTTGGCATTGGTCATGAAGGAGAGGAAGACGCCGATCAGCGGAGCCCCGATATAAAGAATGAGCTGTTTTTTGCTTTTTGTAATCCCTTTGAGAGTGTGCGCAAACAGCCACCAGAAGTTTTTCATATTACAGTCCCTCCCGTCTTTGAAACGTAAATGCGGCGATCAGCAAAAAGAGTGCCGCTAATGCTGTATTTAAACCGAGTGCAGGCCATGCCGCTGATACATCATTTGCGTAAATGATGTTGTTAATCGCCTTATTGATCCAGGATAAGGGCGACAGGGCGGAAATTCCTCCGCCTTCATATTTGTAATAGGCGCCGCCGATAATGGACATCACCTGAACGATGATGACGGTGATTAATCTGGCGCTTTCGGGTTTTCTGGTCAAATAGCTCAGGCTGAGCCCGAAGCTGACGGCCAAAAGAATTTCAGAAACGAGAATCAAAAGCACAAGTCCCATGTGGCTGCCCCAATTCGCTTTCAAGATAAATTTGCTGAAGGCGACAACGGCAAGAATCGTCAGAACATTCACAGCCAAAATGCCGAGCATCTTTCCGAGAAAGATATCGCTTTTCCGGAGCGGGGCGGCGATCAGGCGATCTGCGGTGTGCCGTATTCTTTCCCCGCGGAATAAGGTGCTTGCAAAAATCGAGGCGTACAGCCCGATCATCGTCGTCATGGATATCGCGTAAAAATCTTTCGCTTTCGGTTCTTTCGCTTTGTGTAAAGACGTCTGCTTCATATAATCGCTTTTGATTTGTCCGGCGGAAGGCGCCTTATGCGCCTTGTAAGCGGCGGCGCCTGCTTTGTATTGATTGGTAAAAGCGGTCAGCATGCCTTGGACAATCGTGCCGTTTATGCCGCTCCGGTCATTTGTATAGACTTGAAAACCGGTGTTTTTTACAGTGACGAAAGCATCCGCCTGATTTTCTCGAACCTCGTTTTTGCCTTTTGCCTCCGTGGCCGCTTTTTGAAAATAGACATGCTCTTTTTTTGCGGCTTTCATAAACTCAGTAAAATCATGAGAAAGAGGGCCGTTTGACTGGTCCGTATATACGACCTTGATGTTTCCGACCGTCACCTCTGAATCAAAGGCGTTTGATAATGCCGCAGTGAAAATCAGCATGAAGACGATCGGAAAAGCAAGCATGAAAATAAAAGTCCGTCTGTCGCGGAAACTGATTTTGATTTCTTTCACGGCGATGTGCAGAATATTCATTTGCAATCCTCCTTTCAGTGAGGTCAGTCGCGCAGGCTTCTGCCTGTCAGCGTGAGAAATACCGTTTCTAAGTCAGGGGCCTGTTCCTGCAAGGAGCGGATTTCAATTCCTTTGTCCATGAAGTACCGGATCAGGCGGTTTAAATTGTTGACCCCTGTGTCAGAGCTGATTTTCACGCTGTTTTCTTCCAGTGTGGCGGCTCTGACGCCGGGCAGCTCCTGAATATCGCCGAGGCTGATGCCGTTTCCGGATGACAGCTCAATCACGACGTCCTTCGTGTCGGTAATGATGGAGGTCAGCTGTTCTTTTGTGCCTTCTGCGATGACTTTTCCGTGGTCGATGATGGCGAGGCGCGTGCATATTTCTTCTACTTCCTCCATGTAGTGGCTCGTGTAGATGATCGTGCAGCCCATTTCATTCAGCTTTTTCACTGATTGCAGAATATAATTTCTTGATTGCGGGTCAATGCCGACCGTCGGTTCATCCATGATGATCAGTTTCGGCCGGTGGGCAAGAGCGCACGCAATATTGAGCCTGCGCTTCATTCCGCCGGAAAAATGCTTCGGCAAATATTTGTGTTTATCGCTCAAGCCGACGAATGTCAGGGCTTCCTCGACCCGTTCTTTCAGAGCCGCCCCTCTCAGGCCGTACAGCCCGGCGAAGAACTTCACATTTTCATAGGCGTTTAATTCTTCGTAAATCGCGAGGTCCTGAGGGACGATGCCGATATTCATTTTCGTTGCTTTGCTATATTTGAAAATATCTTTTCCGAGAAACAGAATGTCTCCGCCTGAAGGTTTTAAAAGACCTGAGATCATATTGATCGTCGTGCTTTTTCCGGCTCCGTTTGCGCCGAGAAACCCGAAAATCTCACCTTCTTTTACGGCAAGCGACATCTGGTCAACGGCGGCATAATCACCGAATTTCTTACTCAGCTGTTTGAGCTCCAAAATGTTCATGTTTCCACCTCTATGTCTTATGATGCTCTTATTATAAAAAAAAGAATGAACGGCCGTTAGTGCAGCTGTTCATTCCTTTGACATGAGAATCTTCATATTTTTCACATGAAAACATTCACTTATTCAACCGGAAGCAATGTCGTGACGGAAAAACCGGCCGTGCCGTCAAAAATAACGGTTCCGTGCAAAACGGCCGCCCGTTCTTCCATACCGAGCATGCCGAGGCCTTTTTTAAAGCGGACGGCGCCGTTTCCGTTATCTTTCACTTCCGCTTTCACGGCTTTGTTCAGCACATGGATATCAATGAAGATCTGTGTGGCATCGGCGTATTTCATTGCATTGGTCAAGGCTTCGGTTACGTTTTCCTGAATGACTCTCCAATGCATTTGCGTCAGTCTGTCCAAATCGCCTTGATGCGTAAACGGAACCGGCATCCCGTTTTTGGCCGAAAATTCATCAATAAACGTTCTTAATCTGTGAATGCCCATTTGTTCAGCGGGCGGTTTCATATTTTTAAGCGTAATGCGGATATCCTCTATGCCTTCTTTGGAAATGGTAATGGCGTTTTGGAGCAGTTCAGCCGCTTTGTCCGGATGGGAGCCGAGCATCCGCTTCGCCGCTTCCATCTGAATGAGCGCGCCGGTCATGGAATGGCCGATTTTGTCATGGATGGCTTGGGACAACCTGTTTCTTTCTTCGAGTTTGCCGGTATACTCCGATTGTTTGATATATTCTGTGCTGCTGTGCAGCTGTTTCGTCAGTTTTTCAATGCTTGAGCGCATATTGTCTGACTGCTCTTCATATTTTTTCAGCCGGTCGCTGGACCGGGCGGCCAAAACGAATATCGCCAAGCAGAACAAGGTCATGACGATATAAGTCGGAAGGTCGCCGTACGGGATAAATAAAAACGGCAAAAACACGAGCAGGCAGAACACATAGCGGTGAACCGGATATTCGGCAAGAACCGCAAAAATGGCGGGCGGCAAAAGAAATAGAAACGCCGGATGGCCTAAGGCGGAAAGCCAAGCGGTCAATGCCAGCGCCATGAGGGTGACCCCGCGCCTCCAAGCGGGCGGCCTGATCATGCAGACCGCAATGCCCAAAGACAGATAAGCGAGCAGAAACAAGACGGCGTACGGTGTGTAAGGGCGGTCTGCCGATACAAACAAAAAAGCCGTATAAAAAATGGCGATCAGTCTGCTCATCAGCATCCAAAAATCCATACCGTTCAACGCCCGTTATCCACCTTCCCGGTGATATAATAAATCGCGATCTGCGTTCTGTGCTCAAGCCCTGTTTTCCCTAAAATAGATGAAATATAATTGGCCGTCGTCCCTTCAGAAATGAAAAGCTGTTTTGAAATTTCCCTGTTCGACAGTCCTTTCGCAATAAGCGACATGATGCTGAGCTCTCTTTCAGTAAACTGGCTTTCATCAATCTGATGCGCGGCTTCCGCCGGCCGGAAAAGGCTGTCTTTTATTTTATCCAGCACGGTGTCCTGAAGAATGCTGTGCCCGTTGAAAACGCTTTTGATCGCATCGCGTATCCGTTCCGGTTCGGTATTTTTTAATAAATATCCTTTCGCGCCGTTTTTAATCGCTTCTAAAATATACTCATCGTCGTCAAATGTCGTCAGGATCATCGGCTTCGTATCCGTTTCCTCCGCGATCCGTTTTGCGGCTTCGACACCGTTCATCACCGGCATGCGGACGTCCAGCAAGGCGATATCGACGGGATTGTGTTTACAATACTCTGCCGCCTCGAGTCCGTTTTCCAACGTTGCCGATACAGTAAATTCCTCATATGTATGCAAAATGATTTTCATTCCTTCTCTGATGAAAGAATTATCATCCGCGATAATGACATTAATCTTCATGGCCGCACCCTTTGTGTGTTTTTTGTTTCATTATATACCATCCGATTTTAAATCAAAAAGCCTTCCGGCGAAAGGTGCGCGGAAGGCGGATCGGTCAAGCGGGTTTTTTCAATTGGATGAAAAACAGCATCAGGAAAGAAATGATCACAATACAGATCACCCACACCCAGGCGAGTGTTTCATTGCCGGAGTCCATCGCGACGTAAATCGCTGTCGGCAGCGTTTGGGTGACGCCGGGAATATTTCCCGCAAACATTAAAGTCGCCCCGAATTCACCTAGCGCCCTTGCAATACTGAGAATGCTTCCGGTCAAGAGGGAGGGAAAGGCAAGCGGGACGGAAATACGGGTGAACACCTGCCATCTGCCGGCTCCGTCTACTTTCGCCGCTCCCTCGGTGTCAGCATCAACCGCGGCGAAGCCCGTTTTAGCGGACTGATACATAAGCGGGAAGGCGACAATGGCCGAAGCGATCACCGCGGCCGACCACGTGAAAATGACGGGCTGGTGAAAAATCCGCTCAATCGCCCGGCCGATAAAGCTGTGTTTCCCGAAAATAATAATGAGAATGAAGCCGACAACGGTAGGCGGAAGAACGAGCGGGAGCATAAACAGGGTCTCCACAGCCGTTTTTCCGGGAAATCGCGCTTTCGCCATCCAGGCGCCGGCAAGCGTCCCGAGAATGATGACGGCGATGCCTGATGCCAAAGCCACCTGAAACGACAGTACGACGGGAGTGAAAAACTCCGAAGCCGTAATGTTACTTGGCAGTAAATCCATATTTCTTAAACACTTTCATCGCTTTATCTGACTGCAGATACTGATAAAACGCTTCTGCTTCTTTACGGTGCTTTGTATCCTTGACGATGCCGAGCGGATAAACGATCTGATCGTGCGTTTTCGCCGGCGCTTCATCGGTGATTTTCACCTTTTTCGAAATCAGCGCGTCTGTTTTATAGACAAGCCCGGCATCGACATTTCCGGTTTCAACATAAGAAAGCACCTGGCGAACGTCTTTTGCATAGACGACTTTATCTTTTACCTTGTCCCACAGGGATAATGCCGTCAATGACTGTTTGGCGTATTGTCCGGCCGGAACGGATTCAGGCGTGCCGAGCGCGATTTTTTCCGCGCTGTCTTTTTTCAGGTCATTCAGATGTGTCAGGTGTGCGCTGTTTTTCTCAGGTACGATCATGACGAGATCATTTTTCAAAAGATCCGTGCTGTCCTTTTTGTCGATATCTCCGTCATGAACGAGCTTTTCGAATTTATCTTCGGCTGCCGAGAAGAATAAATCAGCTCCCGCGCCTTGTGAAATTTGTTTTTGCAATGTGCCTGATGATCCGAAGTTGTCTTGAATGGTTACGTTTGAATGTGATTTTTCGTAGTTGGTCTGGATTTCTTCAAGTGCATCCTGAGCGCTGGCTGCCGCAGAAACGGTCAGCGTGACTTTTTCGTTTTGTCCGCCCTTGGACGATTGTCCGGATGAGCAGCCCGCAGTTGCCAGGAAAACGGCCATAGCCGCAGTTGTGAGTAGTGTCGCTTTCTTTTTCAACATTGTGCACCCCTTATAGCTAAATATCATTAGATCAAACTAATTATAACGCAATTGTACGTGATGGTGCGGTTTTTTTTCAATATCTGAACAGTTATAATAAAAACGGAGCGTGATAATATGACAGAAGCCACTTCCTATACAATAGAAGAAGTTGCGGGCCTTTTGAAGGTCTCCAAACTGACAGTATATGATTTGATAAAAAAAGGACTCATTCCGGCGTACAGGGTCGGAAGACAGATGAGGGTCGATGAAGAGGACTTAAAACAATATAAAGCAAACATGAGAATGTCAAAAAAGCCATCCGCAGCAGAAGCGCCTGACCCGTCCCGCGGGCGGGAGCCGGAAAAAAGGCAGTCCGTTATCATCAGCGGGCAGGATGTGTCGATGGACCTCCTCAGCAAACAGCTGGAACAAACAATACAGGCGGCTCCGCTCCGCAAGTACAGCGGCAGTTTGAACAGCCTGATCGAGATGTACCGCGGGGCCTGTGACATCGTCAGTCTGCATTTATACGATGGGGAGACGGGGCAGTATAACATCCCGTACGTGAAGCGCATTCTTTCAGGGGAGCCGTTTGCGCTTTTTCATGTCGTGCTTCGGCAGGCCGGATTATATGTGAAAAAAGGTAATCCGCTGAACATTCAGGGTTTTCAGGACATGAGCCGAAAAGATGTCCGCATCGTCAATCGCGAAAAAGGATCAGGCGCGAGGGTGCTGCTGGATGAACAGCTCAGATCTTTCGGCATTACGCCGTCTGATGTCGCCGGCTATCATGACATTGTCACGGATCATCTGTCAGCGGCTTCACAAGTATCAAGCGGAAAGGCGGATATCGGAGTCGGGTCGCAGCATGCGGCGCATATGGCGGGCACGGACTTTATCCCGGTGATCAGTGAGCAGTACGATGTGGTCGTCTTAAAACAAAACCGGGAGCTTGTTCAAAGCGTGCAGGACATTCTTAATTCTGAGGAATTCAAGTCCCAGCTTTCTCAATTATCCGGATATGATACGAAAATGACCGGACGGCTTATATATGAAACATGAGAAATCCCTCCATATAACGGAGGGATTTTTTTATTGCTTATAAAACCGCAGCAGGTCGCCGTTTAATATTTTATCGGAAAGCATCAGCTCTTGTTCCGCTTTTTCTTTCTCATCGCTGCACGCGCTCATGTCAGAAAGCGGTTCACCCGTTTTACGGCTGTAACACGTATTTTTCGTATAAATATGATCATCCGTGATAAAGCTGCCGTTTCTCAGCACCGCAAACGGGGTCCGCTCTCCGGAAAACAGATCATTGCCGAACTGAATGCTGCCTTTCGTTTCAATGCCGAGCAGGTGAAGCAGCGTCGGCCTTACATCAACCTGTCCCGCGGCGGAAGCAATCGTTTCCGGCTCACGGTCGGTCACCCCGGGAATATGAATGATAAACGGCACGCGCTGAAGCTGAACCGTATCAAACGGAGTGATTTCCTCTTTCCCTAAGAATTCGGCAAGTCCTTGATTATGGGCTTCGGATATACCGTAATGATCTCCCATCAGGACGATCATCGCGTTGTCATACAGTCCTTCTTTTTTCAGCTTCTTGAAAAAGTGTTTCAGGGCCTCATCTTCATAGCGGACCGTCGTCACGTAGCGGTTTAATAACTCGCTGCTTGTGTCCGGTTCCTCAATGAGCTGATCCTGTTTATCAATTTCAAAAGGAAAATGGTTGGTCAAAGTCAGCAGGCTCGCGTAAAACGGCTGCGGAAGCTTCTTTAATTTTTCCGCTGACTGTTCGAGAAATTCCTTATCCTTCAGGCCCCAGCCTGTTGAATTTTCCTGTGTCACCTTAAATTCATCCGCGTCGAAAAAACGGTCGATTCCGAATGCCCCGTACATCTCATCCCGGTTCCAAAAGGCCTTATGATTGGCATGCAGAACGGCTGAATAGTATTGACGGTCTTTTAACATATGGTACATCGTATTGAACCGGTGGCCGCTTTTTGTGAAAAAAACGGCGCCGCTTGAAGACGGATACAGCGAATTCGCAGTAATGAATTCTGAATCTGAGGTTTTTCCCTGTTCAGTCTGCTGATAAAAATGAGTGAAGTCATAACTTTTTTTCCGCAGTTTATTTAAAAACGGGGTAATCTCCCGCCCGTTGACCCGCTCATCCATTACAAAACGCTGTGTTGATTCGAGCGTAACAAAAATCACATTGCGCCCCTTTGCGAGCCCGAACTTTGATTCGGACGGCCTGCTGTAGTCGGCTTGAGTGTAATTCGCGACCGCCGCAAGGCTGTCTTCGTCGGCAAACGCTTTAGCCCCTGCATTCAGCGTCTGCGAAATGGTGTCATACAAATGAAAGTGGAACAGGCCGATTCCTTTTACGAGCGCTTCACGATCAAAAGGGTGCTTGAACAGCTTCGGCTGCTCAGCCTCAGACAGCGCAAGGTTGCACAGCATGAGGCCGGCTGATGCCCACGCATACGCTTTAACGGTACGGGTGCTGGCTTTACCTTTACCAGCTTTATGCCTTTTACCAAGATAAAACAAAACCGCAATATCCAAAAATAAAGCGATATAAAGCGGGTGAAACAGCTCTTGGACGCTGCTTCCCATATCACCCATATTGCTCGCCTGAAACAAAACCGGTATGGTGATAAAATCAATATAAAACCCGTAAAACACCGTATTCGCGATTAAAATTCCCGTCAGCATCACATTTGCCGAAAGCAGAAAGATCCGCTGTTTTTTTTCTGTCAGCAGCAGGGCGATGCCGAACAGCGGCACAATGAAGCTCAGCGGATTAATGAGAAGCAGACATTCCTCAAGAACCGAATTGTTCTGCAGATCAAAACCGAGCTTATAAACGGCATAGGTTTTCATCCACATGAACAGGATGGACAGGCATAAAAACCGATGATTGCTGAAAAAGGTTTTCTTCATATGTATGACTCCTCACCCTAAAAGCGAAAGATGCTTTTTGTTTAAGAGATGCGGCTGTGAACCAGTTCGTATAAATAATAGCAGGATACAATCGTTAAGCCGGCCAGCACAAGCTGCTCCGAAAAACTCCCCGTTCTCATATAAAGGGGAAGACGGAAGCGGATGGCGGACGGAAACAGCAGTTTAATGCCGTTGACGGTCCATGCGTCAAGCACAAGATGGCTCGCCATTCCGATCATCAGTCCGGCGGAAATGCTCGGATTCGGAATATAGGTTGCCGTAATGAAAAACATAATAAGCATAAACAGCAGGCTGTGTGTAAACGTTCTGTGGCCGAACACCGTGCTTACGATTTTGGACAGAACGGGCAGCGTCCTGCCGATTTTGCTTTTCGTATGGCATATGTCGGGAATCAGCGCCCCGAGGGCACCCGCTGAGGTCATAAGGACCGGATCATACCCGTAATAATACGCAATTGCGGAACAAGAAGCGATGCCTCCCATGATGTGTGTTTTTCCTGTCATTTTTCGCTTCTCCTTTTTATTTTTGCCAAAATCCCCTGAATTACAAATATATCAAGAGAATGCATGTTTGATCAACAAACTTTACCTGTTCCGCCAAAAGGAAGGAGACGCGGATTCCGCATATTCTGCCGCGGAAAAAGACACATTATAGGTGTACCTATATTTGATAAAGAGGTGATACAGATGGCTTTCTTTAACAAAGAAAAAGGAAAAAACAGCGATAAAAACAAAAACGTCATTCAAGGCGCGCTTGAAGACGCCGGTGCAGCTCTGAAAGACGATCCGCTTCAAGAAGCTGTTCAAAAGAAAAAAAACAACCGCTGACCATATAAGACGGGTAGGGCGAACGCTCTATCCGTTTTCCATCTAATTTTTCCCTTTGACAGATCTTTTTATCTCTGATAACCTCTGAGTAGAATTGAATGATAAAAATCCTCACTCTTTCTCGGTGAGGTAGAGGTTGCGCTTGATGATGAGTCGCACATGCCAGGCTGATAGGGGGCCGCAAAACATGTGTTAAAGGCATCAGCGCCGAAGTGTAAAGAAAGCCGATCCTTCTTTATGCTGGGACTGTATCTGAATAAGTGCAGGACTGCCGCGTGCTTTTTCGCGGAGGGCTATCCGGAGATCAAGGGTGTGTGTTTCTTTAAGCATGGACTTTTGTTCAGGCTTTTTTTGCGTGTAAATATGGTCTCGGGGTCTGGTCCGTACGAATGAACAACCAGGAGGTACAGGAATGGAACAGACGAAAAAATGGGGTTTTTGGTTATTAACGGCGTTTGTCGTAGGAAATATGGTAGGCTCGGGCATCTTTTCGCTTCCGAGTACGCTCGCAAAAATCGCGAGCCCGTTCGGCGCTACATCAGCATGGCTTTTAACGGGAGCCGGTGTGTTAATGATCGCGCTGGTCTTCGGCCACTTATCCATCCGCAAGCCTGAGCTGACGGCGGGGCCGCAAAGCTATGCGCGTGCGCTGTTCAGCGATCGGAAAAAAGGGAATGCAGCGGGCTTCACGATGGTGTGGGGCTACTGGGTGGCGAGCTGGATCAGCAACGTGGCGATCATCACGAGCCTTGCCGGATATTTAACATCATTTTTCCCGATTTTAACGGATAAGCGTGAAATGTTTTCGATCGGCGGTCAGGCGGTTACGCTCGGCCAGCTGCTGACGTTTGCCGTATGTACGGTTTTATTATGGGGCACTCACACGATTCTCGTCACCAGCATTAACGGTGCGAGTAAATTAAATTTTGTCACGACGTTTTCAAAAGTATTAGGATTTATCTTCTTTATCATTGCAGGTTTATTTGTGTTTCAAACGTCGTTTTTCGATCATTTTTATTTTCCGGTTCAAACAGGTCCTCACACAGTTGAGGGAATCGGCGGACAGATCCACAATGCGGCGATTTCAACATTATGGGCGTTCGTCGGAATTGAATCGGCAGTCATCTTATCCGGGCGCGCCCGTTCGCAGCGCGATGTGAAACGCGCCACCATTACCGGATTATTGATCGCGCTTGGCATCTATATCATCGTGACATTGATTACGATGGGCGTGCTTCCGCATGGTAAGCTTGTCGGCTCGGAAAAACCGTTTGTTGACGTATTGTACGCGATCGTCGGCAATGCGGGAAGCGTCATCATGGCGATTCTGGCGATTTTGTGTCTGTTCGGAACGATGCTCGGCTGGATTCTTCTCGGCTCTGAAGTTCCGTATCAAGCGGCGAAATCAGGAGACTTTCCCGCTGCTTTTGCAAAAACGAATAAACAGGGAAGCCCGGTTGTGTCGTTAATCGTAACGAACGTGATGTCACAGATCTTTATCTTTTCAGTTATTTCCCGGACGATCAGTGACGCGTTTACGTTTTTAACGACGGCGGCGACGCTCGCTTATCTGATTCCGTATCTCGTATCAGCGTTTTACAGCCTGAAGCTCATTTTTACGGGTGAAACGTATGACGAGATAAAGGGCTCAAGAGTAAGAGACGGTATCATCGCCATCCTTGCCTGCATTTATTCTTTTTACGTCATTATTACCGGAACGGCCGATTTAACGACCTTTATTCTCGGTATCGGGCTGTTTTTCGTCGGTTTGCTGTTATATCCTTTCGTCTCAAAGAAATTTGCAAACAACAGACAATCGGTATGACAAAAAGACATCTCACGTCTGTGAGATGTCTTTTTTGTTTGCGGCAGCGGGTTACGTTTTGACGGCGTGTATATAATGAATGGTCTCGAATGCGGTTAAATGGTCAGTGCGTCCGCTGAAAAAACGGTCATTGACGTCCGCCGGAGATAAATGTTCATAAATAAGCAGACCTGATGATTCTAATATTTTTTCGATTTCTTTATAACTGAAACACGATAACATCGGTTCTCCGCTTGCTGCAGCCATTTTCACCATGTTTTCCACTCTGTTTGACAGTCCTCTTTCTTCAAAAAGGGACTCATCTGCATAATCAAACACGATAGAGCTTCCCGGCGGGACTTCAGCAAATAATTGTGTGAGCAGGCGGGCGAGATGCTTTTTCGTAAGATAGTATGACACACCGAGCAGGCTGAAAAAGGTTTTTTGGCGTGAAAAACCTTCCTGATACAGACGGCTGAAAGAAAGCGAAGCGGCGAAGTCCATCGGTACAAAATGAAGATGATGGGAAATGTCGAGATTCAGATGTTTCAATCTGTTTATTTTGTCTTCCTGTGAAGCGGGATGATCGATTTCAAATATGTCTAAGGCGTTTGTCACCTCAGGATGCCTGAAACAGAAAGTATCCAGCCCCGCGCCAAGGATGACATACTGTTTGGCCCCGAGCTTCACTTCATTCAAAAGCACTTCTTCACAATATGCGGCACGGGCTAACGGTGTAGGAGACAGCTGGACTTGAGTCACCCATTTTAAGATGTCATCCGGTTGGCCTTGAAGCCTCTGGGCCATGTCTTTGCTGAAAAATGATATACCTTGAATCAGATGATCGCGAATGTCCGAATGCTCTTTTTCGGAAATCAGATCTTGTGCCATAAAATCATCAAATATCACCGGGGTGTCGTATTTACTGTGGTACGCCCTTCCGAAAGCAGACAGCAGGGAAGTCATACCCGCCTTGTTTTCTTTCATATAAAGATCCTCCGTTTTGTACATCAATCTCCGGCCGGGAGAATCTTATTATACACGTTAATCCAAAAATGTAAATTATAGCATAAACGAATTTTTTTGTCAAGTTTTAAGCGTAATAAAAAGCCGCTGTGACAGCGGCTTCGGGATTACTTCGTTAAGCTTTTTGTGATGTAGTCAAGCTGGCCTTCAAGTGAGATCGGGTCTGAGAAATAGAAGCCGATCGGATCAATGCGGTAGACATGGTTTTGTTTGACGGCATCGAGGTTCTTCCAGATTGAGCTGTCAAGCACGCCTTTGTCGTCACCGCCGGCCTGCCATGGCCCCATAAAGATGTAGTCTCCCGCGAAGTCAGGCAGTTTCTCGAGTGAAATGCTGGCGTAGCCCGGTCCTTGATTAATGGCTTTTTCCTGCGTCAGTTTTGTGGCCTTCAGCCCGAGTTTGTCATAAATGATGCTTCCGCCGCGGCCGAAGTCTTTACCGAATACATAGATGTCTTTTCCGTTTGTCTGCATGATGGAGATGGTTTTTGAGCCGACCGCTTTTTGAACCTTTGTTTTAGCGGCAGCGGTTTTCTTATCCCATTCAGCCAGCCATTTGTCTGCTTTATCTTCAGTGCCTGTCATTTTCGCAAACTCTTTGAATTGATCAATGTTGCTGAGCTTGTCATATTTAATGGCGATGGTCGGCGCGATTTTTTCCAGTTTTTCAATATCGGCGCCTTGTGTCGTCCAGACAACGATTAAATCCGGCTTTAAGTCAATGATTTTTTCAACGGACGTGCCGTCGCCGATGTTTGTCACACCTTTTGTTTTCCCTTTGTAATAAGGGTTTTTAAATACGTTTTGCGGCGCGCCGACAATATTGATGCCGAGCTGTTTAAAGTCGCCGTAGTAGCCGTCAGCCATGACGACGACCCGTTTCGGGTGCTTCGGAATTTTAATATTGCCGTTTTCGGCTTTATACGTGATGGTTTCTTCTTTTTCAGAAGAACCTTTCGAGTCTGAAGAATTGCCGCATGCGGCCAAAGCGGCGATGAGCAGCATGGCAATCAGCGCTGCGCCGATTTTCTTGTATGTATGGAACATCTGACATTCCTTCTTTCATGAGTATTAGTGATAAAGAGAATCATTATCAGTGTGATTATATCACTGCTTTCATAGAGAAGCACGCTCTTTTTTAAGAAAAACTTTCTTTTTTTATATGAAATTAGGTCTATTAAAAGAGAAGATAAAAGTGCTATACTGAAACAAGTCATTGATAATCATTATCATTACCATTCTTGTTTTGAGAAAGGAAGAACGAGTGTTGGGTCTATTGAAAAAGAAACAGACAATGACGGCTCTAGGGGCATCAGGGAGTGAAATCCAGTGGACGGCGCGTTCATTCAGAGCGGCTGTGCTGCTGTGTGCCGGGATTGCGGTTTTATTGATCGGCGCGGCCCTGTCTGTTTCCATCGGAGCTGCCGATATTCATCTGCGGACGGTGTGGGATGCTCTCTTTCACTTTCAGCCGCAAAATACATCTCATCAAATCATACGCGATCTGAGGCTGCCGAGAACCGCCGCCGCCGCGCTCGTCGGGGCTTTTTTAGCTGTGTCCGGGGCGATTATGCAGGGGCTGACGCGGAACCCGCTTGCTGAGCCTTCCATTATGGGCGTGACGTCGGGGTCAGGATTTGCGATCGCATTGGCGTTTGCTTTTTTTCCGGGCCTGTCTGCGGCGGGACTTGTTTTGTGGTCCTTCGCGGGAGCGGGAATCGGAGCGCTTATTGTGTTTGGCATCGGCCTGTTTTCAAAAGGCGGTCTGACACCGGTGAAGCTCGCGCTGGCCGGTACGGCAGTCGGCTATTTCTTAACGGGGCTTTCAAGCGCGATTGCGATCCGTTTTGATGTCGCCCAGGATGTGAAGTTCTGGTATGCCGGAGGAGTTGCTTCCGTGAAATGGGAAGGCGTGCAGCTGCTGTTGGCGGTCGGGGTTATCGGACTTTTGCTGGCATTTCTGATTGCGCGCTCAGTGACGGTGCTGAGCTTGGGTGAGGAGCTGGCCAAAGGGCTCGGGCAGTACACATCGCTTGTGAAAGTAATCGGAATGTTTGTCGTTGTCCTCTTGACGGGGGCTTCAGTCTCAGTCGCCGGAGCCATTTCTTTTATCGGCTTGGTGATTCCGCATATCACCCGATTTTTAGTCGGGGTAGATTACAGGTGGATCATTCCCTGTTCGGCGGTATTCGGCGCCGTTCTGTTAGTCTTCAGTGATATTGCCGCAAGACTCGTCAATGCGCCGTTTGAAACACCGGTCGGCGCTTTAACCGCCCTTATCGGCGTTCCCTTTTTCTTTTATTTGGCGCGCAGGGAAAGGAGAGGGCTGTAATGAATGTAAAATCGAAAAAACCGCTGGCGGTCATGGCCGTTACGTTTTTGCTCATATGCATCGTCTTTTTTATCAGCTTAAACATGGGCGTGATCCGGATTGCGCCTCTTGATACGCTACGTGTCTTTTTCGGACAAGGGGATGCCCGGGATCAGCTCGTTTTATTTGAATTCAGACTGCCGCGCATGGTGCTGTCATTGCTGGTCGGCGCCGGAATCGCGGTTTCAGGCGCGATTTTTCAAAGCGTGTCTCAAAATGACTTGGCGGAGCCGGGCATTCTCGGGATTAACGCCGGGGCGTCTTTGGCGGTCGTTCTGTTTATCTTCTTTTTCCAAGGATCAGCTGCTGATTTAAGCATGGCCGGTACATGGCTGCTTCCGGTGAGCGCTTTGGCGGGGGCTTTTCTGGCTGCGCTGCTCATCTATGTGCTGGCTTGGAAAAAAGGCGTTTCACCTGTCCGGCTCGTTTTGGTCGGGATCGGCGTCAATGCGGGGTTTAATGCGCTTCTCTTGATTTTTCAGCTGAAAATGGACCCGCGGGATTTCATGCAGGCGCTTGTATGGATTTCCGGTTCGATTTGGAACGCCAATTGGAAAATGGTGCTGTCCATTTTGCCGTGGCTGCTGGTTCTTTTACCGTTCAGCCTCTATAAAGCCAGATATTTAAATGTGCTCCAGCTCGGTGATCAGCTGGCGGCGGGGCTTGGCACCCGGGTTGAAAAGGAGCGGCGCGTTCTGCTGATGTGCGCCGTTGCCCTGACCGCGTCATGTGTTGCGGCAGCCGGCGGAATCGCTTTTCTCGGACTCATTGCGCCGCATTTGGCCAGAAGGCTTACCGGACCGCGCCACCAGACGCTTATCCCGGTTTCGGCTTTAATCGGAGCATTTTTATTTCTGCTTGCCGATACGCTGGCGAGAAATGTGCTTGCACCGTCCGAAGTTCCCGTCGGCCTGGTGATTTCCGTGCTCGGAGCGCCGTATTTTGTATATTTGCTGATGAAAACGAAATAGAGGAAGGAGACTGCCGCGATGAACTCATTATCGGCGGAACAGCTTACTGTCGGTTATGGCGACCGTTTGATAGCGAAAGAATTGGATATCGCCGTCCCGAAAGGAAAAATTACAACACTGATCGGTCCGAACGGCTGCGGAAAATCGACGGTTCTCAAAACGATGTCAAGAATCATGAAACCGAAATCCGGCGCCGTCTATTTAAACGGACAGGCGATCATGCAAAAATCCACGAAAGACATCGCCAAGGAAATGGCAATTCTTCCGCAGACGCCTGAAGCGCCGAGCGGGCTGACGGTGTACGAACTTGTTTCTTACGGCAGGTTTCCGCATCAGTCCGGAATGGGCCGTTTGAGTGATAAAGACCGTGACATGATCAAATGGGCGCTTGAAGAGACGGGGATGGCCGAATTTTACGACCGGCCGATCGAAGCGCTTTCCGGTGGGCAGCGGCAGCGTGTGTGGATCGCCATGGCGCTCGCTCAAGAAACGGAGCTGCTGCTTCTTGATGAACCGACCACTTATTTAGATCTCGCCCATCAGCTTGAAATTTTGCAGCTGCTGGACAAATTAAACAAGGAGCAGGGCCGCACCATTTTAATGGTCATTCATGATCTGAACCATGCCGCCCGTTTTTCCCATTACATGATCGCCCTGAAAAAAGGGCGCGTCATCAAGGAAGGAACGGCGGAGGAAGTCATGACTCCCGGCATATTGAAAGACGTTTTCCAAATTGACGCACAGATTGTAAAAGATCCGCGCACGAACAAACCGGTCTGCTTAACCTACGATTTAATCCGGCATGAAAACGCAACGGTATGATGAAAAAAAACGCAGAGCCATTCCGGCCTGCGTTTTTTTATTGCGCCCGGGGCTGCTTTTCTCCGGAGACGCATTTATCCAAAACGAAAAAAACCCCCGCCACAATCAGCTCCTCCGTCGTTGACAGCCAAATCTTTTCAATCAGTTTATCCGTCGTATACGCGGTCATCCAGAGGAACAGCAGCTGAACGGTGCTGGCTAAAAGGAGAAAAGGCAGCCTGCCCGTCCCAAAAAAGGTAAAGCTATGTATCATCAGCCGCTCAAGCGGTTCAAAACATAAACCGAGAAGAATAAAAAGCACGGAAAAAAGCAGGACGTACGCCATCGATCCGTAGCTCGTCCCGGCTAATGAAAATACGGCCATCATCACCATAAAATACCCGAATAATACGGCAGCGGCTGCCAGGGCATACCGAAGCACATGAAGAAAAAACATTTTCGTCCCGTTTTGATTGATCATCTGTTCAGCTCCTTTTCACACAGAGGAGACTTGCAGAGACGGAACTCTGCAAGCCGGTGTGTATCTTCTTCAGCATTTCTTTTTGACGACAGGGTGTTTCTCTTTTGAAAGAATATCCGTAAAGTCTTTGCCCAGATCCAGATGCTGCTGGACGAATTTCTCAGGAAGCATGGCAAGCCATTGGTTCAGGGACACATCGGCATAGTGGTCATCCTTGAAGATTTCCAGGAAGACGAGCGGCTCATCTCCCAAATTCTCCACATAGTGGCCCATTGCGAACGGGACGTAACCGACATCCCCGGCCTGATAGTTAAATGTTCTCGCATGGCCGTCCGATGCAAAAACCGTCATCCGTCCTTTACCGGAAATATAATACTGCCATTCATGCGTGTTCGGATGCCAGTGCAGCTCTCTCATTGCGCCCGGTTCGACCACGACAAGCGCTGAAGCGATCGTTTTGGACACTTTGAAGTTTGTGGAATCCGCGATATATACTTTGCCGCCATCCGTCTCAGCAGTCGGACCTTCATCCAGCAGGCGGTAAGTGAACGGATAAGGCACTTCACCGTTCGGGCCTTCCACAATGTCATCTTTCAGCTTCCCGGGAACCGGCTCTTCAAAGATATATTTTTCTTTCCCGGGCAGGCCGGCGAGGTCTTTTTCTGAAACCCCGAAGTTGTTGGCGATGACATCAAGCGGTGTGTGGGCAAGCCAGTCAGTCACTTGGAATGTGCTGTTTTCTGAGAAAGAACCGTCATCAAAAACCAAGAGGAATTCACAGCCTTCTTTCAGCGCCTGAATGGAGTGCGGCAGGCCTGACGGGAAGTACCACAGATCTCCTTCCTTCACGTCATCGATAAAACTGCGTCCCTGTTCATCAACAATCGTGACCCGCGCTTTGCCCGTCAGCATATATGCCCATTCCGCTTCTTTATGCCAGTGCAGCTCACGGATGGCGCCCGGTTTTAAACGCATGTTGACAGATGCCAGATTCTCAGAAATCGGCAGCTCGCGAACGGTCACCTCACGCGCGTATCCGCCCTTTTCCAGCCGGTTGTGCACATCTGAGAAAGAGAATTTCATATTATCCACTGTGCCGTGATCCGTTTCCGGCGGCGTCAGCATATCCGGATTTTGGCGGTCTCTTTCAAGGTTGCGCGGAATCGTGACGGTCGCCCCTTTGTCTCCTCTGATCGGCTGCGGGATATTGCAGTTGTTTTCTTTTGACATGTAAATCGTCTCCTCTCAAGCTTTGTTTTTTCAGAAAGAGAATGTGAAAGGCCTTTCGTTTTCCCTTCTGCTTTGTTAAGTGATGCGTTCCGATGAAAAGTCAACTTCGTGTGAAAATTAATTTTTCATTTTCTGATCTTTCAGTTCCGTCATCAGTTCGATCAGGGCGTCAAACTTCTTCTCAAACCGTGTGAGAAGATACATGGCAATCAGAGCCGGAAAGCCGAGATTGCCGAGCTGTCTGACCGCTTCTTCTATAAAAACCTGATCCATTATCAGCCACCTCCTGACTTGACCTGCAGTCATGTATATAAGTGAAAGAAAGAGCGGCTCCTGTAAACCTGATATCGCGGTTGAGGGTCTTTTTTTGTTCCGGAAAATCCGGGACATAAGGAGTGCGGAATCTTAGTCGGAAAGGAGTAGTTTACTTTTTTTTGCTTTCTTTCATTTAATTTAAATAGGGGGCGGTTTTATGGACTATCAAGTTCTTTTACGGTCAAAATGCAAGGAAATTATGAAACATCCGATCGTTAAACATTTTTTAAGTGACCCAAAGCATTACGAGAAATTTAAAAATGTGCTGGAACATTCAGACGAGAAGGATGCAAAATCACTGGACGACCATTTTAAACAGTTTTATAAGGAAATCCGGATCATCAAATATATGAACTCTATGATCCGGATTTTCTCCATCGATTTTGACAAGCGCATCCGTAAAAATCAGAAGCGCTATCCGCTGACGGTGGATCAG
Source organism: Bacillus sp. FJAT-27001 (assembly GCF_019039175.1). Lineage (NCBI taxonomy): Bacteria > Bacillati > Bacillota > Bacilli > Caryophanales > Bacillaceae > Bacillus > Bacillus sp. FJAT-27001. The sequence continues at coordinate 717,466 of NZ_JAHOAA010000003.1, forward strand.
CCGGAGGGAGGTGAAGCGCTTCCCTATGAAATGGGAAAAGACGCGTATGAAGAGTTTCTGCGGAAGCAGGGGGATTTGAGCCAGCATGTCCAAAACCGTGATTTATACGAAGCGCTTCAGACGTTAACCGATAAACAAAAAAGCGTGCTGACGAATATTTATCTTCACGGAGCGACGATGAAGGAGATTGCCGAGTCGCTGGGTGAATCACGGCAGAACATTTCCAATATTCATAAAAAAGGGCTCGACAATCTCAGAAAGCAGCTGGACAAGCAAAAAAAGGGGGAAAATAAGCAGTGAACGGGCCATTTGACTTCAACAAAGAGAACACAGATACCGACGAAATGGAACTTTTGATTTCGCGTTTTTCGCCAATGATAAAAAAAAAACTGAGCAATACATCATACCAGGAAAGAGAAGATCTTGAACAAGAATTGAAGATTAAAATAGTTGAAAAAGCGGACATGCTGTTATGCCAGGAAGTGCCGGGTTTTTGGGAATTTATTCTTCATCTTATAAATGAAAGCTCCTGACAAAAGCGGCGGAATGATGGATATTCCGCTCTGACAACGTGAGAAAAACGAGAAGAGATGTCCGGTCTCGTTTTTCTTTTCTGTTTCCCCGCAAGACCTCCGCACTAAAAAGGTACCAAATCTTATCCATATAATGATATGATGAAAAAAACAAAGAGAAAGGAACGTCCAAGGTGGAAAATGCGTCAATTTTAATTGTAGACGATGAGAAGGCGATCGTTGATATGGTCAAACGCGTTCTCGTCAAAGAAGGCTATCACAACATTAAGACAGCCGGAAGCGCTGAGGAAGCGATCGAGTTTGTTAAACATGAAACCGCGGATCTGCTCGTGCTGGATGTGATGATGGAAGGCATGTCCGGTTTTGAAGCATGCACCGAAATCCGGAACTATACCGACGCTCCGATCTTTTTTCTGACCGCCCGTTCTTCTGATGCGGATAAGCTGTCAGGATTTGCATTGGGAGCTGACGATTATATAACAAAGCCGTTTAATCCGCTCGAATTGGCGGCGCGGATCAGAGCGACGTTAAAGAGAACCTATAAGCGCGAAGAGAAAACGGCGGTAAAGACGTATTCATACAGTCATTTTTCCTATTCACCGCAAAACGCCGAGCTGATCGTCGGGGGCGAGCCCGTCAGCTGCTCCGCACAGCTTCTGCAATTGCTTCAATATTTCTGTGAACACCCTGATGTGGTGCTCTCAAAAGATCAGATCTATGAAAAAGTATGGGGATATCCGTCTTACGGCGACAACAACACCGTCATGGTGCATATCCGCAAGCTCAGAGAAAAAATTGAAAAAGACCCCAGCAATCCGTCCTATATTGTAACGGTGCGCGGCCTCGGTTATCGGTTTATTCCCGATCAAGGAGAAAAAGGAACCCGCTCATGAGAATGCGCGGAAAATTTCTGCTCCACTTTTTCGGACAGCTGCTGCTTGTCATCCTGCTGATGTCCGTTTTGGCCGTCGCTTCTTTCTTCTATTTGGATTGGCGTTTCAGCGAAGCGGAAGCCAATGCGGGACTGACCAAAGCGACCGCGGACTCGTTTGAAGCGTGGCTTGATAAAAACGAAGACGGCACATGGGATGTCGATGAGTTTTTAAAGATGTCGGTCCGAAAGCAGAAGGGCTGGCTGCAGATCATTAATGACAATGAAAAAACGGACTACGCGTACAGAGTGCCGAAAGACGTCCCGAGCCATTACAGCAGAAAAGATCTCTTATCCATTTACCAGTACCGGAATTTTGACAACTACAAGCTGAATTACTGGACGGTCACGATAAATGATGAGACCTATTTGATTCTGTTCGGCTGGAAATCCGCCAGTGAGCAGCTTCTCACTTACATCGAATCACAGGAGCCATCCCTCGCTTCCCTTTCTCAATATAAAAAGAGCACGGTTGATTATATTAAACGGGAAAAAGGGGCGGTCTACCTTCTCGAAGACAGCGGCAGACTGCTCGGGGATATCAACAGCACGAAAAAAGAACGGAACACCGTCAATGAGCTTGAATTGCTGAAATACAGTTCCAAGCCGTGGAATTACAAACGGGAAATTTCTTTTAAAAGACTCGATAAAACGAAATGGATGGTCGCGTCGGTGCCGAACCCCGTGTACATCCCCGATCACGAGTTTAACAAATCATTTTTGAGAAATGTGATGAAAACACTCTTCCTCTTGATCGGAATCCTGGTATTTATGATCTGCATCCTGACCATCTGGTACTCTTTCCGTTTCGGCTGGCCGCTGTTTCATACCATCAAATGGCTTGTCAATTTATCAAAGGGCCGGCTTGAAGAGCCGAAGAACCGCAAAGGACAGCCGGTCAGCAAAAACAAAAAAGGCAAAACAAAACAGCCGTTCCGCTTTTTCGCCGAGATTTTCGAATCGATGGATCAGCTGACCGACACGCTGAAGCGGGATAAGAAAAACAGAGAAAAAATCCAGGCGACAAGGGAAGAATGGATCGCCGGGCTGAGCCATGACTTAAAAACCCCGCTGAGCACGATTTACGGCTACAGCATGATGCTTGAATCGAAGCAATACGACTGGACCCCGGAAGAAGTCAAAGAAATGGGGCAGATCGTCCGGGAAAAATCAGAATATATGTCTAAGCTGATTGAGGACTTAAACTTAACATACCGCCTCAAAAACGCGGCCCTCCCGATCGAACGGCGGCTGATCAACGTCGTGCCGTTTATCAGAAACGTCACGAACGATTTCACGAAAAACACGTTCTCGGAAGGCTATGACATCGCCTTTGAAACCAAAAAGGAAGACATTCTTTTCGCCATTGATGAAGCGTGGTTCCGCCGTATTCTGGAGAATCTGCTGGCAAACGCGGTTAAGCATAATAAGAAAGGGACCGCCATTCGGGTCGTGCTTGAGGAATCAGCCGAACAGCTCATTCTGAAGGTGAAAGATAACGGAAGAGGAATGGACGACGAAACGATTCACCAGCTGTTTAACCGTTATTACCGGGGAACGAATACGAAGGGACCGTCAGAAGGAACGGGACTCGGGCTCGCCATTGCCAAGGAGCTGGTTCACCTTCATAACGGAACCATCCATGTCAACAGCAGAATCAGCGCCGGAACGGTGATTACGATTCTTTTTAAAAAAGATTGAGTTTGGACGCCGCTTTGTCGGGAATAACAATAGAAGACTGACAAGCAAAAGAGGTGTTCACACATGGAAGCAGCATTACGAGCAGATACGAGAGCAGTTATCGGAGAAGGCCCTTTATGGGACAAGGACAAGCAATGCCTGTACTGGGTGGATATACTGGGCAGCCAGCTCCATATCTTCACTCCGGCTGACGGAATCAACCGTTCCGTTAAATTCAAATCATTTGTCACGGCTCTGGCCTTGTATTCAAAGGAAGAGCTGGTGATGACGATGAAAGACGGTTTTTACCTGTACAATCTTCGGGAAGACACATTGACGAAGATGAAGCAGCCGAAAGACATGCGGGAAGATATCCGTTTCAATGACGCAAAATGCGATCCGTCCGGCAGATTATGGGCGGGAACGACGAGCATGGAAGGCAAAGAAGAGGAGGCTTCGCTGTACCGTCTGAATACGGACGGCAGCCTTGCCAAAATAAAAGACCAGGTCTCCACCTCGAACGGTTTGGATTGGGATCGGGACCGAAACCTGATGTACTATATCGATACTCCGACGCAGGAAATCGTCTGTTATTCATATGATCCTGAAACCGGAGCCGTATCAGATCCGAAAACGGTCTACCGCTTTCCGAAGTCGCAAGGATCTCCCGACGGAATGACCATTGACCGTGACGGAATGCTGTGGGTGGCTCTGTTCGGAGGCGGCCGTGCCGTCCGGATTGACCCGTTTTTGCATAAGGAAATTGCATCTATCGAAGTTCCGGCGAAATACGTCACCTGCTGCGCGTTCGGAGGCAGAGACTTGAACACGTTATACATTACGACCGCGACGGAAAAATTGACGGAAGCCGAAAGACTTGAGCAGCCGCATGCGGGCGGCCTGTTTTCAGCAGAGCTTGAGACGGGCGGCTGGGAGCCGGTTCCGTTTGCAGGCATGATGTAAAAAAAGCCCTGGCATATGGGGAAGTTCCCATTGTGCCGGGCTTTTTTGTGTTAAATGGAGCGGATGATGCCGCCTTCAACCCGCTGTGCGGTGCCATTAATGGCAGAAGCCGCTGATGAAGCGAGAAATACAATCGTATTGGCGACTTCTTCCGGGGTTGCATAGCGCTGAATCAATGATGTCGGTTCATTCACTTTAAAATAATCCCGGACGAAGCTGTCTGTGTCTTCTCCGGCAGCCTTTGCGGCTCCTTCCATGTAAGAAGCGACGCCTTCGGTCCATGTCGGTCCCGGCAGCACGGAGTTGACCGTGACATTTGTGCCTTTCGTCATTTCCGCCATTCCCCGGGACAAGCTGATTAACGCCGTTTTCGTCATTGAATACGGAATCATTTGCGCAAGCGGTTTGACACCGGCTTCACTGGAGATGTTCAGAATCCGTCCGCTGTTTCTCTCGAGCATTTGCGGCAGAAAACGCCGGCACAGGCGCACGGCGCTCATAACATTCACTTCAAAATACCGAGTCCATTCGTCATCAGACACCTCAGCGAAGTCCTTTACTTCAAAAAAACCGAGATTATTGACGAGAATATCGACTTCCCCGATTACACCCGCGCGCTTTATCAAGTCATCCGCCTCATCCTGACGCGATAAATCCGCAGCGATGCCGTGGACCGTTCCGTAAGCGGAAAGCTCCTCAACCGTCCGTTCCACAGTTTCTTTTTTTCTTCCGTTTATAATCACCTCGGCGCCTTCGGCTAAAAAGCTTTTTGCCGCGGCTTTTCCGATGCCTGAGGTTGATCCTGTAATCAAAACGAGCTTTCGTTCAAGCTGTAATTCCATGATAATCCTCCTTTTTACACCATTGTGTAACAGTATACATGATGAATTTTAGTGTGTACGAACAATTTGCTTTCATGCAAAAAGGCCGGATATACAAGCCTTAAAGACTTATAGTATAATTACTGCGAAAAAAGGATACGAATGTCAAAGAGACAATCGTTTACCATAATCAGGGGGAGTTAAAAGAATGAAGAAGATCACTGCCGTCTGGGCGGCGCTTTTGGTCACCGCCTTTGTGATCGCCGGCTGTTCCGGCGCACAGGAAGAAGGAAGCGCGGCCAAACAAAAAGCCGTCTCAACCGAAGCATTCCCGGTAACCATTAAGGATGCCGCGAACGAAAAAGTAACCATAAAGCAGGCACCGGAAAAAATCGTTTCCCTCATGCCGAGCAATACGGAAATTACATACGCGCTCGGACTGGGAGATAAGGTCGCAGGCGTCACGACAAATGATACATATCCGAAAGAAGCGGTAAAAAAAACGAAAGTCGGAGATATGAATGTGAACGCTGAAAAAGTCATCGCGCTGAAGCCGGATCTCGTGCTTGCCCACGCGTCCTCTATGTCCGCTTCCGCCGATGCGATGAAGCAGCTGAAAGATGCGGGCATCACCGTCTTAACGGTCAATGATGCGCAATCGTTCCAAGATGTGTACAAATCAATCAGCATGATCGGAAAAGCGGCCGGCAAAGAAAAGCAGGCGGATAAGCTGATCAAATCGATGAAATCCGACCTTTCCGGCATAGAAAAGAAAGCGGCGGCCATTTCTGAAAAAGACGAAAAGAAAGTATTCGTCGAAGTGTCTCCTGACGGCTACACGACGGGGAAAGGCACGTTTATGAACGAAATGCTTGAAGATATACACGCGAAAAACGCCGCCGGCAGCCAGACCGGCTGGGTTCAGCTGACGGATGAAGCGATTGTCAAAATGAATCCGGACGTCATCATTACGACAGACGGCGTAAAGGCCGCTGAAGTGGAAAAACGCGCCGGCTGGGGTGCCGTCAATGCGGTCAAACACCACAATGTCTATTCTGTTGATCCCGACCTTGTCACACGCTCAGGCCCGCGCCTTGTCAAAGGGGTCGAGAAGCTTGCAGAAAGCGTTTATCCTGAAACGTTTAAAAAGTAACCGCCCGCTGGCCTACACGGTCAGCCTGCTGTTTTTAGCCGTTTGTACGGCACTCGGCATTTCAATCGGCAGTCTGCATATTCCTTTATCCGACGTTTTTTGGATCGGGATCGGCCGGACATCCTCGGCTGACCCTATGAATGTAAATATTATGATGAATATCCGCCTGCCGAGAGTCGTTCTGGCTGCCCTTGTCGGAGCCGCGTTATCCATTGCGGGAGCGGCGTTTCAGGGACTTCTGAAAAATCCGCTCGCCGACCCTTATACACTCGGGGTATCTTCGGGAGCCTCAGCGGGAGCCGTTATCACCTTGTTTTTCGGCATTCAGATTCCCGTCCTCGGCCGGTTCACACTACCGGTTGTCAGCATCGCCGCAGCCATTGCGGTCATGGCGGCGGTTCTGTTTTTCAGCCGCCTCGTTCATGCGTCGATGTCGGTTTCGACGCTCATTTTGACAGGCATCATCATGAATTCTTTTCTCGGGGCTCTCATATCGCTTGTGATCGCTTTAACGGGCAATGATCTGCTCCCGATTGTCCGCTGGCTGTTAGGAAGCGTGTCAATGAGGGGCTGGGGCTATGTCGCGCTGTTTCTGCCTTTTTTTCTGGCCGGGACGGCGCTTCTGCTTATCAATGGCAGAGAATTAAACATTATGACTTATGGAGAAGAAAAGGCAAGGCTGTTAGGCGTCAGTACGGGAAAAAGAAAATGGCTGATGATCGCCGCCGGATCTCTGCTGACGGGAGGAGCGGTTGCCGTCTCGGGGACGATCGGATTTGTCGGCCTTGTCATTCCCCACGTGACACGGCTTTTGTGGGGGACGGATCATCGCCATTTACTGCCGCTGTCAGCATTGACGGGCGCCGGGTTTCTCATTTTGGCGGATTTGTTTTCCCGCACCGTCATTGAGCCTGTCGAATTGCCGATCGGCATTATGACGGCTTTGGCGGGAGCGCCTGTGTTTGCCTTGATTCTGCTTCGCCAGCATCATGGAGGGAAACGCTTATGATCAGGGTGAGCAGCCTGTCCGGCGGGTACGGAGGCCGGATGATTGTAGAAGATGTCAGCTTTACCGCCGGAAAAGGTGAATTTGTCGGCATACTCGGTCCGAACGGCTCGGGAAAAACAACGCTGATGAAATTGCTGACGGGAATGCTCTCTCCGTCAAAAGGCGAGGTGCTCGTAGCAGGCAGGCCCGTCGGCGGATACAAGCCGCGGGAACTTGCGAAAATCATGGCCGTTTTGCCGCAGCATACGGAGCAAGCTTTTACATTTACCGTTAAGGAAACAGTGTCCTTCGGCAGATATCCGTATCAAAAAGGACTCTTCAGACAGATGGATCAACATGACGAAGACATTGTCCGGGAAGCGATGGAAATGACGGGCATCGACCGATATGCGCAGCAATCCGTCCGCAATCTGAGCGGCGGGGAGCGGCAGCGCGTCTTTCTGGCGCAGGCGCTGGCTCAGCAGCCTGAGGTGCTGTGTCTGGATGAGCCGACGACCTTTCTTGATCTCAAATATCAGAAAGACCTGCTTGATACGGTGAAGCGGTTGACGAGAGAAAGAGGCCTGACGGTCATCAGTATTTTTCACGACCTAAACGCCGCAGGCCAATATTGTGATCAGCTCCTGATGATGAAAGACGGACGCGCTTTTCCGAAGCAGACGCCGGATCAGGCTTTGAAAAAAGAGACGATTGAAGACATTTACGGCATCACCGTCAGCGCTGTTGCCCAGCAATCGTCACCGAAACCGCTGATCGCTTTCATGCCGGAAGCGCAGGAGGAAAGAGAGCCTGTCAACGTTCCGTTCGCCTCTCTGATAAACAAAAGCGGAAATACCGTAACGCTTCATACAGAACGGCCGTTCAGAATGTTGTCAACCGCATCTGACGGCCCGGGCTTTTCGTGGAGCCGCCGGCTTTCCGGCTCAGCGGCCGCTGGTTTGATCTGCCGTACGTTTGATTCGGTCACAATTGCCGTGACTGCGCAGCATACCGTTTGGGTGCTGATCAGCGGACGTTTATCGGAACAGGGATTTGTACGGCTGTTAACGGCAGCGGCTGAAGCGAGAATGCAGGCTCTTTCCGGCAGACAGGCAAAAGGCGACATTGTCATTTGCGCCTTGCAGACAGGAGAGGCGATGGATGTCCCTCACGCGGAAAGAGCCGTCAGAAGAGGAACCGCGGCATGTGTAAAAGCGGCGGAAGAAGGAGGAATACAACGATGAAGCTGTATACGAAAACCGGTGATAAAGGACAGACAAGCCTGATCGGCGGCAGAACGGATAAAGACAGTCTGCGGGTTGAAAGCTACGGGACGATTGATGAGCTGAACAGCTTTATCGGGCTTGCGCTTGCGGAGCTTGATGATTGTGAGAATTGCGGTGATGTGAAAGCCGAACTCCGAAACATTCAGCATGAGCTGTTTGACTGCGGCGGCGACTTGGCGACGGTCACTGAACATAGAAGCTATACATTAAGAGAGACATCTATTTCCGCATTGGAAGACTGCATAGACCGTTACACGGCTGAAGCGCCCCCGCTTGAGAAATTTATTCTTCCGGGCGGGCATAAGGCGGCTGCTCAGCTTCACATCGCGCGGACCGTCACGAGACGGGCTGAGCGTCTCATCGTGAAACTCGGCAAAACAGAAGAGATAAACGATACGGTGATGCGTTACTTGAACCGCCTGTCTGATTATTTTTTCGCGGCGGCAAGAGCGGTTAACGCAAGACAGGGCGTTCAGGATATAGAATATGAAAGAAGCGCCGCGGTATTCCGTGATGATGAATAATGTTTTGTTCAGCCGGCATCAGCAAGCCGGCTGTTTTTTTATAGAGATATCCATCAATTGAACCTTTATTGACAGGAGGAAAATGTATCTTATGCATTATTGACTGAAAAATTAAAAAATGAGATATTATAAGAAACATTGTAAAATAATGGGGGATTTGATAGATGGATACATATAATAAGAGCGAGAGCATCTGGAATAAAAATTTCACCCTTCTGTTTATCTCAAGGCTGGTTAAATTGTCAGGCGACGGTTTTGCCTTTAATTCCATTCTGTGGTTTTTGATTTTTGACGGGGAAGGCGCGATCGGCACGTCCCTGCTCATTGCGGTCACGTTCCTTCCGGAGGCGATGCTGGCGCCGATTACCGGGCCTTTTATGAAGCAGCATACGCTGAAATTCTGGATGTATTTCTCCGACCTGACGCGCGCGGCGGTCGTGTTGATCATTCCGGTCTGTTACTTTAACGGTTTTTCTCCTTTATGGTTTGTCATGCTTCTCATGATTGTGCATTCAGCCACGGGAGCCGCTTATAATCCTGCATCTATCTCATTAATCCCCAATATTGTCAGAGAAAACAGCCTGCAGAAAGCGAATGCGGTCATCCAGTCATCAGGCCAGATCGTCAGGCTTGCCGCCATTACGCTGAGCGGGGTGTTCTTAACATTTATCAGTCCCGCTTATTCTTTGTTTATCGCTCTTATATTCTATCTTCTATCAGGTTTTCTCGTACTCTTTATGTCATACCAAGTCCAGCATGCCAAACAGGATACAGTCGCCGTCAGACAGCGCGGGACGTATTTCGGAAGGCTCAAACGGGGTTTCGTTCTTGTCAGGAAACACCAGATTTTATACCCGCTCGCCATCTATTGTATCTTCATGAATTTTGCGGCCGCTCCGTGGGAGGCGCTCTCTGCCGTTTATGTCGCCGAAGATTTAAACATGCCGCCGATCATCTACTCGCTTTTGAAAGCGACAGGCACGGGCGGAGCCTTTTTAATGGGTTTTATTTTGGCTAAGGTGAAGGTGAACAAATACGGTCTCCTGTTTGTGTCAGCGGGAATCATAGAAGGAGCGGCATTTTTCATCACCGGCCTCAACACTTTTCTGCCGCTCGTCTTCCTCGCCGCGTTTGCGTTCGGATCTGCCGTCAGCGCTATTAATGTGCCGGAATATACGATTATTCAGACGTCTGTGGACCATGATGACCAGCCGCAAGTCTATGCCGTCATCCATATGATCTCAAACATATCCATTCCGCTCGGCGCGGTTCTTTGCGGATACGCGGCTAACGCCTTCGGTCCCGGAAAAGTCATTGCCGCCGGCGGTCTCGTTGAAGTCCTGTCCGGTCTGGGAATATTGTTCTTTACGAAGCTGGCCAAAGCTGAACGCTCAGATCTCATCAGGGAAAAAGAAGCGAGCATCAGAATATAGATTTTTCGTGAAACGCCCTGCGCCGTCCGGTGCAGCGGCGTTTTTTTATGCGAAGGTCCGGGGGCTTATACGACTCCGGTCTGATATGAAAATCAATCTCTGACTCGTTTTGCCGGCCGCGGGATTTGTTTATAGTAAAGACAAGGAAAACGAAAGGAGGATCTGCATGAATATAAATGGTAAAACGGCAGGCGGCTTTCTGCTGATTGTGTTCGGACTTTCTGTCTTTTTCGGAGGAGGCCATTTCGCATTTATCATCCCGCTGGCGATCGGAGGCCTGATGCTTTACTGGGGAATCAAACGTTTTTCAAAAGGCCGGGCGGTATCGGGTATCATCGCGGGCGTCATCGGAGCTATGATTCTCGTCGGTTCTCTTCCATTTATCGTTGCGATCGGACTGGCCGGCGCCATGGTGTATTTCGGGTGGAAGATGATGAAGCAGGGCGGCTCAGATACCGCTTCCCGCCAGTATGAACCGGAAGCGGCATCACCGGGCTATCAATCCGGATTTGACTCTGAATGGGAAGAATTTCTGAAGAAAAAATAAGGAGGAAGACAAAATGGTCTTAAAAAGAATAAGAAATATGTTCGTCGCATCTGTTAACGAAGGGCTTGATAAATTAGAAAATCCGAAAGTCATGCTGAATCAATATGTGCGTGATATGGAAAGTGACATCGCTAAGGCGAAACAAACGATTGTCAAACAGCATACGATCGTCCATCAGTTTAAGAAAAAACAGGAAGACGCCTCCGAAACGGCGGCAAAACGGAAAAACCAGGCTCAGCTTGCTTTTGATGCCGGGGAAGAGGAGCTGGCGAAAAAGGCGCTGACTGAAATGAAATACCTTGAGGGAAAAGCGGCCGAACATGAAAAAGCGTATGAGCAGGCGAAAACACAGCTGGCAGAGCTGAAAGAGCAGCTGGAAACTTTAGAAACGCGCCTCCGCGACGTAAAGGATAAAAAACAGGCGCTCATCGCCCGCGCAAACGCGGCAAATGCGAAGGAACATATGAACGCTTCTTTCGACAAAATTGACAGCGAAAGCGCCTACAGAGAGTTCCTTCGAATGGAAAGCCGCATTGAAGAAATGGAAGTCCGCGTCAAATACGGCACTTCAGCTGAGGCGAACACAGAATACAGCCGCTCCCAATATTCAGACGAGGTGGAAGCTGAGATTGAAAAAATGCGCTCGCTTTCTCTGGAAAAAACAGAGCGTCAAAAAGCGGCTCATGAATAATGTGCACAAGGGAAGATCGGCGCGTTTACGCCTCTTCCCTATACGCACGTATCAATTATCCGGCTTTTCCTTTATAATAAAATGAATGAAAAAGGATGGAACGTAATGAAGCGTAAGATTGCCAAAGGACTGATGGCGGCGTCCGTTCTGATCTGCTGTCTGTTTTTGGTGAAAGAAGTGTTTGCCGGGCGTTTTTTTCCGCTGTGCGAAACAGAAGCGGAATCGGCAAGCATACCGCCGCGTGCCGTCAACAGCCTGTCGGTTTCATCGGAACAGACGGATGTAAAAATCATCGCGGAAGCGCGGAATGATATCGCGGCAAACATGACGGGACCGGCGGGGAAAATGTTTGTCCAAAGCAGGGGAAAGACCCTCAATCTTAAAGCGAAGGAGAAAGGGTTCCAATTTCTGAATCTCTTTCAGCGCCCTCTGCTGATTGTCCGCATTCCGTATGATTATCATCGGGACATCACCGTCCATACATCAAGCGGCAGCATTGCCGTCGACGGAAACAAGGGGCTGTCTCTTGCGCACCTCGGCGTCCGTTCTGTAAGCGGGAACATGTCGCTGAAGCACGTGAAGACGGATGTGTTTGAAGCGAAGGGGCTGTCGGGCAATCTCACAGCAGCAGGCCTTGCGGCAAAAACGGGGGCTGTCCGTTTATCCTCGGGACATGTCGGGCTTCAACATGTGGCGGGCGCCCTTGACGTGCGGGTCGCTTCTGGCAGTGTCGATGCCTCGCTTGAGACGGCGGATGCTCCCGTATCCGTCAGGCTTGCGAGCGGCAGCGCAGCGATCAGCCTGCCGAAAGACGGAAGTTTTACGGTGAACGCCGAGACGGCAAGCGGAAGGATTCGGCCGTCTTATTCCTTTGAGAAAACGAGTAAGGAAGGCGGGGCATTTACCGGCATGAAAGGCAGCGGCGCCAGGCCGATTGATATAAAAGTGACGAGCGGCAATATTGCACTGCAATAGTCAAGGAAAGGAGGGGCAAGCAGCTGATGGCAAAAAAACAGATTCTCGGACTTATCATCGCCTTATTAGGCGTCAGCATGTTTTTGCGTATTATCGGCATCGGCGACTTCTTGTTTTGGCCGCTCTTTTTTCTGATCACAGGTTATATTTTTAATAAATATTCCCGCGGCTGGCTCGGCTCCGTCCTGTATATCTTCGCCGCTTTTTTATTTTTGAGGAACCTGTTCAGCGCCACCTTTAACCTGTTCGGCTATGCCTTCGCCGCCTTTCTCATATACGCGGGCTACAGGCTCCTGAAAGGAAAGCGCGTGTATGAACATAAAGAGAAGAAAATCAATCTTGAAAAAGAAGAGCAGCCAAAGCCTTCCGCCCAGACGGAAAGCAGACAGCCGGACCTCCGCAGCTTTTTTATCGGCGAGCTCCGGATGATGAAGGACCCGTTTGAGCTGAATGATTTAAATGTTTCCGGATTCATCGGCGATGTGAAAATTGATTTGTCAAAAGCGATGATTCCCGAAGGAGAAAGCACGATGACCATCAGCGGTGTCATCGGCAATGTCGATGTGTACGTCCCGCCGGATATCGAAGTGTCCGTCAGTTCATCGGCTTTTATCGGCGATATGAACCTGCTCGGCTCTAAGAAAAGCGGCATGAGCCCGAATCTGTATAAAGTATCGTCTGAGTACGGCGACTCGCCGCGGCGGATTAAAATTTCAATTTCGTTATTCATCGGCGATGTGGATGTGAAGTATTTATGAGGAAAAAATTACTCGCCAATATTCAGTGGCGCGCCATGCGGATGACCGCGGGACTCAGTCTGCTCCTTTGCGCGGTGTTTATTACGCTGATGCTGCTGTATTACGGGCTTGACCCGATGCTGCTGTTTTCTTCCGGCTGGTTCGGTATTCCGTTTGTGGTCATCCTGCTTTTGGCGTCTCTTTCGGCGGGGTTGATTTCCGGTTATGTATATGGCGGCCGCCTTAAAACAAGAATGGATACACTGATTGAAGCGGTTTTGAAATTTGAAAACGGTAATTTTGCTTATCGGGTGCCGCCGCTCGGCGATGATGAAATCGGTCTGGCGGCAGACCAGCTCAACGAAATGGCCAAGCGGGTCGAGCTCCAGGTCACATCGCTGCAAAAGCTCTCCAACGAACGGGCGGAATGGCAGGATCAAATGAAAAAATCGGTCATCACTGAAGAACGCCAGCGGCTGGCGCGCGATCTGCACGATGCCGTCAGCCAGCAGCTCTTTGCCATTTCTATGATGACATCCGCCGTCTTAGAGCAGGTGAAAGATGCGGATGACAAAATCGTCAAACGGATTCGCATGGTTGAACATATGGCGGGGGAAGCGCAAAACGAGATGAGAGCGCTGCTATTGCATTTGCGGCCCGTCACTTTAGAAGGAAAAGGCTTAAAAGAAGGGCTGATTGAGCTGTTAAAAGAGTTCAAAGCGAAGCAGCCGCTGGATATTGAGTGGGACATCAGCGATACGGGTGTGTCAAAAGGCGTTGAAGACCATCTGTTCCGCATCGTGCAGGAGGCGCTTTCCAACGTTTTCAGACATTCAAAGGCGACCAAGGTCATCGTCAGGCTCGGCGCGAAACATCAAAAACTTCAGCTTAAAGTCATTGATAACGGGGCGGGTTTTACGATGGATCAAGTGAAAGCATCCTCATACGGCCTGCATTCCATCAAGGAAAGAGCGAGTGAAATCGGCGGCATAGCGGAAATTATCTCCGTAAAGGGAAAAGGCACGCAGATCGACGTGAAAGTCCCGATTTATCAGAAAACAAAAGGAGAGAACGACAGTGATTCGAGTGTTACTGATTGATGATCATGAAATGGTCAGGATGGGTCTGGCCGCATTTTTAGAAGCACAGCCGGACATTGAAGTCGCCGGTGAAGCATCAGACGGGCAGCAGGGCGTCGATCTGGCCGCAAAGCTTTTGCCGGATGTGATTTTAATGGACCTCGTCATGGACGGCATGGACGGTATCGAAGCGACAAAACAGATCTGCGCGACACTCAATGACCCGAAAATCATCGTGCTGACGAGCTTTATTGATGACGACAAAGTGTATCCGGTGATCGAAGCGGGAGCGCTCAGCTATTTGCTGAAAACGTCCAAGGCGGCAGAAATAGCCGAAGCCATCAGAGCGGCTGCCAAGGGCGAACCGAAGCTTGAATCGAAGGTGGCGGGAAAAGTGCTGTCAAGGCTGCGCCATTCAGAGAATCAGCTTCCGCATGAAACGCTGACAAAAAGAGAACTGGAAATCCTCTGTCTCGTCGCGGAAGGCAAGACGAATAAAGAGATTGGTGAAGAGCTGTTCATTACGATTAAAACGGTGAAAACCCACATTACGAATATATTGTCAAAGCTTGATGTCAGTGACCGCACGCAGGCAGCCGTATATGCCCACCGCAATCATCTCGTGACATAAGAAAAGGAGAGCGGTGCCAGCACACTCTCCCGAGGAACGGGGTCATTGGGACATTCCCTTTGTTCCGAAATCCCTGATGGCGACTTTGACTTTGTATTCAATATCCGATTCACTGAAGTGATGATCCCAGTCAGAGGATATCTTTTTCCATTTATCGGGATAATGAATCCGGACTTGATCGCCTAACCCGGTAATATCCACTTTCAACTCATGCTGCATGTAATCAATGAATGCCATGACATCTGAATGAATGCTGCGTTTTACCGCGTTTTTGATTTCATTTATATAGGACTCCTTGAAGGAATCTTCTTTCGGGTTCCAATCCTCAGATAGACGGCCTTCAACAAACCGGGTAACGATAAACTTGAATTTTCCGTTTTTATATTGTGTTTTTACATCATATTTGCTGGAAAATACCTCGAAAGACAAATAATAATTGTCATGCTTTGCAAACGTAACGCCTCCCTTTACCGTGCCTGTGAACAGGTTCATATTCTGGACTTGTAAAGGAGTTAGATTCGCATACCAGAATTTATTTTTAATAATGGTAGCGCCCCAGATTTCCAGTCTGCTGCCCACTTTGCGAACTTGAGGAAGGGCAAAGGTCTCGCCCTTGGCGATTCTCTCGGATATTTCCCCCAATGTCACGGGCTCCATCATCCGGATGGTGACCGCATTATTCTCCGTTAAGTCATAGATCGTATTTGACGCAGGCTCTCCCTGGTCACTGATTTTGAAAATATCTTTCGTTTTATCCGGCACCGTCATCACATTGCAGCTTCTTCTCGTACCGTTGTCCCTGATAAATTGGTTCATCAATGCGTCAAGCGGGATGTCGTCCTTTAACAGCGCCTCGGAAAACAGCATGATACGCAAGTGCTGGGAGAAAGCGGGGTGATTTTTTAATGATGCCGTTCGTAAGGCTTGATGGACGGTTTCTCCGGAAGTGGAAGTCACCTTTGTCGTGTCGCTCCCTGACGACGACTGCTGGGAACTTGCTTTTTGCGGAACCAGAATCTGCTGCGTCACTTCCACGTTTTCTTCCTCGGGTTTATCGAGCCCGACGCCGATAACGAGACTCAAATCTTCTATATTGCGGCTGTCCCAGCATCCGGCTAAAAGCAATGTGCAAAGAATGATTACGATATATTTCTTCATTGCGCTTTTTTCACCTTCCTTTTCACAGCGACGACTGCAAACATCAGTAAAGGCAGCAAAAAGAAAACCAAGAAGATATAGCCTAGAATATCACTGAACAGCATCAGCTTGTTAGCGTCTTTGGGCATCAATGATCCGAAGAATGTCGCAATGCCTACGAAAATGATGCCCTTTTTGTGCTTCAGCCCGAAAATTTTATTAAGACCCGATGTCGCGAAATATCCGTACGATACATAGGTGGCGAAAAATTGGATAATCCAGACGGCAAGCAAAAAAGACTCGAATCTTTCGATAAAAAGCCCTTTGATTTCAAATGATTGAAAAAGCGCAATCGTAGGCCAGATCATTGTTTTGACATCCTGGGTGGTTAAGGCGCCGACGACGAGCACGTAGGTAATGATGTATAAAATAATCGGGATGCCAAAGCCCATGGCCGACATACGGAACGTGTGCTTTTTATTTTTGATGTGCTCAGGGAGAAACAGCATAATCTCAATTCCTAAGAATGAAACAGAAACGACGGTCAAGGAAGCCATAACGGGAGAAAACCCCTGTCCGAGCACCGGCCGCAGGTTGTCCAGATCAAATATTTTAAAGCTGAAAGAAAACACCACCAGCAAAATAATGATCGTAATCGTTAAATAGAAAGGAAAGAGCCTGCCGAGATCGCTCATGCCGCCGATAATTAAATAAACGGAACAGGCGATAAAGATAAACAGCGTAACCGGCACGGGCGTTCTCTCCAATAAAAAGAACTTGACCATTTCCGCCATCGCCCGGGCTTCGAAGCTGGCGACTCCTATAAAATAGAGACAGATCATAAGATTGACGATATTTCCCGCCCATTTGCCGAGGCCTTCGTTCATATAATCAAACAATGATCCGTACTGATGCTTTTTCATAATGAGCGTATTGAGATAAATCAAAAAGATAAAGATGACGCCTTCCAGACATAATGCAATCCAGCCGTCCGGCGAATTCGCCCTTGATGACAGCGACCGCGGCATGGTAAGGAGTCCCGCCCCGAGCATCGTGTTGGAAATCAATGCCGTCCCTTGATAGCTAGTAAGCTTATTGAGAGTTGTTTTCTGGCTCATTTACGTTTTTCGCCTCTTTTGGTTGATTTTTAATAGGGAGACGGAGAATAGAGTCGTTTGCGTTTTTTAAGCTGAAAAATCCATTCGGCGAGAAATACGGAGAACCGAAGCTTCGCTGTCTCGATAAATGAGTGTAGATCGCCAGCATAAATAAAATCATGCCGTACAGCCCGAAAGCTGCGGCGGTAAACATCGAAATGAAACGGAGCACACGGAATGACAGACCCATCCCGTACTGCGGCACCGTAAATGAAGCAAGCGCGACAATGCTGACCACGATGACCATGATGGAGCTGACAATATTCGCTTCAACGGCCGCCTGGCCGATGACGACTCCGCCCACCAATCCGATCGTCTGGCCGAGCGGGCTGGGAAGCCTCAAGCCCGCTTCTCTCAGCAGCTCTATCGTAATTTCCATTACCATCGCTTCAATGATAGGCGGGAAGGGAACGTTTTCTCTGTTCGCCGCGATGGTGACTGCAAGCGATGTCGGCAGCAGCCCTTGGTGAAACGAAACGAGGGCGATATAAATGGACGAAAAAAACAGCGTAATAAAAATAGACGTAAACCGCAGCACCCGGATGAGCGAGGCGGAAATCCACCGTTCATAATAATCATCGGGAGACTGCATTAAAATTCCTAAAGAAGCCGGAACCACCAGCGCAAACGGCGAGTTGTCGACAAGGATGGCGACGCGGCCGTTGAACAAGGCGGAAGAGACTTTATCAGGCCGTTCCGTATTTTGTATTTGCGGAAAGGGCGAATACTTATTATCCTCAATAAGCTCCTCAAGCGTTCCGGAATCCTGAATGTCGTCCATCTTCACTTCGCTGAGGCGCTTTACAACATCGCTGACGACAGATGGGTCCGCCTTATCATCTATGTACATGACCGTGGCGTATTTTAACTTATTTTCTCCGATCGGAACCTTTTTCGTTTTCAGCTTCGGATGGTTCGTGCGCTGCCTGATCATGGCGACGTTTGTATCAGAATCTTCTATGAAGGCGATTTTCGGACCTCTTACGACCTTTTCGGATGTGGGTTCATTCACGCTTCTTTTTTCTCTTTTTCCCGTGGACAAAATGTATACGCTGTCAAGTCCGTTAATAAACACGGCGCATTTTCCCCGCAGAATGGAGATGACGGCTTCCTTCGACGTAAAGACGGGACGGGCGTCGATCTTATCAAGACGTTTCGTCACCGTATCCAGCGTCAGAGTGTCTTCCTCCCGAAGCAGCGTTTCAATCGCCTCTTTTATTTTGTCTTCGTCGTTCATTTCACTCAGATACATATAATAAAAAACAAGCCCGTTCGGAAGCATCTTTTTATTTTGAACCAGGTCATCATTCTGCTCTACGTGGGGAAGCACCAGTGCCAGATTAACGTGTATGTATTCCTTGAATTCCGATTGCGCCATCGACAGTCACCCGCCTTCCAATCCTTAATTGAGGTTATCTTTTCCTGTTAAAAAAATGATATACTATGATAAAGTATTTAATGGAACAAGTTTTTTTATGAAAGCGGAGGAGAGATGTGGCACAAGTCAGACTGGCAGGAAATGCCGAAGAAATTGAACAGCTCATCAAATCATTTGAAGCGCATTACGAAGTGGCTTACACGTCGAAAGAATACCGTAAAACAAATCCGAAGTATAAATACTCTAAGGATTCGCGCGTCTATCTTGAGCTGAAATTAAAAACGGCCAAGGCCGAAAAATAAAAAGGGTTTCATCTGTTACTGGCGAATAATACTCAGGGTGAAGCAACTGTTATGGAGGGATACATAAATGGACTACAGAATTGAAAAAGACACCATGGGAGAAGTTAAAGTTCCGGCAGATAAATTTTGGGGCGCTCAGACACAGCGCAGCAAAGAGAACTTCAAAATCGGTTCAGAAAAAATGCCTCAGCGTGTTGTGAAGGCGTTTGCAATATTGAAAAGAAGCACAGCGATCGCCAACGAACGCCTCGGCAACTTAGAGTCTGAAAAAGCACAGGCGATTGCCGCTGTATGTGACGATGTTTTAAACGGCAAATACGACGATAACTTTCCGCTCGTTGTCTGGCAGACGGGAAGCGGCACGCAAAGCAACATGAACATGAATGAAGTGGTGGCCAACCGCGCGACTGCTTTATTGAAAGAAAAAAATTCCGAGCTGAAGATTCATCCGAATGATGACGTTAACCGCAGCCAAAGCTCAAACGATACATTCCCGACGGCGATGCACGTTGCGGCGGTTCTTGCCGTATATGAGCAGCTCGTTCCGGCGCTTGATCAGCTGCGCGCGACGCTTGATGAAAAAGCGAAAGCTTATCAGGATATTGTGAAAATCGGACGCACGCATTTGCAGGACGCCACTCCGCTGACGCTCGGACAGGAAATCAGCGGCTGGGTATACATGCTTGACCGTTCGAAAGAAATGATTCTTGAGTCAACGGAAAAAATCCGCGCGCTTGCCATCGGAGGCACGGCAGTCGGCACGGGAATCAACGCCCATCCGCAGTTCGGTGAATTCGTCGCGGAAGAAATCACAAAAGTAACGGGGCAGACATTCAAGAGTTCGCCTAACAAATTCCACGCGCTCACAAGCCATGATGAAATCACTCACGTTCACGGCGCGTTAAAAGCATTGGCTGCCGACCTGATGAAGATTGCCAACGATGTCAGATGGCTGGCAAGCGGCCCGCGCTGCGGAATCGGCGAAATCGTCATTCCTGAAAATGAGCCGGGAAGCTCTATCATGCCGGGCAAAGTCAACCCGACGCAAAGTGAGGCGCTGACAATGATCGCCGCGCAAGTGATGGGAAATGACGCGACAATCGGATTTGCGGCCAGCCAAGGAAACTTCGAGCTGAATGTCTTCAAACCGGTTATTATCTATAACTTCCTGCAGACCGTGCAGCTGCTCAGTGACGGAATGAATTCCTTCCATGACAAATGCGCTGTCGGTATTGAGCCGAACCAAGAGACGATTCAGGAAAATCTCTCTAACTCATTAATGCTTGTTACGGCGCTTAACCCGCACATCGGTTATGAAAACGCCGCGAAAATCGCCAAGCTTGCCCACAAAGAAGGCCTGACGCTGAAAGAAGCGGCATTACAGCTGAACCTTCTGACAGAAGAACAATTTAATGAAATGGTGCGTCCGGAAGATATGGTGCACCCGAAAGCATAAAAAGAAAGAACGGCTGCAGTCATTGCGGCCGTTCTTCTAAATAAACTGCTGTTTCAGTAAAAATCTGAGCTGTTCTGCATCTTCAGCCAGCAGGTCGGATTCCTTCAAATTCAAAATCATTCCTTTGATGATTGCCGGTTTCGGCGACTTTTTCTTCATTTCCGCTTCCAGAATATCCAAGCTCTCGGTGAATTCAGATGCTTGCGTCTTATCCATCGTGCCGATGCGCGTGCGGAGGGTCTGCAAGATCGATTGGCTTAAAGGATCGGGCTGCCCGTTATGAAGGGGCCCAAACAGTGAGCTTGCCTCATCAAGAGAAATAAACGCTTCATCATGTCTGTCCGCCATTCCGTTTACGATGTCATCAATTCTGTGAATCACGGTATTTGCCAAAAGCGAAGGCTGTACGGACCGGCCGGTCAGAATGAGATATTCAAGATACATCTGACTGATTCCTTCTATTAAAAAACAAAGCTCGGCTGTGTATGGTTCAG
Organism: Bacillus sp. FJAT-27001; assembly: GCF_019039175.1. Lineage (NCBI taxonomy): Bacteria > Bacillati > Bacillota > Bacilli > Caryophanales > Bacillaceae > Bacillus > Bacillus sp. FJAT-27001. Next base: position 738,362 of record NZ_JAHOAA010000003.1, read on the forward strand.
CTTTTTCTCCGTAAATCGCAAGAAGACTGTCGATATGAAACTGCAGGATCGACCGGCGGATTCTCTTTCCGCACTGCGCCGCTTCTTCGGTATAAGGAAGTGAACCGTCTTTCATCTGCACGGTAATAAAATCCTGATGGGCGAGAATCGATTCGTAAAACACCGCAAGCTGTTTTTGGTAAGCGGCTCTCGGACTGTCACCCTCCGTTTGGATCGTCGTGATTCGGGTAAACGTTTTATCATAGTAGTAATTCAGCATGGATAGGAGCAGTGCTTCTTTGGAAGGAAAGTAAAGATAAAAAGCGCCTTTTGAGATTTTGCATTCATCGGCGATTTCCTGAACCGATGTAGATTTGTACCCTTTTCGGGCAAACAGTTTGATTGCTGCTTCAATGATCAGCTTTTCTTTTTCCTTCAATGGTTCCACCCTTTCGGAGCCAGGAGGCTGGCTTGTGCTTCTCATGTATGACTATATGGTCATATTGATATTCCGTAAATTTAACCTGATTGTAACTTGTTTTTTTGTTTTGTTTTATTTATATTATAAAGTGAGCTGACCGAATGGTCAAAGTTCTGGCGAAAGGGTGAATCTGAAAATGAAAGAATTAGATGAAATGATCAGCCGCTTGCGAAACAGAGGAATTAAAGTCGAAAAGGTGAAATATCCGAAAAAGACAATTTGTGAAAAGAAATGGGTTCATCAATGCCAAAAACCGCTGAAAACAAACTACAGAGATTTTAACGGCTATTCCTTCACATAAAAAAAGACTGCAATGAAACACTACAGTCTACTTTGGTATGATAATTCGGTAGATTACACCCGATTGGTCATTTTCAATTGAAATTGATGCTTTATGCAGGGTTAAAATCCGTTTTACGATGCTGAGTCCTATGCCGAACTCGCCTTTCTTCCCTTTATTAAAAGGCTCGTACAAGCTGGATAGCATCTCATCCTCAATCGGAGGCCCGTCATTTTTAACCGTCATGACAATCTGCTGCTGATTTTGGCTGATCCGAATGTGAATCGCCGTTTCTGCATAGCGGATTTGATTTTCGAGAATGTTTTCAAGAAGTTTGCTCCATTGTTCCGGATCACCGGGCATCATTAATGCATCTTCTGTTTCAACGGTCCACGATAATTCCTTCCGGGCCCATTTGAGCCGTTCAATGACTTCTTCCGTGACCTTCACAATGTCAAATGTCTCATGGTGCACCCGCTGCTTCATTAAATAATCAAGCTTCGTTAAATATAATAAATCCTTAATTTTCTTCTCAAGTTTTTCTGCTTCGCCTTCAATGACATCAATTGTGGTTTCCAGATCCCCCTTAGGAAAAATCCCGTCCTTTATTGATTGAGTATAGCCCCTTATCACCATGACAGGCGTTTTTAAATCATGAGAGATATTTTGCAGGAGCGTTCTTTCCGTTTCGTCTTTTTGCACCAGCTTGCTCCGCATGTCTTCAATGGTATGGCCTAATTTTCCGATTTCGTCTTTTCTGTCGACGATGACCGGATCATCCCAATCCTGTTTTGAAATCCGTTTGACATGCTTCTCTAAGGAAACGAGCGGGCGCGAGAGATATTTGGCAAGCCAAATCGCCGGAATCCAGCTTAACAAAATCACGCCGGCAATGATAAAGAGCAGCTGCTTGAACAGGGTGAATGCCAGATCATCACGATAAGAATCAAGGGCGTAAGACAGCATCATCGCATCCTGGCCGTTAATGGTGAGGCCTTTTTTAATGACGAAAAACACTTTTTCACCGCTGATGTCCGCGCTGTATCGTTTCGTGACGCTGTGCTGGCGGCCCGCGAGCTTGTACACCTTATGGATAAAGGAAGAAGAAAAGTAGTTCAAGTCTTTGTCACTGGCCGACTCCTCCCGTTCCGGCAGAAGAACGTGCTGAACGGATCGGAAAGTCGTCGGCGCGGTCGCATCCTCGCTGTAATATCCCCGCTCGATCGATCCGGGCAGCCGGTACTCCGTCAGTACATGCTGTTCATTTTCAATGGTCGTATACGTTTCATCCGTGAAAAAATTACGCAGCGTATTTGAGAAAAGCACGAGAAGCAGAATCGAAATGGCTAAGAGGATGCCTGAGATGACCACCCATATTTGAAAAGCAAGCGGCTTATTTTTCATGACGTCATCATCCTGTAGCCGAATCCGTAAATGGTTTCAACCTTTAACCCGGGCATTTTTTTCCGCAGCCTCCGCACAAGATCATCGACCACCCGGTCAGTGCCGAAATAATCATGGCCCCATATTTTCAGCAGGATATCTTCTCTGGAAAAGGGGTGTCCTTTATGGTGAAGAAATAAAAGCAGCAGATCAAATTCCTTAGACGTCAAATTGACCAGGCTGCCGGTTTCATCATAAACCTCTCGGGCATCTTCGATCACATTGTAGGAAGAAACGGTGATGCCGGTTTTCTTTGCGGCGGGCTGTTCTTTATACACGAGCTCGAGCAGCTTCTGGACCCGTATAATAAGTTCTCTCGGCAAAAAAGGCTTGGCGATATAATCATTGCTTCCAAGCTCTAACCCGAGGACTCTGTCAATATCGGCATCCCGCGCGGAAATGAAAATAACCGGCACATCGGGATCTTTTTCTTTTATTTCTTTTATCAATGTATAGCCGTCCGTATCCGGAAGCATGATGTCAAGAATCCACAAGTGGGGAGACGGCTGCATCTGCTTTCTGGCATCTTCGCCTTTTGTGAAAGATGTAATGTTCCAGCCTTCATTCTCTAAATATTTTGTGAGCAGTTCATTCAGGTTATCCTCATCTTCAACTAGATAAATGGTGTATGACAAGGCATTTCACATCCTTTCAACGTCATTATACTAGTTTTAACACACTCAAGCCGCATTTTCATAATTTCACATATTCTTTTCATTTTTATCCCACAATGTTTGTTTATGATGTGTATAAGGGAAGAAAGGAAGAAAAAAAGCGGGGAAGATAACATGTTCAAACACATTTTGTTTTGGAGCTTTGCTTTTCTCCTTATTATTGGGACAATAGAACTTGTACATGCGATGAATATGTAATCGATAGAATGAAAACATGCTGAAGGAGTGTGCGTGAATATGAATGATCATCGAGATGACGGCAGAAGCCGCGATCAGTCAGATCTTTCACATACGGAACAAAACAGAAATGAACAGCAGCAGATCAGCCATCAGGAGCCCGAGCTGCTCGAAGGGCCCGTCTCGAAAGAAGCGGAAAACGAGACGGCGGCCGGTACGGAATTTGAAAAAACGGCTGCCGTGAAAAAAGAAAAAAAACGGAGAGCCGCTTGGCTGAGCCCGATTTTAGGCGGCATTATCGGCGGAGGCCTCGTGCTTGGCATTGTGCCAAACCTGCCGGGTGAGCAGCATAAGACAGAAGCCGTTTCTGATACGAAACAAGTTCAGTCTTCGAATTTTACGTCAACGCCTTTGAAAAATACCTCAAGCGTAGCGGATATGGTAGAAGATTTGGAGCCCGCGATTGTGGGAGTGTCCAACTACCAAGCTTCGCAAAGCAGCCAGTTCGGACTTGACGGCGGTTCAAGCTCTGAAACGGAAAGCGGCACGGGGTCAGGCGTCATCTTCAAAAAAGACGGCGAAAAAGCGTACATCATTACAAACAACCATGTCGTAGAAGGTGCGAACAAACTGTCGGTCACTCTTTACAATGGGAAAACCGAAACGGCAAAGCTTGTCGGAAAGGATGCCATCAGTGACTTGGCTGTATTGGAAATCAGCTCGTCCAATGTCAAAAAAGCGGCCAGCTTCGGGGATTCCTCCAAGCTCCGCATTGCCGATAAAGTGATTGCCATCGGCAACCCGCTCGGCCAGCAGTTTTCCGGCACCGTCACACAAGGTGTCATCAGCGGGCTGAACAGAACGGTAGACGCCGATACATCCCAAGGCACAGTGGAAATGAACGTGATTCAGACGGATGCGGCGATTAACCCCGGAAACAGCGGCGGCCCGTTAATCAACTCAAGCGGCCAAGTTATCGGGATCAACAGCATGAAAGTCAGTGAAAACGGCGTGGAGTCACTCGGCTTTGCCATTCCGAGCAATGATGTAGAACCGATAGTCGACCAGCTGCTTGCAAAAGGAAAAGTCGAGCGCCCATTTTTAGGTGTGCAGATGATTGACATGGCGCAAGTGCCGGAAACTTATCAGGAAAACACGCTCGGACTGTTCGGCGACCAGCTGTCTAAGGGTGTTTACGTAAAAGAAGTGCAGTCCGGCTCGCCGGCTGCGAAAGCGGGCATCAAATCAAATGACGTCATTGTACAATTGAACGGCAAAGATGTCGGCAGCAGCGCTGATATCAGACAGATCTTATATAACCAGCTGAAAATCGGCGATAAAACGACTGTTCAAGTTCTCAGAAACGGAAGCAAAAAGACGCTGAACGTCACATTAACGAAACAAACCGAAAGCGCAAGCTGAACGCATAAAAAAAGCTGAACCTGCAACTGAGGTTCAGCTTTTTTCGTCATTCTCCCAAGTAGGCTGACAGCATCCACACATGCTTGTCCGCTTCTTCAACTAATCCGACAAACAGGTCGGCAGTTGACGGGTCATTTTGTTCCTCGGCGATGCCGATGACAAATTTTGATTCGCGGCTGATTTGTTTATAGTCTTGAACCAGTGATTCCACCATTTCAGAAGCCGTTTTTTCTTGGCCTTCATCCGTAATGGAAGCTTGTTCAAGGTAAGTGTGTAAAGTCGCCGCAGGCTGTCCGCCAATGGCCAGAAGACGCTCTGCGATGGCATCCGCCGTTTCCGCCGCTTCGTTATACAGTTCTTCAAATTTTTCATGAAGCGTAAAGAAATGAGGGCCTTTTACATACCAATGGAAGCGGTGCAGTTTAGAGTAAAGGATAAACCAGTTTGATAATTGTGTGTTCATTGATTTCTCAACAAGAGTTTCAGTTTTTTTCGCGTTTTGTGTATTCATATTCATCGTCCTCCCTGTGATCTGTTAATTTAATTATATCACGTATCAAATAAAAATCAATACTAAATTATAATAATTATAATTTAGGTTTAAGTGAACAGCTTTTTTCTCACAACAGATTCCCAGGCGGACCACGGAAAGAGTGAGCGGAAAGCCAATGTCAGCTTAACGCCCCTGCCGATCGGATACCGCAGTTTCTTCAGCCGTTTCCTTTGTGCCAATTGATAAATCAGCTCCGCTACGTCATCAGGATCGCCGCTTTTGGATGCGTTGGCTTTGAAGTAAGCTTCTATTTGCTGATAATAGCGGTAATAAGGCGAATCTTTGCCGGGTGCCGTAAGATGATTGGAGAGAGATGTCTCCCATATAGACGTTTTGTAGGAGCCCGGTTCTATTAAAGCGGCATCAATTCCTAAAGGCAGCAGTTCGAGGCGCAGGCTCTCTGTAAACCCTTCAACCGCGAATTTGGAAGAGACATACGGAGATAGAGCCGGGAAACCGGTCAGTCCGCTGATACTGCTGATATTGAAGATTTTCGCCCCGCTATGTTTTCGCATATAAGGCAGCATGATTTTTGTGACGTGAATCAGACCGAATACATTTGATTCATACTGCTGTCTGTAATGTTCCATCAGCACATCGTCAATAAACCCCCCGTACGCAGTGCCGGCGTTATTGACGAGCAGGTCAATCGGTCCGAAACCGCTGATGGTGTTCCCGAAGTCAGACACCGACTGCTCATTTGTCACATCTAAAGAAACGACCGTAACATGTTCGGATGCACCCGCTTGAGCGGCGGCCTCTTTCAGTATTTCAGCTTTCTCCGGCTGTCTGGCTGTTGCGATGACGTGATAAGACCGGGCGAGCTTCAGCGCTGTCAGCAGCCCGAATCCGCTCGTCGCGCCGGTTACAATGGCAATTTTTCTGTTCATCTTATAATCCTCCCCGTTTGTTCTTATCTCATAGTGTATAACATCTCGCGGAAAGAAGGAGAAATCGTTCGGAAATATGTCAGAATTGTTTTATAATGGAGTCAGCTTCGGATAGAAAGGGGTAAAGAAAAGATGGCATTAGAGGGATTGAAGGAAACATGGGATTTAAACTCCATTTTTGAGGGCGGGAGCCGGTCGGAAGAGTTTCAGCAATACATACAAGAGCTCAAAAAGCATCTAAGCGCTTTTCAACATGCGGTTGAAGCGTTTACAGTTCCGACGCATGCGGATGAAAGCCGGGAGATGATCAATCTGATTGATAGGTTTGAACGGTCAGCGATCATGATCAGGCAGGCGGGAGCGTTCGTCGGCTGTCTTCAGGCTCAGAACACTCATGATCAGAAAGCGAATGAATGGAGGGCGCGGATCAATCAGCTGAGCAGTGATTTTAAATCCGCTCTGGTCACCCTTGACGATACACTTGCCCGGATTGACGAGCCGGTCTGGGAGGAGCTGCTGCAAAAACCGGAACTTCAGGATCTCACATATGTTTTAAATGAAAGAAGAGACCGGGTCAAAGAGAAGCTCAGCGCTTCAGAAGAAAGGCTGATTGAAGGCCTGGCCGTTGACGGCTATCACGCATGGGGCGACTTGTATAATGCGGCTGTCGGCAGAATGAAGATTCCATTTGAGGATAAAGAGCTGTCGGTCGGCCAAGCGGAAAATATGATGGCGCACCCGGATCGCCGCATCAGACATCAAGTGTTCAAAGAGCTTAATGAAGCGTGGAAAGGAGAAGAGGAGCTTTTCGGCAGCACGCTGAACCATCTGGCCGGCTTCCGCACGGAAATCTATAAAGCGCGGGGCTGGAAAAGCGCTTTGGAAGAGCCGCTTGCGATCAACCGGATGAAAAAAGAAACGCTGGATGTCATGTGGCGGGTCATTACCGATCATAAAAAGCCTTTTGCCGAATACCTGAATCGAAAGGCGTCTCTTTTAGGGCTTGAGCGGCTGAACTGGTATGATGTGGACGCGCCGATCGGCGAGGCTCCGAAAGAATACACATATGATGAAGCGGCCAATCTGATTGTCAGCCAATTTTCGACGTTTGGCAAAAAGCTGTCCGCATTTACGGAAAAAGCGTTCCGTGATCGGTGGATAGAAGCGGAAGACCGCAGCGGCAAACGGGTCGGCGGTTTCTGCACCAGCTTTCCCGACAGCGGAGAATCCCGGATTTTTATGACGTTTTCCGGAAGCGCTTCGAATGTATCGACGCTGGCGCATGAGCTCGGTCACGCGTTCCATCAGGAGGCCATGCTTCAAGTGCGGCAGCTGAACAGAGCCTACGCTATGAATGTCGCTGAAACAGCCTCGACCTTTGCGGAAATGATCGTCGCCGACGCCGCTTTGAAACAAGCGGAGACAAAGGATGAAAAGGTGTTCTTGCTTGAAGATAAAATTCAAAGAAGCGTAGCCATGTTTATGAATATTCATGCGAGATTTTTATTTGAAACGCGTTTTTATGAAGAGCGCAAGCAGGGCGTCGTTCCGGCTGAGAAACTGAATGAACTGATGGAAGCGGCGCAGAAAGAAGCATTTTGCGATTCATTAGGGGAATACCACCCTCATTTCTGGGCGTCAAAACTGCATTTTCATATTACGGGAGTGCCGTTTTACAACTTTCCGTATACGTTCGGTTATTTATTTTCGCTTGGAATATATGCAAGAGCTCTTCGGGAAAAAGCGGATTTTGAAGAAAAATATATCGCGCTTTTGTGTGACACGGCTTCGATGACCGTTGAGAATTTGGCGATGAAGCACCTTGGAGCGGATCTGACGGAACGGTCGTTTTGGGAAGACGCGGTCCGCCTTGCCGTACAGGATGTGCAGGAATTTTTAGAGCTGACTGAATGATAATCTTGAGATGAACCGGCCGGAGTGTTATCGCTCCGGTTCTTTTTTGTTTAATGAATGACAGCCGCCTCCCTTGGAAATACCTAAAAACGATCGGAATGGAATGGGAGTGAATCGCATGAGATGGATCAGAACGGCGGGCGTTTTATGTCTTACGCTGATGCTGATTGCCGGCTGCCGATTGAATGAAGAAAAACGGGAAGCGGAACAAGACAGCACACCCGTATCATCCGCGAAGCCGGTTCCTTACAGCAGCTTTTCCCTTCGCGTCAGCTACGGAGCCGGAGAGCATAACCGCTATGAAGGTTTGTATGAAAGTAAAGGCGGTCATGAAAAGGCTGACATCCGGGACAAGCTCTCAGGGGTTCACAGAGAGGGCGAGGAAGCGCTTGATGAAATGAAGATGATCCTTGGAGAACTTGCTGTAAACAGCCGGATGCAGGAAAGCGAGGTCGTCCGGCAGGTGCTCTCGGCTTTTAATTTGGACAGCCGCTATGACCATTTTTATTTGAAACTGAAAAAGAACGACGGAGAAATGACGGAAATAAAAAAATAACCGCCGCCCGCTGCTTTTTTGCCCAAAACTAATTGATAATGATATTCAGAGTCATTAATTTCTGTTACAATATAATCATGATCTCACGTTGAATGTTTAGGCAATTTGTTTATATACATAGTGTTGGGAAACTCAAAAAAGGAGCGGTTAGCGGTATGAGTGCAATTTCTACAGAGACGCTGAGCTTAGGGTACGGAGAGACTGTTATCATTGACGAATTGGATGTCGCGATTCCAAAAGGCGAAATCACTGTATTGATCGGAAGCAACGGCTGCGGAAAATCGACGCTTTTACGTTCATTGGCCCGGCTGATGAAACCGAGGGGCGGTACTGTGCTTTTAGAAGGAAAAGCCATCGCTAAGCTTCCGACGAAGGAAGTGGCAAGAGAGCTCGCTATTTTGCCGCAGAGTCCGTCAGCTCCCGAAGGCCTGACGGTGCATCAGCTTGTGAAGCAGGGAAGATACCCTTATCAAAGCTGGCTGAAGCAATGGTCCAAAGAGGACGAAGACGCAGTGGCAAAAGCGCTTAAAGCGACGAAGCTTGAGGAAATGGCCGACCGTCCGGTGGATTCCTTGTCAGGCGGACAGCGCCAGCGCGCATGGATTGCGATGACACTCGCTCAGGATACGGATATCATTCTGCTTGACGAGCCGACAACCTATCTCGACATGACGCATCAAATTGAAATTCTTGATTTGCTGTTTGAATTAAATGAAAAAGAAAAACGCACAATCGTCATGGTGCTGCACGACCTCAATCTGGCATGCCGTTATGCCCATTATCTGGTCGCCATTAAGGATAAACAGATTTACGCAGAGGGCCGTCCCGAAGAAGTCATCACTTGCGAGCTTGTACAGCAGGTCTTTGCGATGAACTGCCAGGTAACGCAAGACCCGCTGTTCGGCACGCCGCTTTGCATTCCGCACGGACGCGGCAGATGTATCGTGCAGGAAGCGGCCCTCACCGCCCGATTGTCATAATCATGAAAAAGGGAAGGGAACGGTATGGAAGAGAAACTGCAGCAGCAGCTGGACGGCCTGCTTGAGAAATACACGGAACTATTGCTTGGCGAAACAAACCCGGATGTAAAGGAAGAAGTCAGGCAGTGGATTTTGTATACACATATCGCAAAAAGCATGCCTCCGCTCGTCAAACATTGGAATCAATCCTACCCGGACGCCAAAGAGGGCATCAAAGCTGCGATACAGCATATTAAACAGCTCAATGAAGCACACAGAAAAAAACAATAAAAAAGCTTTCGGCATCAAAGAGAGGTGCCGAAAGCTTTTTTTGCTGAAAAGGAATCAATAAAGGCGCCGTTCAATTCATAGCGAAGAACATTAATGTAACTAATGCACCCGTTTGTTTACGTATATTTCTTCCGCTTGCTGAACCAAGAAAAAAGGACCGCCGCAGCAATCCCTTTCTCTCTTTCCTATATATCACATTTCCTTTCGGATACGTAATAACTCTTCAAATGATTTTATATTTGTATCAAAATTGGGCACTGTTTGAGATTCCTCGGCACATTTGACTTGTGCTACAACCAAATCATGAAAAGGTGTTGAAATGCCCGTACCTTCTGCCATTTTGGGAATAACTCCATTAATATAATCAATTTCAGTTTTGCGTTTTTTCTCAAGATCCTGAAGCATACTTGCTCTTAGCAGCCTAGATGGTTCCATGGCTGACCTAAATGTTTGGATACGTTCAGGAATATCATTTTCACTTCTTAATTCCAAAGATTCTAAATCAAGGCCGCCCATTTTCGCAAATTTGACACCATTGGCGTGTCCAACCTTAATCGTCTCATCTGCGATATGGACTGCACTAACAATGCCGATTTCATGGTCAAGAATGTCTCCGTATTCTCCGTTTAATGCAGCCGATAAACCACTGAATGCATTATTGATAAGTAATTTTGACCACTTCGTTCCAACTAAATTATCGGAAATATGTGTTCCGCCGATAAGGTCTAAAACCGATTTAATACGCTGGATTCTTTCTGTTGTTTCACCATGTAATTCTCCAATTTGAAAAGCGTACTCTTTAAATTGAGTATACTCAGTTGTAAGTCTGGATACGCCTGGTTCAATAAATGTAGCACCAAATTCAACAGAACCTGCAATAACGCGTTCATCACCAACGATCGAAGCAACTTTCTGTTCAGGTATACCGTTTTGCAAGGAACATACTACACTGTCATCCTTTAAAAAAGGCAGCAACTCTTTAAGGATGGAGTCATTATATAATTGTTTCGTCAGAAGTAATATGAAATCATACTTGCCTGATTTGTTTTCAGGGGTGATGGCTTTCACCTTTGCTTGAAATTCCGTTGTACCAACTACTTTAGCACCAATTTGATTTAGAGTATCTACATGTTCTTTGTACGAATCAATCAATTCGACATCCATTCCGCCAGCAGACAGATATGCTCCAACTATGGTTCCTAAAGAACCTGCTCCTAAAACTGCAATTCTCATTGTCAACGCTCCTTATTTTTCCTCTAAGTAGTTATAAACCGGCTGTGCTGCATTTAAGGTTAGATCCGTAATAATATGAGATGCTGAAACGACTTCTAATACAGGCAAATCTGCAAGAGGTGCCAGAGCATGTTCAAATAATTGAAGCCGCGCCGGTCCAGTCCAGGCACCTTTAACTTCTATATTCGTTATTTGCGTCCGCACCAAATCACAAACCCTTAAATCACCATTGTAATCAGTAGCAATCTTAACCATAAAATTAGGTCGGCAAATTTCCCTTTTCGCTTTTTCCTTGTCCATTTCGAAATGTTTATATCCCATAGTGGCAGTTGCCACACGAAGACTGCCATAATCCAATGTGCCAACAAGAGTATCAGAGTCTATATACAGCTTAGGGGCACCCAATTTCTTTGGATATGCAGTAAGTTCCCGTCCGCTTGCAATAGCCGGGAAATTGTCAACATACATAGAATGTACATAATCTCCTTCTTCACCATTAAAGCTGACAGGGATGACTTGTCCTGCCTCTGTATAGGCACCAAGTCCGGAAACATCGGGCATCCACATGACTTCGAATTTCACTAAAGGTTCAGTAATTTCAAGAGGTTCCGGCACTGCTGCATGTAAAGCTTTTTCATCCGTTCGGTAAATAATATTTAAATATTCACGGTTAACAAATTTATAATTTGGGATAGGATAAGCAGGGGCTGTTAGTGGCGTATTTAAATTTTTTGCTATATCTTTCACATCAATTTTCATTGAATGACACCCTTTCCTTTTCTTTAACTATGCTATTATCTTACATTCGCATTTACATTTAATCCAATACATAATAAGGTATATATATATTTATTGAAATAAATGAGGGGGGGTGCAGACAGATGGAATTGCTGCAGCTAAAATACTTTCAGACAGTTGCCTATACTGAACATATCTCTAAAGCGGCAGAACAATTAAAGATTGCCCAGCCTTCTTTAAGTCTCACTATAAAAAGACTTGAGAATGAACTGGGAACAACCTTGTTTGAGAGAAAAGGCAGAAATATTAAGCTGAGTTCAGCAGGGAAAATTCTTTTAAAACATGTAAACAGGATTTTTACTGAGATTGAAAATGCACAAACGGAAATTCAATTGGAGGAACATCAAATTTCTGACACCATCAGAATATCTATTTCCAATCCAAGATTCCTTGCAGGACTGATGAGTGAATATATCAACCGCTCTCCTCAATCAAAAATTCTCCAAGCAATCGGAGTTAAAAGCGAGATCATAACAAGTTTAAAAAAAGGGGACATTGATTTAGGAATAACAGGTCATCCGATTCAAGATGAAGAGATAGAGAGTTGTGTGCTGGTAAATGAAGATATCGTTCTGGCTTTGCCCTCAAACCACCGATTTACGGGTAAAACTGAAATTTCTTTACGTCTTGTCGCCGATGAACCATTTATTACCCTTGCTAATAATGAAGAGTATAGAGGTTTCACAGCCTCGCTTTGTGAGAAAGCTGGTTTCACCCCAAATATTGCATTTGAGGCAGATTCTCATTTACTGGTCGAGATTATAAAGCTGGATCAAGGTGTGGCGTTGCTTCCTATTTCAGTTTGCAGAACATTGGGGCTGAATTTTATAAAAGTGACTGATCACTCTGCTTCATATCCAGTCGGCTTATCTTGGATGAGACATAAGCTATTATCTTCTTCGGTAAGAAATTTTCGTGACTTTATTATGTCGTACTATAAAGATAACTATGAAATGTTTAAGGTTTATTAAAGAATTCCATCACTATTTTTTTGAATTTTCACCCCCCATTTCCAATGAGGCGGAAGACTGGTCATTCCCAGATGATATAAAAAAATCCCGCGGCATCCGCGGGATTTTTCTTTGTTAAACGGCTTTCGCCTTTTCTTCTTGTTTGCCTGTCTTTTTGTTTGTCAGTTTAATTGATTTAACAAACAGCGTGAGGATCAATCCGGCAGCGATAAAGGCCAGGCCTGTGAAAAACACGCTGTGAAGCGAATCCATCAGTGACGTTTTCAAAACCGGCACGATATGGGAAGAAAATGCGGCCGGAATCTGCTTAATCGATTCCTGGCTGAACAAGGATTGAAGCAGCCCTTCAGGATTCTTGTCAATCATACCTTTAAACTGGGCGGCAAAGGCACTTGCCTGTTTCGGCAGTGAGTCTAAGTAAGGCACCAGTCTGTCGGTTAAAAGGCTTCCTGATCTGGCATTCATGACAGCGCCGAGCACCGTAATGCCGAACGTTCCCCCGATCATCCGGAAAAATTGGCTTGAAGAGGTCACAACACCCAGCTCTTCTTTTGAAAACGTTTCTTGCAGAGCGAGTGTGAGAAGCGGCATGACGAGCCCCATTCCCAGACCGATCACGGCCATATAGCATGTAGCCGCGAGCTTGCTTGTATCCAGCTGTAAGGTTGTTAATAAGAAGAAGCCGACGGCCATGATCAGCATGCCGATCATGATTTGCGGTTTAATACCGATCTTATAAACCAACTGGCCTCCGATAATACTTGTGATAATCATAGATACCATCATCGGCGTCATAATCGTGCCGGACGCGGTGGCGCTGACTCCGATAATTCCCTGCATAAAGAAAGGAACGAACGTAACGGCGCCGAACATGCCGATACTCATGAAAAAGCCGATCAGATTCAGTACGGTAAACGTTCTGTTTTTAAACAGGTACATCGGCAGAATCGGCTCTTTTGCTTTGATTTCAGCGAAAATGAATCCGACAATCCCGGCAAGTGCAAGCGCAAAGAGACCGAGAATCTGCCAAGAGCCCCATGCGTAATCCTTTCCTCCGAAGCTGAGCGCGAGGAGGAGGCTGACGATTCCGACGATCATTGTGAAAATGCCGGCGATGTCAAAGTTAATCGGCCCGGTCTGTTTTCTGCCTTGAAGTCCTCTTGCGATAAAGATCACGGCTAAAATTCCGACAGGCAGGTTGATATAGAAAACCCATTTCCAATTTAATGAGTCAACAATCCAGCCCCCGATTTGCGGGCCGATCACGGAAGCAAGCCCGTAAATCGCCCCGAAAAGCCCTTGGAACTTGGCACGCTGTTTCCCTGTGAACAAATCCCCGATGACGATCATAGCCATCGGCATCATGACACCGCCGCCGATTCCCTGAAGTCCGCGGAAAATAATCAGTTCCGTCATGTTGCTGGCCATTCCGCACAGTGCGGAAGCTCCCATAAAAATCAATAAACCTGATACATAGACGACGCGGCGCCCCAATAAATCTGCAAGTTTCCCCGCAATCGGAACGATCGTCGTCGAAGTTAAAAGATATGCCGTGGTCAGCCACGTCATCATGCTTAATCCCCCGAGGTCACCCACGATTTTAGGAATCGCCGTTCCTACGATGGTGCCGTCAAGGGCTGAGAAAAACATGGCGATGATTAAGCCGGTTATTAATAATGTGCGTTTTGGATCTTTCTTTTCAATGCTCATGTTTCGGCAGCTCCTCTTTTCTATTCGTTTTCTTTTTGATCAGCCGCGTATTTCTCGGCTGCTTCCGCTACTTTGCGGATGATGTTCACGGACTGAATCAGTTCATCGTCAGTCAGAACGGATAGGTTTCGCGCCAGTATCGCTTTCCGTCCTTCCACAACATCTTCGAATTTTGTTTCGCCTTTTTTGGTGAGGCTGATGTCGATGACGCGTCTGTCCTGCTGGTTATGTTTGCGGACGATAAGTCCTTTTTGTTCGAGGCGGTCGGCCATCAGCGTCACTGCACTCGGCTTTACCTCCATGCGTTCCGCAATTTCGGAAACTTTGCAGCTCCCGTGTTTTTTCAGGCTGGCTAAAACAAATAATTGGGCAGGCGTCACCTCGTGTTTTGCCATGCTTTCCACCATTTCAGGCTGTATGTTTTGCAGCAGCGTCTGAAGAGATTTCTGGATGTCAGACACATATTGATCCGCGTTTTTCATAACTCCTCCTCATCTTGTTCCTTGAGAAAATAATTAACATTAGTTAAATATAAATAAGGATTAATGATAAGTCAATCTTTTTGTGCAAAAATAAAAAAAGGATTGATGCTTGTCGAAAACATCAAATCCTTCTTCGTTTTACTGCTGGTAGGGAGACTGCTGCTGAATGGTCTGCCGGAACTTCTGATACGATTGCTGAAGCTTTTGGGTATCGGCTGCTTCAATGGAATACCAGCCATTTTGAAACATCACATCGTATAATCTTCTTTGCGCTTTTTGTGACTCATCGAAAATCGCCTGAATATCTTGATAAAGAGACTCGTGGCTGAACTCGTGCAGGGCTGTGCAATATGAAGCCGTGATGTATTTTTCCGTCGTCAGCAGCTCATTCACCAAGTCTCTGTCATTCATTTGCGCCGTATTGGGCACAGGCGTTTGCGGATTCGTGATTTTTTGGTTTTGCTGTTCCATGTATTGTCCTCCTATTGCATATAGCCTGTTGTTGTCTGTCCGCCTTGATCGGGGTTCAAGCGGCCTAATATGTGCTGATAATGCTTCTCATGCATCCGGCCGATCTGATCAAGCTCTTGTTTTAACGTCTGATTCTGGCAGTGTTCCGCCATAAAATGCGCTTTTTTCATGGCAAGCAGATTCCAGTTCAGCATGTCCTCAAGATACAAATGGTCTTTCGTTGAGATGACGGCAGGCGGCAAGTTTCCGTGCTGCTCTTGGTTGTTCATTTAAACGCCTCCTTCAATTCTGTTCTTTTTAGCTTTCTCTGCGATCGGAAATTCATACACGAATAAAAGAAAAAGGAGGGAGTTCATCCTTGCTGCGGAGCATATGTTTATTTTTGTCGAAAAATAAAATGCTTACAAAATTCGCCCAGGCTTACGGAATCCGCTTCGGTGCGGGAAGGTTCGTTGCAGGGGAAACACTCACGGAAGCTGTGAAAACGGTAAAGCGGCTGAACCAAAAAGGGCTGTCGGCTTCGATTGATTATCTAGGTGAATATGCGGGTTCAGAGAAGGATGCGAAAAGGACGGCGGAAGAATGTAAAAAAGCAATCAGGGCGATTGCCGAGAATCAACTGGATTGTGAGCTGTCGCTGAAATTAACATCCATCGGTCTGGATATTTCCGAGAAACTTGCGGAACAGCATGTCAGAGACATATTGACGGAGGCAAAAGAACGCGGCGTGCCTGTAACGATTGATATGGAGGACTATTCAAGATGCGGCCGTACGCTTGAGCTGTATAAGCGGTGCAAGCCGGATTTCCCGATGCTCGGCACCGTCATTCAGGCTTATTTGTACCGCGCAGCTGAAGACATCAGCGGTCTGATGCCATACAAGCCGCGGCTCAGGCTTGTAAAAGGCGCTTATAAAGAATCGGCGGCCGTTGCATTCCCTGATAAAAAAGCAACCGATCTTCATTTTCAGCAGCTGATTAAGCTGCAGCTTTTGAACGGCCATGAAACGGCGGTGGCGACACATGATGATGACATCATTTCTTATACGAAAACACTCATCAGCGAACATCAGATTCCCCGGGAGCAGTTTGAATTCCAAATGCTGTACGGCATCAGAACGGAGCACCAGAAGGAGCTTGCCGAAGAAGGATACAGGATGAGGGTGTATGTCCCGTACGGAACCGATTGGTACGGGTACCTGATGAGAAGAATTGCCGAGCGCCCGGCAAATGCGGCATTTGTGCTGAAAGGGATCTTCAAAAAATAACGGCTGCTCCAAAAAGCAGCCGCAGCATGTTATTCCATGTTGTCTTTTTTATATTGCTGATTTTGGCTCGTCCGTTTGCCGCCGCCGTATTTTTGCTTCGGTCCCGCATTTCCTTTCATGCTGGCCGCGCTCACTGCGGCAGAAGACGGATCTTTTCTCCCTCGCACCATTCCCTTCACCTCCGGGTTTAAGTTTCCCGCCCGCGCCACGGAACATGCGGAAGCAGAAAAATTTAAAAAAATTCCATATTTGCTATTGAAGTCATCCTGAAAATCTTTTAAGATGTAAGAAGAAAAGGGTTTCATTTTTTTTGCCGAAAAAATGAATGACTATTCATTCAAAGTTCAAGGGGGATGACTCATGCACAAGTTTATAAAGAAAGCAGCCGTTCTCGGATCAGGCGTCATGGGGTCCGGAATTGCCGCGCACTTGGCTAACATCGGAATTCCCGTCCTGCTGCTTGATATTGTGCCAAACGAGCTGACAAAGGATGAGATGAAAAAAGGGCTGACATTAGAAAGCCCGGAGGTCCGCAGCAGGCTGAGCCGATCGGCCATGCAAAAGCTGCTGAAGCAAAAACCGGCGCCGCTGACTTCGGCTGCCAATCTCGACTATATAACGGCGGGGAATTTGGAAGATGACGCAGCTCAATTGAAGGATGCTGATTGGATTATTGAAGTCGTCGTCGAAAATCTTGACGTAAAAAAACAGATTTTCTCACTCGTTGATGAATACCGGAAACCGGGAAGCATCGTGTCGAGCAATACGTCCGGTATCTCCGTCACAAAAATGGCGGAAGGCCGATCTGCCGATTTTAAAGCTCATTTCTTAGGAACCCATTTCTTTAATCCGGCCCGCTACTTAAAGCTTCTGGAAATCATTCCGATTCAGGAAACAGATCCTGACGTGCTGGAGTTTATGACTTCATTTGCAGAAAACACGCTCGGGAAAGGGGTCGTCATCGCAAAAGACACGCCTAACTTTATCGCCAACCGCATCGGTACGTACGGCCTGCTGGTCACGGTAAGAGAAATGCTTTCTTCCGGCTGCCGCATCGGCGAGGTGGACACGGTGACCGGGCCTTTGATCGGCAGACCGAAAAGCGCGACCTTCAGAACCCTTGACGTTGTGGGGCTTGATACGTTCGCCCATGTGGCAAAAAATGTGTATGATAAAGCCGACGGCGCTGAAAAAGACATGTTTAAGCTTCCTGAATTTATGAATGACATGCTGAAAAACAATTGGCTGGGCAGCAAATCAGGCCAAGGTTTTTACAAAAAAGAAGGTAAAACAATATATGAACTCGATCCGCTGACCATGACATACGGTGAGCGCTCGAAAATGAAGACGCCCGCTTTAGAAGCCGCCAAACAGGCAAAGGGCGCCAAAGGCAAAATGAAAGCGCTTATATACTCTGATGACCGCGCCGGACGCCTGCTTTGGAATATTACATCGCAAACACTCTTATACTCAGCCCGGCTTTTAGGTGAGATCGCTGATGATATCAAAGCAATTGATGACGCCATGAAATGGGGCTTCGGATGGGAGCTCGGACCGTTTGAGATGTGGGATGCCATCGGCGTCAGAAAATCAGCGGAGCGGCTCGAAGAAGAAGGCGCAGCACTCCCCGGCTGGGTGAAAGAAATGCTTGATCAGGGCCATGAAACATTTTATATGAAGGAAAACGGAACACCATTTTACTATTCAGACGGCCAATACAGGGCTGTGAAAGAAAATCCGAAACGGATCAGCCTGCAAACGTTAAAAGAAACAAAAGGCGTTATCACTAAAAACAGCGGAGCAAGTCTGATTGATCTCGGCGATGATGTCGCGCTGCTGGAATTTCATACGAAAAGCAACGCGATCGGCTTAGACATTATTCAGATGATTGACAATGCGCTTGAGGAAACGGAGCGGAATTATAAAGGTCTTGTCATCGGTAACCAAGGCAGACATTTCTGCGCGGGGGCAAACCTTGCGATGATTTTGATGGAAGCTCAGGATGATAACTTCATGGAAGTCGATTTTGTCATCCGCCGTTTTCAGCAGACGATGCTGAACATCAAATACAGCGCTAAACCCGTTGTAGCGGCGCCATTTGGGATGACACTCGGCGGCGGCACGGAAGTCTGTCTCCCGGCGGCACGCGTTCAGGCGGCGAGCGAATCGTATATGGGTCTCGTTGAAACCGGCGTCGGTCTTATTCCGGGCGGCGGAGGAAACAAAGAGCTGTACATGAATTATTTGGACGGCGGAAGTGAACTGATGGACGCAGCGATTAAAACCTTCGAAACAATCGCGCTTGCCAAAGTGTCCGGTTCGGCACACGAAGCCCGTGATATGCAGATTTTGTCCGCGGCTGATCGTGTCAGCATGAATCAGGATCACCTGCTGCACGATGCGAAACAGCTGGCTGCTTCCTTATATGACAGCGGATACCGCCCGCCTGCCCGCAAAAAAGTGAAAGTCACCGGGGAAACCGGATGTGCGGCATTACTGCTCGGAGCAGACCAAATGAGACGGTCGGGTTATTTATCCGATCACGATATGAAGATTGCGAAGAAGCTGGCCCATGTCATTGCCGGCGGAAGAGTCCCGTTCGGCACGGAGGTTTCAGAAGAATATTTACTTGAGATTGAAAGAGAAGCCTTTTTAAGCCTCGCTGGCGAGGCGAAATCTCAAGCGAGAATGCAGCATATGCTCGTCAAAGGCAAACCTTTACGGAACTAGGAGGGTGTTTATGAGAGAAGCAGTCATTGTGGCCGGTGCGAGAACCCCGGTCGGTAAAGCGAAAAAAGGATCGCTTGCAGCCGTTCGTCCTGATGATTTAGGCGCGCTTTGTGTAAAAGAAACGCTGAAACGGGCAGGCGGCTATGAAGGAAATATCGATGACTTAATTATCGGATGTGCAACACCTGAAGCCGAACAAGGATTAAATATGGCGCGGAATATCGGTGCGCTGGCGGGGCTTCCTCATACGGTGCCGGCCATTACGGTGAACCGCTACTGCTCTTCCGGGCTCCAATCCATCGCTTACGGTGCTGAAAAAATCATGATCGGCGCGGGAGACACCGTTATTGCGGGCGGTGCGGAATCCATGTCGCAAGTTCCGATGATGGGACATGTGACCCGCCCGAATATCGCTTTGGCGGAGCATGCGCCTGAGTATTACATGAGCATGGGGCACACAGCGGAGCAGGTAGCCGAAACGTACGGCGTATCCAGAGAAGACCAGGATGCATTTGCCGTCCGCAGCCATCAGAATGCCGCAAAAGCCCTTAAAGAAGGGAAATTCAATGACGAAATCGTGCCGGTTGAAGTATCGCTGACAGAAGTCGGTGATGACCATAAGCCGCGGAAAAAACAATTTACCTTTTCTCAAGATGAAGGCGTTCGTCCCGGCACATCGGCTGATGTCTTGGCGAAGCTCCGTCCGGCTTTTTCTAAAACGGGAACCGTGACGGCCGGGAACTCTTCACAAACAAGTGACGGCGCGGCGGCTGTCATGCTGATGGATCGCGAAAAAGCTTCGTCGCTCGGATTGGCGCCGCTTGTCAAATTCCGTTCCTTTGCCGTAGGCGGCGTTCCGCCTGAGGTAATGGGGATCGGTCCGATTGAAGCCATTCCGCGGGCGCTCAAGCTTGCCGGACTCGAATTACAGGATATTGGGCTTTTTGAATTGAATGAGGCCTTTGCTTCACAGGCCATTCAAGTCATCAGATCGCTTGGGATAGATGAAGAAAAGGTGAACGTCAACGGAGGCGCCATCGCGCTCGGACATCCGCTCGGATGCACGGGAACGAAGCTGACCCTGTCACTCATTCATGAAATGAAACGGAGAAACGAGCAATTCGGCGTGGTGACGATGTGCATCGGAGGCGGCATGGGCGCTGCCGGCGTATTTGAACTCATTTAAAAAAAGGGGGAAACGAACATGAAACAGGAAACGGTCAACGTCAAAAAAGGCGGCAGCTTTCTGATTGAAGAGACGGGATATGATCAAATATTCACTCCGGAGGACTTTACAGACGAACACAAAATGATCGGCAAAACGACAGAAGACTATGTCGTAAACGATGTGCTTCCTTATATCGATGAAATTGAAAACCATCAGTTCGAGCATTCGGTCAGACTGCTGAGAAAAGCCGGAGATCTCGGCCTCCTCGGAGCAGACGTGCCTGAAGAGTACGGCGGAATCGGTCTGGATAAAATCAGTTCAGCCTTCATTACGGAAAAGTTTTCACGTGCCGGCAGCTTTTCGCTGTCTTACGGCGCTCACGTCGGGATCGGCTCATTGCCGATCGTGTTCTTCGGAACGGAAGAACAGAAAAAAAACTATTTGCCGGACTTGGCTTCAGGACAAAGAATCGCGGCATACGCCTTAACTGAGCCCGGTTCAGGTTCAGATGCCCTCGGCGCGAAAACCACGGCTGTTTTGAATGAAGCGGGCACACACTATATTCTTAACGGAGAAAAGCAATGGATTACAAACTCCGCCTTTGCAGATGTCTTTGTCGTCTACGCTAAAGTGGACGGAGATAAGTTTTCTGCATTTATCGTAGAAAAGAACTATCCGGGCGTGTCAACGGGACCGGAAGAGAAAAAAATGGGGATTAAGGGTTCATCGACAAGAACGCTGATTTTAGATCAGGCGGAAGTCCCAAAAGAAAACCTTCTCGGCGAAATCGGAAAAGGCCATGTCATCGCTTTTAATATCCTCAATATCGGGCGCTACAAGCTTGCCGTCGGCACAATCGGCGCTTCAAAACGGGTGATTGAGCTGTCTGCCGCTTATGCAAACCAGCGCCGGCAATTTAAAACGCCGATCTCAAGCTTCACGCTCACTCAGGAAAAGCTTGCGACGATGTCAGCTCGGCTTTACGCGATGGAGAGCTCTGTATACAGAACAGTGGGCTTATTCGAAGATAATATGAGCAGACTGACGGAAGAGGAGCAAAAAGACGGACGCGAAGTCGCGAAGTCAATCGCCGAGTACGCGATTGAATGCTCGCTCAACAAGATGTGCGGTTCTGAAACGCTTGATTATATTGCCGACGAAGGCGTTCAAATTCACGGCGGTTACGGATTTATGCAGGAATATGAAGTGGAGCGCGCCTATCGCGACTCAAGAATCAACAGAATTTTTGAAGGCACAAATGAAATCAACCGCCTGATCGTAACGAGCACGTTCCTGAAAAAAGCAGTAAAAGGTCAGCTGCCGCTCTTTGAAAAAGCAAAAGCGCTCCAAGAAGAACTCATGATGCTGATGCCTGAAGAGCCGGGCTCAGAACCTCTTGAACAGGAAAAATACATTGTCAGACAGGCGAAAAAGATCGCCCTCTTGACAGCGGGTCTCGCGGCGCAGAAATACGGCAAAGAGATCGAAGGCGAGCAGGAAATCATGGTGAACATTGCCGATATTGTCAGCGCGCTGTACGCTTTGGAATCAGCGGTCCTCAGAACGGAAAAAGCAATTGCAGCGGACGGTGCCGAAAAAGCTGCGCAGAAGCTGTTATATACGGAAATCTTTGCCCAGGAAGCCCTTCAGAACATTGAAGCGCACGCCAAAGAATCACTGATCGCCATGGAGGAAGGAGATTCCCTCCGCATGATGCTTTCCGTGCTGCGCAAACTGACGCGCCTGACGCCGAAAAACCTCATTCAGAAAAAACGTGAAGCGGCAGCCGCCGTCTTCCGTGAAGAAAAATATACGGTCTGATCACATGCTGAAAGCGCTCCTTCATCAGGGGCGCTTTTTCATGAAGCAACGTTATAGGTTTTTACAAGTGATTGTGTTAAAATAACGACGATCATTTACAAGGGGTGAAGAAGATGTCGTTAAATTTTTACTGGTACCCTAAATGCGGAACGTGCCGTAATGCGAAAAAATGGCTGGAAGACCGCGGTAAGGAAATAAACGAAATACATATCGCGGAGGAAACTCCGTCGAAAGAAGAAATTAAAGACCTCTATGAAAAGAGCGGTCTTGAGCTCAAAAAGTTTTTCAACACGAGCGGAATGAAATACCGCGAGCTGAACTTAAAGGAAAAACTGTACCATATGTCAGAGGATGAACAGCTCGAACTCCTGGCATCAGACGGTATGCTCCTGAAACGCCCGATTACGACAGACGGCGAAAAAGTCACTGTCGGCTTTAAAGAAGACCAATTCGAAAAATATTGGATGTAATGCCAGGTTCAAAGAATTATGGTATCTTCTTATTATAAGAAAAAAATGGAGGGATTTAGATGAGCACACCGAAAGATATGCGTTATTCCAAAGAGCACGAATGGGTCAAAGTTGAGGACGGAAAAGCCCGCATCGGGATTACACATTTCGCGCAAGCCGAACTTGGCGACATCGTCTTTGTCGAGCTTCCGGAAGTCGGCGCCGAAATTAAAGCGGACGAGCCATTCGGCAGCGTGGAATCCGTCAAAACCGTTTCCGAACTGTACGCACCGATTAACGGAACGGTGACGGAAGTGAACGAAGACCTTGATGACAGTCCTGAATTCGTAAACGAGTCTCCGTATGAAAAAGCGTGGATGATCGTCGTGGAACCGGCTGATGCTGAAGAAATCGAAAACCTCATGACTTCCGAGCAATATGACGAAATGACACAAGAAGACTGATCGGATAGCAAAGGGGCCATTTGGACATTCTATCTGTAACGGGAGGTGTCTAAAATGGCTTTTGATAAACAAAAGGTCGATGTGACGGAGAACGTTACGGGCCGCTTTCAAAACGGCCGGTTTTCCTTATTTCATGAAAATGAAGCCATCGGCGAGATGACAGGCATGGACCAGTACGAGCTCAAACAGGGCTTTTCATTTGAAAATCAAAAATTTTATAAAACAGCCGATGTCATAAACGGCAGCGATCCGAAATATGTCGATTGCGATTATGAGAATGGCTGGTGTTAACAGTTGGCGGTGAATTTCACTGCCTTCTTTTTCAATCTGACGCTAAAACAATCGGCAGGTGACGCGCTTATGTACAACGGAGATGAAAAGGTCATTATCGTAGAAGGAAAATCTGATAAAATCAAAGTCAGGGAAGTGCTCATCGAACCCGCGGAAATCGTCTGTACAAACGGAACGATCGGCCAAACCGAACTGGAAGATTTGGCGGACCGCCTGTTTGACAGAGACGTCTATATTTTAACGGACGCAGATGACTCCGGAGAAAAATTAAGAAAACAGCTGAAACGGGAGCTTCCCGAAGCGCGCCATATTTATATAGACAGAACATACAGGCAAGTCGAGTCGTGCCCGGGCCATCATCTCGCATCTGTGCTGATCAGAGCCGGCTTTGATGCTGACACTGTATTTTTGAAAAAGAACGACCTGAGGTGGTAAACATGAAAGAACTCCTAGAAAATGAACTCGAATCGATTCAGGATGACGTTTATCTCCTGTATTTGTACACCCCGTTTTGCGGCACATGCCAGCTGGCGTCCAAAATGCTAACTGTCGTCGAAGAAATGCTGCCCGGCGCCGCCTTCTATAAAAACAACGTGAATTATTCCCCCGCATTCGCCAAAGCCTATCAGATTGAAAGCGTTCCGTGCTTTTTGCTGTTTAAAGGCGGAGAGCTTGTTGAGAAAGGATACGCCTTCCGCTCCGTTTCCTATTTATATGAGCTGATTAAACAAAAAACATCGCAAACGTTCCCGATGTGACAATATTTACAGGAAAATGTCGTGCGGTTTATAAAGGGTTCTGTCCGTTAAAAAGAGAAAGTGTATGTATGGCCATTAAAACGGGAGGTTATACGAGTGGAGAAAATAGAAGTTTCAGAGAATGACGGACAGCATCTGTTTTTGAAACCGCTATTAAACGCCTCAACGCTGCTGATTACATTCCAAGGAGAAACAGAAGCCTTAACGGTCTCAATTAACGGACAGGGAGAAATGAGAAAAACGTCGGTTTCAAAGGAAAAATCTAATTTGACCTTTTACGGAAACCAGACGGAAATCATTCATCTTCTGCATGGTGATGTCTCTTTGCAAAAGCTTATCCAAAGCGGAAAACTCAAAGTGAAAGGATCATTCAGAGCTCTGCTGAAGCTGGAGGCCATCCTCTGGCTGACAAACGGATTTTTTCAGGCGATCAGTAAACGGCCGTAACTCAATCTACTATGTGACAATAGCTTCCAATATTTATTTTATTGACTTTTTATCATTCGCCGTGCTATTCTACAGTAAGAATTTCCGGACGAAAATACGATATGTTTTCTCTTATCAAGAGAGGTGGAGGGAAGTGCCCTATGAAGCCCGGCAACCATCAACAATGTTGAAATGGTGCCAATTCACTCGAAGCGGTCTGCTTTGAAAGATGAGAGAAAGGCCTTTTTCAATAAGCCTTTCTGCTCATTTTTGCAGAAAGGCTTTTCTTTTGCGGAGAAACCCGGAAGATTTCTTAGAATAGTGTAAGGCGGGTGATTGCTTTGATCCATCTTCAAAATGTTTCAAAAATTTACAAAGCGAAGCATGGGGATGTCAATGCTGTCCAAGATGTCACTCTTGATATCAAAAAGGGCGAAATATTTGGAATTATAGGATATAGCGGAGCTGGTAAAAGTTCCTTAATCCGTCTCCTGAACGGCCTTGAAAAGCCGACGTCGGGAACCGTGGAAGTCGCGGGGACGGAATTAAATAAAGTAAGCAGCCGCGGGCTGAGAAAAGCGCGCCAGGAAATCAGCATGATCTTCCAGCATTTTAACCTTCTGTGGTCGCGCACCGTCCGGGAGAACATTATGTTTCCGCTGGAAATCGCCGGCGTGAAAAAAAGCGAACGGGTCCGCCGCGCTGATGAATTGATTAAACTGGTCGGATTAGAGGGGAAAGAAAAATCTTATCCGTCGCAGCTGAGCGGCGGTCAAAAGCAGCGTGTCGGCATCGCCCGGGCGCTCGCCAATAATCCGAAAGTCCTTCTGTGCGATGAAGCGACATCAGCGCTCGATCCGCAGACGACCGATTCAATTTTGGATCTTTTATCCGATATAAATGACAGACTCGGCCTGACGATCGTGCTCATTACCCATGAAATGCACGTCATCCGAAAAATCTGCAACAGAGTCGCAGTCATGGAAAACGGGAAAGTCGTTGAAGAAGGCGAAGTACTCCAAGTTTTCAGAAACCCGCGCGAACCGATGACCAAGCGTTTCGTTCAGCAGGTGACAGAACCAGAGGAGACGAAAGAAACCATCCAGCATTTTCTGCAGGAAACAGCGACAGGAAAAACGATTCAGCTTTCATTTGTCGGGCAGGCAGCCGAGCAGCCCCTCATTACGGAAATGATCCGAAACTTTGATGTGGACGTCAATATTCTGCAGGGGAAAATTTCACAGACGAAGGACGGAGCCTACGGTTCTTTATTCATTCATATTGACGGTCAGGAAAAAGAAGTAGAAAACGTGATCCGGTTCATCAAAGACAAACAGGTAGAAGCAGAGGTGATCACAAATGTTTGAAAAATGGTTCCCGAACGTTGATATAACCGAGCTGTGGACGGCCACATACGAGACCCTTTATATGACGGTCATCGCTTTAGTTTTTTCATTTATCATCGGAGCGGTTCTCGGTCTTCTGCTCTTTTTAACGGGCAAGGGAAGCTTATGGGAAAATAAAATCATTAACACCGTGATTGCGGCGGTCGTTAATATTTTCAGGTCTATTCCGTTTCTTATTTTAATTATTCTGCTTCTCGGCTTTACTAAGATTTTGGTCGGATCGATTTTAGGACCGAACGCCGCATTGCCGGCGCTGATTATCGGCTCCGCGCCGTTTTACGCCCGTCTTGCGGAAATTGCGCTCCGGGAAGTCGATAAAGGAGTCATCGAAGCTGCCAGATCAATGGGAGCAAAGACATCGACGATTATCTTCAAAGTGCTGATTCCTGAATCAATGCCTGCGTTAATTTCAGGCATCACCGTTACGGCCATCGCCCTGATCGGATCTACCGCCATTGCCGGCGCCATCGGTTCAGGCGGACTCGGAAACCTTGCATATGTAGAAGGCTACCAGTCCAATAATACGGATGTAACGTTTGTAGCGACAGTATTTATACTCATCATCGTCTTTATCATTCAGATTATCGGTGATGTAATTACAAATATAATAGACAAAAGATAAGGGAGGATTTACATTGAAAAAGATTGTATTAAGTGCGCTGCTGCTTGTGTTCGCGGGAGTTTTGGCCGCCTGCGGATCAAACGGCTCGAATAAAAAGGAAATCGTCGTCGCCGCGACAAAAACACCGCATGCTGAAATCTTAAAAGAAGCGGAACCGCTCTTGAAGGAAAAAGGCTACACATTAAAAGTAAAAGTGCTGAACGATTACAAAATGTACAACAAAGCGTTAGCTGATAATGAAGTGGATGCGAACTACTTCCAGCACGTTCCTTACCTTGAACAGGAAATGAAGGAAAATAAAGATTACAAACTCGTGAATGCCGGAGCCGTTCACCTTGAGCCATTCGGAATTTACACGAAAAAATACAAATCACTGAAAGACCTGCCTAAAGGCGCGACCATCATCATGACTAACAATGTCGCTGAACAAGGCCGTATGCTGGCGATGCTTGAAAAAGCCGGACTGATCACACTTGATCCGAAGGTGAAAACGATTGAAGCGACTACGAAAAACATTACGAAAAACCCGAAAAACCTGACATTCAAAAAAATCGCCCCTGAATTAACGGCGAAAGCATATAATGAAGAAGAAGGCGATGCAGTCTTCATTAACGTCAACTATGCGATTCAAAACAAACTGAATCCGTTAAAAGACGCGATTGAAGTGGAATCAACGAAAAACAACCCGTATGCAAACATCATCGCCGTACGCAAAGGTGACGAAAAATCAGAGAAAATCAAAGCGCTTATGGAAGTGCTTCACTCTAAGAAAATCAAAGACTTCATTGAGAAAAAATACGACGGAGCCGTGCTTCCCGTATCTGAATAAAGCGAAAACCCCGGATGAGTCATCCGGGGTTTTTTTCGGGTATTAATCGGAGAACTGTCCATAATAAAAGGGAAGGTTAACTTATTGGAGGGAATGGCAGTGGCTCAATACCAGGATAACGGCAAAAGCGTGCATGACGCGTTAAAACAATACAAAGAAGGTTTAGGCATATTTGAACAAAAAATGCCGATGATGGGGCGGAAGTTTAATGAATTTACTGAACAGTGTTTCTCAGCGGATTCATTAACTGAAAAAGAGAAACAATTAATCGCTCTGGGTATCAGCATCAGCGCTCAAGATGAATTTTGCATGATTTATCATACGAAGGGCTGCCTTGACCAAGGGGCCACAGAAGAAAACATCCTTGAGGTCATCAGCGTCGCGGCGGCATTCGGGGGCGGCGCGGCTCTCAGTCAGGGAGTGACCCTCGTGCAGCAGTGCATTCAGGAATTCGGACATACGACGCATTAGAATGAGCAATCGTGTGAATACCGTTTTTCAGATAAAGCGAGCGCCGGTTTCCGGCACATTCGAAAGGATTCAGGGGCACACACTCTTTGGCCGGAGCAGCGGATCATTGTTACAATAGAAACAAATATATGAAGGGATTGATTCATTATCTGCACCAGCCACGAGAGACTGGACCTTGACTATACGCCTGAAATGGAAAAAGCGATGCAGAAGTCACACGGCATCGGCTACGAGGAATACGGACGGCGTCTTTCAAAAAGGATGGAAGTCGAACGGCAGAGGGAGCTTGAATATCAAAAAAGCAAGTTCCTCGCAGCGCAGCTTAATGAGAAAATCGGTCAGTAAAAAAGGGTGGATTTCCGCCCTTTTTCTGTTTCAAACAGCTTTAATTACGCCTTGATCTTTGATAAACTTTAGGAATGTTCCGGGTAATATAAAAAGTTGTATTTACTTTTCATTTGTTATAAAATTAGAATGAGAATAAATTGAGAATAATGATTATATATTTTGGAGGTATAGATATGGCTGCTTCAACATTAACGATCAAGGATCTTCACGTTGAAATCGAAGGAAAAGAGATCTTAAAAGGTGTAAACCTTGAAATAAAAGGCGGCGAATTCCACGCTGTCATGGGGCCGAACGGTACCGGTAAATCCACGCTTTCAGCAGCGATTATGGGACACCCGAAATACGAAGTTACAAAAGGCAGCATCACGCTTGACGGCAAGGATGTACTGGAAATGGAAGTGGACGAGCGCGCTCAGGCGGGTCTTTTCCTGGCGATGCAGTACCCAAGCGAAATCAGCGGTGTGACAAATGCCGATTTCCTTCGCTCTGCGATTAACGCACGCCGTGAAGAAGGCGATGAAATTTCTCTTATGAAATTCATCCGCAAAATGGACGAAAACATGGAGTTCCTTGAAATGGACCCTGAAATGGCGCAGCGTTACCTGAACGAAGGTTTCTCAGGCGGGGAGAAAAAACGCAACGAAATCCTTCAGCTTATGATGATCGAGCCGAAAATCGCCATACTTGACGAGATCGATTCAGGTCTTGATATCGATGCGCTTAAAGTCGTTTCTAAAGGAATCAACAAAATGCGCAGCGAAAACTTCGGCTGCTTAATGATCACTCACTACCAGCGCCTTCTGAACTACATCACGCCTGATGTCGTTCACGTTATGATGCAGGGACGCGTAGTGAAATCCGGCGGCGCGGAGCTTGCACAGCGCCTTGAAGCGGAAGGTTATGACTGGATTAAACAAGAACTAGGCATTGAAGACGAAACTGTAGGCCAAGAAGCGTAAGCGTTAGGGGGATAATCATGACATTGGAAACGAAACTATCCGTAGATCAGGAATATGTCAAAGGCTTTTCCGAAAAGCATCAAGAACCTGCCTGGCTGAAAAACCTGCGCTTACAGGCTCTTGAAAAAGCTGACGATCTGCCGCTGCCTAAGCCTGATAAAACAAAAATCACAAATTGGAACTTTACAAAGTTCAACAAGCATACAGTAGAAAATGCGCCGCTTGCTTCTTTAGAAGATTTAGCTGATGAAGCAAAAGCGCTGATCGATATCGAAAACGAAGACAAAACGTTATACGTGCAGCGTGACCAAACGCCCGCTTTCCTTTCTCTTTCTAAAGAACTGAAAGACAAAGGCGTCATCTTTACGGACATCTTAACGGCTGCCCGTGAGCACAGCGACCTCGTTGAGAAGTATTTCATGAAAGACGGCGTTAAGGTCGACGAACATAAACTGACTGCGCTTCATGCAGCATTAATGAACGGCGGGGCATTCCTTTATGTTCCTAAAAACGTTCAGGTGGAGACGCCTGTTCAGGCCGTTTACGCTCATGAAAGCAATGACACGGCATTGTTCAACCACGTGCTGATCGTCGCTGAAGACCACAGCTCCGTCACATACGTTGAGAACTACATCAGCACGGTGAATCCGAAAGAAGCTGTATTCAACATTATCAGTGAAGTGGTCACAGGTGATAATGCCAGCGTGACGTACGGCGCTGTTGACAACCTGTCAGCAGGCGTCACAACATACGTCAACCGCCGCGGAGCCGCGCGCGGACGCGACAGCAGAATCGAGTGGGCGCTCGGACTGATGAACGACGGCGACACGATTTCTGAAAACACGACAAACCTCTACGGAGACGGCACATACGGCGATACGAAAACCGTAGTTGTCGGAAGAGGAGAACAGACAGAAAACTTTACGACGCAGATCATCCACTTCGGTAAGGCTTCTGAAGGCTATATCCTGAAGCACGGAGTCATGAAAGATGCCGCATCTTCCATCTTTAACGGAATCGGCAAAATCGAACACGGCGCGTCTAAAGCAAACGCTGAACAGGAATCCCGCGTTCTGATGCTGAGTGAAAAAGCACGCGGAGATGCAAACCCGATTCTTTTAATTGATGAAGACGATGTAACTGCAGGACATGCGGCATCTGTCGGCCGTGTGGACCCGATCCAGCTTTACTACTTAATGAGCCGCGGAATTCCGAAAGAAGAAGCGGAGCGCTTAGTCATTTACGGATTCCTTGCTCCGGTGGTAAAAGAGCTTCCGATTGAAGGAGTTAAGAAACAGCTCGTCTCCGTCATCGAAAGGAAAGTAAAATAATGAATATCACCGATATTCGTGAACAGTTCCCGATCCTTCATCAGCAAGTGAACGGACATGACCTCGTGTACCTTGACAGCGCGGCGACTTCCCAGAAGCCGCGTGCTGTCATTGAAGCAGTGGATCAGTATTACAGCAAATACAATTCCAATGTCCACAGAGGCGTTCATACTCTTGGCACGAGAGCGACAGACGGCTATGAAGGTGCGCGTGAAAAAGTCCGTAAGTTTATCAATGCGAAATCAATGGCTGAGGTCATTTTCACAAAAGGCACGACAACTTCACTGAATATGGTGGCGCTGAGCTATGCCCGCGCCAGCTTAAAACCCGGTGATGAAGTGGTCATCACCCAAATGGAGCATCATGCGAATATCATTCCGTGGCAGCAGGCAGTAAAAGCAACCGGCGCGACTTTAAAATATATCCCGATGCAGGAAGACGGCACGCTTTCGTTAGACGACGTCCGGCAGACTGTCACAAGCCATACGAAGATCGTGGCAGTCGCTCATGTGTCAAACGTGCTCGGCACGATCAACCCGATTAAAGAGATCGCCAAAATTGCTCATGACAATGGCGCGGTCATCGTGGTGGACGGGGCGCAAAGCACACCGCACATGAAAATCGACGTTCAGGACTTGGATTGCGACTTCTTCGCGCTTTCTTCCCATAAAATGTGCGGCCCGACGGGAATCGGCGTGCTGTACGGCAAGAAAGAACTGCTTGAGAATATGGAGCCGGCCGAATTTGGCGGCGAGATGATCGACTTTGTAGGGCTTTATGAATCAACTTGGAAAGAGCTTCCGTGGAAATTTGAAGCAGGCACACCGATTATCGCAGGCGCGATCGGATTGGGAGCCGCGATTGATTTTCTTGAAGAGATCGGACTCGACGAGATTTCCCGGCATGAGCATAAGCTTGCAGCCTATGCGCTTGACCGTTTCGAGCAGCTAGACGGCGTGACGGTATACGGTCCGAAAGAGCGGGCGGGACTTGTGACATTTAATCTTGATGAGGTTCACCCTCATGATGTCGCGACTGTCCTCGATGCTGAGGGCATTGCGGTCAGAGCCGGCCATCATTGCGCCCAGCCGCTCATGAAATGGCTGGATGTATCTGCTACTGCGAGAGCGAGTTTTTATCTGTATAATACAGAGGAAGAGATCGATAAGCTCGCGGAAGCCCTCCAAAAGACAAAGGAGTACTTTACAAATGTCTTTTAATGCAAATTTAGATACATTATACAGACAAGTGATCATGGATCATTACAAAAATCCGCGCAACAAAGGGGTTTTGGATGACAGCATCGTCGTCGATATGAACAACCCGACTTGCGGCGACCGGATCAGACTGACAATGAAGCTTGACGGCGATACCGTTCAGGAAGCGAAGTTTGAAGGGGAAGGATGTTCTATCTCCATGGCTTCAGCTTCCATGATGACGCAGGCGATTAAAGGAAAAGATATTGATACCGCCCTTTCCATGTCTAAGATTTTCTCAGACATGATGCAAGGGAAAGAGTATGACGACTCGATAGATCTCGGGGATATTGAAGCTCTTCAAGGCGTTTCGAAATTCCCGGCCCGGATTAAATGTGCCACCCTTTCATGGAAAGCACTTGAAAAAGGAGTCGCTGGCGAAAAAGGCGGCAATTAAAAGATTGGAGTGAAAATGGATGGCTAAAAAAATGCCTGAAATTGGTGAATACAAGTACGGTTTTCACGATAAGGACGTTTCCATTTTCCGTTCAGAGCGCGGATTGACAAAAGAAATCGTAGAAGAAATTTCACGCATGAAAGAAGAGCCTCAATGGATGCTTGATTTCCGCCTGAAATCTCTTGAGCATTTCTACAACATGCCGATGCCGCAGTGGGGCGGGGATTTAAACTCTTTAAACTTTGACGAAATTACGTATTACGTAAAGCCGTCTGAGCGTTCAGAGCGTTCTTGGGATGAAGTGCCTGAGGAAATTAAACAGACATTCGACAAACTCGGTATTCCTGAAGCTGAGCAAAAATACCTTGCCGGTGTTTCTGCACAGTACGAATCCGAAGTTGTTTACCACAATATGAAAGAAGATCTTGAAGAGCAAGGCATCGTCTTCAAAGACACAGACAGCGCGCTGAAAGAAAATGAAGACATTTTCCGCGAGCACTGGGCGAAAGTCATTCCGCCGACTGATAACAAGTTTGCGGCGCTGAACTCAGCTGTTTGGTCCGGCGGATCTTTCATCTACGTGCCTAAAGGCGTGAAGGTTGAAACACCGCTTCAAGCTTACTTCCGCATCAACTCTGAAAACATGGGTCAGTTCGAACGTACGCTGATCATCGTTGACGAAGAAGCAAGCGTTCATTACGTAGAGGGCTGTACGGCTCCTGTGTACACAACAAACTCGCTTCACAGCGCGGTTGTTGAAATCATCGTCAAAAAAGGCGGCTACTGCCGTTATACAACAATTCAAAACTGGGCGAACAACGTTTACAACCTAGTAACGAAACGTACGGTTTGTGAAGAAAACGCGACGATGGAATGGGTTGACGGAAACATCGGTTCTAAATTGACGATGAAATATCCGGCTGTCATTCTGAAAGGTGAAGGCGCGCGCGGCATGACGCTTTCTATCGCTCTTGCGGGTAAAGGACAGCATCAGGACGCAGGCGCGAAAATGATTCACCTTGCACCGAATACGTCATCCACAATCGTATCAAAATCGATTTCCAAACAGGGCGGAAAAGTAACATACCGCGGTATCGTCCACTTCGGACGAAAAGCGGACGGCGCCCGTTCAAACATCGAGTGTGATACGCTCATTATGGATAACAAATCAACTTCTGATACAATCCCTTACAATGAAATCCTGAACGACAACATTTCATTGGAGCACGAAGCAAAAGTATCAAAAGTTTCTGAAGAACAGCTTTTCTACTTGATGAGCCGCGGTATTTCTGAAGAAGAAGCAACAGAAATGATCGTTATGGGCTTCATCGAGCCGTTCACAAAAGAACTCCCCATGGAATACGCAGTTGAAATGAACCGTTTGATTAAGTTCGAAATGGAAGGCTCCATCGGTTAATAGTAAAACCCCGCCATATGGCGGGGTTTTTTTGTTTATTGAATAGTGAAATTTCCGTATTCGCTTGACCGGACATGAATCGGCCCGTTTAAATTGTAGTTCTTCTCTTTGACAATATCGCGGAAAACGTCGACACGGGCAACCGATTCTCTCCATTCGTCCTGGGTGTCCTCATCTGACGGATTCATCAGATCGTCATAGCGCACATCCAAGAATTTATTGAGCCATTTCTTCTCGTCAGTACCGTCTTTCGGTGACCCGCCCATTTTTTTGTTCGTGCGTTTAATCAGGGCATAAAAGGAGTCTGGATCATCGCCGTCGCCATGCTGAATCACCGTATCGTACATCACTGCTTTTGCCAAGGCCGTTTTCAGTCCGGCATTTTCTGAACGTTTCATCGCCGGCTGATAATACAAGCTGTCATTTACCTTATCTTGGGCAGCGCGGAAGGCTTTATCATTGCCAAGTGAGCGCCAGGCAGAAGCGAATCCTTTCAGATTGCTGATGTCATCGCTTTCGTCCTTCGCAAGACGTCGCAATTCAGGCAAATACTTTTTCAATTTGTTATTTGGCACCGCTTTCGTGTATACTTCGACTACTTCCAGCGCATCTCCGGTAGCCGTCGTAAAGCCGGCCCGCCCGCAAGTGTAACCTCTTCCGTCATCCAACGCTTCAACATATCCGTATTGGATTTCCGTCTTTCCGTTTTCAAAAATGCTGGTCAGCTGTTCCGCCCGGCGCTTCTGATCCTTATTCAGCCCGGCCGCAAAAACCGTACCGCTCATCATCAGGGTAAAAAACATGGTGAAAATAAGTGACGAAACCGCCGTCTTCTTCCAAAAACCTGCTTTTTTCTTCAAGCTGATTTTCATTGCCATACCCCTTTCATATGTAAGTTACGCACTCAGTATACATGAGGGGGTTGTTTTTTTGTTGAAAACACACGAATTTGTCAATATTTTGAATCCTAAGCCCTATCAGGCGCTTCATAAAAAGAACGCACCTTCATCAGACAGACAATCCCGTTCTCGCGTCATTCTCATCTGTAACATAGTCAACGCGGAGAAATCCGCATTGTACAGCCTGCTGATAAAGGGCTTCGAGCATATCCGGATCTTTGCAATATAACGTTACATACGAGCAATCTGCGATGAGAAGCACAAGTTCACAGGAACTCTCCAAATACTCCTCGTACGTATTGATTTCCGTTACCATCCCGCCCGGGAAAGCTTTCAATTCAGCAAAAATCATATAATAAGGGTTTCCTTCCAGACGCTGACGGAGTTCTTGACCCTGAATGATGCGCTGATTTTGCGGAAACAGGTCTGTATCGGTGTCTTCTTTGAATTCCGTATACGCCTCTCCATCACCGATAAACCACGTATAGGAAGAGATGGGGAACGGTTGTAATATATCTGCCGCAAACCGTCCGAATTGATTTGGGATGTCAAAAGTAATGCCGCGTTTCATATGGTCGTATCTCCTTTTGGCTTTTGCTAGAATAATATGGTATACCATTTGGATAAATATTGAAAGGGGTGGGTGTTATGACAACACGATACGGAATTGATGCGCCTTATGGAGCGTTTGGATTTATCTTTATTGCGCTCCTTTATGCCGCAGGCACGTTATACGGCATGATTCCTCCTTACTGGGGCTGGCTGACGGGCACCTTGTTTTTATTGCTCGGTCTTTGGATGCTCTTGTATTCAACGGCCATTAAACTTTTACACCGCCATCGCATTCTTGCGCTATCCGGTTTAAAGCCGGACATGAAGGTGCTTGATGTCGGTACGGGGCGGGGGCTATTAGCCATCGCCGCGGCTCAAAAAGGCGCTGACGTCTCAGCGATTGACAAATGGTCAAGCTGGGACCTGGTCGGAAACGGAAGAGACGCATTTGAAAAGAACAGACAGGCTGAAAGAGCGCCGGAAATTGATTTGTATGACGGACTGGCGCAAGACATGCCGTTTCCTGATGAGACGTTTGATCTTGTCATTTCGCATTTTACCGTACACAACATTTCAGGCAGAAAAAAGAGGGAACGGGCGATTGCGGAAATGGTGAGGGTGCTGAAGCCTGGCGGCATTTTGGCCGTGTCAGATATAAAAAATACATCACAATACAGAGAGATTCTTGAGGAAAACGGCTTTCAGACAAGAACGTATTCCTTTTATTATACGTTTCCGTTTTCGAAACTCATCATTGCTGTCAGGACTCCGGTAGGAACCGGGCGCTCCATTTGTTAAAATAAATAAGACAAAACAGATAGAAAAGGTGTTATACATGAAGTCTTATTTGATTATCGGGGCCGGCATTCTCGGTGCTTCCGCGGCTTATCATCTCGCAAAGGCCGGGGCGGATGTAACGGTCATTGACCGGAAGCACCCGGGGCAGGCGACTGACGCCGCGGCGGGGATCGTCTGCCCGTGGCTGTCACAGCGCCGCAATCAGGCATGGTATGCGATCGCAAAAGGCGGAGCCCGCTATTATAACCAATTGATACAGCAGCTTGAAGCTGATGGAGAAACAGAAACCGGTTATCAAAAGGTCGGTGCTGTCAGCCTCCATACGGATGAAAAAAAACTCAGCCAAATGGAGGAAAGAGCTTATAAAAGAAGAGAGGACGCCCCTGAAATCGGTGACATTACAAGGCTGACTCCGGAAGAAACGAAGGCGCTGTTTCCCGCGCTGTCGGAGGAATACGGGGCGGTTCATGTCAGCGGCGCGGCCCGGGTGAACGGGAGGGCGCTTCGTAAGGCGCTGTTAAATGCGGCCGTTAAGCACGGAGCGGCTGTTTACAATGAAGAAGCGTCAATATTGACAGAGGACGGTGCCGTCATCGGTGTGAAAACCGCAGAACGCACGCTTACTGCCGACCAGGTTCTCGTAACGGCCGGCGCTTGGGCGAGAGAGCTGCTTGAGCCGCTCGGCATCCGTTTTTCAGTATCATACCAAAAGGCGCAGATCGTTCATTTAGAGCTTCAGGGAGAGGAGACGGGCGGCTGGCCCGTCGTCATGCCCCCAAACGATCAATACATTCTCGCCTTTGACAGCGGCAGAATCATAGCGGGCGCGACTCATGAAAACGATACCGGCATGGATTTGCGGGTGACGGCCGGCGGTCTCCGCGAGATTTTTGACAAAGCATTAACCGTGGCGCCGGGGCTTTCAGACAGTACTATGATAGAGACAAGAGTCGGTTTCAGGCCGTTTACTCCCGGTTTTCTTCCCGTCATCGGCAAAGTGCCGAATATCAGCGGACTCCTCGTTGCCAACGGGCTGGGCGCCTCAGGGCTGACGAGCGGGCCGTATCTGGGGGCTGAACTGGCGAAACTCGCGCTCGGGCAGCAGACGGAAATTGATTTGAGCCTTTATGATCCGGCCGGGGCGCTTGAATAAAAAATAGCTTTTGGCGCATTCTTATGATAGGATGGAGCTTTAATGAATAAGAGGACGTGACCCATTTGATAAAAATAAACCTTCCTGCTCCTGATGTAACCATTACGGAACGGCAGCAGTCACCGTCGGAGAATGAACCGGCGATTAAAGCGATTTACGGTTTCATTGATTTTCACCAAATTCCGAGAGACAAAGGCGGCATCTTTATGTTTTATAACATTCATGATGAGCTGCTGTTTGTCGGGAAAGCCCGTAAATTAAGACAAAGAATCAAAAAGCATTTTGAAGACAATGTGTCGCCTGTTAAACATCACAGGGACGAAGTGTATAAAATTGAAGTATGTGTCGTAAATGATCCGATGGAAAGGGAGATTTACGAAACGTACGCGATCAATACCCTTCAGTCGAAATACAACATTGAGAAAGTATTTTATAAATAAGAAAAACCGGAGCTTAAGGGCTCCGGTTTTCTTTATGTTTACAGTGCCAGCCACATCACGGCAATATGCACGATCAGCAGACAGTAAACGACGAGGAATAGCTGGACGACCTTTTTTCTGAATAACATGCAGATCATCATGAGCACGGGAAAAATCAGGACGCCGGCCGTTTTATTGATTGATGTATTCGGACGGTTCGACACGTCATAGTGAATGGCCATATCAGCAGGAAGAAACGGATAAAACACAATCGACAGAATAAAGGCGAGAACTACAGCTCCCCACAGCACTTTATCATTCATCAAAAACATATGAACACTCCCTTTTTTACATATAATAGTATATTAGTCCGAAAAATCTAATTTATCAATATTTTACCTGTTGATTGGTGTATAATCATGTCAATGAAATTTCCATACGCTAGGAGGGTTTCAATTGACTGACAAGAAGCAAACCAGCATGTTTTCATTCTTTCTTTTTATCATGGCCGCCTGGATCATCGTTTTGTTTTTTACCGTCATCGCGGCACTGCCAAGCTCCGCCATCCAATTAACCAAGCATCAATCCAAAACCGTTTCCATGATTTATCCGCAAAGCTGGGGATTTTTCAGTAAAGATCCGAGAGAAGACAGCTTGAATATCTATCTTCTTGATGCCGATGAGGAGCTCAGATGGCCGAATAATTCTCTGAAAAATGTCATCGGCTTAAACCGCTACGGCCGGACGCAAGGGATAGAGCTCGGCCTTATGCTGGAAAAGCTGCCTTCCAAAGAGAAGTGGAACGACTTCACGACTGGCCAAGACATTAAGGATACCACATTTTTGAAAATGAAAAATGAGTCTCCCTCCCCAAGGCTGAAAGGGAAAATGATCATTACATATGAACGCATTACCCCATGGGCATGGAGCCAGCATACCGAAACGAAAAGAACCATCCAAAAATACATCGGAGTGGATGTCAATTGATTCAGGATGCAAAAAAGCAGCTCACCTTATGGATGATGAAGAATCCGCCTTGGACAAATGTGTACGGGCTTGCCAGAAGCTTAATCGCGCTCGGCACGCTGCTGACATTGCTGTTCAATCCGGCGTCTGTCTTCTTCAAAACGCAAAATCAAATGCTCAGTTTTTCCGACACGTTCAGCCTGTTTCTGCTGTTTCCCGATTTCCGTTACATTGAGATCGTCAAAGCCGTTTGTATCTGTATGTTAATCCTTGTCGTCATTGGCTGGCGGCCGCGAATCACCGGTTTTTTTCACTGGTGGATTTCGTACAGCTTCCAAAACTCCGCCGTTACCCTTGACGGAGGAGATCAGGTGGCTGCCGTTTTTACACTGCTGCTGCTCCCGCTGACATTAACCGATCCGCGGAAATGGCACTGGTCTCCGTACGAGGCGTCTTTTGAGAAAAGACCGCTTGAGCCTTATTACCGCTCCTTATGCTGGGCGACACTGACAATCATCAGAATACAGGTCGCGATGCTGTACTTTAACTCTGTCATTGCCAAACTGATGGAAGAAGAGTGGCAGAACGGAACCGCCGTTTATTACTATTTGAACGATCCGATGCTGGGTCTGCCGGATGCGCTTCACGGTCTGTTTGACTTTATCCTGCAGTCCAAGCTTGTCGTCATCCCGACTTGGGGCACGCTCATTGTGCAAACCATTATGTTCTGCGCTTTGTTCGCTCCGAAAACATATTGGCGTCTGATATTGTTTATCTCCATTTTTATGCACGAAATCTTTGCCGTTATGCTGGGGCTTACCTCGTTTTCCATTACGGTGGCTGGTATTTTGGTCCTGTTTTTGGTGCCGGCAGAGAAAACAGTAGCTTTGAACCATTACAATCCCCTTTTTATCAGATACAATTTTTTCAATAAAAGGAAAAGGAGGAAATTATTTGGTTAAAAGCAAGAAGTCCGCAGCTGCCATGATGCTGGTGTTTGTTTTAATGGTCGCATTAGTCGGCCCGCATGCCGCGGCGAAAACTGAGCCGTCGGTCTCTTATTCGGGTGAAGACATTTTTTCCGGCATCTTTTTCGGACAAGGTGAGGTCGCAAAACTCCTTCCTGAAGTATGGGATACCAAGGCTGTCAAAAAGATTGATCAGGATGAATTAAAGCAAGTTTCCGATCAGGTGATCGCTGATATTAAAAAGTCATCGCCGGATTATTTTAAAGAGTTGAAAGCGGCGGTCTACAGCGGCGATTATGAGAAAGTGAACAGCGTCATTGATCAAGGTTCGCAGATTATGGCGAAAGTGCTGAAAGAAGAGTTTGACAAAAAGAGCATGGACAAAGGAAAATCAACGGCCATCGGCCAATGCGCAACGGCTGTATGGGTATTTTTAAACGCGGCGGCCGCCATTGAGACGATCGCTCTTGCGGTAGCGGCCATCATTTTGACAGTAGCAAGCGTTGACGAAGATTCCGACTTAGGAAAAGAGCAGCTCATCGCTAATGTCGTTGACCGCATTAACGCGCAGCACTGAGGCTGAAGAAAGAAAACGCTAAGGAGACGAACCTTAGCGTTTTTTTGATTGAAGCATCTGTTTTAAATATGCTTCTGAATCAAAGCCGAGTTCCTCGTCGGCTTCTTTTTTCAGTTCAAGCTGAAGTCGCACGTACGTGTCATATTTCGGGCTGAGCTTTTGAAGAAGATTGCTGAAAGGCGATCCCTCCTTCAGCGCGGGCAGATCAGAAGCTGATTCTCCGACCTTGATCAGGCTTTCCCTGTATTCTTCATCTGTCTGCACTCTTTTCACAAGCTGAATGATGATGTTTTTATGAGTGTCCCAAGTGGCGGGGTCTCTCTCCAAAATCCG
The DNA here is from genome assembly GCF_019039175.1 of Bacillus sp. FJAT-27001. NCBI lineage: Bacteria > Bacillati > Bacillota > Bacilli > Caryophanales > Bacillaceae > Bacillus > Bacillus sp. FJAT-27001. The sequence goes on from NZ_JAHOAA010000003.1 coordinate 778,721, forward strand.
CTCGATAAATTGATCATGCTGTACTTTGTGCTGCTGGAGCTGAGCCGGATCCTCCTTGCCGACCAGCTGCATCATCGGGTGTGCAGCCGGAACTTCTTCCATATCATCCAATACTTTAATAAGCTCCGCCCATATCGTTTTTTTCTCATCTGTATCAATAGAAAAGTCGAGGAACGGTTCAAACAGCGCGGCGATAAATTCTCCGAAATCTCCCGGGAACAGTTTTTTCAGCTGAAGTCCCATATACTTCGGTTCATCTATTTTGACCTCGCCGATATCATGCAGAATTGAATCGACATTTTCCGCATCTTCCACGCGCTTGATCAGCATTTCAGTCAGTTTCCGTTCCTGCTCAAGCTCTTCAATCTGCCGGCTGAGCTTTTGATGCTGCTGGCGCAGTATATCATGCAGACTGCTGCCCTCTAAGAGGAACGCTTTAATATCGCTTACAGACAGTGCCAGCATTCGGAGGGCGGCAATCATTTTCAGCGTATTCACGTTCTGAGCGGAATACTCACGGTATCCGTTATCAGGGTTTTTGCTGACGGTGATTAAACCTTCCTGCTCATAATATTTGATGGCTTTTTTCGTGAGACCCGTCTGTCTGGCGGCTTCTTTTATATTCATTCTGAATCACTCCCTGTTTTTCATTCTAAACGTGTCTCTAAGGGTCAGGTCAAGAGAGGGCGGGAAATAAGACGGGTTTATTTTATATTTTAGAAATTTCAGAAAATATGATTGACAACGCACCTTTGTTGCGATTAATATAACGTTATATAATGTTATATAACGTTATATAATAAAACACTGAGGAGTGAAGGATTTGAGTCAAACTGCCGCACAAGTGAATCACAAAGTTCAGGCTTTCTTGGATGATCTGAAAGGAAAAACGATTGACCACGTCTTTTTCGTCGCTTGCGGGGGTTCTTCAGCCATTATGTATCCGAGCAAGTACGTGTTTGACAGAGAGGCGAAAGCCATCAGCTCTGATCTCTACAGTTCAAATGAATTTATTCAGCGCAATCCCGTTCAGCTCGGAGAGAACTCTCTCGTGATTTTATGTTCTCAGTCAGGCAATACGCCGGAAACGGTGAAAGCCGCCGGTTTCGCCAGAAAAAAAGGCGCGCTTACGATTGCGATGACCTTTGAGCCTGATTCGCCGCTAGCGAAAGAAGCCGAATATGTCGCGGTGTATGACTGGGGTGAGAATGCACAGGCGATAAATACGAATTACGGGGTTCTGTATCAAATCGTGTTCGGCGCTTTACACGTGCTGGAAAACCATCCCGCGTTTGAGTCGGCGATCGACGGACTCAATAAGCTCCAGACCGTATATGACAAAGCGCTTAAACAAGAAGCGGATCACGCAAAGGCATTCGCGAAAGCCCACGAAAAAGAAGATATCATTTACACGATGGCAAGCGGTGCGAACTACGGCGTCGCTTACTCCTACAGCATCTGCATTCTCATGGAAATGCAATGGATTCATTCCCACGCCATTCATGCCGGAGAATATTTTCACGGACCGTTCGAAATCATTGATGAATCCGTTCCATTTATTATCCTGCTCGGCTTAGACGAAACAAGACCCCTTGAAGAGCGGGCGCTTTCCTTCTCAAAAAGATACGGCAAAAAACTGACTGTGCTTGATGCGGCAGCATATGATTTTTCCGGAATTGACGATTCTGTAAAAGGCTATCTGGCTCCTCTCGTATTAAACCGGGTGCTCAGAAGCTATGCGGATGCGCTGGCGGAAGCAAGGAACCATCCGTTAAGCCAGCGGCGTTACATGTGGAAAGTCGAATATTAAGAACGCGCATTATATTTCACCGGACTATAATGATATATAACGTTATAGTCCGGTGACAAAGGAGGAAAAGCATCTGAAAAAGCTCATCTGCCTGTTCGTTCTGTTAGCCGTATGTCTGTCAGCCGCCGCCTGTTCAAGCCAAAGCAGTTCCTCTGACGGAAAAGTGACTCTGAAGTTTTTTCACAGGTGGCCGAAGGAGCCGGAAAAAAGCTATTTTGAAGAAGCGGTCAAAGAATTTGAAGCCGCTCATCCGGATATTCATATCCAAACGGAAGCGGTCTTAAACGATTCTTATAAAGACAAGGTGAAAGTCATGCTCGGAACAACGAGCCCCCCTGATATTTTCTTTTCATGGAGCGACCGGTTTGCTTATAAATTCATCAAAGGAGATAAAGCCCTCGATCTGTCGTCTTACTATCAGCAGGATAAAGATTGGTCCTCACAGCTTGTGCAGTCACAAATCAAACCTTTTACGCATGACGGAAAACAGTACGGTGTTCCGTGGCAAATGGACGCTAAATCATTCTTTTATAATAAGGACATTTTTAATTCATTACATTTGAAGCCCCCGGCGACATGGGATGAACTGATCACAGTCTCTGAGAAATTGAAAGAGAACGGATATATTCCGATCAGTTTCGGAACAAAAGCGCCTTGGACCATTTCTCATTATATCGGGACGCTGAACCAGCGTATGGTGGATGAAAAAACGCGGGCGAAGGATTACAGCCCGGAAACCGGGGAGTTTACGGACGAAGGCTATGTCAAAGCGCTTGAAAAGCTTCAGGAACTTCTGCCGTACTTTACAAAGCACGTGAACTCCGTTGATCACGAATACGTGCGCCAGCAGTTTACGAGCGGCAAAGCGGCGATGATTTATGCGGAAACGGCAGAAATTAAGCTCGTCGAACCGGTCAATCTGGGCTTGTTTCCTTTCCCGAAAATCAGCGGCGAAAAGGGATCTCCCCGTGCACTGACCGGATCTCCGGAAGGATTTATGATTTCCTCAAAAACGAAGCACCCGAAAGAAGCCATGGAATTTCTTCAGTTTTTAACCTCGAAAAAAATGGGAGAGAAGCTGATAAAAGACGTCGGTAAATACAGCGCGGTTCAGGGAACGGCGACAGAAAACAATTCCACCCCGATCCAGCGTGAAGCCGTGCAGGATATCGTCCGCGCCGAAACAATGGTGCCGTGGTTTGATATGGATGTTGACGTTGAAATCGCCGATGTGTATGCGGCAGGCGTTCAGCAGATGCTCGGCGGCACAATGACACCGCGCGAGGTGATGAATTCCGTGCAGAAAGCGGCGCGTCAAGTCAAAGCGTCATCTGAATAGAACAGATTTCTTTGGAGAAAGGAGATGAGGATTTCCTTGGTCAGCCGAAAACGTTTCATTCCGTATCTGTTTCTCGCGCCCGCGCTGATTTTTCTGCTGTTCGTTTACATTCCGATTATTGAGAATGTGTTTTTCAGTCTGTTTGAATGGAGCTCATTTCAACCCGAAAAGACGTTTATCGGTTTGAAAAATTATATTGACCTGTTTCACGATCCCGTATTTTTTACAGCGCTCCGCAACAATGTGCTGTATGCGGTCATATCGCTGATTTGCCAGGTTGGCGGCGGCTTAATTCTGGCGGCCGTGCTGGAAGACAGATTGGTAAGAAAATGGTCGCCGTTTTTCCGCACGGTCTTTTTTCTTCCGGTCGTCATTTCCATGACCGTCATTGCGCTGTTGTTTGATTTTATTTATAACCCGGAAATCGGGCTTTTGAATCAGCTGCTGGAAGCCGTCGGACTTGATGAACTGACCCGGGCGTGGCTGGGCGATGAAAACACCGCTATGCTTTCTGTCATTTTTGTGTCTCAATGGCAGTCTGTCGGTTACATCGCCATGCTGTACATTGTCTCGATTCAGAGCATTCCTGCTGAATTATATGAATCGGCGCAGCTGGACGGAGCCGGAAAAATCCAGCAGTTTTTTCACATTACGGGGCCGCAGACGAAAGAAATGTCGTTTGTTGCCGTGGTGATGACGCTGACCGGCGCATTTACCGTATTTAATGAACCGTATATTCTGACCGGCGGAGGGCCGGGCAATGCTTCAGAAGTGCTGAGCACATTTTTGTATAAGAGCGCTTTTACAAAGGATATGATGGGCTACGCTTCTGCGATCGCGACGGTGGTGCTTTTGCTGACGCTTGCTCTGTCGCTTATTCAGATGAAATTCTTTAAGACCGGAAAGGAGGAGTAGCCGATGCTTCCTGAAAAGACGGACTTGCGTCATGCCCGTCAGGCCGTCAGAACAGGCGGAAAACCGAGAAAATGGTATGTCGGGGAAACGTCCGTGTGGCTGTTTCTCTTTATCTACCTCATTGCCGTTGCATATCCGCTGTTATGGATGGCGGTCAGCGCCTTTAAAAGCTCGGATGAGATTTTTGAGCACAACTGGTCGCTGCCCTCTGTCTGGCATCCCGAAAACTTCGTATCCGCATGGAACCAAGGGATTTCCGCTTATTTTATGAACAGCGTCATTGTGACCGTGCTGACTTGTCTCATCACCGTATTTGTGAGCGCCTGGGCGGCATACGGGCTTGCCCGTTTTCAATTTAAAGGAAAAGGGTTTGTGCTGATCATTTGTCTTGGCGGCTTGATGCTGACGCCGCAGGTCAGTCTTGTGCCGCTGTACTCCATTATCCAGTCATTGGGACTGTACAATACGTATTGGGCATTGATTCTTCCGTACGCCGCCTACCGTATTCCGTTTACCGTGATTCTGATCCGTTCCTATTTTTTGTCGATTTCCAAAGAGCTTGAGGAAGCTGCCTATCTGGATGGATGTACAAGTTTCGGAATTTTTTTCAGAATATTCTTACCTATGAGCGTGCCGATTCTGGTGACATCAGGCATTTTGACGGCTTACCATACATGGAATGAGTTTATGTTTGCGATTATTTTTATCGATGATGAAAATTTACGGACGATTCCGGCCGGGCTGATGCAGTTCAGAGATGCGCTGCAGACGGATTGGGGCGTGCTGCTGGCCGGGCTGACGATTTCTGCTGCTCCGATCATCGCGCTGTTTTTATTGATGCAGAGATATTTTATCCGCGGCATTGCTGCGGGAAGCGTGAAAGGATAAGGAGGATGAAAAGATGAAACTGATAGCGGCCGGAGATAATGTAGTAGATTATTATCAGGATCAGGAGACGTTTTACCCGGGCGGAAATGCGTTAAACGTAGCCGTGCTTGCCCGGCGCTTAGGCCACGAAACTTCTTATATCGGGATTCTCGGCAGTGATGAAGCGGCGGATCACGTATTGAATGTGCTGAAACTGGAAAAGGTGAATGCCGATCTGATCCGCCGGGCATACGGAGAAAACGGGATGGCGGTCGTCACGCTTGATGAAAGAGGGGACAGGATATTTGCCGGATCAAATAAAGGCGGCGTGCAATCGCGTCTGACACTCGCTTTTCAGGAGAATGACATCTCATTTATCGCCGGACATGATCTGCTGCATACGAGCGTATACAGCAGGATAGAACGTGACCTTCCGATGCTGAGCGGCCATGTGCTGATTTCCTTTGACTTCTCTGTAAAACGTGACGAAGCCTATTTAGAAGCGGTCTGTCCGTACGTGACGTATGCGTTTTTTTCCGGGAGTGATTTGAGTGAAAGTGAATGTATGCGGCTTGCCGAAAAAGCCCGCGGTTTCGGAGCGAAAATCGTCTGTCTGACAAGGGGAGAACATGGCGCGGTGTTATCGGATGGGGAACGCGTCTATCATCAGCCGGTGGTAAGAGCTGATATAATAGATACATTGGGCGCGGGTGATTCTTTTATCGCCGGGTTTCTTACCGATTTCTTCGAGCATCAGGATATTCGGCGAGCGCTTACTGCGGCCGCCGGGACGGCTGCCAAAACATGCGGAGGGTTCGGAGCGTTCGGTTACGGGCATCCCTACAGGCCGGGCGGCGGGAAAAGCAGTGAAAAAACGAGAATACGATAAGCATTGTCTCGTTTTTTATACTTGTTACGCATAGGGACTGTTAATGGTAAACGTGACGCGGTCGGTATGCATTACAAACAGCGAGCTGTATATCGGCTTGTCTTTTGACATAAAAGCGGTTTTGTCAATTTCAAAAAGCGCATCCCCGATATCACAAGCCAGATAGCGGCTTTCTTCCTGCTTGGCGTATACGACATTTAACAGCTTCGTATTATGGGTGGGCACCACCTGATAGTGCTGTTTCAAAATGTCATGCATCGACACGCCGCCTTTAATATGCTTGCCGATGTCGGGAAATAAACTGAGCGGATAGTGGGCGATTTCGAATGAGAGCGGCTGGTCGTCGTGAAATAAAATGCGTTTTAATTCAAGAACGGGACTTTCGGAAGCGACGCGAAGTTTTTGGGCGATGGATTTAGGCGCTTCGATGATTTCATGGGAAAGGATCTGGTGTTTCGGTTTTTTCCCCGTTGATTCCATAAATTCAGAGTAGCCGTTGACCGCGATGAGCTCCCGCTTCAGTTTAGGGCTTTTAACGAACGTTCCTTTTCCCTGCTGCCGGACGAGCCAGCCTTCTTCCACAAGATCAAGGATGGCCTTCCTGACCGTTATGCGGCTGACGTTGTACGTTTCGCACAGCTCATTTTCAGTCGGCAGTTTTACGGACGGCGAATAAACGCCCTTCTTGATATCGTCCGCGATAATTTGTTTCAGCTGAATATATAAAGGTTTCGAGCTCCCGTTATTTAACAATGGGACGGACCTCCTTTGTCAAGTAGTAGTACTATTATATGTATTATGACGTTATAATACAAATTTGCTTTTCATTTATGAATCTATCAGAAACCCCGAACATTTTTAACATAACAGAAAGATGTGGCGGTTTCCAGTATTGGAGGAGGTTTCGAATGGCATCATTAACATTTGACCATATCAAAAAAACATACGGCGCCCAATCGGCGGCAGTGAAGGATTTTCACTTAGATGTAAAAGATGAGGAGCTGCTGGTGCTAGTCGGTCCCTCCGGCTGCGGCAAATCTACGACACTCAGAATGATTGCCGGACTAGAGAGCATTTCTGAAGGGAAGCTTTATATCGATGGAGACACGGTGAACGATCTGCTCCCGAAGGATCGCGATATCGCGATGGTTTTTCAGAATTACGCGCTGTATCCCCACATGACGGTGTTTGATAATATGGCGTTCGGCTTGAAGCTCAGAAAGCTGCCGAAAAAAGAAATCGCAGAGCGAGTCCGGACGGCCGCTGATATTTTGGAAATCGGGCATCTGCTCAAGCGGAAACCGAAGGCTCTTTCAGGCGGACAGCGGCAGCGGGTTGCGCTCGGCCGGTCGATCGTGCGGGAGCCGAAAGTGTTTCTGATGGACGAGCCGCTTTCCAACTTAGATGCGAAATTGCGAGTGACGATGCGCGCCGAAATCAGCAAGCTCCATCAGCGTTTGAAAGCGACCATCGTTTATGTGACGCATGATCAGACGGAAGCGATGACAATGGGCGACCGGATTGTCGTGATGAATGAAGGAGATATTCAGCAGGCCGCAAGCCCCCATGAGATTTATCATTATCCGGCGAATCTGTTTGTGGCGGGTTTTATCGGTTCTCCGAGTATGAATTTTATAAAAGGCGCCCTTGAAGAAAGTCACGGGCAATGGTATTTTGCCGGTTCGTCCGTTCGTCTGCCCATTCCGAAAGAAAAAGCGGCCGTTCTTGTGCAGAAAGGATACAGCGGTAAGGAGATGATTGCGGGGCTGCGTCCGGAGCATTTGACGCTTGCCGGACAATCAGAGCACCCGCCTGAAGCGGTGTGCCGCGCTGTGGCGGAAGTATGTGAAAACTTAGGCGCGGAGATGTACGTTCATGCGGTGAACGGAGATGACCGCATGACGATCCGTCTTGACGGCGCTTCACAGGTGAAACCCGGCGATGCCATTCTCCTTGCGGTCAATATGAACCGGGCCGTCTTTTTTGATGCCGACACTGAAAACGCCGTATATTGAAAAAGGGAGCCTGATGATCGGGGCTCCCTTATCACTTCTTATGATACGATTACCAGATTTCATCCGCCCATTCCGGATGGTCGATAAACGGATTGCGGTTATGCTGATAGTCTTCGTAAATGATTTCGTTCCGCCGTTTTTCCTTACTGTCGACGGGGTCTTGTTGATTCCATTTGAGCAAAACGGACAGTTTTCCCATGTAAGGAGCTGAGCCGTTTCCGGTTTTATCATTCAGCTCAAGGTCGGGATACCCGTCGTCTCCTTCATAACGCACCGCCATGTAAAACAGCATGCGGGCGACGTCTCCTTTAACCTCATCGCGCGGCTCCCAGGAATCACCGTCGTAATAATTGCCCGGCGCTTTCGGGTATTCTGAGCCGCCGTTATCAAAATCCATATTTCCTCTGGCACTGTTCACCTGGACGTCTGCAGGGCGCAGATGATGAATGTCCGTCCCGGGGCCGGCAGCTGTTCCGAAGTTTCCGTGTGACTTTGCCCACACGTGTTCCCGGTTCCAGTCCCCGACGCTGCCGCCGTTTTTACTTTTGGCCCGTGATTCCTGGGTGTAGAGCAAGATGACATTGTTCGGGTTTGCCGGATCTTCGTCAGTTTCCTTCAATGCATTCCATACTTGGCTGTAAGACAGCTTTGTATGTCCGCTGATGATGCGGTGCAGGGCGCTCTTTAAGGCCGTTCCGCTTTTTCCGGAAGCTTCTTTGTAATATGTGTCCGTATCCGCAGACGGAGTGATGACAGCTGAGGCAGTTTGCGGAAAAAGAGTTGTGCCGCCGGCAGTTGAAACCGCCATCCGGCTGTACAGATTCGTGTCAGCCGGCGCGCCCGCAGAGGCTGACGGCGCGGCCCATCCAAAAATGAAAAACAGGCAGACAATCGGCAGAAACCAAAGTTTTTTTGTCATGACTTGCCCTCCTTTACCTCTATTATCCAAAAAATAAATCTAATATTCTATCTTTTTTGAAAAATGGTTCCTTCGGCTTATTGGTCAAAGTATCCGGAAAATCATTGATTTTTTAGAGGATATGATAATGAACTCGTTATGCGCTCCTTCTATAATGAAGATCATCTTGTCAGTTTTTCAGTTTAAAAGGAGGGCGTGTATGGAACATCAGCAGCTTTCGGCGGCGAATATCGGGATTTACGATGACATACAATGGCTGTCTCAATTCGGCGCTTCCGCTTCCGGCGGAGTGACGAGGCTTTTATATACGAAAGAATGGATGGACGCCCAGCTTGCCGTCAAAAAGAAAATGGAGGCGTTCGGGCTGGAAACGGCATTTGACGATGTCGGAAACGTGTTCGGCCGGCTGAACGGCACAGAATCGCCTGGTGAGGTGATTCTGACCGGGTCGCATATTGACACCGTTATTGACGGCGGCAAATATGACGGTGCGTTCGGCGTGCTGGCGGGCATGCTGGCGATCCGGCATTTGCATGAGACGTGCGGGCGTCCGAAAAAAACGCTGGAGGCTGTGTCGCTCTGTGAAGAGGAAGGGAGCCGTTTTCCCATCACCTATTGGGGCTCAGGCAATATCACCGGTGCTTTCTCGCTTTCAGATGCGGAAACGCCGAAAGACGCGTCCGGCATTTCTCTGAAAGAAGCCATGCGGCAGAACGGCTTCGGTGCAGGCCGTTATCCAGCACCGCTGCGCACAGATATCAAAGCCTTTCTGGAAATTCATATTGAACAGGGGCAAACGCTTGAACGATCAGGAAAGGATATCGGGATTGTCACCGGGATTGCCGGACAGAGACGCTATACCGTTACGCTTGACGGTGAATGCAACCATGCCGGCACCACTTCAATGAAATGGCGGAAAGACCCGCTCGCGGCGGGAAGCAGCATCATCCACGAACTGATGCTTTCAGCGGAAAGACAGCCGGAAGAGCTCCGTCTGACGTGCGGGAAAATGACGGTTGAACCGAATATGGCGAATGTCATTCCGGGCCGTATCCAGTTTTCCGTTGATATTCGCCACCGGCAGGAAGACGTGCTGGCAGCCTTCCATCAGAAACTGGCGTCGATTGTTGAAAACATCAGCCGCAGCAAAGGAGTCAGGCCCATTATTGATGAATATATGAGGATAGAGCCGGTTCAAATGAATCAGACACTGACGCGTACCACAGCGGAGGCTGCAAAAGAACTGGGGGCGGACCCGGAGAAAATCGTAAGCGGAGCGGGACATGACGCCCAGATGCTCGGTAGAACCTTTCCGGCCTGCATGCTGTTTGTACCGAGCCGTGGCGGGATCAGCCACTCGCCGCTTGAATTCACACCCGTACATCAGCTTGAAACCGGCGTCCTTACGCTGGCGAATGTATTACATAAACTTGCCTATTAACGTAAAGGGGGAATCGGCGTGCCGACCAGAAAAGAATTGTGCATTCCGCAAAGAACGATTATGACACCGGGACCGACAGAAGCTGAACCGAGAGTGCTGAGGGCGATGGGCGCTCCGATCATCGGCCAGTTTGACCCGGCATTTACCGGCATCATGAACGAAACGATGCAAATGCTCCGAGAATTGTTTCAAACGGAAAACCGCTGGGCCTATCCGATTGACGGTACATCAAGAGCGGGGATTGAGGCTGTTCTCGCAAGTGTGATAGAGCCGGGCGACAGCGTGCTCGTTCCGATATACGGACGCTTCGGATACCTGCTGACTGAAATCGCCGAGCGGTACGGAGCGGACGTTCATACGATCGAGTGTGAATGGGGAACGGTCTTCCGGCCTGACGAGATTATCAGCGAGATGAAAAAGATTTCCCCGAAAATCGTCGCTATGGTGCACGGAGAAACATCAACGGGGCGGATTCACCCGCTGAAAGAAATCGGGGAAGCGTGCCGCGCCCAAGACGCACTCTTTATCGTGGATGCCGTGGCCACGATCGGAGGCTGCGCCGTAAAAACGGATGAATGGAAGATTGACGCAGTCATCGGGGGAACGCAAAAATGCCTATCGGTCCCCTCCGGAATGGCGCCGATTACTTATAATGACCGGACGGCAGCTGTCATTGCCGCGCGTAAAAAGGTAGAACGGGGCATTGCGACGGCAGCTGACGGCAAAAGGCTGTCCGGTCATCGGCCGGTTACGAGCAACTATTTTGATCTGAGCCAGCTCGAAGATTATTGGAGTGAAAGAAGGCTGAATCACCATACAGAAGCGACAGCAATGCTTTATGCGCTGCGGGAGGGTGTGCGCCTTGTCCTGGAAGAAGGACTGGAAGAACGGTTCCGCAGGCATCGGCGTCATGAAAAAGCGCTTACGGCGGGACTTGCAGCGATGGGCCTTGATTTATTCGGCGATCCGGAGGCGAAGCTGCCTGTCGTCACATGCGTGAAGATTCCGCCGGAAGCAGACGGCGAATCGATCAGAAGTATGCTTTTGTCTCAATTCGGAATTGAAATCGCCAGCTCATTCGGTCCGCTGCAGGGGAAAATTTGGAGAATCGGAACGATGGGCTACAGCTGCAGAAAGGAAAATGTGCTGTTTGTGCTGGCCGGACTTGAAGCGGTTCTGATCAGACACGGTGTTGCCGTTAAAGCCGGGGAAGCGCTGCAGGCGGCCCTTAACATATATGATCTGCCGGCTGAAACCGGTGTGCTGTCATGAGACATGAAAACGAGATTGAAATCATCTGGACTTTTTTCCCTTTTCCCCGTTATACTGAATGGTATAAAAAATGACAAATATGGAACGATCATCTGTTTGTCTGGGGAGAAGGTAAGAAATCATGGCGTACATGGGCCGATTGTCAATTTTAATGCTGAATATGTTTATTGCGATGCTTGGAATCGGATTGATTATTCCGATTATGCCCGCATATATTACCGAATTCGGAGCGACGGGGAGCACGATGGGTCTGCTTGTTGCGGCGGCGGGGCTTACACAGCTTTTATTTGCGCCTATTGCCGGGGAAATAACCGACAAATACGGACGGCGGAAACTGATTATTTTCGGCATCGCCGCCTTTGCCGTGTCACAATTGATCTTCGCTTTTGCCGGAAGCCTGTGGCAATTGTTCGCATCCCGCCTTTTGGGCGGAATGGGCGCGGCGTTTTTAATGCCGTCAATGTTCGCTTACATAGCGGATATTACGACCGAAGAAGAACGCGGGAAAGGAATGGGGCTGTTCAGCGCGGCGATGACGCTCGGTGTCGTCATCGGGCCCGGTGTCGGAGGCTATTTGGTTCATTACGGCATGTCTGTGCCGTTCATCGTGTCTGCAAGTCTCGCCTGCTTTTCAACGGTGCTTTCATTTTTCTTTCTGCCTGAAACGCTGGGACGTGAAAAGCAGCTGGAAGCCCGGGCAAAAACGGAAAAACGTGAGCATCTGTTTAAGCAAATGTCACGCGCGCTCAAATCGCCGTTCGCGTTTATGCTGATTCTGGTTTTTGTGCTGAACTTCGGAATTATGAACTTTGAATCCGTTTTCGGCCTTTACGTTGATCATAAACACGGATTTAAAGCCTCTGATATTGCCTTTATTATTACGGCTGCGGGTCTCATCGGCGTGTTTGTGCAGGCGGTCGGCGTCAGTTATCTCGTCCGCAGGTTCGGGGAAAAGCGCGTCATTAACGTGACGTTGATCGGGGCTGCTGCAGGACTTGTGTGGTGCCGGTTTGCGGGTTCATATTGGGCCGTTTTTGCCGCGGCAATCTTTTTCCTGACGCTGACATCGCTGCTCCGGCCGGCGGTTAATACGATGCTGTCGAAGCTCGCCGGTGACCAGCAGGGGTTTGCCGGAGGGATGAACACCTCATTCATCAGCTTAGCGAATATCGCCGGACCGTCAGCCGCCGGTTTTCTCTTTGATGTAAATATGGAATTTCCGTATATGCTGGGAGCGGCCATTCTCGCCATCAGTTTTCTGGCCGCGCTTGGCTGGGGCAAAAAGACACAGACCCGGCCGTTCACGCAGCAAGGATAGAATCAAAAGCCTCCGGGTATCCGGAGGCTTTTTGCTATCTCATAGGGAGGAAAAAAATGAATAGACTTAAAACCTTGTTTATTTTCATTTGCATACTGATCGTCACAACCTCTTGCGGTCTCATCCAAACTGGGAATGAAAAAGAGGAAAGAAGCAGCAATCAAAAGACTGTATTAAAGGATATTGACAATGCGAGTTTTATTGTTGGTTTTTCCAACACTTTAGATAGGGGAAGTGAGATTGGGGTTTACAGTGAAGATGGTACTAAAATGGATAGCTTGGAATTGAAAAATGGTATAAATTTCACGATGTCTTCACATAACAAAAATAATACATTCTTCTCGTCAAATAGAAGCAATACTCACTTGATGATAGACAATAAAACCGGAACAATAAACAAAATAAAAGAAAAGAGTTTGTCAAAAACAACTGAAAATGAAGGTGCTTTCTTTATAAGAAGTTCTGATGGTTATCTCATCCATGACATTAACGTTGGATATACAGACAAAGGGCTGAAAAGTGAATTGGTGTACTGGAAGGAAAACAGCCGAAAAAACAAGAAACAAATAAAGCTTGATGGAGAACTTGGATCATCAATAGCCGTCAAAAATAAAATTTATGTCATTTCAAGTGATGAAGAAAGTATGTCCGTCATTTCAATCAACCCAGAGACAAATAAGCAAGAGAACAAGGCATCCATACCGAATAAAGGGATATACTTTATGGATGAAAAGGATGCATTCCAAGCAGTAAATGCAAATACATTTATACTGACGGTTAATGATAACGTGAATGAGAAAGAGAATTCTAAGCTCATATTAATAGACAGAGAGACGCTAAAGGTAAAAAAAGAAGTCGAGATGGAGAAAGGGTTTCATCCTGCAAAATTGAAAATAGTAAAAGATCAGATTCTAGCCGTTTCTTTTGATGGGAAGCTGCAGATATTTGATAAAAAAATGGTTAAGAAAAACTCTTTCAATTTTTATGCGGGGGATGATAACAAATTAATGAATGATGTTCAATTCACTGACAGAGAGATGTATGTTTTACTCAAAAACTTTGATATCCAGCGCGATAAGAAGCTTGGAGACATCACGTCTTATGATTTGAAATCAGGCAAAAAGCTAAAAACAATCCCGCTAAAAGCAAACAAAGAGTGGGAAATTGCACGTTTTGAAATTTTAAAATAAGTTGAGGTGATTAGATCAGCTCCAGTTATATCTGCATATATTATACTCAGCATTACCGGGAGATTCCAGCATGGTTCTGGTTACCCTGTAAAGGGCATTAAGATAAGCGAAGGGATGGATTGACATGAATAGTATCAGGTACATATTGTATTTTGTGATTTCTTTCGTTTTACAGCTTCTCTGGTTCTTCTTAGTAAAAGAAAATTCTAATGTAACTATACTAGACATGTTGATAATGTCTCTGTTATTCACATTATTTATGTTCATCTTAGATAAATTTCTCAAAAAAAAGCAGGCTGCATAGGGACTGACCCCATAAGATGAGACAAATAAAAACACCTTCAAGTTTGAATACGGATGATTGTTATC
>NZ_JAHOAA010000004.1:0-916 GCF_019039175.1 Bacillus sp. FJAT-27001
TCAACGGAAGATATTGAACGTATTAAAGAAGAAAGCGAAGGTTCTCAAACTGATGAAGAGGAAAATTTGAAAGCCAGAACTCTTGATCTTCAGCGTGTTTGCAATCTCTTAATGAACCAATCATAAGAAGCGGAGGAAATTTCATTGGAGAATCGAAGCGTTCTCTTCGGTTTTTTTGAAGACTGCTGGAAAAATGGAACTGTTTTGACCGTTGAAATGAGAAAAGCCGTTGAGAAAGGCCGCATCACTCAAGCGGAATATAATGAAATTACAGCAAAAGAGCGCGGTAATGCGTATCCAGATCAAGAATAGGGAGGGGAACAGGATGCAAGAAATGACAAAAGAGCAGCTTCAAGAACAGCTGCAGATTGAAATCTATAAATCCATTTCACTACAGGAAGAATTGAATCAAAAGAATAAGGAGCGCGCCGAATACAAGGCTTTATATACATTTGCGGAAAAGAAACGTGAGGAACTTCAAGAACAATTAAATGCTGCACTGTCAGCAAAAGAAAATAATAGTGAACCAGCACCTGTAACCGAATAGGTGTTTTTATTTTGCCTCGAAGGAGGTGATCAAAATGGAGGGAATACATGTGTGGATGAATTTTGAAAGCTTACAGATCGCAAGAACATATCTTTTCGGGGAGGTGAAGTACCTTGACTTGCTTCTAATCCTCAGCATCTTGGATGTCATCACCGGAATTATTAAAGCGTGGAAAATGAAGCAGCTCCGGAGCCGCAGCGCGTGGTTTGGGTATGTACGGAAGATGCTCAGTTTTATGGTGGTCATCGTCGCAAACATTATTGATACGATAACAAATTTGAACGGTGTTCTGACCTTTGGGACCGTTCTTTTTTATATCGCAAATGAGGGCCTGTCCATCACGGAAAACTTGGCACAGATCGGCGTTAA
>NZ_JAHOAA010000004.1:926-94837 GCF_019039175.1 Bacillus sp. FJAT-27001
ACCGGCCGTCATCACTGACCGGCTTCACGTAATTGAAAGCGACAACGATCAGACAAAAGAAAAAGACGATCAGGCAGCTGGTTAATCCGGCTGCTTTTTTTGAATCCAAAAACAGAATAGGAGAGATTTTTTATGACAATTGCAGTGAAAAAGAGATTAGTTCCGAGTAACAAATACGCCCTGAAATGTCCGAACCCGATGGAGCCGGAGTATATCACCATTCATAACACGGCAAACGATGCATCAGCCGCCAATGAAATCAGTTATATGACCGGTAACAGCGAATCGACGAGCTATCATTTTGCCGTCGATGATAAAGAAGTGATTCAGGGGATTCCGCTGGACCGGAATGCTTGGCATTCAGGTGACGGTACAAACGGAACCGGGAACCGTAAGTCTATCGGCGTGGAAATCTGCTACAGCAAGTCAGGCGGAGCGCGATACCAAGCAGCGGAGGCGCTGGCTATCAAGTTTGTCGCTCAGTTACTTCAAGAGCGCGGATGGGGCGTTGACAAAATCAGAAAGCATCAGGACTGGAATGGGAAATACTGCCCGCACCGTATTTTAGATGCGGGGCGCTGGGATGAAGTGAAAGCAGCCATTGCTACAGAACTTGAACGTCTTGGAGGTAAAAAAGCATCCAAACCACAAAAAACAGAATCAAAGACTAGCGGGGCGACGTACACCGTCAAGAAAGGCGATGTCCTTTCTGTAATCGCAGAGAAAACAGGCGTAAGCATGAAAACCCTACAAAGCTTGAACGGCATTAAGAATCCGAATCTAATCAGAGTCGGCCAGGTAATAAAGCTGACGGATTCGGCCGGCTCTTCAACCAACGGAAAGAAATCATCCTTCCGCCTGCCTGCGGGTATTTTTAAAGTCACAAGCCCGTTGACCCGAGGAGAGGCCGTAAAACAGATTCAAACGGCGCTGGCGGCTCTTCATTACTACTCGGATAAGAGCGCAAAGAACTTTGGAATCGACGGCGCATACGGGCCGAAAACAGCAAATGCAGTCAAACGGTTCCAGTCCATGTATGGACTGTCTGCTGATGGCATTTACGGGCCAAAGACGAAAGCAAAACTTGAAAAGCTATTGAAATGATAAAGCCTCGTCCATTGGACGAGGCTTTTTTGTTGTAAATGGGAGAAATACATAACTTTTAAGCTAGTATTATTCGAAAAATACACTTTTATTGGTGAATATATGGTAAATTCTTTTATGTATGTTATTTCTAATGAAATGAGGGAATTTATTTGGACGAAGCAAAAGGAAAAAGAACAGGGACGGTTGCCAAACCATTACCCCAACCAGCAGTTGACGAACAGCTTAAATCAGTTTTTCAAATCATGACATCGGTCTTAAATGATTCAAATCGAACATACAATTCCGAGAGAAAACTTGATAATGTAGCCATTTTTGTTGATTATGATAACGTTTACTGGTCTCTAATGAATAATTATAGTCATGATCCAGATCATGAATCTGAGGAAAAGAATTTATTTTCAAGGTTATGGGAACGATATGGTCAAGATAATGTACGTTCATTTAGAGTGTATGCAGATTTTCAAAAGTTAAAGAGTAACATGACAAGTCTACAAAAAAAACGTGTTCAAATAAGGCATGTTTATTCAAACGGGAAAGATGGGGATCATCGTAAAAACGCATCAGATATTGAACTTTGTATTGATGCTATTGAAAATACATACAAAGATCCTTCGATAAGTTGTTATGTTTTTGTAACTGCTGATAGTGACATGATTCCTATTATGAGTAGATTAATGTACAAAGGAAAAAGAGTTGAGCTTTTTTATTTATCTAAAACAGCTCCTAAGCATATTGAATTTAAAGAATATGTTCATTTCGCTGAAGATTTAGTGAAGTTACTTGGAATAGAAGAGAAGCAGTATGACCGAAATAAATTATCTATACAACTTCTTAAATGGATAAAGAATTGGCATGCTGAAAATGAAAGGAAAGAACATATATTTTTGGGAGGACCTGCTTTAAGAAGAGATGCTATGAAAGATTTAGCAGCTCCGGGGCAGATAATCAGTGAACTAATAGAACAACTTAAACAGGAGGGGCTAATTTTAGAAAAAGCGAAGAAATTAACACAAGGAACACTCGCTGGGAAAGCAAGAAATGAATTCATTTGCTCTGAGGCAGGATTGAAAAAAATAGATGAGTCCAGCCAAGAACAAGCTAAGGCTTGACATTAATATACATTGGGTATATTATGAATATACATTAGAAACACATACACTTTTGAAATACTTACACTTAAATTACACTTGTATTTTTTTTCACTTTTTATTCACTGAAAAAGCAGGGCTGTTCCCCTGCTTTTTCTTTTTTTATTTAGTTGAAAATCCACCTTTCTTTTTTCTTGTCCCACTTCAAAATGCGCTGCCTCATCAAATTCTTCACAGCAGCACGTATTGCTTGCTCATCTTTCCCGGTTTTCCTTTTCAATTGTTCCATGGAGGGATTTTTCCCGAAGCGGGTCATATTAAAAATAATCCGATACACTTTACGTTCAAAATCGGTCATTGTGTTTCATCTCCTCGGAGACGATTATAAAGAACGTGCGTTCGTGATGCAAACAAACCTGTTATTTTTTAAAAAATAACACAAAAATAACGAAAGTTGCGTCAGAGTCTGAAACAATGCGGTTTTTGTTTCTTTTCTATTCATGATCTCATTAAAAAAATAACGCCGATCGAAAGGATGCGTAAGCGAGCGAAAACCGTGGTAATTATGGGCGGCATGATGTAAAAAATTATGATCCCTGTTTAACATAAGGGTTTTCCAGAGTAACGCCATATCGAAGTCTCTCACAAGTTCAATGAATTTGTGAGGGGCTTTTTTTTATTTCTATCATTCATCTCAAATTACGAATAAATTATTCTCATTTATTCAAGTTAGCATCAAGGCATATGACTTTGTTACAAATCTTTTAAAAGGATTTATGTTCATAGGCGATTTGCTGATTTTTATTCTTTGCATCTTTTGAAGTAAGAGCAGATATTCTTATTTTGTCATACGTTTGCCACCTTTAAATGAAAGTACTTTACTAGCAAAAAATAAGGAGTGGAAACAATGGATGAAATGGTACGAAAAGTACAACAATGGGTAAATCTTGTTTACTTAAACAAGCCAGGTTATGTAAAAATCGATGAAAATGGAAAAACAGGGTGGCCTGTGATTGAGGCTTTGATTACAGGATTACAAATTGAAGAAGGAATTACGTCAACTACTGGAACATTTGGACCAGCTACTATGGCAAAATGCCCCACATTATCAACTGAATCTAATTCTTCGAATGAAAAAACAAGAAATGAAATTATGATTCTTCAAGGTGCATTGTATTGCAAGGGATATAATCCAACTGGTTTTACAGGAACCTATGGTGATGGTACAAAGGCTGCTATAAAAAAATTTCAAACTGATGCAGGGTTGTCTAATCAAGATGGAATTGCAACTCCCATAATCTTTAAAGCGTTATTAAATATGGACGCTTTTGTAAACGTAGGAGATGCCAAAATTCGTAATATTCAACAAGAGTTGAATCGGAAATATTATAAGGTTACTGGCCTTAATCCATGTGATGGTAGATACTCCCGACAAACTAATGAGGCTTTAATTTATGCACTCCAGGTCGAAGAAGGAATAGCAGAACCAACTGGAACATTTGGACCTGCTACAAAATCAAAATGCCCAACAATTTCAATGGGGAGCACAAAAGCTAATTTTGTAAAGCTCTTACAATATGCTTTGTACTGTAATAATCGTAATCCAGGAAGATTTGATGGTATCTTCGATGAAAATATGAGAACAGCACTTATTAACTTTCAAAAATTTTCAGCATTACCTGCCGATGGAGTAGCTGGAATGCAGACCTGGGCATCTCTTTTAGTAAGCAAAGGTGACGAAGATAGGAAAGGAACAGCTTGTGATTGTGCCACACCAATTAATGCTGCCAGAGCAGCAACTTTGAAAGCCAACGGGTATACAACGGTTGGGAGATACCTTACTGGATCGTATCAGATGACGTTGCCTGAATTAGAGACTATATTTGCTGCAGGGCTTAGCGTATTTCCAATTTACGAGAGAAATTCAATTCAAGCTTCTTATTTTACAGAAACTCAAGGGGTATTCGATGCCAGAGCAGCTGTTGGTGCGGCTAAGGGATTTGGTTTTAAAGAAAATACTATTATTTATTTTACAGTAGATTATGACGCTGTTGACGGTGAGGTTACCAGTCGCATACTCCCTTATTTTAAAGCAATTAAAAGGACATTTGCCCAACTCAATAGTGGTTATCAAATTGGTATTTATGGCGCGAGAAATGTTTGTAGTCGCGTGGCCGCAGCCGGTTACTCGGTCAGTAGTTTTGTATGTGATATGTCTTCAGGATTTAGCGGTAACCGCGGCTATTCACTTCCCACTGATTGGGCATTTGACCAAATAAAGACAAGGAGTATAGGTGACGGGCCTGGGAAAATAGAGATTGATAATAATATCTCATCGGGCAAGGATAAAGGCGTTAATTCTATAGTTTATAATAAAGAAAATAGTAACAATTTTGTTTCGACTACAAATAATAAGTTCTTCGATCAATTAAAAGTTTTATATAATACAGCAGTAGATTATGTTACTGAAAAGGAAGTAAATAAACCTAATCCGGTCGGCAATATTACTCAACAGGCAAATGAATTAGTTGCCCAGTATCTAAGAAAAGATGAATATGATGGTTTATTGTGGATTTTAACAGCGGATTTTATTGACTCAGATTTTGTTAAAATAGCTGATAACGTATTGAAGGGACAAGAAAAGAGAATCCTGATAGATCCATTTTCTAAACTGACACTAGATGTCGCACATATGATGGCCACTTTTAATGCAATAATTCATAGTTCTGTAGGAATGATACAAGATCTTGCAGGATGGGCAGGTGATTTAATTACAGTAGGGGGAGACACTGTCCGTTATAATGCTAATTATAAAACAACTTATGATGCTGCAATAGATTTAATAGGAGGTCAAATTGGTACATTTGGAATTCAAGATTTACTAGGAGATGTAGACGCTGTTAACCTTGCTATGAATACAAGTACAGGGATTACCTCACAACCAGTTTACAAGGTATTTGAAGAATACTATAATACCGGCTATAGTAGAAGATACTCTCAATTTTTTAAAAACAGATTTAATAATTCATTTGAAGCAGTTATTAAGGATGCAGAGTACTATTTAAACACCAACAATCCTGTATGTTTGGAATTTAAACATCATTTTAATGTTAAGAATTATACCCAAGAGGATGGTCAAGTAATTGCACAAGCTTTTGCAGATTGCCTTAAACAAAAAATAAAATTTGAATAATTAATTCTTCCCAAAAGTAAATCGCTGTTTTGATTTACTTTTGGGAAAAGCGTTATAATGCATATTGAGGGGGCGCATATCATTGTGATACAGTTAAAGATTATATATAAGGCAGTATTAGTAATTTTAATAAGTGCCTTTTTTTTATTGTTTAATGGATGGTATTTTCATAAATGTATTATTGATCCTCATTACTACCAATTAACAGATTTTTCGGAAGAAGATATTCAAATTTTTGAGCATTTTTATAATATTGATCTACCTTCAAACACGAAGTTTATTAAAGCTGAGCAATTTGAAACAGGGATAGGTAATTATTCTGCGATTTTGTACGTATCATTACCTGCCAAAAAGGTAAAGCCTTTAGTTTCTGACTATTCTTATATGCCTATCTTTTATAACAATAGGTATACAGTATTTTATGGTGTTAATATTACAAGCAGCAATAAGGAAACAGCACAAATTACATTTGGAGCGGACGATGGCTCGCTGAATGGTTCTTTATGGGGTAAGCAAGTAAGGAATCTCTTAGAATCGAAAGGGAAGTATATTGGCGTTTCAGATGAAACTTATGTTATTTCTGCGTTTATAATTAACATCGTTTTTATTGCATTACTTGTTTGGATCTTGAAAAAGGGAAGAAGAACTAGAGTTTGAATTAAGAAATATTTGAACTCACCAGCCATAGAATGTTGATTAGAAATAATTAAGGGGTTTGTGCGTAATTTAAATTTGTAAAGGGGAGAGTTGAGTACTCTGCCAAAAATCGCTTACCCTTAGTTTTTTGTGTGGTAATTGTACTGACACAGGGAACATTAGATCATTTTGTAAATACTTAAGGTTATCTCGGACAAAAAGAGTTTTCATCGCACAGATCTTATTAAATAATAAAACTAAGTCAATTTTAAATGCAGTTCAAGAGTATTATAATAGTCTTGTTTTTTCAGGATATAAGCTATTTTATAAAAATAAATTTAATAGTAATGAAATAATTCGAGACTTCATGCGAGTAATATTATGATTGGAGATAATCCTGATATTACAGCGGCAAGGGTAGCCCTAAGGAGTTCAATGCAAATGGAAGTCCCTTATTATACGGAAGAAAAGGGAGAAATTATTGCAAATGCTTTTGCTGATAAAATATTAGACCTTGTAGCAAGTGAATAGAAAAGTTAGAGTAGAGCACCATACATTTCAAAGCTATGAAACAAACAAGATTTTTTTCAAAAGAATCTTAAATTTGCATTAATATTAATAAATTTCTATCAAACGTATTCGTTTTTCAGGAGAAATATATGGAAAAACCTCTGTTTTTTTAGGAGAATATGTTATTATAACTGTGGATTTAAAATATTAAAAAGAAAAGAGGAATTCTAAAGATGAAAAAGTTAGTAATGACCCTGTTTACAGCAGCACTTTTGGGAGTTGCCATTTTCGCAGGTGGGTCAGAAGCATTAGCTATGGATTCGAAAGGTACAATTAAATTTAAAACAGATGCTAATACATATACGAAAAGCGCTACTTCCATTGTGGTTACTGGTACTTTGGCTAGGGATTTAGATAATGGTTTTTCAGTAATTATATTAAATAAAAAAGGTAAAGTAATTGCCAGAAAAGATATTTTGCATCGTATTGGTTCACGTAATTTTCGTGTGAGTTTTTCAACGAAAAATCTTCCTGCAGGTAAGTATGATGTGCAAGTTGGACAGGAATGGGGAGGAAGATATTGGTCAGGTGAACTAAAACATTATATTACAGTACAGCACTAATACGGCTGTATAAGTATTAACCTCTTGTTGTTAAAAAGTTTAACTTTAGAAATTTGTTTTCTGTGAAATATTAATTTTTCAATAAAGGTATCTTAATCAATTTACTGTACTGATAAAGATACCTTTTTATCTTTAAAAACAACAAGGTCATGAGTGTTTTTCAAAGCTCGTACCGCTAGCCGCAATGTAGTTGTCTTTTAAATGAGAATATCCATTTGCTCCACCTCACCCCGAATCCCAATCCCAGGCTCCCACGAATCAATCAAACGGATTGCTTTCTGATTCGATTCCATCGCTTTCTTATTTTCTCCTTTACGATACAAGAGCTGTGCCATTCCGTAATAGTAATAGATCAACTCAACTTGATTGGCGTTGTGTTTGTCATAGAGCATTTGTTCAAAGGCTTTTTCCGCTTTTTCGAGCTGATCACACTTTACGTAAGCCATGCCTAGGTTGAAATAGGCTTCTATCGTTTTTTCGCCGCCGTATGCGGCGCTGGTTGTGTTTGCCGCTTCGTATAATGTGATGGCTTCTTCGTAGTGAGAGCGGGCGAAACTCAGGTCGCCGCGGACCAGAAGAACCCTGTGCCGGATAATGGGCGAGACGGGCTGATCTTTGATGCCGTCCAGCATTGCTGCCGCTTTGTCCGGTTCTCCGATTTTTAACAGCAGCCTCGATTGCAGGGCGGTTCCCCATACTTTCAAGTCGTCGTGATCCGGCGCGCCTGATTGTTCGAGTATTTTCAGGCCGGCTTCTATCTGCCTGAGAGCTCCGTCTGAATCGTTGACTTCCATCAGCGCCCAGCCTGCTGTGTCGATCCGAAAGTAAGCTTCCCGCGTGTGTTCGCCTGATTGATGGGCGGCATCGGCGGCTTTTAATCCGTATTCGATCCGCAGGGGCAGGTTGATTCTGCTTAGAAAATGGCTGATGCGGATGATGAGTTTGATCAGGATGTCATGTTGTCCGGTTTCACTCGACCATTCGATGACCTTTAGGATGTTCGGCCATTCCTTTTTCATTTGCTCTAAATTCCGTCCCAGCAAGTAGCTCCAATAGACAGAATTGGGCTGTTCCCGCTTTATATGGGTTTCCGCATAATCAATATAATAATGCGCCCAGCGGCTGCGGGCTTCTTTTGCTAATTCGTGATTTTCGGATAAGTGCTGTTCTCCGTAAGCGACAACGGTTTGATGGGCTGCATATTGAATACTTCCTGCGCTTCGTTCCGGCTGTATTAAAGCATATGACCGCATTTGCTCAATCGCGTAATGAAACCGCCGGACGTCTAATCCGGCCGCTTGAGCCAAGCTTTTCTCATCAGGGGGCTTAGCGAAAAAGCAAAGCGTCTGCCATAGTTTTCGTGTGTCTTCATGACATCTGTCCCATGTGCGGCCAAAGAGAACCTCAAACAATTCCAATAATGAGTAGCCTGCTTGTTTAAGTTCTTGAATGAGCTGCGGAGCGGGGATGTCGTCGTCTGACATGTATGCAATGCTCAGTGCCATGGCCTTCGGGTTGCCGGCGGCTGCCGAGATGAATTCATTCTTAAGGTCAGGCGATAGCTCCAGCAGCTGCTCCAGCTTTTCCCGTTTATGCGGGAGGTTGCATGTTTGCAGACAGCGGTGCACTTCTTGATGATAAAAATCAAGGGCATCCGTTTGTTCAAGGCCGCTCAGCTGGATGGCCGCCAGTTCCCCGAGGCCGTCCCGGTATGTCTGTTTTACGTTTTCCCGTGCCGTAAGGAGGACTTTTACGCCTTGCGGAAGGCCGATAATAAATTCGTGAATGTCACGTTCCGCTGTATCGATGCTGTCAACGATCAGCAATACCGGTTTTTCATTTGAATGAGCGGCTAATGCATTGCGGACGACGAACCGTTTTTCGTTGATTGATTTATCGATTTGTTCGGTGCGTCCGAGCTGATAGGCGATCGTGTTTAAAAAATCGCTGAAGCTCAATCCTTTCCAGTCAGCGCTGATCCAGATGATGCTGTTGAATGCCGGCCAGTCTGGTGAACTGCCGGCACAAAGGTAGGCTGCTTCAAGAGCGATCGTTGTTTTCCCCATGCCGGCCCAGCCTGTGATTAAACAGACCGGTGACGGAGACAGCATCCATTGTCGAATCGCCTCTATATCAAAGCCGCGGCCGATAAAGTTTCCCGTCCGGCGTGACGGTAAGTTATGCGTGACGGAGTTTCTTGTAAGCGCATTCGTTTCGTGGCTTGGTCTGTCATGAAACAGCCGCTTTACTGCTTTTTCAACATCGTCATCACTCGGCGCTCCGAATGATCCGTCTTTCCGGAGTATTTTTGCTTTTTTTAGACAAGACGCCGTCCAAACGGGCAATGCGGGTTTGATGACGGGAATGGTGGTGGTTTCCAGAAGGCCGGTCAGCCATTCAGGATCCATATCAGTCTTTTCTATAATGATCCAGACCATGCCGAACAACTTTCCGTCGTCAATTCGTCCGGGAATGTAGTTTGCGCCCATCTGTCCGATCCAGCTTTTGATCGTGTTAGAGGAAACGCCTATTCGGAGTGCGATTTGATCTATATAAGACTGTCCGGATTTTACGTTCTTTGTCCTTTTAATTTTGAAATCAGGATGATGTTTCAGCGATTTGACGGCAGGTGCCAGCAGTTCTGCAAATTGTGCCCGGTTTTCAAGTTCAGCCATTAGCCTGCACCTCCTATTAGTACTATTTTATCAATTCAGTGTTTTTTGTATATGAAAAAATAAAAAGTACAGTGCGGCTGTCCTTTTATACAGCAGGAAAGGCTGTTGTACGTATGGAAAAGCAGATAAAATAGGGGCAGTAATAGAGAAAATAAAAATGTATGCACTTACATTTCAAAGCAGAGAAAGGATTTTGCCAAATGACTCACACAGTGCCTCAAAATATGAAAGCGGCGGTTATGCACAACACGAGAGAAATCAAAATCGAAACATTGCCCGTGCCTGACATCAATCATGATGAAGTGTTAATTAAGGTGATGGCTGTCGGAATTTGCGGATCTGATCTGCATTACTATACAAATGGCAGAATAGGCAATTATGTAGTGGAAAAACCATTTATCCTCGGTCATGAATGCGCGGGAGAAATTGCCGCCGTCGGATCGTCTGTCGATCAATTCAAGGTGGGAGACCGTGTCGCCGTCGAACCCGGTGTCACATGCGGACGCTGTGAGGCGTGCAAGGAGGGGCGTTATAACCTTTGCCCGGATGTACAGTTTTTGGCGACACCGCCGGTTGACGGCGCGTTTGTCCAATATATCAAAATGCGCCAGGACTTTGTTTTCTCGATTCCGGATTCACTATCCTATGAAGATGCGGCTTTGATTGAACCGTTTTCTGTCGGCATTCATGCGGCCTCGAGAACGAAGCTTCAGCCCGGTTCAACGGTTGCGATCATGGGAATGGGCCCTGTGGGGCTGATGGCCGTTGCGGCAGCGAAAGCATACGGGGCAGGCACAATCATTGTGACCGACTTGGAGCCGCTGCGGCTAGATGCCGCGAAAAAAATGGGCGCGACGCATGTCATCAATGTCCGGGAACAGGATGCCGGTGAAGAAATCAAAACGATCACGAATGGCAGAGGCGTTGATGCTGCCTGGGAAACAGCGGGGAATCCGGCGGCATTGCAATCCGCACTGGCTTCCGTGCGCCGGGGCGGAAAACTGGCGATTGTCGGTTTGCCTTCTCAGAACGAGATCCCGCTCAATGTGCCGTTTATTGCAGATAACGAGATTGATATATACGGAATCTTCCGTTATGCGAATACGTATCCGAAGGGAATTGAATTTCTCGCTTCCGGCATTGTGGACACGAAGCATCTTGTAACGGACCAATATCCGCTGGAGCAGACGCAAGAGGCGATGGAACGGGCCTTTCAATACAAAAATGAATGCTTAAAAGTGATGGTGTATCCAAATCGCTGAGTGAACGGGGAGGATCTTTGCATTCTCCCTCTTGCTTATCAAAAATGAAAACGGATTCTTGGGGTGGGAAATAATGATTGAAACAGAAAAAGCAGCGGCAGTAAAGACGAAATATCGCGGCCTGTCCTGGATGGAACGGATCGGCTACGGATTCGGCGATATGTCGTACAATATTATCTTTCAGTTTGTAAACGCATACTTATTATTCTACTATACAGACGTCGGCGGCATTAAGCCTGCGGTCATTGCAGCTTTGTTTCTTATCGTAAGGGTGCTGGACGCTGTTTTTGACCCGATTATGGGCGTGATTTTAGACAAGACGAATACAAGATGGGGAAAGGCAAGGCCGTATCTTTTGTGGGTGGCGTTTCCTTTTGCGCTATTTACGTTCTTATGCTTCACGACCCCTCATTTCGGCGAGACGGGGAATATGGTTTATGCGTACATCACTTATATTCTGCTTGGGATGTCCTTCAGCATGCAGACGATTCCGGTCAACAGCTTAACGGGGCGGATGACGAATTCCGTGGAGGAACGGACGGTTCTGACGACGACCCGGATGATTTTGGTTTATATCGGAATTCTGTTATCGATTTCCTGTGCGACACCGCTTGCGGACGCCATCGGCGGGAAAGATCAGGCGTTTGGATTTCAGATGACGGCGCTCATCTATGCGGCGGTGAGCATCGCATTGAATTTGTTCAGTTTCTTTACTGTGCGGGAACGGATTCAGCCTGAAAAAAGAAAAAAACAAGGAATGAAAAAAACGTTGTCCGTTTTATTCCGAAACAAGCCTTTGCTCATTTTGGTTTCTGCATTTTTGGCGTTTGCGATTGGATTTAACATTAAGCTCAGCACGATGGTGTACTATTTTACGTATAACGTCAGCCATAAGGAATTTGTGTTTTTAGGAACTGTATTATTTTTCGGAGCGGCGCTGATCAGCAATCTGTTTATTCCTTTCTTTTCTGAGAAGCGGGGCCGGAAGCAGGTTATGATCATCACGGCGGCGCTATCGCTGATTTCTTATGCGGGCCTTCAGTTTACATCGTATTCTTCGCTGCCGCTTATTTTCTTTTGGCTTTTCGTTTCGGGATTTTTCACAACGCCTTTAAATACGCTTGCTTGGGGAATGGTTGCCGATTGTGTCGATTATGCGGAATGGAAAACCGGAGTCCGGGCTGATGGCGTGGTGATTTCGAGCATGAGTTTCATCAATAAGCTCGGAGTTGCGTTAGCCGGGTCATTTTCGGCCGTTTATCTCGGAATCGCCGGATATGCCGCGAATACCGATCAGACGGCCTCGTCATTGAATGCGATTAAAAATATGAATGCGCTCATTCCGGGATTGTTCATTCTGCTGTCTATTATTCTTATTTCTTTTTATCCTTTAACTGAAAAAAAATATCAGCAGATGATGTCTGATCTGGAACAAAGGGCTGCCAGATAAGTATACGTAAAATTTAAAATATTCTATGTAAACGGTTGTATTTATGACAGAAAGCACTATACTGAAACTATAATCGAGAATTGATAAATGAGTGTGATAATGTGGGAAGCCAATCTGTTATTTGTATTGGAGAATTGTTAATTGATTTCTTTTGTACCGATGTGGATGTTGATTTGACGGAAGGGCGTAATTTCTTAAAAAGTGCCGGCGGCGCACCGGCGAATGTGTCGGCAGCCATTGCTAAGCTGGGCGGAGACGCGGCTTTCAGCGGAAAAACAGGCAAAGATCCGTTCGGGTATTTTCTGAAGCAGACATTGGACGCCGCACATGTCGATACCTCTATGCTCGTCATGGATGAGAGAGCGCCTACAACGCTTGCGTTTGTTTCATTAAAACAAAATGGGGAGCGCGACTTTGTGTTTAACAGAGGAGCGGACGCTTTGTTCACGCTGGATGATATTGATCTGGAAAAGGTAAACGATGCCAAAATCCTTCATTTCGGGTCAGCGACGGCATTGTTATCTGATCCGTTTTGCTCAGCCTATTTACGGCTGATGTCGATTGCGAAAGACAATGGACAGTTTATTTCCTTCGATCCTAACTACCGTGAGGATTTATGGAAAGGAAGAGTTTCAGAGTTTATAAACACCGCAAAAAAAGCCGTTGCCGTAAGTGATTTTGTGAAAGTCAGTGACGAAGAGCTTGAGATCATCAGCGGTGCGAAGGATCATAAAGAAGGTGTTGCGGTTCTTCATGAGCTCGGGGCCGGCATTGTTGCGGTGACACTCGGGAAAAGCGGTACCCTTCTTTCAAATGGGAAGGATATTGACATCATTCCGAGCATTCCGGTGACATCAATAGACTCAACGGGAGCGGGAGATGCGTTTGTCGGCGCGGCGCTGTATCAGCTGGCGCGCACGGATGAGATTCAGACGGCAGCCGAAGATTTTGCGAAGCTGCGTGATATTGTCTCATTTGCCAATAAGGTGGGGGCGCTCGTGTGCACTAAAATCGGTGCGATTGATGCTTTGCCGAGCTTAAAAGAGGTTGGAGTGACTCTGTAAAATATCGAGGATGCTTCTTGAAAGTCATCGGACTTCGGGAAGCATCCTCTTTATTTAGGTCTGAAACCCTTTTCGATATACGGTATACTTTAGAAAAGCATCCAGTAAATTGAACCGATGTGAAGTACATACAATCACGTTTTTATCAGTTCTGAGTAAAACCAAGTTTCTGCTGCTGCCGTCATGTATAGTGTGACGGCCCATGATATTGAACCGCGGAGGAATGTTTTTCATGAAACATGTTTTTCTTATTGTGCAATGCGCGTTTTCTGTTTTTTGTTTTTTATGTCTCGCCGCTGTGAATTGGTATCAGGGGAGTGAGCTTGTTTCTGATTCGTTTGATTGGAATGATACGGCGAAATTTTCAAAGCTTTTGAATGGGACGGATACGATTACAAGTCCTGAACAGATTTCGCAGCTTGATTTCTTTGTGTATGCTGCGAAACATTATCCGTTAATGAGCGGGTTGATGATCGGGCTGTTTGTTTATTTTTTGTTCTCACTGTATCTGGTCATAAAGAATTTCCGCCGGCACAAATGGGCTGAATGAGACTATTTTCATATAAAAATACATAAATTAAAGAGAAAATGAAACTTTTTTTGAAAAAAACAGTATAGATAACTGTGAACTTGTTACTATTTAATTTTGGGAGGAAAATGAAAAATGAGTATTTTAGGAAGATTTAAAGACATCATGTCAAGCAATATCAATGCGCTGCTGGATAAAGCTGAAAACCCTGAAAAAATGGTTGATCAATATTTGCGGAATCTGAACAGTGATTTAGGAAAAGTGAAAGCGGAGACGGCTTCTGTCATGGCTGAGGAACAGCGGGCGAAAAGAGCGTTAACAGAATGCCAGGCTGATGCCGAAAAGATGGAAAATTATGCGATGAAAGCATTGCAGGCCGGCAATGAAGCTGATGCGCGGACATTTTTGGAAAGGAAAGCGGCTGTTGAATCAAGACTGACCGAGCTGCAGACGGCTTATCAGCTCGCTTCTTCCAACGCGTCTCAAATGCGCAAAATGCATGACAAGCTTGTCGCTGATATCGGAGAGCTTGAGTCGCGAAGAAATGCCATCAAAGCGAAGTGGTCTGTGGCAAAAACGCAGGAGAGAATGAACAAATTGGGGTCCTCTGTGTCAAATGCGGGCCAATCGATGACAGCTTTCGGCAGAATGGAAGACAAGGTCAACCAAGCGCTTGATCATGCCAATGCGATGGCTGAGCTGAACGCGTCTCCGAAAGACGATATTGACGATCTGACGGCTAAATATGACAGCAATCAAAGCAGTGTCGATGATGAATTGGCGGCGCTTAAGCAGAAAATGCTTTTCAGTAAAGATCAATAGACAGCGGGCTGCAGCTTTGTCCGATATAAAGAGAAAGTGAGAGAAACAGAATGATCATTTCTTATAAATGCCCGAACTGCGGCGATGATATGGTCTTTGACAGTTCATCCGGCATGCTGACATGTCACAGCTGCGGGCGGCAGGATCAGATTGAAAGCCTGCCAAAGGAGTATATAACGACGAGATTTTCCGAAAATGAGGCGAACGAGTACCGCTGTGAAAATTGCGGCGCGGTATTAATGACTGAGGCGGAAACGACGGCCACGACGTGCGGGTTTTGCGGAGGAGCCGCCGTTCTCGCCGACCGATTATCGGGAAATCTCGCGCCTTCGATGGTGATCCCTTTTACGATCAGCAAGGAAGAAGCCATGAGCGCTTTTAAAAAGTGGTGCCGAAACGGCCGTCTGACACCGAAAGGGTTTATGACTGCCGATCGGGTGAAGAGCATAACCGGCATGTACGTGCCGTTTTGGATGTTTGACTTAAACAGCAAGGTTCAGGTCAATGCCGTTTGTACGAGAGTGCATCACTATGAAGATGGAGAATACCGGGTGACGGAGACCGAGTATTACAACGCGTACCGCGATATCAATCTTGATTATCTCAAAATTCCGGTCGACGCTTCAGAAAAAATGAATGATGAATTAATGGACAAATTGGAGCCTTACTCATACAGTGAGCTGAAGGAGTTTAATACGGCCTATTTAGCGGGATATATTGCGGAAAAGTACAATTATACCGATGACGATCTCTTTCCGCGGGCGAAGGATAAAATCAGCCATTATATTGATTCTTATATCAGATCCACCTTCTCCGGATATACGACGGCTGACATTACGGATGAGCAGATTCAGACCGATAAAATCAGCAGCTTTTACGTACTGCTTCCGGTCTGGATGGTCAGCTACGACTATGAGCGGGCTGAGCACATTTTTGCGATGAACGGGCAGACGGGCAAGGTTGTCGGCAAACCGCCGATCAGTGCCGGAAAAGTGGCCGCGTGGTTCGGCGGCATAACCGCCGGTGCGTTTTTAGCATTAAGACTCGTCTCACTTATGATAGGAGGCGGTTTTTGATGAAAGTATCGATAAAAAAAGCGTGTCTCTTCTGTTTCGTCCTTTTTCTGATGATGTCTTTTTCTTTACATACATCGGCGTCTGCCGCGGAACAGAAGCAATATGTTTATGACAATGCTCATTTATTAACGAAGGATGAAACGAAGAAACTTGAGGAATTGGCCGGGAAGCTCGGGGCAAAGCGCCATACCGATTTTATCATTCTTACCGCAAACGGAACGGGCGGTAAGGACATCGAGCAGTACGCCGGTGATTTTTATGACAGTCATTTTAGCGGAAGCACGGCGATTTTGACCATTGATATGAAAAAGCGGGAAGTATTTATCTCCGGATATAAAAAGGCGGAGACGTATTTGAATAACAGCCGGCTGAATACGATCAGAAATACGATCTCGTCAGATATTTCCGCAGGCCATTATGAAAAGGCGTTTCAGACCTACATCAAGATGGCTTATAAAGATATGGGGAAAAGCCCGGACGACAAGTCTGACAATCTGCTGCTCACATGGTGGTTTCAGCTCATTATTGCCGCAGCCGCGGCCGGAATCGCCGTCACTGTGATGGTGTACAATTCCGGCGGCAAGGTCACCGTCACCGGCAGCACGTATATGGATCACGATACGTCTGAAGTGCTGAGCCAGCACGACACATATATCCGAACCGACGTTACAAGAGAAAAAAAGCCTGATAAAGATAATGACAATGACGGCGGAGTCACGAGGGGCGGCACGAGTTACAGCGGAAGCAAGGGAAGTTTTTAAATTATATGTAAAGGATTTGAGCATACATGGGTTTTTTCAGAAATCAGTTAGCAAATGTGGTGGAATGGGAAGAATTCAGAGATGACATGGTTTTCTATAAATGGAACAACCGTGAAATTAAAAAAGGCAGCCGTCTGATCATCCGGCCGGGACAGGATGCCATCTTTTTATACAACGGGAAGATTGAAGGGATTTTCCGTGATGACGGCGATTATGATATCGAATCAGAAATCATTCCGTTTCTATCTACACTAAAAGGGTTTAAGTTTGGCTTTAACAGCGGCATGCGGGCTGAAGTGCTGTTTGTGAATACGAAGGAGTTCACCGTGAAGTGGGGCACAAAAAACGCTATCAACATTCCGGCGGCAGGTATGCCGGGCGGTATGCCGATCCGCGCAAACGGCACATTTAACTTCAAGGTCATTGACTACATCGGATTGATTGATAAGGTTGCGGGTGTCAAAGACAGCTATTTAGTGGAGGACATTAAAATCCGGATTACGTCTATTCTCGATCAGCTTTTGATGAAATGGATCACCAGAGAAGGAAAAGACATGTTCAATCTGCAGTCGAATTCCTTTGAAATCGGAAAAGGGATTCAAGAAGATCTTGATATGCAGCTGATCGGAGACGGCATGTCGATTACGGGCTTCAATATTATGAGCTTTAATTATCCGCAGGAAGTTCAGGATATGATTACGAAAAACGCTTCTTACGGCATGGTGGGCGATGTGAACCGCTATCAGCAGATTTCCATGACGGACGGAATGTCATCCGGCAAAATGAGCGGAAGCGGCGCCGCCTCAGACATGGCGGGCATGATGATGGGAATGAATGCGGCAAATCAAATGATGAACCAAATGAACCAAAATCAGCAGAACCAGCCGCAGCAAAATCAAAGTCAGCAGAATCAGGGGACGGCACCGGCGAACGGCTCGGAAGGAGCGGCTAAGCCGAAATTTTGTCCGAACTGCGGAACGAAAACGGAAGGCGCGAATTTTTGCCCGAATTGCGGACAGAAGCTTGCCTGACGATATACGAAAAAGAGGCCTTTTTGGGGCCTCTTTTTTTTGTCATGATTTCATTGTTTGAACGATGAGGGATGTCAGCGCTTTAGACCCCTCAGGTATGAGATGGACGCCGTCCGGTGTGAAGTATTCAGGGTGCTGCAATGCTTTTGCGTGCCAATCGACAAGCGTCACATTTTTCCGTGACTCGGCCTGCCGGCGCAATGATTCGTTTACTTTGCTTTCCCACTGCCGCGGCACACGTGTGTTGACAAGATAGATATCGGCTTTTGAAAAGGAGCTGATCAGTGATTCAATTTGGCTGTTTGTGAAATAGCCGTTCGTCCCTAACTCGATGATGACCGCTTTGTCCGGCTGATTAAATGACGCATATTCCGAAGTGAGCTGGAGTGCTTGAGAGACTTGTCTTCCTACCTTTCCGTCGATGGTGACATGAGGGAGGGACTGCCGCAGGTATGACGCAATGTCCAGCATCACCGAGTCACCGATGGCCAGCACGTCTTGCTGAGGCTGTGTTTGTTTTGGATCAGCCGTTTTTTGAGATGACTGTTCCTTTTTCTCTTCGTTTTTCTTTGTATTTGATTTGTCTGTTGGTTCTTTCTTGTTTTTGTCTGACGCGGTATCCGTTTTTTCGCCGCCGTGTTTTTTCTTGCTGTCATCTTCTTTTGCCGGTTGATCGTGATCGGCCGTCTTGTGCGAAGAGGCGGCGGTTTCTTGCTGATCATTTTGCGCGTACGTCCATTGCGGCTGTTTTTTCTCTTCGGCTATTCCTGACAGCCCGCCCGCAAATACGAGAATGGCGGCAAGAATGAGGCCGAGCGACATTCTGCTGATGACAGAGGACGTCTTCCATTCCAAAAAGCGGTTCAGAAACACGCGGCGTAAAAATGGCCGGAAGCCCGCAGTGCGGATCGGCTGTTCAATGAAATGGTAAGACAGCTCGGCAAGAATGAAAGTGGCGCCGATTCTGACGGCGCAGTGCCAATAAACCGGATTTCCGATTTCCTGCACGGGTGTGCTCAGTACGAAAACCGGGTAATGCCAAAGATAGATTCCGTATGATCTCGTTCCGATCCAGCGAAGCGGCTTCCATGAAAGAACATGTCCCAAAAAGCTGCTCGGATGGCATAAACATGCGACAAGAACCGCTGCGGTGATGCTGATCAAAAGCATGCCGCCCTTGTACAGGAAGGGTTCATATTCATCCGTGTAAAAGACGCAAAGCAGCAGCGCGGCAAAAGCGGCAAGCTCCGTCCCGTGAAGCAGGTGTTTCATGCTGCTCGGCAGCCGTTTGGAAGATAATCGTTTCATCGGCCACACTAAAGCTAAAGCGCAGCCGATCAGCAATTCAAATGAGCGGGTATCCGTCCCGTAATAAACGCGGCTCGGATCTCCGCCGGGCACATACATCATACTCATTACGACTGCCGAACATAACGCGAGGAACATGACCGCGGCCGCAAGCCGGGCCCGTGTTTTACATATGTACATTCCCGCAAGCAGCAGGAAGGGCCATATGATATAAAACTGTTCTTCAATCGCCAGCGACCAAAGGTTTTTTAATGGCGAAGGGGAGCCGAAGCTGTCGAAATAAGAAAGCTGATGAAAGATAAACCACCAATTGCTTATGTAAAAAAGTGAGGAGACCGCATCCCCGCGTACGGTATGCAGGAGCTCGCTGTTAAACAATACGACCCAAATGACCGTCGTGATAATCATGAGATAAGCCGCCGGCAGAAGCCGCCTGATCCGGCGCACCCAAAAATCACGCAAATCAAGGGTGATGGCATTGCCTTGGGCAGGCAATATAATAGATGTAATTAAATACCCCGATAAAACAAAAAAGATATCAACACCAATGAAACCGCCGTCGGCCCAGTTAAAATTCAGATGATATGCGATAACTGCGAGGACGGCAAAGGCGCGAAGTCCATCCAGTCCGGGAATATAGCGGTGATGCAGTGACTTGTCTGACATGGTATTCCTCCAATAATGTGTGCGGAAATTCTCGCTGTTTTGCGGATGGCTATGGCAGATTTCTGTACAGTCTTCCATTTGTTCCGTTAATTAGACGCATTCGGAAGGGGATTTTGTTTCAGAAAAAATGAATGAAATGCTGTGATTTTCTTAAACTTTTCAGCCCCCGTCCGGCGTCTGATATATGAAAAGGGTCCCTTGTGCATCTTGGCTGTTGCGGGACGAAAGAAAAAATCCATGATCTGCGGATATCATGGATTTTTTTCTTTCTTTATCTGATGTAGCGGTCTCCGACAAGCAGCTTGGAGATGACGGAGGTCGGTATTGTAAACTCTGTAACGCCCATATATCCGGGTGCCGCTTCGTATTCATCAAATGAGATGACAAGTTTGTGCTTATCTGTAATATAAAAATTCTGGTCGGCGCGGATGGCTTTAAAAGGCTCCGACATATCATCTTCTTCGACCCAGTATATTTTATTCGGATCTTCTTTCATCTGTTTTTTCATTTGTTCTTTAATATTTTCGCTGATGACTTTAATATAACGGTCATCTTTAAATAAGCTCTTTAACGTAAGCACGGCCTCATTCTTTTTATCAATCGTGATGTAACGGCTTTGCGTATAAGAGGAAGCTTGCGTTTTTTCGATATCACGGCGGATTGAGATCAAATCCGCTGTGTCAGTAACGGTTTCATAATCGCTGTAAATACTGAGGTGGCCTTTTTTGCTTTTTGAGGTCGCCTTCATAAATTCCTGATACAGCTCTTTGCTTTCTTTCATATAATGCCGGTTGATGCTGTCTTCGAGTTTATGATCGGAAAGGCCGGACAGAGCGGGCGTTTTCACATCAATGCTTGATTGGTTCTTTTCTTCCTTCATCTCCGTGAATGTGATGGCTTGGACGACTTTGCCGATGACGGGGATTTTAGACATGGCTTGTGCGGCATCCGGGTTGATATTGACAACGGCGGTAAATAAGACGGCCGCAGCGACTGCCGCGGATGTCGGCCACATCACGATTCGTTTTTTCTTCGGTTTCTGCTGAAGGGCTTTTTCGACAATGCTGTCCAGTTCCTTAGGAATGGGCACACTTTTATACTCTTCTCTTAATTGTTCTAATCTCTTTTCCATTAAGAAAGATCCTCCTTCGTCAGCTGAATGCGCATGAGCTTCAGCCCCCTGTAAAGGCGTGTTTTGACGGTGTTGATGTTTTCCCCCGTGATGTCCGCGATTTCTTCTAATTTCAGGTCTTCAAAGAAACGCAGAATGATAATGGTTTTATATTGATGCGGCAGGTCATCAAGCGCTTCGTGAAGGTCTGTGTCCTTGTAGTGATCTTCCTTTCCTCGGCTTAAAAACTCGATCGTTTCATCATCCATCACTTTCAGTTTTTTCTGTTTGCGGAGAAAATCAATGGCCGTGCGCACTAAAATTTTATAAAACCAGCTTTTGATCACATCGGGGTTTTTGACGGATTCGACCGATGTCAGCGCTTTTTGAATTGATTCTTGAACAATATCTAACGCGTCATCCTTGTTCTTTACGTAACTGTACGCCAGCCGGTAAAAGTCTTCCTTGCGCTCAGTTATGCACGTCACAAGCGACGCTTTGGCTGTTTCGTTCTTCATTGCTTCAAAGGGCTCCTTTTTTTAAAATACGTATCATAGGCTGTTGCCTAAGGATAGACGGGACAGGGTAAAAAATAGTTTGCGCAGAGGGGATCATTTTTAAAAGGAAAAGGAAGGAAAGACGATGAGATGAAAAAAAGAGCCGGAACGGCTCTTTTTTTTCGGATGTGTCTGATATTCAGCTGAACGGTTTAGTTTGGTTTGACTAAGATTTTCACTTGGTTTTTCTCTTTGATTAAAGCGCCGAAGCCTTCTTCAATCAGATCGTCGAGCACGATTTTTTTCGTGACGAGCTTATCTGCTGAGAAGTAGCCCTCTTTCATCAGTGCAAGAACGGAAGGGAAGATGTCACGGTATCCGATAATGCCTTTTACGGTCCGTTCTTTGATGACGATATCGTTCGGATGAATTTCCGCTCCTTTTTCCCAGATGCTGACGATAACCGTTTCACCGGCAATGTTTGTTGACTGGATCGCCTGGCGGAGAACGACAGGAACGCCTGTTACTTCATAAGAAACATCAACGCCGCCGTTTGTGCGTTTAGCGATTTCTTCAACGACATCGTCCGTTTTTGACGGATCAATGATGATAGCGCCGAGTTCTTTCGCTTTTTCCTGACGTTCCGGTGAAAGTTCAACCGCGTAAATATCTGTGGCGCCGGCCGCTTTCAGGGCTTCAATCACAAGCAGCCCGATCGGTCCGCAGCCAAAAACCGCCGCCTTGTCGCCCGCTTTTAATTTGCTTTGGCGGACGGCGTAAAGCGCTACCGCTGACGGCTCAACAAGCGCGCCCTGTTCGTAAGAAAGCTCTTCAGGAAGCTTAAACAGCAATTCTTCGTCAACGGATACATATTCAGAAAATCCGCCGCCGCCTCCAGCTAAGCCTAAGAATCCCATTTGTTCATCAAGGTTATAGGCTCCCTGATGTCCGTGTGTGGCAAAAATCGGTTCCACGACGACACGGTCGCCGACGCTGTAATTTTTGACGCCTTCGCCCACTTCAACGACTTCTCCTGAGAATTCGTGACCCATCGTGACGGGCGCCATTTCGTTTGTTAACGGATGAGGTTTGCCGACCGGAATAAAGATCGGGCCTCCCAAATATTCATGAAGGTCGCTTCCGCAAATCCCGCACCATTTGACTTTAATTTTGACTTTACCCGGTTCTGCTTTAGGTTCATCAATGTTTTCGATTCGAATGTCTTTTTGATTGTGCCATCTTGCCGCTTTCATTGATTATCACTCCTAGTCTGATTGAAACGAGTATAGGTACATGATCAATATGAACCACGGTTAAAAGGAATAAAGTGCCTGCTTCCTAAAGCCTGATTTCTCAAAATATATCATATTATGCAACTATCAATAGGCCTTATAAAAAGTCCATATTGAATGCAGAAATACTCTATGAATATTATAACGCTAATGAATTAAATTTTGTAGTATAATTTACCATGGAATTATATAGAACAGGTAATTGTGCCGTCGTTATGTGCATGTCTCATCACGTTGTAATGAACATGTAAAGTGATTGAAATATTATAATCGTCTTCTTGGTGTATAATTTTGCCTAGAATAAAGAATCAGGAGGACGAAAGCTTGAAGAAGTTATTCTTAGCCTTATTGATTTTAGCAGGAAGCACGCTGGGAGCGATCAGTTACTCTTCTGATGCAAGTGCTAAAAAAGTGAACGGAAATATTACATGGTATAATGGAGTCGGTAAAAAAGGATCTTCCGGTAAAAAACTGGGACACTGGGATTGCGCGACAAAATTAGGATTTGACGTTCCGAGAAACGGAACGAAAATCAGAGCTTATGCGAAAGCAAAACCGAAAAAGGTTATCACCGTATACAAAAATGATGTAGGCCGTCTGCCGAATGCCGTATTGGATGTCAGCCCGAAAGCGTTCAAAGCGCTCGGATATCCATTAAGCAAAGGAAGAGTATCCGGACACTACAGCTATTAAAATAGACCATCTTAAAAAGCAAGGACACTGATTCTTGCTTTTTCTGATTGACGGAGAGATTGATAATGAAGAAGAAACGATGGATCTGGATGTTGCTGGCCGCCGTTTTGGCGGCGGCGGTCATCGCGTCCGTTTTACTGATTAAAGGAAAAAGCGACGGCGGCGGGAAAGCCGTTGTCTCCGGCGGCCATGACAAGCTGCTTGTTTCCATTACAGACAAAGATCTGATGACGAAATATTACGAGGACGGCCGCGTGCTGTACGAGGAAAAGCTTTCGGCATATCCGGCGTTTGCGCTGGATGACGCCCATCAGGTGCTCTATTTTGTCGGGAATAATGACCAAAATGAGATGCGTCTCTATAAGCTTGATCTGAAGACGAAAAAGAAGACGGTGCTTTATAAAGGAACGGCAAGCGCTGACAGTCTGTTTTTATCAAAGGATCTGACGCACATTTATTTCCGTCTCGGAAAAGCGGATGAAGATATTTTCCGTCTCGCATCTTTTGATTTGAAAACGAAACGTTATGAAAATCTGTATCCCGCCGCCGATGAGAAAGACGACAGTGTGAGCAGCTTCTTTTATAACCGCAGCCAAAACGATTTTGCGCTTCTGCATTATTCCGTAAAAGAGGATTATCAAAAAACGGATGAGGCAAATGAGAAGGGGATTGACCCTGAACCGACGAATATCCGGTTTGCAGCAGGAGCGGGCGAACACCTTCAGGATTTGACAAACCTTGAACAGTTTATCAGCGACGTGGCGGTGTCACCGGACGGAAAGAACCTTGTCTTTACATCTTATACACAAAAAGGGACGGAACAAAAAGCGTCCATCCGTCTGATGAATGTCAAAACGAAAAAAGATGAAACGATTATCTCAAACGGGAAGGACTTCGCTCCGCTGATTGATGCCCAGCCTCAGTTTTCTAAAGACGGCAGCATCATTTATTTCATGGCGGAAGCAAAAGGCGCTAAGCGTCTGAAGGATGAAACGGGGCGGAATGCGAAGGTCCGGACCATTTATGCTTATCATTTGGATACGAAAAAATGCGAAAAAGTCTGGGAAAATGACAACGGCATTATCAACAGTTTTTCCGTCATCCAATCATGAAAAAAAACACTCAGCGCCCGCTGGGTGTTTTTTAATGAACAAAGCTGGCTGCGGCTGAGGCGAGCCATTTGAAAAAACGGAGAATCGGAACGGCAAAATGAAGCGTTTCGATGAATGACTGTGCGGCAAGGTTCATTTTCCGCCGTTTTGCCATTTCCTTCAGATCTTTCTGCTGCCGATCGTTTTTCATGTTCAATGCTCCTTTGCATCATAAAAGGACATGATAACGCAAAGGCCTCTCATGAGACATGGAGGCCTTCTCTATGTTGAGACTCGTAAAAGGGAGGTCTAACTTGATGCCGTTTGGTTATTGTTTTGGAGATTTACCAACGAACGGACGCCGTCGATCATTTTACTGCCGCAAAGGGGGCAAGTCGGGGTATCACTGCCGGCAAAATTCTTTCTGCTCCAGCCGATACAGTCCTCTTTTGTGCATTCCCACGTACTGACATCTTCTTTAGGCAGCGGTTCCTGATTACGTTTGTTGTAGTAAGACATAAAGTCACTTCTTCCCTTATGAATTTTCGTGCACTCCTTCATTGTCTCATACTTTTCCCTAATCTCCTAATTCCTTTTTCTATCCAGATTTCCAATGAGGGTGCATCGTCTTCCTGTTATTACAGTATATGCAAATAAGTGTCTTCTTATTTTTTCTTTTTGGATAAATAAAAAAGCCCCTTCTCTAAAAGGGGTGATATTTGTTTACTGCTTATCCGTGACGTCCATCGGTCTCATCATGTCGTAATCTTCATGTTCTAAAATATGACAGTGCCATACGTAGCGTCCGCTGTAAGGAGCGAAGGTCGCCGCGATTCTGATGACCTCTCCCGAGTGCGCCTGCACGGTATCTTTCCAGCCTTTCTCACTTGGAGGAGGCGGGACGGCGGGGCCTGTATACACAATGTCGCCGAATTTGTTATAACGCTCTAAGTCAAAAGGGCGCCGGTCAAGGATTTGGAAGGAAACAAGGTGCAGGTGTATCGGATGTGTTCCCCCCATCGGATTGATAATCGACCAGATTTCCGTTGTGCCGAGCTTCGGCGCTTCTGTCACAGGATCATGCCATCGCTTGTTATTCAGCGTCAAAACGGGCCGGCCGTATTTGTCTTGCGTATTTGTGAGTTTAAGCGTCCTGATATTGTGTATTCTCTTTGATGTCACATTAGGCATTGTTGAAAGATATTTAGGCTTCCGGCTTGTGTCTGCTCCCTTCAGCGGTTTTGTGACGCGGAATTGCATCACATTGGCGTCTGTATCCGGATCGGCGTCGCCCCCGCAGCCGGTGCCGTTCGTTAAAATGATATGTTCTCCGTCAAAGGCGGAGAAATCGATGAGCACATCATACCGCTCTGCCGGGGCTAAGCTGATAGATTGTGTTTTGACAGAGCGGGGAAGCAGTCCGCCGTCAGAACCGATTTGGATAAACTTCCCGCCGTTATTGAGCGAGAGAGAAAATGTTCTCGTATTGGAGGCATTAAGGATGCGGAAACGATATGTCCGAGGTTCAACTTCCATATACGGCCACGCTTTACCATTGACGAGAATGGTATTTCCGCAAAAAAACGGGACGATGGAAGGGTCGGGCAGCGTTTCGGAAGGGTTAGCAGGTCCGCTCGGATAAGACAAGGAACCGTCGTCATTTAATGTGCGGTCCAAAATCATAAGCGGTACGTCATACTCTCCGGAGGGAAGCTTCAGCTGCTTTTCTTTTCGCTCGCGAATGATATACATCCCGGCAAGCCCGGCGTACACATTGAGCCTCGTAATCGCCATGGCGTGATCGTGATACCATAACAGAGCCCCGCGCTGTTTGTTTGGATAATGGTATACCTCTCTCTCAAAATAAGGACCCGTTTCCTTAAAATCCTTTGTGAACCATGCTTCCGGGTAGCCGTCGCTGTCCGGCGGCGTTGCTCCTCCGTGTAAATGGACGACGGTTTTGACATCGGGTTCCTGATGG
Organism: Bacillus sp. FJAT-27001; assembly: GCF_019039175.1. Taxonomy (NCBI): domain Bacteria; kingdom Bacillati; phylum Bacillota; class Bacilli; order Caryophanales; family Bacillaceae; genus Bacillus; species Bacillus sp. FJAT-27001. The sequence continues at coordinate 27,393 of NZ_JAHOAA010000004.1, forward strand.
CCGCTTTCTGAATGGTGAATGGTATGATCCACTGGCAGAAAATGCTTATCCGGAAGGTCATTCATCCATTTAATATAGACGTTCTCATCTTGGTTCACGTCGATCGTCGGGCCGGGAAATAAACCGTTATACCCCCACAGCCGGGTCGGCGGGAGATCGCGGTGCAGCTTGTGAAAGCATTCCTTCATGGTGACTTCATAATACGTGCTGCCGTCTGATTTCTTCTGCGGCTGGAGTGTTTCGATAATCGGCAGTTCATCTGCAAATTTTTCTAGTGCCATTTTTCATCCTGTCCTTATCATTTATTGAAATCCTGTACTACAGTTAATGCTTCCTGGAACAGGTTGGTTAAAAAAACACCCGCCCTTTTTTGAGGGGGGTGTCTGCGGTTATTGCGCAATCCGGCTTTCGGAAGCGCTCTCTTTCGGTTTTTGTTTTTTGCGGAATACATATGAGGCAAGTACCAGCAGAGTAATAAATCCTGTCAGCAGAAATTCAGACCGCATTGAACTGATAAACAGCATAGATAACAAGATGGCGCAAATGGCGATGATCGTCAGGTAGGTTAAGTACGGATAAAACCACATTTTGATTTTAAGAGATTCAGGGTTTGTCCGTTCGATTTTCTTTCTCATTCTCAGATGTGAGACGGCGATGACGAGATAGACGAGCAGTGCGATCGCCCCTGATGAATTGACCAGGAACAAAAATACGGAGTCGGGAGAAAAGTAGTTCATAACAACGGCAATATAGGAGAAAAAGGTGCCGGCGATAATGGCTTGAACCGGTACGCCTCTTTTGCTCAGTTTCATAAAACGCCGCGGCGCTTCATTTCGCTCCGCCAGTGAATACAGCATCCGTGACGTCGTATAAAGCCCGGAGTTCAGGCAGGACAGAACGGCTGTCAGGACGATAAAATTCATGATTTGAGCGGCTGCGGGAACCCCGATATGGCTCAAAACGGCAACGAAGGGGCTTTCCAAAATATTGGCTGAATCCCACGGCAGCAGTGTGACCACAACCGCAATGGAACCGACGTAAAAAATAATGATCCGCCAAACGACTGAGCGGGTCGCCTTTGTGACGGATTCGACCGGATTTGACGTTTCTCCCGCTGCGATTGCGACGATTTCAGATCCCATGAAAGAAAAAATGACAACGACGATGCCGAGCAGAACGGAACTTGGACCTTTAGGGAAAAATCCGCCGCTGCCCGCCAGATTTTCCAGCCCGACCGGTTTGCTGCCGGGAACGATTCCGAAAATGAACGCAAATCCCGCGATTAAGAAGACAACGATCGTCGCTACCTTCACTAAGGAAAGCCAGTATTCAAATTCGCCGAACGATTTAACTGAATAAATATTCGTCAGTGTTAACAGCACGGTCAGAAGCAGACTCGTCAGCCATAACGGAATGCCCGGGAACCAGTACTGTATGATTCCGGCGCCTGCAATGGCTTCAATGGCAATGACGATGACCCAGAAAAACCAATACAGCCATCCGATCGTAAAACCGGCCCAAGGACCGATGGCGTCATGCGCGTACTGTGAAAACGAACCGCTTGTCGGGTTGACGGAGGACATTTCCCCCAGCATTCTCATAATAAAAATCACTAATAATCCTGCTAAAGCGTAGGAGACAATCGCTCCGGGTCCAGTGGAATGAATGACTGATCCGCTTCCGACAAATAATCCGGCGCCGATCACGCCGGCAATTGAAATCATAGTCATATGCCGGGTTTTTAATCCCTTTGATAAAGAGTTAGGCTGATTCATTCTTTGCCTCCTTTTGGTTTGTTTATGCTGAATATTCAGACAAGTATTATTCTATCATAAATGCCACAGGCAGTTGAAAATGATGTAAGAAAATATGACATTTTTTCTCGTCCGTACAGCAGAAAGTGCCGGAAGGAAAAGAAATAATTTTCTGTTATTTCTGTGTTTTAATGGTTTTGAAAGTAATTCCATGAACATGGGTTGGCGAGAATCCTTGATACGATTGGGATGAGAGGGGTTTTGTGAATGAAAATAAGTTTCCTGAGCGCATAAATGTTCTATGCTTACTATTTTTCTGTGGAAAGTGAATCATGTTTCTATAGACCCACTGTGTCCTCGCTTTGTATGATAATGAAGGAAAAATTGAACGGGAAGGAGGATTTTCAGTGGAGAGATATCATGAATTGAAAAAAGGCGAAACCGGAGCGATTGTCAGTATTGGCGCATATGCGGCATTGTCGGCTGTGAAGCTTGTGATCGGTTATTTGTTTCACTCAGAAGCGCTTCAGGCCGACGGTTTAAATAATACGACTGATATCGTGGCATCTGCGGCTGTTTTCATCGGTTTGCGCATCTCTCAGAAACCTCCTGACGAAGATCATCCTTACGGCCATTTTCGGGCGGAGACCGTCGCGTCCCTCATCGCTTCCATTATTATGATGCTTGTCGGAATGCAAGTGCTGTTCAGCGCCGCGCATTTTATTTTTTCCGTTAAAGAGGAAACGCCGGATATGATAGCCGCCTGGACGGCCGCGGGGAGCGCCGTCGTGATGCTGATGGTCTACCGCTATACGAAAGGGCTTGCGAAAAAGGTAAACAGCCAGGCCCTTTCAGCTGCGGCCGCTGATAATAAATCAGATGCGCTCGTCAGTATCGGCACGTTTATCGGAATTTTTGCTTCACAGTTCCATTTGGCTTGGGTGGATACGGTTACCGCGTTTATCATCGGGCTCATCATCTGCAAAACCGCGTGGGATATTTTTAAGGAATCCTCTCATTCGCTGACTGACGGTTTTGATGTCAAACATATTTCTGATTATAAAAAGACGATTGAACAGATTGCGGGCGTCAGCCGTTTAAAAGATATTAAAGCGAGATATCTGGGCAGCTCCGTTCATATTGATGTCGTCATTGAAGTGCCGTCAGATCTGAACATTAAAGAGAGTCATGAGATCGCAAATGAGGTAGAACGCAAGATGAAAGAGGAACATGCCATTGACCATTCACACGTTCATATGGAGCCTCTCCAGCTGAAATAAAGCTTCCTTTCTAAAGGGAGCTTTTTCCTTTTTCAGACTGGAAACAATTCGCTGGAAACGTTTTTTTATACTGTTTATATTTTGTGGTAAAGTTAGGTTACGATAATTGAAATTTGAGAGATGACTAGGAGGAGAAGAATGGCTTATAAAGAAGAGCTGCATCCGCTGCTGGAGAAAGCCGTTGAGCATATTGAAAACATCATCATAGGAAAACGGGATATCGCCATACTCAGTCTGGCCGCCATTCTCGCAAAAGGGCATGTGCTGCTGGAAGACGTGCCGGGAGTCGGAAAAACGATGATGGTCCGCGCTTTGGCCAAGCTGATCGGAGCTGACTTTAAGAGGATTCAGTTCACGCCGGATCTTCTGCCGTCAGATGTGACGGGTGTCTCTATTTATAATACGAAAACGATGGAATTTGAATACCGCCCGGGACCGATCATGGGGAATATCGTGCTGGCTGATGAAATTAACAGAACCTCTCCGAAAACGCAGTCTTCCCTGCTTGAGGCAATGGAGGAAGGGAATGTCACGATTGACGGAAAGACAATGCGGCTGGCTGAGCCGTTTTTCGTCATGGCCACACAAAACCCGGTTGAATATGAAGGAACGTATCCGCTTCCCGAAGCTCAGCTTGACCGGTTTTTATTTAAGCTGCGCATGGGCTATCCGACTGCCGAGGAAGAGCTTCAAGTTCTGTCTTTGCAGGAAGGGCGCAATCCGCTTGAAACAATCGAGCCCGTCATTTCTAAAGAACAGTTTATCAGCCTTCAGCAAAAACTGGAGCAGGTGCGGGTGGATGATGGAATTAAAGCGTATATCGTCGGCATTACTCAGCATACCCGCCGGCATCCGTCCGTACATCTGGGCGTAAGTCCGCGCGGTTCAATCTCATTAATGAAAGCCGCGCAGGCGTACGCGCTGCTTCATGACCGCGATTACGTCATTCCTGATGACGTCCAGTATTTGGCTCCGTATACGCTGCCGCACAGAATGATCTTGACCGCCGAGGCGAAATTTAACGATGTGACCCCGGAAGCGGTTATAGAAGACATCATGCAAACGGAAAAAGTGCCCGTCCAAAGGATGTCGGTCCGCTAATGAGAAGGAAGATGCATTGGCTTCTATATGGCTGGAAGCTGCTTATGTTGGCCGTACTGACGGCGGCTGTCTTTTCTTATGCCATGTTTCAGGGCGGATTTGTGAGCTGGTTTTTATTTTATGCGTTTTTGCCGTTTACCGTTTACGCCGGGCTGGTCGCTGTGTACCCGCTGCGGGCGTTTCAGGTGACGCGTGACGTGTCCTCCGCCCAGTTAACCTCAGGCGACAGGCTGTCTGTCACCATCAGGCTGACGAGGCGCCTGCCGTTTCCGCTGACATATATGGTCATTGAAGATGTGATGCCGGAAACGCTTGGCGAGAGGCGCAGTGCGAAACAGCTCGTGTTTCCGTGGTTTCAAAGGAAGCTGACGTTACAATATGAGCTGCCGCAGGTGCCGCGCGGAGAGCATCATTTACATACGATAAGAGTGCGGACGGGAGATGTTCTCGGGCTTTTGGACAAGACGGCGTCGTTTTCCGTTATGGATACGGTTCTGGTTTTCCCGGCGTACGGGTCTGTTCACTATAAGCCGCAGGCCGCATCCGGAGAAGAGGGTGCGGCTGCCGGCGCTCCGTTTCAGGTACACCGCTCCGCAATGGCTGCGAGCGTCAGAAATTATCAGCCGGGCGACCGGTTTTCCGCACTTGACTGGAAAACATCGGCGCGGCGAAATGAGCTGATGACGAAGGAATTTGACCCGCTGCAGAGTGTGAATATGATTCTCCTTTTGGACTGCAGGCCGTCCCCATCGTTTGAAGCCGCGGTATCAGCTTCGGCATCCCTGCTTTACACGGCGCTTGTGAAGGGCTCTCCCGCAGGATTTATTTCATTGGGGAGCGACCGGACCGTATTTCCCGTCCGGGAGGGAGACCGGCACTTCAGAAAGATGCTGCGTTACCTGGCATCAGCTTCAGAATCGGAAGAAGCCGATGCAGGCGGGCGTTTAGGAAAAGAGCTGGCGGAGCCGCGCGTCCGTAAAGCTTCCATTGCCGTCGTGACGGGCAGTCTTACAGAAGACCTTCTCAAACAGGCTGAGCCCGGCCGTGCTGACATGACGGTGTTTTTGGCGAAAGAAACGAATGCCGCGCTTTCTGAGAAAGAACGGAAACTCGCTCTCATCTTCGCTCAAAAAAATATTAAGGTGCAAATGATCAGGGACAAACGGGTGTCCCATGTTGTTTAGAAAGAGAGGTGGCGCGCCATGCCGCATGACGAGAACCAGGGAAGCAGGCTGAGTCTGCTGCTGTTTTATTTTCTCGCTTTTTTATTGTTATGGGAATGGCTCAGGCCGCTGCACAATTTTACAGATACAAAACATACCGGTTTTTTCATCGTTTTTATCGGTTTGGCATTTCTGCTGTCATTCTTCCGGATGAGGTGGTACGTCACCGTGCCGTCCTGCATTCTGTTTACGTTGATCAGTATTTACATCCTGTTTTATAAAGGTTCGGTTTTTCAGCCGGAATGGCTCGTTTCTTTTTTGCGGGACGTGATGCAAAATGCCCGCCACATCGGGTCCGGAAGATGGAATGACATGAATCCGTCATTCCGCACATTGCTGTTTTTTGTGCTTTTATGGCTGCTCGTGTATTTGCTGCATTACTGGGTGATCTATCAGCGGAAAATATTATTCTTTTTTATCATGACGGTGGCGTATATCACCGTGCTTGATACGTTTACTCCTTATGATGCCGCGTACGCCGTCATCCGGATCGTCTTTATCGGCTTTTTGATGATGGGGCTTTTGTATATGGAGCGCATCCGGCTTACGGAACACATAGCGTTTAAAAAAAGATTGATACTCAAATGGTTTCTGCCGCTGATGCTGTTTATCTGCGCTTCCGTCGTGTTCGGTCTGGCGGCTCCGAAATCAGACCCGAACTGGCCGGACCCCGTGCCGTTTCTTAAAAAAATAACAAACCACAAAGAAGTGCCCGCCGCCGAAAGCAAAATCGGCTACGGCAATCATGATGAAACATTGGGCGGCCCTTTTCAGCAGGATGATACGCCGGTTTTCACATGGAAGGGAAAAGAACGGGCGTACTTCCGGGTGGAAACGAAGGATACATACACGGGGAAAGGCTGGGTGGAGACCGATCAGGGCATGTCCTATAAACTGAACGGCGGCAACGTGGAAGATATATGGTTTGACCGGAGTGTGCAGACGAGACGGTATACGGCACAGGTGTCCATTGATGAAAATTATCTCTATAATCACGTCATGTATCCGATCGGCGTCTCCAATATTAAACCGAAGCACTCGATTCAGCTTGAAATGAACGGAAACACCGAGCAAATTACGCCGGTCAGTGAACAAGTGGGCAACATCCGCAATATGGGACGGTACACGGTGACTTTTCAGGCGCCCGTCTTTAAGCTGAATGATCTCAGAAAAGTGAAAGTGAAACGATACCGTGAGCAGAATCAATTCAATGACCGGTATTTACAGGTCCCCGACAGCCTTCCGAAAAGAGTGAGACAGCTTGCGGACAGACTGACGCGGGATCACCATAATATGTTCGATAAAGCGAAGGCGATCGAGGATTATCTCGGATCTTCCGCATTTTCGTATAATACACAGGATGTCGCGGTTCCGGAGCACAATCAGGATTATGTCGATCAATTTCTGTTTGAAACGAAAAGAGGATATTGTGATAACTTTTCATCGGCAATGGCCGTGCTGCTCCGCTCTGCGGGAATCCCCGCCCGTTGGGTGAAGGGCTATACATCCGGCGAATATAAAGGGGCAGGCGACCATAACGGCCACATTTATGAAGTCACAAACAACAACGCCCATTCGTGGGTAGAAGTGTATTTTCCCGATCAGGGCTGGGTGACGTTTGAGCCGACAAAAGGCTTCACCAATCCGACGGAGTTTACGTCAGAGCAAAATCATACGGCGGCAAAAGACAGCGGAGGCTCAGCGGGAAATTCGGATGAACCGTCTGACAAGCAGCGTCAGGAAACAAAGCCGGAAAAAGAGGAAAAGCCGAAAAAGCGGGATCACAGCGCGGCACCGCAGCCTGTGATCCGCAACAAAACCGCGGCACAGCTATGGCCGTATGCAGCCATCGTCATCGTGATTTCAGCCGCGGCGGCACTCGCCTGGGTGCTCCGGGCGCGCTGGATTCCGCACGTTACAGCAGCCAGATTGAAGCGGCGTACGGATGAAGACGTCTTTTTCGACGCATATGCCGCGCTGCTCCGCCAGCTGAAACGAAAAGGATTCAGCAGGGGAGACGGAGAAACACTGCGCGATTTTGCCGCGAGGATTGACGAGGCGTACCATACAAACGACATGTCCGAGCTGACGCTGCTCTATGAGCGGGCCTTATACCGCAGGGATAATGCAGCGGAGCTTTGGAATGAATCGGGACAGTTGTGGGAAAATATAATTAAAACAAGATAGTCTTGACCGCATATCGTCCTGTTGTTAGAATAAATGAATGTTAAATGGGAGCCCGGGAGCGTTAAAAAGCCGGGCTTCCGGACAAGTCTTGCGCGACAGAGGGCTGAACGTTTGTCCTCCGTTTTTTCTGTGTCAAAAACTTAGAGGAGATTAGGTGACAACCATGACGAAGTTAGTGAATGAAATGATTCTTGTTCTTGATTTCGGCAGTCAGTATAACCAGCTGATTACCCGCCGGATCCGTGAATTTGGCGTATATAGCGAGCTGCACCCCCATACGTTGACAGCTGAGGAAATCAAAGAAATGAATCCAAAAGGAATTATCCTTTCAGGCGGACCGAACAGTGTATATGATGAAGGATCTTTCCGCTGTGACGAAAAAATCTTTGAACTAGATATTCCTGTATTAGGCATCTGCTACGGCATGCAGCTGATGACTCATTATCTCGGAGGAAAAGTCGAGGCGGCAAGCCAGCGCGAATACGGAAAAGCCAACATTCAGATTCAAGGAACTCCTGACTTGTTCAAAGATCTTCCGGAAGAACAAGTTGTCTGGATGAGCCACGGCGATTTGGTTGTAGAAGTTCCAGAAGGCTTCACTGTTGACGCAACAAGCCATCACTGTCCGAATTCAGCGATGAGCAAAGCGGACAAGAATTGGTACGGCGTTCAGTTCCACCCGGAAGTGCGCCACTCTGAATACGGCAATGATCTTCTGAAAAACTTTGTATTCGGCGTTTGCGATTGTGAAGGCAAATGGTCAATGGAAAACTTTATCGAAATCGAAATGCAAAAAATCCGTGAAACAGTCGGAGACAAGCAGGTTCTTTGCGCGCTAAGCGGCGGTGTTGATTCCTCTGTTGTGGCTGCTTTAATTCATAAAGCGATCGGCGACCAGCTGACTTGTATTTTCGTCGATCACGGCCTGCTTCGTAAAGGCGAAGCGGAAGGCGTCATGAAAACGTTCAGCGAAGGCTTTAATATGAATGTCATTAAAGTTGATGCGAAAGACAGATTCTTAAACAAGCTGAAAGGTGTTTCTGATCCTGAGCAAAAACGCAAAATCATCGGCAACGAATTCATTTACGTATTTGATGATGAAGCGGACAAGCTTAAAGGCATCGATTATCTAGCGCAAGGAACGCTTTACACGGATATTATCGAGAGCGGTACTGCAACGGCGCAAACGATCAAATCGCATCACAATGTCGGCGGACTTCCTGAAGATATGCAGTTTGAACTGATCGAGCCGCTGAACACCCTTTTCAAAGACGAAGTGCGCGCGCTTGGCACAGAGCTCGGCCTTCCGGATGATATCGTATGGCGTCAGCCGTTCCCGGGCCCTGGACTTGGCATCCGCGTACTCGGCGAAGTAACGGAAGAAAAACTTGAGATCGTTCGTGAATCAGACGCGATTCTGCGTGAAGAAGTGGCGAACCACGGCCTTGAGCGCGACATCTGGCAGTACTTCACGGTTCTTCCTGACATCCGCAGCGTCGGCGTCATGGGAGATGCGAGAACGTATGATTACACAATCGGTATCCGTGCCGTAACATCAATTGACGGCATGACATCTGACTGGGCGCGTATCCCTTGGGATGTGCTTGAAGTGATTTCAACACGGATCGTCAACGAAGTGAAACACATCAACCGCGTCGTGTATGACATTACGAGCAAGCCGCCTGCAACGATTGAGTGGGAATAGTCAAAAGAAGCTTAGAATCCTTGGTTTATAAGGGTTCTAAGCTCTTTTTTCTTTTATAGCAACAATTGATCCAATATTATTAATTGAACCGTGAATTTTAAAGAAAAAGTATTCCACAATGGGATAATAATTAATGTTGTTTTAGAATAAAGTTTGTTCAAATTAAGCAAATTAAAGAAACCCTCTATTCAAATACAACCATTTCTCCGACATCTATAAATTCAAATCGCTTATAGATATTTTTTCCATCCTCTGAAGCCTGTAATACAACTGGTTTTTGTTTATCCTTTGTTTGCTTTAGAAGAAATTGAAACATTTCACTGCCAATTCCTTTACCTCTAAATGTTTCTTTTGTCATCACATCATAAATACCATAGCTATCTTTGGTTTCTATTAATAAACCGGTAGTTACAGGCATTTCATCTATGCATCCAATAAACATCTGAACTTCTGAACCTAATTTTACTTGTGAAAACGTATTAAAATAACTTTCTAGTGCATCTTTTTCTGGTGTACCCTCAAATAAGCTCGTGAATATGTCTATATATTTTAAAAGTTCTTCATCATTTTTCACAGCAGTAATCATAAGCTGATGGGAAATTCTTTGCCCAACATTAAGAGTATTTTCAAGTTTCATCATTACATTACGTTCCGCTTCTTTTAGATCATATTCTTGTATAAGTTTTGTCCAATCCTCAGTTAAATACTGAGCATCAATCCAAATACTAAAGGGATATTTTTTATATGAAAAATTATCGATTCCATGTCTGATCTTAACTGTATTTTTGATATTTGGAGATTTCGGTAATATTACATTGAATGTATCAGTGGGGATTTTTGTATTTGCTATGATGAAATCTTCTTCCTTTGTAAGCTCTCCGCTAACTGTATGGGTAAATGATTTTAATTTTTCTTCCAAATTGTTTATGACTAATTGTTGATTTGTAATCATGTTTTTGCACCTTTCAATTCGATTTAGTGCGCTTTTTTTATTATAAGGTCAACTAAAACACTAAATCACAGTATTTACCCCCTCCCATAATATTCAGAACACGGGGGAGCAATATTTTTAATGGTAACTTCTAAATCAAGGAACTACAAACCCCAAAAGGCTTGATATTCAATAAATTAATTCTTATAATGTTTAGAAAGCATTGAATGGGAATAAATCAAGATAAAAAAACGTCTCTTTTAAAAAAGAGGCGTTTTTTTTCATCTTTTTGAAACCGTTTTGCCCTGATTCATATCTAACAGCATAGGAGGTGGATAAGGTGAAGGAAGAACGATTGATCAAAAAGGCGAAAAAAGGTGATGCCGCAGCCTTTGAAAAACTAATCACAGCTCATCAGGAGACTTTATATAAAACAGCTTATCTCTATTTGCATCACAAAGAAGATACGTTGGATGCAGTGCAGGAAACGGCTTACAAGGCTTTTCTTCATATCGCGCAGCTGAAGGAGCCGAAATATTTTAAAACGTGGCTGATCCGGATTTTGCTTCATACGATTTTTGCGATGAGGAAAAAGCACGGAGACGTCATCCCGTTTGAGCCGCAACATGATACGCGCGCGGAGAATAAGAACATTGAAGAATACATAGATCTTCGGAATGCCCTGGAAACGCTTGACGAACATATACAGCTGACCATTCAGCTTTATTATTTTCAAGATTTCTCGATTGCTATGATCGCTGAACAGACCGGTATGGCGGAAGGCACTGTAAAAACGCATCTGCACAGGGCGAGAAAAGCATTGAAGCAGGAGCTGGAAAAGGAGGATAAACATATATGGAAAAGCATCAAATGAAGCAATTGTATCAGGACATTGACGTGCCGAAAGCTGAATTGAAAAACGTGATACACAGCGCCGCTGTCCGTGCCGGAAAAGAAGGCGCCGTCAGACGGAGATGGGGACGAAAAGTGATAAACGGACTCGCGGTTGCTGCTGCTTTGTTTATTCTGTATCTGTCCTCAGGTTTATTCATGCCCTCCGTTAACACGGCTATGGGAAACATTCCTGTTGCCGGACAAATTTACAGTCTGTTTCAGGATAAGGCAGGTTCTGCGCTGTTTAAAAGCAATTTGGTGACAAAACTGAATGAGAAAGCGGAATCACGCGGGATTACGGTGACAGTGAAAAGTGTGTATTACGACAGCGGACAGCTCGTTTACAATTTTACCGTTGACAATTTGAAATCAGATGAGGAGAGCATCTCTTTTCAAGTTGATTATAAAGATCCACGGAATATGTTAGCAGAGGATTATGACAGCAGTGATATGAAAAAAATGAAAGACGGGCGGTACGCTGGGCAGCTTCGCCTGTTCACGGACGGCTCAAAGCTGAAAGACGGTGATAAGCTTCCGCTTGTCATTACACAAATCAAGGATATCCCCGGAAACTGGCGCTTTACACTACCTATTAAAAAACAAAAGTCCGTTTCTCTTGAAGGGACGAAAGCTGTGAATGTAAATCACGGATTATACCGCTTTTTCGATATCCGGGCGGAAAACGGAGCGATGGGATCGGCTCTCCTGTATTCTATCGACTTCTCTGATGCAGCTAAAAATGATACCATCTCGATTGATGAGGCAACGGATGATGCCGGAAACCATTATGAAATGAAGGCGTCGAATATTGAACTTGGCGGCAGAAAGAATCTTCGTGGCGGCGGGAAAAGAATACGCGGCCAAACTCAATTCAGCAAACCGATAGACCCGAAAGCGAAAACACTTTTCATAAAGGGTGATATAAAATCAGAATCAGAGCCTGGAGAAATTGTCCCTTTGAAAACAAAACTGCCTGTCAGTTATGAAACGAAACATCATCATGTCGGCATTACCGTCAAAAAGATCAAACAGCAAGGCAGACGGGTGATCGTCGATTATCAATTCACAGGAATTAATTACAGCAAAGCGGATAAAGATCAGCTGATGAATGTCGGTGAATCAATCGGTCTCGGCAATACGAAAAAAATGAAAACCTGGCCATCACTTGATGAGTATGAAAAAGGCTATTATCTGAAAGGGAATAAGGCGAAAGTCACGAATCTTAAAACGGGTGAAATGGAATCCGTTTTTGAATTAGATGATTCATCCGATAAAGACTATTCATTGCGCGGTTTCTCATTCGATTCATATGCTTTGTACGTCAATCAAACGGTTATGAACTTGCTGGCGGATGACAAGGGGATCACATTCGCGGTGCCGGTTCGGCCTGCGGACGGAAAATGATGTCTGGAAGGCGGCTTTTGCTGTCTTCCATTTTTGGTCAATTAACGAATAAACCAAATTTTTTTAACGGGATTGTTCGTTTTTTTATTGAGTTTTCAAAATTGAATTGATACAATAGACTCAGAAATCAAATATGCAGATATCGTATAATGGCGGGGATATGGCCCGCAAGTTTCTACCAAGCTACCGTAAATGGCTTGACTACGGATCAATCTCAATCGTTTGATATAAATAATCCATTCTTATTTATTCAGACTGAACGTATGTAGTCAAGCGTCCCAAATATATTTGGGGCGTTTTTTATTTGGCGGATAACGGGCAGAATAAATGGGAGAGAATGAAGGAGGCAATTGGCTTGAAGCAATTTTTTCAGTTTGATGAGCTGGGGACAAGCTATCGTAATGAAATCATCGGCGGTTTAACGACCTTTTTGTCAATGGCGTACATTCTGTTCGTCAATCCGCTGACATTGTCTTTAAACGGTGTGAAAGGATTTCCCGAAGCATTAAAAATTGATCAGGGCGCGGTGTTCACCGCTACAGCCTTGGCGTCTGCGGCCGGCTGTATTTTAATGGGGCTCATTGCAAAGTATCCGATCGCGATTGCGCCGGGTATGGGATTAAATGCGTTTTTTGCTTTCTCTGTCGTCCTCGGCATGGGGATTTCATGGCAGGCTGCGCTTTCCGGCGTCTTAATTTCCGGAATTATCTTCGTGGCGCTTTCGCTGACGGGATTGCGGGAAAAAATCATTAATGCGATTCCGCCTGAGCTGAAATTAGCGGTCGGCGCGGGTATCGGTTTGTTTATCACATTTGTCGGTTTGCAGGGTTCGGGCATTATTGAAGCAAACTCATCGACTTTGGTGTCTATCGGCAATATTCACAGCGGCCCTGTGCTGCTGACGGTTTTCGGTGTTATTGTGACGGTCATTCTGATGGTGCTTCGCGTAAACGGCGGCGTATTTATCGGAATGCTTCTGACGGCGGTTGCCGGCATGGTCTGCGGACTGATTCCGGTTCCGACGCACATTGTCGGCAGCGTGCCGAGTCTTGCGCCGACTTTCGGACAGGCGTGGATGCATCTTCCGGATATCTTCTCCGTCCAAATGCTGATTGTCATTTTAACTTTCTTGTTCGTCGGGTTTTTCGATACGGCCGGAACGCTGGTGGCTGTAGCGACACAGGCCGGGCTGATGAAGGAAAACAAACTTCCGCGTGCGGGAAGAGCGCTTCTGGCAGATTCGACATCAATCGTTATCGGAGCCGTACTCGGTACGTCTACAACGACTTCTTATGTTGAATCCAGCTCAGGCGTTGCGGCGGGGGCGCGCTCCGGCTTCGCGGCTGTTGTGACGGGCATTCTCTTTTTGCTGGCGATGTTTTTCTCGCCGCTTCTGTCAGTTGTCACCACGAATGTGACGGCTCCAGCTTTAATTATTGTCGGCGCGCTGATGGTGGCGCCGCTCGGTAAGATCGCCTGGGATAAATTCGAGGTGGCTGTGCCGGCATTCTTAACGATGATTATGATGCCGCTGACGTACAGCATTGCGACGGGGATTGCGATCGGTTTTATATTCTACCCGATTACAATGATCTGCAAAGGAAAAGGAAAAAGCGTTCACCCGATTATGTACGGGCTGTTCGTCATCTTTATCCTGTATTTCATCTTCTTGAAATAACGGAAAAACCGGCTGAGTTAAGCCGGTTTTTTGTTTTTGTCCTATTCCGTAAAACCAATACATACTATAAAACGTCATGTGGGTGTCCGGGTGAAGAAAATCGCTTGACTGTTTAAGGACGCTTCGGTACCTTATATAAGTGTTTTATTTTCTTGTTTAACAAATTCCGCCGTATTTTTTTGATAGGAGTTGCTGACATGACGGAAGAAAGAAAAGAAACGTTGGAAGAAGAAAAACAGCATCAGGGAACTGATGAAGAACCGCTGTCGAGAATGTCCAGAAAAGCGGGACGTTATCAAAAGCAAAAGAAAAAAGAAAAAGAACGGCGCCCGGCTCCGGCTTTTACGGAAAAACTCGCTTCTGCATGGGCCGCGGTCAAACGTTATTGCCGTTTCGCGCTGCGCATTTTGACATCACCGGTGAAGGTCGTTGGGGAAGACGGCTTTTCCCGCTTTAAATATGCTCTTATTTCAATGCTTGTATTCAGTATCTTTTTCTCAATCGGAAATTGGTTTCAGCTGAGGGCAAGCCAGCAAAGGCCTCTCGGATACGGGGAGCGGCATCATACGTTTTTTGACGGCTTTACCGTCGTTCTCGTGTATACGCTCGTCTTTTTTGCCGCTGCGGCGGGCGCGGTCTGGCTTGTATCACGCTATATGATGAAACAGAAAATCACGATGCGGGATGCGGCCGCGGGGGTCGGATCGCTTTTGGTTCCGGCTGTCGCCTGCTCTATCGTGTGGATGATTTTCGCGATATTGAATCTGCCGGTCATCACCGTGGTGTTTACGGCGCTGACCTTGTTTCTGGCCGCCTCGGCGATGGTGCAGTTTGTGCAGATTCTATACAAATCGGCTGAAAAGCCTGCGGCTGACGTGATGTACTGTATTTCCGCGGCGGTTATCATCATGCTCGTTTTTACGGCTGTGACATGGCCGCTTATTTCAGAGTACTTTACTGCTTCGCTGATCCCTTTATAAGTCGAAATTTGTCTTTCACAATGTTTACAAATTTTTCTAATAAAGCGTGTTGTTTTGAGGACCCGGCCGAGATATGATGAGAGCAACAGCAATTCGAAAGCGGCACTACTCTTTATGATTCGGAAAGGGATGATGAAGATGGCCCCGTTGTTGCGAGAAGCCATTAATCGGAAAAAACAGCACCTGAGGACAAAACTGATCCGCTCAGGGTTTTATCAAGACCATGTTCAGGAACTGTCCGGGTACACGCTGAGTGAACTTGAGAAGGAATATGAAGCCGTCAAACGATTGAAAAAAGCCGAGCTTCACTGATAAGAGCTTGAAAGTCTGCCTTGCGGGGCGGGCTTTTTTTTCTTTTGAAAATGATGAAAAGAGGGTAAACTATCCTTAATTGAAGGATTGATGCTTTTCAAAGTATCAGAGGAGGGGAATCAGTGATGCAGACGATTTTATCCAACAGTATAGGTATGGTTCTCATTATTCTCATCATTAACATTATATATGTCTCTTTCTTTACGATCAGGATGATTCTGACATTAAAGGGACAGCGCTATTTCGCCGCAGGCATCAGTACGATTGAAATCCTTGTGTATGTGACCGGCCTGAGTCTTGTGCTCGGCAATCTGAATCAAATTCAAAACGTCATTGCCTATGCGCTCGGCTACGGCCTCGGCGTCATAGTGGGAATGAAAATTGAAGAAAAACTGGCGCTCGGCTACATAACAGTCAACGTCATTACGAAAGAGCTTGATCTGGACCTGCCGAAACAGCTCCGGGAAAAAGGATACGGGGTTACAAGCTGGGTTGCGGGCGGACTTGAAGGAGACCGGACCGCCATGCAGATTCTGACGCCGCGCAAATATGAGCTTCAGCTTTATGATACGATTAAAACGCTTGATGAAAAAGCGTTTATCATCGCTTTTGAGCCGAAAGCGATCCACGGCGGATTCTGGGTGAAAGCAGTGAAAAAGAGGAGAATTAAGGAATGACAAAGCCAAAGAAGAAACGGTTTGAAGTAACGGAACATGAAACGATTGATACCATTCTCACTTTAATGAAGGAAGAGGGCTATATGCCCGTCCGGCGGATGGAAGAGCCGATCTTTACAGAAAAGAAAGAAAATGGATCAATTCAAGTCGTTCCTTGCGGGAAAAAAATCGTATTTGAAGGGAAATTGATCTAAACACGAACATTAAAAGAAAGAATTTTTATATCGTTCGATAATGTCGTTGACATTATCCAAGTCCGTTGTTAAGATAAACATGAAATCAAAACACGACCTCATATAATCTTGGGAATATGGCCCATAAGTTTCTACCCGGCTGCCGTAAACGGCCGGACTATGCAGGAAAGTGATAAACAGCTGACATGGATATCGCAGAAGCGAACGACTGACGATACGCGCGCCATGCCCGGTTTGTATTGCTTCCTCATAGTTGCAATATAAGCCGGGCTTTTTTTTCTGAAAAACAAAGCATGAGAAGGTGGGAACAGAATGCAGCCGCTAGCAGGAATCATCATGGGAAGCACCTCCGATTGGGAGACAATGAAACATGCATGCGACATACTTGACGAACTTCACATTCCTTATGAAAAACAGGTGGTATCCGCGCACCGGACGCCTGATTTGATGTTTGAATATGCAGAAAGTGCCAGAGACAGGGGCTTAAAAGTCATTATTGCCGGAGCCGGAGGAGCGGCGCATCTGCCGGGAATGACGGCGGCCAAAACGACGCTGCCGGTGATCGGCGTACCGGTTCAGACAAAATCGCTTAACGGGCTTGATTCTCTTCTGTCTATCGTACAGATGCCAGGCGGCGTGCCGGTCGCGACGACTGCGATCGGGAAAGCGGGCGCAGTGAACGCGGGTCTGTTAGCCGCGCAAATTTTGTCGGCATTTGACGATGCCATTGCGGATAAACTAGAGGCGAGAAGAAATGCGACAAAACAAACGGTGCTGGAAAGCAGTGATCAGCTTGTCTGATAAAAAAACGATTTATCCCGGCGCCGTCATCGGCATTATCGGAGGCGGACAGCTCGGAAAAATGATGGCTGTCGCCGCAAAACAGATGGGCTATAAAGTTGCTGTCGTCGATCCCGTGAAAGACTCGCCATGCGGACAGATCGCCGATATTGAGATTACCGCCCAGTACAATAACCGTGAAGCGATTCAAAAATTGGCCGGAGTCAGTGACATCATTACGTACGAATTTGAAAATATCGATTACGAGGCGCTCAACTGGCTCAAAGAACATGCATATCTTCCCCAGGGAAGCGAGCTGCTGCTCATCACCCAAAACAGGGAAACGGAAAAAAAGGCGATCCAGTCAGCAGGCTGTCAAGTCGCGCCTTATCGGATCGTAAACAGCGGACGGGAGCTTGAGGAAGCCGTTCAGGCACTGGGGCTCCCGGCGGTGCTGAAAACATGCCGCGGCGGATATGACGGCAAAGGCCAATTTGTCATTAAGGAAGAAGGACAGACAGATGAAGCGGCTGTGCTGTTAGAAAACGGCACGTGCATACTTGAAAGCTGGGTATCGTTCCGGATGGAGCTTTCCGTTATCGTGACGAGATCGGTGCACGGTGAGATTTCAACCTTTCCGGCTGCTGAAAATATCCACAAAAATAATATTCTGTTCCAAAGCATCGTGCCCGCGAGAGCGGAGGAAACGGTTCAAAAGCGGGCAGAGGCGCTTGCCGTTCAGCTCGCGGAGAAATTGGAGCTTGTCGGGCCGCTTGCGGTGGAAATGTTCGTCACGGAAGACGGAGACCTTTTGATCAATGAACTGGCGCCGCGTCCTCACAACTCCGGGCATTATACGCTCGACCTTTGTGAAACGAGCCAATTCGAACAGCACATCAGAGCGGTCTGCGGACTTCCTCTCGGCAGAACCGATCTTCTCAAACCGGGAATGATGGTGAATCTGCTCGATGATGAAGTGAAGCTTGCAGAGGAGCATACGGAGCTTTTAAAGGAAGCCAAACTGTACCTGTACGGAAAACATGAGATTAAAAAAGGCCGCAAAATGGGGCATATGACATTTTTGCGGAAGCCTGATGAAACATGGATTCAGGACATCACGAACATATGGATGAAAAGAGACGGAGGACGAGCATAATGATCGAACGTTATTCAAGACCTGAAATGTCCGCGATCTGGACGGACGAAAACAGATACCAGGCATGGCTGGAAGTCGAGATTTTAGCCTGTGAAGCCTGGGCTGAGCTTGGCGTCATTCCGAAAGAAGACGTCAAAGTCATGCGCGAAAACGCGTCTTTCGACATCAACCGCATTTTGGAAATCGAGCAGGATACGCGTCATGACGTCGTTGCATTCACCCGCGCGGTTTCAGAATCATTAGGCGAAGAAAGAAAATGGGTTCACTACGGCCTGACGTCAACAGATGTCGTGGATACCGCTCTTTCCTATCTATTAAAACAGGCGAATGAAATCTTGCTCAAGGACATTGAGAGATTTGTTGACATTATAAAAGAAAAAGCGAAAGAACATAAATACACGGTCATGATGGGCCGCACGCACGGCGTACACGCGGAACCGACGACATTCGGCCTGAAACTCGCGCTTTGGCATGAAGAAATGAAACGCAACCTTGAACGTTTCAAGCAGGCAAAAGAAGGGATCGAAGTCGGGAAGCTTTCCGGCGCGGTCGGCACATATGCAAATATTGATCCGTTCGTAGAACAGTATGTCTGTGAAAAACTCGGCCTGAAAGCGGCGCCGATTTCCACTCAGACATTACAGCGCGACCGTCATGCGGATTACATGGCGGCACTGGCTTTGATCGCGACGAGCATTGAAAAATTCGCAGTGGAAATCCGCGGTCTGCAAAAGAGTGAAACACGTGAAGTGGAAGAGTTTTTTGCAAAAGGACAAAAAGGTTCATCGGCTATGCCTCATAAACGGAATCCGATCGGGTCGGAAAATATGACGGGCATGGCGCGCGTGATCCGCGGGTACATGCTGACGGCATACGAAAATGTACCGTTATGGCATGAGCGTGATATTTCTCATTCATCAGCTGAGCGCATCATTCTTCCTGACGCGACAATCGCGCTGAATTACATGCTGAACCGATTCAGCAATATCGTCAAAAACTTAACGGTATTCCCGGAAAATATGAAACGCAACATGGACCGCACACTCGGTTTGATCTATTCTCAGCGCGTGCTGCTTGCTTTAATCGACACGGGTCTGCCTCGTGAAGAAGCATATGACACGGTTCAGCCGAAAGCGATGGAAGCATGGGAAAAACAAGTGCCGTTCCGCCAGCTTGTCGAAGCGGAGGAAAAAATCACGTCCCGTCTCACACCGGAACAGATTGCCGATTGCTTTGACTACAATTATCATTTGAAAAATGTCGACTTGATCTTTGAGCGTTTAGGTTTATAGAAGAAGCCAGCCGGAGGCGGCTTCTTCAGCCGCCATAGATTGAATATTCCCAACATTCGGGTTAGGAGGCCTTCCGTGAATATTGTGAACAATAATCTTCTTTATGAAGGAAAAGCGAAACGGATTTATCAAACTGAAGACGAACAGATTCTCCGCGTGGTCTACAAGGATTCCGCAACAGCCTTTAACGGTGAGAAAAAAGCGGAGATCAGCGGAAAGGGCCGTCTGAACAATGAAATTTCAAGCCTGATTTTCAAACATCTGCACGCCAAAGGAATTGACAACCACTTTGTGGAGCGTGTTTCAGAATCAGAGCAGCTTATCAAAAAAGTGAGCATCATTCCCCTTGAAGTCGTGGTCAGAAACATTGCCGCCGGAAGCATGTCGAAACGTCTCGGCATCCCGGAAGGAACTGAGCTTCCGCAGCCGATTATCGAATTTTACTATAAAGATGACGCACTCGGCGATCCGCTCATCACAGAAGATCATATCTGGCTTTTAAAAGCGGCGGCTCCTGAGCAGGTGGAAACGATCAAATCGATTACAAAACAGGTGAATCAAGAGCTGCAGCATATTTTTGAAGACTGCGGCGTCAGATTAATAGATTTTAAGCTGGAATTCGGCTTAGACGCAGAGGGACGGGTTCTTTTAGCGGATGAAATTTCTCCTGACACGTGCCGTCTGTGGGACAAAGACACAAACGAAAAGCTCGATAAAGATTTGTTCAGACGGAACCTGGGAAGCTTAACCGACGCATATGAAGAGATTTTCAAAAGACTGGGAGGCATTTCATAATGTATAAAGTGAAAGTTTATGTCAGCTTAAAAGAAAGTGTGCTCGATCCTCAAGGAAGCGCGGTGCAGCATGCATTGCACAGCATGACCTACAATGAAGTGCAGGATGTGCGCATCGGAAAATATATGGAGCTGACGATTGAAAAATCTGACCGCGATCTTGACGCGCTCGTGAAAGAAATGTGTGAAAAACTCCTTGCCAATACAGTCATTGAAGACTACCGATATGAAGTTGAGGAGGTTGTCGCACAGTGAAATTTGCGGTGATTGTGTTACCCGGCTCCAACTGTGATATTGATATGTTCCACGCCGTAAAGGACGAACTCGGCGAAGAAGTCGAGTATGTCTGGCACGAGGAAACAAGCCTTGACGGATTTGACGGCGTGCTCATCCCCGGCGGGTTTTCATACGGCGACTACTTGAGATGCGGCGCCATCGCCAGATTCGCAAACATCATGCCGGCCGTGAAAAAAGCGGCTGCCGAAGGAAAACCGGTTCTCGGCGTCTGCAACGGATTCCAGATTCTGCAGGAGCTCGGACTTCTGCCCGGCGCGATGAGACGCAACAAAGATTTAAAGTTCATCTGCCGACCGGTTGAATTAATCGTGCAGAACGGCGGCACGTTATTCACATCTTCCTATGAAAAAGGACAATCGATTACGATTCCGGTTGCCCACGGCGAAGGCAATTTCTACTGTGATGACGAAACGCTTGAAAGATTAAAAGAAAACAATCAAATCGCCTTCACATACGGCGGCGATATTAACGGAAGCGTCAGCGGCATTGCCGGCGTCGTGAATGAGAAAGGCAACGTATTAGGCATGATGCCTCACCCTGAGCGCGCAGTCGATGAACTGCTCGGCAGCGCAGACGGTCTTACATTGTTCCGGTCTATCGTGAAAAATTGGAGGGAAACTCATGTCGCTACTGCTTGAACCAAGTAAAGAACAAATAAAAGAAGAGAAACTCTATCAGCAAATGGGTGTCAGTGATGACGAGTTCGCACTCATTGAATCTATTATCGGAAGATTGCCGAACTACACGGAAATCGGGATTTTTTCCGTCATGTGGTCAGAGCACTGCAGCTATAAAAACTCAAAACCGGTTTTACGCAAATTCCCGACTAGCGGCGAACGCGTGCTGCAGGGTCCCGGAGAAGGCGCGGGAATCGTTGACATCGGTGACAATCAGGCGGTCGTGTTCAAAATTGAATCTCATAACCATCCGTCAGCGATTGAGCCATACCAAGGTGCTGCGACGGGAGTGGGCGGCATCATCCGTGACGTTTTCTCAATGGGCGCCCGTCCGATAGCTGTATTAAACTCTCTTCGATTTGGTGAGCTCACTTCACCTCGTGTGAAGTACTTGTTTGAAGAAGTAGTGGCGGGAATCGCGGGATACGGAAACTGTATCGGAATTCCGACGGTCGGCGGAGAAGTGCAGTTTGACGCAAGCTATGAGGGCAATCCGCTTGTCAATGCAATGTGCGTCGGCTTAATTGATCATAAAGATATTAAAAAAGGCCAGGCGAAAGGTGTCGGCAACACGGTCATGTACGTCGGCGCTAAAACGGGCCGCGACGGCATACACGGCGCTACTTTCGCATCAGAAGAAATGTCAGATTCATCTGAAGAAAAACGTTCCGCGGTGCAGGTCGGCGATCCTTTCATGGAAAAACTTCTCCTGGAAGCATGCCTTGAAGTCATCCAATGCGACGCCTTAGTCGGCATTCAGGATATGGGGGCGGCCGGTCTGACAAGTTCGAGTGCTGAAATGGCAAGCAAAGCCGGCTCAGGCATTGAAATGAACCTTGATCTCATTCCGCAGCGGGAAACAGGTATGACCGCTTACGAAATGATGCTTTCCGAGTCTCAGGAACGCATGCTTCTCGTCATTGAACGCGGACGTGAACAGGAAATTGTCGATATTTTTGATAAATATGATCTTGAAGCGGTTTCCGTAGGTCATGTTACGGATGATAAAATGCTCCGCCTCCGCCATAACGGAGAGGTTGTTTGCGAGCTTCCGGTCGACGCGCTGGCGGAAGAAGCGCCTGTATACCACAAGCCGTCAGCAGAACCCGCGTACTACCGCGAGTTTCAGGAAACGGAAGTTCCCGCGCCTGAAGTAAAAGATGCGACAGAGACGCTTTTTGCCCTGCTGCAGCAGCCGACAATCGCCAGCAAAGAGTGGGTGTACGATCAATATGACTACATGGTGCGCACAAATACGGTGGTCGCTCCGGGATCTGACGCGGGAGTGCTCAGAATCCGCGGCACGAAAAAAGCGCTGGCGATGACGACGGATTGCAACGCCCGTTATTTATATCTTGATCCAGAAGAAGGCGGGAAAATCGCAGTTGCCGAAGCAGCGCGCAACATCGTATGCTCCGGCGCCGAACCGCTTGCGGTCACGGATAATCTGAATTTCGGAAACCCGGAAAAACCTGAAATTTTCTGGCAGATCGAAAAAGCGGCCGACGGCATCAGCGAGGCGTGCAATGTTCTCAGCACTCCCGTCATCGGCGGTAACGTATCACTTTATAATGAATCGAACGGAACGGCGATCTACCCGACGCCTGTTATCGGCATGGTCGGCTTAATTGAAGATACCGCTCATATTACGACACAGCATTTCAAACAAGCGGGGGATCTTGTATACGTGATCGGCGAAACAAAACCTGAGTTTGCCGGAAGCGAACTGCAAAAAATGACAGAAGGCCGCATTTACGGCAAAGCGCCGCAAATCGATCTTGATATAGAGCTGTCACGCCAAAAAGCATTGCTTGACGCGATTAAAAAAGGCTTCGTTCAATCCGCGCATGACGTATCAGAAGGCGGCTTAGGCGTAGCGGTTGCAGAAAGCGTCATGACGACGGAAAACCTTGGCGCCAACGTAACTGTAGAAGGGGAAGCGGCATTATTATTCTCTGAATCTCAATCCCGCTTCGTCGTTTCGGTGAAAAAAGAACACCAAGCGGCGTTTGAAGCGGCTGCGGCTGATGCGGTTCATATCGGTGAGGTAACGGCTGACGGACTTCTGGCGATTCAAAACCAGGACGGACAACAATTGGTTCACGCGCAAACGAAAGAACTTGAGCGCGCGTGGAAAGGAGCTATTCCATGCTTGCTGAAATCAAAGGCCTGAATGAAGAATGCGGTGTGTTTGGCATCTGGGGACATGAAGAAGCTCCGCAGATCACATATTACGGCCTGCACAGCCTCCAGCACAGAGGACAGGAAGGCGCGGGAATTGTCGCAACTGACGGTGAAAAACTGACGGCGCATAAAGGACAGGGGCTTATTACCGAGGTTTTTCAAAACGGCGAACTGAGCAAAGTGAAGGGAAAAGGCGCGATCGGGCACGTTCGTTATGCGACGGCAGGCGGAGGCGGATATGAAAATGTTCAGCCGCTCCTGTTCCGTTCACAAAACAACGGCAGCCTCGCGCTCGCCCATAACGGCAACTTGGTCAACGCCACACAGTTGAAGCAGCAGCTTGAAAACCAAGGGAGCATCTTTCAGACTTCCTCCGATACGGAGGTGCTGGCTCATCTGATTAAACGCAGCGGACACTTTTCGCTGAAGGATCAAATCAAAAATTCACTATCTATGCTGAAAGGCGCTTATGCCTTTTTAATCATGACTGAAACAGAAATGATCGTAGCGCTTGACCCGAACGGACTCAGACCGCTGTCAATCGGCATGATGGGCGATGCTTACGTCGTCGCATCAGAAACATGCGCATTCGATGTGGTCGGCGCGACATACCTTCGCGAGGTAGAGCCGGGCGAAATGCTGATCATCAATGATGAAGGCATGAAATCAGAGCGTTTCTCCATGAATATCAACCGTTCCATATGCAGCATGGAGTACATTTATTTCTCAAGACCTGACAGCAATATCGACGGCATTAACGTGCACAGCGCCCGGAAAAACCTCGGAAAAATGCTTGCCCAGGAGTCCGCGGTTGAAGCGGATGTCGTCACAGGCGTGCCTGATTCCAGTATTTCTGCGGCCATCGGCTATGCCGAGGCAACGGGCATCCCGTACGAACTCGGTCTCATTAAAAACCGTTATGTCGGCAGAACGTTTATCCAGCCGTCACAGGCTCTCCGTGAGCAAGGCGTCAGAATGAAGCTGTCCGCCGTCCGCGGTGTTGTCGAAGGAAAACGGGTCGTCATGGTTGATGATTCCATCGTGCGCGGGACGACAAGCCGCCGGATTGTCACAATGCTCAGAGAAGCGGGAGCGACAGAGGTGCACGTCAAGATCAGTTCACCGCCGATCGCTCATCCGTGCTTCTACGGCATCGACACATCAACCCATGAGGAGCTGATCGCTTCCTCTCATTCTGTGGAAGAAATTCGCCAGATCATCGGTGCTGACACGCTTTCTTTCTTAAGTGTAGACGGATTGTTAAAAGGAGTCGGCCGAACATTTGAAGACACCAATTGCGGACAATGCCTCGCTTGTTTTACGGGCAAATATCCGACGGAAATTTATCAGGATACAGTGCTTCCTCACGTAAAAGAAGCGGTGCTGACAAAATAAAATGTGAAAATGACATAAAGGCAGCGGGAATTCAGGCTGCCTTTCTCTTTCTGCCTTTTAAGGAGAAACGAATTGACAAGGAGTGATAGGGATGTCTGATGCTTATAAAAATGCCGGAGTTGACATCGAAGCCGGATATGAAGCCGTCAAACGAATGAAAAAACACGTGGAGCGCACGAAAAGGCTCGGCGTTATGGGAAGCCTGGGCGGTTTTGGCGGAATGTTTGATCTGTCAGAGCTTCCGTATCAAAAGCCTGTTTTAATTTCCGGAACAGACGGTGTCGGCACCAAGCTGAAACTCGCATTTTCCATGGATAAGCATGACACGATCGGCGTCGATGCGGTCGCGATGTGTGTAAATGATGTGCTTGCCCAAGGAGCGGAGCCGCTGTTTTTCCTTGATTATTTAGCGGTCGGCAAGGCCGATCCGGTAAAAATTGAGCAGATCGTTCAGGGCGTGGCGGACGGATGCGAGCAGTCAGGATCAGCGCTTATCGGCGGTGAGACGGCGGAAATGCCGGGGCTGTATACGGCTGATGAATACGATATTGCGGGCTTTTCAGTCGGCGTCGCGGAAAAAGACGAAATCGTCACCGGTGAACATATCGAAGAGGGGCATCTCTTAATCGGACTTACTTCAAGCGGCCTTCACAGCAACGGGTTTTCCCTTGTGAGAAAAGTGCTTCTTGATGACGGCGGACTTGATTTGGATACTGTCTATGAACCGTTTGCGCGTCCTCTCGGAGAAGAATTGCTGGACCCGACGAGAATATATGTGAAGCCGGTGCTCAAGGCGGTGAAAAGCGGTAAGGTGGACGGCATGGCGCATGTGACAGGCGGAGGATTCATCGAGAACATCCCGCGGATGCTGCCGGACGGATTGAGCGCGGAAATTGATCACGGATCATGGCCGATCCCGCCGATTTTTCCGTTTCTGCAGGAGCACGGCAAGCTGAAAGAAGAAGAAATGTTCAATGTCTTTAATATGGGCATCGGTTTTGTCCTTGCCGTTAAAGAAGAGGACTTGACAGAGGTTATCGACATGCTTGAAGCTCAGGGCGAGAAGGCTTATTTGATCGGCCGGGTCAAGCGGGGCGAAGGCATTTCTTTCGGCGGTGCGGCTCTTTCATGAAAAAGTTTGCGGTATTTGCTTCAGGAAACGGATCGAACTTCGAGGCCATTGCCAAACGCATGAGAGAAGAGAAGTGGGATGCGGAGCTCTCGCTTCTCGTAACGGATAAGCCTCAGGCAAAGGCGGTGGAAAGGGCGGAGGCTTTACACATTCCGTCATTCGCCTTTGAACCGTCATCTTTTGAAAACAAAGCGGCCTTTGAACGGGCCGTTATTGAACAGCTGCGCCTGCACGGGGCGGAATTAATCGTTCTCGCCGGCTATATGAGACTGATTGGAGATACGCTGCTTGAAGCATACGGGGGCCGCATTATTAATATACATCCCTCGCTTCTTCCGGCATTCCCTGGGATTGACGCTGTCGGACAGGCGTATCGGGCCGGTGTGAAAGTGGCGGGCATTACCGTTCATTACGTCGACGAAGGCATGGACACCGGACCGATTATCGCGCAAAAAGCATTCGAAATACAGGAAAACGATACGCTTGAAGACATAGAGCATACAATACACGAGCTTGAGCACAAATGGTATCCGAGCGTTGTGAAACAGCTGCTGGGACTAAATAACAGAGGTGAAAAGGCATGACAATCAAACGCGCACTAATCAGTGTTTCTGATAAAACAAATCTCGTACCTTTCGTAAAGGAACTGACAGAGCTCGGCGTCGAAGTCATTTCGACCGGAGGAACAAAAAAACTTCTTCAGGAAAACGGTGTGGATGTGATCGGCATTTCAGAAGTGACCGGATTTCCTGAAATTATGGACGGACGGTTAAAAACGCTCCATCCTAATATTCACGGCGGACTGCTTGCCGTAAGAGACAATGAAGAGCATATGGCGCAGATCAATGAGCATGGCATTGCCCCCATTGACCTTGTGGTCGTCAACCTTTACCCGTTTAAAGAAACGATTTCGAAAGAAGACGTAACATACGATGAAGCGATAGAAAACATTGATATCGGCGGACCCGGCATGCTGCGCGCCGCATCGAAAAACCATCAGGATGTGACGGTCATCACAGATCCGGCCGATTACAGCTCCGTGCTCAATGAGATTAAAGAACACGGCGGCGTTTCGCTTAAAAGAAAACGCGAGCTTGCGGCCAAAGTATTCCGCCATACCGCGGCATACGACGCATTAATCGCTGATTACTTAACACGCGAGGCCGGTGAGAAAGACCCTGAGCAATTCACCGTTACATTTGAGAAAAAACAATCGCTCCGCTATGGTGAAAACCCTCACCAAGAGGCTGTTTTCTATCAAAGCGCACTTCCCGTCTCCGGTTCCATCGCGGCGGCAAAACAGCTTCACGGCAAAGAGCTTTCTTACAACAATATTAAGGACGCAGATGCGGCCGTTCAAATCGTCCGGGAATTTACAGAACCCGCAGCTGTTGCCGTTAAACATATGAACCCGTGCGGAGTCGGTACGGGAGCTTCAATTGAGGAAGCATTCAATAAAGCGTATGAAGCTGATAAAACCTCCATTTTCGGCGGCATCATCGCGCTGAACCGTGAAGTTGATCAGGCAACGGCTGAAGCCCTTCACGGCATCTTTTTAGAAATCATTATCGCCCCTTCTTTCAGTGAAGAAGCGCTGAACGTACTGACGGCGAAGAAAAACCTTCGTCTGCTCACGCTTGAAGTGTCCGCATCAGGGAAGAAAGAAAAACAGCTGACATCCGTACAGGGCGGTCTTTTGATTCAAGATTTAGACGTCCATGGATTTGATGACGCCGACATCAGCATCCCGACAAAAAGAGAGCCGAGCGAGCAGGAATGGGAAGATTTGAAGCTGGCTTGGAAAGTCGTCAAACATGTGAAATCCAACGCGATCGTTCTTGCAAAAGACCATATGACGGTCGGTGTGGGAGCGGGACAGATGAATCGCGTCGGTTCAGCTAAAATCGCCATTGAGCAGGCCGGAGAAAAAGCAAAAGGCAGCGCGCTCGGATCAGACGCGTTTTTCCCGATGCCGGATACAGTCGAAGAAGCCGCAAAAGCGGGCGTCACGGCGATTATCCAGCCAGGCGGATCGGTCCGCGATGAAGATTCGATTAAAAAAGCGGATGAATACGGGATCGCCATGGTATTCACCGGCATCAGACATTTCAAACATTAAGAGGGGGAACGAAGCGTGAATGTATTGATTATCGGAAAAGGCGGCAGAGAGCATACATTGGCTTGGAAAGCGGCGCAAAGCCCGCTTGTTGACACGGTGTACGCCGCGCCCGGAAATGACGGTATGGCAGACTGCGCGACGCTGGTCAACATTGAAGAAAGCGATCATGCCGCACTCATTGCGTTTGCGAAAGAACATCGTGTCGGGCTGACGATTATCGGCCCCGAAGTTCCTCTGATTGAAGGGATAGCCGACGAGTTTGAAAAAGCCGGACTGCTTGTTTTCGGACCGTCTGAAAAAGCGGCAATCATTGAAGGGAGCAAACAGTTTGCCAAGGATTTAATGAAAAAATACGGCATTCCGACGGGGGAGTATGAGACGTTTACTTCATTTGAAGAGGCGAAAGCATATGTTGAGCAAAAAGGTGCTCCGATTGTCATTAAAGCGGACGGGCTTGCCGCCGGAAAAGGTGTCACGGTCGCGATGACGGAAGAAGAAGCGATTGAATGCCTGCACGATTTTCTTGAGGATGAGAAATTCGGGGAGGCGAGCGCATCTGTTGTCATTGAAGAGTTCCTCGCCGGCGAAGAATTTTCTTTAATGGCGTTTGTAAAAGGGGAGACCGTCTATCCGATGGTAATCGCTCAAGATCATAAACGCGCCTTCGATGGAGACAAAGGGCCGAATACGGGCGGAATGGGAGCCTACTCACCGGTGCCGCACATTTCCGATGATATCGTCAGAAGCGCAGTCGAAACGATTGTGAAGCCGGCGGCAAAAGCAATGGTCAAAGAGGGGCGCTCCTTCACGGGCGTGCTGTACGCGGGGCTGATTCTGACGGAAAACGGATCAAAAGTCATTGAATTCAACGCGCGCTTCGGAGATCCGGAAACACAGGTTGTCGTGCCGAGAATGGAATCCGACCTCATTCAGGTGCTCTTAGATCTTCTGCATGAGAAGGATGTTGACCTAAGGTGGAAGGATACGGCCGCCGTCAGCGTTGTGCTGGCTTCCGAAGGCTATCCGGAAGGCTATGCGAAAGGCACTCCGATCGGCAGTTTGACGTCCGCTGAAGACGGGATCGCTGTTTTTCATGCCGGAACGAAAAAAGACGGCGGACAATTTGTTACAAACGGCGGCCGGGTCGCCAATGTCACGGCATTTGCTGAGACATTTGAAGCGGCGAGAGATAAAGTGTACAGCGCCGTTTCAGGGCTGACAAAACCCGGACTGTTTTACAGAAGCGACATCGGCGCCCGTGCGCTGAAAGCATCGCAGCGATAAAGAGGAAAACCCCGCGTCATATCAGATGCGGGTTTTCTTCTGAAAAGACGACTAAGACTGTCGGCTTGCCGTGTGACACGCAGTCATCGATGAAGTCCTCCGGCGTATAGACGGATTCTTCTTAGACTCGCGGGACAGAAGAAATTAAATAACAAGCCGAAACGGCTTGTTATTTTTCTTGCTGATGGCTGTCATCCTGATTCATTCCGGTTTGGAACATATATGTCGCCGGACAGAAGCGGAGGATGCCGGACGCCGCTTTCATCGCACCCATCATCATACAGAAGAGATGCATCTTGTACCAAGGTTTTCTCGTGTATTTCGCTGACGCAGCAGACAAAATGGTGAGGCCGCAAGTGATGCGCATAACGGCATTTAATAAACTGATATTCGGTTTCATCATTTCAGCTCCCTTAGAAAAAGTTTTTCATTCATCTTCAATAATTTGTAACGTTTTAGCCGTGCGATAATTGTGCGGATGTGATACGATGGGTCTAATATAAGCGAAGGAGAGTATGTGAATGTCCGAACGTACCTTTAACTGGAAAAATAAAGACATCAGATCACAGGCGGATGTTGTAGACTCAAAGCTGCTTCCAACGCTACTTTTACGGGATGCTCTCGTATTAAATCCTTTTTTAAAACAATGGCTGAAAAAGAATGTCTGGATTTACGGAGACCGAATTGTATATGTTGGTGATGAGCTTCCTGATGCAGCAGAGCACATTCATACCATAAATTGTGAAGGAAAATACATTGTGCCAGGTTACATTGAACCGCATACACATCCTTTTCAAATATATAATCCCCAAACGCTCGCCGAATATGTGTCTCAATTCGGAACAACGACGTTTGTTAATGATAACTTGTTTTTTCTTTTGCACAGCGGTAAAAAGAAAGCGCTTACTATATTGGAGGAACTGAAAAAACAGCCGGTGCAATATTTCTGGTGGTCCAGATATGATCTGCAGACTGAAGTGCTGAATGAGGATCAGCTTCTTTCTTTTGATGTCCGCAAGCAATGGATTGAGCACCCGGATGTCATTCAAGGCGGAGAATTGACCGGATGGCCGCGCCTCATGGACGGCGATGACTTGATGCTTCATTGCATGCAGGCGACAAAAAAACTGCGCAAGCGGATAGAAGGGCATTTTCCCGGAGCCTCTGAAAAAACACTGACGAAGATGAAACTGTTCGGAGCTGATTCCGACCACGAGGCGATGAATGGCGACGAGGTGATGAGACGGCTTGAATTGGGCTACTATGTTTCGCTCAGACATTCATCCATCCGCCCTGATTTGAGAACGATTTTGCAGGATCTTCATCAAAAAGGCTTCCGGCATTATGATCATTTCTTCTACACGACGGATGGAGCGACGCCGAATTTTTATAAAGGCGGCATGACGAATGAATTAATCAAAATCGCTTTGGAGGAAGGGGTTCCGGCGATTGACGCCTACAATATGGCCTCCTTTAATATCGCGAAATATTATCAGATGGATGACTTTCTCGGTGTGATCGGTCCGGGCCGGCTTGCTTCATTGAATATTCTTGATGACCCGATGAATCCGGACCCGGTCACGGTGATCTCCAAAGGCATCCTGCTGAGGGAAGACGGCCGAAATATGAATGCGTTTACAGAAACGGATTGGAAAAAGGGCGGTCTTGTCCCTCTTGAGCTTTCATATGATATGACGATGGATGATTTACAGTTTTCAATGCCGATGGGTGTGATAATGCGCAACGCGGTCATTATGGAGCCGTATATGATTGCGATTGATAATTCTGTTGACCAGCTTTCTTTTGATCATGATGAATGCTATCTCACGCTTCTCGATAAGCATGGAAAATGGCGGGTCAATACAATGCTGAAAGGTTTTGCCGATCGGGTGCAGGGTTTTGTCAGTTCCTACACGACAACCGGAGATATTATCGCTGCCGGAAAAAATAAGGAAGATATCCTGCTCGCTTTCTCACGGATGAAAGAAATCGGCGGCGGAATCGTGCTTGCCGAAAACGGGAAGATTCTTCATGAGATTCCCCTCGCCTTAAACGGTTCTGCATCTGCGGAGAAGTATGAAGAAGTGCTTGAGAAAGAGCAAAAACTGAGGATGTTGCTGGAGGAGCGGGGCTACCGATTCTGCGATCCGATCTATACGCTGCTCTTTTTGCAGAGCACACACCTGCCTTATATCCGCATTACGCCGAGAGGAATATTCGACGTGATGAAAAAAACTGTACTCTTTCCATCGATAATGCGTTAAAATATAAAAGCAGGGAGCCGACATATGAAAAGATGGAAAACCGTTTGTATGCTTTGTTTTGCGTTTTTGCTGCTTGCCGCCTGCCGGCAGAACAATGCCGATCAGGTGCAGCCGAAAGAAGCGGAAGCTCCTTTAACGGGGCTGAAAACTGAGCAGAAGCTTGCAGAACGCCGTCCGATTGCAGTCGCAGTGAACAATCATCCGAAGGCGAGGCCCCAATCCGGGCTGTCAAAGGCGGATGTTGTCATCGAAGCGCTCGCGGAGGGCCGGATTACGCGGTTTCTCGCGATTTTTCAAAGTGAGATGCCGGAAACGGTCGGGCCTGTGCGGAGCGCGAGGGAATATTTTGTCACGCTCAGCAGCGGGTTTAACAGCATATTTGTCCATCATGGCTGGAGTCCCGGCGCAAAAAAGCAGCTGAAGTCCGGAGCTTACGATTATATAAACGGTTTGGATTTTGACGGAAGCCTGTTTTGGAGAGCCGATTTCAGCAAGCCGCCCCACAATTCCTACACGTCGTATGACAATATCAGGAAGGCGGCGGAACAAAAAGGATACAAGCTGAACGGAAAAACAGAACCGCTCCCATTTCAGACATCAGATGCAAAACCAGGAAATGAAACCTACAATATTCGGATAGATTATGGAACACAAAACATTACAAATCTTGTCGAATACGATTATGATAAAAAAGCTGATGCTTATACAAGAAGCTCTGATGGTGTGAAAGCGACAGACCGGGAGACCGGAAAGCCTTTAGCCATGCACAACATTTTTATTGTTGAAGCCGGCCATCGCATGACAGACAAAGATGGAAGGCGAGCCATCGATATTCAGTCAGGGGGGAAGGGCCTCCTGCTTCAGCACGGCGATGTTATGGAGTCAGACTGGGAATATAAAGACGGCCGTATTCTGCCCGTAAAAGGCGGTGAGATTCTTCCGTTTGTGCCAGGAAAGACATGGATTAATATCGTGCCTGATCTCGATGCAGCTTCCATTAGTAAAGGAGAAGGTGTTTGACGATGCAAATCGATAAATTACGCGGAAAAGAACTGGACCAGTTATTTTTATCTATTTTATCGCTGAAAGATCTGGAGGAATGCTATCGTTTCTTTGACGATCTTTGTACGATTAATGAAATCCAATCGCTGGCGCAGCGTTTGGAAGTGGCGAGAATGCTCCGCGAAGGGAATACGTATCACAAAATTGAAAGCGAAACGGGTGCTTCCACAGCGACGATTTCCCGGGTGAAGCGCTGCTTAAATTATGGTAACGACGCCTATGAAATGGCGCTTGACCGCGTAAACAAAGGAGAATCCTCCTCAGCTACGTAAAAAACCGCTCTGCCGATGACGGCAGGCGGTTTTTTTATGCGTGCTGATTCAAAAGGCCGGGAAGTTCCCTCAGGCTTCCGTCTTCCTCCCGGTATACGATGTGTTCAGCTGAGAAATGAATCGGTGAGCTGATGCCCGCCGCCGCGGCGAGGTGAAACAGCCCTTCACGCAACGAGAGCACGTAGTTGCAGACGCGGTGCTGTTTATCTTCGATACTGAGCGCGCGCTGAAGTTTTGGATCGGTTGTCGCCACTCCGACAGGACAATGATTGGTGTGGCATACTTGAGCGCGAATACAGCCGACTGAAAACATCATTCCCCGGGCAATATTGACAAAATCCGCGCCTAACGCGAGGGCAACGGCAATCTTATCCGGAGTGAGCAGCTTTCCGGATGCGAAAATTTTCAGCTTATCTCTTATCCCGTATGTCTTCAAAAGACCGTCAACAAGGGGAAGGCCGGTCAGAATCGGCAGGCCGACGGAATCCGCCAGCTCATGGAAAGAAGCTCCCGTTCCCCCTTCACTGCCGTCAATCGTAATAAAGTCGGGAAGTTTGCCTGATGAACTCATACAGGAAATAAGGTCTTCAAGGTCTTTGCGGCTGCCCGGGACAATTTTGATACCGACCGGTTTTTCGCCGACAGTCCTTAATTTCTCAATGAAATCAAGCATGTCCGGAACATTTGAGAACTCGTTGAAGCGGTTTGGGCTGTCAATGGATTGTCCGGGCTGCACATTTCTGATGGCGGCAATTTCTTCGGTTACCTTTGAACCGTCAATATGCCCGCCTCTTGCTTTCGCCCCTTGTGCAAGCTTTAATTCAAAGGCTTTAATCTGCTCGAGGCGGCTTTTTTTCTTGAATTCTTCCCACGAAAATTCTCCATCTTCGGTGCGGACGCCGAACAGCCCGGGGCCGATTTGGCAGATAATATCCGCGCCGCCTTTCAGGTGATACTCAGACAGGCCGCCTTCGCCTGTATTCATCCATGTGCCGCCGGCCTGGTGCAGCCCTTTTGACAGGGCGGTGATTGCCCTGTCGCCAAGTGAGCCGTAGCTCATCGCTGATTGTCCGATTAACCCTTTCACATAAAACGGCTTCTTGCATGTGTCGCGGCCGATCACTTGCACATCGTCCGGATGCAGGTAATAAGGGTCCGCTTTTGCTTTTTCGCGGTGTTCGCTGCGTTTCAGCAGGTTGTCTTTGTCAATCTTGTATACCATCGTGTCGATCTTCGGCGTCTGATCTGCGCGCAGCTCCTCCCTTTGTTTCGGGAAGAGGGCGTTACGGATATAATAGCCCGGCTGATCGAAATCCCGTTCTGAGCCGAAGCCCATCATTCTGCTCTTATACTTTCCGGACATGACCGTCTGTTCATATTCTCTCCGGGAAAACGGCTGTTCTTCGTTATCATTGCTGAATAAATACTGCCGCAGCTCAGGTCCGATTTTTTCAAATATATAGCGCAGTTTTCCCGCTGCGGGATAATTGCGCAGCACTGAATGTTCTTCCTGCTTTTCGTCTCTTATGTATATCCAGAGAAACAATGCGGCGGGAACTAAAATAATAAAAATCAATATACAAATCAGTACGATAATGGCTTGTTCCATTGAGATCAGACTCCTTGTCTTTTTTCTCTTTGACATTCCACATATTGTCTGTTTTCAAACATAGCCGTTTCCCGTCCGGCGGAGCGCAATCTTTTTTTGTGAATCAGGTGAATGACGTCTTTTTCCGTTTTTCCGGGCCAAACGAATTTGTTATAATGTTTAAATGGCAAGAAACGAATGGAGGAACGAAAACGCATGTACGATGTTAACGAGTGGAAGCATGTTTTTAAACTCGATCCGAATAAAGATTTACCGGATGAACAGCTGGAACGGCTTTGTGAATCAGGGACTGACGCCATTGTGATCGGAGGAAGCGACAATATCACCGAGGACAATGTGCTGAGACTGATGTCAAAGGTGCGGCGGTTTTTAGTGCCGTGCGTACTTGAGGTGTCGACGATTGATTCCATTGTGCCCGGGTTTGATCTTTATTTCATTCCGAGTGTGCTCAACAGCAAAAAGGCGGACTGGATTGTCGGCATGCATCATCAGGCGATGAAAGAATACGGAGAGCTCATGTCAATGGAGGAAATCGTGACGGAGGGCTACTGCATCGTCAACCCTGATTGTAAGGCGGCCGCTTTGACGGAGGCGGATACACATATAGAAACAGAAGATATTCTCGCCTATGCGCGGGTCGCGGAACATTTGCTTCATCTCCCGATTTTTTATCTGGAATACAGCGGGATGCTGGCGGACATAGAAACGGTGGAGAAAACGAAGGCTGTGCTGGACAAGTCCGTCCTGTTTTACGGAGGCGGCATTAAAGACGCGGAAACGGCGGAACGGTTCGGCCGTCATGCCGATGTCATCGTTGTCGGAAATGCCGTATATGAAGATTTTGATCAGGCGCTTAAAACGGTGGCGGCTGTAAAGACAAAGTAGCCAAGCGGACGAAATTGATTTATGATAGAACATATGTTTGATAGGCGGTGAACGGATATGAATTACATTAGCAATCAATTATTAAGCGGATTAAATCCCGTTCAGCAGGAAGCGGTCAAGACGACGGACGGTCCGCTGCTTCTGATGGCGGGCGCGGGAAGCGGAAAAACACGTGTGCTGACGCACAGAATCGCATACTTAATGGCGGAAAAACACGTGGCGCCATGGAACATTCTGGCGATTACATTTACAAATAAAGCCGCCAGAGAAATGAAGGAGCGGGTAGAGAGCATTCTCGGACCCGGCGCGGATGAAATCTGGATATCCACCTTCCACAGCATGTGCGTGCGGATTCTGCGCAGGGACATTGACAGAATCGGCATCAACCGAAATTTCTCCATTCTTGATACGGCTGATCAGCTTTCCGTTATTAAAGGGATTCTGAAAGAGCGGAATATCGATCCGAAAAAGTTTGATCCGAGAAGTATTTTAGGGTCCATCAGCAGCGCAAAAAACGAGCTGATCGAACCTGAGGAATTCGCAAAAACGGCCGGCGGCTACTACGATCAGGTCACGAGTGACGTGTATACCGATTATCAGAAAAAACTGCTGAAAAACCAATCGCTCGATTTTGATGATTTAATCATGACGACGATTAAGCTTTTCGAGCGTGTGCCGGAAGTGCTTGAGTTTTATCAGCGCAAATTCCAGTACATTCACGTAGACGAGTATCAGGATACGAACAGGGCACAATACCTGCTTGTGAAGCAGCTTGCGGCCCGTCTTGAAAATATCTGCGTCGTCGGTGACTCCGACCAGTCCATTTACAGATGGCGCGGGGCGGATATCGCGAATATCCTTTCCTTTGAAAAAGATTATCCGAGCGCAAACGTGATTTTGCTCGAGCAAAACTACCGCTCAACAAAGCGGATTCTGCAGGCGGCTAACGAAGTGATCAAAAACAACTCAAACCGCAAGCCGAAAAACCTGTGGACGGAAAATGACGAAGGCATCAAGCTTTCTTATTACAGCGGCGACAATGAATTCGGCGAAGGCCAATTCGTCGCGGGCAAAATTTATGAGCTGCACAGCTCGGGCCGGCGGAAGCTTTCCGATATCGCGATTTTATACCGGACAAACGCCCAGTCGCGCGTCATTGAGGAAACCCTTTTAAAATCCGGACTGAACTACAATATCGTCGGCGGAACCAAGTTCTACGACAGGAAAGAAATTAAAGACATTCTCGCATACCTGCGCCTTGTGTCAAACCCGGACGACGACATCAGTTTTACGCGGATCGTCAATGTGCCGAAGCGGGGCGTCGGCGCAACTTCGCTAGAAAAAATCGCTTCATATGCGGCGATGAACGGAATGTCAATGTTCCAGGCGATCAAACAGGTTGATTTCATCGGCGTCAGCGCGAAAGCGGCAAACGCGCTTGACGGCTTTGGCGCGATGATTGAAAATCTGACGAACATGCAGGATTACCTGTCCATTACGGAACTCACGGAAGAAATTCTCGAGAAAACGGAATACAGAGAAATGCTGAAGGCCGAAAAATCAATCGAAGCCCAAAGCCGCCTTGAAAATATCGACGAGTTTCTTTCCGTGACGAAAAACTTCGAACAAAAAAGCGAAGACAAGTCTCTCGTCGCGTTTCTGACTGATTTGGCGCTGATTGCGGATATTGACCAGCTCGACCAGAAGGAAGAGGAATCAGGCGGAAAGGATGCCGTCACTTTAATGACACTGCACGCCGCTAAGGGGCTTGAATTTCCTGTCGTGTTCTTAATGGGCATGGAAGAAGGCGTGTTCCCGCACAGCCGCTCCCTGATGGAAGAAGCCGAGATGGAAGAAGAACGCAGGCTCGCATATGTAGGCATTACGAGGGCGGAAGAAGAACTGTATTTAACGAATGCCAAAATGCGCACCTTATTCGGCCGCACCAATATGAATCCGGAATCCCGCTTTATCAGGGAAATACCTGGCGATTTATTGGAGAACCTAAATGAGAAGAAAACACCCCGCATGCAGCCGGGAAGAAAAGTGCAGCCAAAACGCGGGCCCGTATCCCGTCCCGTTTCCTATGCGAACAAAACAGGCGGCGACTCGCTCAGCTGGGCGGTCGGCGATAAAGCGGGCCATAAAAAATGGGGCACCGGAACGGTTGTCAGCGTAAAAGGAGAAGGCGAAAGCACCGAGCTTGATATCGCATTCCCGAGCCCAGTCGGCGTGAAGCGTCTGCTTGCCGCTTTTGCGCCGATTGAAAAGCAGTAACCTGAAGAGGAAAGGAAGAACATGATGGACAAAGAAACAGCGAAATACCGGGCAGAAGAATTGCGCCGCACCATCGATCAGTACAGTTATGAATATTACACCTTAGATGAACCGAGCGTGCCGGATTCCGAGTACGACAGACTGATGCAGGAGCTGATTGCCATAGAGGAAGAGCACCCGGAACTCAGAACGCCTGATTCGCCCACACAGCGGGTCGGGGGAGCGGTGCTTGAATCGTTTCAAAAGGTGCAGCACGGCACGCCGATGCTCAGTCTCGGCAACGCATTTAACGATGATGATCTCCGCGATTTTGACCGCCGCGTCCGTCAGGCTGTCGGTGACGGCGTCGCTTATAATGTGGAGCTGAAAATAGACGGTCTTGCTGTTTCTCTCCGTTATGAAGACGGCTATTTCGTCAGAGGCGCGACAAGAGGAGACGGAACGACGGGCGAAGATATCACGGAAAACTTAAAAACGATCCGCAACATTCCGCTGAAAATGAAACGGAATCTTTCCATAGAAGTGCGCGGAGAGGCGTACATGCCGAAACAGTCATTTGAAGCGCTCAATGAAGAACGGCTGAAACATGAAGAGGAGCCGTTCGCCAATCCCCGGAACGCGGCTGCGGGCTCACTCAGACAGCTCGATCCGAAAATTGCAGCGAAACGAAATCTTGACATCTTCGTCTACAGTATAGCGGAGCTTGACGAGATGGGTGTGGAAACACAGAGTCAGGGCCTGGATTTTCTGGATGAGCTCGGTTTTAAAACAAACCAGGAACGGAAAAAATGCGCCACGATAGATGAAGTCATTGAAATGATCGAAGAGCTGCAGGCGAAGCGGGCCGATCTCCCGTATGAAATTGACGGGATCGTCATCAAAGTCGACTCGCTCGACCAGCAGGAAGAGCTCGGGTATACGGCAAAAAGCCCGCGCTGGGCGATTGCTTATAAATTCCCGGCGGAAGAGGTCGTGACAAAACTGCTCGATATCGAACTGAATGTCGGAAGAACGGGCGTTATTACGCCGACCGCCGTTCTGGAACCGGTAAAAGTAGCGGGAACGACGGTCTCAAGAGCATCCCTTCATAACGAAGATTTAATTAAAGAGAAGGATATCCGCATTCTCGATAAAGTGGTCGTCAAAAAAGCGGGCGACATCATCCCTGAGGTCGTCAATGTCTTAATCGAACAGCGGACCGGGGAAGAAAAAGAATTCAATATGCCGACCAGCTGCCCTGAGTGCGAAAGCGAACTTGTCCGCATTGAAGGAGAAGTCGCGCTGCGCTGCATCAATCCGGAATGTCCGGCGCAGATCAGAGAAGGCCTGATTCACTTTGTCTCACGCAACGCGATGAATATTGACGGACTCGGAGAACGTGTCATCACACAGCTTTTCCGTGAACATCTCGTCCGTAATGTCGCTGATTTGTATAAGCTGACGAAAGAGCAGGTCATCCGGCTCGAGCGGATGGGGGAAAAATCAACTGACAATCTGATCAGCTCCATCCAAAAGTCGAAAGAAAATTCGCTGGAACGCCTGCTGTTCGGTCTCGGCATCCGTTTTATCGGCTCAAAAGCGGCCAAAACACTCGCCATG
The DNA here is from genome assembly GCF_019039175.1 of Bacillus sp. FJAT-27001. NCBI lineage: Bacteria > Bacillati > Bacillota > Bacilli > Caryophanales > Bacillaceae > Bacillus > Bacillus sp. FJAT-27001. Next base: position 66,791 of record NZ_JAHOAA010000004.1, read on the forward strand.
CATTTTGAAAGCCTGGAAAATCTGAAACAAGCCACGGAAGAAGAGCTGCTTGCGGTGGATGAAATCGGCGAAAAGATGGCCGATGCCGTTATCACCTATTTCCGCAAAGAAGAAATGCTTGAGCTATTGAATGAACTTGAGGAACTCGGTGTGAACACACTCTACAAAGGCCCGAAAAAAGTAAAAGCGGAGGACAGCGACTCTTATTTTGCCGGCAAAACCATCGTGTTGACCGGAAAGCTTGAAGAGCTGTCCAGAAATGAAGCCAAGGCGCAGATTGAAGCGCTCGGCGGAAAGCTGACGGGATCTGTCAGCAAAAAAACAGACTTGCTGATTGCCGGAGAAGCGGCCGGAAGCAAGCTGACAAAAGCGCAGGAATTAAACATTGAAGTATGGAATGAAGCACAGCTATTGGGAGAGCTAAAGAAATAAGAGGAGTGTTTTCTATTGAAAAAGATGTTGGCATTGGCGGCGACGGCAACGGCGGCAGTACTCATGCTGTCGGCCTGTTCGCCGAGTTTCGGGGGGAACAAAGAGGAAGAGATCACGCAGAAAACGGCAAAGTCTTCTGAAAAAGCGATCATACCGAAATATAATATCTCTGATTCCTACTATAAAATGGTGCTTCCGTTTAAGGCCGGAAAAGCGCGCGGCCTGACCGCGGACCGGCTGAACACGAGGCTGGACATCGATGAATTCGAGACGGGTCTGATGCGGCTCGCTCAAGACACGTTCCCGACGGATGACTATTTGTATCAGGAAGGCCAGTATTTAGATGAGGACACGGTACTCAGCTGGCTTGACCGCAAAAAAGAAGGCAGTGATCTGAAAAAGGCGAAAAAGGCAGATTCCAATTTTCAGAATCTCGGCTTAAATCCCGTGCTGCCAAGCTCGGGATCGGCAAAAGAGAAAAATGAAAACAGCCCGATTTACTTAGCGTCCATGCTTGAGCAGGATTACTTAGTAAGAAAAGATAAAAATTCCATCCAGCTTGGCGGTATCATGATCGGTCTCGCTCTCAACTCTGTATACTATTACCGTGAAAACACAGGTGATCCGCAGCAGGAAGTGGAGCTCAGTGACAAAACAATCCGCAGCCACGGTGAAGAAATCGCCCAGGAAGTCGTTAACCGCCTTCGGAAAATGGATAACCTGAAAAATGTGCCGATTACCGTCGCCCTTTATAAACAAGCGCCGAAAACATCAATCGTACCGGGGAATTACATTGCAAAAACAGAAGTCAAAGCCGGCTCATCCACCATTTCAAACTGGGATGATGTCAAAGAAAAGTACGTCTTCTATCCGGCGGATACAGACACGGCAAAGAAATACCCTGATGATTCCGAAGTATTTAAACGCTTCAAAAACGCCATCGACAGCTACTTCCCGAATTACACCGGAGTCGTCGGAACGGCAATGTACGAAAACGATGAAATGAGAAAAATGAAGATTGAAATCCCGATGCAATTTTACGGGAAAAGCGAAGTCATCGCCTTCACCCAATACTTAACAGGTGAGCTGATGGATTATTATTCAAAAGGCTCAGTTGATGTCGAAATTAACATTACCTCGTCTGACGGGCAGGAAGCGTTGATCGTCCGCAATGCGGGTGACAAAGAACCGACCGTCCATATTTACGATTAACCAAGATGCCCTTGTTCATTTCTGTATGAGCAAGGGTTTTTTTATTGTGAATATCGTTGGAGCGAGGAATGAGGTATGTTAAGATATTTGTATAATCAGGAATTAACAGGAAAACACATTTCATTTCTAAGCGGATGTTACTAATCTGCTGTGAAAAAAGAAGGGCAGGAATGTTGATGAATGACATTTGCTGAGTACACACACCGCCTACAAACGTTATGAAAAGGGTGAATCAGCATGCATAAAGATATTAAAGCGATTTTTGAGGAAGATAAGGTGCTCGCTGAAGCAGGTGAAATATACGGCTTTACCAAGTTTCAATTTATTGCGGACGCAGAGAACTACGTATATGAAATTGTGAAAGATAACGAACCTTATATTTTAAAAATTACGCATACGATCAGAAGAACACCGGAATATATTCTCGGAGAAATGGAATGGCTTCATCATCTGGCAAAGGGAGGGCTTTCAGCAGCAAAGCCGATTCCTTCATTAAATGGCAAAGATGTCGAAGAAGTGCCGGATGGAAAAGGCGGAGCGTTTTTAGTAAGAGTCTATGAAAAAGCGCCCGGACGCAAAGTGGAGGAATCAGACTGGAACGGAACTCTGTTTTACCAGCTTGGAAAGTACACGGGGAACATGCACCGGCTGACAAAAAGCTACCGTCTGAGCGATCCGACATATAAAAGGCAGGAATGGGATGAAGAGGAGCAGCTGAAGCTGAGAAAATACGTGCCCGCAGATCAGCATCTCGTATTTGAGCGGGCGGATGCTCTAATGGAAAAACTGCGCCGTTTGCCGAAGAACCCTGAAAACTACGGCCTTGTGCACGCCGATCTGCACCACGGCAATTTCAATTGGGACAACGGAAAAATCACTGCATTTGATTTTGATGATATCGGCTACAATTGGTTTGTGAATGATATCAGTATTCTGCTGTACAACATGTTGTGGTATCCGGTCATCCCGTATGAAGACAAGGCCGCGTTTACGGGTGAATTCATGACTCACTTTATGAAAGGCTACAGGGAAGAAAATGACCTTGATCCCGCCTGGCTTGAACACATCCCGGATTTCCTCCGGCTGCGTCATATGCTGATCTACGGATTATTGCATCAGGCGTTTGACCTCAATTCACTCGGGGACGAGGAACTTGAGATGCTGAAAACCTTCAGGCGCGATATCGAAAATGAAACCCCGATTACGGAGTATAACTTTTCTGCATTCTTATAAATAGAAAAACGCCGGCTGAATCCAGCCCGGCGTTTTTTTATAGCGTATCACACTTCACTCCGACGACACCTTGAATTTCTTTAATATCATAATAGACGTCAGTGGTGTAGCGGTTTTTATGAACACTGACTTTCACTTCCATAATCGGAAATTCTTTTTCGCCCAGATCATCAATCCGGACGGAGTGAATGCGGAGCTGTTTGCTTTTCATTTCCTTTAAAATCTCGGTCATTTTGTCTTTATCGGAAAGAGACATTCTCACGCGGATATCTTTTTCCTTCAAGCGGTTGGGACCGATTTTTCTGATCAGCCACGGAAGAAATTCGACGCTGATCAGGATAAACAAGAGGCTTGCGAACGCCTCTTTATAAAAGCCGGCGCCTGTAGCCAGACCGAGCCCGGCTGCGCCCCAGATGATGGCCGATGTCGTCAGGCCGGATATGACGTCATTGCTTTTACGCAGGATCACGCCCGCGCCAATAAAACCGACGCCGGAAATGATTTGGGCGGGAAGGCGGAGCGGATCCATCATGATTCGGTAATATTTTGGGAAATGATATGCCGCATTAATGCTGACGATCGTCAGCATACAGGAGCTGACGGCGATGACGATACAGGTTTTCAGTCCGAGCGGTTTGTTTTTCAGCTCGCGTTCAAGACCGATGATCATGCCGATCAGCGTGGCAATGCCCAGCTTTAATAAAATGTCTGGTTCGATAGGCCAGCTCAATTTGCACAGCACCTCCGCAATTTTTCTTATAATAAATTGATATGATTTTCTCACAGTATTTATAGCAGGACAAGTGCGGAAGAAAAAAGCCGTCAGGGATAAAATCTGACGGCTTTTTGTCTATTTCTTGTTTTTCAAAAGAGCTTCCATCCGGCTGAACAGCTGATAAGAAGCATCGGCCGGTTTTTTGGTCAGCAGGCTGACGGCAATACCGGCAATCAGACTGAGGAAGAACCCCGGAATGATTTCGTATACGCCGGTTGAAGCGGCAAGCCCTGTCGTGATCCAGATTAAAACGGCCGCGGCCCCGGTAATCATCGCCGCAAGCGCTCCCCATTCATTCATCCGTTTCCAGTACAGACTGAGCAAGAGCGCCGGGCCGATAGCCGAACCGAAGCCTGCCCACGCATATCCGACCAGATCAAGAATGGTGCTGTTCGGATTCATGGAAAGCAAAATGGCGATAACGGCCACGATCAATACCGACAGGCGTCCGGTCATGACCAATTCTTTATCGCTCGCTTCCCGTCTGAAAAAGGCGCGGTATAAATCTTCCGTAATGGCGCTTGCCGTTACGAGAAGCTGTGAGGAAATGGAACTCATGATCGCCGCTAAAATCGCGGACAGCAAGAAGCCCGTAATCAGCGGATGGAACAAGATTTTAGAAAAAATAATGAAAATCGTTTCCGGATCTTTTACGGAGACTCCGAAGTGATGAGAATACGCAACCCCGATAATCCCGGTAAGCAATGAACCGACAACTGAAATAACCATCCAGCTCATCCCGATTCTGCGGGCGGGTTTTAAATCTTTCACTTCTTTAATCGCCATAAATCGTACGATGATATGAGGCTGGCCGTAATAGCCGAGTCCCCATGCCAAATAAGAAATAATGCTAATGACGCTCGCGCCTTTAAAGATATCCAATAGTTTCGGGTTAACGGCGTTGATCGAATCAATCGTCGTTGAAACGCTCCCGAGCTGGGTAAAAGCAACGATCGGCACAAGCACTAATGCCGCAAACATGATCGCTCCCTGTACAAAGTCAGTCAGACTGACAGCGAGGAAACCGCCAAACAGCGTGTAAAGCACAACAACACCGGCCGTTAAAAACAAACCGAATTTGTAGTCGGCGCCGAATGCCGATTCAAATAACCTGCCTCCGGATACCATCCCGGACGATGTGTACAGTGTGAAAAAGATCATAATAATCACGGCGGAAACAATTTTCAGCAATGATGACGAGTGGCGGAACCGTTTATCGAAAAAATCGGGAATCGTAATCGCATCATCCGCAACTTCCGTGTAAGCGCGCAGCCTCGGAGCAAGCAGCAGATAATTTGAATACGCGCCGATCGTCAAACCGAGCGCCAGCCATAAGGTCGATAACCCCGTTGCGAACATTGCGCCGGGAACTCCCATCAGCATCCATGCGCTCATATCGGCCGCACCTGCGGACAGCGCCGTTACGAACGGGCCAAGTCCTCTTCCGCCCAGCATGTAATCATTAATATTCGTTGTCTTCCTGAATGCGTACCAGCCGATTAACAGCATGGCAGCAAAGTAAATGCCAAGAGATATAATTAATTCAATACTCACGTTTTTGGACCCTCTCTTCTTTCATGTAAATGTTGCATCACCTCTGCAGATTAGTAGTGCCGGAATATGCGCCGGCGATCCAGCCTTTAGTCATCATTCCATGCGGATCGCATGATTTAGTGCTGGCTATGGTTACTAAACCTAACAAAGTATCCCCGATCAATCAACTCTCGAAACCTGGCCCGCTCAAGGAAAAAATCCCCGCCAACATAGAACAGCTTAGAGATGAAAACGCTACCAATGAATTATAAAAGTAAAAATTTTCTGACATATAATTCGTTTCTCTTTCTCCCCGATTTAGGATAAAATAGAGAGGGTTTCATCATGCCTCAGAAGGCGGCGTTTTGTTGCTTTAGAGGGCTCGTTTTTGATATGATCAGTATTATATGACGAAACGGAGAATTATGCGGAGGTGGATCTTATGTCACGAATTTCTATAGAAGAAGTAAAGCATGTCGCTCATTTGGCGAGACTCGCCATTACGGATGAAGAAGCTGAAATGTTTACAGAACAGCTTGACAGCATCATCTCGTTTGCCGAGGAGCTTAATGAAGTGGACACGGATAACGTGGAACCGACAACACACGTGCTGAAAATGAAAAACGTAATGAGAGAAGATGAAGCGGGTAAAGGCCTTCCGGTCGAGGATGTCATGAAAAATGCTCCCGATCATAAAGACGGCTATGTCCGTGTGCCATCTATTCTGGATTAAAGGAGGGAGACAGTATGTCATTATTTGATCACAAAATCACAGAACTGAAACAAATGATACATAAAAAAGAAATCAAGATTTCCGATCTTGTCGATGAATCTTACAAACGGATCGCATCCGTGGATGATAAGGTGCAGGCGTTTTTACAGCTTGATGAAGAAAGAGCCCGCGCTTACGCGAAAGAACTTGACGAAGCGGTTGACGGACGGTCTGAACACGGTCTTCTCTTCGGAATGCCGATCGGCGTCAAAGACAACATCGTGACCAAAGGGCTTCGCACCACATGCTCAAGCAAAATCCTCGAAAACTTCGATCCGATTTACGATGCGACGGTTGTGGAGCGCCTTCAAGCCGCTGAAGCCGTAACGATCGGAAAGCTGAATATGGACGAGTTCGCGATGGGTTCTTCTACTGAAAACTCCGCGTACAAAGCGACGAAAAACCCTTGGAATCTCGATACGGTTCCCGGCGGATCAAGCGGCGGTTCCGCAGCTGCGGTTGCCGCGGGCGAAGTCCCGTTTTCACTCGGATCTGATACGGGCGGCTCCATCCGCCAGCCGGCTTCTTTCTGCGGCGTCGTCGGATTAAAGCCTACATACGGACGTGTGTCGCGTTACGGTTTGGTCGCTTTTGCGTCTTCACTGGACCAGATCGGGCCGATCACAAGAACCGTAGAAGATAACGCATTCCTTCTTCAGGCGATTTCAGGCCCGGACAAAATGGACTCTACGAGCGCCAATGTCGAAGTGCCGGACTTTCTTTCTTCATTAACTGGCGATATTAAAGGCTTGAAAATCGCCGTACCGAAAGAATATCTCGGAGAAGGCGTCGGCAAAGAAGCGAAAGAATCGGTTTTAGCCGCTTTAAAAGTGCTTGAAGACCTCGGAGCGACATGGGAAGAAGTATCTCTGCCGCACAGCAAATACGCGCTTGCGACGTATTATCTGCTGTCTTCTTCCGAAGCGTCTGCAAACCTTGCGCGCTTTGACGGCATCCGCTACGGCTACCGCTCAGACAATGCGGACAACCTGATCGACCTTTATAAACAGACACGCTCTGAAGGCTTCGGCAACGAAGTGAAGCGCCGCATCATGCTCGGCACCTTCGCGCTCAGCTCCGGCTACTATGACGCGTATTACAAAAAAGCGCAAAAAGTGCGCACGCTTATTAAAAAAGATTTTGAAGACGTATTTGAGAAATACGATGTCATCGTCGGACCGACAACGCCGACACCGGCATTCAAAATCGGCGAAAAAACCAGCGATCCGCTCACAATGTACGCCAACGATATTTTAACGATCCCTGTCAACCTCGCGGGTGTGCCGGGAATCAGCGTGCCGTGCGGATTTGCGGACGGACTGCCGCTCGGACTGCAAATCATCGGAAAACACTTCGATGAAGGCACTGTATACCGCGTCGCTCATGCTTTTGAGCAGGCAACAGATCATCATAAAGCGAAACCTGAACTGTAAGGGGTGAAATGAAGTGAACTTTGAAACGGTAATCGGACTTGAAGTCCATGTGGAATTAAAAACAAAATCTAAAATTTTCTCAAGCTCACCGACGCCATTCGGCGCGGAAGCGAATACCCAAACGAGCGTCATCGACCTCGGCTATCCCGGCGTGCTGCCCGTTTTGAACAAAGAAGCGGTCGAATTCGCGATGAAAGCCGCAATGGCTTTGAACTGCGAAATCGCAACGGATACGAAGTTTGACCGGAAAAACTATTTCTACCCGGACAACCCGAAGGCATATCAAATTTCTCAGTTTGACAAGCCGATCGGCGAAAACGGCTGGATCGAAATCGAAGTCGGCGGAAAAACGAAAAAAATCGGCATCACCCGTCTTCACCTTGAAGAAGATGCGGGAAAACTGACGCATACGGGCGACGGCTATTCCCTCGTTGACTTCAACCGCCAGGGCACGCCGCTTGTCGAGATTGTATCTGAGCCGGATATCCGCACACCGGAGGAAGCTTACGCATATCTCGAAAAGCTGAAATCAATTATCCAATACACAGGTGTTTCCGACTGTAAAATGGAAGAAGGTTCACTGCGCTGTGACGCCAACATTTCCCTCCGTCCGATCGGCCAGGAGAAATTCGGCACAAAAACGGAGCTGAAAAACCTCAACTCTTTCGCATTCGTGCAAAAAGGCCTTGAGCATGAAGAAAAACGCCAAGAGCAGGTGCTTCTGTCAGGCGGAGTCATTCAGCAGGAGACGCGCCGCTACGATGAAGCGACGAAAAAAACCATTTTGATGCGTGTCAAAGAAGGTTCGGACGACTATCGTTATTTCCCTGAGCCTGACCTTGTCGAGCTCTACATTGATGACGAATGGAAAGAACGCGTAAGAGCAACCATTCCTGAGCTTCCGGATGAGCGCCGCAAGCGTTATATCGAAGAGCTCGGCCTGCCGGCTTATGACGCAATGGTTCTGACGCTGACGAAAGAAATGGCTGACTTCTTCGAAGAAACGGTCAATAAAGGCGCAGAAGCCAAGCAGGCATCAAACTGGCTGATGGGTGAAGTCTCAGCTTACCTGAACGCCGAACAAAAAGAGCTTGAGGATGTCGCACTGACTCCTGAAGGCCTTGCCGGCATGATTAAGCTGATTGAAAAAGGAACCATCTCGTCCAAAATCGCGAAGAAAGTCTTTAAAGAATTAATTGAAAAAGGCGGCGACGCAGAAAAAATCGTCAAAGAAAAAGGCCTTGTGCAGATTTCTGACGAAAGCGTGCTTCTGAAGCTGGTAACAGATGCGCTTGACAGCAACCCGCAGTCAATTGAAGACTTCAAAAACGGAAAAGACCGCGCGATCGGCTTCCTTGTCGGGCAGATTATGAAAGCCTCAAAAGGACAGGCCAACCCGCCGATGGTCAACAAGATCTTACTTGAAGAAATCAAAAAACGATAAAAAAAGCAGCCGCCTTTAAGGGCGCTGCTGACATGGAGACCGGTAAGCGCCGGTCTCTTTTTTTTATAAGCTGAAATAGGTTTCAATGGAAGCCCGCAGCATTTCAATCTGCTCATTTCCGCTGCCTGCCAAGTTGGACAGCATTCCTTTAATAATCGGTTTTCGCGGCTCTTCTTTTGCGCATTCCTCTTCAATGACTTCAAGCGATACGAGGACGTCCTCAGGCAGCTCCTGCTGTGCTTTTATCTTTTGAATATCCGCAAGCAGTCTTTCTCTGTCCGCCGCGGGCTGAGTGAAGATATCCTCAGGCAGCAGCGGATCGGGATTGTCTCTTATCAGCCCCGTAATCAGATCATCGATTCTGGCAATCAGAAAGGCCGCCACGTTTTCCGTCCGGAATGCCGTATGTTCATTAAAAATCAAGAAATGAATATAGGAGCTCACAATTCCTTGCGCCATAACGGACGCATCCGCTAAAAACGGTGTGACGGCATCTCCGTAAACGGAGAGCAACGCATCCCGATACAGCATGTTAAATTGAATATTGGCCTCATGAAAATACTGTTTGACCTTTTGATTTTCAGGAATGACCTTTTCGCTCAGCAAGAGGATGATAAAGTCCTTGTGTTCCATAAATTCCTGGAATTGATATGCGATTTGTTTTCGGAATACGTCCTTAGGCGGTTTATGTTGATGTTCTGTTTTGATTTTCTTTATTTCTTCCATAGACATGCCGATGTAATACTCACATGCTGACAGCAAAAGGTCTTCTTTTGATTTGAAATGGAGATAGAAGGCTCCTTTTGAAATTCCGCATTCGCCGGCGATTTCCTGAATGGTTGTTGAAGAAAACCCTTTTTTGGCAAATAAATGGATGCCTGTTTTTATGATTTTCTCTTTTTTTTCGTTCATGACGTGCTTCCCCTTAATCCTGAAAAATTTAGAAAAATTTACTGCCTTATTAGTTGACGATGTTGAGTTATACCGTTTAGTATTATATAGAATGACCAGTCAGTCAATAAAAATTAACGGAGGACATGATGAACCACATTATTAACTTTGTACTGAAGAACAAATTCGCAGTTTGGCTGATGACGATTATCGTTACTGTAGCAGGGCTGTATGCCGGTCTGAATATGAAGCAGGAATCCATACCGGACGTCAACATGCCTTATCTCTCAGTAAATACGACTTATCCCGGAGCTGCTCCGAGTCAAGTTGCGGATGACGTGACAAAACCGATCGAGCAGGCGGTGCAGAATTTAGAAGGAGTGAGCGTTGTAACGTCCACATCCTCTGAAAACGTCTCATCGGTTATGATTGAATATGATTACAACAAGGATATGGACAAGGCGAAAACCGAAGTCGCTGAAGCGCTGGACAGTGTCAGCCTTCCTGACGACGCGAAAAAACCTGACATTTCCCGTTACAGCCTCAACTCTTTCCCGATTTTGACGCTCAGTGTGACAAGCGGCAAAACCTCGCTTGAAGATCTGACCAAAAATGTGGAAAACACTCTCGTTCCTAAGCTTGAAGGCATTCAGGGCGTTGCGTCCGTGCAAGTTTCCGGACAGCAGGAAGAGCAGGTGGAATTCTCTTTCAAAGACAAAAAAATGAAAGAGTACGGACTTGATGAAGATACCGTCAAGAAAGTGATCCAAGGCTCTGACGTCAATACGCCGCTTGGATTGTACACGTTCGGCAACAAAGAAAAATCAGTTGTCGTTAACGGAGATATTACGTCAATTAAAGATCTGAAAGATATGAGAATTCCGGTCACATCTTCTTCTGCCGCTCAAGGTCAAACGGGCGGAGCCGGTGCGGCATCTGCGGCGGACGCTCAGGCTATGCAGCAGGCACAGCAAAGCGCGGCAGCAGGGGTGCCGACAGTCAAGCTTTCTGACATTGCCGACATTAAAGATGTGAAAAAAGCTGAATCCATTTCCCGCACGAACGGAAAGGACAGCATCGGAATTAATATCGTAAAAGCCAATGACGCCAACACGGTAGAAGTGGCCGATGCGATTAAAGATGAACTGAATCAATACAAAAAAGACCATAAAGGGTTCAAGTACAGCTCGACTCTTGATATGGCAGAGCCGATTACAGAGTCGGTGGATACGATGTTAAGCAAAGCGATTTTCGGCGCGATTTTTGCGGTCGTGATCATTCTCTTATTCTTAAGAGATATTAAATCAACGATGATTTCTATCGTTTCCATCCCGCTGTCACTGCTGATTGCGCTTCTTGTGCTGAATCAGCTTGATGTCACATTGAACATAATGACGCTCGGTGCGATGACGGTCGCCATCGGACGGGTAGTCGATGATTCGATTGTCGTGATCGAAAACATTTACCGCCGCATGAGGCTGAAAGATGAACCTTTACGCGGGAAGCAATTGGTGCGTGAAGCGACGAAAGAAATGTTTAAACCGATCATGTCATCAACGATCGTAACCATTGCCGTATTCCTGCCGCTTGCCATGGTCGGCGGACAGATCGGCGAACTGTTTATGCCGTTTGCATTAACAATCGTCTTCGCGCTTGCCGCATCGCTGTTGATTTCGATCACACTGGTGCCGATGCTTGCGCACAGCTTATTCAAAAAATCGCTCACAGGCGCGCCTGTTAAAGCGAAAGAGCATAAGCCGGGCAGATTGGCCAATTTCTATAAAAAAGTGCTGAATTGGTCATTAAGACATAAATGGATTACATCTATCATCGCGGTTCTGATGCTTGTCGGCAGTTTGTTCCTCGTACCTCTGATCGGCGCGAGCTACCTGCCTGCGCAAGCGGACAAAACGATGCAGCTCACATACACGCCTGAACCGGGCGAAACGAAAAGCGAAGCTGAAAAAGCTGCGCAAAAAGCGGAAGACATGCTGCTTAAACGCAAACATGTCGATACCGTTCAGTATTCATTAGGCTCGCAAAGTCCGCTCGGCGGAAGCTCAAACGGCGCATTGTTCTACGTGAAATACGAGGATGACACGCCTGATTTTGACAAAGAAAAAGACAATGTCTTAAAAGAAATCAAAAAAACATCCAGCCGCGGCGAATGGAAATCACAAAATTTCAGTTCGTCAGGCAACAACAACGAATTAACGTACTATGTGTACGGAGATTCAGAGTCTGATATTAAAGGCACGGTCAAAGACATCGAAGGCATCATGAAAAAGCAGAAAGATCTGAAAGACGTCAACTCAGGCCTTTCCAGCACATATGATGAGTACACGTTCGTCGCTGACCAGGAGAAACTCAGCAAGCAGGGCCTGACGGCTTCGCAAATCTCCCAAGCCCTGATGTCCCAAACGTCACAGTCTCCTTTGACAACGGTGAAAAAGGACGGCAAAGAGCTTGATGTGAACATCAAAACAGAAAAAGACCAGTATAAGAGTGTAAAAGAATTAGAGGATAAAACCATCACATCGCCTGCAGGCCAAGAAGTAAAAATCGGCGATGTGGCGAAAGTGAAAAACGGCACGACATCCGATACCATTTCCAAACGCGACGGCAAAGTGTACGCTGACGTAACGGCAACCGTCACTTCTGACAACGTCACGAAGGTGTCATCGGCCGTTCAAAAGAAAGTTGACAAACTGGATCACCCGGACAATGTATCGATTGATACCGGCGGTGTATCAGCGGATATTGCTGATTCCTTTACGAAACTCGGCTTAGCGATGCTTGCCGCAATCGCCATCGTGTACCTCGTTCTTGTGATCACGTTCGGCGGAGCATTAGCGCCGTTTGCGATTCTGTTCTCGCTTCCGTTTACAGTCATCGGCGCATTAGCCGGACTGTATGTATCCGGAGAGACGATCAGTCTGAATGCCATGATCGGTATGCTGATGCTGATCGGAATCGTCGTCACAAACGCGATTGTCTTAATTGACCGCGTCATCCATAAAGAAGCGGAAGGCTTATCGACGAGAGAAGCGCTCCTGGAAGCCGGCTCTACGAGATTGCGTCCGATTCTGATGACGGCGATCGCGACAATCGGCGCCCTGCTTCCATTGGCATTGGGCTTCGAAGGCGGAAGCCAGGTCATTTCTAAAGGACTCGGTGTCACTGTTATCGGCGGTTTAATCAGTTCGACTCTGCTTACCCTTCTGATTGTGCCGATCGTATATGAAGTATTAGCGAAATTCCGTAAGAAAAAACCTGGAACGGAAGAAGAGTAAGACAGCGGGCCTTGGCTCCTTAAACGGAGTCGGGGCCTTTTTTCTTCTGGCAATTCCTGTACATATTGTTGCGATTTTCTCAAGTCATAGTATAATTAAAGGTTGTTAGTGTTAATAATGGATCGGATACTCTTAAGTAGGATGATGAGATAATGAAACGTGCACGCATAATATACAATCCGACTTCAGGACGGGAGCTTTTTAAGAAAAATCTTGCCCAGGTCCTGCAAAAATTTGAACAAGCCGGTTATGAAACCTCCACCCATGCCACCACATGCGCGGGGGATGCCACCAACGCCGCAAAAGAAGCCGCTTTGCGGGAGTTTGACCTGATTATCGCAGCCGGCGGAGACGGAACGATTAATGAAGTCGTCAACGGCCTTGCACCGTTAGACAAACGCCCGACACTCGGTATCATTCCGGTCGGCACGACAAATGACTTCGCCAGAGCGCTGGGCATTCCGAGAGAGAATGTACTGAATGCCGCTGATACCGTCATTAACGGCGTAGCCCGCCCGATCGACATCGGACAGGTGAACGGTCAGTATTTTATCAACATCGCCGGCGGAGGCCGTCTGACGGAGCTGACGTATGATGTGCCAAGCAAACTGAAAACGATGCTCGGACAGCTTGCTTATTATTTAAAGGGAATGGAAATGCTGCCTTCACTTCGACCGACAGAAGTCGAGATTGAATATGACGGCAAGCTGTTTCAAGGCGAAATTATGCTGTTTTTAGTGACGCTGACCAACTCGGTCGGCGGATTCGAGAAACTGGCCCCTGATTCCAGCCTGAATGACGGCATGTTTGATTTGATTATTTTGAAAAAAGCCAATCTCGCGGAGTTTATCAGAGTCGCGAGCATGGCGCTCAGAGGCGATCATATTAACGATCAGCACATTATTTACACAAAAGCGAACCGTGTGAAAGTCAATGTATCAGAAAAGATGCAGCTGAACCTGGACGGCGAATACGGCGGCATGCTGCCGGGCGAATTCGTGAACCTGTACCGGCATATTCACGTCATCATGCCGAAGGAGAAAGCGGAACAGCTGGATGATTAATACGCGGACAAAATCCTAAAACAGTATTCGTTTTAGGATTTTGTCATCTTTTCAGCGTGATCGGAAACCTTTGAAGGCTGACATTGAATTTGAAGGTTTGCCAGCACGCTGAAACAAGGCTATTGGTAAAACTAGAGGTGATTATAGATGAAAATGAAACCCCCGATAGAAAAAAATGAATACTATGATGTGACATTTGAGGATTTGACGCACGAAGGAGCGGGCGTCGCAAAGGTTCAGGGATTCCCGATCTTCGTGCCGAACGCCCTGCCTGAGGAAAAAGCGCAAATCAAAGTGACACGCGTCAAAAAAGGCTTCGCTTTCGGCCGCTTGATTGAACTGAAGGAAGAAAGCCCGCACAGAACGGATGCCCCGTGCCCAATCTACAAACAATGCGGCGGCTGCCAGCTTCAGCACATGACCTATGAAGGCCAGCTCTTGTTTAAACAGAAACAAGTCAAAGACGTCTTAGAACGGATCGGCAAGCTGGCCCTGTCCAACGTCACCGTGCACCCGACACTCGGCATGGAAGACCCTTGGAACTACAGAAACAAAGCGCAGGTGCCGGTAGGAGAAAGAGAAGGCGGACTCGTCGCCGGATTCTATCAGCAAAGAAGCCATGACATCATTGACATGAGCGCCTGCATGATCCAGCAATCCAAAAACGACGAAGCCGTTCAAGCCGTCAAAGATATTTGCGCCTCATACGGCGTCAAAGCCTACAACGAAGAACGCCACAAAGGCTGGCTCCGTCACATCATGGTGAGATACGGCGTCGTCACGGGCGAAATGATGATCGTCTTCATCACAAGAACAAGCGATTTTCCGCACAAAGCGAAAATCATCGAAGACATCACGGCGCAATTCCCGCACGTCAAATCCATCGTGCAGAACATCAACCCAAATAAAACAAACGTCATCTTTGGGAACGAAACAAACGTCATCTGGGGCGAAGAGTACATCTACGACCTCATCGGAGACGTCAAATTCGCCATCTCCGCCAGATCGTTCTATCAGGTTAACCCGGAGCAAACAAAAGTGCTCTACGACAAAGCGCTTGAGTACGCGGAGCTGCAAGGAGAAGAAACCGTCATCGACGCCTACTGCGGCATCGGAACGATTTCTCTCTTCTTAGCGAAGCAGGCGAAGAAAGTATACGGCGTCGAAATCGTGCCGGAAGCCATTGAGGATGCAAAACGCAACGCTGAGCTGAACGGCATCACGAACGCAGAATTCGCAGTCGGAGAAGCGGAAACCGTCATTCCGAAATGGTATGAAGAAGGCATCACGGCCGACACCCTCGTCGTTGACCCGCCAAGAAAAGGCTGCGACGAAGCCCTCCTGCGGACAATCATCGACATGAAACCGAAGCGGGTGGTGTATGTGTCCTGCAATCCAGGCACCCTTGCAAGAGACCTGCGGGTGCTTGAGGATGGCGGGTATCAGACGCTCGAAGTGCAGCCGGTGGATATGTTCCCGCATACGAATCATGTGGAGTGTGTGGCGTTGCTAAAATTAATTAAATAAGAAGCAGGTGGGTTCGAGAATCGATAAAAAATTCTTGGACTTCATCTGCTTTTATTTCAATTGTCTCAATAAAGCTGTGAAGTATTTCTGGAGGTAATTCTTGAAATTCATAAAAGTATCTAACTGTTATTTAATTTCATCGAAGACTAGTTCATCGTTATTGGTTTCAAGAGAAGATTTCATTTACTGGTTTTAGAATTGATACTGTCCGTCTGGTTATTGATATCGCTGACACTCCATCATTATCTGATTTGGATATTTTTTCGCCAATTCAAGGATATGCAAAATTTCCTGATTGTCCAAAACGATGTTAGATGTTTTAAGTCATTGAGAATGACTTGTAGTGATCACAGCTGATTTCTAATATTAATAATTAAGAGTAGTAATAGACACTATTTCGCTCAGGATTGATGAAACAATGTGTCAATAGCTCTGCAATTTTATTTAAAAATGTAGTAACACAATTTGAATACATAAATTTTTCTCTATTATTTTTTAATAATCTAAGTAGTTAGTATAAGAGCCCCTTATATAAGCGGATTTTTTCAAAAAGTCAGAATGTTTGTAGTGTTTGACCTCTCATCAGATATTGGGGTTTTTATGCCTCACCTCTTTACTTTATAGGGATACTCCATAAAATTTGGATGCTTACTAAGAAAAAGAAACATGTGGTAGCAAATGAGAGGGAGATTTTTATATGGTATTACTTTTTGTTGTACAAACTCTTATAATAGTAGGTAATGATATCTATTTTGATGAATCAGTGAATAGGTGATATGAGCGAAAAAATGCTCAGTTATTACAATGAGATAAGCATCCTTAAAACCTGCTCAAATTATCTCAATCTAGCTACATGAAAAGTAGATTCGAAAAAAATTATTAAATGAGGTATATAACATGATTAACTTCCAAGATAAAGTAAGCTTCATTTGGTCAATTGCAGAGATTTTACGTGGGCCATATAAGCCAGAAGACTACGGTGAAATTATTTTGCCATTAGCTGTATTACGCCGTTTTGACTGCGTGTTAGAAAGCACAAGAGAAGAAGTGTTAGTGAAAGCAGAGCAGTATCCAAATATGACAGATGAAGCACGTGAGCAGATTTTAAATCGTGTTTCTAAGCAAAACTTTCACAACATAAGTAAGTATGATTTTAACAAGCTATTAACAGACGCTGATAATATCGCTGATAACTTACGTGACTATATAAATGGTTTCTCGAAAGTGGCTCGTGATATCATGGAGCACTTCGACTTCGATCGCCAAATCGATAAGCTTGATCAAAATGACTTATTATACTTAACGATTAAACGTTTTAGTGAAATCGATTTACATCCAGAAACAGTTTCAAACATTGAGATGGGTTATGTATTTGAGGAACTAATTCGTCGTTTCAATGAGTATGCAGAAGCAGGGGATCATTACACGCCACGTGAAGTTATTCGCTTAATGACACATTTGTTATTTTTACATGATGATGCGAGCATTTTAACGAAACCAGGTTTAACACAAACATTGTATGACTGTGCAGCTGGTACAGGTGGTATGGGTTCAGTTGCCCAAGAATATTTACTTAATCAAAATCCAACAGCACATTTAGAATTTTTCGGCCAAGAGATTAACCCTGAATCCTATGCAATTTGTAAGGCAGACTTACTTATTAAAGGTGAAGATGCACGTAACATTCGTTTAGGAAACACGTTATCAAACGATCAATTCCCACATGATACATTCGATTACTTAATTTCAAATCCACCGTACGGAGTGGACTGGAAATCATATGAGAAGGCAATTAAAAACGAACATGAGAAACAAGGTTTTGATGGTCGCTTTGGCCCTGGTACGCCTCGTACAAGTGATGGGCAGCTATTATTCCTCATGCACTTAATCTCAAAAATGAAGCCAGTCACAGTAGAAAATCCACAAGGCTCTCGTTTAGCCATTATTATGAATGGTTCGCCGTTATTTACAGGTGATGCAGGTTCTGGTGAAAGTGAAATTCGAAAGTATGTGCTTGAAAACGACTTAGTAGAAGGTATTGTGGCATTGCCGAACGACCTTTTCTACAACACAGGCATTGCAACGTACATTTGGATTTTAACGAACAATAAAGCACCTCTACATAAAGGGAAAGTACGGTTAGTCAATGCCGTAGACTTCTCGAAAAAAATGAAAAAGTCGATGGGGAGCAAGCGTAACGAAATTACGGAAGAGCAAATTAACGAGATTGTTCGTTTATACGGCGATGCACAGCCAAACGAGTACGTGAAGATCTTTGATAATGAAGACTTCGGCTACGCAAAAATTACAGTCGAACGTCCATTACGCTTAAACTTCCAAGTAAGTGAAGAGCGTCTTACACGTGTTGTAGAGGAAAAAGGCTTTGCCAACTTAGCAACTTCAAAGAAAAAAGGCGATGCAGGTCACTTTGAAATCGAAGAAGGTAAAAAACTGCAATCGCAAATTTTATATGTGTTACGCACGTTAGCAAGTGATACAGTATATAAAAATCGTGACGAGTTCACTAAAGTAGTAAAAGAGGCATTTAAGCAAGCTGGTATTACTATCGGAGCACCAGTTTTAAAAGCAATTTTAGCTGGTCTGTCTAAAAAGGATGAAACAGCTGATGTATGTATGAAAAATAAGACAGATATCGAACCAGATACGGATTTACGTGATACTGAGAACGTACCGTTAAAAGAAAACATTTATGACTACTTTGCACGTGAAGTATTACCACACGTACCAGATGCATGGATTGATGAATCAAAAACAAAAATCGGCTATGAAATTCCATTCACTCGCCATTTCTACAAATACACAGCATTACGCAGCTCAGCAGAAATTATGGACGAGATTCGTGCATTAGAAGCGGAGATTGCTGAGCAGTTGAAGAAGGTGATCGGGTGAGTAGAGAGTTAAAAGATTCAGGAGTAGAATGGATAGGAAAAATACCCGCAAACTGGTCTGTTGAAAAAATTAAGTATACAACGTATGTTAAAGGTAGAATTGGTTGGCAAGGTTTAAAATCTGATGAATTCACCGATGAAGGACCTTATTTAGTTACAGGAAAGGATTTTATCGGAAAAAATGTTAATTGGGAAAGCTGTCATCATATTTCAAGGGAAAGATATCATGAAGCCCCACCTATTCAACTTAAAGAAAATGATTTATTAATTACTAAAGATGGAACTATTGGTAAAACAGCTATTGTTAGAGATATGCCAGATAAAGCTATTTTAAATAGTGGCATTTTTGTAACGAGATCAGCTAAATATGAAGTTGATTTTATGTATTGGATGCTTAATTCTCAAGTCTTTGATAAATATATTAAATTCTTTGAAACAGGTTCTACAATTAAACATTTATATCAAGAAACATTTGAAAACTTTTCTTATCCTTTACCTACACGATTAGAACAAAAAAAATAAGTTTATTTTTAAACCGTAAAATTAAACTAGTAGATGAAGTTATTAAAAATAAGGGAAACATGATGACACTTTTGGAAAAACAAGGCCAATCCATCATCACAGAAGCTGTTACAAAAGGTTTAAATCCGAATGTGAAAATGAAAGATTCAGGTGTTGAGTGGATTGGTGAGATTCCTGAGCACTGGGAAGTTACAAAAATTAAGTATACTACCTATGTAAAAGGACGAATAGGTTGGCAAGGTTTAAAGTCGGATGAATTTATTGATGAAGGCCCTTTTTTAGTAACTGGAACAGACTTTTTACAGGGATATGTGAATTGGGATACTTGTTATCATATTAGCGAGAAACGATATAATGAAGCGCCTCCTATTCAATTACAGGAAAATGATTTATTGATAACCAAAGATGGTACTATTGGTAAATTGGCTATTGTAAAAGAAATGCCATATAAAGCAATCTTGAACAGCGGTGTGTTCGTTACAAGACCATTCCATAATAAATATTTATCTAAATATATGTATTGGCTATTAAGTTCAGCTATTTTTGATAAATATATTAAATTTATGGAAACTGGTTCAACAATTAAACATTTATACCAAGAGACATTTGTTAATTTTTCTTATCCAATACCATCAACAGTTGAACAAACCGAAATTTTAAATTACTTAGATATTAAAATTGGTGAAATAGATAGTATTAAATCGAATCTAGTGAAGCAAATCGAAAAACTAAAAGAATACCGCCAAGCTCTTATCTACGAAGCAGTAACAGGCAAAATCGACGTACGTGATATGGAACTTGATGAAGTGAGGTGAATTGTAATGGCGATCGATACTACAGAAACAGGTTTTGAGACAAATATCGAATTAGCATTAATCGCGAATGGCTATAAAAAGCGTGTGTTAGGAGGTGCGGCAAGTAGTTCTTTCAAGCAGCATGCGATTGATGTTGAAGAGCTATTTGCATTTTTAGAAGATACGCAGGAAAAGCGGATGCGTACGTTAGAGAAATCGTATGGTCCTACTTATAAAGAACAAGTGTTAAAGCGCATTAAAGATCAGCTACATAAACAAGGTTTGGTTGAATGTTTACGTAAAGGGATTAAAGATCGTGGTGTCACATTACAACTTGCGTATAACCAGCCACCCACCGATATGAATAAAACATTAAATGAGCAGTATAGGAAAAACCGTTTTAATGTTGCTCGCCAAGTGTTTTACAGTGATAAGCATAACAATAGCTTAGATATGGTGCTGTTTTTAAACGGTTTACCACTTGTAGTGATGGAGCTGAAAAATCCATTAACAAATCAAACAGTTGAAGATGCGATGAAACAATTAAAGAATGATCGCGATCCACGTGAGCAGCTATTTAAATTTAATGAGCGTGTTGCTGTCTACTTTGCCGTTGACCCAGATGAAGTGTTTATGACAACAAAGCTTAATAAAGGCAAAACGTACTTCCTCCCATTTAACAAAGGCAATAATGGAGGGAAAGGCAATCCGTTAACTTATGGTGACAACTATCGAACTCATTATTTATGGGAAGACATTTTAGCACCTGATAGCTTACTCGATATTATATATCGCTTCATCTTTATTAAGAAAGACGACATTAAAGATTCAAACGGTGAAACAATAGGTGAGCGTCAAATGCTCATTTTTCCTCGTTTCCATCAGCTTGATGTTGTACGTAAGTTAGAAGCAGATGTAGCACAAAAGCTTGTCGGTCAAAATTATTTAATCCAGCACTCTGCGGGATCTGGTAAGACGAACTCGATTTCGTGGCTTGCACACCGTTTAGCTAAGCTACATAACGAGGAAAATGAATCGATCTTTAGTAGTGTGATTGTGATTACCGATCGCCGAGTGTTAGATAAGCAATTGCAAGACGCAGTGTATCAGTTAGAGCATAAAGCAGGAATGGTGGAGCCAGTCGATAAAAATTCAGAGCAATTAGCACGTGCTATTAATAGTGAAACACGCATTATTATTACAACGCTCCAAAAGTTCCCGTTTATCTTGGAAAAAGTAGCGGGCTTAGAGCGAAAAAAATATGCAGTTATTATCGATGAAGCGCACTCATCTCAAGGTGGTAAAGCATCTACTGCCTTAACAAATGTTCTATCAGATAAGACGTTAGAAGCAGCATATGAGGAAGACCGGATTGCCGAAGAAAACTTAGTTGATGTAGACGAGAAAATTGTAGAAGCCATTTTGAAAAGTGGGAAACAGGATAACGTATCGTTTTTTGCATTTACAGCGACTCCCAAGCCCAAGACGTTAGAAAAGTTTGGTACGGTTGGTATTGATGGTAAGCCAGAGGCCTTTCATCAATACACAATGCGACAAGCAATTGAAGAAGGTTTTATTTTAGATGTCCTTGAAAACTATACGACTTATAAAACATTCTGGAAAATTGCAAAGACAGTTGAAGATGATCCGGAGGTATCAAAAAAACAAGCTACGAAAAAGCTAGCACAATACGTATCACTTCATCCACATAGCATTGCACAAAAAACAGAAATTATTATCGAGCATTATCGCAATTTCGTACAGCGCAAAATTGGCGGCCGTGCAAAGGCAATGGTGGTAACAGCGAGCCGTTTACATGCAGTACGTTATAAAATTGCTTTTGATAAGTATATTCATGAAAAGGGATATAACGATTTAAAAACAGTTGTGGCGTTCTCAGGTACTGTAAAAGACGGTGGAATAGATTATACGGAGCCGGACATGAACAGTTTCTCTGAAAAAGAGCTACCTGATAAATTCAATTCAGATGAATTTAAGGTATTGCTTGTAGCTGAGAAATATCAAACGGGATTTGATGAACCACTGTTGCATACGATGTATGTAGATAAGCCATTAAGTGGTATTAAAGCGGTGCAAACTCTATCTCGTTTAAATCGTACTTGCCCAGGTAAAGAGGACACATTCGTACTCGATTTTGTAAATGAACCAGAGGTTATGAAAGCTTCGTTTCAACCATATTACGAATCAACAAGCTTATCTGAAATTACGGACCCAAATATCCTTTATGATATGCAGGCTGACATCGAGCCTCATCAAGTATTTAAGGAAGATGAGGTACAAAGGGTTAATGAACTTGAAGTAACAGACGGCGTGAAAAAGTCAACTAAGGCGCAAACAGAGTTAAATGCAATTCTTGACAAAGGTGTAGAGCGATATAAAAAGCTTTCAGAAGAAGAACAGTTTGATTTTAAACAAGCTGCAACAAAATTTATTCGTACGTATAGTTTCGTGCTACAAGTTGTAACGTTTATTGATCTAAGCTTACACAAACAATATATTTATTTAACATACTTGTTGCGCAAACTACCTCGTACAACTGGTGATAAGGACGTTTATTTAGCTGATGATATCGCACTTGAATACTATCGCAATCAAAAGGTATTCGAAGGAAGCATCGAGCTGGAAAAAACGGGAGGCATTGAACTTGATCCACAGAAGCATGGTGCTGGTGGTGTAGCTGAAGATGAGAAGGTGCGATTATCAAGCGTGTTAGAAAAGTTAAATGAGCGCTTTGGTACACAATTTACAGAAACAGATTTTCTTTCTCGTGAACAAGTGAAAGAGGACATGTTGAATGATGATGATCTCCGTCAGAAAGCGAAAAACAATACAAAAGAAAACTTCAAATTTGCTTTCGAAAAAACATTTATGAATTTTGTTATCGACAGAATGAGTAGCAACCAGGAGTTCTTTATGAGGATTTTAGAGAACGATGAGTTTAAGGCTTATATTATGGAAGATATGATGAATGAAGTTTACGGAGAAGTGAATGGTTAGCTTTTTAATTTGGACGGAGTTATGATTTTAATCTTTTAAGGTTAGTCTTGGCTCCGTTACTTATATTATTTACAGAAAGGAAGTTTTTATTGACGCATTATTACGATCCTAATAAGGTTGATATTTCGTCTATTACTATTGATGATAGGCAAAATATTATACCGGGTGTAAATTTAAGATATAGCTTATCAATTCCTTTTAAAAATCGAATGGAAGGTATTATCGTTACAGTAATATTAATGAATCCATCGGAAGCTGATTCAAATATTTCAGATAGAACTGTAAATAAATTAATTGATTTTTTCTATTGTTATACCCATGAGAAAATTCAAGTGAAAAAACTTTACGCAGGAAATGTTATACCTATCTATGCTCCAAATCCAGCAGACACCTCAGCAAAATTGAAAAGTATTCACGGTGCAAATCTATTAAATCATGTTCAAAAGAATAATATTAATACAGTTAGTTCAATGATAAATGATTCAGATATAGTTGTCCTTGCATGGGGGAAACCAAATGTGAAAACTGTACACAACCTTTATTACTATTCTCAAGTATATAAAATCATAGAGGTAATTTCGAATACTGATAAAAAAAGATATTTTTGTATTTAATATGGGAAATACAAACACAATCTTAACAGAACATGGCGACCCGAGACATGCTGGACGGTCAGCAACTTTAATTGATTTAATCAAAATAGATATTAATGAATTATTGGGGTTAGTGTGAAGGAGGGGAATCCGTGGATACAATCGAAAAGATTTTAGTATCAAAAATAGCCCAGCAGAGAAGGGCTGAGCTATTAAATAGATTATTCTTCTTCCGAATTGAGATAGCGTTCCAAGAACTCCCTGTTTTTCTTACCAGTAGGAACCATACCTAAGTGTTTATATTCCCAAACAACTTGACGTTGAGTACCGCTTAATTCTGATGAAATAACATCTTCATAATCATAGTCGATTGAAAATTTTCCAGTATGCTCTAGCTTGAGTGTAAAGTTAGCCCACACATCTGAGTTATTCGCTTTCCATTCATCTCTTAGTTCATCAAATACATCTTGTAGTTCGATTAACAAGTCATCATAAATATTTTTTGCATTAAAGAAAAAGTATAATTTTCTAGAGTCAGCTAAAATCTTTGCATATAGAGAAACTTTATTCCATTATGCTGGAATCAGTTCATAAATTTGTTCCGCTAGCTCTCGATATAATTTACTACTCTTTTATTTTTCAATCTCTTTTAATCTCGCGACTTTATCATCTCTATCCCATTTGAGAGTTGCTATATCAGTTTAATGGTTTGATAGACTACTCATCTTTATAGTTAAGAACAATTCTTACGACTTGCTCCGCTGTGTAATTTTCATTGCTCCAGAATATTAAATCGCTTGGTGCCGGATGAGGTACATTTTTCTCTAATAAAGCAAGATATTCACTGACTTTCTCATCATCTAATGTTGGGTTCATTATTTCCTTTACAAGAGAGATTAATTCTTCTTTTGTCAGATTATCCATTTTTATACTCCCTTTAGAGAATAATTCGTTTATGACATTTGGATATTCTCTTATTTAATACAGCATTACCATGTTATTATAAAAATTAAATTGGATTTTCAGGATAGTCTTCTAAGTATTTTTTTATTAATTTTTGTAATGATGAATCCTTAGGTTCTTCCCCTAAACATTTAAATTTCCAGATGATAAGCTGATCACTGAAACTATAATCTGTCCTAAACCAATCTGTATAATCAAAGTTGACAGTTAATTTTCCTGGTCTCTCCAGGCTAAGAGTGAAGGAGTAAAATAATTCTTGGTTATGATCTTTGAAAACATCTCTCATTTTTTCGCTGAGTTTAAATAATTCCATCTCATACTGATCGAATTCATTTTCGTCAATATCAAATTCGAACGGAATTTCAAGACTGTACTTAAAATGATTAGGTTCATTTTGAGAATTATAAAAAAAGTAAGTGCCTCCGCCTGTCTCTGAAATCTGAGCATAGAACAAAAATTTCTCCCATGGTTCTGGTATCATTTCGTTAACGGTTTCAGCCATGCTTCTATATAATGCATTTAATTCATTTTCCAACAAGAATCAGCCTCCAGCATTATAATTGGTAATTTGTAAGGATCATTTGTATCAACAAAACCCCCAATAAAGGAGGGGGAATTTTAATTTTGAGAATTTAGATACTGTTCTAAAAAGTATTTTAAAGGCTCACTCTTAGGATATATTCCTACATTTTTATAAGTCCAGATTGTTTGTCTTTGAGAGATGGTGTATGGAGATTGAAGAACGTCTTCATAATTATAATCTATTGAAAATTCTCCGCTTATCTCCAGATTAAGTGTTAGATTAGTCCATATATCTTGATTGTTTTCTTTAAATTCATCTCGTAATTCCTCGAATAAGTCATGCAAGTCAAATAATAGCTCCTCATAAATCTCCTCACTGACATGATAGTGTTCGGGGATATTATGAGAATATATAAAATCTTCACTATGTGGAGTATTGAAATAAAAGAAAACCTCAGATGAATCGTCGAGAATTTCAGCATAAAGAATAACTCTTTCCCATTCAGATGGAATGATTTCGTTAATGCTTTCTGCTATCTGTTGATATAATTGCCCCATTTTTTTTGTCTCCATATTAACCTCCGGCCTGATTTTTGATTCTCATAAGTTTAGCTTCTTGATCACCAATTTTATATTTCACCCTAAAAGCAGTGGGTCTTAATGAATCACCTTTATACAATGCATTAATTTCAACTGCTACTTCTTGGGGAGGGTCTGTTTGCAAAGCTGCTGCCCAATCTTGCTCCATTTTGTACCATTTCCCGCCGCTCCTATTAATCTGGGAATTCATCGGCACGATATTGTCGAATTGGCCTGAGCCTTTGAATTGGGTGGCGATTAGGTGGCCTCCGTCGTCATCTGTCAGACGGTCTGGTTTACCTGCTTTTGACTGCGCATATTGGTTGCGTTTTGCTTCTCCCAGCTGCAAGTCTGCTTTGACACTTGTAATTCTACCATAGTTGTCAGTGGTGTACGTGTAGCCTTCTTTTGTTTTGTAGATGACATTCGGCTTCAATACTTTCTTTCTGGTCCATTTCGCAAAATGCTCGCCGTATTTGACTGTTACCGGCGGTACATGCGGTGCCGGTGTCCGTCTGCCGCTTGCGGAGGTTCCGTACGGTTTCGGCAGTACCACTTTGGCGAATGCTTGCAGTGCTTCTTTTAAACTTTTGATTGACTGTGTTGTAAGGCACTCCTTCGGCGGTGCATGGAGTGGATGATAGTGAAGAATAACCTCAAGTTATAGTTACTTTGTTTGTGAGAGAACGCCCCTCCTTTTGTTTATCTATAGATGTTTATAGTCTTTTAGGTTTTACACGCAAACAAAAAAGGCCTCTGAAAAAAAGAGAGCCTTCTTCTAGTCATCCTACTTTTTATCTTCTTCCAAGTAGTATGAATAACCATCTAATAAAATCTCTACATTATGAAAATGTAATTCTGAATTATGTTTTATTATGATTTTTTCTTTTATACATAGGAAACTGCTCCAATAAATTTAAATGAATAGTTTTTTGCGTTTATTTCTTTCTCCCTGCCGTCATATTCAAAATTATATAAAAGAACAGCAGCATTGATTTGATCAGGGAGTGTGGTACCTACTATGTCTTCGAAACGAGGTAAGATGACACTATCGTATGAACAGCCGTCAATTAGTGCAGGTAAATTGTTACGACTATTTTCATGTGCAACTTTTTCTATAAAATCTTCATCTAAATCATCGATATCTATATCAAAGTCAATTAAAAATTGGGAAGGAAGAAAATCACCCTCATCTTCATTGTAAACTAATTCAACATATTTACTTAATGATTCATTATCCTTTATACTTCCGATCCACAATGATACGTAATTTTGACGTTCCATATAAACCTCCTATTATTTAATCCTCAATCCTTTTGGCAGGGCTTCCACTCCACCTTTAAGTCTATAGTTTGCCCAATTATTCAACCTTCGGACAAATATATTATAGTTTAGAGATGAATCAATAATTCCTAGCAATTCATTATGGGCAGCTGTAGAGCCCAATCCCCCGTGTTTACCAACAGGATTTACGAACTCAACTTCGTTTATGGCAGTTCTTAAATCTCTTATTTGTTCCGCTGTAATATTCCAATGTTTAAAGGTAGGAGCTCGGGAAACTAAATGCCATTCGTGCATGCCGCCGGGTGCTCTTAGTTGTCTTTCAATTGCTCTTCTAACTCTTTTATCTGCCCAAAGTTCATCAAGTTGTTTTGTGGTTAATGAGTTGAACCAATTATTAAATTCACCACTTTTTACTGTAGGAACTATTGTTTTTCTAGGTTTCTTTACATTCTGGGTTTTTATTATCTCAGTTTCTTGTAAAGCTTTCGACTTCTGTCCTTCAATCTCTTTCTTCAAAAGCGGTGTATTCTTCACATTATGCGTATTCTCAATATCCTGGACAATTCCTGCAAAAGCTGGTTGATTTCCTTTTGATAATGAATTGGTGAAATCTTTAGTTTTCTGGATACCTGTCTTCACATGTTTTGCAGCCGCTTTTTTTCCGGCTTCCAAGACGTTATCCACTTTGGCGGCGTCTGTTTTGGCGAGCTTGCTTGATACTTTTACAGCTGAGCCGGAACCTTTGAGCCCGACGATGCTCCCGATGGCGTAAGTGATGTAATGGGATCTTGAATACGCATCACCGTTAACCATTTTATCATTCCATGAGTCCGCCAGGTTTGTCCATATGATTTTTGCGTAGGAGGGCGTGTTCAATACAGCTGATATGGTTTTAGCGACTTTTTGTTCATCAGAGAGATGGTAAAAATCCCATGCGCCGACAGCCAGATCTTTGACGCCGGTTATGGTGTCTTTTCCAACATCATAAAGGCCGACGCCTATTCCTTTGACGATATCCCAAGCTGTTTCTCCGACTTCTTCGAGCTGTTTTGCTTGTTCAAGCTGCATCACATATTCCACCTGAGCAGGTTCAAGGTTTTCATAGCCGATCTTCTTCGCGATTTCCAAATACTCATCCGGATCGGTGACACCAGCGGCCAGCTTTTTCTTCAGATCCTTGATTTTCCGCTCTTTCGCTTCTTCCTTTTTAATCGTCAAATAAGCATCCGAATGTCTTGCGATATCGCCTTTTTT
>NZ_JAHOAA010000004.1:94847-96751 GCF_019039175.1 Bacillus sp. FJAT-27001
TCGGTACGCCTTGGCATTGTAGTGAAGCGGAGTGGCGTTTTTTCCTTTGCCTGTGGCGTTTTGGAGCTGTTGGAAGTCGGCCTGAATGAACTGTTCGTTCGCTTCGGTTTCTGTGTATTCCTTCGTTAGATCGTGATCAAGCTTCCCGAGCTTATGTATGGTTTCGCTTCTTTTTTTGTCAGCTGAAGAAAGCTTCTGATCTGTGCTTTCGGTTGAAAACAGATCAAGCGAGATGATGTCTTCGATCTCTCTGAGGATGGACCCCATGTCCTTTTTTTGCCCTTCCATAATTGCCTTTGATTTACTGAGGGCGTGGGTGAGCTCGTGCTTCAGAAATGATTCCTCCACATGCGAATTGGAAAGTCCGGCGTCTTCGATTTTGCCGGGAAGGCTTGTGAGAAATGCGATTTTCATGTCGATCAGATCAAGCCAGCTGTCTGTGACGCCGGCGTGATCCTGGAAAAAGGCTTTGATATTATTGGCACCCCGGCCGGAGAAATCGCCGTCACCAAGATCAGCCATACCTTGAAACGCTTTTTTCAGATTAACCATTTGACCGCGCAGTTTTTTGTATTCACCCGCGCGCTGTTTGGCAGCGGCCAGCAGGGTGTTTGCTTCGAAAACTTTCATGATCATATCCTTTCTTTTGTTCGATATCAAAATTTTACCACGTGAGTCAGGATATACAGTGTAGGAAATAGGTAATAAGAATAAAATGAATCTTTTGGCTTGCGACTTCCTTCCTGTATGAAGGGAGGCTTTTTATGTTTTGTACAATAACCCTCAAATTCGGCTTACTGCGCTCCGGTGATTTTAAGCGTGCCTGTTTTTTCTAATGTCTTACACTCGAAACAACCCAACCGCTGAGGTATAATAGAAGCAGAGTATTTATCATACAGATTCAATTCGTGAAAGAGAGTGGAACAAAATGGGCCGTAAGTGGAACAATATTAAAGAAAAGAAAGCATCAAAGGACGCAAATACGAGCCGGATTTACGCGAAGTTCGGCCGTGAGATTTATGTGGCGGCAAAACAAGGCGAGCCAGATCCGGAATCGAACCAGGCGTTAAAAGTGGTGCTTGAGCGCGCGAAGACGTACAGTGTGCCGAAAAATATTATTGAGCGTGCGATTGAAAAGGCGAAAGGCGGCGCGGAGGAGAACTTTGACGAGCTGCGTTACGAAGGTTTCGGGCCGAACGGTTCAATGATCATCGTTGATGCGTTAACGAATAATGTAAACCGCACGGCGCCTGAAGTGCGCGCCGCATTCGGGAAAAACGGCGGAAATATGGGTGTGAGCGGGTCTGTCGCTTACATGTTTGATGCGACCGCCGTTATCGGCGTTGAAGGCAAGACGGCGGATGAAGCGCTGGAATTGCTGATGGAAGCTGATGTGGACGTGCGCGATATTTTAGAAGAGGATGACAGTGTGATCGTGTATGCCGAGCCTGATCAATTCCATGCCGTACAGGAGGCATTCAAAAATGCCGGCGTTGAAGAGTTCACGGTTGCGGAGCTGACGATGCTTGCGCAAAATGAAGTCGAGCTCCCGGAAGATGCGAAAGCTCAATTTGAAAAGCTGATCGATGTGCTGGAAGACCTCGAAGACGTACAGCAGGTTTATCACAATGTAGATTTAGGCGAATAAAGACAAAAAGGCCGGGGCGGCATAAGTTCCGGCCTTTTTATTTTGCTTATGCGGTCGGCCTGTATCGTATTTCTCCGTAAGCAATTATTGATTATTTCGCCAAAACTGGGCGGATGCCCATACGTTTCCTTCCGCATGTCATAAACTGGACTGTAACCTATGTGAAGGAGCGATAAATCATGAATGAAAGAAGACCGATTTACGGCGGCGGCTATGGCGGCTACGGAGGCTACCCGGGGTACGGTTTTGGCGGCTA
>NZ_JAHOAA010000004.1:96980-139409 GCF_019039175.1 Bacillus sp. FJAT-27001
CCCGTTCTATCATCATCATCATCATCATCGGGACAGCCAATATATCTGACCATTCGGGAAAAGCACTCTTGGAACAGCAAGAGTGCTCTTCTCATGTTCTTGCAGCTGTGTTACGATTGGAGCAAAATCATCAAGTACATAGGACTTTTCTGTAAATCATGAGCAAGTTGTTTATAAACTGAAAAGCATGATCTGTAAAAATCTCTTTATCGGGAGGTTTTCCATGTGAGAAGTGAAGGCGAAATGATGAAATTGATTCTTGATATTGCGATGAAGGACGAGAGAATCCGTCTTGTCACTTTAGAGGGATCAAGAACCAATAAAAATGTACCGAGAGACAAATTTCAAGACTATGATATTTCTTATTTTGTGACCGATATGGACTCTTTCACATCTGACGAAAGCTGGCTGGATCAGTTTGGCGAAAGAATGATGATGCAAAAACCTGAAGATATGGAACTTTTCCCTCCGGAACTCGGAGACTGGTTCTCCTATCTAATGCTTTTTAAAGATCATCATAAAATCGACTTAACTTTGATCCCTCTGAGTCAAACAGAGGCTTATTTTACACAGAGTGATGGTTTGGCGGAAATATTATTAGACAAGGATGACCGAATCAACAGTAAGATTATTGCGAGTGATGAACAATATCATATAAAGAAACCGACCCCCAGAGAGTTTGATGATTGCTGCAATGAATTTTGGATGGTTTCAACCTATGTTATTAAAGGATTAATGCGTAAAGAAATACTGTTTGCGCTGGATCATATGAATGACATTTTAAGGCCTAATGTTTTGCGTATGATTGCGTGGAATATCGGGATAGAGAATCAGTTTTCATTAAGTGTAGGGAAGAATTATAAGTATATTCAACATTACATGAATGCGAAAGATTGGGAAATTCTGCTGAATACTTATGTCGGCAATACTTATGAAGGCGTGTGGAAGGCATTGTTTGACTGCCAGGGTCTCTTTAGAGCATATTCAAAGTCAGTGGCTGTTTTATTGAGATATGAATATCCTGAATATGATCAACAAATTACGGAATATACATTGAAACATTATCAGCGCTTTCAATCAGATTTTTCATTATGATTTTTTTACTTCAAATTCCAGATGAGTTACATTGAGTCCGTTTTTAACGGGCTTTTTTATTTTCTTACAGGGCATAAATGCCGATACGGATTCATACCTATTAAGGTCATGTGTTTAGGAAAGGAGGATCGTAATGAAAGAAAATCAGCCGTTTACACCGGTCAAATCCTATAAACCCTTCCACAGCCGGTTTGATCCCTGCCCGCCGATCGGGAGAAAATACTTCAGAACGCCGCCGCATCTTTATATGCGGTTTCAGCCGTATCACTTAGAGCAGTTTTCTCCGATGGAGGCATTGAGAAAAGGGACCCTTTGGAAGGATCTTTACGATTTCTATGATAATCCTTATCGGGGGGGAATCGAATATGGCGAAAAAGATTGATGATGAATATTATCGGCTGCTGGAGCAAATTCAGGCGGCGGACTTTGTCTTGGTGGAGCTGACGCTTTATCTGGATACGCATCCCCATGACCGTCTCGCGCTTCAGCAGTTTCATGAATATTCCCGGTACTCAAGACAGCTTAGAAAGCGGTTTGAGCCTGAGTACGGACCGCTTCTGCAATTCGGCGTGAGTCAGGTCGGCGCTCAATGGGACTGGGGCCGCGGTCCTTGGCCATGGCAAGTATAAGGAGGGATCTGTAAATGTGGGTATATGAAAAAAAGCTGCAGTATCCGGTTAAAGTCAGTACATGCAACCCGATGCTGGCTAAGTTTCTCATTGAACAATACGGCGGGGCGGACGGCGAATTGGCCGCAGCGCTCCGGTACTTAAACCAGCGCTACACGATTCCTGACAAGGTGATCGGCCTGCTGACGGATATCGGCACGGAGGAGTTTGCGCATTTAGAAATGATTGCGACGATGATTTATAAGCTGACAAAAGATGCGACCCCGGAGCAGCTGCGTGATGCAGGGCTCAGTGATCATTACGTCAACCATGACAGCGCGCTGTTTTATCACAATGCGGCCGGAGTTCCGTTCACAGCGTCTTACATACAGGCGAAGGGAGATCCGATCGCTGATTTATATGAGGATATTGCGGCTGAAGAAAAGGCGAGAGCGACGTATCAATGGATTATTGATATTTCCGATGATCCTGACCTGAATGATTCACTCCGTTTTCTGCGTGAGCGTGAAATCGTCCACTCTATGCGTTTCAGGGAAGCGGTTGAGATTTTAAAAGAAGAACGTGATAAGAAGAAAATTTTTTAAACGGCCCTCAAACACGACGGCTGTTTTTTTCCTTTCTGCGTTTGGTCTATAATGAAGGTGTCGAATATTCTGATTACAGGAGGATTTTATGACACCTTTTACGATTACGGAGGAGAAGGCGGGGGCATTCCGGGTCACCTCCGCCCGGAAAGATGATGCAAAAGAGGTCATGGATCTGCTCGTGCAAGCGGCAGAATGGCTTCGCGATAAAGGGTCGAACCAGTGGAGCGGCCTTCTGCAAGGGGAAGATACCCACAATATGCGGGAGGCGATCGCCCAAGGGTATGTTTTTTTATTCAGGCAGAATGAAGAGCTGGCCGGCGTCGTCATGCTGCTTCCCGAAGCAAGCGGGTGGGACAGACGTCTTTGGGGCGATGAAGGACATGAGGAGTCCGTATATCTCCACCGGCTGGCGATTAACAGGCGGTTTGCAGGGGCGGGGCTCGGCCGGACAATCATGACTTGGGCGGAAACGGGTGTGTCTTGTCCGGGAAAAACGAAAATCCGGCTCGATTGCGTGTCCGAAAACAAGGCGCTTCAGTCGTTTTACAGCGGAATGGGGTACGAATCAAAAGGACCCGCGCCGGGTTATCATTTGTTTGAAAAAAAGGTGAGCAAATAAAAAGCTACTCATGACGGAGGTGCAAAAGACATGGGGTTTTTTTTTCTGATCTGTCTGGCCGCATTTTGTCTTAACTTTGCCGTATCGGCTGTGCTCCGCAAGAAATGGCCGAAAAAGATGTGGCCTGAGTGCCTTTTGGCGGTGCTGGGCCTGACTGCTTTCGGTACGGTTGTTTACAGCATTTTCGGTGTCGGCGGCTGGGAAGGAATGGGCTTGGGGCTTGCCGCGATGTTTGCGGGTTCCGGAGCGGCTGCCGGTTATGCCGCTGAGGTGTGCTTACGGGTCGTCAGATCGAATCAAAAACAGTAAGCAGAAGTGAAAAAACGCGGCCTCGGCTGCGTTTTTTTGTGTGTTGCCGGCCGCTGTATAGAAAACAGGCGAATGTCCATAATGGTAATGACTTTTAAGAAGAAGGTGCGAATATGGGACATTTACTTACAGTGGCTTGGGAGTTAGTATGCGGTTTGGGTATTTTATTTGTGATTTTAAAATTGCTTGGAAAAACTCAATTCTCGCAAATTACGCCGTTTGATTTTATTTCCGCGCTCATCCTCGGCGAACTGGTCGGAAATGCGGTGTATGATAAAGGCGTCAGGATTTTTGAAATCATTTTTGCCTCTCTGTTATGGGGGGTTTTAATTTATCTCATCGAACTGATTACGCAGAAAGTAAAAAGCTCCAGAAAGCTGTTGGAAGGCGAGCCGAGTATTATCATACATAAAGGAAAACTGAAATATGATGTGCTGAAAAAGAATAAGCTGGACATTAATCAATTGCAAAGCCTTCTCAGACAGGCGAATTGCTTTTCCATACAGGAAGCGGAGTACGCGATTTTAGAAACAAACGGGATGGTCAGTGTCCTGCCGAAATTTCAATATGACACGACGAAAAACGGCGACATGCAAATAAAGCCGAAGCAGGTCTCTTTGCCGGTCACGCTGATTATTGACGGCGAAGTGCTGTATGAAAATCTGAAAGAAGCCGGGCTGGAAGAAAAGCAGCTGAATCAGGAGCTGAAAAAGCTGAACATCAAAAAAACGGAGGATGTGCTGTATGCGGAATGGAAGCCCGATAAACCGCTGTTTGTCCTGCCGTATGAGGAGAAAAAATAAAAAGAGCATTGCCCTGGGGCAAATGCTCTTTATTATTTTTCATGTACGCCTGTTTTAACGGCTCTGACATGATACATACCGACATCCGTCCCAAGCATATAATCAGGTTTCGGCTTGCCTTGGTTTGCTTTGTGGGCCGCGATGTGGTCTTCGCTTTTTTCCCATTGTTTCCAATGGTCTTCTGACTCCCAGCGGATTAACACGACGACTTCTTCATCACCGCGGCGGACTTTTTTTTCCAGGACCGTTACGTCTATCAAACCTTCCTGCTTTTCAATCACGCCTTCTGAACTGAAGCGTTCGATTACTTTGTCGGCATGTCCTTCTTTTACGGTCATTTTTCTGATTTGCACGAACATCTGGCAACTCTCCAATCCTTTTCACGCTTTATCCAACATTTTAAATGAAAATGATTCTCACAGTCAATTGAGATGCCTGACGGCTTACGATTTCAGGAGAAAGACATGACCATCCTCATCTTTAAATTGCACGAAGCTGCCCCATTCCATTTGTTTCGGTTCATCTAAAAAGGTGATGCCGTTCTTTTTCATCTGTTCGTATGCGGCAAAGACATCTTCACACTCAAATACGATAGAAGCCTTCATATGCTCGGCCCCTTTCATCATTGATTTCGGATAAATCACCAAATGAGTGGCGGCTCCTTTGGGCGCTACCTCAAGCCAGAAGGCGCCCGGTCCCATCGGATGCTCGGCGACGGTTTCAAACCCCGCTTTTTCCGTCCAGAATGTTTTCGCTTTTTGCTGATCATCAGTGTATACGGCAACTGTCGCGATTTTTTTGATCATCATACTGACCTCCTGTTTCATTTCTTTTATAGTGTATCCTCCTGCCGAAAAAAGCAATCAAAAGCTTTAATGTGCAGGCTTTTTTTAATTTCTCTAGTACGATCGGCGATTCCGATTTATAATTTAGACAAAAGTACATATTCTTGAAAGAGGAGACGGCAGTGAACAAAGACCAATTACTTCATGATTATATTATTACACATTCGGCAGAGCTGACGGAAAAATGGCTCAAGCTGAGACGGAAGCTGAGAGGGCGTTTTTATTCTGCGGATCAATTAAGTGAGGAAATGAAACGGCTGCTGATCGAGCAGCATACCTTTACAAACACGGTCATCGCAAGCGCTTTTTTGGAAGATCCGGCCGTTTTTCAGCATAACAAAGAAAAATGGGCCGCACAGGTAGCGAAAAGCAGAGTGGAGCAAGACGCGGAGGTTCATGAGGTCGTTGAGGCGATCGGCAATTCAAGAACCGTCTTTTGGGAGGCGGTCACCCGTTTTATGGATGAGCATCAGGACATCGTAACAAACGAGGATGCCCGCCGCTGGAATCACCTTGTCAACGGCTCGTTTGATCAGCTGATGACGGATTTTACTGAACAGTTTCAGAAATTAATGATCGCGAGGCTGTCATCTCAGCAGGAGCTTATTTCCGAATTGAGCTGTCCGGTTATTTTGATCGCGGATACGATCGGCACTCTGCCGCTCATCGGATCGATTGATACGAGACGGGCACGCGTGATTTTGGAGTCGGTGCCGGAAAACTGTGTCGCCAAACGGATCACAAACCTTGTGATTGATCTGTCCGGTGTGCCCATTGTCGATACGATGGTGGCGCAGCAATTGTATATGCTGTCGAAAACGTTATTTCTCCTCGGCATCAGAACCGTGTTTTCCGGCATTCGGCCTGATGTGGCACAGACTTCTATCCAATTGGGGCTTGATTTTTCAGAGTATCAAACTTACGGCTCCCTGGAGCAGGCGCTCGCCAGCATGGGTGTCACATGTGTGATCGAGGAAGCAAAAGCATAGAAAAAAGGGTGCTCCGTCCAGAGGCGGGGCGCTTTTTTTGTCAGCGGAAAACAATGTAAATATGTCGGAACTTGAAGATTGCGTTCTTAAAAACAGCTATATGACGCCTTGGGAGTCGATTTCGGGATGACACGGTTTAAATCAAAGCGAAGGAAGTGACAGTTTTCGCAAAGAAAACATATCCAAAAATTGTGTAAATGTTATTGATTTCTGAATGAAAACATAATAGTATAATTATATATTTCTTATCAGAATAGTATGAATTAAAACACTCATTGTCAAAAGACGAACGGCTAGACATAAAGGGGGAGCATGATGACGTCCAAAGGAAACGTAGATCCGCATGTGATCGAAAAGATTATCAGCGCGCTGGAAACGCTCGATTTCGGGACAGTTCAGATTACGGTTCATAATTCCCAAGTGACACAAATTGATAAGGTGGAGAAATATCGATTTTCCCTGAAGAGCAAAGAAGTAAAACAATCTTAAAAAACAGCCAATGACAGGAGGCGGTACATATGAAGCATTCAACTGTTCCTTTCCGGGAGAGCCGGTATCTGCACCTGCCCGAAGTGCGCTTTCTGCATTGGTGCACGAAGCAATACGGCATTAACAAAGGCGTGCTCAATACAATTGACGGCTGGTTTTATGATGCGGGCGTCATTCCGATTCCCGTCAGGCGTCTTTATGTGCTGGCATTTCTCGATTTCGCGAAAACGCCGGGGCAGAAGGGGAATATCCGATTCGGGCACGGCGGATTGACGAAAAAACTGCATGATTTCATGGATATGCAGGAGTGCGCAGCAAAACGTCAGGCCTGACATCCTTAAAATCTTCTTAAAATCATGCAAATTTCTCCCATTTTATTTATAATAGACCTATCAAGATCATTTTTTTGGGAGGACTTTTGACATGCAAACTGCTGCTTATGAGAGCAAACAATCTATTATGCAGCGCATTATAACGGTATTTGTGTTTACACTGTTAGTTGCGACAATCGGCCTGTATACGGGCCAGTTCATTCCGCCGGCATTGATGCT
This sequence comes from Bacillus sp. FJAT-27001, assembly GCF_019039175.1. Lineage (NCBI taxonomy): Bacteria > Bacillati > Bacillota > Bacilli > Caryophanales > Bacillaceae > Bacillus > Bacillus sp. FJAT-27001. The sequence continues at coordinate 103,897 of NZ_JAHOAA010000004.1, forward strand.
GCCGCTGTCGGTCTTAGAGGTCGTCATGATCATCGCCGCGTTTTGGCTGCGCCGAAAAAAAGCCGTCGGATATGTGTTTGTCTTTTCATTCGCTTTCATTTCCGGAATGACGCTGTTTCCGATCATCAGCCATTATGCGTCCGCAGCGGGGGCCTATGTCGTATTGGAGGCATTCGGTTCTTCGTTTGTGATTTTTGCGGTGCTCGGCACGATCGGCGCTAAGACGAAAAAGGACTTGTCGTTTTTATGGTCCTTCTTGCTTGTCGCTGTCATCGCGCTTCTCGCAGTGGGGATCTTTAATATTTTCAGCCCGCTGAATTCCGCCGCCATGATGGCGTATTCCGTCATCGGGACGATTGTGTTTTCAATGTACATCTTATACGATCTGAACCAGATCAAGCACCGGGACATCACGGCTGACCTGATTCCTTTGATGGCATTGACGCTTTATATCGACTTTATTAACCTGTTTATCAACCTGCTACGGTTTTTCGGAATTTTAAACAGTGATGATTAACCGCGCGAAAAAGGCGCCCTGCTGAGAGGGGCGCCTTTTTATGTTCTGCCGCCGGAAAACAGCAGAAGCTTATCAAATAATACTTCAAGCATTTTTGTCAATTCCGCTTTTTGTTCAGCGGTGAAGCTTTCCATGACTCCTGAAATGTTGGAGAAGTGGCCGGGAAGAAACAGCATCAGCTTTTCTTTTCCTTCTTTTGTGAGTTCGATGCTGATTTTTCGTCTGTCGCCGGTATGCCGGCTGCGGTTTACAAAGCCGTCCCGTGCGAGTCCGTCGATCAATCCGGTGATGGTCGCTTTGGTGACGTTGGATTTTTTCGCCAGCTCTGTCGGACTCAGGCTGTGTCCGGGTGCGTCAAACAGAAACATTAAAATTTTGAATTTCCCTTCGGACAATCCGTGACTTGAGAAATAATGCTCCATGACCTGATTCATTTTTTTAGACATATCAAATAACGTCAAAAATGTTTTCAATGATTCAGCATCCATATCGGCGTAAATCTCAGCGCGTCCGGCAATCTGCGAGTAATCCGGCAAATGTCTCAACTCCATTTTTGTAAGCCTCCGTACCATTTTAGTGATTCAAAGTATAAGCTTGCCGGATTCAAAAGGCAACTTATAAAGATTGACAGTTTTTCAGCCTATATAGTAAGGTGGCTAATAGTTAATAAGTGATAAATAAATAGAGAAGGCGGTATCGTGATGAACCATGAAGTGAAAAAGATCATCATAGCGGGCGGAGGGATCGGCGGCCTGTCCGCAGCGATTTCTCTCGGCAGAGCGGGTTTTGAAGTGACCCTTTGCGAGGCGGCGTCCGGCATGCGAAAAAGCGGAGCGGGCATTCTCCAGCCTCAAAATGCGCTGCGGGTGCTTCGGGAAATCGGTGTGTATGATGAATGCTGTCAACACGGCTTTCAAACGGAATGGCTGAAGCAGCATGATGAAAACGGAACGCTGCAGTTTAAAGTGAGTGAGGCGTTTTTAGATGATTCATTGCCGGGGCGGAATAATATATTGCGGCAAACGTTAAACGATATCCTCAAAAAGCATGCTGAAGCGGCGGGGGTCACGATTCTGCTCGGTAAAAAAGTCGTGTCTTACGAAGAAACGGCAGATGAAATAACGGTGCATTGTGCAGACGGAACCATGATGACGGCTGACATTCTCGCCGGCTTTGACGGCATCCGCTCCGCTGTCCGCGATCAAATGCTGCAAAGAGAAGTGAAAACAGAGTATCTCGGCATGGGAGCGCACAGATTTTACATTTCTTTTCCCGAGCCGATATTTCATGATTCGACACTGATGTATAAAAAAGGGCAGACGCAGGTCGGAGTCGTGCCGCTCTCTGAAAAAACAGGATACGTATTTATCATCCGGCCGTATGACGCTGACTTCAGGGATGACGAGGACACGCGTTTTGAACGGGTGAAAGACTTGCTGCGCGGAATTCCGGGAGTGAAGTTTGTGACAGAGAATATGTCAAAGGAATATCCCGTTTTGTTTCATAAGATTGAGCAGATGGCGGTCAAAGAACCGTGGCACAGAGGCCGCGTCGTTCTGGGCGGGGATGCCGTCCATGCAGGAGCGCCGACATTGGCGCAGGGAGCGGCGATGGCGATTGAAGACGCGATTGTGCTTAGTGAAGAACTGCAAAAACACGAAAACCATGAAACTGCATGTCAAGCATACTTCGAAAGACGGGCGGAGCGGGCATTACAGGTGCAGAATCTCTCATCTGAAATCGTCCGCCGCGAGATAAAGGGAACGCCCGGCGTCCAAGACATCATCAGTGAATGCTATCGATTGCTCAAAGAGCCTTATTAAATAAAGAAAGTCCAGAACATGGCGTCTGGACTTTTGTCAGTCTTGTTCAGATTTATTCCGTATCCGTTCAATCACCTCATGCAGCCCCTCAGGCTTGTGAAACTCCACCGGCGAACTGCCTTTTTCAAACGAGATCGTCTCCGCCTCAATGAGCGCGACATAGCGCCCGTTCACTTTTGCGAGATGGATGGATTCGCCGAAATCAGCCAGTAATCCTTTAATCTCTGTTTCTCCGACTTTCATTTTCAGCTCGGCTTCCGGCGTGTGTTCAATGATCTGCGCGGATGCCTCGATGACTTGATGGGTGTCGAGGCGCTCCTGAATTTCCCGCTTTTCACTCGCTTCCCAAATTTCAATGTCGTGCTCAAACTGCTGAAGCTCTTCGCTGTTTTCTTCAAAAGTTTCATACACGTGTTCCTGCACCATGTTCATGACTTGGTTTTTCATGATTTCCGGCATCGATTCGCCGTATTCGACAAATTTGAGAAAATCTTCGAAATAACGGGCGTGCGAGGCCTGGTGGATTTTCAGCTCATGCTCTTCCGTCATGCCTTCTTCCGGCATATACGGATATTGAATGCTTTTCATGTTTTTTGTCGTGATGGCCATTTCGACCTTTTTAATGAGAGACGAGGCGTCTGAGATGCGGGCGACCTTCGGCTCGAAATCGCATTTCATCATAAAGACGAATTTGTCTTCAAAATACTTGCGCGGAACGGCCGATGCCACGATAAAAACACCGCCGCGCACAGCGCTCGTGTCAAGGTAAGTGCGGACGAACTGCTCGCTTGCTTCGATAAATGCTTCCTTCGTATCCGCAAGTCTGGCGCGGTTGAAAAGGTTGTAATTCGGATTTGAATCAAGCTCATGGCCCGGCTCCGTGATAAAATGGCCGATTTTTGTTGGGACTTGCTCGGATTGCGGATGCCGTTCGGCTTTCCGTTTGACGATTTTCTTCAATTCCCCGTCAAGAAAATCCTTCAGCTCGCTTTCTTCAAATTCTTCCGTGTCAAGGGTCTGGAAATGTTTGAACTGTTTGTTTGCCTGTTCATCTTTTCCTTCCACTTGAATGACATAAAACGATAAAAACTTGATTTCAAAATCCATATGTGAACTCACCTTATTTCTGTATTTGACAAGCCTCTCCAGTATAGAAAAAACCGTTATCGATCGTCAATCCGATGATTGATCCGTGACGGCGGATAATCGGCCGGTGAAAAGGGCAATGTAGTTGGAAGGAACGCATCAATGTGTTAGAAAGGGTGTTATTCATGAAGGAAACAGGTCCGATTCCGCAGCCGAAGACATTCGGCCCGCTCGGCAATCTTCCTTTGCTTGATAAAGACAAGCCTACAATGTCGCTGATCAAACTGGCAAACGAGCAGGGGCCTATTTTTCAGCTGCATACCCCGGCGGGCGCCATTATCGTCGTGTCCGGCCATGAACTGGTGAAAGAGGTTTGTGATGAAGAACGGTTCGATAAAAGCATTGAAGGAGCTTTGGAGAAAGTCCGGGCGTTTTCCGGTGACGGGCTGTTTACAAGCTGGACGCATGAGCCTAACTGGCGAAAGGCGCATAATATTCTGATGCCGACCTTCAGCCAGCGCGCGATGAAAGATTATCATTCGATGATGACTGATATCGCGGTGCAGCTGATTCAAAAATGGGCTAGGCTCAACCCGGATGAGGCCGTTGATGTGCCTGCTGATATGACCCGCCTGACGCTCGATACGATCGGGCTTTGCGGCTTTAACTATCGGTTTAACAGCTATTATAGGGAAACGCCTCATCCGTTTATCAACAGCATGGTGCGCGCCCTTGATGAAGCGATGCACCAAATGCAGCGCCTTGATGTTCAGGATAAGCTTATGATCAGGACGAAGCGCCAATTTCATCATGACATTCAGGCGATGTTTTCGTTAGTAGACAGTATTATCGCAGAGCGCCGGTCAGGCGGCCGGGATGAAAAGGATCTGCTGGCCAGAATGCTGAATGTGGAAGACCCGGAAACGGGCGAAAAACTTGATGATGAAAATATCCGGTTTCAAATCATCACGTTTTTAATTGCCGGCCATGAAACGACAAGCGGCCTGCTTTCCTTTGCCATCTACTTTCTGCTGAAACATCCCCGTGTTTTGGAAAAAGCCTATGAAGAAGCCGATCGGGTTTTGACCGATCCCGTTCCTTCATATAAACAAGTGCTGGATCTGACTTATATCCGAATGATTTTGCAGGAGTCATTGCGTTTATGGCCGACCGCGCCTGCGTTCAGCCTTTATGCGAAAGAGGATACGGTGATCGGCGGGAAATATCCGATCACGCCGAAAGACAGAATTTCCGTCTTAATTCCCCAGCTTCACCGTGATAAAGACGCGTGGGGAGACAATGCGGAGGAATTTTATCCGGAGCGGTTTGAACATCCTGATCAAGTGCCTCACCATGCGTATAAGCCGTTCGGAAACGGTCAGAGGGCGTGTATCGGTATGCAGTTCGCCCTGCATGAAGCAACTCTTGTTCTGGGGATGATTCTGCAGCATTTTACCTTTATCGATCACACCGATTATGAGCTCGATATTAAACAGACACTGACGATCAAGCCCGGCGACTTTCATATCCGGGTGCGGCCGAGAAACAAAGAAGCCGTTGCGGCTGCTCTCCCGGCGGCTGAAAAAGCGGCGGAAGACGTCGAAAAAGAAAAACGGGAAACAAAAGGCGCATCCATTATCGGGCTTGATAACCGACCGCTTCTGATTCTGTACGGATCAGATACGGGAACCGCAGAAGGCGTGGCGCGGGAGCTTGCCGATACTGCCGGGATGCACGGCGTCCGGACTGAAACGGCGCCTTTAAATGACCGGATCGGAAAACTGCCGAAAGAAGGAGCTCTCTTGATCATTACGTCCTCTTATAACGGAAAGCCTCCGAGCAACGCGGGACAATTCGTTCAATGGCTTGAAGAAGTCAAACCCGGGGAACTGGAAGGCGTCCGATATGCCGTCTTCGGCTGCGGTGATCATAACTGGGCGGCGACATATCAGGCTGTACCGAGGCTTATTGATGAGAAGCTTGCCGAAAAAGGGGCGGAACGCTTTTCCTCCCGAGGCGAGGGGGACGTCAGCGGCGATTTTGAAGGAAAGCTTGATGAATGGAAAAAAAGCATGTGGACGGACGCCATGAAGGCATTCGGTCTCAAGCTGAATGAAAATGCCGAAAAAGAGCGAAGTGCGCTGGGCCTTCAATTTGTCAGCGGGCTTGGCGGGTCTCCTTTGGCACAGACGTATGAAGCGGTTTACGCATCCGTTGCGGAAAACAGGGAACTTCAGGCGCCGGAAAGCGGCCGGAGCACAAGGCATATCGAAATCACTCTGCCGAAAGAGGCTGCCTATCATGAAGGGGATCATCTCGGCGTGCTGCCGGTAAACAGCAAAGAGCAGGTCAGCCGTGTTCTCCGCCGGTTCAATCTGAACGGGAATGATCAAGTGCTGCTGACAGCCAGCGGACAGAGCGCGGCTCATCTCCCGCTCGATCGGCCGGTCAGGCTGCATGATCTTCTGAGCAGCTGTGTCGAATTGCAGGAAGCGGCATCAAGGGCTCAAATCCGGGAAATGGCCGCTTATACGGTCTGCCCGCCGCACAAACGGGAATTGGAAGATTTTCTTGAGGAGGGCGTCTATCAGGAGCAAATCTTAACATCGCGCGTCTCGATGCTCGATCTCCTTGAAAAATATGAAGCGTGTGAACTTCCGTTTGAGCGATTTCTGGAGCTTTTGCGCCCGTTGAAGCCGCGGTATTATTCGATTTCAAGTTCGCCCCGGAAACATCCCGGGCAGGCTTCAATTACCGTCGGCGTCGTTCGCGGCCCCGCCCGGAGCGGTTTGGGTGAGTATCGCGGAGTCGCTTCGAATTATTTAGCGGACCGCGGCCCTGAGGATGGTATCGTGATGTTTGTCCGCACTCCGGAAACACGATTCCGGCTGCCGGAAGATCCGGAAAAACCGATTATTATGGTCGGTCCCGGCACAGGAGTCGCCCCGTTCCGCGGATTTCTGCAGGCCCGGGCGGCGTTAAAAAAAGAAGGAAAAGAGCTGGGGGAGGCTCATCTGTATTTCGGATGCAGAAACGATCATGATTTTATTTACCGTGACGAGCTTGAAGCTTATGAAAAAGACGGAATCGTGACGCTTCATACGGCTTTCTCCCGCAAAGAAGGCGTACCGAAAACGTATGTGCAGCACTTAATGGCGAAAGACGCCGGCGCTTTAATTTCCATCCTCGGCCGGGGAGGGCACCTCTACGTATGCGGCGACGGCAGCAAAATGGCGCCCGATGTAGAGGCAACGCTGCAAAAAGCGTATCAGTCGGTCCACGAAACAGACGAACGGCAAGCGCAAGAATGGCTTTTGGACCTCCAGACAAAAGGCATTTACGCAAAAGATGTTTGGGCGGGGATTTGAGCGATTTGATGAAAAGGACTGGATGACTCCAGTCCTTTTTTTACATCAGCCAAAAAAACCTTCAAGTTTTTCAGCCCCTTTGCATACAATAACTTCAGCCCGCCTGTTGGGCGGCTTCCTTTGATATTCATTTTTCGTTTTTAGAAGTTTGTGTTATTCTTATATTTGGTATCTCCTATTTTCAGACCGGGTCTGATACGGTACCTTTTAATGCCAGAAAAAAATGTGAAACGAAGAACGGATATCCTGCGTCTAATGGCTGGCGGGATAAGATGTTCAATGGGCATGACACGAATGATAAATATATCGTTTTTTTTAAATGGTGTGTTTATGGGGCTGTGTGATGCTTTCGTTTTGCTCGGAAAGCAGGAATTGAAGCAAAAAGTAAGAATACAGATTTAAAGTGTTTAGGAAAGTAGAGGTTGCCATGAAGAAATTATTTTCTTACAGACTTAGTTTTTTTGTACTGGCTATTATTTTGTTTTGGGCCAAAACGTATTTAGCCTATCATGCTGAATTCAACCTTGGGGTGAAGGGTCCGACGCAGCAGTTTCTGCTTGTGATCAATCCGTTCTCAAGCGCCATTTTCTTTTTAGGACTGGCATTGTTTGCGAAAGGCCGCAAATCAGCGATTATCATGGTGATTATTGATTTCATCATGACGTTTATTTTGTATGCAAATATCCTATTCTATCGATTCTTCGATGATTTCTTGACATTCCCTAACTTAAAGCAATCCGGTAATGTGGGAAATATGGGAGACGGCATCTTCAGCATTATGTCCGGCCATGATATTTTATACTTTGTTGATATTATTATTTTAATCGCGCTTCTGGTGTGGAGACGTGAGCTGAAGGAATTCAAGCTGAAAAAACGGTATACGTCATTAATTATCGTGACGGGTATTGTTTTGTTCTTCGTGAACCTGGCGATTGCCGAAGAGGACCGCCCGGAGCTGCTGACAAGAACGTTTGACCGCAATTACATTGTAAAATACTTAGGCCTTTATAATTACACGATTTATGACGGCGTACAGACGGCGCAGACGGAATCACAGCGGGCATATGCCAGCAGCGATGACCTGACGAGCGTTGAAAACTACACATCGTCGCATTATGCGAAGCCGAACGCCGAGTATTTCGGCAAGGCCAAAGGCAAAAACATTATTAAGATTCACTTGGAAAGTTTCCAATCGTTTTTGATCAACTACAAACTTGACGGAAAAGAAGTCACGCCGTTCCTGAATAAACTCGCCCGCGGCGGAGAGGACATGACGTACTTTGATAACTTTTTCCACCAAACGGGCCAAGGTAAAACATCTGACGCCGAGCTGATGATGGATAACAGCCTGTTCGGACTGCCTGAAGGGTCAGCCTTCGTGACAAAAGGGGAAAACACGTATCAATCGCTTCCTGCCATCCTTGACCAAAGTGAGGGCTATACAAGCGCCGTTTTACACGGTGACTACAAATCATTCTGGAACCGTGACCAGATTTACAAACATATCGGCTACGATAAATTCTTTGACGCCAGCACATACGATATGTCTGATGACAACCTTGTCAATATGGGACTGAAGGATAAACCATTCTTCAAAGAATCCATTCCGAAGCTTCAATCGCTGAAACAGCCGTTCTACGCGCATTTGCTCACGCTGACGAACCATTATCCGTTTACGCTTGATGAAAAAGACGCAACGATCGAAAAAGCGAAAACGGGCGACGCGACTGTAGATGACTATTTCCAGACGGCGCGTTATCTCGACGAGGCGCTTGAACAGTTCTTTAAAGATCTGAAGTCATCCGGTTTATATGACAACTCGGTGATTATGCTTTACGGAGACCATTACGGAATCTCTGAAAACCATAACCGCGCGATGAAAGAAATTCTCGGCAAAGAAATTACGCCTTATCAAAACGCGCAGAATCAGCGTGTGCCGCTTATGCTTCGCATCCCCGGCAAAAAAGGCGGGGTGAACCATACGTACGGCGGTGAAATGGACGTTGTGCCGACGATCCTTCACTTGGAAGGCATCGATTCTAAGAAATATATTAATTTCGGCACCGATCTCTTCTCGAAAGACCATGATGATACGGTGACGTTCCGTAACGGAGATTACGTCACGCCGAAATATACTTCCATCTCCAATGTCGTATACGATACGAAGACAGGAAAAGAACTGAAAGGCAATCAGGAAACGAAAAACCTGAAAGCCAGAGTCACAGAGCAGCTGAAGCTGTCTGACAGCGTGATGTACAAAGACTTGCTCAGATTCCACAAATTGAGCGACTTTACGCCGGTTGATCCGTCTAAATATCATTACGGCAAAGAAAAGCTGAATCAGGATAATAAATAATAGAAAGAGCCTTACGGAATTTCCGTAAGGCTCTTTTTTTGTGTGTATCTTCACCAATCTGAAAAAAGAGAGAGCTTTTGGTCACAAAGGGCGCCAATCTCTCATATCTTACAGTAGATTTTGAAACCGGTGATAGAGAATCGGACAAATTATCGGGTTGGTTTCTCTTATACGGGCGGTTTCGAATCCAATATTCACAGAGAAGAGGGGTAGAGATGAAAGCAGTCATTCTCTGCGGCGGAAAAGGAACGAGAATGAGCGAAATCACCAATGAACGTCCCAAACCGCTCGCCATGATAGGCGGCAAACCGATTCTATGGCATATTATGAAACTCTATCAATACTATGGCGTGAACGAATTTATCCTGCTTCTTGGTTTCAAAGGAGAGATGATTAAGGAATATTTCTTAGATTATGACTGGAAGAATCACAGCATGACGCTGGACAGCTCTACCGGAGAAGTGCGGATATTGGGAAAATCCGAGCCGTGGAAAATCACTTTTTTAGACACGGGGGAACACACGCAGACAGCGGGGCGGCTTTTACAGGCGAAGGACATTATCGGTGATGAAACCTTTCTTATGACGTACGGGGACGGACTGGCGAACATCAACCTGTTTCATCTGATCAGCTATCATCAATCAAAAGGGGCTGCGGTGACCGTCACCGGTATAGAAAAGACCTCGCAATTCGGAACGCTGACGGTTGAAGACGGTATGGCGAAAAGCTTTTCTGAAAAAACCTCAAGTGACGGCATCATCAACGGCGGATTTTTCATGCTCAGCCCGAAGGTATTTGATTATCTGCCGAAAGACAGGGATGTCATGTTTGAAGAAGAACCGCTGAAAGAGCTGGCGAAAGACGGCGAATTGGCGGTATATCGGCATTACGGTTTCTGGACGGCGATCGATACGTATAAAAACCTGCTGGAAATCAACAAGATGTGGGACCGGGGACAACATGTATGGAAGGTATGGTGATCAAGTTTGAGTTTCTGGAAAAATAAAAATGTGTTTGTGACGGGATGCACAGGTCTTTTAGGAAGCTGCTTGGTGAAGGAACTGATCGATCAGGGGGCCAATGTGACGGGACTTGTCCGTGACACTGTGCCCAAGTCGAACCTGTATCAGGGAGAACAAGTGAAGCAAATGAATATCGTGCAGGGCGCGCTTGAAGATCTGGATGTGATTGAGCGGGCGCTGGGCGAATATGAAATTGACACGGTCTTTCATTTAGCCGCTCAGGCGATCGTCGGCGTCGCAAACCGCAATCCGATTTCCACATTTGAAGCCAATATTCTTGGCACATGGAACATCCTTGAAGCGTGCCGCAGGCATCCGCTCATCAAGCGGGTGATCGTCGCGTCCAGTGATAAAGCGTACGGCGACCAGCCGACACTGCCGTACGATGAAAACATGCCTCTTCAGGGCAAACATCCGTATGACGTATCAAAAAGCTGTGCCGATTTGTTAAGCCACACATATTTTAATACGTACGGACTTCCGGTCTGTATTACGCGCTGCGGCAACTTGTACGGCGGCGGAGATTTGAACTTCAACCGGATTATTCCGCAGACGATTCAGCTCGTGCTGAACGGTGAAGCGCCGGAAATCCGCAGCGACGGCACATTTATCCGTGATTATTTTTACATCGAGGATGCGGTCGAGGCATACCTTTTGCTGGCGGAAAAGATGGAGGAGCTCAATCTTGCGGGAGAAGCGTTCAACTTCAGCAATGAGATTCAGCTGACGGTGCTGGAGCTTGTAGAAAAAATTCTTAAGGCCATGGACAGTGACCTCAAGCCGAAAGTGCTCAACCAGGGAAGCCATGAAATCAAGCACCAATATTTATCGGCGGAAAAGGCGAGGAAGCTTCTGAATTGGACACCCGCACATACCATTGATGAAGGATTGGAAAAAACGATCAAATGGTATAAAGCCTTTTTTCAAAAGTAACAGAAACAGAGGTGAGAGAAAGACGTGACAAGCGCATATTGCACAGTTTTATCAAAAGGAAGGCTGTATCAGGCTATCGCTTTGTTCGGCTCATTGAAAGCGGTTCAGGCGGACGCCCCCATTTTTACTTTGTGTATGGACCAAGACACCTATGACGTGCTTCAGGCAATGCGGCAGGATAATGTCACCTTGATTCAGGTGTCCGCACTGGAAAATGAGGAGCTCCTTGAACTGAAGCGGACGAGGGATCAGAGCGAATACTGCTGGACGGTGAAGCCGGTATTTCTCGAATTCGTGCTGGACGGACATCCGGAATTAGAGCGTGTCACGTACATTGATGCCGATTTGTTTTTCTTCGCTGATCCGCGCGCGATTTTTGACAATCAGCCGGATTGTTCGGTGCTTCTGTCACGGGGCGATATCGTCATTCCCTCATTTGGAAAACAGGAAATCGACATGCTGCAGCGTCTTTTAGGCCGGTATAATTCCGGTTTTCTCAGCTTCAAAACCGACAGTGCCGGCACAGATTGTCTCAGATGGTGGAAAGAACGCTGCCTGGAAGAATGCAAAAATGCGCCGGGCGAAGGAAAATTCGGAGATCAAGGCTACTTGGATTACATGTCCGGCCTGTTCCCGAATGTGTGTGACATCACCACGCCCGGCGTGAATATCGGCCATTGGAATTACGGCCGCCACACGTTTTCATGGAAGGACGGGCGTCTTGTGCTCGAAGACGGAAGTCCGCTGATTTTCTATCATTTCAGCGGATACCGGATCGTTACAGCCGGCGACATTCGGCAGATTCATGAGACGGACCGGACCGACCTGCCGTTTGTCCATCAGCTTTATCAGGACATTCTGAAGCGGGTGATCGGGACGGTCAGCGCCGTCTGCCCGGAGTTCAGCGGCTTTGCATCTGAGGATGATAACAAATAAATGATCATATACAGGAAGTGAACGAAAAGTGAAGGCAAGCGTCATTGTTCCCGCATATAATTCCAAGGAGCGGCTTTATAACAGCCTGCTGTCCCTGAATGAACAGGAATGCACAGAGCCGTTCGAAGTGATTGTGGCTGACAACGGTTCGGAAGACGGAACCTTATCCATGCTTGAATCATTCAGCGCGAATTTTCCGCTGATTTTTGTGAGAATTAAAGAAAACAGAGGGATCGCTTACGGACGGAATCAGGCGGTCCGCAATGCCAGAGGCGATATTTTGATCTTCCATGACAGCGACATGCTTGCCGAGAAGGATTTGGTGGCGAAGCATATCAAGGCTCATGAGAACCGGGACGATCTTGTCGTATGCGGTATGTTCTGGAAGCGGATTTACAGCTTTTATTATGACCGTTTTGAAAAAGAGCATAAAGAGAAACTCGCCGAACTGTATGAAGAGCTGCCGGGCGATAAAGAGCCGCTCCTTGATGAAAGTGATATCAGAGACGGAAGTTTTCTTGACCAATGCTTTGATTTAGATACCGACTTTATCCGTGTGCTGAAAAGTATTTTGGAAAAATACGGAGATGATTTGAACGGCTACCGTCTGCCGTGGCGTTTTTTCATTACGAACAATTCGTCAGTCAAGAGACAGCACGTGGCAGATCTCGGGCTGTTTGATGAAGGCATTGTCAGATACGGCTTTGAAGATTATGATCTCGGCATCAGGCTTCATCAGTCGGGAATGAGATTTCAGCTGCGGCGCGATATCATGAGCGTCCATCAGGAGCATCCGAGCAACTGCGCTTCCGTTGATGATATCAGGGCGAATATCGCGTACATGTGCGACAAGTACAATGACATTCATTCGCTTGACGTGCACCTCGCGTTTAACGGCCCGTTTGACGCGGAGTTAACCAACAGCATGATGGCAGACATCGAAGTGCTGCTTGATTATGAGAAATATGAAAGCCTGCTGCACATTTTTCTCGAGCTGCTGCACGCGGTTAAAGACCGCAACCTCGACCCGGACTGGAAGACGAAAAGCCCGCGGATCACGGCGAACAGCTTCAATCTGCCGGAGGTCGGAAAGCTTTTGGCAAAAGCGGAAAAAAAGCTGGGCGTCACGCACTTTGCAAGGGCGTTCAAAGCGCTGGCTGCTGATTTACTGCATGTGGATCTTAAATAAATTGGATGTGATATGGTGAGTAAATATCATTTTTCAACCATTGTTTCCAGAACGCATATCTTTAAACTGATGCCGATGATTCATTCTCTCCATGAGCATTGCCGGGATTTTCATCTGTATGTGCTGTGTGTCGATCAGAAAGCGTACGAACTGCTTCAGCAGGTGCCGTGGGAACATATCACGGCGGTTCAGCTCCATGAAATGGAGGACCCGGAGCTGCTTGAAGCAAAGGGCGGCCGGACGTTTCATGAATATTGCTGGACGCTGAAGCCGGCATTTCTGTTCCATGTGATGACGGAGTATGATGAAGCTGAATATTTTGCCCACTTGGACACCGATCTCTTTTTCTTCTCAGATGCGGGCGAGCTGTTTGCGGAAAAGCCGGATGCTTCCCTTTTTCTGACGGATCACCGCAATTCAGAACGGTTTGCGTCTTATTACAAGCTGACAGGGCAGTACAACACCGGGTTTGTCGGCGCGCGGAATACCGGGGAAGCGTATCGGGCGGTCTGGCAGTGGAGGCAGGATTGCATCTCCTATTGTACGGTGGAGATGAATGAAGAAAAAAAGACATACGGTGATCAAAGGTATGTTGAAAAGTGGCCCGCGCAGTTTGAAGACGTTCATGTCACGGAGTCGATCGGCGCGAATGCGGCGCTGTGGAATATTGAGCAATATGACGTCAGCCTGCGCGGCGGGGCTGTATATGTCAATGACACCCCGCTGATTTTTTATCATTTTTCAGGCTTTACGCTCGTCACGGAGAACGAATTCAATCTGTGCTGGTACTATCACATTGATGACGAGGCGACAGTCAATATGATTTACGTGCCGTACATCAAAAACGTAAAAAAATGGATTGATGAAATTCAAAAAGCGTTTCCTGATTTCAGAGACGGGTTTATTCCGAAGTATGCGGTTCCTGACACTCATTTTTATACGGTTGAAACATAAAATCCCTGCCTTTTCGGCAGGGATTGTTTTTATGAATGCCATTCTTTTAATGTTTTGTCGCTCGGCAGGACAAAGGCGAGCAGACCTAAAACGGGCAGAAAGGCGACGGCTGTCATGGTCGGCGTCAATCCCGCTGAATCAATAAGAGCTCCGAGCGCAACGGCTCCGATCGCGCCCATTCCGAAGGCGAGCCCGACCGTAAGCCCTGACATCGTTCCGATTTTGCCTGGAACAAGCTCCTGCGCGTAGACAACAGTCACGGAGAAGCTGGACATCAGAACAACACCGATCAGCGCCAGTACGCCATAGGCGATGACAGGTCCCGCAAACGGAAGGAAAATCGTCAATGGAGCCGATGCTATCATCGAAACGATGATGACGTTCCGCTTTCCGAAACGGTCTGCAAGCGGCCCGCCGAGAAACGTTCCGACAGCTCCGAAAAATAAAAAGACGAAGATGTAGCTCTGTGCCTGCTGAATGCTGACATGATAGGCATTCATCGCATAGAACGTATAAAAGTTGCCGATCGCGCTCACATACCAGGAGCGCGCGAAAATTAAGAAGATAATCATGATAAGGGCGAGAATAATCGGTTTTGTAATCACGGTCTGCACAGCGGAGGCCGGTGATTTTTTACTTACGGCCCGCAAATGAATAAGGCGGCCTTTATACCATTTGGCGATATAAATGAGAAACAGAACAGCGATTGCGGCGACTAGCGTAAACCAGACAGAGCCGAATTGACCGAGCGGAACGAGAATCAGCGCGGTAATCAAGGGCGCCATCGCCTGGCCGGTATTCCCTCCGACTTGGTAAATCGATTGCGCCAAGCCGCGCTTTTCGCCGGCGGCCATGTAGGCGACACGCGATCCTTCAGGATGAAAGACGGCGGAGCCAAGGCCGATAAAAAAGACACAGCATAAAATCGTCAGAAAAGACGGGGCGAACGCGAGACCTAAAATGCCGAGCATGCTTGCGGTGAGTCCGAGCGGCAAGGCATACGGCATCGGGCGTTTATCCGTATACCAGCCGATGACGGGCTGCATCACGGAAGACACCATATTCAGCGTAAAGGCGATAATTCCGAGCTGCGTAAATGTAAGATTCATGGAACGTTCCAAAATCGGAAACATCGCCGGAATCACCGCTTGCAGTGAATCGTTCAGCAGATGACAGATCCCGATAATGAACAAAATAGAATACATGGTTGTCTCGGGACGATGGACAGGTTTTTCTTTAAGCGGGGCGGCAATTGCCAAAGTGATTCTCCTCCTTTTTATGTAAACGAAGCATACACCATATTATTCATAAGGTGAATGAATTATCAAGTGCAAAAAAGGCTCTTCTTTCTCAAACAGAAAAAAGAGCCTCCCTTTTTATTTATTTAACAAACTGTGTTTTCTCGAATACATCATATAAACGACGATCCCGGCGGCGATCCAGATGACAAAGGCGAGCCATGTCACGCCCGGCAGGCTGCTTGCGAGATACAGGCATAAGCATGCGCTGATGATCGGCACAAAAGGCACGAAAGGAACACGGAAGGAAGATTTGATCTCCGGATGTTTCTTTCTTAAAACGATGACGGCGATCGCAATGACCGTAAAGGCCGCCAAGGTTCCCATGTTGACGAGATGAGCCAGGGTTCCCAGATCAATAAAACCCGCGATCCCGGCGGCAACGATCCCCGTCACCCATGTGTTTTGAAACGGTGTTTTAAAACGCGGGTGAACCTTGGAAAACATGCGGGGCAAAAGGCCGTCTCTGCTCATCGCAAATGTAAGGCGCACCTGAGCGTAAAGCAGAGCGAGCATGACCGTTGTAATCCCGATAATCGCGCCGACGGAAATAATGCCTGCTATCTTGTTCTGGCCGACAAATTGGAGCGCGAAAGATACCGGATCCCCGACATTCAGCTTGGTGTACGAAAGCATTCCCGTCAGGACGAGCGATACCGTAATGTAAAGGACGGTGCAGATGGCGAGCGCGCCGATGATTCCGACCGGCATTGATTTCTGCGGGTTTTTCACTTCTTCCGACGCGTTTGACACGGCATCAAATCCGAGATACGCGAAGAAAACGGTCGCGGCGCTCGTGATGACGCCTTTCATTCCGAACGGCATAAACGGCGACCAGTTTTCCGGTTTCACGTAGCCGAAACCGACGATGATAAACAGCAGAATGATCGCAATTTTCATCAATACAATGACATTGTTAAAGCGGGTGCTTTCTTTCACGCCCCTTGAAACAATCGCGGTAATGACCAAAATAATGATAACGGCCGGCAGGTTGAACACGGCACCCGTTTTGCTGCCGGGTGCGGCGGTCAGCGCCTCCGGAAGATGCAGCCCGAAGCCCGCAAGAAGCGACTGGAAATAGGATGACCAGCCGGTTGCGACGGCGGCGAGCGCGATGACATATTCAAGCATTAAGTCCCATCCGATTAAAAACGCGAGACACTCCCCGAGAGTGACATATGAATACGTATATACGCTGCCTGAAATCGGAATGGATGAAGAAAATTCCGCATAACAAAACGCGGCGAGCGCGCAGGCAAGGCCCGCGAGCACAAACGACAGAATCAAAGCCGGTCCTGCGCCTGTCGCGGCCACAGTCCCGGTAATCACAAAAATCCCCGTGCCGACAACACAGCCGATTCCGAGCAAAACCAAGTCAAAAGCGCTTAACGAGCGGGACAGGCTGGTCTGTTTGCTCTGGGCCTTTAAGTCGGCCAGCGGCTTTTTCCGAAATAGTAAAGACATATGGGTCCTCCTGAAAATTCATAATATTCTTATCATTATATACACTGACGTTTGTATTATATTGTCGAAATTTCTCGCAGTCAATTAAAGAATTTTCCACTTTAAAAGGACAAAGCTAAAAAGCGTCGATGCACGGAAGGAACGGGAATTTTATTGTGAAATAGTTCAATTTTCTCACCTTAAGACCGATACAAAAGATGACTCATCAACTAATTTCAAGTTTCGGTGAAAGGGAGATGTTTTACATGTTTCAATATGAAGAACTAAATAAGCAGTTTATCGGCGGCCGATGGAGGGATGGGAGCAGCCGGAACGTATTGGAAAACAGAAATCCTTATACTCAAAAAGTCATCACCTCATTCCAAAAAGCGACGTCTGATGACGTGGATGCGGCATATCGGGCCGCGGCTCTTGCGAAACAAGAATGGGACAAAGTAAACCCTTTTAAAAAGCGGGCCATTTTGGAAAAAGCCGTTTCTTTCATTGAAGAGCACGAAGAAGCGATTATTTACTTAATCATGGAGGAGCTTGGCGGAACACGGCTGAAGGCTGAGTTTGAAATCGGACTTGTCAAAAATATGATAAAAGAAGCCGCAACATTTCCGGTGCGGATGGAAGGGAAAATTCTCCCGTCCACGATTGACGGAAAAGAAAACAGGCTGTACAGAATACCCGCCGGAGTCGTGGGAGTGATCAGCCCGTTTAATTTCCCGTTTTTCCTTTCGATGAAATCTGTTGCGCCGGCACTCGGCGCGGGGAACGGCGTCGTGCTGAAGCCTCATGAAGAAACGCCGATCTGCGGCGGAACGCTTATCGCGAAAATTTTTGAAGCGGCCGGCGTACCGGACGGGCTGCTCAATGTTATCGTGACGGATATCGGGGAGATCGGCGACAGCTTTGTTGAGCATCCCGTGCCGCGGATTATCTCATTTACAGGCTCAACCGGAGTGGGCAGCTATATCGGACAGCTTGCGGTCAAACACTTTAAAAAACCGCTGTTGGAGCTTGGCGGAAACAGCGCGCTGATCGTGCTTGAGGATGCTGATCTTGAATACGCCGTCAATGCGGCCGTATTCAGCCGGTTTACGCATCAAGGCCAGATCTGTATGTCGGCGAACCGCGTGCTCGTTCACACATCTGTATATGACAAATTTACAGAGCTTTACGAAGCGAAAGTGTCATCGCTGAAAGTCGGCGATCCGATGGACCCTGATACGGTTATCGGTCCTTTAATCAATGAGAGACAGGCGGAAGGTCTGAGACGGTCTGTCGAAAAAGCGATAGAAGAGGGAGCGGTTCCGGTGCTGTCCGGCCGATTCAGCGGAACGGTCGCTGAGCCCGTCATTTTAAAAGATGTGAAGCCTGAGATGAGCATTGCGAAGGAGGAGCTGTTCGGACCGGCCGTCTGCATCATGCCGTTTGAAACGGAGGATGAAGCGGTAAGCATCGCAAACGCGACACCGTTCGGTTTAAGCGGAGCCGTGCATACGGCAAACGTTGAGCGCGGCGTTGAGTTTGCTAAGCGGATCGAAACCGGCATGATTCACGTCAACGATACGACCATTAATGATGAACCGAACGTCGCGTTCGGCGGCGAGAAGCAATCAGGTCTCGGCAGGCTGAACGGCGAATGGAGCCTAGAAGAATTCACCACGCTGAAATGGATTTCGGTTCAGCATGAAAAACGGCAATTCCCATATTAAGAAGGAGTGAAAGAAATGAGTATACAGACGGAGCAGCAAACGCACAGCCTGCTTGACGCATTTGTCAAAGTTGCGCCTTTTTTAAACAGCCTGATCCAAGATGACATCACCATCGGAATTTATGATACAGAAAAATTAATCGTGAATATTCCGGCTAAAACGTTTTCTCTTAACGTAAAGCCGGGAGACCCGCTGCAAAAAGGGGACATCATTACAGACGCGATCCGCATGAATCAGAAGAAGACAAGCATGGTGCCGAAAGAGCTCTTCGGATTTCCGCTGATCGCCAGAGCGATTCCGCTTCATGATGAAAACGGAAAAGTCATCGGCGGCGTCGGTCTCGGCACGAGCCTTGAAAAATCAGCCAAGCTTCATGATGTCGCTGAAAGCCTGTCCGCCGTCGTGGAACAGACCGCTTCGGCCATCGCGGATATCTCAGAATCCATCAGCGGTTTCTCAGCACAGATGACCGGAATTTCCGCTCAGGCGAAACAAGTCAGTGAAAGCGCGGGAGAAATCGCCGACATTTCCGTCACTGTCAAGGGCATCTCGGATCAAAGCAATCTGCTCGGTTTGAATGCGGCCATTGAAGCCGCGAGAGCAGGAGAATCCGGCAAGGGCTTTTCCGTGGTGGCGGATGAGATCCGCAAGCTTGCCACTCATTCAAAAGACAACGTCGGCCAAATTGACCAGATTACGAAAAAAATCCACAGCCTGCTGAAAGGGCTGGAGGACTCTATTGAATCCATCAACCAGAACACAAACGGCCAAGCGGCGGCGGTTGAACAAATTTCTGCCACGATGCAGGAAATTTCGGGAAGCGCCCAGCATTTAGCGAAAATGGCTGAAAACGTACTCGGAGAGTCATAAAAAAAGGGAGCTTACGGGCTCCTTTTTTGTTTTCCTTTTATCAATCGGAAACTGCACTTACACGTTTGATCCGTCATGCTAAAGGGGTACACATACGAATACATCACCCATGATAAAGGAGAGTCTTGTATGTCTGATGCAAATCTGCACAACCCGCTGACGAAATATGATCATGATGAATTTCCAAAACAATATCAAGAACCGCCCGGTTTGCAAAAAGAGATGAAGCCTGTACCGGACTGCGGTGAAACAAGCTATAAAGGAGCCGGCAAGCTGAAGGGAAGAAAAGCCCTCGTCACCGGCGGCGATTCAGGTATCGGCCGGGCCGCCGCGATTGCTTATGCCCGGGAAGGGGCGGATGTGGCGATTAACTATCTGCCTGAGGAACAGCCGGATGCCGAAGAAGTGAAAGCGTTAATTGAAAAAGAGGGAAGAAAAGCCGTTCTGCTGCCGGGAGATTTAAGCGATGAAGCGTTTTGCGGAGAATTGGCAGAAAAAGCGTATCAAGAGCTTGGCGGTCTTGACACGCTCGCTCTTGTCGCCGGCAAACAGCAGGCAGTGGATGATATCAGCGATCTTGCCACAGAACAAATCTATCAAACATTTGAAGTCAACGTATTCTCGCTGTATTGGCTCGTCAAAGCCGCGCTTCCGTATCTGCCGGAAGGCGCGTCTATTATCACGACAACGTCCGTAGAAGGGTATAATCCAAGCCCGATGCTGTTGGATTATGCCGCGACGAAACATGCCATTATCGGTTTTACCGTCGGCTTAGGAAAGCAGCTGGCGAATAAAGGAATCAGAGTCAACTCGGTAGCGCCGGGGCCGATCTGGACGCCTCTGCAGATTTCGGGAGGACAGCCCGGTGAAAACATTCCGAAATTCGGCAAGGAAACACCGGCCGTTCCATTAAAGCGTGCCGGCCAGCCTGCGGAGCTAGCAGGGATTTATGTCTTTTTGGCCTCAGAAGAATCGAGCTATGTGACATCCCAAATTTACAGTGTAAGCGGAGGAATTCCGACAGCGTAATCAATAAGGAGCTGCCCTTCATACGGGGCAGCTCTTTTTTTCGATGTTATGTGCCGAGCACGTTTTGATTATACAGGACACTCGGATGTGACGGATGATAGGAGGCGGCTTTGTCGTTATGAATCTTCGCTTTTTCTCTGTCGCCGAGCTGCCAGTGGCAGACGCAGAGCTGCAGATGGGGATACCAGGTGGAATATTCGAGCTGGGTAAAGCCTGCATCACTGCTTTTGGCGGATAGGGCGAGCTCATACCAAAACACGCCCTGCCGGTATTGCCGTTTCTCCGCAAAATAGTCGCCGAGCCTGCAGCAGAACTCCGGTCGCGGACAATCGATCAGAAATGATTTTAAGAGAGACGTCATGGCGGCCTCTTCATGGCCGACCGCCCTGTAGCAATCGGATAGATATTGGCATGTTCTGATCTCGTCTTCGATCCAGCACTGTTTTGTGGAAAGAAAATGGTGATAATACGTGATGGCGCGCTGATACTGGCCGTGATCCTTTAATTCATTCGCGAAGTAAAACAAATCGCGCGGTGTCATCGTTTCACTGTTTTCCGCCATTTTCTCATAAATCTTCAAGTTGCGGTCTGAGGGAGGCGAGTGCTTTTTCGCGGATTTCCGGTGTGTGACGGCAATATCGGTTTCTATGATGTTTCCGTATACTTCAAGATACTCATGCACGGCTCCGATCCAGCGGAATCCTTTTTCACGCTTAACGAGACGGTTGCGGCGGTATCTGAAGCTGACCTCTCCCCGAGCATCAAAGCCGACGTGATAATACATGGATACCGCGTCCACCTCTTTTGAAAGCGACGCCTTCAGTTCAATCAGCTTTTCACGGTCCTTTTCCGTCAATATATCGTCGGCGTCCAGCCACAGAATATAATCCATTTCCGCTTTCGAAAACACAAAGTTACGAGCGGCCGCAAAGTGATCGATCCATTCAAAATCATAAATCTTATCCGTATAACGGGCCGCGATTTCTTTCGTCCGGTCGGTCGAGCCCGTATCAGCAATCACAATTTCATCCGCAATGTCTTTGACGGAATCAAGACAGCCCGCAAGCACTTCCTCTTCATTTTTCACGATAACGCACAAACTGACGCTGATCATGTCATCACCTCTTCACCTCCAGTGTATAAAAGGAGAGGCGGAAACATTCTTCGGACAAAATGATCTCTTCCAAGAAATTTGTCTGTCCTTTTACTAGTTTTATTCCAGCGCCTGATTTAAAATGAACACATGAACTTACGTGAGGATTGATAGGAACCATGAGCATCATAAAAGCGGAAAACCTTTATAAAACATACGGAGATAAGACATTATTCGACCATATCTCCTTTCATATTGAAGAGAATGAAAGAATCGGTTTAATCGGCCCGAACGGAACGGGGAAGTCTACGCTTCTGAAAACCATTGCCGGCCTTGAATCAACGGAGGAAGGCGAGATTACGGCTTCAGGAAACGTGCATATTGAGTTTTTGCATCAGGACCCTGAGCTTCCGGCCGGACAAACCGTACTTGAGCATATTTATTCCGGCGGATCAGCCGTCATGAGAACGATGAGAGAATACGAAAAAGCGCTTCAGGCGCTGAATGAAGAACCGGAAAATGACCAGCGCCAGAAACAGCTGCTTGATGCGCAGGCCCGAATGGACGCGAATGATGCGTGGGAGGCGAATACGTTAGCCAAAACGGTTTTAACCAAACTTGGCGTCACCGATCTGATGAAGGATGTCAGTGAGCTGTCCGGCGGCCAGAGAAAGCGCGTCGCGATTGCGAAAAACGTCATCCAGCCGGCAGACCTGCTCATTTTGGATGAACCGACAAACCACTTGGACAATGAAACGATTGAATGGCTGGAAGGCTACTTATCGCAATATCCGGGCGCCGTTATGCTTGTCACGCACGACAGATATTTTCTGAACAGGGTGACGAACAGAATTTACGAGCTTGAGAGAGGCAGCCTTTATACGTATAAAGGAAACTATGAAGTATTCCTGGAAAAACGGGCCGAACGGGAAGTGCTGGCGGAGCAGAAAGAAACAAAACGTCAAAACCTCCTGCGCCGCGAATTGGCGTGGCTCAGAAGAGGGGCGAAAGCGCGCTCGACGAAACAAAAAGCGAGAGTGGACAGAGCGGAGGCGCTCAAAGAGCAAAAAGGGCCGGCAGTCTCCGGATCACTCGATTTCGCGATCGGCTCCCACCGTCTCGGAAAACAGGTGATCGAAGCCGATAACGTCACCATTACCTATAACGGCCAAGCGCTGATCAGCCAGTTTAATGAGCTTGTCATCCCGGGGGAACGAATCGGCATCATCGGGCCGAACGGAATCGGGAAAACGACACTTTTAAACAGCCTCGCCGGCAGAATTCAGCCTGACAGCGGCAATATCATCATCGGGCAGACGGTCCGGATCGGCTACTACACCCAGGACCACAGCGAAATGAACGGTGATATGAAAGTCATTGAATATATAAAAGAGACGGCTGAAATCGTCAAAACGGCGGAAGGCGATGTCATCACCGCGGAACAAATGCTTGAGCGTTTTCTGTTCCCGCGTCCGATGCAGCAGACGTATATCAGAAAGCTGTCGGGCGGGGAAAAGCGCCGTCTGTACTTGCTGAATGTACTGATGCAGGAACCGAATGTGCTGTTTTTAGATGAGCCGACCAATGATCTGGACACGGAAACATTAAGCGTGCTCGAAGATTATATCGAACAGTTCCCAGGCGTCGTCATCACCGTATCCCATGACCGCTATTTCCTTGACCGCGTCATTGACCGCCTGATCGTATTTGAAGGACAAGGTGTCATTTCCCGTTTCCAAGGTTCGTACAGTGAATACATGGAACACGCAAAAGCGAAGAAGACGGCGGTAAAACAGCCGGCCGAAGAGAAAAAGGCGGAGGAAGAGCCGAAGAAAAAGCGCAAAAAGCTTTCATATAAGGATCAGATCGAATGGGACGGCATCGAAGACAAAATCGCCGGCCTTGAAGGAAAGCATCAGCGTCTGGAAGCGGAAATCGCTGATGCGGGAAGTGATTTCGGAAAGATTCAAGAACTGATGGCCGAACAGGCAAAAACGGCTGAAGAGCTTGAAGCGGCGATGGAGCGCTGGACCGAATTGTCACTGATAATTGAAGAACTTGAGAATTAAGAAAAGCCGGTACGGCCCCCGAGAAAGATGGCGGGTCATTCCGGCTTTTTTATCTTACACAGATGTCTCCCGGCGCTTTAAAGACAAACGTTTTGTCCAAGCAAAGTTTATCAGCATAAAAAGTTAACGTTTACGTTAAGGTTCAAATGGTGTATAATAGAAACAGATACGACAAGAGGGGGATTCACCTTGGAATGGATGAAGATTGATCAAGTTGCCAAGCGAAGCGGATTGACAAAACGAACCATTCGTTTTTACGAGGAGATTGGTTTGATTCCTGCTCCTAAACGGACAGAAGGCGGCGTCCGGCTTTACTCTGAAGATGATATGGAGGAGCTCGAAAAAGTAACCAGCACAAAAGAAGTGCTCGGTTTTTCCCTTCAGGAGCTTCAGCAGTTTATGGAGATGAGCCGTCAGCTGGAATTAAACAAAGAGGGGTACTTGTTGTCACTGGATCCAAAGGAACGGAAAGAAAAGCTGGAAGAGATTCAGCACGCTTTGAACCACCAGCTTGAGATGATTGATGAGAAGATCAGCACATTTCAGCATTTTAAAACGCGCCTTAACGGAATGAAAGAAAAAGCTGACCGCGCCATTCAATCAATCGAATGATTTTGCTGTAAACGCTATGGATATAGCGTTTCTTTTAATGGATGAAACAGGAGGTCTGGTCAAATGGATACATCATCACAACAGAAAACAGGCTTATTCAGCCAGCCGAAAGCCGTTTGGGCGGTTGCGTTTGCCTGTGTTATTTCCTTTATGGGAATCGGTCTTGTCGATCCGATTCTTCCGGCGATCGCCGCACAATTACATGCTTCACCTAGTGAAGTATCTCTATTATTTACAAGTTATTTGCTCGTTACCGGTTTTATGATGTTTTTCTCCGGCGCGATTTCCAGCCGGATCGGCGCAAAATGGACGCTGCTTCTCGGACTTATTTTTATCATCGTGTTTGCCGCTCTCGGCGGAAGCTCAAGTTCAATCGCTCAGCTTGTCGGCTATCGCGGCGGCTGGGGGCTTGGGAATGCTCTCTTTATTTCAACCGCGCTTGCCGTCATCGTCGGGGTATCGGTCGGCGGCAGCGCCAAAGCCATTATTTTGTATGAGGCCGCGCTTGGACTGGGAATTTCTGTCGGGCCGCTTGCAGGCGGAGAGCTTGGCAGCATCTCATGGCGCGCTCCGTTCTTCGGAGTGTCTGTCCTTATGTTCATAGCGCTTTGCGCGATTTCACTCATGCTGCCGAAGCTGCCGAAACCGGCGAAACGCGTCGGTGTGTTTGATGCGATGAAGGCGCTCAAATATAAAGGCCTTTTGACAATGGCAGTATCTGCTTTCTTATACAACTTTGGATTTTTTATTTTGCTTGCTTATTCTCCGTTCGTGCTGGATTTAGATGAACACGGCCTTGGATACGTCTTCTTCGGCTGGGGGTTATTGCTGGCAATTACGTCAGTCTTTACGGCGCCGCTCGTGCACAAAGCGCTGGGAACAGTGGGTTCGCTCGTCGTTCTCTTTATCGCCTTTGCGGTCATTCTCATCGTCATGGGGATCTGGACTGACCATCAGACGTTGATCATTACGTGTATCGTTGTCGCCGGTGCTGTTCTCGGTATGGTGAATACGATCATGACAACCGCTGTGATGGGTTCTGCGCCGGTTGAACGTTCAATCGCGTCTTCAGCCTACAGCTCAGTCCGTTTTATCGGCGGTGCGCTCGCTCCGTGGATTGCGGGGATGCTGTCAGAACACTTCACCGCAAGCACTCCATATACAGTAGGCGGGATCGTCGTTTTTGTCGGCATGCTTGTCCTTCTCATGGGACGCAAACATCTCGCCGGAATAAAAGCCGGACATTAAGAAAAAAAGGAACTTCCGCACAGGCGGGAGTTCCTTTTTGTGTTTACAGCACTTTCGTCGTCCAAGATTCACAATTCCATGTTTCCGTCGCGATATCCATGTAGAACTCGGGTTCGTGGGAAATCAGCAGAATGGAGCCTTTGTATTCTTTCAGCGCGCGTTTCAGCTCTTCTTTCGCATCGACATCCAGGTGGTTTGTCGGTTCGTCAAGCACGAGCAGGTTTGTTTCTGAATTGATCAGTTTGCACAGTCTGACCTTCGCTTTTTCTCCTCCGCTGAGAACGGAGACGCGGCTTTCAATGTGTTTGGTCGTCAGTCCGCATTTGGCGAGGGCGGCGCGGATTTCGTACTGGGTAAAGGAAGGAAATTCGCTCCACACTTCTTCGATGCACGTATTGTTATTGGTTTCTTTCACTTCCTGCTCGAAATAGCCCGTGTATTGATGCTCGCCCCGTTCCACCGTGCCTTCCAGCGGCTGGATTTCACCGAGCAGGCTTTTTAACAGCGTCGTCTTCCCGATGCCGTTTGCGCCGTACAGGGCGACTTTCTGCCCGCGCTCCATTCTGAGATTGAGCGGGCGTGACAGCGGAGTATCGTAGCCGATGACTAAGTCCTTCGTTTCAAAAATGAGCTTGCCTGACGTTCTCGCAGGCTTGAAATGGAATTCCGGTTTCGGTTTTTCGGCCGCCAGTTCGATCATATCCATCTTATCAAGCTTTTTCTGGCGGGACATCGCCATATTTCTCGTGCTGACCCGCGCTTTGTTGCGGGCGACGAAATCTTTCAGTTCAGCCACTTCCTGCTGCTGTTTTTTATAGGCGGCTTCGAGCTGCTGTTTTTTCACTTCGTAGACTTCCATAAACTGATGGTAGTCACCGACATAACGCGTCAGCTCCTGGTTTTCCACATGATAAATCAAATTGATCACGCTGTTTAAAAACGGAATGTCGTGAGAAATCAAGATGAACGCATTTTCATATTCCTGCAAATAGCGTTTCAGCCATTCAATATGCTGTTCATCAAGGTAGTTGGTCGGTTCGTCCAACAGAAGGATTTCCGGTTTTTCCAAAAGCAGTTTGGCGAGCAGCACTTTCGTCCGCTGTCCGCCGCTTAAATCAGTGACGTCGCGGTCAAGTCCGACATCCTGCAGGCCGAGGCCGCGGGCGATTTCTTCAACTTTGCTGTCAATCACATAGAAATCATTATTAGTCAGGGCGTCCTGAATGACACCGACATCTTCAAGCAGCTGCTCAAGCTCATCAGGGTCCGCTTCGCCCATTTTGTTGTAAATCTCATTCATTTCCTCTTCCATCGCAAATAAGTAATGGAATGCATCTTTCAGCACGTCGCGGATCGTTTTTCCTTTTTCAAGCACGGTATGCTGATCGAGGTAGCCGACACGCACGTTTTTCGCCCATTCAACCTTACCCTCATCAGGCTCAAGCTTTCCGGTAATAATATTCATAAACGTTGATTTACCTTCGCCGTTTGCTCCGATTAAGCCGACGTGCTCCCCTTTTAAAAGACGGAACGATACATTGTTAAAAAGCGCACGATCACCGAAGCCGTGGCTTAACTCTTTTACGGATAAAATACTCATCATTACACCTCTATCGTTATCAGACACGCTTTTTTTATCATGTGTCTTTCTCATTTATGATTATAAAGGAGGAGACCGTTTGTTAAAAGGCTTGGAAGGAAAAAGAAAATTGCGTTTGGCGCGTGCATTTGAGATACTATGGAGTAGATTTTAAGAATTGAGGAGAACGACATGACCCAAACATGGCCATTTTTACAGCATACACAACCATTTATCGCCGAAAACTGGGAGGCGTCAGGTTTTCAGGAGCCGACCGTCATTCAGGAAAAAGCCGCTCAGGTGATTATGGAAGGGAAAGACGTCATCGCCGAATCCCCGACGGGAACGGGAAAAACATTGGCGTACACGCTTCCGGTTCTGGAGCGGATCAACCCGGAACAGAAACATCCGCAAGTGATCATTTTAGCGCCGTCCCGCGAACTTGTGATGCAGATTTTTCAAGTGATTCAGGAGTGGATAAAAGGCTCTGATCTTCGCGCTTTGTCTTTGATCGGCGGAGCAAACGTGAAAAAGCAGGTGGAAAAGCTCAAAAATAAACCGCATATCATTGCGGGCACACCGGGCAGGGTGCTCGAATTGATTCAGGCGAAAAAGCTGAAAATGCATGAAGTCAAGACGATCGTTCTTGATGAAGCGGATCAGCTCGTGACACAGGAACACCGCGAAACGATGAAAAAAATCATTAAAACGACGCTGAAAGACCGACAGCTTTTAAGCTTTTCCGCTACGCTGCAGCCGGAAACAGAACAGGTGCTGAATACCATCGCACACGAACCGGCCGTTTTGAAAGTGGAGCGGAATACGGCGGAAAAAGCGCGCGTCACGCATCAATATCTCGTCTGCGATCAGCGGGATAAAGTGAAGCTATTACAAAAGCTGTCACGGCTGAACGGCATGCAGGCGCTCGTGTTCGTCAGAGATATCGGAAATTTAAGCGTCTATGCGGAAAAACTCGCCTATCACCACGTGGATCTCGGCATTCTGCACGGAGAAGCGAAAAAAATGGAGCGGGCAAAGATATTATCAGCGTTTGAACGGGGAGAATTTCCGCTGCTTCTGGCGACTGACATTGCGGCGCGCGGACTCGATATCGATGATCTTCCGTACGTCATTCACGCGGACATCCCGAATGAAGACGGGTACATTCACAGATCAGGCCGGACGGGGCGGGCCGGTAAAGAAGGAACCGTACTCAGCCTTGTCACGCCGATGGAAGAATCCAAATTGAAAAAAATGGCCAAATCACTCGGAATTGCGCTGAAAGAGGCCGTTTATTCAGGCGGAAAATTATCTGAGAAATAAGAAACGGAGGGCGGGAAGCCCTTCGTTTTTTGTTGTAAAATAATAGAAAAGGTTCAGGCGGGGGCGGGAAGATGGTTTCAATAGACAGATTTCAAATATTGAAGGAACGTGAGCTGAAAATACTTGAACACTGGTTTAAGAACGATAATATCAGACGGAGAATGGATGCGATGCTGCCATTAGACGCGTGGTATGCACGATTGAATAAAGATGAAGACGATACTGTCATTATGGCATATGACGGGGAGTGTCCGGCAGGCATGGTCTCTATGGAGTTTGTGGAGGAGCGGGCGTATATCGGATTGATCGTCAATCCTTTGTACCAGCTTCAAGGGTACGGAAAACAGATGTTGCAAAAACTGCTGACTGACCCTGGGTTTACCAGCGTGCGGGAATGGGCGGCAAACATCGAAAAAGACAATCAAATCAGTTTAGCCTGCTTTCAAGCAGCGGGATTCACTTTGGAAGATACGGAGCCTGATGAAGACGGCTTTCTTACTTTGATTCTTCGCGGCTGATCCCAAATAAACAGAAAAGGAGGGGACAAAGCCCTCCTTTTTTTTATCATCATGTTAACTTAGATCACTGACTTTGATGATCTGTTTGCCTTTGTTTTCTCCTTTAAACAGGCCGAGGAACGCGTCAGGAATATGGCTGAATCCTTCCGTAATCGTTTCTTCATAATGAAGCTTTCCATCCTTAAGCCATTCGGCCAATTGTTTCGCACCTTCGGAAAAGCGGTCAGCATAATCACTGACGATGAATCCCTGCATCAGCGCTTTTGTTTTGATCAGCTTCGGCTGGACGCGGGGGCCCATGTCTTCTTCTTCACTTTCGGTATTGTACGATGAGATCGCTCCGCATACCGGAATGCGGGCGAATTCATTCAGCAGGTTTATCACCGCATCTGAAATCGGTCCGCCGACATTGTCAAAATAGACATCGACGCCGTCAGGACATGCCTGTTCCAGCGCTTTTTGAATATCATCCGCCGTTTTGTAATTAATGGCTTCATCAAATTGAAGCTCCTCTTTCAAATACGCGATTTTTTCATCAGATCCGGCGATGCCGACAACCCGCGCGCCTTTGATTTTGGCAATCTGTCCGACTGTTGAGCCGACGGCGCCCGCCGCGCCTGAAACGACGACGGTTTCGCCTTTTTTCGGACGGCCGATATCGAGCAGCCCGAAGTAAGCGGTCAGTCCGGTCATCCCTAAAATGCCGAGATACGCCTGGGCGGGTGCGATATCCGTATCCAACTTGCGGAGGGCGGACTCATTGACGGCTGAATATTCCTGCCATGCGAGATTTCCGATCACAACATCTCCTTTTTTCAGCTTATCGCCGTCTGTCAGAACCTCGGCAATCACTCCGCCTGTTATGGCTTCATCTAAAGCGAACGGCTCTACATATGATTTTGTATCTTGCATCCGTCCGCGCATGTACGGATCAACGGACACATAACTTGTTTTCACAAGCACTTCGCCGTCTTTCGGTTCGGGCACGGCAATCGTTTCAAAGCGGAAATCGTCATGGGCGGGAACGCCTTTGGGGCGTCTTGCCAATTGAATTTGCTGCTGATGATTCGGCATACTGAATCCTCCTTCAAGATAAGTGGTTGTTCCAAATGTAACACGAACCATTTCCCGATTACAAAATCAAACCGTCAGCGGCCATAAAAAAAGAAGGGCCAGGGCCCTTCTTTCCTTATATGCATATTTAATAGAATAACCGGTACACATCGGTGTTTTTCTCATGTTCCAAATATTCATAGGCATTTGTTTTTGAAGAATGAAGCATGTCAGCGGTAATCACGGGCTGAAGCGCGGTCAGATAAGAATTCAGCCTATTTTCAATTTCTGTCGGCAGAACGGATTCGATATCACCGATATTGATAATGATAGAGAAAACGAAATCGATATTAATATGAAAAGTATCTTCAGCAAAGGCCGTAAGCTCTTTTATTCCATCCGGGCAGCGGGTATGCCGGCGGAATACCTGCTTCACTAAATCACTGACAACCCAAGCGTTAAATCGCTGTTCCGGTGAAAAGTAATGAATAGGAACCACCTCCCTGCTTAATCGGCTCATGAAGATTTTTATTTTTCTGATAAAAGTTGCTTTTTCTACTGTAACATGTCCCGCCAGAAAATATCCACCGACAATCTGCCCGTTTTCCCACTGAACTCTCTTTCTTTTGTTTGATCCTTGATTGATCGGGTAAACATCCAATATACAAAACAAAAGGGAGGACTTATCAATGAAACCGGTAGTAAGAGAATATACAAATGATCAAAAACTGATGCAGGACGTAAAAGAGCTTCAGCAATTGGGTGTCGCAAAAGAAGACGTATATGTGCTTTCTCATGATGACGACAGAACGGACCGCCTGGCCGATAATACTGATGTCAATACCATCGGAGCGAAAGAAACGGGCATTAAACACGCAGTCGGCAATATGTTTAATAAAAAAGGCGACGAGCTCCGCAACAAAATTCACGAAATCGGCTTTTCGGAAGAGGAAGCATCACAATTTGAAAAGCGCTTAGATGAAGGAAAAGTTCTTCTGTTTGTCACGGATAACGAAAAAGTAAAATCATGGGCGTAAGCTGAACAGATCCCAAGGGGTTTTCGGTCCCTTGGGATTTTTTTGCGGTTTCCGCAATAAAACCGAAAGGCACATTCTGTACATTTTCGGTGCTGTTTCTCAACTGATTTGATACAATTAAATTGTAATAAATTGGAACAAAGAATCAGGAGGAGCACAATTCATGAAAAAAATGTTATTTATGCTGGCGGTTTGTTTATGTATGATCCCTGCGGACGTCTATGCCGCTGATCTGGGACGGCAGACGTTAGGAACAAATGACGGCTGGGGAGCCGCTTCCGGCGGGACAACCGGCGGCGCGAAAGCCTATTCATCGAATGTATACACCGTATCAAACAGACAGCAGCTCGTTTCTGCATTAGGGGGAAGCGCCAACAGCACACCGAAGATTATTTACATACAAGGCACAATCAATATGAATACGGACGACCGCAATAAAACTCTCGGCTTTGATGATTATAAAGATCCGGCATATGATCCGAACGCCTATCTGAAGGCGTACGACCCGGACAAATGGGGAAAAAAAGCGCCGTCAGGCACCCAGGAAGACGCCAGACAGCGATCGCAAAAAAACCAGAAGGCACGGGTCGTGGTTGACATTCCTTCAAATACGACGATCATCGGCTCGGGTTCAAATGCCAAAGTGACAGGCGGGAATTTTAATATTAAGAACGGCGTCGACAATGTCATCATCCGCAACATTGAATTTCAAGACGCTTACGACTATTTTCCGCAATGGGACCCGACGGACGGCAGCAGCGGCAACTGGAACTCGGAATATGACAATATCACCATTAACGGCGCGACGCACATCTGGATCGATCATTGCACCTTTAATGACGGATCGAATCCCGACAGCAGTTTTCCCTACTATTACGGGAGAAAATATCAGCACCATGACGGCCAGACGGATATAGCCAACGGGGCGAATTATATTACATTGTCCTATAATAAATATCATGACCATGACAAAGGCTCTGTCATCGGAAACAGCGACAGCAAGACGTCGGATGAAGGAAAACTGAAGGTGACCATTCACCATAACTATTACCAGAACATCGTCCAGCGCGCACCGCGGGTCCGGTACGGGCAGGTTCATATTTATAATAATTTTTACGCAGGCTCTAAAAGTGCCGCATACCCGTTCAGCTATGCGTGGGGCGCGGGCCACGCGTCAAAAATATATGCCCAGAATAATGTCTTTGAAGTGCCGGGACTGGCTGCTGATAAAGTCATCAGCGTCTTCAGCGGCGGAAAAGCGCTTCATGAAGACGGCACTCTTTTAAACGGCTCCTCCATTAATGCGTCAGCCGCCAACGGATTAAGTCAGTCCGTCGGCTGGACACCGTCATTGCACGGTTCCATCGGCTCATCATCAAATGTAAAATCAGATGTTATATCTAAAGCCGGGTCGGGCATATTAAAATAATAAACAAGAAACACAAAGGAAAATATTCCTTTGTGTTTTTTAATTAACAAAAACGTTTATTAACTTAGTTAAGTAGTAAAATGGGATAGGGGATGGAAGACAACAAAATAGGAGGAGACCTGTAATGGCTTCAGAAAAAGACGCAAAAAAACAGCAGGCAGTAAAAATCATTCCTTTGCTTATTACTGTTGCTGTGGGATTAATCATTTGGTTTATTCCCGCGCCGTCCGGACTTGAACCTAAAGCATGGCATTTGTTCGCTATTTTTGTCGCAACAATTATCGGCTTTATCTCCAAGCCCTTGCCAATGGGCGCAATTGCAATTTTTGCATTGGCAGTCACCGCGTTAACGGGAACGCTATCTATTGAAAATACGTTAAGCGGATTTGGAAACAAGACAATCTGGCTGATTGTCATCGCCTTTTTTATTTCCCGGGGGTTCATCAAAACCGGGCTCGGCGCCAGGATTTCTTACGTATTCGTACAACGGTTCGGGAAGAAAACACTCGGCCTTTCTTATTCACTGCTTTTCAGTGATTTAATTTTATCACCTGCCATTCCGAGCAACACGGCACGGGCGGGCGGCATTATTTTTCCTATTATCAGATCATTATCCGAAACTTTCGGATCAACGCCGGCAGACGGAACAGAGCGGAAAATCGGCGCTTTCTTATTAAAAACCGGTTTTCAAGGAAACTTGATTACGTCTGCGATGTTTTTGACGGCAATGGCGGCGAACCCGCTGATCGCCAAGCTGGCCCACGATGTCGCAGGGGTGGACATCACATGGACAAGCTGGGCAATCGCAGCCATTGTACCGGGATTGGCGAGCTTAATCATTACGCCGCTGGTCATTTATAAGCTGTATCCGCCGGAAATTAAAGAAACACCGGATGCGGCTAAAATCGCAACGGAAAAATTGAAAGAAATGGGTCCGTTTAAAAAATCCGAACTCTCCATGGTCATCGTCTTTTTATTGGTGCTTGCGCTGTGGATTTTCGGAGGAAGCTTAAATATTGACGCAACGACGACGGCCCTGATCGGATTATCCGTTTTGCTTTTGTCACAGGTATTAACATGGGAGGACATCAAAAAGGAACAAGGTGCATGGGATACGCTGACTTGGTTCGCGGCGCTTGTGATGCTGGCGAATTTCCTGAATGAGCTCGGCATGGTGTCTTGGTTCAGCAATATGATGAAATCTTCTGTTTCCGGTTTTTCATGGATTGTGGCATTTATGATTCTGATTGTCGTGTATTATTACACGCATTACTTCTTTGCGAGCGCAACCGCGCATATCAGCGCCATGTATGCGGCATTTCTCGCCGTCATCGTGGCTGCAGGCGCTCCGCCGCTGTTGGCGGCGCTCAGCTTGGCGTTTTTCAGCAACCTTTTCGGTTCGACAACGCATTACGGCTCAGGAGCGGCTCCGGTCTTTTTCGGAGCGGGTTATATATCGCAAAGCAAATGGTGGTCCATCGGCTTTATCCTGTCAATCGTCCATATTGTGACATGGCTTGTGATCGGCGGATTATGGTGGAAAGTATTAGGGTTATGGTAAGAAGAAGGCAGATGCGATCTGCCTTCTTTTTTTTGAACTAAGAGATTGATGGGACGTTTCACAATGTATAAACCGCCTGAGTACCATAAGGTTGAGGTGATTTTATGAGTGCGAAACGAAATAATCCGTTCACTGGGCAAAGCTCTCACTATAAATGTATGAGCCGTCATGTGAAGAGCTGGTATACAGAGCATTCGCGTAGATATAATGAAAAAATTTCTGATGGCTGTTCTCACATAGAAAGTGATAAAACTCCCTCCTTTTCAGAAAAGAATCCTGCGCTGTGCTCTCCTAATAGTGTACAAGGACCTCCGGGGAAGAGAGGGCCGGCAGGGCTTCCGGGCTCTCAAGGCCCCCCCGGTCCTCCGGGTCCGCCCGGCGGCATACCGATTCTGGCTTTTCAACAAGCTGCTGATGCCGCCGTCATTCCTTTGGATGGATCACCGGCAAATATTCTGTCCGGCACAGTTATAGCAGCAGCTTCTCAATTGATAAAAGTAGATTCTACGGTACAGCTCAACATCAGTCATGAGCCTTTATCCCCGGATTTTTCACTGAAGCTGATTTTGTCGCTGAAAAGAGACGGAATAACAGTCAGTTCAGAGACGCTTGAATTGAATTTGTTTTACTCAGGCGGGCAGTCTCTCATTATTCCGCTGACATTCGTAGACCAGGCGCCGTATGCCGGGGCCATCACGTATGATGTGGTATTAACGGTTGCCGGTTCTGTTAATGTAACAGGTGTTAATGTGACAAACCGTGCCATCAATATGATCGGATAGTACATTTAAATAGGGGATAAACAGAAATCTCGCGAATTGAGTTTCCATAATAGATAAAACTGCATATGCTATGTTGATTTGTACTAGCAAAAATGATGAAAGGAGGGTATAGATTGGCGATTCAAAATCTCATAAACAATGGAAGTTTCGAATCCGGAGACTTAACAGGCTGGAGCGGAGTGAGTGCTTCGGTTGTGTCTGCATTTGCTCATACGGGAGCATTCTCCGCCCAATTTGCAGGCGGAATTACGAGTGCCTCCTTGTCACAAACTGTTCCTGTCTCTCCGCAGCAATCATTTCAGCTTTTCATTTCTCTCGGCAAAATTGGCACAATTGCAAACCCTGAAATCAATCTGAGAGTTTTATATTTAGATGCTTCAAACGCAGTGGTAGGAACCGGATTAAACATAAACGTCACAATAGGAAACATGCCTAATACTATATTTGATACATGGACTGAAGTCTATCAAACAACAACTACTGCGCCGGCTGCAGCTGTTCAGGCACAAATTTTAATCAGTAAAACAGCCGGGTCAAGTAATACTCCGGTTGTATTAATTGACGATGTCGCATTTGTTGAAGTAACAGGAATCACGGGAACTACGGGTCCAACCGGAGCCACTGGAGCGACGGGGTCAACTGGGGCGACGGGAATCACGGG
>NZ_JAHOAA010000004.1:139570-140022 GCF_019039175.1 Bacillus sp. FJAT-27001
GGATACCGGACCAACTGGGGTTACGGGAGATACCGGACCAACTGGGGCGACGGGAATCACGGGTCCAACCGGAGCTGCTGGAGCGACGGGGTCAACTGGGGTTACGGGAGTCACGGGTCCAACTGGAGCCACTGGAGCGACGGGTTCAACTGGGGTTACGGGAGATACCGGACCAACTGGGGCGACGGGAACTACGGGTCCAACCGGAGCCACTGGAGCGACGGGGTCAACTGGGGTTACGGGAGATACCGGATCAACTGGGGCGACGGGAATCACGGGTCCAACCGGAGCTGCTGGAGCGACGGGGTCAACTGGGGTTACGGGAGATACCGGACCAACTGGGGTTACGGGGGATACCGGACCAACTGGGGTTACGGGAGATATCGGACCAACTGGGGCGACGGGAACTACGGGTCCAACCGGAGCCACTGGAGCGACGGGGTCAACTGGGG
>NZ_JAHOAA010000004.1:140205-247400 GCF_019039175.1 Bacillus sp. FJAT-27001
CCGACGGGAATCACGGGTCCAACTGGAGCTACTGGAGCGACGGGTTCACAGCCGACGGTTGCTTTTCAGAATGCGGTTGATCAAGTGGTGATTCCTTTAGATGGTACTCCGACAAGTGTCTTGACGGCAACTATAACTGCAGTTGCCACTCAATTGGTGAAGATTGATACGACAATTCAGCTTAATATCACCCTTAATCCGCTGACACCTGATTTCTCCCTCGTGCTTTCTCTTGACTTGGAGAGAAATGGAATTATAATCAGCACCGAAACTCTTGAATTGAATCTATTCTATTCAGCCGGGCAATCTATTATTATTCCTCATACGTTTGTTGACCAAGTTCCGGCTTCCGGAATAACTGTGTATAATATGGTATTAACAGTTGGAAATACAAATAATGTAACACAAGTCGATATTACAAACCGGGCTTTAAACGCAACATCATTCCCTCTGCCATAAATGTTTAAAAGGTGATCGTTTTTTCAGTCACCTTTTTTGTATCGCTTTGATAACCATGAGTTTAGATACAATAGTTATGTAAAGTCGGCTGCAATGAAAATACGAATACAAGAGAGGGGGAGTGAATTGGCGATTGGCAACCTCATTGTCAATGGTGGTTTTGAAAGTGGAGATTTAACCGGGTGGGACGTGGCAAATGCCACTGTTAACAGTATATTTGCCCATTCAGGAACATACTCAGCACAATTTTTGATTGAAACAAACACTGCTTCACTTTCACAAATCGTCCCGGTTACGGTCGGTCAGGCATATCATTTTCAAGTTTCATTAGGAACCATTGGAACGGCTTCAAACCCTCAGGTTAACTTGCAAATCTTATATTTAAATTCATTAGGTGTACCGATTGCAACAGGTTTAGATGCAGCGATCACGATAGGCCATTTACCGAATGTAATTTTTAATACATGGACAGAGGTATACCAAACAACAGCTGTTGTTCCTGATGGAGTAACTGATGCTCAGATTATGATCAGTAAGGCATCTGTGAATACGAACACAACAATACTAATTGATGACGTGTCTCTCCTTCAAGTCATAGAGAATTCCGGTCCGACAGGCTCTACAGGATCAACAGGCCCAACAGGACGAACCGGGGCAACAGGAGCGACAGGAATAACAGGCCCAACAGGACGAACCGGGACAACGGGACCAACGGGAGCGACAGGAATAACAGGCCCAACAGGACGAACCGGAGCAACGGGAGTCACAGGATCGACTGGAGCCACGGGAGTCACAGGATCAACCGGAGCGACCGGAGTAACCGGGACAACGGGACCAACGGGAGCGACAGGAATAACAGGCCCAACAGGCCCAACTGCTAGTGCACCGACCTTGCTCTTCACAAGAACCAACGGGCCGCTCACTGTTTACCCGCCGTTAAATACAGAAGTTCCTGTTGCTGAACTGGAAATTCCAGTTAATACTTTGCAGAATGTAAAGTTTGATTATTCAGTCAGCGTCGATGTAACATCTACAGCCAATTCAAACTTTGTCTTTGAAATAAGATTATATAGGGGAGCAGTACAGATTCATACAAGACTTTTGTCAAGGTCTATTATTAGCGCAACTACTCAACGGTTTGCAGTAGCTGATACTACAGTGGATACAGCGCCGACCGCGGGAACGAACACGTACCAGCTGAGAGTTATTTTTACAACTGCTAATAATGTAACAGCCGCAACAGCTCTCAATATTGATTTTAACAGCATTCGTTTCCCGACAACATAATGACAACAGCAGACTGATATTTTAAAGATGAAAGACCTGACTTATGCACAGTTAGGTCTTTTTTCTCTAAAAGCTGTGCATGGTGCAGCCTTAAGAACATTTGAAAATGTGCCCAATAGAAGTGGGGTTTTGCCACACCTTTTTTCTTCGTGGAAATATTATGAAAATAGAGGTGGTGTAATGAGAAAAGGAGATACTTGGTATAACAGATACGATTCTTGGGATTGCGACTGCCGAAATTGTAAGGATTGTTGCTGTCATTTTCAACATAAAAGAAGAAATCAAAGGCGCAGTTATCATAATCGGGCACATTGCTGTGAAGGGTGCTGTTGCGAAAACTCTTGCTGTCATGAAAGATGGTGTCCGTGCTGTCATCCAAATCATTTTCATGTAAGAGGAGCGACTGGAGCAACAGGGTGCACCGGAGCAACGGGGCTGACCGGAGCAACAGGGCTGACTGGAGCAACGGGGTTCACTGGAGCAACGGGGTTCACTGGAGCAACGGGGCTGACTGGAGCAACGGGGTTTACAGGAGCAACCGGCGTCACTGGAGATCCCGGCGCGACTGGAGCAACCGGCGCCACGGGAGTAACGGGAGCCACGGGAGTAACCGGGGCGACAGGAATAACAGGAGCAACCGGGGTAACGGGGGCAACTGGGGTAACAGGCGCTACCGGAGTAACCGGAGCCATCGGGATCACCGGCGCTACCGGAGTAACCGGAGTAACCGGAGCAACTGGGATAACGGGAGCAACCGGGATCACCGGAGCGACCGGAATAACAGGAGCTACTGGAGTAACGGGCTTGACCGGAGCAACCGGAGATACTGGATCTACCGGAATAACGGGAGCCGCCGGAGTAACAGGAGCAACCGGGATAACGGGGGCAACTGGGGTAACAGGAGCAACCGGGGTAACAGGGGTAACCGGAGCGACAGGGATAACGGGAGTAACCGGAGATACTGGAGCGACGGGAGTAACCGGAGATACTGGAGCAACAGGAGTAACCGGGGTAACCGGAGCGACCGGAGTAACAGGAGCAACCGGAGATACTGGATCTACCGGAATAACGGGAGCCACTGGAGTAACAGGCGCCACCGGAGTAACAGGCGCTACCGGAGTAACTGGGGATACTGGAGCTACCGGGATAACGGGCACGACCGGAGTAACGGGAGCGACAGGAATAACAGGTGCAACCGGGGTAACGGGGGCAACCGGGGTAACAGGCATAACCGGAGCGATTGGAGTAACCGGAGCGATTGGAGTAACCGGAGCGACTGGAGTAACCGGGGATACTGGAGCAACTGGGATAACAGGAGCCACCGGCGCCACCGGAGCAACAGGAGCAACAGGAGTAACGGGCTCGACCGGAGAAATCGGCGCCACCGGAGTAACGGGAGCCACGGGAGTAACAGGCGCTACCGGAGTAACAGGCGCTACCGGGATAACGGGCACGACCGGAGTAACGGGAGCCACCGGGATAACGGGAGCCACGGGAGTAACAGGCGCTACCGGAGTAACAGGAGCAACCGGGATAACGGGATCAACAGGAGTAACAGGGATAACGGGAGCGACAGGAATAACAGGAGCAACCGGGATCACCGGAGCGACAGGAATAACGGGATCAACTGGAGATACTGGAGCCACCGGAGTAACAGGATCAACAGGAGTAACCGGGATCACCGGAGCCACTGGAATAACCGGAGCAACAGGAGCGACAGGAATAACGGGAGCCACCGGAGTAACCGGAGTAACCGGAGTAACGGGATCAACTGGAGTAACAGGAGCCACCGGAGTAACAGGAGCGACCGGAGTAACAGGCTCGACCGGAGCAACCGGAGATACTGGATCTACCGGAATAACGGGTGCAACCGGAGTAACGGGAGCCACAGGTGCAACTGGGGTAACGGGAACAACCGGAATAACCGGCGCAACAGGAGCAGGCGCAATCATTCCTTTTGCTTCAGGTCTCCCAACTGCCGTGACGACCATTGCCGGCGGATTAATCGGAACGGTGAGCCTTGTCGGGTTCGGCAATTCTGTGACGGGCGTCAATGTCGGAGGGGGAGGCGCAATTGATCTTACAGGAGCCGGAGGGACTCTGCTGAACTTTGCTTTTTCTGTTCCGAGAAGCGGAACCATTACATCAATTGCCGCCTATTTCAGTACAACCGCAGCATTGTCGCTTGTCGGCTCGACTGTTACGATAACCGCACAATTATACAGTTCCACAGTGCCGAATAATACGTTCACGCCGATTCCCGGAGCATCCGTCACTTTAGCTCCTCCCCTCACCGGCGTATTGTCAATCGGCAGCATCAGCAACGGAATCACGACAGGGCTGAACATTGCGGTAACTCCTCAAACCCGGCTGTTAATGGTATTCTCCGCCACTGCGACAGGCCTTTCGCTTATTAATACAGTGGCGGGATATGCAAGCGCGGGAGTTACGATTTCCTGATAGATTGCCAGACTGACTTCGGTCAGTCTTTTTTATGTGTTATATCAATTGTGTAAAAGTAAATATATATCTATCATCACCTTTTTGGTAAGCCACAAGAGAAAAAGATCACGAAAATTCTCAAAAATGAGAAATGAAGATTTAAAAAATGGTATGATTTTAGGAGGAAAGGACGGCTGGTGCTGTGTTGGAAGCGAAGCGGTTTTATGTCTCTCTGCAAATGAAAATCGCCGGATTAATTACGGCTTTATTAATACTTGTCATCGGAACGCTCACGGTTATATTTGCCTTTCAGCAATTAAAGGAAGGGCAGAAGCAGGCTGAACAGCTGGCGGTGCAAACGGCAAAAACCATTTCATACATGCCTCCTGTAAAAGAGGCGTTCCGGCTTGCGGATCAAGAGGCTTTTACAAAGTTAGATGTCATTGAACAAATGAAAGAACAGGCAGGCGCGCACGCCGTCTACATCACTGATCAAAAAGGGCATGTTGCATTTCATTCGGCCCGAAGCAGTATTCCGAAAGAAAATCAAAATCTGCAAAATAAAACCATCATGTTCGGCGGGTCACCGGTTTCCGACGGAATGAAGGCTGTCCGGGGGAGCGCCCCGGTTATTTTGGAGGAAAAAAATCATAACGAAGTCGTCGGAACGGTGACAGTCGAGTTTTTACAAGATGAGATAGAAAAAGATATGAAAGCGCATCTGCGGCATTTAGGCTATTTTGCATGTTTGGTGTTTCTTATCGGCATCGGGGGAGCGGCGGCGCTCGCAAAAAGCATCCGTAAAGATACACTCGGCCTTGAACCGCATGAAATTGCAGCGCTGTACAGGGAGCGCAATGCGATGCTCCTTGCGATTAAAGAAGGGATTATCGCCGTAAACAAAGAAGGCGCGGTAACCATGATGAATTTATCTGCGGCTGATATGCTGAATCTGCCGGAACCGATGATCGGAAGGCATATAAAAGAAATCATGCCGGGCGCAAATCTCATGCCGGTGTTGGCAGGGGGAGAATTACCGCCGAACGTGGAGGTGCGTGCCGGAAATAAAGTATTTATCTTAAACGTGAAAGAAATGAAGCAGACCGGACAAGTATACGGAGCGGTGATCAGCTTCCGGGAGAAAACAGAGCTCAAGAAACTGATTAACAAGCT
The DNA here is from genome assembly GCF_019039175.1 of Bacillus sp. FJAT-27001. NCBI lineage: Bacteria > Bacillati > Bacillota > Bacilli > Caryophanales > Bacillaceae > Bacillus > Bacillus sp. FJAT-27001. Next base: position 145,567 of record NZ_JAHOAA010000004.1, read on the forward strand.
GACTGAAATGAAAAAATACTCGGAGGATCTCCGGGCGCAAACGCATGAATTCTCGAATAAGCTTTACGCGATACTCGGTCTGTTAGAGCTGGGAGAATATAATGAAGCCATTGAACTGATAAAAGAAGAGTACGCCATCCAGAATGAACAGCACGAAATCCTCTTTCAAAACATTCATTCACAGCGGGTTCAGGCCATACTATTAGGAAAAATGGGAAAGGCGTCTGAGAAGAAAGTGAAGCTTTCAATAGATGAAAACAGCTTTTTAGAATCGCTGCCGGAGCATGTGGGTTCATCCCAGCTCATTACGATCATCGGAAATCTTATTGATAACGCTTTCGAAGCCGTCGCCGAAAAAGAGAAAAAAGAGGTCGCCTTTTTTATGACTGATATCGGCAGGGATATCGTCATCGAAGTGGCGGACTCAGGGGATGGCGTGCCTCAGGAAAAAACAGAAACCATATTTGAAAAGGGCTACTCTTCAAAGGGGACAAGGAGAGGATACGGCTTAGCCAATCTGAAAGAAGCCGTCAGTGAATTACAGGGATCGATAGAGATTTCGCAGCAAAAGAGCGGCGGAGCCGTATTTACGGTGTTTATACCGAAAGAAAGGCCAAAGGGGGAATCGGAGTGATTAACATCGCGATTGCAGAGGACGACTTTCGAATAGCGCAAATTCATGAAAAATTTATCGAACATCTTGATGGATTCAATGTCATCGGCAAAGCAATCAATGCCAAAGACACCATATCGCTGCTTGAGAAACGGCAGCCTGATCTGCTGCTTTTGGATATTTATATGCCGGATGAGCTGGGAACAGATCTGCTCCCGCTTATCCGCGGCCGTTTTCCTTCCGTTGATATCATCATTATTACGGCTTCTGCCGAAACAAGACTGCTGCAGGAAGCGCTCAGATCAGGCGTTTCCCACTATGTCATAAAGCCGGTGTCGGCACATAAATTTACAGAAGTGCTTTTGCAGTACCGTGAAAAAAGAGAATGGCTGCACTCACAGCCGGAGCTGAGCCAGTCCGTTATCGACATGTTTTTCGGAAGCGGTCAGAAAGAACAAAAACAGCTCAATGATCTGCCGACCGGGATTAATTCGATTACACTTCAAAAAATCAAAAACGCGCTCAGGGCAGCCCAAAAAGGGATGACGGCTGAAGAACTGGGCGAAAAAATGGGCGCCTCCAGAACAACGGCGCGGCGCTACGCCGAGTTTCTCGTTTCTCAGGAAGAAGCGCTCGCTGAATTAGAGTACGGCATTATCGGCAGGCCGGAACGGAAATATTATTTAGCACATGAATAAGGGATGGGAGAAATGAAGCGGTTGGGAGTGCTTCTTGTCATGCTGGCGGCGCTGGTTTCTTTTGACGGACGGCAGATGGCGGGCATCCGTTCAGCCGAAGGGCCGGTTGAAATTGTCGTCTCGGCAGCGCCTCAAGGGGGCTGGGACGTAACGGCAAAAGCTTTGCAATCGGTAATAGAGCGGAAGCAAATATTAGGCCGGCCCGTAAAGATCGTCTATAAACCCGGCGGAGGCGGAGACAGCGGCTGGAAATATGTAAACGAACGAAAAACGGATGTCATCAGTATGAATTCAAGCCTGCTGTTAAGCAATGAAATTTTGGGACAAAGCCGGCTGAAGGCAGCTGATTTTACGCCTTTGGCCATTATCGCAAAAGAGTGGCAGACCGTCGCTCTTCCGAAGGATTCAAAGATAAAAAGCGGAAAGCGGCTGCTCGGCGATATTAAAGCACATCCGGGCGGCATAAAAATCGGATTTGCGCCCGGCCTCGGAAATGATGACCAGCTCTCCTTTGCGAGAGCGGCGGAAATGGCCGGAATTTCTCCGTTTGATATCCGCTTTTTTCAATACGGGAGCAGCAATGAAGTCATTGAAGCTCTTATCAGCCACGAGATAGACGCCGCCTCAATGACCATTTCAGAAGCGAGAGACGCCTATCGGAAAGGGAAAATCACATTGGCGGCCGTTACGTCGGACAAAAGGCTCTCCGGCTTCAGCGATGTGCCGACATGGAAAGAGCAGGGGGTGCCGTTTGTCTTTGCGCACTGGAGAGGCATCATGGGGCCGAAAGACATGACCGAAGGCGAGATCGCCTATTGGGATCAGGCTTTGAAACAGATTACCTCATCCGCGGAGTGGAAGCAAATGTTGAAAAAACGGGATTGGGAGAGCTTTTATAAAAACAGCAGCGGCGCAAAACGCTTTTTAGAAGAGCAGACCGAGTTTTATAAAGAGATGATGAGCAGCGAAAAATAAGCCTTCCGCATATTTGCGGGAGGCTTTTTATTTATAAATGAACAAAATGAACGAAAAGGTTATAAAAAATTAAAAATCTTTAAAATCCAAAATATTTACTTCAATATCCAATTCTCATAAGATAGCAAAAAGGCGGATAAAGGGGATCGGGCCTTTAAAATGTAAGCGTATTCATAATAAGGGGGACATACTGTGTTAGCAATCTTAGGCTTTCTTATGATGCTTGTTTTTATGGTGCTGATTATGACAAAACGGCTTTCAGTGTTAACGGCGCTCGTATTAACGCCGATCGTGTTTGCGCTGTTTGCCGGGTTTTCTTTTAACCGGGTCGGCGAGATGATGATTTCCGGGATTGAACAGGTGGCGCCGATTGCAGTCATGATTATGTTTGCGATTCTTTATTTCGGCATTATGATTGATACCGGTTTATTTGATCCGATGGTGTCGCGTATTTTAAAGCTGGTTAAAGGCGACCCGCTCAAAATTGTAGTCGGAACAGCCGTTTTGACCATGCTTGTCGCACTGGACGGAGACGGCTCGACGACGTATATGATTACGACAAGCGCAATGCTGCCTTTGTATATCATGCTCGGAATCCGTCCGATTATTTTAGCGGGAATCGCCGGTGTCGGCATGGGTATCATGAACACGATACCATGGGGCGGCGCGACGCCGCGTGCGGCGAGTGCGCTCGGCGTTGACCCGGCAGAGCTGACGGGGCCGATGCTGCCTGTCATTGCCAGCGGCATGGTATGTATGATTGTGGTCGCTTATGTACTCGGAAGGATGGAAAGGAAACGGCTCGGGGTGATCGAATTAAAGCAGCCGTCCCATACAAATGAAACGGCTGCGGCTGCGGAAGATGAATGGAGGCGGCCGAAACTGTGGTGGTTCAATTTACTGTTAACGCTTTCTTTAGTGGGATTTTTAGTGTCAGGAAAAGTGAATTTAACTGTGCTGTTCATCATTGCGTTTTGTATCGCGCTGATTGTCAACTATCCGAAGCTTAACGATCAAAGGGAGCGTATTTCAGCCCATTCGAGCAATGTGCTTGCGATCGGTTCGATGATTTTTGCCGCAGGCGTGTTTACCGGAATTTTAACGGGGACGAAGATGGTTGATGAGATGGCCATTTCCCTCGTATCGCTTATTCCGGAACAGATGGGGGGATTTATTCCGGCGATTGTTGCCTTAACGAGCGGTATCTTTACGTTTCTGATGCCCAATGACGCCTATTTTTACGGCGTGCTGCCCATTTTGTCTGAGACCGCCGTGGCGTACGGTGTAGATAAGGTGGAAATCGCCCGCGCTTCGATCATCGGCCAGCCGATTCATATGTTAAGCCCGCTCGTGCCGTCGACGCATTTATTAGTCGGGCTTGCCGGGGTCACCATTGATGAACACCAGAAGTTTGCGATGAAATGGGCGGTTCTTGCCGTTATCGTCATGACGGCCTTTGCGCTCATCATCGGCGCAATCACGATTTTTTAACATAAAACACCCGGTTCGTCGCACACTAAAGGCATCAGAGGAGGTGCCATGATGAGTGATCCGTTTATGCCGCTTTTTTCAGTGAGAAGCGGCGCCGGTTTTAAAGCGGCGGACGGCGTTTACGGACTGACCGTGCAGATTGCGAATGTTTACTTTATCGAAAATCCCTCAGCTCCGCGGGAAATCATTCTGGTTGACGCGGGAATGCCGCAATCGGCAGAGATGATAACAGAAGAAATGAAACGCCGATTCAAAGAGGGGTATCAGCTGAAGGCGGTCATTTTGACACACGGTCATTTTGATCATGTCGGTGCGATTGAAGAGCTGCTTGAGCTTTGGGATGTGCCGGTTTACATTCATGAAAAGGAGCTCCCGTACGTCACGGGGAAAGCGGATTATCCGCCTGCCAGGCCCGATGCGAAAAAAGGGCTTGTCGCAAAGCTGTCACCGCTGTTTCCGCGCCATACGATCCGCATTCCGTCCGTTCAGGCACTGCCTTCAGACGGTACCGTTCCGTTTCTTGAAGAATGGAAATGGGTGCATACGCCCGGTCACACCCCCGGCCATATTTCATTATTCCGGGATAAAGACCGCGTTCTGCTTGCCGGTGATGCCGTGATCACTGTTGAACAGGAATCGCTTGCGGACGTTGTCATTCAAAAGCAAGAGCTTCACGGGCCGCCCGCTTATTTTACAGCGGATACGCAGACGGCGGCCGCATCCGTTCAGAAACTGGCCGAACTGGAGCCGGAAGCGCTTTTGACGGGTCACGGAATTCCGATGACGGGAAAAAACTACCGTGAGGATTTGCTTACACTGGCTGAAAAACTGCATTCCGTTTTGTAAAACACCTGCGAACATCACAGGTGTTTTTTCTTTGCAGTTTCCAGTATGATACAAAAAAACCATTGTGTTCACTCCTAAAAACGATACAATGGGAAACAGATGTAAATTGAAGGAGAGAGTTTTTTGAAACATACGGAAATACTTTGGGATGAGGCGAAGGATTTTATTGATGTCTGCTATCAGGAACTCGGAATGGAATCGCAAATCAACGCGCGTCTGCACGCGATAAAAGATGAGATAGATCGGACGGGAAGTTACGTCCATACGGCGGAAGAGCTTGAACACGGGGCGAAAATGGCGTGGCGCAACAGCAACCGCTGTATCGGGCGTCTGTTCTGGCAATCGCTGAACGTCATTGACCGGCGCGGTGTGAACACGAAAGAAGAGGTGCGCGACGCATTATTTGAACATATCAAAATCGCCACGAACGGCGGAAAAATTAAACCGACGATTACGATTTTCCCTCCTGAGAAGAATGGGGAAAAACAAGTGGAGATCTGGAATCACCAGCTCATCCGCTATGCGGGATATGAGACTGAAAAAGGAAGAGTCGGTGATCCGGCATCATATGAGCTGACGGCTGTCTGCGAAAAACTCGGCTGGCGCGGGAAGCGGACCGATTTTGATATTCTGCCGCTGCTTTTCCGGATGAAAGGGGACGGGCAGCCGGTCTGGTATGACCTGCCTCAGACGCTCGTGAAAGAAGTGCCGATCACCCATCCGGATATTGAAGAGTTTGCCGATTTAAATCTCAGATGGTACGGGGTTCCGATTATCGCCGATATGAGGCTTGAAATCGGCGGGCTGTCGTACAACGCGGCGCCTTTTAACGGATGGTATATGGGAACCGAAATCGGCGCAAGGAACCTTGCTGACGAAAAACGGTATGATATGCTCAAAAAAGCCGCTGCGGTCATGGGGATTTCCGCCAGCCTGAATACCGACCTGTGGAAAGATCAGGTGCTGGTGGAACTGAATAAAGCAGTGCTCTATTCATACAAAAAACACGGTGTCAGCATTGTCGATCACCATACGGCGGCGAATCAATTTAAACGCTTTGAAGAACAGGAACAAGACGCGGGCAGAAAGCTGACGGGCGACTGGACCTGGCTGATTCCGCCGATCTCGCCGGCTTCCACCCACATTTTCCATAAATCATATGACAATACGATTGTGAAGCCGAATTATTATTATCAGGACAAGCCTTATCAGTAACTGATGGTAAAAGTGCGGTACCCTTTCAGACGGTGTGATTCTTCGATGGTTACGTCTGTGACATTTGAGAAGGGGCTGCCTTTTCTGACTGCTTCGGCAAATTGTTTTAACGACTCTTCAGGACCTTCGGCAAGGATTTCCACCCGGCCGTCATCACGGTTTTTTACCCAGCCGGCTACCTTATGTCTGTCGGCTTCCATCTGGACGAAGTAGCGAAAACCTACGCCCTGAACCCGGCCGTCTGCAATCATATGATATTGAAGCATGGAAAAACCACCTTTTTCTTACTATGATAAAGGAAAGATATGAGATTTCGCAAAGGATGTGAACGAGGTGACGCAAGACTATTCTGTCTTATCTATCAATCTCGGAAAGCCCGCAATTCATGAATTTGCCGGCAGACAAATCAATTCCGGCATCATAAAGCGGCCCGCAGATTCTCCCGTCATGCTGTATAAAACCCATTTTGACGGGGACGGGCAAGCCGACTTGAAGCATCACGGAGGCCCCGATAAAGCGGTGTGCGTGTATCCCGCCGAGCATTATTCATATTGGGAAACAACGCTCGCGAGAAAACTTCCCGCCGCCGCGTTCGGGGAGAATGTAACGGTCATAGGACTTGCCGAACAAGACGTGTGGATCGGAGACGTCTTTCAGCTGGGGGAAGCCGTCGTTCAAGTAAGCCAGCCGCGCCAGCCCTGCGTCAAACTTGCGCTCAAATATGGCATCAAAGATATGGTGCTCCGTGTACAGCAGACGGGATTTACCGGCTTTTATTTCAGGGTGCTTGAAGAAGGATATGTCGATCCGCGTCCCGTCCTCAAGCGTCTGTCGAGAGGAAAAGAAAGCATTTCCGTCTGGTATGCGAATGAAGTGAAATATCGTGATTCCGGCAATCTGTCAGCGATTGAAGAAATACTGCGGGAAGAAGCGCTGTCAGAAAGCTGGAGGGAGTCCTTCCTTAAAAAAAGAGACAGGCTCACTAATGTATAGAAAAAAGCCGTGCTGCACTGACAGCACGGCTGATTTACGTTATGCTTGTTTTTTTGTTTCCAGCAGATTGGCAAGGAAGTACTTTTTGAAGCTTTGAAGCTTTCTTCCTTCATAGTGGGTAATTCCTTTTTTCTTTAACTCTTCTACATACCAGCCTTTACTGCCATAATGCATGTCAGAAAACTCCTTTCTCCGTTCTCCCGCTGGGGAGGTTTCTTCAGTTTTTGCCAAACTTTTGGCATTGTAACATCTATAAAAAGACGCTGAAAAGGGATAACGCAAAAACTGAGACTTTCGATTCAGAGATGTAAAGCTTTCTTACATATATATGTAAAGGGCGGTCTTTTCATGCTTAATGGCCGGTTAATTTTAACAGCACCGTTCCGAGTGTCATGATTCCGAAAACGACGCCGAAATAAATCAGCATCCCCTTCTTTTTCTTCACTCCGTAAACGGTGAGAATGATGCTTTCAATAAAGAAAATAAACCCGAAGATAATAAACCACATGTTGAAAAATGGCTCCTTTCACAGACATATGTCCAGTGTAGCACAACTCTTATAACGGAGCATAAAAAAGCCGGGCACTGTATCAGTGTCCGGCAAGTTTGACGAGAAGCTGGGCCAAATGCTGTTTTTCATTGTCATCCGCAATGTCCCACAGTTCTTGTAAGAGTTTTTCTTCCGCATTGCGGGGCTCCTCGTGTTTGGCGAGATAGTCCCCGAGGATGGCGGCGCTTTTGATGATTTTGCTGTCATCCAGACCCAGTTTTTTTCCGGCGGAAATTTTCTGATGAAGGTACGCCTTAAATTCCTCGAAATCCTCTAAAATCTGCTGTTTCGTTACGCCGTGCATGGCGTGTATTTCGTTTTCGATTTTGATTTTTTCTTTATCTTTTTTCATGCGTCTCCCTCCTTCGGGTTAGTTGTTGTATACCTGTTTGGAAGGGAGATGAAACATTACAATGCAGTTAAAATAATCGGTTTGTCTTTTGTGATCACGATGGTATGTTCCACTTGGGCGACAAGGCTTTTATCCGGCGTTTTAAACGTCCAGCCGTCTCCCGCTTCAACAATCGTTTCCGCTTTCGTGGAAATAAACGGCTCAAGCGCGATCACGGTTCCGTTTTTAAACAGCGCGTTATCAAACGGATCGTAGTAATTCATGATGTGGTTCGGCGCTTCGTGGAGGTTTCTGCCGATCCCGTGGCCCGTCAGCGTTTTAATGACGGTAAATCCGTTGGAGCGGGCTTCATGGTAGACGGCTCTGCCGATCTGGTTTTGGCGTTTGCCGGCTTTTGCCTGATCCAATCCTTTCTGAAATGCGGATGCTGCGCAGTTACAAAGCTTTTGCAGACGTTCATCGCCTTCTCCGAGCACAAATGAAATTCCCGTATCGGAATAAAAACCGCCGAACTCCGCCGAAATATCGATATTTACAAGATCTCCGGCTTTTAAGATTTTAGAGGCGCTCGGAATGCCGTGAGCGACTTCGTCATTTACGCTGATGCATGTCACGCCCGGGAAATCGTATTCCTTCTCCGGAGCGGAAGCGGCTCCGTGCTCGTCAAGCACCGCCTTTCCGATCAGGTCAAGATCTTTCGTGCTCATGCCGGGCTCGGCTTTTTTCTTCATTTCTTCACGCGCCAGCGCGACGATTCTGCCGATTTTTTTAAGGCCTTCTAATTCTTGATCGTTCGTTACAATCATTGTCATTCCCGCTTTCTATTTTTAATCATCTGATTCAAGCTTACCACAACTGGTTTATAAATAGAAAACCAACAAGCCTTATGTGAATAAATGAAGGAAAATTGGTATAGATCACTAGATAACTTATGTGGTATATTTAAGAAAAAAGAAGGGGGATGGGTAAAATGCTTCAATTTTTGCAAAAACTCGGAAAATCATTTATGCTTCCGATTGCCGTTCTGCCCGCCGTTGGTATTATTTTGGCCATCGGCAGAGAGGACTTATTAAATATTCCGTTCATTTACGCGGCGGGGACCGCGGTATTTGATCATCTGCCGCTGATTTTCGCGATCGGAATCGCGATTGGGATTTCGAAAGACAGCAACGGGGCCGCCGCTCTGTCGGGAGCAATTTCTTATATCATGCTGGACGCTGCTGTAAAATCAATCAATTCGACAAATAATATGGCCGTTTTCGGAGGGATTATCGCGGGGTTAATTGCGGGATACACGTATAATCGCTTTAAGGATACGAAGCTGCCCGAATATCTCGGGTTTTTCAGCGGGCGCAGGCTCGTTCCGATTGTAACGGCGCTGATTACCATTATTTTGGCGGGGATCTTCGGATTTGTGTGGCCGCCGATTCAGTCGGTGATTACGTCTTTCGGGGAATGGATGATCGGGCTTGGCGGAATCGGCGCCGGGATTTACGGGATTTTTAACCGGCTTTTGATTCCGTTCGGTCTTCATCATGTGCTGAATAATATTTTTTGGTTCCAGTTTGGCGATTTTCACGGAAAAACGGGAGATCTGGCCCGCTTCTTTGCGAAGGATCCGACGGCGGGAACTTATATGACGGGATTCTTCCCGATTATGATGTTCGGGCTTCCTGCCGCATGTCTGGCAATGATTGCCGCGGCTAAGCCAAGTAAGCGCAAAGCGACGGCCGGAATGATGATCGGTCTCGCGCTGACGGCATTTATTACCGGAATTACAGAGCCGATTGAATTTGCATTTATGTTTTTATCACCGCTTTTGTACGGGGTTCATGCTATATTAACCGGGTTCTCTTTATTTATCGTGAATGTTCTCGGAATCAGGTCAGGTTTTTCATTCTCGGCGGGGGCGATCGATTATCTCCTCAGCTACGGCATTGCCGAAAAACCGCTTTTGCTGCTCGTTGTCGGGCTTTGTTATGCAGTGATCTATTTTGTCGTCTTCTATATGCTCATCAAAACGTTAAACTTGAAAACGCCGGGACGGGAAGATGATGAGGGAGAGGAAGAAGTGCTTAGTGAAGATACGGCCGGTTCCGTCGAAGAACATGCCATGCTCAAGGGGCTCGGCGGCAGGCAAAACCTCGAAACGATTGATCACTGTGCGACCCGCCTCAGGCTGACCGTGCAGGATACGTCTCTCATTAATGAGGCGGCGCTTAAAAAAGCGGGAGCAAAAGGGGTTATCAAAACGGGGAATAAAACGGCGCAGGTCATTATCGGGCCGAACGTCGAATTTGTCGCGGAAGAGCTGAGAGAAGCCGTCCGCCGTGACGACCAGAAGCAGACTTGAAAAATCCGGATCACCTAGGTGATCCGGATTTTTTTTGAACATATATCAAGTTTCACATAATGTACAAAAAACAACGTTTTCTTCTATGTTAAGATTCATGTAGAACAAGTATGGAGATGATGTAAGGTGACATGGATTGCAGTTGTTTCAATTGTTGTCATAAGCCTGATTAAGATTGTGCTGACATGCCTTCCTACCGGAGCGGTGGAATGGATCCTCCGCAAGTTTGAAACCCATTCAAAGCTCAGTGACGCGTCCGCTGCCGTTTCCCTCGGCGGAAAACGTCTGGAAGGCGAAGACAAACGCCGGGTGATTGATGATTTTAACGAAGCCGTGTTTATCGAACGGCATTATATATACCCAGGGGATGAAGAGCGTTATCTTCATCCGCAAAACGGAGCCGATCCGCTTGTCATTAAGACGAGAAAAGGAAAAAAAGATGTGACGGTGTTTGTATACAGCTACGAAGATCATGTAGATGTCGTCAAACAGCAGAAAAAGAAAGTCGTCGCTTATTCAGTTCTTTCCGACAGCCTGCAAAAGCGCTCTATGGCCGCCGCCGGGAGCTGAACATAAAAAAGCCAGATCATTGATATGATCTGGCTTTTGTTTATTCTTTTTGATCATCTGCTGAGGAATCTTCACGCTTCGTATAATCAAATTGTGAAGGGTCCACTTTCTTAAAGCCTTTCGGCTGATAGAAACGAAGCAGATCGCCGTTGATGATCTTATCAGACATTTCAAGCTCAGTCTTGACGAGAGAGTCTTCTTTTTTGTCGACTTCTGAATCATCTAAAAGTCTTCCGGTTTTCGTATCGTAATACTTGCCGGACACTTTCGTATAGTTCGGCGAGATGAAGTCTCCGTTACGGAACGGAATGACTTCTCTGTGTTCTTTCGATAAGATATCTGAACCTGACATGAGATAATCTTTCGTATCGACGCCGAGCAGATGAAGAACGGTCGGCGCGACATCGACTTCACCGGCAAATTTATGATTGCGGCCGCCTTTCACGCCGGGAGCGTGGATAAAGAGCGGCACCCGCTGAAGCTGGGCATTGTCGTATTCAGTGATCTCATCTTTGCCGAGCACTTTCGCCATCGCTTTATTATGGTTTTCGGAGATGCCGTAGTGGTCTCCGTACATCACGATAATCGACTTATCGTACAGGCCGTCTTTTTTCAGGTCATGAAAGAACTGTTCAATTGATTCATCCAGATAGTTCGCGGACTGGAAGTAATTATTGACGACTGAATCGCCAAAGTCTCCCGCCGGGAAGTCCGTGTCTTCTTTATCCATTCCGAACGGGAAGTGGTTGGACAGCGTAATGAACTTCGTATAGAACGGCTGCGGCAGGCTCTTTAAGAGCGGCATGGATTCTTCGAAATACGGTTTGTCTTTCATGCCGTAGTTTTTCGTGTTTTCTTCGCTCATGTCATAATAAGCGGAATCGAAAAACTTATCGATGCCTTCCGCTTTGTACATTTCGTTACGGTTCCAGAAAGTCTGCGTATTTCCGTGGAAAGCGGCAGACGTGTACTTTTTGCCTTTTAAGATCGCAGGAACGGACTGCAGCGTGTTTTGCGCTTTATTGACGAAAACCGAACCTTGCGAAAGCGGGTACAGAGAGTTCTCCATCATAAATTCCGCATCAGATGTTTTACCTTGTCCCGTTTGGTGGAAAAAGTTATCAAAGTAGAATGTTTGATTATCGTGCGCCAGCTTATTTAAAAACGGCGTCACTTCCTTGCCGTTAATTTTATAGTCAATGATAAAGGATTGCAGAGACTCTAATGAGACGTAGATGACGTTTTTTCCTTCGGCTTTTCCGAAGTAGACGTTATTCGGCACGTCATAGTTGGCCTTCATATAGTTTTCCACATCCGTTACATCGCTTGAATCGGCAAGCGCGCGCTGGCTGTTTGATTTCACATTCTGCACGGCATCGTAAATCGTAAAGTTGTACGTGCCCAAGTATTTCACCAGATAGTTTCGGTCAAATGAGCGTGTCAAAAGCTCAGGACGGTCGGATTCCGCGACGGCGAGGTTGATCAGGAACATAAGCACGGCGGAAGCCAAAACGATTCTGAATGATTTCTTCGCCGGTTTTTCAGCCGGTTTTTTCATCTTAAGGGCCAAAATAATCAAAATGACGGTATCCAGGAAGTAGAAGGCGTCTGTCCATCTCATTAACGAGAACGCGCTGTCTCCGAGCTGGCCGCCGTTTGTCTTTGCCTGCATCATGACCGGGATGGTAATGAAATCATTAAAGAATCTATAATAGACGATGTTTGCAAAAAGCAAAAAAGACAATAAAAAATGAATCACAATAATGGCTGTCTGCTGTAATTTTTTCTTGAAAAGAAGCCCAAATCCAAGAAAGAACAAGCTGGAGCTCAGCGGATTCACAAAAAGCAATATTTTCTGGATCGTGTTGTCTATGCCGAGGTTAAAGTTTAAAATATAAGCGACATATGTTTTCACCCACAATAACACGACCGCTATCAAGAAGAAGGCAAGTCCTCTTTCTTTTATAAATGTTTTCATTGTTACACTCCTTTTTTCCGATCACGGTTTACACGGAACGATAGAAAAAACGAACGTAATCAATATACCATGAAACCAGCAAATAGAAAAGGTGGAAAAGGCTCATCGGAAAAAGGGCGAAAAACGCTGTCGCAACGGGGGTTGATCTGTTGAATTACAGCTTTGAAACATATAAATGGCACAAACTGGGCTTTGTGTTTCCGTTTAATCATACCCGGTTCTATTGAAAAAAGAGGTGAACAGTGATGGATATTGCCTATATCGTGGCTGAAGATAAAATCAAGCGCGCCATTAAGGATGGAGAGTTCGCCGGCATCAAAGGAATGGGAAAGCCCCTGCCGAAAGACGATGCCGCACATCTTCCGGAGTCGCTCAGAATGGGCTACCGCATATTAAAAAACGCCGGGATCGCCGAGGATGAGGGCGCGCTGAAGAAAGAGCTGATGACGCTCGATTATTTGATCGCCAAGTGCCGCAATGAACAGGAGCGGGATCACCTGCGGAACAAACGGACGGAAAAACAAGTCAGACTCGACAAACTGACGGAGGAGAAAGCCATGTTCTCAAAACCCGCATCTTCTCATTATAAGGAGAAAGTGTACAGACGGCTGGGCCGCCCGTAAGCCGGCTCTTTAGATTTTTTTCTGAAAAGGAATGTGCTCCATAAGGCGCGGGCAGGAAATGTGGAGCAGGCCGTTTACGCACTGCGCCTGTAACAGGTGGGGCTCAGCCGGTTCAGGAAGCTCAATCGTCTCATCGATTTCCCCGTAATACCGGTTTTGGCAGACGCCCATGTTCTTTGGAAAAAGGGGTGTGATGTTTCCTCTTATATGCAGCCGTGTTCTTGACAGCAGCCTCAATGTCAATTCTTCTTCGTAAACGCCGGGCATTTCCACAATGACGAATGTGTGCTGTTCATCCTGATAAATATCATAAGTCAGGGTGTTTTTTTGTAAGGAGAAAAAATCTTCGGGAGATTTCCGTTTCAGGACATTGGTCCAAAAGTCGCTGGGCTTGTGCTCGTTCGTAATCTCAAGCCACTTTCTCATTTTTTCGATATCCACTTCGGCAGAACCTCCCTATATTTGATTTGCGATCGGCATTGACGGGTTGGCGATCTGATCCTGGTCGCTCACGTCAGGGTCAAGATGGCCCGAATTCAAACATCCGGCGGCCGGCGAAAAATCCCCTAAAGAAAAGTTCGCGCCGACAAATTTGCTGTTGGCGGTGTGGCTGTTTTGTACGGTCTGACCGATATCGACGTTTCCGTTTTGCGTTGCTCCGTTTACTTTTATATTGACGACGTTAATTTGGTAAGGCATTCATAAAAACCCCTTTAATCTATAATGGGCGGCACCGGCGTAATATTTGCGGTATCTGCGGTTCCGATGGCTGTCTGGTCGTTGACATCAGGATCATTTAACAAGTTCTCCATCATCGATTCTATAGGTGACGTATCGCCGAATGAAGAGTTCAGTCCTTGTGATTTGTTATTTGTGGTGGGACTGTTGTATGCCGCTTCCCCAATCGTAATAGATCCGTTGCCAGAAATACTGTTAATCTTCAAATAGTACAGGTTGATAACAGTGGATGGCATCTCTTCACACCTCTTTAACTTAGTTGTACAGTACTGTATGCTTTTTGTGCTCCTGTTGTGAATTCCGCCCGGACATGTTCCCGATAAACAAGAAGTCAAGGCCCGGTTCCGGCGGGGCTTTTTTTGTTTCAGGGTCTTTCGCAGTATATTTGTGATGAAAGCGCTATAAAAATAGATTGACGACATGTATATACATCATTACAATAGAGTCATAAACATGTATATACAAGTTTGTGAGACAAAATGAAAACGGTTACGGAGGGGATGGCATGGGTGAGTTTAACCGGGCTGCGCGGCAGATCGCTGAAGCTGTCGGCGGAATCGAAAATATTGAGGCGGCGACTCATTGTGTGACGCGTTTGCGGTTTGCATTAATAGATGAAACCAAAGTAAACCAAAAAATGCTTGATGCAATAGACATTGTCAAAGGATCTTTTGCGGTAAACGGGCAGTTTCAAGTCGTGATCGGGCAGGGGACGGTCAACAAAGTATATGCGGAATTAGTGAAGGAAACGGGGATGGGTGAAGCGTCCAAGGATGACGTGAAGAAGGCGGCGGCGCAAAACATGAATCCTTTACAGCGTGCTGTGAAAACGCTTGCGGACATCTTTATTCCGATCTTGCCGGCGATCGTCACGGCCGGGCTGTTAATGGGTCTGAACAATATATTAACGGCGGAAGGCATTTTCTACAGCGCCAAATCGATTGTCCAAGTGTATCCGCAATGGGCGGATCTCGCCAATATGATTAATCTGATCGCGGGGACGGCCTTCGCTTTTCTGCCGGCTTTAATCGGCTGGTCGGCAGTGAAGCGGTTCGGAGGAAGCCCGCTCTTGGGTATCGTGCTCGGGCTGATGTTGGTGCATCCTGATCTGTTAAACGCATGGGGCTACGGGGCTGTCGAGCAGAGCGGCGATATTCCGGTGTGGAACCTGTTCGGCCTTGAGGTGCAGAAAGTCGGATATCAAGGTCAGGTGCTCCCGATCCTGCTGGCGTCTTATTTACTTGCCAGGCTTGAGCTCTTTTTGACGAAACGGACGCCGGAGGGCATTCAGCTGTTGGTCGTCGCGCCGGTGACGCTTTTGGTCATCGGTTTTCTATCCTTTGTCATCATCGGTCCGATTACCTTTGCGATCGGTAACGCGCTGACGGCGGGATTGATTGCCGTTTTCGGACAATTCTCCGCCATCGGAGGCCTGCTGTACGGAGGGCTGTATTCGGCGCTTGTGATCACGGGGATGCACCATACGTTTCTCGCGGTCGATCTTCAATTAATCGGATCAAAGCTCGGCGGCACATTTTTATGGCCGATGCTCGCATTGTCAAATATCGCTCAAGGATCGGCGGCTTTGGCCATGATGCTGATTACAAAAGATAAAAAACAGCGAGGGCTTTCACTGACGGCCGGCATTTCCGCATATTTGGGCATTACCGAACCGGCGATTTTCGGCGTGAATCTGCGTTACAAATTTCCGTTTGTGATCGCCATGATCAGTTCGGGAATCGCGGGGATGTTCATCTCCGTCAAAGGCGTTCTCGCAAGCTCGGTCGGAGTCGGCGGCGTGCCGGGGATCTTCTCCATTATGAGCCGGTACTGGGGTCCGTTTGCGATCGGAATGCTGATCGTGCTGATTCTCCCGTTTGCGGGAACATACGGGTATGCGCGGCTGAAACGGCAAAAATAGAAAACCTGCGGGGCGCCTTCTATCAGGCTGTCCCTTTTCCCTTTCAATTCAAAACATTACAGGCGGTGAAGAAAAATGAAAACAGACAGCACACCATGGTGGAAAAAGGCAGCGGTATATCAAATTTATCCGAAGAGCTTTAATGATACGACGGGAAACGGGATCGGTGATCTGAACGGTATTATCGAGAAGCTTGATTATTTGCAGAAGCTTTTGATTGATGTCATTTGGCTTACGCCGATTTACGATTCGCCGCAGAATGACAACGGTTATGACATTCGCGATTACTGCACCGTTTATGAAGAGTACGGAACGATGGAGGATTTTGAACGCCTTCTCGATGAAGCGCACAAAAGAGGAATCAAGGTCGTTATGGATCTTGTCGTCAACCATACATCAGTCGAGCATCGGTGGTTCAAAGAAGCGGTCTCGTCACCCGACAGTCCGTATCGGGATTTTTACATTTGGAAAGACGGAAAGGAAGACGGCCGGGCGCCGAACAACTGGGAATCAAAATTCGGCGGTTCCGCTTGGGAGCTCGACCCGGCGTCAGGCCAGCACTATCTGCATTTATTTGATGTGTCGCAGGCCGATTTGAACTGGGAAAATGAAGAGATGAGAAAAGAGGTTTACGACATGATGCATTTTTGGTTCCGAAAAGGAATCGACGGTTTCCGGCTGGATGTGATCAACCTCATTTCTAAAGACCAATCGTTTCCTGATGCCGAGGATGGGCGTGACGGGCGCCCTTATTATACGGACGGGCCGCGCGTGCACGAATTTCTCCATGAGATGAACCGGGAAGTGTTTTCGAAATATGACAGCATGACGGTCGGTGAAATGTCCTCGACAACGGCTGACCACTGCATCCGGTACACAAACCCTGAGAATAAAGAACTCGATATGACTTTTAACTTTCACCATTTAAAAGTGGATTATCCGAATGGTGAAAAATGGGCGCTCGCTCCGTTTGATTTTCTGAAGCTGAAACGGATTTTAGCGTTTTGGCAGACGGAGATGCAAAAAGGCGGAGGCTGGAACGCATTATTCTGGTGCAACCATGACCAGCCGCGGGCCGTATCCAGATACGGAGACGACGGCGTATACCGGACGAAATCAGCCAAAATGCTGGCGGCGGCCATTCATATGATGCAGGGCACGCCTTACATTTATCAAGGTGAAGAGATCGGCATGGGCAATCCGAAATTCGATGACATCGGCTCATACCGCGATGTCGAATCATTGAATATTTACAAAAAGATGAAGGAAGAAGGCGTGCCCGAAAAAGACATTATCGCCATTTTAAAAGAGAAATCAAGAGACAATGCAAGAACCCCCATTCAGTGGAACAGCGGGCCGCACGGCGGTTTCACGACGGGCACGCCTTGGATTCCGGCGGCGGATGATTATCGGGACGTTAACGCGGAAGCGGCTTTGCGGGACCCGGATTCAATTTTCTACCATTATCAGAAGCTCATCATGCTCAGAAAGGAATATGACATCGTGACTGAAGGAACGTTTGAGCTGCTTGCTGAAGACGATCCGGCGGTTCTGGCGTACGTCAGACACGGCAAGGATGAAAAACTGCTGTGCATCAACAACTTCTACGGGAAAGAAGCGGACTTTACGGTTCCGTTTAAAGACACGGACGGCTGGCGGTTTACGGTGCTGCTGACGAATGATGAACCGAGGGAAGGGCGGCCGGAACGATTGACGCTCCGTCCGTATGAATCGATCGTTTATCATCTGACAAAAGCGTGATACACTAATCTGGGTGGTCAAATGAAAGTGAATAAATACATCACAATCTATAAAGATATGGTGCGGCAGATCGAAAGCGGCCAGCGGCAGGCTGAAGACGTTCTTCCGTCTGAAAATGATTTGTGCGATCAATACGGCACATCACGAGAAACCGTCCGCAAAGCGCTCAATATGCTGGCGCAAAACGGCTACATCCAGAAAATCAAAGGCAAAGGCTCCGTCATATTAGACAGAGAAAAAATGCGTTTTCCCGTCTCAGGCCTGATCAGCTTCAAAGAGCTTTCGGAAACGCTCGGAAAAGAGACGAGAACGACGGTTCACCGTCTCGGGCTGATCCTGCCTCCCTCAGAAGCCGCAAAAGAGCTTGGTACAGAAGCGGATGAAAAGGTGTGGGAAGTCGTCAGATCAAGACGGATTGACGGAGAACATATTATTTTGGACAAGGATTACTTTGTGAAAAAACATGTGCCTCTATTGACGAAGGCGATTTGTGAAGATTCGATCTATGAGTATCTCGAAGGAGAACTTGGCCTCTCCATCAGCTACGCGCAAAAGGAAATTGTCGTGGAGCCGGCGGGGGAGGAGGACCGGAAGTATTTGGATCTAGGCGGGTTCAGCCATATGGCGGTCGTGAAAAACCGCGTCTTTTTGGAGGATACCAGCCTCTTTCAGTACACGGAAAGCCGGCACAGGCTCGATAAATTCCGTTTCGTCGACTTTGCGAGAAGAGAAAAATAAAAACGGACTGCCGCGGCAGCCCGTTTTTTTGTCAGTATCAAAATGAATACTATCCCACAAAAATGTGCGTACTGGTACTTTCAAAAATAATGGCTACAATAGTACATAACGATTGAAAAGGAGAGATCATGAATGTCAGATAAAAAACAGCAGATCATCGAAGCGTATCAATTCAGACACGCCACAAAGGAATTTGATCCTGAGAAAAAAATTTCAGAAAGCGATTTTGAATTCATTTTAGAAACGGGAAGATTATCCCCAAGCTCACTCGGTTTGGAGCCTTGGAAATTTGTCGTCGTTCAAAATCCGGAGCTTCGTGAAAAACTCCGCGAGTTCACATGGGGCGCGCAAAAGCAGCTGCCGACCGCAAGCCATTTCGTACTTCTGCTTGCCCGGACGGCAAAGGATATCCGTTTTGACGCCGACTATGTCAAAAACCACTTGCGGGAAGTCAAAAAAATGCCGGAAGATATGTATGAAGGCTATATCAGCAAAACGGAAGACTTTCAGAAAAATGATTTCAATCTGCTTGAATCAGATCGCGCGCTGTTTGACTGGGCATCCAAACAGACATACATCGCTCTCGGCAATATGATGACAGCCGCTGCGCAGATCGGAATCGACTCCTGCCCTGTAGAAGGCTTCAACTACAAAGAAATTCACCGGATTCTTGAAGAAGAAGGGCTTCTGGAAAACGGAAGTTTCGACATCTCTGTTATGGCCGCATTCGGCTACCGTGTCAGAGAACCGCGCCCGAAAACAAGATCTGCCTCAAAAGACGTTGTAAAGTGGGTATAAGATAAAAAAAGCTGCCGGGCGTGTCCCGGCAGCTTTTAACGTTTATTTGGTTTTGCTAAAAAACAGGCGGTAATCCAGGACGTAACGGGAATGATGATGCCGATCCCGATTCCGGCACAAAGAATGGTGACGGCTTCCGCACTGAATACTTTTGAGTTCACTATTTTTTCAGCTGAGTATGATAAGTCTTTAAACCAGATAATTAAAGCCAAATAGCTGCCGAAAAAAGCAAAGAATAACGTATTCGTATTCGTTCCTAAAATATCTCTCCCGATGCTTAATCCGAATGTGTACAGATCTTTTCTGCTCATGGACGGATTATGACTGTAAATTTCCCGCATGGGTGAAGTAATGGAAATCGCGACATCGGTAATCGCCCCTATCGTGCCCATGATGATCATGGCTGCGGTAACCTTCACAAAATCCACCCCGACAAACAGTGTGAATATGCCGATATCACCCAATTCTTCTTCACCGAATCCCTGAATCGAAGTATGTTTTGTTACAGACATAATAAAAAACAGCAGCAGTACAATCGTCAGCATTGCGGAAATAAAGGCGGTTACGGTTTTGACGTTTCCTCCATTAATATAAAAAAGAGTAATGCTGCAAATCACGGCGGAAGAGAGCAATGTTAAAACAATCGGATTGATATGCGGGTCTGTCATGAAAATGATGGTGAGAAAGAGAACACCGAAATTTAAGAATAACGCAATAAAAGACCTCGCTCCTTTTTTTCCGCCGATGATGACCATCAATAGAAATAAAATCGCCGCGAGAATTACGATGACATTCATGAGCTTGCCTTCTTTCGTTTAATAAAAAAGATAGAAGCATACAGACTGGCGGGTATGGCTAATACGATTCCGATCCCTCCGGCCAATGCTCTGGCTATTTCCAAGGAAATGTTCATAGAAAGAGTGAATCCTATCGGGGAATCATTTTTCAAATACAAAAGCATCATCGGAATAGAGCCGCTTATATAAGCAAAAAACAGAATGTTGGTCATCGCCCCCATGATGTCTTTTCCGATCTCCATCCCGGAACGTCTGAGAGCTTGTAATGAGATACCCTTGTTTTCTTCATATAATCCGAAGACAGATGACGTCATGGTAATGGCCACATCCATGACCGCTCCCAGTGATCCGATAAATACCCCGGCCATGAACACCGTGTGATAAGGGCGGGTTAAATACTGCATTTCCTCATATCTGAGACCTTTCTCACCGGTTGCCAGCATCACCAGATACGTAATCAGCAGGGAAACGAAAGTGCCTGCGAGCGTCGCGGCAATGGCTGCGTATGTTTTCGCGTGAAAACCGCTGACAAGCAGCAATGAGATGACAGTAAAGATGAGAATACAGATACCGCAGATGAAAATTAACCCTATATTAGGATGCTTCCTGTACAAATCTAATGCAAACGACAGTAAAACGGCGTTAAACATCAGGCTGACGATCGAAAAGAAGCCTTGTTTTTTGCCGACGATAAGCAAGGTGAAGATGAAAACCCAAGCGATCAGCAAAAGCTGCTTATCCCGTTTTTTATCTATAATGCTTCCCGATATATCCTTGTTTGATGGTTTCCCTTTATCAATAGAAACGAATACTTCATCGCCAATCGAATATTTCTGATCATTCGCTCCGGATGATGAATACTGATTGGACAAATGAATGAGCTGTCCTTTCTGACTGCCGTTTTCAAGTCTGGCAGTGATCGTCTGATTGAAAATCTTATCTTTGTTTTTATGCATGTCCTGTACGTCAGACTGATGTTCCAATGTTGTTTTCGTCACTTTGGCAATCGGCCGCTCATAAAAAGAAGCGTTGTGAGTGACGAAAATGAGCGAGCTGATAAAACAGAGCGCTGTTATCACGTAAAACAGCTTTTTCTTGTAAGACATGCGGTTTCGTTTGTGTCCTGTTATCTTCAAAAAAAGTCCTCCAAACAGGCGGCGCCGTATGAAAGAGAGGCCCTGCCGTGAAGTGTTAAACGATGCGGATGTATGTCTTTCGCGAATAACGTTCATATTTTATCACTCGGCCGTACGGCTGTCGACTCAGAGGGGGACCGAGAGAAAAAGCTCCCCTGAAATCAGATCAGGAGAGCTTTTGGATGAACCGCCCGATAAAAGCGGTCTTTTTATGCTTCGTTCACTTTTTTTGCTTTTCTTCTTTGATGCAGATACAGTGCCGTTCCGAGCGCGCTGATGAGAAACCCGGCAAGAAGGATGGAATACATCGTTGTGGCCGTATCAGGAAGCAGGCCGCCCGGCGATACTCCGTCCTGTGCAGGGCCGGATGACGGTTTTTGTCCGCTTGGCTGCTTTCCGGAGCCGTGGTCTCCGCTTGTCGGCGGCGCGCTCTTCGTGTTTGCGTTTAATATGGTGTATTCACTGAAATGATTTGTATAGCCCGTGACGAGATCGTGTGAAACCGAACCGTTGTCTGTTTTTGTATAGACGTTCTTTTTCCGGTCTACATGGTAAATGCCCGGCTGTTTCGCCTTTTTCGTATTCTCAATGCGCAGGGTGAGCTTTACCGGCGCTTTGAATGTTTTGATGTCTTTGTTTTTCTGCTTCATTGTAAAGTCGTATACATTTGAAAGCGCCCCGCTTACTTTTCCTTTCGGCGTCACGCCGAATCGTGTATCAGCTGAAGCAGCGTTTGCCATCGGCATTTTCATGCTGAACTTGTCATGCAGGATCGTAAGGGAAGAATCCGATGTTCTGTCCTTTAACAGGCCGATTTGTTTTTTGGTCACGCTGAGATCAATCGGCTTTTTGGCGCCGTCATTCTTATCGTAATACACGATCGGCGTGTTGGCGTTTTTGGCATAAACGGCAAATGCGCTGTCATCTTCAAGCGTCCACGAACCGTTTTTTTGTTTCGTCGGCAGATACACTTCCTGCGCGCGGCCGTCAACTTTCGGTTCCACCGCTTTTCCCACTTTTTCAAGCTGCTCGGTGAAGACCTCATAGTCGACAAAGCCAAGGTCTTCTTTATGGGACGCTTCGTTAAAGACGGAATATCCGTCTCCGCCTTCACCGACAAAGTTACTGGTGGCGACTCTGTATGTCTTCTTATCAGAAATCGGCTTTACGCTGCCGTCATCCTGTACGGCCGCAGCTTGAAGAACGCGGTGTCCCGGCTTTTTATTCAGTGTAAACGTGTATGTTAAACCGGCAACTTGAGGGAAGGCGCCGCCTTGAGCCTCAATTCCGCTTAACCCTTGCTCCAAGGCTTGTTTGATCTGTTTTCCGGTTAAATCCGCGACGTAAAGCGTGTTGCCGAACGGCATCACATTCAGCACATCGCCGAGTGTGATGTCTCCTTTATCAATGCCCGCGCGGATGCCGCCCCCGTTTGTGATCGCGATTTGGGCGCCGGCCGCTTCCTTCGCTTTTTGCAGCATGCCGTCCGCGATGAAGTTTCCGAGATTGGTTTCTTTGGAGCGGACATGCTCGCGCTGGCCGTCAAGTGCGACCTTTGTTGAGCCGACTTTTTCATTTTTGACGGAGACGAGCTCTTTTTTAAACGGATCAAGCTCTTTTTTCAGATCCGGGTCTTCTTTCGTCTGCTCGTTCACTGGCAGCGCCTGAAGAGAGGATTGTTCCGGCAGGACGATGCCGTTTTTGTCAAATGCGACATCGACACGGCCTAAATATTCGCCATATTCTTTTGCCTGGGCGACGATGGTCGGCTCTTCGTTTTTGACAACTTCCATTTTATCTACAAGCGTATGCGTATGTCCGCCGACGATCAAGTCGATGCCTTTTACCTTTTTGGCAAGATCGAGATCACGCTGATGCCCGATATGGGTCAGGGCGATAATTTTATTGACATGTTCATTATTCTGTATTTCTTTTACTGTATCTTGTGCGGATTGGAAGGCATCATGAAAGACAATGCTTTTTCCCGGGCTTGATGTGACGGACGTATCTTCTGTCGTTAAGCCGAATACGGCGACTTTTTCTCCGTTTACATCAAGCAGAATGTATGGATAGATGCCTGCTTTTTTCTTTTTCCCTGCCGTAAATGTGTCTGCTTTTTTCATGAATGGTCTGAGTTTTGACTCTTTGGACACATCGACATTTGAGCTGACGAGCGGAAAGTCAGGCGCTTGAAAATTGTATTTTCCGGACGGGTCAGCCGCGCTTCCGTTCCCGCTCAGGAAGCTGGCGAGAGCACCCGGGCCTTTATCAAACTCATGATTTCCGAAAGTCATTGCGTCGTAACCCATGCTGTTCATCAATTTTAAATCAGCCAGCCCCTGCCACTTTGTGAAATAGAGATCGCCTGAGAAAACGTCTCCCGCATCCAGCAAAATGCTGCGGTCGGTTTCGCTTCTGATTTCTTTGATTTTCGTCATCCGCCTCGCCGCGTTATCAAGGTGGGCGTGCGTGTCGTTTGTATGCATAACGGTGAGTTTCCATGCGTCATCTTTCGGCGGATCTGTGCCCGGTTCATCATCTTTGAATTGGAGCTTGTACTGTCCGTAGCCCGCGTTTTGTGATTCACCGATATAGGCGACGTCATCTGCGCGGTCGGCAAACGGCTTTGCGGCCAAGGAAGATTCAAATGTCATGTTTGCCCCTTTGACCGGAAGGATGGACCAGTTATGATCAGCCTGCGGATTAATCGTTTTCTGCTGGATGATGTAATCCATTAAGACCTGCCTGTTCTCATCGGCAGAAGAGTATACGATTTTATCATTGCTTAAGTGAGGGAATCCTCCGCCGCCTGAAGCGCGGTAATTATTTGTGACGATCAGAAATTCCTGCTTGGCGCTGACGGGCTTTCCTTGATAAGAAAGGTTGACGATCCGGCTTGCATCGGGATGAATGACTGTTCCGTTTTCGTTGTATTTCGCCGGTTTTGTGACATCGACCTGATAGGTGACACCGTCAATGACATCAAAATTGTATGAGCGGTAGGCGTCATTTAAAAGCGCTTGGCTGCCGCCTTTTGCCTGATCGATCTGATTAAATTGCCCTGCGGACATTTCGAGCCAGTCCTTCACTTCGCTTCCGTTCAGCTTGACGATCTGAACCGTGTTGTCATACAGGTACAAATCGCCGATATTTTTGATGGCGAGGTCGCCAGCGGAAATGTTTGTATAGTAGTTTGAGCCGTTCCGCCCGCCGGCTTTAAACGGGGCGCCCGCCGAGAGGATAGGCAGATCTTTGTATTCCGTATCCTTCATCTTATTTTCGGCGTACCATTTTTGCGCATCCGTTACGATTTGAATGGACGGATCATCTTTGACTTGGGCGAAGAAACTGTTGATATCGGCTTTTGTCTGGCCGACGGGTTCTCTGATGTATTTCAATGTGCCTTCGTGCGCTTTTTTGACGGTATTGACGACGGTTTCGTTTTCCGACGTCACATTGCCGGCAATCGGCTCGATGCTGCCTTTTGCATCTTCCACATGCCACGCGCTGTCTGTTTTTTCAAGCCGGAGGTCGATGACGCCCGCATATTTGCCCCAGCTGCTTGACATGACAACGGGGATGCCGTTAATCGTGCCTTTATCGACGTCAAATTGATCAGCGCCTTTGTATTCGGCATCAGGGAAAAGCCCGTGCTGATGGCCGGATACGATCGCATCAATTCCGCTGACTTTCGTTGCCAGGTCAAAAACGGCGTTTTCCGCTCCGGAAGACTGCGCTTTTTTTTCGATGCCGCTGTGGGCGAGGGCGATGACGATATCGGCTCCTTCAGCTTTCATTTTCGGAACGGTTTTCTTTGCGGATTCCACAATGTCTTCGACCTGAACGCGGCCTTCGAGATTTTTCTTATCCCACGTCATGATTTGGGGAGGAACAAAGCCGATGTAGCCGACTTTTATCTGATGCTTGCCGCCGTTTTCATCCGTGACGGTTTTGTCTTTTATGACATAAGGCGTATAACGGTTTTCGCCGCTTAATGTTTTCACATTGGCGTTAACGATCGGATAATCAGCGCCTTTGATTGTCCCGTCCAGAAATTCAAGCCCGTAATTAAATTCATGATTGCCGAGTGTTCCTGCGTCATAATGCAGACTGTTCATCACTTCAATGATCGGATGGGTCTTTGCGCCTGAAATAATATCATTTTTCTCATATTTTACGGCGTATTCTCCGAGGGGATTCCCCTGAATCAGATCCCCGTTATCGACAAGCAGCGTATTCGGGTTTTCGCGCCTGTGCTTCTCAATAAGCTGAGCCGTTCTGGCCAGCCCGAATTCCGTTGTCGGTTTGTCGCTGTAGTAATCGTAGTCCATCATGTTAGCGTGAACGTCAGTTGTGGCTAAAATGCTGAGATTCACACTGGAGGATTTGTTTTCTTCTGCTTTAATGGGTGATGTTGGGAGGATTAGACTAAGTATCATAACTAGGGGCAGCAGAATACGGAGTGTCATATTGACGCTGCATCGTCTTTTCTGTATTCTCACCTGTTCTCCACCTTTCAACAAATTTTGTCATGCAGTACCATTGTAAGAATATTTTGTGAAAGTTCATATAGATTTCATGATGATTCTTGTAAAAAGATGAAAAATGAGGATAATGACCTATGTAAAACGGATGAGCGGCAAACGCGTTACCTATGTTTGATGTTAGTGTGGCTGGGGTACATGGTTTTATGTAGACTTCATCAAGCAGGAGGTAGTAACTATGGGTAAAAAAATTGCAGTTGTATTAACCGATTATTTTGAGGATGTCGAGTATACTGAACCTGCGAAAGCTTTTAAAGATGCGGGTCATGAATTAACCGTAATTGAACAGGAAAAAGGAAAAACAGTCAAAGGCAAACAAGGGGAAGCGGAAGTGAAAGTAGACGCGTCCATCGATGATGTAAATCCGAAAGACTTTGACGCATTGCTGATCCCGGGCGGATTCTCGCCTGATATGCTGCGTGCGGATGATCGTTTCGTCCAATTTGCCAAAGCGTTTATGGATGACAAAAAACCGGTGTTCGCCATTTGCCACGGACCTCAGCTTCTCATTAACGCGAAAGCATTGGACGGGCGCAAAGCGACAGGGTTTACATCAATCCGAATCGACATGGAAAACGCGGGCGCGAATGTTGTGGATGAAGAAGTCGTCGTCTGCCAGAACCAGCTGGTCACAAGCCGCACACCGGATGACATACCGGCATTCAACCGCGAATCATTAAAACTGCTTGCGTAATATAAAAGCGGAGCGCCGTATCAGGCGTTCCGCTTTTTTTGTGAAGATTCCCGGATAACCAGCTCAGGCGCCAGAATAATGCGTTGTTTTTTGTGCTGGGAATTGGTGATTTTATGATGCAGCAATTGAGCCGCTTCTTTTCCCGACTGCCGCGGAAAGGAAGAAACGGTTGTAAGCGGGGGATAAGAAATTTCAGCTTCCGGCACGTTATCAAAGCCGACAATGTCAATATCTTCGCCCGGAACGAGCCCGGCTTTTCTAATCCCTTGCATGACGCCGAACGCGACCAAATCACTGAAGCAGAAAATCGCGGTCGGGCGCTCAGACCGGCGGAGGAGCTCCGTCACGGCTTCACAGCCTGCTTCGCGGGTCGGCGCGCTGTCAATGACATAGTCATTTTTTACTTCCAGATCCGCTTCACGGAGCGCTTTTTTAAACCCTTTCATGCGCTTCGTCCATGTTGACGAGTGCTTCACGCCGCCCAGAAACGCAATCTCCTGATGGCCTTTCTCAATGAAATGACGCACTGCCTTATAGGTGCCTTCCTCATAATCGGCTCCGACAAAATCACAGTCGGCATCGGCAATCTCCCTGACGGCGAGCACGACCGGAATGTCAAGCTGCTCAAGGCGGGAAAGGGTTTCCTCAGCCGTACCTGAAACCGGACACAAAATCAATCCGCCGACCCTGTGCTCCAGCATGGTCGAGATCAGCTGCTCCTGCTTCGCGACGGAATCAAATGTCGTGCCTAACAGCACCGTTAATCCGACTTCCTCAAGCGTATTCTGAACGCCGATCAGAAACTCTGAGAAAAACGTATTGGAAATGTCAGTAATAATCAATCCTACCGTTGTGGACGTCTGTGATCGCAAATTCGCGGCGACCCGATCATATACGTACCCCAGCTCCCGCATGGATTGCAGCACTTTCTCACGGGTCGCTTCGGAAATTCGCGGGTTATTGCGGACGATTAATGAAGCGGTGGATGTTGAGACGCCGGCATGTTCAGCGACCTGCTGCAATGTCACCCGGCGTTTTTTTTGCTGTTTCATACGTCGCATTCCTCACTTGGTTTTTATTCGTTACATCCATTATAAGCGTTTTGGCGCATGAGAAGAAAGAGAGAGGGGGAGAAAATGACAAAGCGCCGGAAGACGGATTGTCCTTCGGCGCTTCTGTCACAATAGGTTATTCAAACATTTGCTCTTTAATATACTGAACCGGCATTTCACGGCCTGTCCAATATTCAAACGCCATGGCGCCCTGCCAAAGCATCATGCCGAGGCCGTTAATGGTGTTGCAGCCGGCCGCTTGAGCTTGTTCAAGCAATTTCGACGTAACGGGGTTGTAAACGACGTCTGTCACAATCAAATCCGGACGGAGCATGGATGTATCTTCAATGACGCTCAAGCCTTCAAGCGGTTTCATGCCGACACCCGTTCCGTTTGTGAAAATATCGCTTGAAGCGATTTCAGCACGCAGCGCATCTTGATCTTCGAGCGGGAAGACTTTCGCTTTGCAAGAAGATCCCTTCATTTCTTCATTGATGATGCGGACGTTTTCTTCCGCTTTTTCGAAAAACGCGTCATTGCGGGCGAAAATAGAGATTTCTCCGAGGCCTTCCAATGCGGATTGAATCGCTATCGGAGTGGCGGCCCCGCCGGAACCGACCAGCGTCATTTTTTTGCCCGTGATATCGATGCCGTGTTCTTTTAAGTTGCGGACGTATCCCATACCGTCAGTGGAGTGTCCGATCAGTCTGCCGTTTTCATTAACGACTGTATTCACCGCGCCGGTGAATTTCGCTGAATCCGCGAGTTCATCGAGGTAAGGGAGAATGTTCATCTTGTTCGGCATCGAGACATTGAAGCCTCTGACGTTTAAGGCGCGCATTCCCGTTACCACATCTTCCAGCTGTTCATTGCCGACTTCAAACGCGAGGTAAGCGTAGTTCAATCCTAATTTTTTAAACGCCAGGTTGTGCATCGCCGGGGATAAAGAGTGTCCGATCGGTGTCGCGAATAATCCGATAAGCTGAGTTTTTCCGTTAATCCGTCCTAAATCTTTCTTCATGATGTATTCCTCCGTTAGTCCATTCATTTGTTTTTCATCCCGCTTTGAGGGCAGAAAAACGCTGATTACATATGATTATTTAAAATGCTGAGTACGCTGCGCAATTCTTCAACGGGAATCTGTCCGGGCGCTGATGCTTCTTTGCCCGCTCCGAACGTGCACGCTGAACCGAAGACTTCGCCGGCCAGGCGGCTGATCAGACCTGTTCCCGCCATTGACATCGTGATGATCGGCCGGTCTGCGTATTGTGTTTTCATCGTGTGAGTGGCATCCAATAAGACGAAAACATCTTCAGTGCTTTGCGGCATCACCGCGATTTTCGGAATGTGCGCGCCGTACGCCTGCATGTTCCGCAGCCGAGAAATGATTTCTTCTTTTTTCGGTGTCTGATGAAAATCATGATTGGACATGACGACATATACGCCGTTGTCTTCAGCGGTTTTCACAATTGATTTGACTTCCGCTTCTCCCGTAAACAACTCAACGTCTGCAAGGTCAATGTGTTTTGTTTCGATGGCGGTTTTAAGCAATTCAATGTAAAAGCGGTCATCAATAACTTTATTTCCGCCTTCTTTATGAGTTCTGAATGTGAAAAGCAGCGGTGTTGCGCCTGCGGCTTTCCGCAGCTTTTCAAGCATGCCTTTTACGGCGTCCAGGCTGTCAACGTGCTCGTACACATCCGCCCGCCACTCAATGATATCCGGGCGAAGCCTGTTGACGGCTTCAATTTCTTCGAGCAGTTCTTTCTCTCCGGCCGCCATCAGCGGCACAATGATCTTCGGAAGCCCTTCGCCGATGACCGTGTTTCTGATCGTGATAGATTGCATGATAAATCCTCTCCCTTAAAAAATAGTCAGGCTTTCATCACTTGCTTAAAGCGGATTCCGATAAACAATGCGAGAAGGGCGCTGACGGCCGCAATTCCGATATCAAGCAGAAAAACAGGCGTCAGGCCGGCCGCTTTGGAGATCGCTCCCGTTACAAGCGGAATGACAATAAAAGATAAGCTTGATGCTATATTAACAAAAGATGTGATCGTACCTTTATTTTTAGGGAATAAAACAGCCATAACCGTCATCGCCAATTGCAGAATGCCCGCAGTTGAAAGTCCGATGACAAAGGAGCTGATGACTGATACGGCCGGCTGATGGATGAAAATCAGAGCAAGCAGCGCGATTGCCGCGATCACAGGGTACAGCACCATTACCGTAATCGGCTGAATCACTCTGTTTAACAGCACAGCCAGCAATAATACGGACACAAGCGCACCGATGCTGTAATAGCTCAGCAATTTGACAGCCTGCACCTCAGGCATGCCCAAAACGGTTTGCCCGAACTTAGGAAGCCATACTTGAACGAGCATAAACAGCGCCGTAGATGAAAAGCCTAACAGAATGATCGCAAGACCTTCGCGCCATATCGACGGCTGTGATGTGAACGCGTCATCAGACGGAGAGGCTTCCGTCCGGCCGCCGTCTTCTTTTTGCTTATGATTCGGAAACGGAACTTTTAACAGGAAAAAGCCGTTCAGGAAGAAAATAATGCCCGGTACGAAAAACGTCCAGCCGTAAAACAAATGCCTGTCCGCAATAAACGCGATGAAAAACGGAAGCACCGTCGCGCCGATGGATACAAACGCTTTGATTAACACGGTTGCAGAGCTTGCGTTTTTCGGAAATCCTTCAATAAGCGCCGGATATGTCCCGGAATCCAAAAAGGAATTGGCGATCCCGGCGAAAATGGCGAAGATAAACGCGGCCGTATAGTTTGTCGAAAGCGGAATTCCGATTAGGAAAATCAGATACAGAAAGGCGCCCGACACGATAAACGGCCGTCTCCCGAATGTATCCGAAAGCTTCCCGGCAAACAGAAGCGAAATCAGCTTCCCGATCCCGATGGCGGAGACCAAATAGCTGACCCCGGCTGCGGATGTATGAAGCTGTTTTGATAATGCCTCCATATTGGATGCGATAATAATATTGATCATGCCCAGCAGGAAATAATTAATATAAAGACCCGCTGCCATTTTGGTGTATATGTTTTTCATGATGACATCCCCTAATGCGGTTAATAAAGAATTAAATTAATTTTTAAATTAACAAAAGCACAGAACCATTCCCCTTTATTGAACCACTGCCTTTCTTTGAAAACTGGTTTGATAAAACGGTTGCAGATACAAAACTTGAATAACGCTGATATCACAACGAGTATATCGTTCTACTAAATAAAAAAAGATAAGCGGCCCGCTCATTTAGTATATCGTTCTACCAAGTTCACAGTTACTATACTCCTTCTTTTTATATGTGTCAAACCGATGAACTTTTATTTTTTACTTTTTTAAATCAAAAAAAGACCCGCCGTTTTTCGGCAGGTCTGACACGGGTTTATTTTCTGAGAGAGGCGAGCTCCTCGGCAATGGCCTGCATTTCACTCGGGCTGAATGATGCTTTTTTCATGACCATTTGATGAAGGTATGTAAGATCTTCTATTTTTTCATCACTGAAATCTTCCGCTCTAATGACGCCGACATTGAGCATGTTGAGCTTTTGCGAAATGTCTTCAATCATTTTGTTTAACGTTTCTGTTTGTTGGCTCGGCAAATTCATGCATCCTTTCATGACCGTTTTCGTACCCTTTATTCTAACAGAATTCATTTAGAATAAAAGCTTATTTCCACAGCGGCAGAAAAGTTGCTAAGATGATGATAAGGTTTTTGATCCTCAAAATGCGGGGAAAGAATAGGGAGGTTATCGATATGATACATGTGCTGTTTGTCTGTCTGGGAAATATTTGCCGGTCGCCTATGGCAGAGGCGGTATTTTCTGATATGGTGAAGAAAAACGGGCTGAACGGGCAGATTAACATTGATTCAGCGGGAATCGGCGCCTGGCATGCGGGAAATCCGCCGCATGAAGGGACAAAGGAGATCCTAAAGAAGAAAGGGATCAGCGTAAGCGGCATCACGGCGAGGCAGGTGCGTGAGTCTGATCTGACCGATTTTGATTACGTCATTGCGATGGATGCAGAAAATATCGGACATCTGCGCAGCATGGCCGGTTATAAAAAAGCGGCGCCGCGTATTGCAAGGCTGCTTGATTATGTACCGGAGTCGGACCTTGCGGACGTGCCCGATCCGTATTATACCGGGAATTTCAGCGAGGTGTACGCTTTGGTCGAGTCCGGGTGCCGTCATTTGCTGGAGACAATAAAGAAAGACCATCATTTATAAGGGGGATTGACCGATGAAGCAGATACGCATCATGGCAAAAGCGATTCTGATCGGCGCTGCCGCCGGCGGAGCACTGTCCTTATTACATAAGCCGACGAGAGAGGCATGTTTCCGGAACATGGACGCGTGCAGGCGGCGTGCGGCATTTTATCGAAAACATCCTGAAGCCCTGAAACAGCAGGCTTCTGCAAAACTTGATCAAGTGAAAATCATCGCCAATACCGTATCGGAAGATCTGAGTTTTTTAAACGGGCAGATCACCAAGCTGAAGCAGACGACGCCGCAGGTCATTGACCTGTTAAAAGAAACGAAGGAGCATTTTTCGAAAAACGATCATTGAGGTGGGATGTCATGAGTTTTATAAAGGAGCTGTTTGCAAGGTTTTCTCTCCATGAAGGACAAAGTAAATCGGCGGAGCTGGCGTATTTTTTCCTGCTGTCATTGTTTCCGTTGATGATTTTCATGCTGACGCTCACCGCCTATCTTCCCATATCGGCAGAAGACGTGCTCGGGGCGGTCGATCAATACGCGCCCGACAGTGCCATGTCTATGGTGAAATCCATAACGGAGCAAACGCTGAACAAGCGCAGCGGCGGGCTTTTGTCATTCGGGATTATCGCCGTCATCTGGTCGGCTTCGAATGGTATGAACGCGATTGTCAGAGCATTTAACCATGCCTACGAAGTCGAGGAAAACCGCTCATTTATCATCATTCGCCTGACCTCAATTTTTTTAACCATCGCGATGGTGGTTACGATTTTAATCGCATTGCTTCTGCCGGTGTTCGGCAGAGAAATCGGAATGCTTGCCGCAGATTTCATCGGCGCCTCCGGCCTGTTTTTGCAGGTGTGGTCGGTTGTCCGCTGGGGTATCAGTCCGCTTATCCTTTTAATCGTGTTTACCGCGCTTTACATTTTCGCGCCGAATAAAAGGCTTTCCCTCCGTTTTGTGCTGCCGGGAGCCGTATTTGCGGCAGCAGGCTGGATTATCGTCAGTATGCTGTTCTCATTTTACGTCGGCACCTTTGCCAACTACAGCGCCACATACGGGAGCATCGGGGGAATAATCGTCCTTATGATCTGGTTTTACCTTACGGGAACACTGCTGATTTTAGGAGGAGAAATCAACGCGCTTTTACATAAACGTAAAAAGCTTCCTGATGAAAATCCGTACCGCGGGAGCAAGCTATAGAGGAACGGAGACGTTCAAGCTGAAAAACGGAGGGGAATCGATTATGACCAAGCATACGAAAAAAGGCGGAAGCCATAATAAACAAAACTCCAAAAACGGCCCGAAGAATAAAACAAGCGGAAGCGCTAACGGGCAGAACGGATACCACTAGAAAGAAGCCGCCTGACTTAGATCAGGCGGCTTTTTTATGAGGCCGGAAAAGAATGGGATTCGGATGCGGGACTGTGCTTTGTTTTCCCGAAGACGAGCGCAAGCCAAATACAGACCAGAATCACCGTAATAAAGTAAAACAAATTGGCGTTTTCAAACCGCTGCATATACCAGCCGCCCGCCACCGGGCCGATCATGCTGCCGAGGCTGAAGGAAATGCCGCAGAGCAGATTGCCCGCCGGCAGCAGATGGGACGGCAGCAGGTCGCTCATATAGCTGATGCCGAGGGAAAACATACTGCCGACCGCCATTCCCGCCGTGAAAAAGCAGCAGCCGATGACAGAAGGCGACGGAAACAGTCCGGCCGTCAAAAAGCAAAGGGCACCCGTTAATAAGATGACGAGCAGGACACGTTTTCTCCCGAATCGATCGCTTAATAAACCGAGAGGGAACTGGAATACAATACTCCCGATGGCAAAAGCGGGCAATATCAGCGCGACGGCATCAACGGATATGCCTAAGCGCAGGGCGTACACGGGAAAGCTTCCGTTCAGCGCCGTTTCTAAAAAACCGTACCCGAAAGCCGGGAGAAAAGCGACCCAGCCGAAAAGAAGGGCGCGGTAAAACCGTTTTGCGCTGTTGTCCCCGGATGTTTCATCCGGACCTTGCGCCGGGTACTCGTTACGTAAGACAAATACAAACAGCCAGGCGGCAAGACTGATACAGCCGGATACGATAAACGGAAGGGACGGACTTGTTTTCACAAGAGGGACCATGAACGGGCCGACAGCGAATCCGAGCCCGAAGGACAGTCCGTACAGCGAAATGTTTCTTCCTCTGTTTCGGGGCGTTGACTTTGACGTCACCCACGTTTGGGTTGAAAAATGCAGCATATGATCCCCGATTCCGATAAGCAGCCGAAGAAAAAACCATAACCATATGGATTGAAGCCAAATAAAACTGAATAAGCTGATGATAACAAGAAATCCGCCCATGACCATCAGAGGTTTGAATCCGAGCTTGCGCAGCGGGGCCTCCATAAACGGCGACGCCAGAAGCACGCCGATATAAAGGCCGGTTGCGTGAAGTCCGTTTATAGCGGCTGATTCCCCGTTCGTTTCAAAAATGACGGAGATCACCGGCAGAAGCATGCCTTGGGAAAATCCGGAGATGGAAA
Source organism: Bacillus sp. FJAT-27001 (assembly GCF_019039175.1). Taxonomy (NCBI): domain Bacteria; kingdom Bacillati; phylum Bacillota; class Bacilli; order Caryophanales; family Bacillaceae; genus Bacillus; species Bacillus sp. FJAT-27001. The sequence goes on from NZ_JAHOAA010000004.1 coordinate 179,771, forward strand.
CAAGCAGAACCAAAATAAAGAAGTACAGTCGTGACATCGCGTATTTTCTCCTTCGTCAGTATCTTTCTTGATCGTACACGGATTTGTCGCGTCCGGCAACCTGAAAATGCCAATTCGGGCTGCCGCGGAAGTGTAATTGAGGGAGTTTTTGAGAAGAATATAAAAAGACTCATTCGAAAAAAGGAGCCAGGCAGATATGAATCGGATTTTTTTCTTTACGGCTGCGGCGGGAGTGCCGCTTTCAGTCATCGGCGGCCTGATGCACTGGCCGTCAGCGGTTTTGTTTATTATTTATTGCTTGACGATTATTGCGCTTGCAAGTTATATGGGGAGAGCGACTGAATCTCTTGCCATTATCGCGGGACCGCGGATCGGCGGTCTGCTGAATGCCACGTTCGGCAATGCGGTAGAGCTGATAATATCGCTTTTCGCCTTAAAAGAAGGGCTGACGGGCATCGTGCTTGCCTCACTGACCGGTTCGGTGCTCGGCAATCTTCTGCTCGTCGCGGGACTGTCGTTTTTTATCGGCGGTTTGAAATACAAGCGGCAGGAATTCAATATTCATGATGCCCGGCATAATTCAGGCCTGCTGATTTTTGCCATTATCGTTGCTTTTGTCATTCCCGAAGTGTTTTCCATGGATATGGGGGAAAAAAACAAGCTTGATTTGAGTGTCGGCATCAGCATCATCATGATCCTTTTGTACGTGGCAGCTCTTTATTTCAAGCTCGTCACCCACCGCGGTGTTTATCAGCCGAATCAGCCGGAGGCAAAGGAAGAAGAGGAGCAGCCTGAGTGGTCGGGGAAAAGAGCGACAGCCGTCTTATTTATTTCAACCATTATCGTCGCCTACATATCTGAAAATCTTGTCCATACGTTTCATGCGGTGGCTGAACAGTTCGGCTGGAGCGAGCTGTTTATCGGGGTGATTATCGTCGCAATCGTCGGAAATGCCGCAGAGCATGCGTCGGCGATTATTATGGCGTACAAAGACAAGATGGATGTCGCCGTTGAAATCGCGGTAGGCTCGACTTTGCAGATCGCCATGTTTGTGGCTCCGGTTCTTGTGATCTGTTCCATCTTTTTTCCGGTCAATATGCCGCTTGTATTCACATTGCCCGAGCTTGTCGCGATGATCTCATCCGTCCTTTTGATGACGATGATTTCAAATGACGGTGATTCGAACTGGTTTGAGGGGGCTACGCTCCTTGCCGCTTATGTCATTATGGCGATCGGTTTTTTCCTGCTTTAACCTGTAAAAAATGCGGATAACAACGTTTGCGGAGGAAAAGACTAAAGGAAAATGCTATAGAAAGAGTGATATGATGAGAAAGCTGTTTCATGCCACACTGATTCTGCTGTTATCCTTTAGTTTTTTCGCAACGCCGTCTGCCGCTGCAAAGAAACCGTTTAAAGTTCCCAACTCTGTCGTAAGCATTTCAAAGGAAAATACGTATCCGAATGCTTCACAGGACCAGCCGATGCTTCAGCCGAGCAAACTGGCAAAGGAATTGTTAGATACATCCGAGATCAACATCGAAAATCCGCATCTGATAAAGATGCTGAATGAATCCTCGGTTTCCGGTTCACCGCTTGCCATCGGATACCGGGCGACAATATTTCTCGGGAAATGGGCGCTCGGCTATCAATCGAACGAAACCGTCGCCAACTGGGAATATAAAAAAATCAATACGAACAGAGCGGATAACCGGGGCGGGCAGCAAACCGCGGTTATCTCATACGCCCAAGAACAGCAATACAAAATCAAAGGCGGGCTCACAGCGAAGGTGCCGAACGCAGAAGACGTAAAAAGCATGATGATGCAAAAAGCGATGAAGAAAACAAAACTGCCGCTCGCGTTTGAAACGGTTATCGGCGCAGGCACAAAACGCGATCAAACCTACAAAATTTCTCCGCAGCGGCTCGGCTACCTGCACGCCTACGCTCCGGCCGTTAATGAAAAAGGAAAAGTAACATACGGTGAAGTGTATTTGGTGCTGAAAGGCAGCAAGCGGAAACTTGTCGTCAAAAATGTGACTTCGCAAGGAATCGGGGCTTGGATTCCGGTGCAGGATCACGTCACATTCGGTTTTCAAATGACAGCGCAGCCGAGATAAATAAAAAAAGCTGATTCCGGTTCGGGAATCAGCTTTTTTGTGTGTGATACATTTCCTCGAGCAATTGCACATTGTTGTTGTACAGCTCCCGGGCAAGAACGCGTCTCACCGCAAGGCTCGCCGAGAAGTATTCTGTGTCTTGAACCATGCCTTTCACTGTAAATTCAATGCCTCTGGTTAATTTGTTCAGACTCATAATTCCATGCACTTGAAACGGCTCCGTCGCATTGAGAAATTCATCCCGCTTCAGTGAATCGCGAAGCTCATCATTGAGCATGTCGCAGGCTTTTTCTAACACGGCGTATACCCGCTCGGGATCTTCCTTGTAACTGATCACGACGGACTCGGTAATCCGCATAAAATCAATGTTATAGTTTTGAAGCTGTCTGACCTCACCGTTAGATATGGTAAGCAGCTTGCCGGTCCACTCACGGATCTGGAGGGAACGGAGTCCGATTTCTTCGACTGTGCCGTTGAACAGATTGTTAATCGTCACGTAATCACCTTTATGAAGCTGGCGTTCGTATATTAAAAAGACACCGGCCAATATGTCCTTGATTAACGACTGGGCGCCGAAACCGATGACGATACCGGCAACACCCGCCCCGGCTAAAATTCGGCCGAAATCATGAACGAATAAAGAAATGACGTAAAAGATAAAACCGATCGTCGCCGTATACTGGGTGATGGATCGGACGAGGCTTTCAATCGTTTTCCCTTTCCGTTCCTCCAAGAAATCCGTGCGTTTAAATAACACCTGGACAAAGCGGTTGATCAGAAAAACACCGGCGTAAAGCACGAGAGCGACGATGATGATCTCAACCACTTTGCTTTTCAAAATGTCCGTAATTGTCGTTTCCATCTTTTGTTAACCTCTGGCTTTTCGTAATGAAAAATCTGTGTCCTGATAATAACTGTTTTTGACAAGGACGTTCGGGCCGAGGCACCGGACGTTTGTGCAGCGGCAGTTCAGCTCTTTGCTCAGCTTCGTCTGTCTCCACTTGTCATATGCTTCGGGAAGGCTGTCTGTTTTAATATTGCCGAGCGGCGGTGTATCGCCGAAATCCGTGACAATGATATTTCCGTCAAAAATGTTGACATTCAGGCGGGAGCGGCCGTCAGGGTCGTTTCGCACCGTAACGTTTTTCGCTTCCCGCAAGCGGCGGAGGAGCTTCTGGTCTTCTTCATCAGGGCTGCATGCGTAAAACGGGAGCGTGCCGAACAGCATCCATGTCTCTTCATCGCGAATGTCGAGCAGATGATGAATGGCCTGTCTCATGTCCTTCAGGCTGAGTGATTCAAGCGCGCTGGCGAAATCACTCGGATACATCGGATGGACTTCGTGCCGCTGGCATTTCATTTCTTCGGTAATTTGCCGGTGAATATGTTCAATATGCGGCAGCGTCCGTTTGTTCAGCATCGTTTCCGCTGAAACCATTACGCCTGCTTCGACAAGCGTGCGGCTGTTTTCAATCATTTTGTCAAAATAGCGCGCCCGCTGTTCAAATGTCGGTTTCTTCTCCATCATCGCAAATCCGATGTCGGCAAAGTCCTCGACCGTTCCCCAGTTGTGAGAAATGTGAAGAACGTCCAAATAAGGAATAATCCGTTCGTAGCGCCCGATATCAAGCGTCAGGTTTGAATTGATCTGTGTGCGCACCCCGCGTTCATGCGCATATTTTAAAAGCGGGACGACGTATTCCTTTACCGATTTCAGCGAAAGCATCGGTTCGCCGCCCGTAATGCTGATAGAGCGTAACAGAGGAATTTCATCAAGCCGCTTTAATAAAAGGTCGATCGGCAGCGCATCCGGGTCTTTCGGCTGGAGCGTGTACCCGACGGCGCAGTGCTCGCATCTCATATTGCACAAAGTCGTTGTTGTGAATTCAACGTTCGTCAGTTTCATATCTCCATACTGGTCGACATCCATGTACGCTTCCCAAGGATCGTACTCCGGTGTGATCGGACGCAGTGTTGTGTTTTGTGTCATGACTATCTAACTCCTTTATAAATGGGGCATACTAACGTCTGCCAACTGTTAATTTTAGACCTGATCTGCCAAGATCGCAAGTAGCGGAACCATTGAAAAACGGCAAAAAATACGCTACCATTATAAAAAATGAATGGAGTGGAAGTATGGGGAATGCAGTAAACAGCAAAGATCAGCAGCTCGATTACCTGAAGAACAGACTCGATATGTTTATGAATGTCATTGATTCATTAGACCCTGAATCAACGGACGTTGAAGATATAGACCGGCTCATCGGCATGCTTGATGATCTGGAAGCAAAATACGAACGCTTTAAAAAGGATTGGGAATAAACCCCGGCGGATGCCGGGGTTTTTCTTTTTCCATAATGCGGCTGTATAAAAGGGCAGAGCCTACTGCAAAATAAGGAAAAATGCAGAAGGAGTGCTGGTCATGAAATGGTTTTGTTCAATTTGCTGCATGGCCGTTTTACTTGCGGGAGGCATCAACAGTGCAGAAGCCGTGCCGAATGAACGGATAAACTGGGGCTTTAAACGCAGCGTCAATCATCAGCCGCCGGATGCCGGCAGACAGCTGGACAATCTGGTCAAAAAATATGATGCCTTTTATTTGGGCAATACGAAAGAAAAGACCATCTATTTAACGTTTGATAACGGATATGAAAATGGGTACACCCCGAAAGTGCTTGATGTGTTAAAAAAACATCACGTCACGGGCACTTTTTTTGTCACGGGTCATTTTGTGAAAGAGCAGCCTGATTTGATTAAACGGATGTCAAAGGAAGGCCATATCATCGGCAATCATTCTTTTCATCATCCTGATCTGACGACAAAAACGGGCGATCAGATTCAAGACGAACTCGATTCCGTCACGGAAGCTGTGTACAACATTACCGGAAAGCGGGACAACCTGTATCTCCGTCCGCCGCGCGGCGTATTCAGCGAATATGTCCTCAAAGAAACGAAGCGCCTCGGCTACCAAACCGTTTTCTGGTCCGTCGCATTTGTCGACTGGAAGGTTAACGAGCAAAAAGGGAAACAATACGCCTATGATCACATGATAAAGCAGGCGCATCCCGGCGCGATCTACCTTCTCCACACCGTTTCAAAGGACAATTCAGAAGCTCTGGACGATGCGATTACCGATTTGAAAAAAGAAGGCTACACGTTTAAAAGCATTGATGACCTGATGTTTGAGAAAGAAATGAAGCTGCCGTGCCTGTAGAAAACACCTCTCCTGGTAATGGAGAGGTGTTTTGTTATTTCAGGCATTTAATCAAAGCGGCCCAATCCAGATCCCCGAAGCCTTGTGCGATCCCGCTTTCAAAATGGCTCTTGGCCAGTTCGGCAAGAGGGAGTTTTGCGGAAACGTGTTCTGCGGCGGCGAGCGCCAGATTGGTATCCTTCAGCCCTAAAGACATTTTGAAACCGGCCGGCTCAAATTTCTCCTCAGCCATGATCGTGCCGTAATTTTGATAGACGGGAGAGCCAAAGAGCGCGCCGGCGATTTCTAAAAATTGTTTTTGCTCTAACCCGTACTTCTCCATCATTAAGAACGATTCAGATAACGCCTCAAGCATGGACACCAGCAAGAAATTGACGCTGATTTTCGCGGCATTGGCCGTTTTTGTTTCTTCACCAGTGTCAAATACTTGCTGACTCAGGATGTTAAGCAGCGGTTCGGCCTTTTTCTTCGCTTCCGCCGGTCCGGCTGTGATGATGCGAAGCTCGGCCTTCTCGGCGGCATCGGGGCGGCCGAGGACGGGAGCGGCAATAAAGGACTGTCCTCTGCCCGAATGTGCGGCGGAAAGCTGTTCTGACAGCACCGTACTGATCGTGCTCATTGAAATATGAATGCCGTTTTCAGATAACCCGGCAATAATGCCGCAAGCTCCGAACGTTACATCTATTACGGCGTCATCGTCTGACAGCATGGACAGCACGATGTCCGCATGTTCAGCTGCCTGTCGGGGCGTTTCGGCATATTCTGCCCCTTTATCCAGCAGGTCAGCCGCTTTTTCTTTCGTCCGGTTATATACAGTCAGACTGTATCCGGCTTTCATAATATTTTCGGCGATGGGGCGGCCCATATTGCCGAGTCCGACGATGGCGATCTTCATTTGACAGTCCCTCCAATGAAAAGTTTTCCACCATTATACATGCAAAATGGTTAATCTGCTGTGTACAGGATTGCCACTTTCAGTTCAGGTTCTGAAGACCATCCGGAGTCTGAAGCGGATTTCCCCTTATAAAATCCGGTAAATCGGGTTTTGATGATTGTTTTTGTACGGGGTTTTACAGTGAATGTTTTTGATTTGAATGTGACGTCCTTTATGTTTTCTGATAAATCCGGGGTGACAGAAATGGTTTGTTCCCCTTTTCCGTAATGATTGATATAAAGCGTGCAGCTCATGCCCGCTCTTTTTCGCTCAACCAGATGACTGCATTCGCTGCGGTGCTTCACATATTCGACAGCCTCTTTTTCGGGCGCGAACTGTTTTAAGGAAAAAGCGGCATATTCGGTGGCAGGACTGATACCGGAAGCGGCCCCCATACTGAGAAAGATCAGAAACAGCCCCGCCGCGGGAAGCGTCCGCCTGAACGCGGCGGCACACCAGATTAACGCCGCAAAGTAAAGCACGACCCCGGGGATGACGGAGATATGGGCTCCATCTTCCGGCCAAGAGGAAAAGCCGAGTAACTCAAAGATGTAATCAGACACCGTACGGCCGTTATACAGCGGTGCAATGGACATGACACTGAAAGCCAGGAGGACAGAAGAAATGATTTTGTGAGAAAGGATGGTAACGGTGCACACCTCTTTACGTTTTTTTCCAGACTATCATGTTTTCTCAAAAAAAAGAACAGCCGGCAGCCGTTCTTACTTGAAAATATTAAACCAGCCTTTGCGGGCGAACCAAAACAGCATGGCGGCCACAAGAACGGCCATTACGCCCAAAACGATAAAATACCCGTATTTCCAATGAAGCTCAGGCATGTTATCGAAATTCATGCCGTAAACCCCTGCGATGAACGTCAGCGGGATAAAAATGGTCGAGACGATGGTTAATGTCATCATAATGGCGTTCATCCGGTTTGAATTCAGCGTCACATAGCTGTCCCGCAAATCTGACGTCATATCACGGTTTGACTCGATCAGCTCAGCCAGTTTTAACAGGTGGTCATAAATATCGCTGAAATACGCTTTCGTTTCACGGCTTTCTTTTACATGGTCAAGGCTCAAAATCCGGTACATTAAATCGCGCATCGGAATGATCGTCCGCCTCAGGTTCAAAAGATCAGTCCGCAATTCAAACACTTCATTCATTAAAGTGCCGTAAGATTTATGGGTTCTGCTGTCTTCAATTTCATTCAGCCGGTCTTCAATTTTGTACAGCACGGGGAAATATTCATCGACAAGCTGATCCATAATCATATAAGTGATGTGCCCGGGCCCTTTTTTGGCTAATCCCGGAGAAGCGAAAAACCGTTCTCTCACCTTTGAGACGCCGGGCGATTCGTGCAAATGGAAGCTGACGATGAAACGGTCGGACTGAAAAATGTCCACCTCTTCCATTTCCAGTGTGTCCGGGTTCAGAGCGTGGAGCACATAAAAACGGTAGCCGTCATAATGGTCGATTTTCGGCCGCTGCATATGCTGAAAGCAATCCTCGATCGCAAGCGGATGAAAGTGAAAATAATCACGCAGCAGCTCGGTTTCATGCATCTCAGCGCCGAAAAAATCAATCCAGTACCATGCGATGTCCGGTTGTTCTGTACGTGATAGGGGGATATTATCTAATATCTCATTATGTGTTGTGATTGCGGTTATATGTATCATAAACAACCCTCCGCCTGCCATTATATCATGCGGCGTTATGAAGAAAAGTATACGAATTGCCGCCCGGCCGCTTCATGATATACTTGGACAAAAAGGGGTGGAGCATATGTGGAAGGAAACGGTTTCGGTCACACCGCCGTATCATTTTGATAAAGTCCTTGAAAGACTGTCGCTCGATCCGCTGAATGCGGTCGATCTTCATACAAGATCAATCAAAGTGCCGCTCAGAACACGGGACGGCAAACTGTCCGTCATCACGGTTCAAGCGGAAGGCACCGCCGCAGACCCGGTCTTTCTCGTCAGCGGAGAAACGGACCGCGAGGAGATGATTGAACGGATCAAACACATTTTTCAGTGGGAGCAGCCGCTTCAGCCTGTGCTTGATCATTTCTCAAAAACAAATCTGTCGGCGCTTTTTGAGGAGCATGCGGGAACCCCGCTCGTCTTGGAATATGGCGTCTACAACTGTCTCATGAAATGCATCATCCACCAGCAGCTCAACCTGTCCTTCGCTTTTACTTTAACGGAACGGTTCGTCCATGCCTTCGGTGAACAAAAAGACGGCGTCTGGTGCTATCCCGAGCCGAAAACGATCGCGGGGCTTGAGTATCAGGACTTGCGGGAGCTCCAGTTCAGCATGAGAAAAGCGGAATATGCGATTGACATTTCACGGATGATTGCAGAAGGAGCGCTCAATCTGGCGGAACTTACCCATTTGTCGGATGAAGACATTATGAAAAAGCTGATCACCATCAGAGGCATCGGCCCGTGGACCGTCCAAAACGTCCTCATGTTCGGCCTCGGCCGCCCGAATCTGTTTCCTTTGGCGGACATCGGCCTGCAAAACGCCGTCAAACGCCGCTTCGCCCTTGAGGATAAACCGTCAAAAGACGTGATGCTCCAGGTAAGCAGCGAATGGGCGCCGTATTTAAGCTATGCGTCCTTGTACTTGTGGAGAAGTATTGAATGATGAGGATTTTTGGAAACTTCCAGTGAAAAACATGAAGGAATCGCCGGCTGCATGTTATACTGAAAAGATGTGATATTTCAAATCAGCCGTTTTCCCATGAGAAAGGCTTTATATAGAAACGGAGAGAAAAAAACGTGAATCAACATCAAAAAAAGGCGCCTGCCGAATTGAAAATCGGACAGACATTTCCGCTGACCATCAAACGTCTCGGCATTAACGGAGAGGGCGTCGGCTATTTTAAGAAAAAAGTTGTCTTCGTTCCCGGCGCTCTGCCCGGTGAAGAAGTCGTTGCCGAAGCGACAAATGTGCAGCCGAAATTTTCAGAAGCACGCGTCAAAAAAATCCGCAAGCCGTCTGAACACCGCGTCACGCCGCCATGCCCGGTCTACGACCAGTGCGGCGGCTGTCAGCTTCAGCATCTGGCATACACCCAGCAGCTTCGCGAAAAACGCGACATCGTCATTCAGTCTCTGGAACGTCATACGAGATTCAATGTCGAAGAAATGAACATTAAAGATACGATCGGAATGGACAACCCTTGGAATTACCGGAACAAAAGCCAGTTCCAAGTCGGACGCTCGCAAAGCGGCAGCATCATTGCCGGCTTATACGGACTGGATTCCCATAAAATCGTTCCGATTAAGGAATGCATTGTCCAGCATCCGGCGACAAACAAAACAACGGGTATCGTCCGCCGTATTTTGGAAAAACACAACGTATCCGTTTATAACGAACGGACCAAAAAAGGCGATGTCCGCACCATCGTGACGAGAGTCGGTTTTGAAACAGGCGAAGTGCAGGTCGTGCTTGTCACCGCGAAAGAGACACTGCCGAATAAAGACGAAATCGTCAAAGCCATTCAGAACCGTCTGCCGGAAGTGAAATCGATTATTCAAAACGTCAACGGCGCGCGCACATCCGTCATTTTCGGTGACAAAACAAAAGCGCTGGCCGGAAGCCATGCCATTCAAGAAGTGCTCGGTGACGTGTCATTTGAACTGAGCGCCCGCGCCTTCTTCCAGCTCAACCCGGAGCAGACGGTCAAGCTGTATGACGAAGTGAAACAAGCGGCTCAGCTGACAGGAAAAGAAAAAGTCGTAGACGCGTATTGCGGCGTCGGTACGATCGGCATGTGGGTTTCAAGCGGCGCAAAAGAGATCCGCGGCATGGACGTCATTAAAGAATCAATTGACGATGCGAAGAAAAACGCCAAGAAACACGGCATCAAAAACGCGGCATATGTCACAGGAACAGCCGAACACTGGCTCCCGAAATGGACGAAAGAAGGCTTCCGCCCTGACGTGGTCATCGTCGACCCGCCGAGAACGGGCTGTGACAGAACATTTTTAGATACCATTAAAAAAGTAAAACCGAAACGCTTCGTCTACGTATCCTGCAATCCTTCCACACTGGCGAAAGACTTGCAGACGCTGTCGAAGGACTATCGCGTCGAATATATTCAGCCTGTTGATATGTTTCCGCAGACGGCTCATGTGGAAGCCGTGGCGAAGCTTGTATTAAAATCGTCTAACTAAAATAAACAATTCGTAATCAGACCTGGATTTCGGTAAATTAAACAATTCCGATTTCCGGGTTTTTTCATGTTTTGCCCTTGTCCTATCTGTCTTTTGTCTTTATTTAACTGATAAAAAGAGTTGAAAAAAACGTATGGAAAAGCAAGTGAAAAACAGCCAAGTAGGCTGCTTTCTATTAACACTTTCTTTTTTTCGTTTGGAAACGGCATTACAGACAAAATATGAAGATCTTGTTGTGAACCAGAAGCAATAACAAGTCGTTCAAGTTCCGTGAATACTTGTAATTTTAGTTAATATTTTGTAAACTTCTTTCTTAAAGAATAAAGTCCCCGACACTCATCGGCACATCTACTATTGGCGATAGTTGTAATAAATGATAAAAAGAAGGTGAAACCGAATGAGAGATATTGGAACCTCAACCACTGAACGAAGGTTCTGAAGCAGAAGCTGTAAAAGGCAAGGTTGCTTACTTACACTAATCACAACAGCAGTTGGCACATCTACTATTAGCAACAACTGTGGATAAAAGATCAAACACACTAAAAAAGCATGTTTGGTCGTTATACATGATATGAAAGCCTAGACAGGAAAAAAGGACCCCAATCATTTTCCTTATTCCCAAAGAAGGAATAAATCCGAGGCGGAAACGCAAGTGATAACAACTATTACAGTAATACCTGCGATGGTTATATCCTTAATAAGTAATTATCGCGACAATCATGCTTCATCATATAATGATGTTAGATTGTCACTTGGCTAAAAAGTATTGCAGAAAAGGAAATGGATAATGAAATGGATAAAGTAAACAAAAAACGACCGTTGTATAAAAAAGGTTGGTTTCTCACGGTTTTGGCATTTTTAGTTTCACAGCTTTATTTTAATTTTGCAGAATTAACGGGATGGGGTCCTAATTATAGAGAAATGAATGGATTCCCAGCAAACATAGCTGAACTGGATTTCTTTCAAACATATCTTTCATTCTATGATAATCCATGGTTTAATATTGTCACTGTTTTCTTGGGGGTTTTCACTGTTATACAAATCATCACAGGTATAACAAAGGATATTCGAAATGAAAGCAATAACTTCTGATGCCTTATTTAATGATGAAAGAAAATGAACACTTTCTTATTAATCTTATGAATGAAGACTGCGGCACTTAGTCAGCAGTCTATTTTATTGGTTTTGGATCAGGATTACCGAATCGTAACCTTATACAAACATTTATAGATGATTTCTGTGGCACCTTATAAATGTAATTATTTATTTTTTTATGCAGATATTTTGTTTATAAGTAATAACTTTAAAACTAAAACGTTATAAAGATATTGACATATGGCCAATTATTTTGCATTGGTAATAGGGAGAACTCATATGATATTCTATTTAGGTTGGAATCCTTTTTGTCCAAAAAGAGCAAAAGTAAGGCCGCTAAGAAAAATGAAGGTCAGCGCTACTATTAATAAACCACAATATAAATAAAAAATAGGTGTAGATAATCATCACACTTTTTTCTCTCTCAAACCCTTTTAAAGGTTAAGGAGTTGGCTGAGTTGATCAGAAATGAACGATATGGGGTTAACTATAGCGATAGTCTATTACGTTAACTCAATTAAGGCGTTCTGCTTCAGTTTGCTTTTCACTTTTTCACGTGTAAAAAGTGAAATGTTCAAAATTTACTATCGTTTGATAAGAAGTGCTGACACATGCTATAAGTGTAAAAGAAGCATGGTCAGTTTTTAATTTTGGGATCAAGGTTTGGCTGTATCCCATCATGAAAGGATTTGGATTTGTTATGACAGATAACTTCTGGCGTGAATTACCACGGCCATTTTTTGTACTGGCACCAATGGAAGATGTGACGGATGTCGTTTTTCGCCATGTTGTGAGTGAAGCCGGCAGACCTGATGTGTTTTTCACAGAGTTTACAAACTCAGAAAGCTATTGTCACCCGGATGGGAAGGATAGTGTGCGCGGCCGTTTGACTTTCACGGAGGATGAACAGCCGATGGTTGCCCACATATGGGGAGATAAGCCTGAAAACTTTCGCCAAATGAGTATTGGGATGGCGGAATTAGGGTTTAAGGGCCTGGATATCAATATGGGCTGTCCTGTACCTAATGTGGCGGGGAATGGAAAGGGAAGCGGCCTGATTTGCCGTCCTGAAGTTGCAGCCGAATTAATACAGGCGGCGAAAGCAGGAGGTCTGCCGGTAAGTGTGAAGACCAGACTTGGCTACACGGATATAGACGAATGGCGCGGCTGGCTGACACACATACTGAAACAAGACATTGCGAATCTTTCCATTCATCTGCGTACAAGAGCGGAAATGAGTAAAGTAGATGCGCATTGGGAGCTCATCCCGGAAATCAAGAAACTTCGTGATGAGATAGCGCCGGATACCCTATTGACGATCAATGGGGATATTCCTGACCGTGAAACCGGCTTGAAACTCGCTGAACAATACGGTGTTGACGGGATTATGATTGGACGAGGCATTTTTACTAATCCATTCGCCTTTGAAAAGGAGCCGAGAGAGCATAGCAGTAAGGAATTGCTTGATCTTTTGAGATTACACCTGGATCTTCATGATGAATATTCAAAAGCAGAAGCTCGAGCATATAAACCGCTCCCCCGCTTTTTCAAGATATATCTCCGCGGATTCCGTGGAGCAAGTGAATTAAGAAATCAATGCATGAATACAAAGTCAACAGATGAAGTGCGTGCATTGCTCGATGACTTTGAGAGAAAGTATCTTGATGGGATGGAGCAAGAGTGACATAAATACCTCTTCATCCGGCCCGGATTTCGGTTTGAATTCCGGGTCTTTTTGTGTGCAGTTTTTACCCAGACAGATCCATGGCCAGTTTCGTCATGCAGAAATAAACGAATCATGGTACATTGATAGGAGATACATCATAAAGGGGAGAGAAAAATGAAACGACTGTGCATCATCCCCTGCGGCAAGAAAAAAATTTGGGATGTCCATTCAGATACAGGTCCGGTAAGGGCGGAAGACGCTTATCTCAGCCCGTTTCATCAGGCGTGCGAGCGTTATGCGAAAGCATTTTTCGATGAGTGGGTAATTTTGTCGGCAAAGCACGGATTCCTTCGTCCGGATGATATGGTTCCCGGAAATTACGATGTCACTTTTGGAACCGGTCATCCGGAGATCATGGCAGCGGACGAGCTGCGCCGTCAATTTCATGAAAAAGGCTTTTCCGACATCGAAGAGCTTGTCATGCTTGGCGGGAAAAAATACCGAAGCGTCCTAAACGCCGTCATCAGAGAGCATCAGCATATCACCTGGCCTTTGTCATCGTATAAAGGCATTGGCTACATGCTTCAAGCGCTGAATCGGGCTGTTGAAGAAAAGCATGAACTGCAGCACGTGGATATGAAAAAAAAGAGTGTAACCACTCAAACGCCACGATAGACTGTATGCAGAAGAATGAAGCAGTTAAAAGATTTCCGAGGAAATAAATACGTCGATCATTGTCAAAGACAGGGTGATGCCCGGTCTTTTTTGTATGCTTTAAAACGAGACAAAGGGAACAGATTGAGACAAAATGAGACACCTGTCTCAAACTGTCTCCATTGTAAAAATAAAAACATTCATTTTACGGGCTTCAAAGGCTGGCATGCTTCTTGCATTTATAAGTGTGAACCCTAAATAGAAGGAGGCGCACAAAATGGAATTGTTAAAACGAGAAGGCTTGTCATTAACTGAGGAGAAAGCGCTGTGGATGTACCAAAAGATGCTGGAAATCAGGGGCTTTGAAGACAAAGTGCATGAACTGTTCGCGCAAGGAGTGCTTCCCGGATTCGTCCATTTGTATGCCGGTGAAGAAGCGGTAGCTGCGGGGGTGTGCGCTCATTTAGATGATGGCGACAGCATTACAAGCACACACAGGGGACATGGCCATTGTATCGCCAAAGGCTGTGATCTGGACGGCATGATGGCGGAAATATTCGGAAAAGCGACCGGACTGTGTAAAGGCAAAGGCGGTTCTATGCACATTGCGGATCTTGATAAAGGCATGTTAGGCGCAAATGGAATCGTCGGGGGCGGATTCACGCTCGCATGCGGATCAGCGCTCACGGCTAAATATAAACAAACTAAAAATGTAAGCGTTTGCTTTTTTGGGGACGGAGCCAATAACCAAGGGACCTTCCATGAAGGGCTGAACTTAGCGGCAGTATGGAACCTTCCTGTCGTGTTCATCGCCGAAAACAACGGCTACGGCGAAGCCACGACATTTGAGTACGCATCAGCCTGTAATTCAATCGCCGATCGGGCGGCTGCCTACAACATGCCGGGGGTCACGGTGGACGGAAAAGATATTTTAGCAGTTTATCAGGCAGCCGGGGAAGCGATAGAAAGAGCAAGAAACGGCGGAGGCCCATCTTTGATTGAATGTATGACTTACAGAAACTACGGCCATTTCGAAGGGGATGCCCAAACTTATAAAACAAAGGATGAAAAGACTGAGCATCTTGAAGAAAAGGATGCCATTCAAGGCTTTAAAAACTATCTTCTAAAAGAAACAGATGCAAATAAACTGTCAGACATCGAACAGCGTGTCAGCGAATCGATTGAAAAAGCCGTCTCGTTCAGCGAAAAGAGTCCATATCCGAAAGAGTCAGAGCTGTTGACAGACGTCTACGTGTCATATGAAAAAGGGGGAATGTGAGATGGCGAGAGTCATAAGCATGTCGGACGCGATCAATGAAGCAATGAAGCTTGCGATGAGAAAAGACGACAATGTGCTTGTAATCGGTGAAGATGTCGCCGGGGGAGCGGCGGTCGATCACTTGCAAGATGATGAAGCATGGGGCGGTGTACTGGGGGTCACAAAGGGGCTCGTACAGGAATTCGGCAGAAGCAGGGTGCTGGACACACCAATTTCTGAGGCGGGCTACATGGGTGCGGCCATGGCTGCGGCATCCACGGGGCTGAGACCGATTGCGGAACTGATGTTTAACGATTTTATCGGAACGTGCTTTGACCAAGTGATCAACCAAGGGGCGAAATTCCGCTATATGTTCGGCGGTAAAGCGCAAGTGCCGATCACCGTCCGCACCACATACGGAGCCGGGTTCCGGGCAGCCGCTCAGCATTCGCAGGCGCTGTATGGCCTGTTCACCAGCATCCCGGGTCTGAAGACGGTTGTGCCGTCCAATCCGTATGACGCCAAAGGTTTGCTGCTTTCGGCAATAGAAGACAATGATCCGGTATTCTTTTTTGAAGATAAAACGTCCTACAACATGAAGGGCGAGGTGCCGGAAGATTATTATACAATTCCGCTCGGAAAGGCGGATATCAAACGCGAAGGCAGCGACATCACGCTCTTTGCGGTCGGCAAGCAGGTCAATACTGCGCTTGAAGCGGCTGCGCAGCTTTCTGAGAAAGGCATCGACGCCGAGGTGCTTGATCCCCGGAGTCTGTCTCCTTTAGATGAGGAAGCGATTTTCACATCGTTAGAAAAAACAAACCGGCTGATCATCATTGACGAAGCCAATCCGCGCTGTAGCATCGCCACGGATATTGCTGCGATTGTCGCCGATAAGGGCTTTGATTTGCTTGATGCGCCGATTAAGCGGATTACAGCGCCGCATACACCAGTGCCGTTTTCGCCGGTGCTTGAAGATCAATATTTGCCGACACCAGACCAAATTGTCAGCGTCACGCTTGAATTGCTTGGCGAGCCGGCAATGAATTAAAGGGGGGATATAGAATGGCTGTAAAAGTAGTAATGCCGAAGCTGGGAATGGCGATGAAGAAAGGTGAAGTATCCGTCTGGAATAAAAAAGTCGGCGACCCGGTTGAAAAGGGAGAAAGCATCGCCAGCATCAACTCGGAAAAAATAGAAATGGAAATAGAAGCGCCTGAAAGCGGCACGCTTCTCCATATTAAAGTCAAAGAGGGAGAAGGAGTCCCGCCGGGAACGCCCATCTGTTATATCGGGGAAAACGGCGAAGAAGTGCGGGAGAAGGAGGCGCCGGCTCCTGAAAATGCAGGGAAACCGCAATCTGAACCTGAACATATTCCCGCTCCCAAAGCCGTGCAAAAGCGTAAACACCGCGTGAAAATATCTCCCGTTGCCCGAAAAATGGCGGAGAAAGCCGGGTTGAAAGTTGATACGCTGAACGGGACGGGGCCCGGAGGCAGAATCGTAAAAGCTGACGTCATCAAGGCCATGAAGACGGAATCTGAACCGCAGTCTTCGGTTCAGACGGCACAGCCGGAGGGAAAACCGGCTTCAGCGATGAGAAAAGTGATTGCAGACCGAATGCACAAAAGCCTGCAAAACAGCGCCCAGCTGACGCTGACGATGAAAGCGGACATTACGGAGCTTGTAAAATGGCAGCAGCAGCTCGCCGACAGCGCGAAAAAGCGGAGCGGTGTTAAACTGACGGTCACACATTTCGTATCCCGGGCCGCGGTGCTTGCGCTGAAACAGCATCCTGAGCTGAACAGCTCTTATCAAGAGGAGCGGATCATCACCTATCCATATGTCCACCTCGGGATGGCGGTTTCTCTTGAAAACGGTCTCGTCGTGCCGGTGATTCGGGATGCGGAAAAGCTTTCATTCCTTGAGCTTGCGGATCACATCAGCACATCGGCACGCCGGGCGCGGGAAGGCAATGCTTCCGGAGATGACCTGCACGGATCGACATTTTCTATTACAAATCTCGGGGGTTATGGAATTGAGCATTTCACCCCGATTCTTAATCCGCCTGAAGCCGGTATTCTCGGAGTAGGCGCAAGCTATGAAACGCCTGCGTTTAAAGGAGATGAGCTTGTCAAAAGCACCATGCTGCCGCTGAGCCTTACCTTTGACCACAGAGTATGTGACGGCGCACCGGCTGCGGACTTCCTGAAAACGGTCAAAGCGCTGCTTGAAGAGCCGGCCGGATTGATTTTATAGAGAGGGTGAAGAGATTGACACTAGCCATTATCGGCGGCGGGCCTGCCGGATATGCAGCTGCCGTGACTGCCGCGCGGAGGGGAGAAGAAGTCGTTCTGATCGACAAAGGGCCGCTCGGAGGCACTTGTCTCAATGAGGGGTGCATTCCGACAAAGTCGCTTTTGGAAAGCGCGAATGTGCTCGATAAAATCAGGCACGCAGATACATTCGGCATCGAACTGCCGCAAAACATTACACTCAATTGGGCCCGCATGCAGGGGCGCAAACGGCAAATCGTCAGCCAGCTCGTGCAGGGAATTCAATACTTAATGAAAGCAAATCAGATTAAAGTCATCAGCGGGACAGCTTCATTTCTCACAGAGCAGACATTGCTAGTTGAAGGAGAAGGAGGCGCAAAAGACATTCTGGAAGCGGATCGGATATTGATTGCATCCGGATCTGAACCGGCGGAGCTGCCGTTTGCCCCATTTGACGGCGATTGGGTGATCGACAGCAAAGACGCGCTTTCTTTACAGCAAATTCCTTCTTCTCTGCTTATTGTCGGGGGAGGTGTGATCGGCTGTGAATTTGCCTCTTTATTCAGCCGGTTTAAAACGAAAGTGACGGTGATTGAATCGGCTGACCGGCTGCTCCCGGCAGAAGACGGAGAAATTGCCGCCGTTTTCGAAGACTCTTTAAGAGACAGCGGGGCTGATATTCAGACGAAAGCCGCCCTTCAGCGGATTGACAAAGAAAGGAAAACCGCCGTGTGGACAAAAGACGGCAAAGAAATTGAGGCGCAGGCTGATCACATTTTGGTTGCAATCGGGAGAAAACCGCGTTTGCAAGGCCTGAATCTGGAGCAGGCCGGCATCCGGTATTCTCCGCGCGGCATTGAAGTCAATGACCATATGCAGACCAATGTGCCTCATATATACGCATGCGGCGATGCGGCCGGAGGAATGCAGCTCGCGCATGCCGCCATTCATGAAGGAATCACAGCCGCCGCGCATGCCTCGGGAAAGGACAGCAAAGTCAATATGCGGGCGGTGCCCCGCTGTATTTATACATCGCCGGAAATGGCCGCTGTCGGGCTGACGGAAACACAGGCGAGAGAGACATACGGAGATGTGAAAATCGGAGAATGCTCATTTTCTGCTAACGGAAAAGCGTTAATTAAACATCAGCATGGCGGCAAAATGAAAATCATTGCCGAACCGGAATTCGGAGAAATCGTCGGCGTGTCAATGATCGGGCCGGACGTGACGGAATTGATCGGTCAGGCGGTCATGATGATGAACGGTGAAATGACGGCGGATATGTCGGAGCACTTTATCGCGGCGCATCCGACTCTGTCAGAAACGCTTCAGGAAGCCCTGCTGAATGTCACCGGACTTGCGGTGCATTCCGTATAACCGGAATACCCTTTCTCAGATGAGAAGGGGTATTTTTCGTTGAAAGCGCTTTATTTTTCCCCTACAATATATGAAAAGATGGTCTGAACAGGGGGGAGCGAATACAATGAATGTCATTCGGAATGATTTTAAAACCTGGAAGCGCTTTGTGAAAGAAGGCGTGCTTGATGAATCCCGTATTCAGAAGCGGGTGGCCGCCTCATGGCACCGCTGCAAAAAAGCCGACGTCAACCCTTATCTCGAAAAGGGGCCGAATGTAATGCCGGCAGATCATTTAGAAAGGCAGGCCGAAAAGCATGCGTTATTTTTAGCGGCCTCAACGCCGTATGCAGAAAGAATGAAAACGGCGATGCGGGAAATGGAAATGATGGTTCTCCTGATTGATTCAGACGGCGTTGTCCATTCAGTTGACGGCCACCCGCGCACCATTCATGAAGCGAACCGCATCAATTTCTTAAAAGGCGCCCGCTGGACGGAAACGGCCGTCGGCACGAATGCGATCGGGACGGCTCTTTATACAAATGAGCCGGTCATGATACACGGCTCTGAACATTATTCGCTCGCTTCTCATCAATGGAGCTGTTCCGCCGCACCGATCCGTTATGAAGACGGGCGGCTGGCGGGTGTCATTGATATTTCCTGCCCCGCCGCCCGCGCTCAGCCGTTTATGCTCGGAATTGCCTCCTCCATCGCTTTTACGGCGGAACGGGAGCTTGCCCTAAAGATCAAAATGACAGAACTTGACATGATCAGCAAATTCGCCGGGCTTACCCGGTCTCACGATCCGATCGTGCTTTGCAATGACATGAGCCGGGTTATCGCCGCAAGCCGTCCCGTTCAGCATTTTACCGGACATACGCTGCGCGAGCTTGAGGAACAGGGCTATCACATCAAGCAGGCGAAGCGGGAGGAGAACGGCTACACATGCGTTTATTTATCCAAACGAGAAGAAAAGCCGTCTTTTATATTCCATGGTGCGGCAGGCAAAAGCCCGTCATCCCGACATATGCTTCAGCAGCTGGAGCTTGTCACCCGAACGGACGCAACCGTTTGTCTTACGGGAGAAACCGGGACGGGAAAGGAGGTTGCCGCCCGGGCGATTCATAACAACAGCTCCAGGAAAAACGGCCCGTTTATCGCCGTCAATTGCGGAGCGGTCCCCGAAAAGCTGATTGAAAGCGAACTGTTCGGCTACTCGGAAGGCGCCTTCACCGGGGCCAAACGGAAAGGACATAACGGCGCTTTGCAAAAAGCCGATAAAGGCACTCTTTTCCTCGATGAAATCGGAGAAATATCACACTCCATGCAGGTCGCTCTGTTACGGGTGCTGCAGGAACGGAAAGTCACCCCGGTCGGCGGGACAAAAGAGATTCCCGTTGACATCAGAATCATCACTGCCACCCACACTGATCTGAGACAGCTTGTCGAATACAAAAAGCTGAGAGAAGATTTATTTTACCGGCTTCACGTCTGTCCGATCCACCTCCCTCCATTAAGAGAACGCACCGAAGACATTCCCGGCCTCTTCCTTGAATTTCAGCGAAATCGCGGCTGGCGGGGGGAGCTTCCTGATGACTTTTTAGACCTATTAAAGAGCCGGAAATGGCCGGGGAATATCAGGGAATTGTTTAATGTATTTGAACGTCTTTCCGTCATGTTCCCGGACGGGCGGCTGTCAGAACGCCCCATCGCAGCCCTGCTTGAAGCGTCAGGTCTTAAAGAGGCGGCCGAGTCTTATGAACAGGAAGAAGCGTCCCCTGTCTCCATCCGGGAGCACATTCAGAAAAACATCATCGTAAACGCGCTTGAATCAGCGAAGGGGAATGTCACGCTGGCCGCCAAAATGGCCGGAATCCCGCGGAGCACGTTTTACAAACGCCTCAAAAAATTCAAACTCACCGCCGGACAATTGTAAGAAACAAGCATACTTCTCTTGGCTGCCGGACACGTTATGTGTGAGGCCTAAAGGAGGTTTGAGACGTGAATACACAGCGTGCGAAAGACATTTCGGAATCCGCCGCCATGGCGTATGTGACGTACGAAGGAGTCCCGATTTATATTCAGCATGTCAACGAAGACAAGGAAACAGCCAGAATTTTTCCGATCGGAAATCCGCAATTTGAGCAGGAAGTGCTGCTTTCTGATTTACAAGAGCATTTTTGAGAATGGGTCTGCTGATGACAGCAGGCCTTTTTCGTACCTGTGGGAACTTTCCCGCTTTTTGAGAAAAATAACTAAAAATGATTAAATGATCTAACTCCTCCAAACCCGGTACAGATCGGACCTTCTCATGATATAAATAAAATGTAAACGTTATCAGAGGAGGGCTTCACATGACAGACAAATCATTCTCAATCGTTATTGCAGGCGGCGGCAGCACATTTACCCCCGGAATTGTATTAATGCTTTTGAATCACCTGGAAGAGTTTCCGATCAGAAAGCTGAAACTTTATGACAATGATAAAGAAAGGCAGGAGCGGATTGCGGGTGCGTGTGAGGTATTCATAAAAGAAAAAGCGCCGGACATTGAATTTCTGGCGACTGATGACCCAGAGACGGCTTTTACGGATGTTGACTTCGTCATGGCGCATATCCGCGTCGGAAAATATGCGATGCGCGCGCTCGATGAACAAATCCCGCTGAAGTACGGCGTGGTCGGCCAGGAAACATGCGGGCCGGGCGGAATCGCATACGGCATGCGCTCTATCGGCGGTGTTCTGGAGATTCTTGATTATATGGAAACGTACTCGCCTGACGCATGGATGCTGAATTACTCCAATCCGGCGGCGATTGTGGCCGAAGCTACACGGCGCCTCAGACCGAATTCAAAAATATTGAACATCTGCGACATGCCGGTCGGAATTGAGGATCGCATGGCGAACATCCTCGGATTATCTTCACGAAAAGAAATGAACGTCCGTTACTACGGCTTGAACCACTTTGGCTGGTGGACGTCCATCACAGACCGGCATGGCAATGATTTAATGCCGAAGCTGAAAGAGCATGTCCGTGAATACGGCTACGTTCCGAAGACGGAGGCCGAACAGACTGAAGCAAGCTGGAATGACACATTCAAAAAAGCGCGCGACGTTCAGGCGGCTGATCCGGATACGCTTCCGAACACATATCTGCAATATTACTTATTCCCGGATGATATGGTAAAAAAATCAAATCCGAACCATACGAGAGCCAACGAAGTCATGGAAGGGCGGGAAGCTTTCATTTTCAACCAATGCGATATGATTACGCGCGAACAATCATCGGAGAACAGTGAAATTAAAATTGATGATCATGCTTCCTATATCGTCGACCTTGCCCGGGCCATCGCTTACAACACAGGGGAGAGAATGCTGTTAATCGTTGAAAATAACGGCGCGATCGCAAACTTTGATCCGTCAGCCATGGTTGAGATTCCTTGTCTCGTAGGTTCAAACGGACCGGAACCGCTCTCAGTCGGGAACATACCGCAATTTCAAAAAGGCCTGATGGAACAGCAGGTGTCTGTCGAAAAACTGACGGCTGAAGCGTGGGAAGAGCGGTCATTTCAAAAGCTGTGGCAGGCGCTGATCCTGTCAAAAACAGTGCCGAATGCCCGTGTGGCAAGACTGATTCTTGAAGATCTGATGGAGGCTAACAAGGACTACTGGCCTGAGCTTGATGTGAGTCCGTCTCCTATTTCCTGATGACAATCTTCCCCGTTTTCTTTATCTGTTATTCTATATAATAGAAAGAAAACGGGGGGATTTTTGGGATGAGTCTTGAAGAACTGGTTAACCAGCATTACGCGAAATTAAATGACAACGATTTTTATATTTTAAAATATATATTGAATCATAAACATACGTGCTACCATCTCGGTATCAATGACATGGCGAAAGCCTGCAATGTCTCTCGGTCTTCCATCCTGCGGCTCGCCCAAAAACTGGGCTTCAGCGGCTACAGTGAATTCCGGGTTTTTCTGAAATGGGAGGATCAGCCTGAAGAGGGCGAGAATATGACGTTTGAAAAGCTGCTGGATGATATTGAAGCCAATGTAAAATACGTGAAGTCAAAAGATATGACGGAGATGTGCCGGCTGATAGATGAAGCAAAACGGATTTTCGTTTACGGATCGGGGACGGCTCAGAGGGTGTGCGCCCGTGAGCTGCAGCGGATGTTTGTATCCCGGCGGAAGTATCTGATTTTAATTCAGGACATCACAGAGTTTGATATCATGTGTGATGATTTTAAGGTTGATGACGTATTCATCATTATTTCTTTATCAGGCGAAACACCCGAATTAATTCCGCAGGTAAGGACCCTGTCCGCAAAGGGAGTTCCGTTTATTTCAATCACCAATCTGAAAAACAACGTACTGGCGCAAACGACGCCGTATAATCTTTATGCGACCAGCAAGCCGGTGACGTTAAGCGATAAAACGGAAATCGTCGCATTTGCCCCGTTTTTTCTGGTGGGCGAAGCGTTATTCCGCGCATATGTTGATTATAAAGAGCTCGAAAATTTTGATAAATAGCGGGAGGTCACGTGAAATGATGCAAAAAGTCCAGCGCTTCGGCAGCGCGATGTTTGTGCCTGTTTTATTATTTGCATTTTCCGGTATTATTGTCGGTCTGAGTACGCTGTTTAAAAATAAAACGCTGATGGGGCCGCTGGCTGATCCTGACGGGCTTTGGTATCAATGCTGGTACGTCATTGAACAGGGCGGCTGGACCGTCTTTAATCAAATGCCGCTCCTGTTTGCGATCGGCATACCTGTCGCCTTAGCGAAAAAAGCGCAGGCGCGGGCCTGTTTGGAAGCGCTTACAGTTTATCTGACATTCAATTACTTTATCAATGCGATTCTGACGGTTTGGGGCGGGGCTTTTCATGTCGATATGACTCAGGAAGCGGGCGGAACGAGCGGGCTGACGATGATCGCCGGGATCAAAACGCTTGATACGAATATTATCGGCGCCATCTTTATTTCATCTATTGTCGTGTATTTGCACAATCGTTATTTTGATAAAAAACTGCCGGATTTTCTGGGGATTTTTCAAGGATCTTCCTACATCGTTATCATTTCTTTCTTCATTATGATACCGATTTCACTTGCGGTGGCATACGTATGGCCGATGGTTCAGTCCGGAATCGGCTCGCTGCAAAGTTTTCTCGTTTCTTCCGGGGCGATCGGCGTGTGGATTTACACGTTCCTGGAGCGGATTTTAATTCCGACCGGCCTGCATCATTTTATTTACTCTCCGTTTATTTACGGTCCGGCTGTGGCTGAAGGCGGTATCGTCACCTATTGGGCGCAGCATCTCGGGGAATACTCTCAAAGCGTCAAACCGCTGAAAGAATTGTTCCCGCAGGGGGGATTCGCGCTTCACGGCAACTCGAAAATCTTCGGCATTCCGGGAATCGCGCTCGCTTTTTACGCCACGGCTTCAAAGGAGAAGAAAAAAATCGTCGCCGGCCTATTGATCCCGGTCACCTTGACGTCCATTGTCGCGGGAATTACAGAGCCGATTGAATTTACATTCCTTTTTATCTCTCCGTTTTTATTTGCGGTTCATGCTTTGCTTGCCGCTTCCATGGCAACCGTCATGTATATGGCCGGCGTCGTCGGAAATATGGGGGGCGGTTTGATCGAAGCTGCGACCTTGAACTGGATCCCGCTGGCGTCAAGCCACGGCTTGACGTATGTATACCAGATCATCATCGGGTTGTGTTTTACCGCTGTTTACTTTTTCGTCTTCCGTTTCCTCATTCTCAAATTCAACATCGCCACACCGGGCAGAGAAAAAGAGGAAGGGCAGGAAACAAAGCTCTATTCGAAAAAGGAGTACAGAGAACGGAAGCGGGCTTCAAAAGAAACAGCGGCGGCAGACGAAACACAGCGGGATACAGCCGCTTTGTATATTGAAGCGCTGGGCGGAAAGGACAATATTACGGAGGTCACCAATTGCGCCACCCGTCTCCGCGTCACTGTCGCTGATGAATCAAAGGTCAAAAGTGACGCCGATTTCAGAGAGCTGGGAGCCCACGGCGTCGTCAGAAAAGGCAGGGCGCTTCAGGTCATTGTCGGATTAGGCGTTCCGCAAATGCGGGAGCGCATTGAGCAGCAATTGGATCAATAAGGTCAAAACCTTCCCTCCCCGGGAAGGTTTTATCTTTTTCGCAGATTATTGAAAAAACGGCATACCAAATTTCTTTATTCATTTGCCGGAAAGGCATAAAATAATAATATTGAACAAAGGATTTGGAGGCTTACACATGTCTAAGGCTTTATCATATGTAAAACCGTATTCTCTTTTGGCGGGAATCGCTCTGTTTTTCATGCTCATCGAGCTTGCGGTAGAGCTGATACAGCCCCTGCTGATCGGGAAAATCATTGACGAAGGAATTTTAAAGCAGGATCTCGGTACGGTTTGGCTGTGGGGCGGCGTGATGATCGGACTGACCGCTGTTTCATTCGCATCGGGCATTTTAAATTCGTTCTACTCCGCCCACATCAGCCAGAGCTATGCGTATGATACGCGAAAAGGGCTTTTTCAAAAGATTCAATCCTTCTCCTATTCGACGTTTGCGCAATTCTCATCCACATCGTTTATCACCCGGCTGACAAACGATGTGACACAGGTTCAGAATATGCTTTTCATGAGTCTCCGGTTTATGCTCCGGGCGCCGTTAATGATTGCGGGGGGCATTATTCTCTCGCTGACCGTCAATGCGAAACTCGGGTTTTTTCTGCTGATCACGGTGCCGATTTTGCTTTTGTTTTTGCTGTGGGTGCTGAAAAGAGGCGGCGCGCTGTTTCGGTCTGTGCAAAAGCGGCTTGATCAGGTCAACACGATCATGCAGGAAAACCTGACGGCGATCAAACTGATTAAAGCGCTCCTCCGTGCAAACCACGAAGTGAAACGTTTTTTGAAATCGAATACGAAGCTGATGGAAAAAACGGTCTCCGCTTTTCGTCTCGTGGAAGCGGCGATGCCGATTTTAATGCTGCTGATGAACATTTGCATTTTGTTTATCTTATGGTTCGGCGCCAAAAGCATTGCTCAGGGCGGAGCGCAGGTCGGCGATGTCGTTTCCGTCATTAACTATGCGACGCGGATTACAGGCGCGCTGTCCGTCCTTCCTTTTCTCATCATGGTATTTTCCCGGGCGAAGGCTTCCGGAGAAAGAATCGGCGAGGTGCTGGAAACAGAAGGCGGCGAGGGAACGGGGCAGGACCCGGCACGGGCGCTTGCAGGCGGGATTGAGTTTCGCGAAGTGTCCTTCCGCTATCCGGGCATGGAAAAAGACGCGCTGCATCACGTGTCCTTTTCTGCCAGCCCGAAAGAAACGGTTGCCATTATGGGCGCGACAGGTTCAGGAAAATCAACGCTTTTTCAGCTGATTCCGCGCCTGTACACGGCTGATTCGGGCAGTATTTTCATAGACGGCAAACCGATCGGTGAATTCTCCGCTTGCGGGCTGCGCAGGGAAATCGGCTATGTTCCGCAGGAAGTGCTTCTGTTTTCGGGCACCATCCGTGAAAATATCGCCTGGGGGCGGGAGGATGCTTCACTAGATGAAGTAATGGAAGCGGCCCAAGACGCGCAAATCCATGACACGATTATGAAGCTGTCAAACGGATACGACACGGTGCTGGGACAGCGGGGCGTCAATTTGTCAGGCGGGCAGAAGCAGCGGATTTCCATCGCGCGCGCTTTTATCAGAAAGCCGTCCCTCCTGCTGTTAGATGACAGTACGAGCGCGCTTGATCTTCAAACGGAAGCGAAGCTTTTACAAGCGATCAGATCCTATGAATGCACGACACTGATTATTACGCAGAAAATAACGACTGCAATGAAGGCTGACACCATCTTATTGCTTGAAGACGGCGAACTGCTGGCCAAAGGCACGCACAAAGAGCTGATGGCACAGTCTCATCTGTACCGGCAGATTTATGAATCACAATTCGGAAAGGAGGGAGCTGACAATGCAAAAAGACATTCGTAAACCTTTCCGATATCCGAAAATACCGCTCAAATCAAATGAAGGCGGCAGAAAACGCGCGAAAGCAAAAGATACAAAAGGCACGCTGCGCAGAATCTGGTCTTATGTAGCCGAGAAAAAAGGGCTTTTAACCCTTGTGATCATCATGGTAGTCATAAGCGCCATATTCGGCCTGCTCGGACCGTTCGTCATCGGGAAAGCGATTGATCATTTTATCGTCGGACAGACGACAGACGGATTGGCGGGGGTGCTGTTCATCCTGTTTGGGATTTACCTCGTGCAATCATTGTCCTTATGGTTTCAAAACTATTGGATGATCAATATCTCGCAAAGCACCGTGTTTAAAATGCGGAGCGAGCTGTTTACCCATCTGCATGAGCTGCCGATTCCGTTTTTTGATAAACAGCGGCTCGGGGACTTAATGAGCCGGGTCACCAATGATATCGAAAATGTCAGCTCCACTTTAAATACATCCGTCATTCAAGTGCTGTCGAGCGTCATTACATTCGTCGGCACAATCTCCGTCATGCTGTACATGAGTCCGCTTTTAACATTGATCACGCTTTTGATTATTCCGATCATGCTTTTGAGCATTAAATGGATCACCAACCGGACGGGATTGCTGTTTAAACAGCAGCAGAAAAACCTCGGCGAGCTGAACGGTTTTATTGAAGAGTCGATATCAGGGGCGAAGGTCATTAAAGCCTATTCGAGGGAAGACCGCGTCATGAAACAATTTTTAGAAAAAAACGCGGCGTTACAATCATCGGGGTTTTGGGCGCAGACAATTTCGGGATTCATTCCGAAAGTCATGAACTCTTTAAACAATTTAAGCTTTACGATTATAGCGGCGGTCGGCGGGCTGTTTGCGCTGAAGGGATGGATCTCGATCGGTTCCATCGTCGTATTCGCCGAATACTCGCGGCAGTTCACGCGCCCTTTAAATGATTTAGCCAATCAGTTCAATACGATGTTATCGGCCATCGCCGGGGCTGAACGGGTGTTTGACGTGCTGGATGAAAAAGAGGAGCGGGAAGATGAAGAGCATGCGCTGTACCAGCCGATCAAAACGGGAGAGATTGAATTCCGAGATGTCTCCTTCGGCTATCAGGAAGACAGCCTGATCTTAAAACACCTGTCCTTCAGCGTTCCGAAAGGACAGTCCATCGCCTTCGTCGGACCGACCGGAGCGGGTAAAACAACCGTTACAAGCCTGATCGCCCGTTTTTACGAGCCGAATAACGGAAAAATTCTCATTGACGGAACGGACATCAAAAAACTGACGAGATCCAGTCTGAGAAAAAACATGGGGTTTGTCCTGCAGGATTCTTTTCTCTTTCAGGGCACCATCAGGGAGAATATCCGCTACGGCCGGCTGGATGCTTCTGACAAAGAGGTGGAGGAAGCCGCAAAAGCCGCCAATGCCCACGGGTTCATCGAACGGCTCCCGAAAGGCTATGATACCGTTCTTACCCAAAACGGCGCGGGCATCAGCCAAGGACAAAAACAGCTCATTTCCATCGCGAGAGCTGTGCTGGCGGACCCGGTGCTGCTCATTTTGGATGAAGCGACGAGCAACATTGACACAGTGACCGAAGTGAAAATACAAGAAGCGCTCGGCCGTTTAATGACGGGCAGAACAAGCGTCATCATCGCTCACAGGCTGAACACAATTCAAAAAGCCGATCAGATTCTTGTGCTGAAAGACGGCGAAATGGCTGAAAAAGGAACCCATGCCGAACTTCTCAGCCAGAACGGGTTTTACCGGGAATTATATGAAAGCCAGTTCCGGGAATCATAGATAGGGAAAAAGACCTCCGACAGAGTGCAGAGGTCTTTTTTTCGCGAAGGCAAATAGTACTTTTAAGTTATTTTCGTTAAATGTAACAAAATTACTTGACGTAAATAAGTTATGTATATATACTAGCTTACATAAAGTAAGTGATAATAATTTTCAAGGAGGATTTTATGAATAAATCATTCGAAACAGGAACACTGCTTTTAAGGGTTGTAACAGGTATTATCTTTTTTGTTCACGGTTTATCCAAGTTTCAAGGGTTGGAAGGAACTACGCAATTTTTCCAGAGCATCGGGATTCCGGCCTTTATGGTCTATGTCATCGCGACGATTGAGCTTGTCGGCGGGGTTCTGATCTTTTTCGGTTTGGCAACGCGCATTATCGGCGTTCTGTTTGCCGTCACATTAGTCGGCGCCATCTTCACGGCGAAGCTTTCCTCACCATTTATGGGCGGATCGGAATTTGATTTCATCTTACTGGTTGCGTCAATTCACTTAGCGCTTTCAGGAAGCCGTCTGCTTTCATTGGATCAGCTCCTTTTCAAATCAAAAAAGGGAGAAACTTTTTCAGCATAAGAAAGAAGGCGTTCAAATGACCGGCATTCATCAAGATACGGCAATCGGTTATGTCAAATTGACCATTAAAAATATGGAACGTTCGCTCGGCTTTTACCGGAATGTAATCGGCCTTCAAGTCATCTCGCAGACAGATCGTTCAGCAAGACTGTCAGCAGACGGAAAACGCGTCCTGCTGGTGCTTGAAGAAAATCCAAGCGCCGTCGTTCTGCCGGAGCGGTCTGTCACCGGCCTTTACCATTTCGCGATACTTCTGCCTGACCGGAAAGAACTCGGCATCGCATTGGCCAGGCTGATTGAAAACGGCATCGCGCTCGGTCAGGGGGATCACGCGGTCAGTGAGGCTCTTTACCTGTCTGATCCGGACGGCAACGGTATTGAAATATACGTCGATCGTCCCCGCAGCACGTGGCACCGGGATGCAGAGGGCAATTATGTCATGCAAACGGCGCCCGTCGATGTGGACGGGCTTTTGGAAGAAGCCGGAGCTGAACGGAAAAGCCGTCTCCCAGAAGGAACTGTTATCGGCCACATCCATCTTCATGTGACGGACTTACAGGAAGCCAAAGCGTTTTACACCGATATTCTCGGTTTTGATATTGTCGGCAATTACGCGGGCATGTCCGCTCTGTTTGTTTCAGCGGGAGGGTATCACCATCACATCGGTCTGAATATATGGGCCGGAAAACATGCGCCGCCGAAACCGGGAAATGCAAGCGGGCTGGATTATTACACCATCGCGCTGCCGCATCAAAAAGAGCTGTCACGTGTGACAAAAGCGCTGACCGATGCCGGCTTTGAGATCGAAGAAAAAGAAGAGGGCGTATTCGTCAAAGACCCTGTATCAGGGGCGGATATCGCATTTACACTGTAAGAAACAAACCTTGCCGTCTAACCGGCAAGGTTTTTTATTTTTCTGAAGTTTTCTTGAAAAGGCTCGGGAAAGAAGAACGTCGATTTGCAATATACACACGGCTTTTGTGTGACTAAAGAGAGCGAACATCTCAGTGAGGCGCAAAAATGACGCGTGGCGCCCGCCATCGCCGGCCCGAGCTCAGGGCATCCGCTGGATTGAAAAAGCTGTATGGGCAGAATTTGAATAGAAAAAGGCAAAAGCCGCATCCGGTCACAAGATGCGGCTTTTCATACACAATTTACAATTGTGTGAAAAATGCCCAAAATAAATTGTGCTTCCTGATTCTTCCTGATATGATAAGCCGAAAAAGGAGAACCTGAACAAATGAACTCAAATGCAGCACAGACGGAACAGCCGATGAAGCATAACGGAAACCGGATGACGGTCAAGGACTTTATCATTCTTGCCAAACCGGGGATTATCATCTCAAATTCACTCGCCGCATTGGGCGGATTTTGGATCGCATGGATTCAGTCAGAAAGGACGGGCGGAGGGCCCGGTATATTTGCCACCATGGCGGTTGCCATGATCGGAACGGCGTTGGTCATGGCATCAAGCACTGTTTTTAATAACTTCTTTGACCGCGGCATGGACGCAAAGATGGCACGAACCCGCACCCGCGCAAGCGTCACGGGAAAAATACCGCCGCCGGTCATGATCCTGTACGGCACATGTCTCGGCGCCTGCGGATTCATCATGCTTGCTTCACTTAATGTACTGACCGCCGTTCTTGGCCTGCTTGCCTTTTTGCTGTATGCCGTCGTGTATACGCTTTGGTTTAAAAGACAATCCGTCTGGAGCACATTTGTCGGCAGCTTTCCCGGGGCGGCTCCGCCTTTAATCGGTTATTGCGCGCTGGCCGGGTACATTGATATGCCCGCGATTTTGTTATTCGCGATTATGTTTTTGTGGCAGCCGCCGCATTTCTGGGCGATCGGAATCAGGCGAAAGGAAGAGTATCGTGCCGCCGGCATTCCGCTTTTGCCGATCATAAAAGGCAATCGCGCCACAAAAATAAAAATGCTGCGCTATATTGCGGTTCTGACTGCGGTTTCGCTGCTCGTTCCTCTTTATATAGACGTCAGCCCGTTTTATACCGCGTCCGCTCTCCTGCTCGGGGCCATCTGGCTGTACCGGAGCGTCAAAGGCTTTCAGGCGGCGGATGACACGCAATGGTCGAAGGGGATGTTTTTTTATTCGATTGTGTATTTCAGTCTGCTTTTTCTTATTTTAATGGCTGATTCGTTTATCAATGCGGTTCTCAGAACGTAAACAGGCGGCTTGCAGATACAGAGCCGCCCCGTTTTGTTTATGCTTTTTTGATGAGAGCCAAAATATCTTCAAGCCAGGAAATATAATTCCGTTCCCGCTCAAGCGCTTTTGTCAGCACGAGATAATGGCCGAAATCAGGAGAAGAAAAAGAATCCGCCTCCGCGGACGATGTCATCAGTTCTTGATAACTGTTTTCCAGATGGGACAATTTCTCCTTCCGCTTTACGAGCTGGTCGGTGAATAGCTCATCCGCTTCTTCCTGCGTCAAAGCTGAGATGAAATAAGCCTTCAGCATAAATTCATCCTTCACCGTTTCCGGAATCGGGTCTTTTTTCGTCAGCCAGGCAGCAAGCTCCAGCTCTCCCCTGTCAGTCAGCGTGTACATTTTTTTCTCAAGCTTTGTTCCTTGAATCGCAGTGCGAAACGTAATAAATCCCTCAGCCGTCAGTTTTTTTAATTCCGGATAAATCTGGCTGTGCTTTGCGCTCCAAAACTGGCCGAGCTCTTCCTTAAAATAGCTCGATATATCATATCCGCTCAATTCGCCTTTTCGCAAAAGCCCTAAAATCGCGTACTTTAAAATTCTCATGTTGTCCTCCAAGCCATTCATTTGACAGCTAGTATACCATACGGCCGCTCAAAAACGCAGAAGTGCCGGATGCTTGTCATTGAATCTGCGGCGGCAAAATCAGCGAAAATATGCAGAAAGGGGTTATCGAAACGGCAGCGGTACTGGAAAAAGCCTTTCTCATGTCTTTGCCTCATTCATATGACAACATGATATAATCATTGTAAAAATTAAGAAATAATGGGAGGGACATATGAAGACGGTGATTGTGTATGCAAACCCGGATGAGAACAGTTTCAATGCGGCTCTCGTAAAATACGTCGTCATGGCTTTAAAGGACAGCGGCCAAAGCTATACGGTCATTGACTTATACGCCGACCAATTTGATCCCGTGCTGAAGTACGGCGGCGAAAAAAAGCGCTCTGACATGAACCGGGACGCTGAAACGAAGAAATACCGGAAACTGATGAAAGAAGCGGATCATCTCATTTTCATCTACCCGCTGTGGTGGGGAGGCGTTCCGGCGATTATGAAAGGCTTTTTTGACAGAGTGCTTGTCGCCGGAGAAGCCTACACATATGAAAACGGCCGCGTAAAAGGACTGCTCCGGGCAGAGACGGCACAGGTCTTTTATACGGCGGATTCCCCGGGCTGGTACTTAAAGTGGTTCCGGAAAAACTCGGACTGGATTACGCTGAAAAAAGGCATTCTGCAATTTTGCGGCATTCAAAAAGCCGAGCGGAACCTTTTTTCTGTCGTCAAAACGAGCACACCCGAGCTGCGGGAAAAATGGCTGCGCCAAGCATACGCTAAAGTCCGGCGCGCTTGTGAAAAAGGAGCGGCCGCATGCAGATAAAAGAAATTTTCGTGATTCGCTGCCTGTCCTGTTTAAGTGTGGTTCTGCTTCACGTAGTTTCAATGGTGCTGATGATTCAGGAAGAGTCCTTAGCCAGTGCCGCCCATACGGTTGATGCTTTTCGGACCCTGTTGATGTTCAGCACGCCGGCGTTTATCTTTATTTCGGAATTTCTGCTTGCCAGGTCATACCCGGGAGGCGTTCCCGCGGGTTTTTTAAAGAAAAGGGGCAAAGTCATTTTCGTGCCGTTTCTGTTTATTGCCGCGGTGGATGCCATTTTAATGAAAAGCGTGGCGGAAGAAGGAGCCGGCTTCGTTTCAGTGATCGGTAAATTTTTAGAGAATGTGTTTTTAGGAAACTTCATCGGCTACTTCATTCTTGTGATCTTTCAATTTTACATTCTCCATATGCTGCTGCACCGCTGGCTGAACAACAAATCTCCCATGTGGGTGCTGTCTGTTTCGTTTATCATCAACGCCGTCTATCTGGCTTACTTTTCCATCTTTCATCCGCCGGCATCATCGGGGCTTGATTCTATTTTTCCGTTCTTTTGGGTTCCGTTTCCGGGCTGGGTGTTTTATTTCTGTCTGGCATTTTATTGCGGAAAGGAATATCCGCGTTTTTTATCGCTCATCAATCAGTACCGTTATGCGGTTTACTTCAGTGCGGCCGTATCGGCAATATTGATTGTGGCCGTTTCATATATCAGCGGCGGCTCCATTTCCTCTAAGCGTCCGGATATTATGATTTACGCGGTCAGTATGATCTTTCTGTGTTTTCATCTGTTTTCAAAGCTCAAAAAAGTGCCCGCGATTGTGATGATGATCAGCAACTATTCGTTTTCAATCTATCTGCTGCACTCCTACTTTTTAATCAGCGGATATCTTCTGGAAGGCTATTTGCGATCAATGCCTTTAGCGGCTGCCATCCTTCTTTTATTTTTGATCTGCACGCTCGGTCCCATTTTCTTATCTTGGGTGTGCAACCATTTCAGATACGGATACCTGTTTGTCGGGAAAGTGTATCAGCCGAAGCAGACCAAAAGAAATACGGCGGCGCATCAAGGCCGCACAGTCTGAAAAAAAGGCGGCGTTTCGGCCGCCTTTTTGATACGGAAGTTGACATAACCTGCAAACGAAACCCCCCGCGGCAAGCCGGAAGCGAATGCCAGGCAAGCAGTATCGGGCAGCCTATCTCTAATTTTAATAGAGCTTTCACTGTAAGGCTGAAGACCCCGCCTGCGGCCGTTTTGACGGATGCATTTATGACAACATAACGCCATCGATTTTCTCCCTTGTGAAGACCGATATATTGTATACTTATAGGAAATACTTTCAAAAAAAGTGAAAAAGAGAAAAACTGTGAGCTTGGATGAACGACTAAAAAGGAGCGGGGACATTATGAATGACTGTGTCAAAACATTCGGAGAACTTCCGGACGAACTTTATTCCTTTGCGGGAGGAAAAGGAAGCATTCTCTCTAAAATGTATCAAAGCGGGTATCCTGTGCCTGAAGGGTTTGTGATTTTGCCGTCTGCCTTTCAGGACGGACAGCTGCGCCATCAGGCGAGAGAGGCTATTGATCAATATGTGAAATCCATCCGCAGCCGCCATGCATCTGCGTTGTTTGCCGTACGCTCATCCGCGCTGAGCGAGGATTCAGCTCAGGCTTCCTTTGCCGGAGAATTCGATACGGTGTTGAATGTCAAAACAGATCAAGACATGTCCAGGGCGATTGATGAAGTCCGCCGATCGGCACAGTCAGAAAGGGTAAAAGCGTACAGCGCCGTTCAGGGAATGGAAGATGAGCATGAAATCGCAATCGTCATCCAGCTGATGATACCGTCTGAGATATCCGGAGTGCTGTTTACCGCAGATCCAATTACGGGGAGCAGGCGGGAGATGACAGGCAATTACGTCTACGGTCTCGGGGAGCAGCTCGTTTCCGGGGAAGCCGATGCCTATTCTTTTAAACTGGCACGGCCCAAGAAAAAATACGACGGCCCCGGGGAATTTCGCAAATATGCGTCAAAGCTCTATAAACTGGCGAAAAAGCTGGAAAAAGATCTTGGAGGGCCGCAGGATATTGAATGGGCCGCCGCGGGCGGGACATTGTATATTCTTCAATCCCGCCCGATTACGACCTTGCAAGCCGGAAATCTGGAAACCTATGAATGGAATGATTCTTTCAGCGGGGATTTTTTATGGACAAACACAAATATAGGAGAAGCGATTCCCGATGTGATGACGCCGCTGACATGGTCGCTCCTCCGGAATCTGGATGAAGAGTCGGGCATTATTCCGGGTTATTATGTCTGGTCCGGCAATATTTGCGGCAGAGCCTATAACAATATGAGCCAGCCTCTTTCCGTTCTCGCCGCTTTCGGTCTGAATCCGAAAGGCGGTAAAATAGGAAAAATGATGAGCGATACATTGGGAGAAATCCCGGCGGAAATGAAGATTCCTTTATATCCGTTCTCAAAGTATGAACTTTTGAAGATCATCTCGAAAAAACTGAAACCGTATCTGTCGAAAATGAAGCACGCGAAAAAAAACATGTCCTCCTACTTGGACGAATCGCCGGAGTGGTGCCGGAATATTGAGGAAAAGCTGAAACGGGCCGAAACGGAGCGGACATTATTATCGATATGGGACAATGAGATCTATCCGTATTTATGCAACGCGTGGTTTGCGTTAATATCCGGCGGGCGTGATTCTGCGCAATCCTCTTCGTTGTTAACCTCTCAATTAACAAAACTCGCAGGGATAGAAGATGCGAATCTCCTGCTGTCCAATCTGAGGGGAAAAGGCGGCCTGGCCAGCCTGGAGCCGATTATCGGCATTGATCAAGTCATGAAAGGCCGTATGAGCGAGGAAGAATATCTCAGGAACCAAGGCCACCGTGGCCCGCATGAATACGAACTTTCCATACCGCATCCGGGAGAAAACCGGGATTGGCTGACGAAGCAGATCAAAGAACACAAGGAGTCGGGTATTGATGCCGAACAACTGCTTTTGAAACAGCAGCGGGCGCATGAACAGGCCTTCCGAAGATTTGAAGAAAAGTTTCCTCATAAGGTCAAATGGCTCAAAGCCAAAATGGAAAAAGCGTCAGAATACGCGAATATTAGAGAAACAACCAGATCCGAATTTGTCAGGGTGTACCGGACAGCCAGAGCATTCGCGCTCAGAGCGGCGGAAATGACCGGCATGAAGGACGATATTTTCTTCTTGTATCTGCATGAAATAACCGATCTGCTCGCGGGGAAAGAGCCGGCGGTTGCGTCGATTCAAGCGAGAAAGCAAAACTATGAAACCTATAAAAAACTGCCGCCGTTCCCATCCGTTATTAACGGAAGATTCAATCCGTTTAAATGGGCTGAGGATCCTGACAGAAGAGCGGATTATTACGATGCTTTTATGCCGGCGGAAACTGATGATGCGCATACTTTAAAAGGTTTCGCGGGAGCGGCCGGGAGAGTGGAGGGCATTGTCCGTGTCCTTGATGCTCCGGAAGACGGGGATTCTTTTGCGGCGGGGGAAATTTTAGTGACTTCGACAACCAATGTAGGCTGGACCCCGCTTTTTCCAAGAGCGGCTGCTATCATAACGGACGTCGGCGCCCCTTTGTCCCACGCGGCGATCGTTGCCCGGGAACTGGGAATTCCTGCCGTTGTCGGGTGCGGAAATGCAACGTCAAAACTGAAAACGGGGGACAGGGTGGCCGTTGACGGCGGGCAAGGCATTGTCCAGCTGGAACCGCGGCAGACTCCGGTCACTTCTGAAGAGGAAAATGGTAAACTGATAGAATAAAAACATGGGAAAGGAGCCGCGCATGAATAAAGCAGTTATTAACGGGGAGCAAATCAGAAGTATGAGCGACCTGCACCAGACATTGAAAAAGGAACTTGCCCTTCCCGAATACTACGGTGAAAACCTTGACGCTTTATGGGATTGTCTGACCGGCTGGGTGGAATACCCCCTCGTTTTAGAATGGAGACAGTTTGAACAAAGCAAGCAGCTTACAGAAAATGGCGCCGAGAGTGTGCTTCAGGTCTTTCGTGAAGCGAAAGCGGAAGGCTGCGACATCACCATCATACTTTCATAATACGATCAACGGGAGAGAGACAAAAATGGAACAACAAATCCTCAGCTATCCGATTGGAGAGTATCAACCGGCTGAATCGATTTCGGCCGGACAGAAACAAGAATGGATCAATACGCTCGAACACGCTCCGGCCAAACTGAAACAAGCTGTCAGAGCGATGTCGGACAGTCAGCTTGATACGCCGTACCGCGAAGGGGGATGGACTGTCCGCCAAGTGGTTCACCATCTGGCGGACAGCCACATGAACGGCTATACCCGGTTTAAATTGAGCTTAACGGAGAATGAACCGGAAATCCGTCCTTATGATGAAAAAGGCTGGGCCGATCTTCATGATTCCAAAACCGCCGCTTGCGGGGATGCGCTTGAGCTGTTAACGATCCTGCACAGAAGATGGGCCGCTCTTTTGCGCTCCATGACGGAAGCCCAATTCAAACGGACATACTTCCATCCTGTATCTAAAGAGACGATTACGCTGGAACAAGCGCTCGGACTATATGTCTGGCACTCTGAACATCACATCGCCCATATTACTGAGCTTTCCCGGAGGATGGGCTGGCATCTGTCTTAGAGGGTGCCGGCTTTCGGAAAAACGCCAAAACAGCCGCAGATACAATCGTGCATAATGAAATGACGGCGGCTGCCGTATAAAGATGGTGGTAGCCGCTGGCAATGCCCGCTTCAATCGCATCAGAAACCGCTTTTTTGACAGCGGGAACGGGGATTCGGCTCACTTGCTCCTGCAACGAAGAAAGTCCGCCGCCGATATCCGGCGTTTGCGCCTGATCAGCGGGAATGCCGCTTTTCGCTAAACGGTTTTTGATGTCATCTCCGATCCGGTCAAAGCCCGCTGTAATGAAGCCGGCATATAAAGCCGGAGCGAGCGTCAGCCCGACCTGCCTTACGAGTGACAGCGTGCCGAGCGCTGTTCCTTTGTTTTGGCCCGCCGTTTCTGATACAAGCACATTCAGCGGAGCCCCGAGCAGAAATCCGAAACCGATCCCCGCAATGACACTCGCTGTGACAAATTCCCATTTATCCGTCACCCATAACGGAAACAGGCTGAAGCCTGCAAATGCGATGGCGCCTGATACAACCGCGGAAAAGACCGGACCTTTTTTATCCGTGATCGCCCCGCCGAGCCACGCTCCGATGCCTGACGCCAACGCGAGCGGCGTCATCCAATAACCCGCTTTCTCCGCCGATACGTGCAAATATTGCTCCGCATAAGAAGGAATAAAAATGACCGCAGCGAGCAGCCCTCCCGATAAAAATCCGATGACGAGCGTCCATTGAAACACTTTATTTTGCAGCAGCGAGTAGGCGAGAATCGGATCGCCCCCTCGGTTTTCAACCCGCTTTTCGACCTTAAGCAGCACCAGAAAGAGAAGTGCAGCTCCCAAAAGATACCCGTATACCTTTACGTCCATTATGCTTTCTGACAGCTTCGCCCCATCGAGATTCGTGATACCGATCATACAAGATAAGATCGCAAGAGACAGCAGCATTGTGCCGGCGAGGTCAAGCCGTTTCGCCTCAGGCTCTTTCGTTTCAGCGATAAACAAACCGCCGCACACAACCAAAGCGGCGGCAATCGGCAGGTTAATCAAGAACAGCCAATGCCACGACCCGGTTACATCAAGCAAAAAGCTCCCGATATTCGGTCCGAGGACGGCCGCCATACCGTTCATCGCCCCTAAAAGCCCGAGAGCTTTCCCTTGTTTCTCCTTCGGAAGCACGGCCAGCACATGCGAACTCCCGATAATAAAAATTCCGCCGCCGCCAAGCGCCTGAATGAGCCGTGCCGCCAAAAACATCGGGAAGCTCTGACTGAGTGCGACAAGCAAAGAGCCGAGTCCGAACAGCCCGACTTCCATCATAAACAGCTTTTTCCGCCCGTATCGGTCCGACAGCTTGCCGACAATCGGCACACTGACACTGAGTCCCAATGTGTAAAGGGTCACTCCCCACGATCCCCATGAAGGAGAAACATCAAAAGAGCTGTTAATCGTCGTCAGAGCAGCGGAAATAATTCCGTTGTCCAGCGCCGCCATGAACACACCGATCGTAAAGAGAGTGATGGCCCGGCTCTGTTTTTTTTCTGTTTGCAATGGCTCCGGCATACTGATCAATCCTTCCGTTTTTAATTCACTTCGAATATATTATTCACTTCAAGTGAATTAAATGTCAAACAAAAAAAGGCCGCCGATACCGGCAGGCCTTTTTCATCTCTATCCCTGTTTGGAAGAATCAAGCGCTCTTGCCAAAATGGAAAGCCCTTGATTGACCGTTTGTTTTTCTTCAGCGGTCAGTGTTTCCAATGAACGCTTCAATTTTACATGTCCTTTTTGATAAAGGCTGCGGAAAATATCTTTCGCGTTTTCCGTTAATTGAACGACGACTGAACGGCGGTCTTCTTCTGACGGAGCGCGTGTAATGAAACATGATTTTTCTAAACGGTCAAGCAGCCCCGTCGTATTTGAAAGGGAAGCGCCCATTTTCTCCGCTATGTCACTCACCTTAAGCGTCCCGTGGTTGTTCAGAAGCATCAGCACCTTCATTTGCGGCATGCTCATATCAAGCTTCATCCACTCCGACACATCGCCGAGCCCCGCCGATGTCATCACTTTCATGTACAGCACCCAAATATCCCGTTCCTCAGGAGAAAAAATATCGCCGCTTAATACTGTTGTATCATGCAGATTATAATCCATCGTCTCACTTCCTCATTTATACTCCTGCATACCATATTACTGATTTTAATCAGAGAAAGAAAGTTGCAGACGAGTTTTGTTTGAATGTGAGGTGGTAGTGTATAATATGTTGGAGATTATTGGGGGAATTATAATAAATAAGCTATTTTATGATGATTGGAGAGAACATTGCTGACTAAAAAGAATGCCTTATCGATATTAAAAGTATTATTTCCTATTGCAGTTTTGCTTTTAGTCATTTATCAGTCCAAAAAGGAATTGACAGACCTTTCTTTTAAACGAACGCTGTACATTATTAACGGGATTGAGCGTTACGATTTATTTATTCTCGTTCTGCTCGGCCTTCTTGCCGTCAGCGCAATGTCCTTTTATGACTTTGTGCTGAAACGGACGCTTCGCCTCAACATTCCGAATTGGAAAGTATTCAGGGTCTCCTTTATCGCCAATTCCTTTAACAATGTCCTTGGATTCGGCGGTCTGGCGGGTGTCGGGCTGCGGACGATGCTATACAAAGAACATACGAATGACGTAAAACGCCTCGTCGCAGGCATCGCCTGGCTTACGTCCTCAGCGCTGCTCGGGCTGTCCGTCTTCAGTATCCTGACCATCGCCCGGGTTCTGCCGGTTGGAGAGATTACAGGTGAGAAACCGTGGCTGTGGGCTGTTATCGCCGGAGTGGCGCTTATCGTGCCGGCAGCCTTAATCGCCGCTGGGATCAACAATAAAAAAGCTGGCGCAGAAGACGGTGAAGCAAAACCGAGGCATCCGGTTTTTTCTTACATCGGGGCATCGTTTGCCGAATGGTTTGCGGCGGCTGTCGTCATGTATTATTCCTTGTATGTCATGGGAATTCACGCGGATGTCCGCCATGTATTCGGTGTATTTGCCATTGCCGCTATCGGGGGAATCATCAGTCTTGTGCCGGGAGGATTCGGTTCGTTTGACCTTCTGTTTCTGCTCGGCATGCAGAATATGGGCTTTCCGCAGGAGGCGGTTGTGACATCCATCGTCATCTACCGGATTGTGTATTCATTTATTCCGTTTGTGTTCGGGCTGTTCTTTGCGGCTGGCGATTTAACGGAAAATACGCTTAAACGGCTGGAATCAAATCCGAAGATGGCGCCCGCCGTGGAAACGACGAACGTGCTTCTCGTATTCCAGCGCGCTATCTTAATCAGGGTGCTTTACGGTTCGCTGTCGCTTTTGGTTTTCATGGCGGGAGTGGTCGTGCTGGCGTCCGTCGCCCTGCCGATTGACAGGGAGACGGTCATCCCGCATATTCCGCGCCCGGCGCTCCTTGCGTTTAACGCGTTATCGTTAAGCGCGGCTTTGATTCTTTTAATCTTGCCGATTGAATTATACAAACGGACGAAACGTTCTTATTCAATGGCGGTTGCCGCGTTGGTCGGCGGTTTTGTGTTCAGTTTCTTAAAAGGATTGAACATCAGCGCGATCTTTATTCTGCCTGTCGTCATCGTATTGCTTGTGCTGTTAAAGCGGCAGTTTATCAGAGAGCAGGCTTCGTATACGCTCGGCCAGATGATTTTTGCGGCCGCTCTGTTTATTATCGCCTTGTTTAACTACAATCTCATTGCCGGCTTTATTTGGGATAAAATGAATCGGCTGCTGCGCCACGATTATTTCGTCCATAACAATTCGCACATTACATATGCCACGATGACGGCCATTATTGTTGTGCCGCTGTTTTTCCTTTTGTTTACGTTCTTTTATCATAAAAGATCGAAGCCGATCGGAGAAAAGGCCGATCCTGAACGGCTGAAGTCCTTTTTGGCGGAAGAAGGCGGAAACGCACTCAGCCATCTCGGCTTTCTCGGGGATAAGCGGTTTTATTTCTCAAGCGACGGCAAAGCGCTTTTATTGTTCAGCCAGATTTCCAGAAGGCTTGTCGTGCTCGGTGATCCGTCAGGACAGAGAGACTCTTTTCCGCTTGTGATTGAAGAATTTCTGAATGAAGCGCATAAGCAGGGGCTGAGTGTCATGTTTTATCAGATCGAACGTGAAGATCTGGCGCTGTATCATGACTTCGGCTATAACTTCTTCAAGCTCGGAGAAGAAGCGTTCGTGGATATGGAGGCCTTTACGCTCTCAGGTAAGAAAAAAGCGGGGCTGCGGGCGATTAACAACAAATTTGACCGCGAAGGCTACACATTTCATGTCGGGGAACCGCCGTTTTCCTCCGAGTTTATCGCCAAGCTGAAAGACATTTCGGACGAATGGCTCGGACCGAAAAAAGAGAAAGGTTTTTCTCTCGGTTTCTTCGACCGGGATTATTTGGAACAGGCGCCGATTGCTTACGTGAAAGACGCGGAAGGGGAGATCATCGCTTTTGCCAACCTGATGCCGATGTATCAGGAAGGCGAGATATCCGTCGACTTGATGCGTTATCGGAAAAGCGCGCCGAACGGTATTATGGACGCGCTTTTCATCCGTCTGTTTCTCTGGGCGCAGGAAAAAGGCTATACCACCTTCAATATGGGCATGGCGCCTTTGTCAAACGTAGGAACGGCTTTTACATCTTTCTGGTCGGAAAGAATCGCGGCCGTCATCTTCAACAACGTCCGGTATATGTACAGCTTCAGCGGGCTGCGGGCCTTTAAAGAAAAATACAAACCGGAGTGGCGCGGGAAATACTTGGCGTACCGCAAAAACAGATCGCTGTCCGTCACGATGATTCTCGTCACCCGCCTGATCGGAAAAACCAAAAAAAGACGCCGTTAAAAGGCGTCTTTTTTTTCGAAGAATTAACTAAAAATTCTAATTTCACTCTGTTATACTGAATAACATGATCATAAGGTGAAAGGAAGGCTGATGAATGAAACAGGCAACCGTGTTTAAATATGAAGCGTTTTCCAATATTCCTGATTTGGGAAATCCCGCGGGAATCGTCTTTAACGGAGATGATTATTCAGATGAAGAGATGCAGATGATCGCCGAAATGGCAGGGTACAACGAAACCTCATTTCTCTGTAAAAGCGGAGAAGCCGATCTGCGCATCCGCTATTTTACACCCGGCCATGAAATGAATTTATGCGGACATGCTACCGTCGCCTCTCTTTACGCATTAATTGAAAAGGGAAGGCTTCAGGCTGATCAGACATATCAAATTGAAACAAAAGCCGGCATTCTTCCCGCAAAAGCCGCTGAACGAAACGGCCGGGTATACATCACACTCGAACAGGCTCCCCCGCAATTTCTGCCGTTTACGGGCGACAAAGAAAAGCTTGCCGCCTCGCTCGGGATTACGGCTGAGGATTTTCACAGCGGGCTGCCGATTGTTTACGGATCAACGGGGATCTGGACACTGATTGTTCCGCTGAGATCACTTAAAGCATCACGGAATATGGTGCCGGACAACGCACAATTCCCCGCTATTTTGCGCGATCTTCCGAAAGCGAGCGTTCATCCGTTTTCTCTGGAAACCGTTCATCCGGAAAGTGATCTGCACGGACGCCATTTTTCTTCCCCTTTCTCCGGAACGACCGAAGATCCCGTCACGGGAACCGCTTCAGGCGTCATGGCAGCCTATATGCGGCAATACGGAGGCTCCGAAGCCGAATGCCTCACGATTGAACAAGGCCAGGAAATCGGGAAAGACGGAAAAGTGGAAATCAGGATCGCGGAGGAAAACGGAGAGATGAACATCAAGATGACGGGAACGGCCGTGTATGCCGAAACAATCAATTTTCAGCTTCCGTAACGGTTTACAAAAGCCGGTCGTATCCGTTATATTATAAATGATAATCATTTTCATTTGGATAGGAAGGTGAATCGGCATGCCGAAAACCGAACAATTACAGCAAAACGAAAGTCTTGCACATACAATCAGAAACAGAAGATCCATCCGGTCGTTTAAACCGGAAACCGTACCTTCTGAAGTCATATTAGATATGCTTGAAACGGCCGTTTACGCACCGAACCACAGACTGACGGAGCCATGGCGTTTTATCTACGCAGCAAGCGAAGCGGGAAAAGCAAAGCTTGCGGACAGCTACGTCTCATTTTTCAAAAAGATAAAAGATGATTTCAACGAGGAAAAAGAGCGGAACATGAGAAAAAACCTCAGCGCCGTTCCGGGATTTTTGCTGGTCGTCTTAAAAGAAGATGAAAATGAATTTACGAGAAACGATGATTTTGCGGCGCTGAGCGGCATGATTCAAAACCTTCAGCTTCTCGCACATGAAAACGGCATCGGCATGGTCTGGAAAAGCGGCCGCATTATGTATGACAAACAGGTGCACCAAGACTTCGGCCTTGCTGACAATGAGCGCTTTGCCGCCATCATTCAAACGGGCTATCCGGATGAACAGCCTAAGGCGAAAGAACGGACGCCGGCAAAAAGCCTGTTTACCGAACTGTAAAAAAAATCCCCGTCTCTATACAGAGGCGGGGATTTCGTATTAGCGGGTTTTGCTTTTAGCTCTGTTGTCAGCGGCTTTCATCCGCGCCTGCGCTTCACGGTCAGCGGAATCAGCAAGCTCGCTTGAATATTCCTCGTACGTGCCGTCTGTTTCGTGTTTCAAAGCATCCGGAACTTGAGGAAGTTTTTGTTTGTTTTTATCACGGTTTTTGTGAGTATGATTTCTGCCCATATCAATCGCCCCCTGAAAAAAGTGATGTCAAACAAACATAGTATCTGCCCGGTCCCGATCTTTATTCAGTTTATTTCCGTTTGGCTGCTCTTTCCGCTTTTTTGAATTCACCGGAATAAAGGACTTCCTGCATTTTTTTCAGATTGGCTCCCTGCTGATGTTTTTCGCGCTTCTTTTCCATAAAAGAAGACCCTCCTTCAAAACAGAATACCAATAGGATTGGCTTTTATTTCCGTTTTTATGCAGATAAGAGATCCTTTAAAGCCAAATCAAGTTCTTCATACGTAAATTGAAAACCGGATGTCAGCGCCTGCTTAGGCAGGGCGAGCTGGCCTTTTACGATCAGCAGGCTCATTTCTCCCAAGGCCTTCTCCAGAAAAAATTCCGGTACGGGAATCCAATGGGGGCGGTGCAGGACACTTGCGATCGTCTTTCCGAATTGCTTCATTTCTACGGGGTTCGGCGATGTCACATTCATGGGACCGGACAAGTCATCATGCTCCGCCGCAAAAGCAATAAGTTCCGCGGCGTCATCGACATGAACCCATGACAGCCATTGCCGTCCAGAGCCGACGGTGCCTCCGGCTAACAGCTTATAAGGGAGAACCATGAGCGGCAGGGCGCCTTTTTCACCGAGCATCA
The DNA here is from genome assembly GCF_019039175.1 of Bacillus sp. FJAT-27001. Taxonomy (NCBI): domain Bacteria; kingdom Bacillati; phylum Bacillota; class Bacilli; order Caryophanales; family Bacillaceae; genus Bacillus; species Bacillus sp. FJAT-27001. The sequence continues at coordinate 224,587 of NZ_JAHOAA010000004.1, forward strand.
CCCCGAATCTGGCATATACCGTCCGGATGCCGAGCGCTTCAATTTTCTGGCCTTCACGCTCCCATATATGAGCCGTATGACTGAGAAAGTCTTCATTTGACGTATCGGACTGTTCGGTGAACGTTTTCTCTGTACTTGTGCCGTAAATGCCGACGGCGCTGGCCTGAATCAAAGCCCGGGGTTTTTTCGGCTGCTGCTTCATAATCCGTCTGACTTCTCTCGTCGCTTCTACCCGGCTTGAGATGATTTGTTCCTTCGTTGTGTCCGTCCAGCGGTCAAAGATGGATTTGCCGGCGAGGTTCACCCATACATCAATAGGGGGAAGCTCGCGCTCAGGCGCCGCGTTTTCGGCCAGCCATTGAACATATGTCACATTTTTTTGTTCGGTTTCTCTCTGTTTTCTTGATAAAATATAGACATGATGTCCCCGGCGGGTAAACACACCTGTCAGATGCCGGCCCAGAAAACCAGTGCCGCCTGTCATCGCGATATTCATATCCATCTCTCCTTACACGTTGATACATATACTGTACCTCATTTGCCAAAAAGAAAAACGCCTGAACATCGGGGCGGGAAAGGAGACCGGGATGCCGTTTATTACAAAAATATCGACCCAAAAGAAAAATACCGAGCGCTTCAACATCTTTCTTGATGAGAAATATGCATTCAGCGTCGACGCCGACGTGCTTGTGCGTTTTGACCTGAAAAAAGGGAAAGAACTGGACGAGTTTGACATTCTTGAAATCCAGTACGGCGATGACGTGAAAAAAGCCTTTAACCGCGCCGTAGAATTTTTATCATACCGGATGCGCTCTGAAAAAGAAGTCCGGGATCATCTGAAGAAAAAAGAAACACCGGACATGGTCATTTCTGAAGTCATCCATAAACTGTACGATTACAGCTACTTAAATGACAAAGAATTTGCCGAAGCCTATGCGAGCACCCACAAAAAAACAAACGGCAAAGGCCCTGACGTCCTGTTCCGCGAGCTGAAAGCGAAAGGAATAGACGACGATACCATCAAGGAGACGCTCAGTGCGTTTACATTTGATGAGCAGATACAAGAAGCGCTGAAACATATCGGCAAAATCCTGAAAAAAGACAAAAAGCTGTCCACAAAAGAGATCAGACAGCGGGCGCAGATGCAGCTTCAGCGAAAAGGTTTCCCTTTCGACGTCATCAATGCCGCTCTGGAACAGACTGAGTATGAAAATGATGATGAAGCCGAGATGGAAGCTCTGAAGGCTCATGCGGAAAAAGCGATCAGGAAATACCGCTATGACGGCAGTTATGAAAGCGGAATGAAGGTCAAACAGTACTTATTCAGAAAAGGATTCTCGATTGACGATATTGATCAATTCTTGCAGGAAGAGGAGTAAACTGAAATGGACAAACGATACAGTCAAATGACGCCTCATGAACTACAGACAGAAATTGCGGGACTGACGGAAAAAGCGCGAAAAGCGGAACAGATGGGCATTGTAAATGAACTGGCCGTGCTTGAACGGAAAATTACGATGGCCAAAGCTTACATGCTGAACCCGGAAGACTTTCGGCCCGGCGGGGTGTATCAGATAGAAGGTTCTGATGACACTTTCCGCATTGATTACATCAACGGCGTATTCGCCTGGGGACACAGATCTTCCCCGTCTGACGGGGAAGAAGCACTGCCGATTTCCGTTTTAAAAGAAAAAAAATAACAAAAGAGGCCGGTTCCGGCCTCTTTTTCTTTTCGGGCACATTCGTTTCATACTTTCAGTAAAAAATGATTGAATTCATTTTTGATATCTTTTAAGATGGAATTCGTTGTTTTTTAAATAAAAAGGAGGCGATTTGCGTTGAATATCAAAATGAAACAGCCATCTGTGAAATTAATGATTTTTGTGTTAATGATTTGCACATTTTCCATCGGGTATACGGAATATGCTGTCATGGGTATTCTGACGTCGATTGCCGATGACTTTCATATACATGTATCTTCAGCGGGCATGCTTGTTACGGCGTACGCGGCGAGCGTCTGCCTGACGGGCCCGATCGTAACCATTATCGCGGTTAAGCTGCCAAGAAAGCCGGTGTTGCTAGGGTTAATGGGCATCTTCGTCCTTGCCAACCTGATGAGCGTCTTTGCGCCAAACTTCGCCGTGCTGGCGATTTCCAGAATTTTATCCGCATCCATCCACGGAGCTTTTTTTGCGATCGCCATGGTGTTTGCGAGTGAAATGGTGCCGCCTGAAAAACGTTCCGCCGCCGCGGCTTCCATGAACGGCGGATTAACCGTGGCGCTGATGCTCGGTGTCCCGTTCGGCTCTTATTTAGGAGATGCCCTTAACTGGCGGGCCGTCTTTTTCATTATTTCCGTTTTAGGCATGATCGGGCTGATCGGACTGATGCTGGTCGTACCGAACCGGAAACCGAAAGTGATTCCGATGCTGATGAATGAATGGAGTGTCTTTAAGCATAAGCAAGTGATTTTTTCCTTTGCGATCACCATTCTCGGCTACTCAGGCGTATTTATCGCTTACACGTTTATTGAGCCGATTTTAAGAGATTCAGCGGGGTTCGGCACAGTCGGCATCACAGGCGCATTATTTGCCTACGGTCTCGGCGGAGTGGCGGGGAATTTCTTCGCGGGGAAAGTGCCGCTCAAACTGCTGACACGCACGATGATCGGTGTGATGATCGGCTTGATCGGCGTCTTGGCGATTTTCCCTTATATCGCTGTTTTTCCCGCCGCCGCGGTTTCAGCGACATTTTTATTCGGCGCATGTGCGTTCGGCACGCCGCCGCTTTTGCAGACCAAGGTTATTTCTTCCTCAGAAAACGGCACGACAATCGCCGCTGCGGTGAGCGTTTCCGCCTTTAACCTGGCAAACGCGCTCGGCGCCTGGATCGGCGGATTGATTCTCGGGGGAACGGGATCTTACTCATGGCTGTTTGCCGGCGGTGCGCTGATGACGGCTCTCGGCCTTGTGCTTTCCACGTTCGCTCATCTGTCTGAGAAGAAAGATGTCTATGAATACCAAGTGCATAAAGGGTAACAAAAAGCTTGCAGGGGATATTCCGCCTGCAAGCTTTTTTCAGTGCTTCAATGTAATGCTGATCACCGTATGTTTATCACTCTCAGCTAAGGACATATTCCGGGTTTCCGGTACTCCGTCTTTTTCAAAAACGACGGCATAGGTTCCTTTCGCGCCGCTTTTCCATGCAATCTCGCCGTGGTGATCAGTCTTGCCTATTATCTCTCCGCGGTCTATATTCGGCTGATGATCTGACTCCGCCGCTTTCATCACGGTGACCGTCACACCGGCCGCCGGTGAACCGTCTGCATCCTCAACATGGAGCGTAACGGGCAATGCTTTTTTGGCGGCGGAATCATTCGCTTTGCCGCATCCGCATAAAACGGCCGCCGCGAGAAAGAAAACAAAAGCTTTATTGATTTGACCAATATTGAATGTTGTCGAATACACTGTTTGTCACCCTTGTTCCCAGATTGTAAGACGACCCGCCGTTTGTATGAATCGCAATGGCGGTCTGGCCGGTGTCGCTGTAATTGCGGTAAACGGGCGATCCGCTCTGGCAGCCGTACGTATCTGTCGTATAAGTGAGTTTATATGTCTCGGCAGAACGAATCGGCTTGCTGTCCGACCACATGGAACCGGACACTTTGTCGCACGGATATCCTGTCACGGTTGAGGAAAGCCCGGCCGGACTGGAACTGTTGGTCGTCCGGTAGCCGTACCAGCCGACAGTATTCCCGGGCGACCCGTTTACTTTGATTGCCCCGTAGTCGTAGTTTGTGTCACCGTTTTCTGTCCACCCTTTGACACTGTAGAATGTCTTGCCTGAATAAGAGCCGTACGGGTACGATGATCCGTTGCGGCCCGGAGCTGCCGTAATTTTAGATGCCCAGCCGTTTTTCTGGTCATACACGCAATGTCCCGCCGTAACGATCGTGTCGGCATTGACAAAAAAACCGGTGCATCCGTAGGTGCTTGTGCTGCCGCTGTATGTAACGGTCAGCTGTGCTGTCGCTCGATATGGAAATGATGTTGTAGGAGAAATTCTGATTCGTTCGTCTGTCCCAATAATACTGGAAGGCTTTAATGACTTGATGTCAGCTTTGCTGTTTTGTGCAAGCTGTCTTTTGGTGAGGCCCGTTCCTTCATAAGCGGGGGATGTCTGTGTTGTTTGTACAGGCTGATTCTGATTTGCGTCAAACTCCTCACCGCTGTTTGATACAGATGTCTGCGGGCTGCCCGCTGCTTCAGCTGAAACAGCAAATAATGAAACTGACAGTAAGAATGCGGTAAGGCTCAGCAATCGTTGTGAAACTGTCTTCATTTTATAAAACCCCTCCTTTTTTGTCTACCGGTTTTCGTTTTAACATTTAACATATTATGGAATTTATTTAGCGTTATGACCGCAAAAGGATGTTTTTTTCCGCAAAAAAAAGACCGGGTCATTCCCGGTCTCTTACGGTGTGTGTTATCGTCTGCCTGAAGCTCTCATGCGCTCTTGCGGGTGCGAATTAATTGAACCGTCCGCCCGTTTAGAAGCGTAGTCATCCTTTGCCCGCGGTTCGCCTTCAAACTTATTATTGTTCTGATTAGGAAATCCTTTTGCCTTGTTCCGGACCATTTGTTTTCCCCCTCGGCCAATATCAAAAGGTTGCGCCTTCTGGACTGAAGACGTAAAGTTAGTATATGCCTGTGACAAGCTGCGTAAAAGCAGCAGGTTTTCCCAAGGAAAGGAGACAGAGACATGAATACATATATCGACAAACTGACGAATTTGCTGCTTGAGAAAAATGACATGCTCAGCTATTTGCAAGCGCGAACTTGGGTTGAGCTTTTATGGGGAGATTTCGAAGCGACTTACGCAAAAGCCGGCCGCCCGTATCAAGGAGAGCAAATGACGGAACGCGTGGTCAAGGAATGGATCGAATCATACGGCAGCAAGCTCCATATGTTCCAGAGCGTACGGGAAGACGTTTCTCATTATTTGGATCAAAGCAGGGGTCTCCTGCATTAACATAGCAGTTCGCCCGCCGGATACCGTCCGGCGGTTTTTTCTTTTTATAAAAGAAATAGGAAAATCATGTTTGACGGCCCGCGGAATGTGGAAATGTGTAATAACTTATAAAATAGCGGGGAGGAACCACAATGAACATGAAAAAGGGGTTAACCGCATTTATTCCGGCCGCAGGACTTTGCTTATTTTTAGCCGCAGGCACCGTTTTTTTTGATCCGGCAGCGAATGCCGCAGCAGTTCAGCAGACAAAAATAGACACCGCAGCAGATACATATATCGTGAAAGCAGGAGAACTTAACGTCCGCAAAGAACCAAATAAACAAGGGTCGATTATCGGCACGCTTCGTTCAGAGGATTCCGTAAAGGTTAAACGGCTTCAAGGAGCAGATTGGGCTGAGATTGACTACAAAGGGCACAAAGCCTATATCTCCACACATTTTCTGATGAAGCAGCCGGTGAAGGCGGTGACGGCGAAACAAACCGCTTTTTATACGCCGACTTTGGAAACCGGCAAAAAAGGGTCCGTTAAAGCGGGTGAAACCGTCAATGTGCTCGGCTGGGGGTTCAGCCATGACGGAGGGTTTGACCGTAAATGGGCGTACGTCACATACGGCGGGAAAGCAGGTTATGTGAAAACGGCCGACTTAACTCAAAAATAAAGATTCAGGCAGGCGAATGAGCCTGCTTTTTTTCTGAAACCTTCCGCCTTTCCTTTCGTAAAAGATGAAAAGGAGAGTGAGGGATATGATAATGGTGATCGGCGGCCTTCTGATGGCTGCGGCCGGCATTTTAGTCACATTTTTTCCGCCGAAGTCGATCAACAGCCTGTACGGATATCGGACGAAGCGCTCTATGGCGGATGAGTCGCAGTGGAAAGAAGGCAATCGATTCAGTGCGCTTCTCATGATTTTGTTCGGCCTTATATCGGCGGCAGCTGGATTTGCGGGCAGCCTGCTTATCCGGCTGACTCAGCCGTTCGCCCTGATCGTTCAGGCCGTACTGTTGATTGCGATCAGCGTACTGATCATCGTCTTAACAGAAAGAAGATTGAAACAAACGGGGAGGAGAATCGATGAATGACATTACGTTTCACATGATCGAAACAAACGGAGTGACGCTGCACACGGCTTCAGCCGGTCCGAAAGACGGTCCTTTGGCGGTGCTGCTGCACGGGTTTCCGGAATTCTGGTACGGCTGGAAGAGCCAGATCAAACCGCTGGCGGATGCCGGATACCATGTTGTCGTGCCTGATCAGCGCGGCTATAATCTCAGTGACAAACCGGAGGGCATTGAAAACTATACCATTGATACGCTCAGAGACGACATTATCGGGCTGATCACTCATTTTACAGATGACAAAGCCGTCGTCATCGGCCACGATTGGGGAGGAGCCGTGGCCTGGCATTTGGCATCCACGCGGCCGCAATACGTTGAAAAATTGATCACGGTCAATATCCCGCACCCGGCGGTTATGCGGAAGGTCACACCGTTCTACCCGCCGCAGTGGAAGAAAAGCTCTTATATCGCGTTCTTTCAGCTTCCGGAAAAGCCGGAACGGAGATTGTCTGAAGACGATTACCGCGTATTGGATCACGCGATCGGCTTATCTGAACGCCCGGCGCTTTTTTCACGGGAAGATGTCGACAGCTACAAAGAAGCTTGGGGCAGAAAAGGAGCGCTCACGGCGATGCTGAACTGGTACCGGGCGATCAGAGCCGGCGGTTTAGGCCCTGCCGTTCCGCTTAAAATGCCCGTTCCGTACCGATTAATATGGGGCGTCAATGACCGAGCGCTGAGCAAAAAGCTCGCCAAGGAAACAAAACGGATGATTCCAAACGGCGACTTAATCTTCATAGATGATGCCTCACATTGGGTCATTCACGAAAAACCGCGCATTGTCAGCCATTTGATTCATGAATACCTTCAGCAATAAAGTCTGTCCCGCGTACAGACTTTTTCTTTTTTTTCTCATATCTGCCGAAAAACATGACAAAATATAAATCATATGCAGAAAAAATTTTCTTTCCCTGTAACAAAAAAAGGGTTTAAACGTCATTAAAAAAAGGAAAAGCCTTACTGAAGTTTTGCGGACAATTCCTTTAAGGCCGTCCTAAAAAAAGAATAATACAAAGAAGGTGCCTTCATGAAACAAAGGTTAATCTCAATTATTATTCCGTCTTACAATGAAGGGAACAACGTCAAGCTCATCCATGAATCTTTAAAAAAAGAGTTTCAGACGATTCATTATGACTATGAAATTTTCTACATCAATGACGGAAGCGCGGATGACACCCTTCAGCAGATTAAAGAACTGGCCGCCAGAAACCATCGCGTCAAATACATATCTTTTTCCCGCAACTTCGGGAAAGAAGCGGCCATTTTGGCAGGATTTGAACACGTGCAGGGCGAAGCGGTAATCGTGATGGACGCCGATCTGCAGCATCCGACCCATCTGCTGAAAGACTTCATTCAAGGCTATGAAGAAGGGTATGACCAAGTCATCGCGCAACGCAACCGAAAAGGGGACAGCCCCGTGCGTTCCGTGCTTTCTTCCCTGTATTATAAATTTATCAACAAAGCCGTCGAAGTGGACCTGCGTGACGGGGTCGGAGATTTCCGCCTGCTGAGCCGGCAGGCCGTTGATGCCCTTTTGAAGCTGAGTGAAGGGAACCGTTTCTCGAAAGGGCTGTTCTGCTGGATCGGGTTTGACCAGAAAATCGTATTTTATGAAAATGTCGAAAGGAAGAACGGCACGTCCAAATGGTCATTCAGCAATCTGTTCAACTACGGAATGGACGGTGTCGTCTCCTTCAACAACAAGCCCCTTAGGGTATGCTTTTTCACCGGTATTCTGATATTGCTTCTGTCGATGGTTTATATTGTAACGACCTTTGTTCATATTCTGACACACGGCGTGTCCGTACCCGGATACTTCACCATTATTTCCGCCGTGCTGTTTTTAGGGGGCATCCAGCTTTTGAGTCTCGGCATCATCGGAGAATACATCGGCCGGATTTACTATGAAACAAAAAAACGCCCGCACTATTTAATTAAAGAAGCGAATATAACATACGGAGAACAAAATGAAACGAATTATACAAAAAAGCGCAAGTGGAACCATTAAACAGCCGCCGCTGTGCGCAGGGTCTGGGGACGTTGTATGAAAAAAAACAAATGGATCTTGCCGGCAGCCTGTGTGCTGGCTGCGGCAGCCGCTCATATTTTTTTCTTAAAAGAGTGGTCGGCAGGCCGCTATATGACGGGGTCTGGAGACGGGATCGCCCAAATGGCGGTCTTCAAAAAGCTGCTGTTTGATCAATATATGAACGGCAGGCTGTTTTACAGCTATTCGTTCGGACTGGGCGGGGGCGTGTACAGTCAGCTCGGCTATTATTTCTCTACTTCTTTTCTATTCCTGTTTATCTCCGCCGCTGTCCGCTTTTTGCAGCTTATTCAGCTGACGGGTGAGGCTGATGCGCTGTTTTGGGCGCAGGCCTCCGTTTTTATCAGCATTGTCAAGCAGAGTTTTATCATATTCACGGCAGCGTGTGTGTTCCGTTATTTCGTTAAACGGACGGTGCCTGCTTTTGCCGGCGCCGTGTTGTACGGGGTCTCGATTATCTACTTCCGGCATGAGGTATATTGGGACTTTTTCACTGACAGTATGGTGTGGCTGCCGTTGCTTGTGTTGGGCGCGGAAAAAATCATCCGGGAAAAAAAGCCGGCGTGGTTTATCTTCGCCTGTGCGCTGACATTGATCAACAACTTTTATTTTGCGTATATTAATCTGATTTTCATCGGCGTTTATATCTTATTCAGGTGGGTGATCCCCCTTGAAGGCAATGAGGCGGAAAGGCTCACTCAATGCAGGATATTTATTCTGTCGGGCCTTCTCGGGTTCGGCATAAGCGCAGTTTCCTTTATTCCTGTCGTATACGGATACCTTCATAATCTGCGGCCTCCGTATTCAGAGCATATTGCATGGCTTGATTTTTCCGACAACATTTTATTTTCTAGCCGGATAATCATCCTGCCGGCGGCTTTTTTGCTTTTTCTATTTACATTTACTTTATACAAAAACCGCTTGTTCCGGCTGTTTGCGGGAATCAGTCTGCTGTATATTCTGTTTCACTTCAGTCCGTTCGCGGCAAGTGCCTTTAACGGTTTTTCAGCTCCGCAGAACAGGTTTGAATACGTCCTATGCTTCACGATTGCCGGAACTGTTTCAGCCGGGCTTTCTAAGCTTTCAGACATCAGCATGAAGAGTATGCTGATGTCCGCCGTACTCGTCGTTCTGCTCTATTGGAGCCAGGTGAGGCGGTACAGTCTGGATATTTCTGATCACGCCAACCTGCCCGTCATCCTTCTTCTGGTGCTGAGCATAGCCGCTTTCTTTGCAGCAAAGACAAGACTGAAAGGCGCGGTGCCTGCCGTCTATGCCGTCATTTTGCTTACGGCGGTGCTTACGGCTAATACATATGAAAAATATGCTTTATCAGAAGGCGGGAAGATTTATACGGTATCGCATACCTTTATGACGGGTGCTGACTATAAAGGCAAAGAACAATCAGAGCTCATTCAGCGTCTGAAAGAAAAAGACCCTGATCCGTTTGCCCGTTTAGATTGGATGAACGGTGTTTTCAATAACACCCCGATCATATACGGGTTCAACGGATTCAGCGTATACTCAAGCATACTGAACCGCAATCTGCTGTCCTTTTACTGGAACGACCTCCAGATTGACATGGGCAGAGAAAGCGTCAGCCGCTATGCGACATTAGGAAACAGGGCTAATTTATACAGCCTGCTTTACGGAAAATATTATATGACGGAAAAAACAAACGAGGCCGGCGTGCCGTACGGGTTCAAAAAAATCATGGAATCAACCCATTATGCGGTTTATCAAAATCAATATATGCTTCCATTCGTACGGACAGCCGATCGCGTATATAACGAGGGCGGCCTGAAAAAAGCGCCCGCCCTTGCCAGGGAGCGGGCAATGCTTGACGGGATCGTCATGGAATCAAGCACAACCAACACGAAAAAAGCGCCTGAGGCGAAAAATATGATCCGCCATGCAGAGGTAGCGGCCGAACATGGCGATTATCATAACGGCATCCTGACGGTAAACGAAGACGGCGGCGGCCTGATCATTACGCCGCAAGCCGCTAAGATGGACGGCGGCGATTATTACGTCAGCTTTTATTTGAAGAATAAAGCGAAGGACCAGGGCTTTACATTAAAAGTGAACGATTACACGACAACGAGAAAATCGAATCAATCCATTTACAAAACAGGTGTCAACGATCTTACTGTGAGAGTGCCGAAAACAAAAAACATTCAAATCCGTCTGCCGAAAGGATCGTATCAGCTTGACAGACTGGCGCTTTATGAAGAACGATACGATACGCTGAAAAGCGCATACCGAAAAGCGGAAAAAGAACCGCGGGCCGATCTAAGCTGGCGCGGAAATACGCTTCATATCTCGTATGATAACAAAACCCGCGCGCCGTATATCATGCTTCCGATTCCATATGAAAAAGGCTGGGAGCTGAAGATAAACGGCAGAAAAGAGCAGATTGAAAAAGCGGATTATTCCTTTATCGGATTTAAAGCGCAAAAAGGAAAAAACGATATTCAATTAACGTATTACCCGCCGTTTTTTAAACCCGCGGCCGCTCTATCGGTGATCAGCCTCGTGTTTGCGGTTATATATGTGAGAAGACAAAAAAAGCCCGGCTCTTAAACAGAGCCGAGCTTTAATTTTTTCTGCAATTTTTCCTCGCTGAAAATCCAGCCCGTGTAAGAAGAGAGAAGCTCTAAATCATGACTGAGGTGGACGATGGCGACAAAAGGATAGTGGCCTTTGCTCCGGTAGCGCAAATCAATAAAGCGCACCTCATAATGATCTTTAAAGGTATCGACCTCCCACCTGTAAACGGGGGAAAATGAAAGAAAGGCTGCAATATTTTCGTCCTGTTTCGCGGCCTTCATCACATCGGTTTCCGGAACGGGCACGCGGTTGAATGTATCCAATATCACGACATGGCCGTCAAGGCTTCTGCCGACATAAAAGGCATGCGCCGTCGTCACGGCGATACGCCACTGCCTGAATTTCATCGTCGGCGAAATAATGATGGTTTCAATCTCCTCTTCAATCATTTCGCGCAGCCTTCGCTTTATCCTCAGCTGCATCAAAAACCGGACGGTGTAATAACCTGCGAGGATGATATAAAGCATCAGAAATGTCACGCCCGGATGACCTCCGATATACCACACGGCAATCGCGGCCAAATGGCTGACGAAAATAAACGGATCAAAGGTATTGATTAAACCGAGAGCGATCCATTTTCTCGAAAACGGGCGGATGGCCTGCGTGCCGTACGCGTTAAAAATGTCAACAAACACATGCAAAACGACAGCGAGAAGCGTCCACAGCCACAGGTGCAAAAAGTTCGCTTCCGGATAAAACATAAACAAAATACCCGGAATCAGAACGGACCAAAATAAAACGGCGGGAATGGAGTGCGTGAACCCTCTATGATTTCGAATATAAACGGCATTATTTTTCAGCTTCAATATGGTATCAATATCAGGTGCCTGAGAGCCGGCAAGAGCGGCGATCATAACTGCCTGAGACATGGGGGTGTGCATGCCGACGGCAGGATCAAGAGTTGCGATTCCGCCAAGCGCGATACCCATGACAACGTGAGTGCCAGTATCCATTGTTGACCTCCTAGCAGGCGTTAACAATCAGTCGCCCGCATATTTCGCATTATAAGATATTCCCCATTTTCTGTTTGCCCAATCATGGCGTTTATCCGCCGTTCTCATATGTTTCCGCTTTTTCTTTATCACTATTTAATGTAACATATTATCGTAACGTGCCCTAAGTTTACACCAAAATACGGTGTCAAGAAAAGCGGAACCCGAAACATCTGAGGAGAAGATATGAACGCACTTGAAGAAAAAATGAAACAAAAAGATATAGACAAATTTCGCGAGGACTTAATTACATGGTTCGAAAGAGAACAGAGAATTCTGCCGTGGAGAGAAAATCAGGACCCGTATCGGGTGTGGGTGTCAGAGGTGATGCTGCAGCAGACGCGCGTAGATACCGTCATCCCTTATTTCCGGCGGTTTGTTGAGCAATTTCCGACCGTTTCGGCGCTCGCTGAAGCCGATGAGGAAAAAGTGCTCAAAGCCTGGGAAGGGCTAGGTTATTACTCCCGTGTAAGAAATCTGCAAAGTGCCGTAAAAGAAGTGCATGAGCGGTACGGGGGAGTCGTCCCTGCCGAGGAAAAGGAATTTGGCGGACTGAAAGGCGTCGGCCCTTATACAAAAGGCGCCGTGCTCAGCATCGCATACAACAAACCGATCCCCGCCGTAGACGGCAATGTGATGCGTGTCATGTCGAGAATTCTTTCCATATGGGACGATATCGCAAAACCTAAAACCAGAACCATTTTCGAACAGGCGGTATCCGCTTTCATTTCTCATGAAAAACCATCTGAATTCAATCAGGGTTTAATGGAGCTCGGCGCGATCATCTGCACCCCGAAATCGCCGTCCTGCCTGCTTTGCCCCGTACAAAAGCACTGTTCGGCATTTGCGGAAGGGACAGAGCGGGAGCTGCCCGTTAAAAGCAAAAAGAAAAAGCCCGGAATAAAAACAATGGCAGCCGTTGTGCTGACAGACGATCAAGGCGATGTCTATATTCATAAACGGCCGCCAAAAGGCTTGCTCGCCAACTTGTGGGAGTTTCCGAATACCGAAACCCAGAAAGGAATCAAAACCGAAAGAGAGCAGCTTGAAGCCTATTTAGAAAAAGAGATGGGAACAACCGCTGAAATCGGGGAGCTGGAAGGTATCGTAGAACATGTTTTCACCCATCTCGTCTGGAATATTTCGGTCTTTTTCGGTAAAGTAAAACAAGTGTCGGATACAACGGAATTCATACGGGTCACAAAAGAGGAGCTCGAGGAATACGCATTTCCCGTTTCCCATCAAAAGATATGGAAAATGGCGGAAGAAAGCGGCCGCCTGTAAAAAGCGTCAGTCATAGCTGACGCGAGTGCCGTGGCCGTAATCCGCTTCATTCCGTTTCAGTCCGCCGCGGGCTTCGATTTCCTGAATCAGTTCCCGGTATTTGGACTGGCCTTCTTCGTTTAAATACGGCATAATTTGCTGGAAGGCATGATGGAAATAGGCGAGCTCTGAATCTCTCCAATCTTTTTTGGGCATCATGGCCAATTCGCCCATATCACGTCCGACATACATATAAAAGACCCCTTTCAACACATATTGCTTTTATTGTTTGTTGAATGAAAAGAACTATACACAGCAAGGAGCTGAGGAAAAATGGAACAAAATAAATGCGCACTGATCACGGGAAGCAGCCGCGGCGTCGGGAAAGCAGCGGCCATCAGACTCGCGGAAAAAGGATACAACATCGTCATCAATTACGCCCGCAGTAAAAAAGCGGCATTAGAAACCGCCGAAGAAATTGAAAAACTCGGCGTGAAAACGCTCGTCATTAAAGCCAATGTCGGCCAGCCGGCAAAAATCAAAGACATGTTCCGCCAGATTGACGAAACATTCGGCAGACTGGACGTGTTCGTCAATAATGCGGCTTCAGGCGTGCTGAGACCGGTCATGGAACTCGAAGAAACACACTGGGACTGGACGATGAATATCAATGCGAAAGCATTGCTTTTCTGCGCCCAGGAAGCGGCAAAGATGATGGAGAAAAACGGAGGCGGCCACATCGTCAGCATCAGCTCGCTCGGCAGCATCCGCTATCTTGAAAACTATACGACGGTCGGTGTCTCAAAAGCCGCTTTAGAATCGTTAACCCGTTATCTGGCGGTTGAGCTGTCCCCGAAAAATATCATCGTAAACGCGGTGTCAGGCGGAGCGATAGATACGGACGCGCTGAAGCATTTCCCTAACAGAGATGAACTGCTGGAAGATGCCCGCCAAAATACGCCGGCCGGCAGAATGGTCGAGATTAAAGATATGATCGACACGGTGGAGTTTTTAGTTTCTTCAAAAGCGGATATGATCCGCGGCCAGACCATCATTATTGACGGCGGACGCTCTCTGCTCGTATAAGTTTTAAAAAAGATGAATAGCCCTATCGTCTCCTGCGCATTCTAAAGTGCGTGGAGGTGATAACAATGGCAAACTCAAAATTCAGCAAAACAGACGTTCAGCAGGTGAAAAGACAAAACCAGCAATCAGCTTCCGGTCAGGGTCAATTCGGCACTGAATTCGGCAGTGAAACTGATGCGCAGCAGGTTAGAAAGCAAAACCAATCTGCTGAACAAAACAAACAGCAAAACAGCTAATCACTGAAACGAAAAAGCACTTCATCTTCGGATGGAAGTGCTTTTTTCTGTTGCCGAAACGACAAAACTTGTGATTCCTCTACAGAATGAGTCAAAGGGTTTTCCGGCGGAAAATCGAAATGGTAAGGAGTATCAACCTAAAAGCCTAAGGAGGAACCCGATGTCAGAGTTTGAAAAGCTTGTAAGTGAACAGATGAAAATCATGGATCAGCTTCTCGAGCTGCAGTCAGAACTTGACCGCTGCCGGCAGGTGGAAGCGGAACTCATCAGTCTGGAAAGAGATGCAAAGCTGGACAATGTACAGGACGAAATTGCGACAAAGCGAAAAGACCTGGCCGGCATACAGGAGTTATTCCAAAGGCAGACAGAGCAAGTCATCCAGTCTTATCGCAGCACGGAAAAGCCGTCTTCCTATGTGCAGAAATGAATGTGCCATTCCGGAAGCGGAGTGGTTCTTTTATTTTCATTTTTTAATTCGTAACGTTATAATAGTGAAAAGACTTGTCGGAAAGCAATTGCGGCTGCATTGACTGCAGGGCTTTACAGAAAGTAGGGGAGAAATATGGGATATCCCAAGGAAGGAGAAACCATTCAAATTCACAGCTATAAGCATAACGGGCTGCTTCATCGAATTTGGAATGAAACGACGATTTTAAAAAGTACGGAATTGTGTATCATCGGAGCCAACGACCGGACAATGGTGACGGAATCCGACGGACGGACGTGGGTGACGAGAGAACCGGCGATCTGCTACTTTCATGCCCGTCAGTGGTTTAACGTCATCGGAATGCTGAGAGATGACGGGGTACACTATTATTGCAACATCAGCTCGCCGTTCGCTTATGACGGAGAGGCCATCAAATATATTGATTACGATTTGGATGTCAAGGTGTTTCCGGATATGACGTATAACATTCTTGACGAGGATGAATACGATGACCACCGCAAATCAATGAATTACCCTAAAGAGATCGACAGCATTCTGAAGGAGTATCTGAATACGCTGCTGCACTGGATTCATCAGCGGAAAGGACCGTTTGCTCCGGAATTTGTTGATATGTGGTATGAACGGTATCTGCGCTATACAAAATAAAGAATACAATAAAAAACCTGTTGGGGTGTCAACAGGTTTTTCACATGGGCTCACACGCCTTAAAGAGAGAGGGGGATAAAGTGTGGGCGTAATCAGACGCTATATGCAATTTGTAAAACCTTATAAAAAACAAATTTTAATCACAGTGTTAATCGGCATCATAAAATTCTCCATCCCGCTGGCTCTCCCGCTTCTGTTAAAATACGTGGTCGATGACATTATTCAAGGGAGCGGAACGGCAAGCGCTAAAACATCATCGCTATTCACGATAATGGGCATCATGTTCGTGCTGTTTTTAATTCTGCGTCCCCCGGTAGAGTACTATCGGCAATACTTCGCGCAATGGACGGGCAGCCGGGTGCTCTATGATATCAGGGGAGTATTGTTTGATCATATTCAAAAATTGAGCCTGAGGTTTTATGCCAACACGAGAACGGGCGAAGTCATTTCCCGGGTGATAAATGATGTCGAACAGACAAAAGACTTTGTCATAACGGGACTGATGAATATCTGGCTTGATATGATGACGGTGCTGATCGTCATCTGCATTATGTTTACACTCGATGTCAAGCTGACATTGATATCTGTCATTTTGTTTCCGTTATACGGAATTTCAGTGAAATACTTTTACGGCCGTCTCCGAAAACTGACACGGGAGCGTTCTCAGGCACTCGCCCAAGTTCAGGGACATTTGCACGAACGAGTTCAGGGGATGCCCGTCATCAGAAGTTTTGCCATTGAAGATTATGAACAAGCCAATTTTGATGAAAAAAACGGACATTTTCTGGACAGAGCGATCCGTCATACGAATTGGAACGCAAAAACGTTTGCAGTCGTGAATACCATTACGGATTTGGCGCCGCTGCTCGTTATCGCGTTTGCGGGTTATTTTGTCATAAACGGTCCGCTGACGGTAGGGACGATGGTTGCGTTCGTCGGCTATATTGACAGAATGTACAATCCGGTCAGAAGATTGATCAACTCATCGACGACGCTGACCCAGTCGATCGCTTCAATGGACCGCATATTTGAATTTATCGACGAGCCGTATGAACTGACTGATAAACCGAATGCAGTAAAAGCTGACGGCATTAAGGGCGAAGTTGAATTCCGAAATGTCTCGTTCCGTTATGAGGAAGGAAAAGAAACGATTTTGCAGGACGTTTCCTTAAAGGTGACAAAAGGGGAAACCGTCGCGCTCGTCGGGATGAGCGGCGGCGGTAAATCGACGCTTGTCAGCCTCATACCGCGTTTTTATGATGTATCCGGCGGCAGCCTGCTGATTGACGGCACAGATATTCGCGATTATGAAGCGAGAAGCCTCCGCAATCAAGTCGGAATGGTGCTTCAGGATACGTTTCTGTTCAGTGAGACGATTCGTGAAAATATCGCCATCGGTAAACCGGGAGCGTCTCTGGATGAGGTGGTTGCGGCTGCGAAAGCGGCAAATGCCCATGAATTTATTATGAATTTCCCCGAAGGCTATGAAACCAAAGTCGGCGAACGGGGCGTCAAATTGTCAGGCGGGCAGAAACAGCGGATTTCCATCGCGCGTGTATTCTTAAAAAATCCGCCGCTGTTAATCTTGGATGAAGCGACATCGGCTCTTGATCTGGAAAGTGAACACTACATTCAGGAAGCGATGGAAAAGCTTGCGAAAAACCGGACGACATTTATCGTCGCCCACAGGCTGTCCACGATTACGCACGCGGATAAAATTGTCGTCATGGAAAACGGCGCTGTCGTCGAAACCGGCACGCACGAGGAATTAATGGCCCAAGGCGGCCAGTACAGACACTTATTTACGATTCAGAATTTGAACTGATACAAAAACGTATGCCGTCCGAATGGGCGGCATACGTTTTTTTTAATGCAAAAAAACCCGGTTATCTAGAGCACCGGGTTACTCATCATCGTCTGTTTCTAATTCGCTGTCTTTCGGGTGGTATGTCTGAAAACTCGTAATTAATGTATCGAGATGCTCCAGCTGCTCGCGGTATTCCGCAACCGCAGCCATAATGCTGAGCATATTGTAATCAAGCAGTTCATCCTCGCAGTTCTGCTGATTTTTCAAGAAAGACTTCGTCAAAAGCTGTTTATATCTTATGCTTTCTTCAGCATCGTCATCATGCGGTTTGATCTTGCCGACCGTCCGCATCAGAATCCTTTCGTGCCAATGAAGCAGATAATCAATTTCTTCTGTCAGCGTCTCCTGAAATTCCTCCGGCATATGATAAATCTCGTTTTCATAGCGGTGCAGCTTTTTCAGCGTATCAAGCGCCCGATTCGCCGTAATAATCGCCTGTCTGAACAATACAAGCTTGCGCGACTTTACATACGTCGTTTTCTTAAAGTAGCTTCTCTCCTCTTTATAAAGAAGGTACGTATGATCAAGCTTCATCATCTTTTCCTTCAGCTTCTCAATATCCTCTTTCAATATCGAGTGTTCCGTGGACTGACGCATCGTCAGCCTGATCCATTTCATGATCTCATCGGTATATTCAACCGTATGATGAGTCAGCTTCGTTTCGTATTTCGGCGGAAGAAACACAAGGTTCACAATAAAAGAAGACAGCACGCCTAAAATAACGGTGCTTGTTCGTATCAGAGCGAACGTCAGGAAGCTGTTTCCCGGTGTTTCTAAAATTGCGATAACCGTCACGAGCGCAATCGAAATGGTGTGTTCAATTTTCAGTTTTAACATGATCGTGATGACAATCACTGCGGTCAATCCGATCATAATCGGACTCGGTCCGAAAATCAGTCCGAATGCCGTAGCGATGACAGCGCCGATGATATTTGCCTGAACCTGATCAATAATGATAAGAAAAGACCTGTAAATAGAGGGCTGTATGGCAAATATAGCTGCAATCCCGGCAAAGATCGGCGACGGAAGTCCGATCCATGATGCTAAGTAGAGCGCGAGCGTAATCGCAATCCCTGTTTTAAAAATGCGGGCACCAAGTTTCATTGGTTTGTGCGTGCATTCCTTTCTCTAATAAATTATGTGCCGAACGAACGGCTGACACTTACATTTCCCTGTCGGCTGATTTGCTAAACAATAAAGTAATATACAGGGATCATACCAATTATTCAAGGTCTTTTTTTGAAAAAACCATTATCTCACAAATCGGACAAAAAGAAAAAGCGGAAGCCCCGGGCTCCCGCTTGTTTCAGCAGTTATTTTTTCATATGTCTGAACGCATCTTCAACGGCTTGTAAAGTGGCGTCGATATCCTCTTCAGTATGTGCGGTTGTGATAAACCAAGCTTCATACTTCGATGGAGCGAGATTGATGCCGCGCTCAAGCATCAGCTTGAAGAACTTGGCGAATGCTTCTCCGTCCGTATTTTCCGCCTGCTCGTAATTGACGATCTTTTCATCAGTGAAGTAAACCGTGAGCGCGCCTTTTAAACGGTTGACGGTGATGGTAATGCCGTGTGTCTCCGCATGGGCGAGAATGCCTTGCTCAAGTCTGGCGCCGAGCTCATCAAGCCGCTCATAAACGCCTTCTTCCTTCAGCACTTCCAGGCAGGCGATGCCTGATAGGATAGATGCCGGGTTTCCGGCCATTGTGCCGGCTTGATATGCCGGGCCGAGCGGAGCAACCTGCTCCATGATCTCTTTTTTGCCTCCGTAAGCGCCGATCGGCAAGCCGCCCCCGATAATTTTACCGAGCGCCGTTAAATCAGGCTTCACTTGAAGAAGATCCTGCGCGCCTCCGTACATAAAACGGAACGCCGTGATCACTTCATCATAAATGACGAGCGCGCCCGCTTTATGGGTCAATTCATTTACCTGTTCTAAAAATCCTTCTTCAGGTTCAACGATGCCGAAGTTGCCGACGATCGGCTCGACGAGAACCGCTGCAATTTCTGAACCCCACTTATCCAGCGCGGCTTTGTAGCTTTCAATATCATTGAAAGGAACGGTAATCACCTCATTGGCGATGCTTTTCGGCACGCCGGCGGAATCAGGAGTGCCGAGCGTAGACGGACCGGAACCCGCAGCGACAAGTACGAGATCAGAATGGCCGTGATAGCAGCCGGCGAATTTAATGATTTTTGTCCGGCCTGTATAAGCGCGTGCAACCCGGATCGTTGTCATTACCGCTTCAGTGCCTGAGTTTACGAATCGTACTTTATCAAGTGAAGGAATGGCCTCCTTCAGCATTTTGGCGAAAGTGACCTCATGTTTGGTCGGCGTCCCGTACAGCACGCCGTTTTCAGCCGCTGTTTTAATCGCTTCAGTAATATGCGGATGGGCATGTCCGGTAATAATCGGGCCGTAAGCCGCTAAATAATCGATATACTGATTCCCGTCTACATCCCAGAAATAAGCGCCGTTCGCTTTTTCCATCGCAACGGGTGAACCGCCGCCTACCGCTTTATAGGATCTGGACGGGCTGTTCACGCCTCCGACGATATGCTCTAACGCTTCCTTATGAAGTTCAACTGATTTTGTATACAAAAAATGACCCTCCTAATATCTCCTTACATCATGTTCTATTGTAGCATGCTTCATTGCGAGCACAACGGTTCATGCTTCCAGAAAAGAGCGGAAGGATAACGGTTGTAATCTTAACGTGAATTGGATACGCTTAATAAAAAACCCGGAGGTATAAGAAATGACGATTGAAATCGGACAAACAGCACCGGATATGAAATTAGTGAATGACAGCGGGGAAGAAGTAGCATTGACGGATTTTAAAGGGAAGTACGTCGTTCTCTATTTTTATCCGAAAGACATGACACCCGGATGCACGACGGAAGCATGTGATTTCCGTGATCAGCACGAAAGTTTCGCGGGACTTGATGCGGTTATTATCGGAGTAAGCCCTGACAGCCGTGATAAACATGAAAAATTTAAGCAAAAACACGATCTTCCTTTCCAGCTCCTCGTTGATGATGAGCACAAATTGGCGGAAGCTTTTGATGTGTGGAAGCTGAAAAAGAATTTTGGGAAAGAATATATGGGTATCGAGCGATCCACTTTTTTGTTAGATAAAGAAGGCCGTCTTGTGAAGGAGTGGAGAAAGGTAAAAGTGAAAGATCACGTTGCCGAGGCGCTTCGAGAATTGGAACAAATTGCGTCTAATTAATGGACAAATGCTGAACTCACGGGGTTTTCTTCAGATTACATTTGACAGGAGACCGGAAAAAGATGTACACTAATTATAAACATTATAAAGTAAGAATCTTTTTTAGAAGAGAGGTGCATGACGGATGGCTGCACATGAATTAAAAGAAGCCTTAGACACGTTGAAGGATACGGGAGTCCGGATTACTCCTCAACGTCATGCCATTCTGGAATATCTCGTGGATTCTATGGCACATCCGACAGCGGACGATATATATAAAGCCTTGGAAGGGAAATTCCCTAATATGAGTGTTGCGACAGTGTATAACAATTTGCGTGTATTCCGGGAAGCTGGGCTTGTAAAGGAACTGACGTACGGAGATGCGTCCAGCAGATTTGACTTTGTCACCTCTGACCATTATCACGCCATTTGTGAAAGCTGCGGAAAAATCGTAGACTTCCATTATCCCGGGCTTGACGAAGTGGAACAGCTTGCGGCTCACGTCACGGGGTTTAAGGTAAGCCACCACCGTTTGGAGATTTACGGCGTCTGCCAAGAATGTTCCAAAAAAGAAAACCACTAAACGAAGCTGACCGCTTTGATACGGTCAGCTTCGTTTATTTTACACTGTTTTTTCTGTTATAAGACTCATCGAACGCTTTGCCTTCCAATCCTTTATCCAATGTAAGCGGCTCTCTGCAATGCATGCACATATCCACTCTGCCCAGAATCTTCGTTTCTTTCTCGCAAGCGGGGCACATCACCCGGACCGCTTTTGTGGACAGCATGCCGATCCAAAAATAAACGGCGGTGCTGAGCCCGATCGACAGCAGGCCGAGAATCATAAACAAGCTGGCAAGCAAAACAGACTGCTTAAAGAACAGCCCGATGTACATAATGATAAACCCAACGAAAACCAAACTTAACGCAAACGTTCTGATCTTATTAATTTTGCTTGAGTATTTCGCCATGTCCATCCCCCTCTCGTTTAACTATAGCACAAAACAGATGGCATATTCTTCATGTTTTCGTAAGAAAAGGGAAGAATAAATATGGCACCTGAAAGGAAATTTGTTATAATAGTGCAATGTGTTTAGAAAAAAGGACTTTCATGTTTTATCATAGAAATGTAGAAACAATAGCTAGTGAAACAATCGCATTGGAGGAATCGTAATGGACAATCTTCTCCGTCCAATTTACCAAGAAAGAGCAAGTCATCCCGATACGCTGGCCGTCCTTATGATTGAGAGAAGGAGTAAAGCATCATCCATCACGGATAACTTTGATGCGGTCATGCTTGTCATTGTCAAACAGGCTGATGAACCTCTTTTTATAAAGCATTATGAATTCGAACAAAAAACCGCTTCTTTACATATTGTAACGGATGCTCTGCTTCAGGAATGGATTCTGCTTGGGACCAATAGAAGAGTCATAGATTGGATCATCAACGGCAAAGTGCTGTTTGACCGCAATGAATATATATCTGAACTCAATGACCGGCTCAGCACTTTTCCTTTCGCCGAGCGGAAATTAAAGATCGGAATGGAATACGGCAAGCTGATCAGAAGATTTGTAGAAGGAAAAGCGTTTTTTGAAGCTGATCATTTTCTGGATGCATATTATGCGGTAGTGCATGCTCTTCACCATTTGGCCCGCATAGAAGTGATTGACCGGGGGTTTTATCCCGAAACGACAGTCTGGAACCAGGTCCGTCACATTGAGCCGCAGGTATATAAGCTATATTCCGAACTTGTCGAGAGTCACGAAAGTTTGGAGAAAAGGCTCGAATTATTATTCTTAGCAAATGATTTTCTCATCCATTCAAAAGCTGAAATCGGTTCTGCCCACCTTTTTCAAGTGATGAAAGAAAAAGAAATGTGGCAGTTTGGAGAATTGCTTCAGCACCCTGAACTGGTGCACTTCACCCAAGATCTTGGTGTTATGCTTGATTACCTGACGGAAAAAGGCTTTGTTGAAGTATCTCAAATAGAGACCAAAGGGCAGGAAGTATATCATCGAGGATATTCTTTCAAAAAAAGTGTTGACGCTGAATCATAGGCATGGTATATTATTAAACGTCGCTGATGCGCTTCAACAAAAAGCTCACAGCGGCGGAGAAATAAAAACAAAAAAACATTTGACAGCAACTCGCTGAAATGTTATACTGAAAAAGTCGCCTCGAGATGAGGTTGAAATGATCTTTGAAAACTAAACAAGACAAAACGTACCTGTTAATTCAAAGTTTTAAATAAATCGCACA
>NZ_JAHOAA010000005.1:0-221 GCF_019039175.1 Bacillus sp. FJAT-27001
TGTGCGATTTATTTAAAACTTTGAATTAACAGGTACGTTTTGTCTTGTTTAGTTTTCAAAGATCATTATAATGGAGCGGGTGATGAGAATCGAACTCACGACATCAGCTTGGAAGGCTGAGGTTTTACCACTAAACTACACCCGCATTTGAATTGGCGCGCCCGAGAGGAGTCGAACCCCTAACCTTTTGATCCGTAGTCAAACGCTCTATCCAATTGAGC
>NZ_JAHOAA010000005.1:231-92376 GCF_019039175.1 Bacillus sp. FJAT-27001
TTATCAGGCGACTTAACTATCATACTACCAATCAGTTATGATGTCAAGTGTTTTTTTATTTCTTTTCGAAGTCTTTTTCTCGACCTCATTTATTATACACGCTTTCGAGAATTTGTAAAGTCTTTTTTCAAAAGATCATTTTCTCATTTGTCGTTATCGCTTTGTTCATCAGCGACGTTTAATAATATACCATGCACTTTAAATTAGGTCAACACTTTTACGAAACTTTTTTCTCACTTGTTATTCCCTTCTATATAATAAATAAAAAAGCAGGATTCCTAGGAACCCCGCGTCTATTCAGATTACCCGCTCACCTTGGCTTCCGCGCTATTACGATCTGTTTTTTCATAAGCACGGAAGTTTTGTTCAAGCTGTTCGAGCGACAGACCTTTCGTTTCCGGAAGGAACCTTTTCACAAATATAACGGACGCTATCCCTAACAAGACAAAAATGAAGAAGGTTGCAGACAATCCGATGTTTGCGAGCAGGACCGGAAAAGTGAAACCCACAAGGAAGTTCACGATCCAGAGGCAGAAGACAGTGACCCCCATACCAAGTCCCCGCAATCGAAGCGGGAATATCTCCGACAGCATCAGCCAGGTCACCGGAGAGACAGCCCCCTGCTGAAACGCAAGGAAAGTGACTGTTAATGAAAGAACCACATAAGGAAGAGCGGGCGATCCTTTCAGCACAACAGACAGAACTCCGATCAAAAGCAGCACCGCAGTCGTTCCGATCAGCCCCGTCATCAGCATCGGGCGGCGGCCGACTTTGCCGAGAAGCCATATTCCCACAAAAGTCGCGAGCACCGAAATTACACCGTTAGCGATATTGCCGATTAATGCGGCTTTTGTCTCGAAACCGGCATCTTTTAAAATTTGAGTTCCATAATACATAATTGAATTCACGCCGGTGAGCTGCTGCACTACCGCAATTCCGATCCCGACAAACACAATGCGGCGCACCCACGGAACGGCAAGATCCTTAAAGGCGGCCTGCTCCATCTCAGCTTCCTTATGAAAGGCAGATTCAATCTCAGCGAGCTCAGACTTCGCTTTCTCTTCATTCCTTATTCGCCGGAGAACGTGCAGAGCATCTTCTTTTCTTCCTTTAGAAACCAGCCAGCGCGGACTTTCAGGAACTTTCAGCATACCGAAAAACAAGAATACCGCAGGAAGAGCCGCGATAACGAGCATATAACGCCAGGCGTGAGAGGTATCACCAAGCACATTGCCGATAATAGCATTACACGTAAAGGCAAGCAGCTGGCCCGTTACAATCATCAATTCATTTTGGGTAACCATTCTCCCTCGGCTTTCCGCCGGCGACATTTCAGCCAAATACGCCGGAACGGTTACGGATGCTCCCCCGACGGCAAGCCCCAGAAGAAAACGGGAGATGATCATAACAGATACGTTAGGCGCCAGTGTACATCCAAGCGTCGCTGCAAAGAACAAAACGGCAAGGATAAGGATATTTTTACGTCTGCCGTTATAGTCCGACAATCTCCCTCCGAAAACTGCGCCGATCGCAGCCCCCAAGAGCAAGGAGCTCGCCACCACCCCTTCAGTCAAAGCGGTAAGATTAAGCTGGTCAGCTTCCGCCATAAACGGCAGCGCCCCATTAATTACACCGGTATCGTAGCCGAAAAGAAGTCCCCCGAATGTCGATACTAAAATGATGGTTCTCAAAAATGAATGCTGGCTGCTATTTTTATTCATCTTCAAATCCTCCTAGTTTTTACACAGAGATAATTACGGAATATTCAGTTATCAATATTTACACCTATAACGTCTGCATACAAGTTCTGACCGTCCAAAACAGTTATATAAGAAGAAAATAATCTGAAAGCGTTATCATTTATAGTGATTATCCGCTCTCCCCTCTCGTCAAATTGTTATTTTATAGTTACTTTATAGTGAAGTTATAATGATATTATTGGCACTTATGTTATTATCATAATTTTAAAAGCGCTTTCAGTCAATGAATATTTCAGAAAATTTTATAACTTACCTTTATATTACCTATATGTAATCAATTTATGTTTTTAATCAACTAATTTTCACTATATGATCAATAGTTAATCTCTTTTTGATAAATAATTGATTATATAGTGAAAACCCCCAATCAGCAGTTGGGGGTTTTTGATTTATTCTTCGTTTATTGTAACGATCGTTCTTCCTCTCGCTTCTCCTTTTAAAAGAGCAGGAAGCGTATCCGGCAGCTCTTCAAGTGTAATTTCCTTTTGAATAAAGGCCTCCAGATCTGCAGGCTTGAAGTCATCAGCTAAACGCTGCCATGTTTTCTTTCTTGTCTCCATCGGACAGAATACGGAATCGATTCCCAAGAGACTGACGCCGCGCAATATAAACGGAAAGACTGTAGCCGGGAGTTTCGTTCCCGCTGTCAGTCCGCTCACAGCAACTGATCCGCCGTACTGAATCTGGCTGAGAACTGAAGCAAGCGGCTCACCTCCGACCGGATCGACGGCCGCTGCCCATTTTTGTTTTTGCATTGGTTTTAACGTGCCGTTATACACTTCGTCACGGTGAATGACCGTCTTTGCTCCGAGGCTCTTCAAATAGCCGCTTTCGTCTTCTTTTCCCGTACTGGCCTCGACCTCGTAACCTAAAGTTGAAAGAATGGAGACGGCAAAGCTTCCGACGCCGCCTGTCGCTCCTGTCACCAGCACCTTCCCTTTTTCAGGAGCGGCATGGTTTTCTTCAAGACGCTGGACGGACAATGCGGCAGTGAAGCCGGCGGTTCCGATCGTCATGGCTTCTTTAAGTGTCAGACCTTCAGGCAGCGGCACGATCCAATCTGCCGGAATGCGGGCCATCCCGCTATAACCGCCAAAGCGGGAAACACCTATGCCGTAGCTTGTCGCAATGACTTTATCCCCCTCTTTGAAACGGGCGTCATCTGAGGAAACGACGATTCCTGCTAAATCAATTCCCGGCACGAAAGGGTACGACGTTACGATCTTGCCGTCAGGAATGGCAGCCAAGCTGTCTTTATAATTCACCCCTGAGTAGCAAACCTTAATCAGCACTTCACCCTCGGGAAGGTCCTGAACCGCCAGCTCCCGTACGCTGACTGAAAACCGGTCTTCACGTTGATCGACTACTAACGCTTTAAATTGATCTGTCATCACTACGTCTCCTTAAAATGAATTGAATGGCTTTGGAAAAGCATAAAATAAGTTTGATTTGTTTTCAAATGTCCTGCCCCGTGTAGTATGATCAAAAGTAAAAACAGCGAAAGAGTGGTTACGCATCATGTCTGATAAACAAAACAAAGATAACAAAAACAACAACAGCAATCAGCCATTACCGGACATTATTCATACCGCCGTTTTCAAGGCGCCGATACAAGTTGTCTGGGATACGGTCTCCACTGCGGACGGCCTGTCTCTCTGGTTTATGCCGAATGATTTCACACCTCAAGAAGACAGTGAGTTTCAGCTGGAATCTCCGTTCGGTCCGTCTCCGTGCAAGCTGCTGGATATTGAAGCGCCGTACCGCCTTTCTTTTTCGTGGGATACGGAAGGCTGGATCGTTTCTTTTGTCTTAAAGGAAACGGAAAGCGGAGATACGGAATTCACTCTCATTCACGGCGGATGGAAAGAGCCGGAAGCCGTCATCAATAAAGTCAATCGGAAAAGCTCCGAGATTCACAGTACGATGGATCAAGGATGGAACGGGCTTGTCAACACGAAACTTCGCGGGGCGGTTGAGGCTTAACACAAAAGGACGGACACGCTTCCCGTCCTTTTTTTGATGCCGATACATAAAAACTGACTTTGCAAAGACACTAACAGAAGAACCGAAAACTTCTTTCAGGGGGCGCTGTTTATGTATTATTACAAAGAAGAGCTGATCAATATCATTAAACCGGACAAGCCGGACCCGGCCGCGGCCAAGGTGCTTCAGGAAATTTTAGGCGGGCACTACGGAGAAATGCGGACGATGATGCAATACTTTTTCCAAAGCTCTAATTTCAGAGGAAAAGAAAAACAGTTCCGTGACCTGCTTCGCGGTGTATTTTTAGAAGAGATCGCACACGTTGAGCTTGTCCAGCATACGATTAATGCGCTGCTCGACGAAAGCGGCGCTGAGGGCCCCGGAAATCAGGCGGCAGATCAGGCGCCGCTTGACGAAGCAGTTAAACACGCCAATCCGCACCATTTTATCATCGGAGCGCAAAGTTCTCTTCCTGTAGACGCCGGCGGCAATCCATGGAACGGGTCTTGGGTATACAACCACGGGAATCTGATTTCCGATTTATTGGACAATGTCGTGCTGGAATCAACCGGCGTGCTGCAAAAGACACGCATTTATGAAATGAGTTCAAATCAGACGTTCAGAGAAACACTCGGTTTTCTGATCGTCCGTGACAACGCCCATCAAAATGCATTTACAAAAGCGTTGGAAACACTGGGTGTCGAATGGGGCAAATTATTTCCCGTGCCGAATTATGATATTGAAAAATACCCGGAATGCCGGAAATTCGTTGAGATGGGTTATCATAATACCCAATTTAATTTCAGACTGGATCCGACACGGATCGGAGAAATTCTGCAGGGAACGACGCCGAGCCGAAACGGCGGCGAATTAAGTGTGTCCGAGCCTCCTAAAGGTTTCCCCGTGCCGGAACTTCCTGAACTTCCGAATGAGCACAGCCCCGGACTGAAAGATATGAACTTGTAACAAAAAACGCCTGTTTCGGGCGTTTTTTGTTTTTCTGAATATGAGGTTTGAATGTGTTTAAAACGGGGAATATAAGCCGGGAGATCTTGCCATACGGCCGTTATTATAATGTGAGCACATTGCTGTACATACTTCGTTTCGAAAGTTGTCCTAATTTTCCAGCCGGCCGCTGGGTATGTTTGAATGATAATGGGAATTATGTAAAGAGAACAATGTCTTTTCTAAGGAGGCAGCGAATGTCTAAGCAAGGAAACTTCCAGAAAACTATGTCACTTTTTGATCTTATTTTAATCGGCATGGGAGCCATATTCGGTTCGGCATGGCTGTTTGCCGTCAGTAACGTCGCCTCTAAAGCGGGCCCATCAGGCGTTTTTTCCTGGCTGATCGGCGGGGGAATCATCTTATTGATCGGCTTGGTTTATGCGGAACTGGGCGCCGCGCTGCCGCGGACCGGGGGAATTATCCGGTATCCCGTATATTCACACGGACACCTCGTCGGATATTTAATTTCCTTTGTCACCATTGTGGCATACACGAGCCTTATTTCTATAGAAGTCACGGCAGTCCGCCAATACGTGGCGTATTGGTTTCCCGGTTTGACCGTAAAAGGCTCCGATTCTCCGACAATTGCCGGGTGGATATTGCAATTTGCGCTGCTCTGCCTGTTCTTCCTCCTCAATTACTGGAGTGTCAAAACCTTTGCGAAAGCAAACTTCATTATTTCGATTTTTAAATATGTCGTACCGATTACGGTAATTGTGGTACTGATTTTTCATTTTCACCCGGGCAATATGACCGTTCACGGATTCGCGCCTTTTGGCTTCACCGGAATTCAGGCCGCGATTTCCACAGGCGGCGTCATGTTTGCATATCTTGGGCTGCATCCGATTGTAGCTGTCGCGAGTGAAGTGCAGAACCCCAAGCGGAACATTCCGATCGCATTGATTGTCTGTATTATCGTGTCTACTATTATTTACACCGTGCTGCAGCTCACTTTTATAGGGGCGATCCCGGCGGATACCCTGAAGCACGGATGGCCGGCTATCGGGACTGAATTCTCCCTTCCGTTCAAAGATATCGCCGTTTTGCTAGGTTTGGGGTGGCTGGCGACATTGGTCATTTTAGATGCGATTTTATCACCGGGCGGTAACGGAAATATCTTTATGAATACGACTTCACGTCTCGTCTATGCCTGGGCCAGAAACGGAACATTATTCAGCATTTTTTCTAAAGTCAATAAAGAAACCGGGACACCGCGCGCCTCCCTTTGGCTTTCGTTCGGTCTGGCTGTTTTTTGGACGCTTCCGTTCCCTTCTTGGAACGCTCTTGTCAACGTATGCTCCGTCGCATTGATTCTGTCTTATGCGATTGCGCCGATTTCTTCTGCGGCGCTGAGAGTCAACGCGAAGAATATTAACAGACCGTTTTATTTAAAAGGGATGAGCATCATCGGGCCGCTGTCGTTTATTTTTACCTCTTATATTGTATATTGGTCCGGATGGCGCACCGTATCCTGGCTTCTCGGTTCTCAAATTGTCATGTTTCTGATCTATCTCTGTTTCAGTAAATATGCTCCCAAAGATGATGTCAGCATACGGCAGCAGCTGAAATCAGCATGGTGGATCGTCGGCTTTTATGTCATGATGCTGATTTTCTCCTATCTCGGCTCGTTCGGCCACGGATTGGGCATTATCAGCAATCCGCTTGACCTGATTCTGATCGCCATCGGTTCGCTCGGTATTTATTACTGGGCAAAATATACGGGTCTGCCGAAGGCTATGATCGACAGTGATAAATGACGAATACCGGAAAGAAGTATGGTCTTCTTTCCGGTATTTTTATTTTAAGGGATGACAAAAAAGCGAACATGCGATAAAATGAATGACAGTCATTCATAAAAGGAGGAACCCCTCTATTGGCAAAACAAAGCTCGGGAAAATACGAAAAGATCCTGCAAGCCGCGATTGAAGTCATTTCTGAAAAAGGATTAGACAAAGCATCCATTTCAGAAATCGTCAAAAAAGCCGGAACGGCCCAAGGGACGTTTTACTTATATTTTTCTTCTAAAAACGCACTGATATCCGCGATTGCAGAAAACCTGCTCGACACTACGCTGGACAGAATAAAAGGGAAAACGGACGGTTCTGAAGATTTTTGGACGTTGCTGGACATTTTGGTAGATGAGACATTTCACATCACCCGGCTTCATAAAGATATTATCGTTCTCTGTTATTCCGGTCTTGCCATCGATCATTCGATGGAGAAATGGGAAGCCATTTATCAGCCTTATTATTCCTGGCTGGAAGGCGTGATCAATACGGCCATTGAACAGGGTGAGGTCCACAGCGGCATTCATGTCAGATGGACGGCCAGAACGATTATCAACGTTGTCGAGAACGCGGCTGAACGGTTTTATATCGGCTGTGAACAGGATGTCGATCTCGAAGTATATAAAAAAGAAATATTCAGCTTTCTCAAAAGAAGCTTGCAGAAATGATTGGCGGAGACCGATCATTTTTGACCGCCGTAAAAATGACTGACATTCATTCATAACTGAGGTGACTGTATCATGTATTGGCTGCTTGTATTGATAGCCGGACTGTTAGAAGTAGTTTGGGCGTCCGCCCTGAAGCATGCGGATTCGCTCTTTGATTGGATTGGTATTTTCCTTCTGATTGCCGTCAGCTTTCTGATGCTGATCCGCTCTTATAAAAAAATTCCGATGGCTGCCGCATATACCGTTTTTGTCGGAATAGGCACCGTCGGCACATATGTAACGGGCGTCATTTTAGGCGAATCGTTTTCAATCGGGCAAATATTCTTTTTGGCTTTGCTGTTGTCCGGCATTTTAGGAATGAAGGTATTTACGAAAGAAACTGAAACAAGGGGTGAACATTAATGGCATGGCTGCTGTTATTTATTGCCGGAGCGGAGGAAGTTGTAGCAGCCGTTGCCATGAAACATATTGACGGTTTTAAAAAAAAGTGGCCGCTGATTGTCATGGTAACAGGCTTTATGCTTTCATTCTTTTGCCTTTCCGGAGCGATGCAGGTTCTTCCCACAGGTGTCGCGTATGCCGCTTGGACCGGCATGGGAAGCATCGGCGTTTCGGCCGTGGGCATACTTTGGTTTAAAGAAAAATTCAACCTGTCACAATTGGTGTCTCTGGGGCTTATCCTCATCGGTGTCATCGGCTTAAAACTGACAACGTAACGGCCTGAGACAGCTTTTTAAATAAAAAACAAAGGACCCTAAGCGGGCCCTTTGTTTTTTTATGCTGTTTTGATCTGTTCCGCTTTTCCCGCTCCGACTCCGAAAATGAAGATCAGAACGGAGACTGCGATCAGCATGAATAACGGAACCGTCCAGCCGTGCGTGATGTCATGCAGCAAACCGAATACGAGCGGCCCGAACGCGGCAAGCAGGTATCCGAATGACTGGGCCATGCCGGAAAGCGCCGCGGCTTCATGGACATGCCGGGTCCGCAGGCTGAAGAACATCATCGCCAAGCTGAACGCACAGCCTCCCGCAATTCCGATTAAAATGACCCATAGCGGAGTGAGAGCCGGGCTTCCGAAAAGAACGCCGGCAATGCCGATAAGGAAAAATAAAGCCGTCAGTCCGGCGAGTGCGCGCTGATTTTTCATTTTAGCGGCAGCGATCGGCACGATAAAAGTAATCGGCAGGACTGAGAATTGCATTAATGAAAGCATCCATCCCGCCTTACTTGAGCTGAGTCCATTCTGCTGAAGAATTTCCGGCAGCCAAGCGATGACGGTGTAAAAAATAAGGGATTGCAGCCCCATGAACATCGTCACCTTCCAAGCCAGCGGAGACCGCAGCAGACTGCTTTTCTTCTCTCCGTTTGTCCCAGTCGTGCGGACGGGCAGTTCGCGTCCTCGCATTTGCGGAATCCACATGACAAACGCAATGAAAGAAAGGATAGCCCAGCAGCCGAGCGCGCCTTTCCAGCCTAACCCCGCTGAAGAGGCGATCGGCACGCTGATGCCGGATGCAATCGCGCCGCACAGATTCATAGAAACCGAGTAGACGCCGGTCATGATGCCTAAATTTCCGGGAAACTTATGTTTAATGAGACTCGGCAGCAGGACGTTGCATACGGCGATCGACAATCCCAACAGAATCGTTCCGAAAAAGAGAGTGCCGATTCCGGCGATGGAGCGCAGCAGAGTTCCGGCTGTCAGGACAATTAATGATGACAGTAACACAATCTCGGTCCCGAAGCGCCGGGACAATAAAGGAACAAACGGCGACAGACATGCAAAGGCCAAAAGCGGCACTGTCGTAATGGTGCCGGCAGCCGCATTGGTCATGCCGAGGCTGTCCCGAATTGAGGAAACGAGCGGCCCGACCGATGTCAGAGGCGCTCTGAGGTTGGCTCCTATCAATATGACTCCGATGACCAGCAATATCAGTTTTTTACGCTGATTTGCTTGCAGAATTTGATGTTCGTCTTTAATTTTCATGTTCATCCTCCATGTGTATTGTATCTTTAAATACTGTGATGTATTGGTTGACGGCCTCCATGGCCTGATCCGGTTTCTGTCCGATAATCGCGGCGGCAAGCTGGGTGTGGATCCGTATAGCAGGGGTGATTTCCAACAGGTTATGGACTGACGCACAAAGCGCCTCCGTCATATGCTCGTAAAGATCAGAAAGCATGTTGTTATGGGCCGCCTGTACAATGGTTTTGTGCAGTTTAATGTCAGCCTCGGCATACCGTTTTCGATCTTCATTTTGCAAGGCCGCTTCACATTCATCCAAGCATGCCTTCAGTGCTTTCAGGTCTTCGTCATTACGCCTTTCCGCCGCCAATCGCGCAGCTTCTCTTTCGAGTGCGTATCTGACTTCTAATGTTTCAAGCAAATTTGATTTTTTAATATGGCGGTAAAATGCCGCGCCGAGAACACTGGATGAGCTGACATACGTACCGCTCCCCTGCCTTGTCTGAAGCAGGCCGGCATGTACGAGCGCCCGAATGGCCTCACGCAATGTGTTTCGGCTCACATCAAATTGCTTCATTAAATCCAGCTCAGGGGGAATGCGCGTCCCGACCGGCCATTTATCCGATTGAATTAACGATTCAATTTGCGTCACCACTTGTTCTACGAGCGACAGTCTGCTTGTTTTGGATATCTCCATCAAAACACCTCTGAAATTTGTAGGATGATTCTATCATTGGGTAATATAACATAAAAGAAGCGAAGATGTAAATCAGCGGCAACAAAAAAAGAGTGAGTTTTTCTCTCACTCTTCGGCGCTTTTATGAACGTTTTATATTGACTGAGGTCACGACAAACTTGTCATGACGGTGGCGGGAAAATGAATATTCAAAGGGAGTGCCGTTGTCCAAAAAGCCTACATGCTCGACTTCAAGTATCGGGTCATCCGGCCGGCAGCCGAGATATTGCTGATCCATATCATCCGACTTGCACGCTCTGATTTTTCTGTGTGAGCCTGCGATTTTGAGCTGGAGTTCCCGCGTAATATGATCGTAGATGGAATGGTTGAGCACCTCGTCATTAATGCCGGGTATAAGGCTCGCCGGCATGTACGTTTTTTCAAGAACGTACGGTTCGCCTTCAACAATTCTGAGCCTCACTACATAATAGACGGGAGTCTTTTCATCGATGGCCAAATGTGCGGCGACATCTTGAGACGGAAACTGCACTTCAAACCGGATGACCTTGCTCTTGATATTTTTTCCTTTTAACAAATTGCTCAGGCCGAGAATTTCGTTGCTGACTACGTGAACGTGCTCATCCTGCATGGCTGATTGAATGATAAACGTGCCGTGCCCTCTTTTTCTGAAAAGCATTCCTTCAGCCGCAAGTGTATCAAGCGCCCGCTTCATCGTCATCCGGCTGCACCCGAACTCCGCAGCGAGCGTCTTTTCATCCGGGATCGGCTGATCTATGTCATATACACTGCTTTTAATCCTCTTTCTCATTTCGTTGGCGATTTTTTCGTACTTATTCATCGGTTTCCTCCGGCTGTATAATGTTTGATCTGTATAGACTCCTTACGGTTATCATAAATTTTTTTCCCTGCTTCATCAATGACGTTACAGCCGCCGATATTGAAATTGAAAGGATTTCCTCAAATTTTCTATGGAATCTCGCTCACTATTATGGTAGAATTTTTTGCAGAAAAGGACACAACCGAATAATGCATACATTGTATAACCTCAATGATATGGTTTGAGGGTGTCTACCAGGAACCGTAAAATCCTGATTACAAAAATTGTCCCGTACACTTTTTGTAATCAGGATTTTTTATTTTCTAAAAAATAAAAAAAGGAGTATCTGTACATGAATTTCAAAGTATTTCTGCTTGCAGCATCTACCATCGCAGTCGGATTAGTTGAATTAATTGTGGGCGGTATTCTTCCGCAAATCGCTTCCGACTTAGATATATCCATCGTCAGCGCGGGGCAGCTGATCAGCGTGTTTGCGCTCGGTTACGCGGTATCCGGCCCGCTGCTTTTGGCAGTGACGGCAAAGGCTGAACGAAAGCGGCTTTATTTAATCGCACTGTTTATTTTCTTCCTAAGTAATCTGGTGGCTTATTTCAGTCCCAATTTCGCCGTACTTATGGTGTCACGGGTGCTCGCTTCCATGAGCACAGGGCTGATTGTCGTCCTTTCTTTAACGATTGCTCCTAAAATCGTGGCGCCTGAATACAGAGCGCGGGCGATCGGCATCATTTTCATGGGGTTCAGCTCCGCAATCGCTTTAGGCGTGCCTGTCGGCATTATCATCAGCAATGCCTTCGGATGGCGCGTTCTGTTCTTGGGAATCGGCGTATTATCTCTCGTTTCCATGCTGATTATCAGCGTCTTTTTCGAAAAAATACCTGCTGAAAAAATGATTCCGTTTCGTGAGCAGATCAAGACGATCGGGACCGCCAAAATTGCCAGCGCACATCTTGTCACCTTGTTTACACTGGCGGGGCATTACACACTCTATGCCTACTTTGCGCCTTTTTTGGAAAGAACGCTTCATTTGAGTTCCGTTTGGGTCAGTGTATGCTACTTTTTGTTCGGTCTGTCAGCGGTATGCGGCGGCCCGTTCGGAGGCTGGCTGTATGACCGTTTAGGAGCATTTAAAAGCATCATGCTTGTGACCGTTTCTTTCGCTCTGATTCTGTTTATTCTTCCGCTGACAACGGTTTCTTTAATCATTTTCCTGCCTGCGATGGTGATCTGGGGATTGCTCAGCTGGAGCCTTGCGCCGGCGCAGCAAAGCTATTTAATCAAAATTGCGCCTGAGTCTTCCGATATTCAGCAAAGCTTCAACACGTCCGCTTTGCAGATCGGCATCGCGCTCGGGTCAGCCATCGGCGGCGGCGTGATCGGACAAACCGGTTCTGTCACAGCAACAGCCTGGTGCGGCGGTTTGATTGTCATTATCGCTGTCGCGTTAGCTGTATTCTCTTTAACGAGACCTGCCTTGAAAAGAAAATCCGCATAAATGTGAGACCGCAAAAAAGCCAAAGGAATTCCTTCGGCTTTTGCGGTCTTTTTATTTTGCGGCAGCAAGCTCGTCTTCTGTCACCCATTTATGATTGGTTACTTTTTGGCCGCCGTCAGTCGGTGTATAGTCGACCATATAGACGGTTGTCTTTTTGGCTGAATCAATAACGGCTTCGGCGCCCTTCATGCCTTTCATATGGGATGCCTCGATCACGGCCTTATCACCCGGTTTTAACGTTTTATCACCGGCGCCCTTCAGCTCTTCCTGAATGACCCATTTATGATCTTCGACGCGCTTTCCTCCCGTTTCCGGAGTGTAAGATACACTGTAAACCGTTGTATCATAAGCACCTTTTACGGTTCCTTGCGCATTTTTCATGCCTTTCATATGAGAAGCTAAAATCATGACGTCACTGCCGACCTTATAAGTCGGATTTTCTGCCTTCTTTAAACCTTTCGGCACCTCGGATGAACCTGAGTGATTCATGTCTTCGTGAGAGTGCGTTTCTTTGTCTTTCGCTTTTTCGCTTCCTCCTGAAGATTGGCTGTTGCATCCGGCAAGCGCCAGAACGGGGATCAGGAGAAACATGCTGAATAAAAATAGTCTCGCTTTCATTTCAAGAACTCCT
This sequence comes from Bacillus sp. FJAT-27001, assembly GCF_019039175.1. NCBI lineage: Bacteria > Bacillati > Bacillota > Bacilli > Caryophanales > Bacillaceae > Bacillus > Bacillus sp. FJAT-27001. Next base: position 13,065 of record NZ_JAHOAA010000005.1, read on the forward strand.
TTGCCTTTTTGATTTTTCACTTTCCCTTTCGTTTTTTCAGTAAAACAAAAAGATGGCCTGTCATTTCTCCTAATTCTTCAACTCTCTCTTTATTGCCTTTCATCAGGTGAAATTGTTCACAAAATGTACACATTAATGGAGATGCAGTATAATTCAATTATCAGATAATAGGGGGAACTCATCATGAAAACGAAGGTTTTTGCGGTGGTATTGGGCGCTGTTTTAATGATTGCGGGGTTGGTTTTGGCAGAGGTTTCGCTTTATATGGAATACATCACAATGCTCGGAGCTATGATTTTTTCTTCTATATTTATGTCAGAGCCGAAAAGAAAATTTCGCGTCATCAAAGGGGTTTGACTTTTCTATTACCGCCGTCTTCTCAGGACGGCGGTTTTGTTTTGCATGTCACTCAGTCTATCCGCACAGCCGTTTCTTCTGTGCCGTCCTGATATAAAACAAAATGTGGGGCTGTTTGTGCTTTATCACCTGCAAATTCAATTTCAAGCGGCAGCGCCCTGACAAAATAACGGGTTTCCGTCATTGGGAATAATTCGAATGGAGTCTGCCCGTCTATTGTAAGATACAATCGGTTTTCTTTTACCGCCACCGATGCATGTGTGTCATCCTGAAATGAGTAATTGCCGGTAAATCTGCTGTAAATCGCAGGATCGATATCTGCTTTTTTCTGATCTGCCGGACGTTTCGGAATCACGTATGGCTGATCAAATAAGATGTTTACAGCCGCGGCAATTACAGCTTGTTCAAATTGATACGATTGTTCCATATTGCTGAGATAAATCAATGTTTTATTCTGGTCAATATACCGGATCATCAGAGTTGAATAGCCCGGCCAGCCTCCGTCGTGACTGATAACCTTCCCTTTTTGGGGGCTGTTTTGAATCATCCAGCCAAATCCGTATCCGAATTGCTCTTCTTCATTCCAATAGCCCGGTGTAAACGCTTGATCTTTAGACTCTTTGCCGATGATTTCTTCCGTATAAAGAGCCTGATCAAACAGATATAAATCTCTAATAGCGGAGTTAACGGTTCCGTCACCTTGAATTCCGTCAAGAAAGACGACATAATCAGTTTCCTCAAGTTCATCCGGCAGCACATATTCTCCGGAATGAACATCATACACATAGCCATATGCATAGTTCGGAATGTTTTCTTTACTCAGCCTTCTGTTATAAATGCGCGTATCGTGCATACGAAGCGGATGAAATACGGCTTGTTTCATAAATTCAGCAAAACTCATGCCTGATACAATTTCTATAATAACCGCTAACACCACATACCCCGTATTACTGTAAAGCCACTCCTTGCCCGGCGGGAAATAAGCATCCGGCTTATGCTGCTTGAGCATATTGATCACATCTTGATTAACGGCAATTCTGTCCCGGTCCCAATGTGTTAAGAACAACTCCATATAGTCCGGCAATCCTGACGTATGATGGAGTAAATGCCGAATGGTAATGCCCGGATAAGGAAAATCAGGAAGCCACCGCTCTATCATATCGTCATAACGCAGCTTCCCTTGCTGCTCTAAAATGATAACGCCTAAAGCTGTAAACGGCTTCGATACTGAGGCCAATTCAAAGACCGATTGGTCATTCAGCATCCTCTTTGTTTTCAGTTCTGCAGCGCCGAATGAACCCTGGTATAAGATGCGGCCGTTTTCCGCTGCCAATACAGCGCCGTTTATTTCATGTCTTTCGTCTAAAGTGCTGAAAAGCTGTTCAAACGCTTGTTTTTTCTTTTCGTTCATTTCACGAACCTCCATATACAAGCTGATTTACTCTTTTATACGAACGGCCGCTTTAGAAGTTTCAATATTTTCCCTTCTCGAAACACAGTCAGTATACTGCCGTTCAGGCAGCCGCGGAGGTTTGATGAATGTCTTTTATTCACACAATACTGTGCAGGCTTCAAATTCAACATGCTTCTCGTCTTTATTTGCACCGGCAATTTCCATAGTCGAAAACATCGCGCAGACGACGGCTTTGTATTCGTTCATGACGGTTTGAATTTCAATCAGGAACCGTTCGGATGAAGCCGCGTATTCCGTTACGTACTCTTTCATTTTGCCGATAATATCATCTGCCTGACGGCTGAAGCCGGCCGCCTCCAAGTCACTCTCAAACTGGTTTTTGTTGATCATATGAATATGCATTTTTCAAGGCCCCTTCAGCAGCATTTTGTGGTTATATCTACTGTAAAGGACAGACTTGGATAAACTTTTAATAAAATATGAACAAAATATGAATTGGCTCATCGGCCTGACCGGCGGGCTTTCGGCTGTGCTCCGTTTCATTTGGACTACATGAAATAATGACTTCTTTACTCTGTTAAAAACAGCTCATATATGATCTAATACCAGTAAAATGTTTAGGAGGCGGCCTATGTCAGCAGCAGGAAATCGGCAAAAATTTTGGGTCATGGCGATGCTTATAGCGGTCTTCACCGTGTTCGTTTTCTCTTTTTCTGAGAATCATTCACAAAAGAACTGGCACACGGCGGTTGACCAGGCGTCAGTGAATGTCTTCGGCCAGCAGATCTTTGAAAAAGACCGTCTGGCAAAAACACTCGACGCACGTGAGGCAGAATCTCTTTTGACTCTTGTGAAACTTGCAAATGCAGAACATCACATCATCTAAAAGCCATTATAAAAAGCCTGTTTCCCTTTGACAGAGGAAACAGGCTTTTTCCATGTATTATTGAGCATGTTTTTGTTCAATAAACCGGTCGATCCGGGCGAGAACATCCTTCATGTCCGTACATTCTTTAAAGCTTTCATTAATGGCTTGAATGCCTTGTTTGTATTTTCCGTTATGCAGCACTTCTTCCGCGGCAAGCTTTACCTTTTCAGCGCTTACTTCATCTTTTTGCACTGTATAGCCTGCATCCAATTCAGTCAGGCGGCGCGCAACCATCGGCTGGTCTTTATCGTGCGGGATGACGACCAGCGGCACTTGATAATGAATGCCTTCATTTACACTGTTCATTCCGCCATGCGTGACAAACACGTCGGCCTGCTCCAGCACTTCAAGCTGCGGCACGTACGGGGCGATGATAAAGTTTTCCGGCGCCTGTTTGATTTTCGACAGATCGGCTTTTTCCCCGGCGGCAATGACTACTTTTCCTTCAAAATCTGAGAACGCGTCTATGCACAGATTGAAAAACGCTTCCGTGTCCCCGAGCACCGTTCCCATTGAGATATAAATGACTTTTTCATTCTTTAATGCGTCAATCGGGAAGTCGACGCGCCCTTTTCTCTTCGGAAAACTCGGACCGATAAATAAATACTCATCTCCGAATGTCTCACTTTCGGGCTGAAAATATCTGCTTGTATAGACGACGTTCAATTCACCTGTGTTGTTCATAAATTGAACCATGCTGTCAGGGGCGACACCGTATTTGTCTTTCATCTCGGCCAACAGCTCTTCACATTCCCTGTCCGGCTGAAACGGCACGCCCGATTCCGGGTGGAGCGGCAGTATTTTCAGACGGTCTTCATTGAACAGGAAGGATGCTGAAGAAGAGATGCCGGGAATGTTGAGATAGTCCCGCACCAGCTCTCCCGCACCGAATTTATCATAATAGACGGCGTCGAATTGAATGTCCTCTGCAAGCCGCTGCACAATATGTAAAATCTCCAGTGACGTTTTGATATGAACCTTTAAAAATGCAAGTATGCCGGACGGACTGCCGGGATCAATGGGTGTCATTCTGAGCAGATCGCTGTGAAGATGAACTTTCGCCCCTACTCCTTCCAGTCTGCTTTTGTATTTTTCCGTTGAGATATAATGAACGTGATCGCCCCGTTCGCTGAAGGCCTTTGTCATACCCAAAGTCGGGTTTACGTGTCCTTCTGCAGGAAAATTGATCATCAGAATATGTTTCGCCATTTTTCAATCTCCTTTGCCTTTTTTGCGTCTCTTCCATATCCATCATAAATGACGCGGAAAAAATCATGCAAGGAACATCCGTCAGGTCTTTATGACGGTTCGATGACATCGGCAAAAAAAAGACAAGGCATTTCGCCTTGTCTATCGTGATGATTCGTCTGTTTCTTCCGCTCTCAGCACGCCTTTCAGATGTTCTTCATCATGCTTGAGATGCTCCGTCATATATTGCACGGCTTTTGTTTTGTCGCCCTTTTTTATTTCTTCAAAGACTTTCCGGTGCTCATGCAGAATAACTTCCGCACGGTCATCTCCTTTAAAATTAAGAACTCTGCAAAAATGAATCAGCACATTGACATGCTCAAGCAGCATGGCCAGCCGGCTGTTGCGGCTGAAATCCACAAGGAGCCGATGAAACGACTCGTTTAAGGAAATAATCTCAGTCTCTTTGACGCCTTTATTGATGGCTTCTTCCGTCTCCCGCAGCTGTTTTTCAATGAGGTCAATTTCACTCTCAGCCGCTTCATCAATAACCAGTTCGACCGCCAGTGATTCAAGTGACATTCTGATTTTATAAATCTCTTCAACATCCTTAACGGACAACGAATAAATGACAAAGCCGTTTCGATCGTCTGCCGTCAGAAGCCCGTCCTTTTCAAGGAGCCGCATGGCTTCTCTGACCGGCGACCGGCTGACTCCGAAATCCTTGGCCAGCTGAGTCTCATTCAGCCGTTCACCCGGTTTAAAAATCCCGTCAAATATCATTTTTTTCAATTGGGAATAAAATTGCAGATAATACGGGATTGGCTTATCTAATTTAAAATTATCCATCTTTCCTACCTCTTCATACAATTTAGGCCTTATTGTTACCAAGATCATATAACAGTTTATCTATGGAAGCAACATTCCCGAGCTTGTCAGCATATCGGAGGTGGCGTAATATGGAATTATGATGAACGACGGTCGACGGTCTGCCGTAAACCGAAAACAATTCATTCAGAGGTGACGGAAACATGAAAACATACAAGATTGCCAGCATACCGGGGGACGGTGTGGGGAAAGAAACAGTCCCTCAAGCGGAGCGGGTGTTGAACGCGATCGCCGAATTACATGGAGGCATTGTCTTTGATTTCACTTCTTTTCCGTGGAGCTGCGAGTATTATTTGGAGCACGGGACTATGATGCCGGATGATGGATTAGAAAGGTTACAGCACTTTGATGCTTTGTTTTTGGGAGCGGTGGGGAATCAAAAACTCGTCCCCGATCATGTTTCGCTGTGGGGGCTGCTCATCAAGATACGCCGGGAATTTGAACAGGTGATTAATGTGCGGCCGGCGAAGCTCCTGCCGGGAATCACTTCCCCCCTCGTTAACCCGAAAGATTTTGATCTGATAGTCGTCCGCGAAAACAGTGAGGGCGAGTACAGCTCTGTCGGCGGCAGAATCTATCAGGGTGAGGACGAAATCGCCATACAAAACGCGGTCTTTTCCCGCCGGGGTACGGAAAGAGTGATGCGGTATGCTTTCGAACTGGCGGCAAGTCGGCGGAAACACGTCACAAGCGCGACGAAATCAAACGGTATTGTTCACTCGATGCCGTTCTGGGATGACATCTTTAAAGAGGTCAGCCGGGAGTACGCCGGGATTGAGACGGATTCCCAGCACATCGATGCACTGGCGGCCTTCTTCGTCACGCAGCCGGAACGCTTTGATGTCATTGTCGCTTCGAATCTGTTCGGAGATGTGCTGACAGATATCGGCGCGGCGATTATGGGAAGCATCGGAATCGCTCCCGCAGCCAACATCAATGTAAACGGCAAATATCCTTCCATGTTTGAGCCTGTTCACGGCTCCGCCCCGGATATTGTCGGGAAAGGAATTGCCAATCCTATAGGCCAAATATGGACGGCGAAATTAATGCTCGATTCATTCGGAGAAGAGGAACTTGGTCATCTCCTCTTACAATCTATTGAAACGGTCACAAACAGCGGCATTCTGACTCCTGATGTCGGCGGAAAACATTCAACGGAAGATGTCACTTCCGCTATTATTTCTCAAATCAAGAACAGATAATACGAAAAAAACCGCGGGCAGGAAAACTGCACAGCGGTTTTTTTCGTCTCAGACGGGACGGATCACGCAGAAACAGGCCGATTCACCTGTGAAGCCCGCAATACGGCCTGATTGATCCTTTTCTACAGAAAAAAACCGCTGTATATCACGAGGAGCATCCAGCATCTGTTTTTCCAGTAATGCGGCTTTCTCTTCAGTCAGGCCTGCCCGTTCACACCAGACGGTAAATTGAAATGGTTTCAAAAAGCAGACAGCGGATTCAATCCGGAAGCCGGCTGTCTCCAGAAAACGGAGCCATTCTGTTTTTTTCCACGCCCGAAAGTGGCTCTGATCCCGTTTCTTTTCAATGTCATTATAAAAATGGTCATATTCATCCTTTTCAGGTGCGGTATTGTCAATGAGAAGCAGTCTGCCGCCCGGTTTGACAACCCGAAACGCTTCATGAACAAAGGCTCTGACATCGGGAAAATGATGCGCTGCGATTCTGCATGTGACGATATCGAAAGCAGCATCGGAAAACGGCATCTTTTCAGCATCGCCTTTTTCGAATGACACGTTCGTCCATCCGTTTCCGGTTATAAATGCTTCAGCGGCTGCTAACATTTCTTCCGTGAGGTCATAGGCGATAACAGAGCGTACGAGAGGAGCGAGAGCGTTAGCCGTATGTCCGCCTCCCGTCGCGATATCCAGCACGTCCATATGCTTTTCGGCACCGGAGGCTGAAACGAGATACGCCAAATCCTCTCCTGCGGCGTGTCCTGGACTAGTCACATATTTCGCGGCGTTTTTGGCAAATTGCCGCTGCGCCTGCTGTTTAATTGAATCCTCCATTATACTCGGGCCCCCTTTTCTTTCTGATTGCTGCCTTAATCAAAATAAACGGGTTCGTCCGGATGTTTGAGATACGCAAACATCTTTTCAATCTGACTTTCTGTATTGCGGGCTTCAGATAGCGGCGGCAGTTCCGTTTCCGCAAAAAAACCGGCGGCGCTTGTTTCTGTTCCCTCCCTGATCCGGCCGCCGATGATCTCGCATTTGATAAACACTTTGTAAACGTGGGCGGCGGACGGCGGATGGGAATGGCATTTCTTATCCATTACAGCTAACAGTTTAACGGGCTTTACTTCGATTCCCGATTCCTCTTTTACTTCTTTGACAGCGGTCTCGCCCGGAGAAATCCCGATATCAGCCCATCCGCCCGGCAGCGCCCATCTGCCGTCGCTTTTCTCTCTTACCATTAATATGCTCTGATCTTTAAAAACTGCCGCTCTGATATCAACTTTCGGAGTGGGATAGCCCGTGTCACCGGCGAATACGTCTTTGATAATCCTTTTGTCGGTGCCGGTATGATGCGCCATGATATCCACGCTTATTTTTCTTATTTCTTCAAATCTCTCAATATCATATATGTCTTTGGAATAAGCCAGCCCCGCTTGCGCCGCGGATTGAAGCTGTTTTGCCCATTCAAGCCATTTTGGCTCCATTTTTTCACCGCCCGTTATGTTAATTGACGAAACCCCAAGAGTCAGGATATTGCACCTTGAGAGTACCGGTGCCCATGATCCGTTTCTGCTCCTTGTTTTCTGTGTATGGAGGAGCGAATCCTGCCGGAAATCAGAAAAAAGCCATTCATTTGCTGAATGGCTTTTTTTCATTTTCTATTTTTCTATCATGACGAGAACGACGCCTGAAACAATAAGAGCCGCCCCGATCCAGAAGGTTCCTCCGATCGTCTCTCCCAGCAGCAGCCAGCCGAGCAAAGTCCCGGAAAGCGGCTGAAAGAAGAAAAACAGACCGCCGCTTGCCGCATTCAGTAATTGCAATCCGCGATTCCAAAGCATGAACGCGCAGGCGGTTGAGATCACACCCAGATATAAAAGTCCGCCCCATATCTCAGGCCGGGCAAGCTGAGACAAAGGAATCTCCCGAAGCGGGCCCGCTGTAAACGGGGTCAGGATGACAAATGCGACGCAAATGGAATACGTTGTGACGACAAGCGGTGAGTAATGGCCGGGAACCCGTTTCATCAGCACGGACATCAAAGCCCATGTCAGCGCCGCAGCCAGAAGCGAGAGACCGCCGAGCTGGCTCGACATATTGAGATCTCCGTTCCCCACAATGAGCAATACTCCGATCGTCGCCAGCCCTGTCGATATTCCTTTTTTCAGCGTTAACCGTTCTTTCAACATCAGCCGGGCAAATACAACCATAAATGCGGGAGTGGATGCCGTAATAATCGCACCCATCTGCGCGGTTGATAATTTCGTGCCGATTTCCTGCGTGACGATCGAAACCGTGTTGCCGATCAATCCGATCGCAGCGATCAGTAATAAATCACGTTTATGAACTTTCCAGGATTGGCGTGTAAATAAACTGAGAATCAAAAGCGAAAGAAGCGCCACCGCATATCTCAGCCATACCAGTTCAAGCGGCGGAATGACCGCTACCACAACTTTTACAACGACATACATACCGCCCCAGATACTGGCGGCCAATGCCAAATAAATCGAACCGAACAATGTATTTTTCAATTTGATGCACCCTCCGTTATCATATTAGGTCACGTCATATGCCCTAACGGAGAGAAGCGCAGTCACCTTCCTCCATTAAGGGCGGAGAAGTGCTGCCGGTACATCATGTTCAAATAAGGGCGCTAGAAACATATCGTTTTTCACCTCAATTGCAATCTGATTTTTCTCATTATACAAGGTTTGTTAAAAGACGTAAATGAACGGCGGCATCGGCTTTATGGATTGCGGACTTGCAGCTGGATTCTTGTGATCTGATTGTCAAACCCGTCCGCCACAACCTCATCAAGCATATATTCTTCATATGCATAATCGCCCATTTCCAGCCCATACTCTTCAGTAAACTGCATGATGCTGCGGTAAGCCGCTTCCGCTTCATCCCCTATTTGGTACCCGACGGCATAAAGCCCTTTCGGCTTGATATGGAGGTCTCTATTCTCTATGCCTTCTTCTGTCTTCATATAAAAATGGGTGTAGTTGTAGAATTCTTTTTTCAGAATCTGCTCCCGCGCAAACAGTCCGCCGACCGGATGCCCCTGATCGAGTTCATGTACCCGCATATAGCGGATCAATTCGGAAATGGCGGCAGTATATTGCCGTTCTGGCAAATGGAGTACGGGCCGTCCTATCATAAGTGTCTCTTCATCTAATCGCTGCAATGAGACGGAGGAAAAGTCTGTCTCCAAGGCTTGTTCGGTCAGCTTCACCTTCGTCCGAATCATCCTTTGCAGGTGCTCCAGCTTTTTGATTTTGCTTTCGATTTCTGAAGATTTCTCTTTTAAAAGCGCGATGATACCCTCAGGGGTTTTGTCTGTTAAGAGCGGTTTGATCTGCTTCAAGGGCACGCCGACCTCCTTAAACAGACCGATGACCTGGAACAGTTCGAATTGATGATAGGAATAGTATCTGTATCCGTTCGCTTTTTTGATTTCCGGAGAAAGCAGGCCGATCTCGTCATAATGGAACAGGGTTTGTTTTTTTACGTGGCACAGTTTTGCAAATTCACCCGTTGTGAAGTATTTTCTGACGTCTTCGCTCATAATGCCTCCTTGACTATACGGTAACCATATCCTTTATGATGATCATTGTATCCGAGAGAAGGCTGATTCACAAATGGCTTACGCAATGAAAGCTTTACCGTCTCAAAAAAAGCGGAAGAGGAGTATCAAGTATGACGATTGAAATCAGAACAGTCACGGAAGAAAACCGTGCCGATATACTGGCGCTTCATGTAAGTGAAAGCCAGACTTCATTTATTGAAACCGCGGAAGAGTGCTTACAAGATGCTGAGGATTGCCGGCATTATCAGCCGGCCGGTCTTTATGTTAACGGGGAATTGGTCGGCTTTGCCATGTACGGATGGTTTCCGGAATATGATGAGGAAAATGAAAACGGCAGAGTGTGGCTTGACCGTTTTTTTATTGATGAACGCTATCAGGGACGGGGATTGGGCAAGCTGTTGCTTGATGCCCTTATCCGCCATCTCGTTCGAATATATGATTGCAGACGGATTTATTTAAGCCTGTTTGAAGATAACGTGCACGCATTGCGGCTTTATCAAAAATTCGGCTTCTTATTCAATGGAGAGCTGGACTTCAATGGTGAAAAAGTGATGGTGAAAGAGCTGTAAACCCTCTGTATAAAAGCAATTCGGCTTCTTGCCAATACCTTAAATTTGAGGTAACATAAAGATATTAGACGACGGTCGACGGACTACGGTCGATTATTAAAACCTGATACAGCGGAGCGGAACATGGTGATCAGGCATCTAAATGGAGGAGAAGATTGTGCTTATTATACTCGTTATGTTTCTTCTCGGGATTATTCTCGGGTTTATCGGCGCCGGGGGAGCCGGTTTTGTCATTGCACTTTTAACTATACTGTTTCACGTACCGATTCATACGGCTTTAGGCACCTCCCTTGCCGGAATGGCTTTCACAAGTTTATCGGGGGCATTCAGCCACTACCGTGAAGGCAATATTCAGATGAAAATCGGCCTCATCGTCGGCGTTTTTGCGGCATTCGGTTCGTTTTTCGGGGCAAGGCTTACTTCCCTTATCCCCGCAGATTTGCTGCATTACTTGACGGCGGGCATGCTGTTTTTATCTGCTCTGCTTATTTTAGTCCGGTTATTTATTGTAAAAGAAACACAAGAAGATTCCGGACGGCAAAGCAATTTGAATATATGGGTGAAAGCCGTTGTACTCGGTGTCATCGCAGGAATCTTGTCCGGAACGTTCGGGATCGGCTCTGCCCCTTTCATCCAAATCGGCTTAATGATTCTTTTGCGCTTATCCATCCGCCAGTCGGTCGGCACCACCATGCTTGTCATTATCCCGCTTGCGGTCGGCGGAGGACTCGGTTATGTGACGGAAGGATTTGTCGATTATATGCTGTTGGTCAAAGTGCTGATCGGAACGATGTGCGGCGCATATGTCGGAGCGAAATTCACCAACCTCGTGCCGAAAGTCATTCTGAAATCAGCCATCTTTTTAACCCCGGCCATCGCCGGTCTCATGCTTTTATTTTAAACTGAAACGGGAGGCGGCCGCCTCCCGTTTTGTTCTGTTCTTCATCTGTTTTCGAAGAGCTTTTTCAGCTTTGCTTCCGTTTCGGTATGATCTACCGGTGTATACACACTGCAGCGCAGATCACTGTTGCCCTGAACCTGAAATGAAGTCAGGTTAAAGACCATTTTTCCCGCCTTCGCGTGGCGGAACTCAATTAATACTTCGGGTGCCGAGCTGACTTCGCTCTCATTCCACAGCGTATGAAATTCCGAATACGTTTTCTCCATTTCTTCTATAAACTGAGAATACCACGTATCAGCTACATACTGGCCGTAATACGTTCTGAAAATGGCGATGAATCCTTTCACAAAGTGCTCCCAGTTCACGGCTAAACTTCTTAATTCTTTTCTGGAAAACAATAGCTCTATGAGATTCCGCTTTTCAGGAGGAATTTGTTCAAAATCTAAAAACACGTGCGCCGCAGCCTGGTTCCACCCTACGATATGACACCGCCTGTCCGAGATAATGGTGGGACAATAACGGAGCTCCTGCAGGATTTTTGAAAGCGACGGGCTGATAACCGCTTCTTCCTCCGCAGCAAACGGCTGCTTCACGCCCTCCTCAATGGCAAGCGCGTATAAATAATTTCTCTCATCTTTGTTCAGCTGCAGCGCATCGGAAACGGCGTCCAATACGGCTGCGGACACTTTAATGTCTCTGCCCTGCTCCAGCCACGTATACCACGTGGTGCTTACGCCGGCTAATTGCGCGACCTCTTCTCTTCGGAGTCCGGGCGTTCTTCTCCGTGTGCCCATCGGCAGCCCGGCCATCTGCGGAGAAATTTTGGCCCGCTGCGTTTTTAAAAACTCTGAGAGCGCCTGCAATCTTCCTTCTGGTATCATACCGAATCTCTCCTCTCTTACCCTGGTATTTATTATACTAGGATAATCAACAACTTGTAATAGGATAATTGCGAGTTACAATAAATACATACCGAAGGAGGAATGACCATGAAAAGAGTTGTGATCACCGGAATGGGAGTGATTTCACCTCTCGGCAATGATGTGCATACATTTTGGAAACACCTGACGGAAGGAAAATCGGGAATCTCTTTCATCGATTCGTTTGATGTCTCCGGCTCCAAGACAAAAATAGCCGGTACCGTCCGTGATTTTGACGCAGAAGAAAGATGGGACAGAAAAGAAGCGAGACGGCTTGACCGTTTCAGCCAGTTTGCTTTAGCGGCAGCGGAACAGGCGCTTGAAAGCTCCGGGATTCAGCTCGATCAGATTGACCGTGAACGCCTCGGTGTGTACGTCGGCTCGGGAATCGGCGGCATCACGACTTTGATTGATAACGTTCATACTTTAAATGAACGGGGAGCGCGAAAAGTGAGCCCAAGCCTTGTCCCCATGATGATCTCAAATGCGGCCGCCGCTCAAATCAGCATCAGATTAGGCGCGCTCGGCCCCTCACTTTCTCCCGTCACCGCGTGTTCCATCGGCAATACGTCGATCGGGGAAGCATTCAACGCCATTCGGAATGATGACGCAGATATCATGTTTGCCGGGGGAGCGGAAGCGGCGATTACGAATTTGTCATTAGCCAGCTTCGGCAATGCCCACGCGCTGTCAGCGAGAAACGAAGACCCCGCCGCGGCAAGCCGGCCGTTTGACGCGGATCGCGATGGATTTGTCATGAGTGAAGGCGCGGGCATCTTAGTATTGGAATCATTGGATAGCGCAATCGGCAGAAATGCCCCGATCCTTTGTGAGGTGCTCGGCTACGGTGCGAGCTCTGACGCCTATCATATGGTGGCCTCCCATCCGGAAGGAACGGGCGCATACCTGGCGATGAAAAACGCTTTGAAAAAGGCGAACGTTTCAGCGGAAGACATTGATGTCGTAAGCGCTCATGCGACAAGCACAAAAGCCGGAGATCTTTCTGAAACATTGGCCATCAAGACATTATTCGGGGAGCTTGCGTATGATATTCCGGTTACGGCCAACAAATCAATGCTCGGCCACATGCTTGGCGCGGCAGGCGGAGTTGAAGCCATCGCTTTGACAGAGAGCTTGAGACACGGCATCATCCCGCCGACAATCAATCTGCAAAACCCTGATTCGGCGTGTGATTTGGACTATGTAGCAGACGGGCCCCGCCAGCAATCGTTAACGATCGGCCTTTCCAACTCATTCGGCTTTGGCGGGCATAATTCGGCGATCGTGCTGAAGAAATATGAATAACGGGCATCAAAAAAAGGAGTGAATCATTTCACTCCTTTTTTGCTTTCTCCGGTTTTGTTGTTAAGGCGAAAAAAGCGATGGAACCGATAACGGATGTCGTGAACATAATTGCCCCCATCGGGACGGCCGTCGCTTCATTCATCCCCACAAGCGGCGACACGATGGAACCGAGAAGAAGCGGAAGCATGCCGAGCAGTGCGCTTGCGCTTCCCGCGCGGTGTCCCTGCTTTTCCATCGCCAATGTAAAGGTGCTTGTCAGCGTCATGCCGATCGTAATCATATAAATAAAAATTGAAATCACCAGTGCCGCCAGCGGCCCGTGAATGATCGTCATGACGAGCAGAACGGCAGTCGCCGTCATCGCTGTAATCACGCCGATTCTCAACAGGCTTTTTTCGTGAATGATCCCGCCGAAACGCCCGATGATAAAGCTTCCGGTAATGATCGCCAGACCGTTTATGCCGAATAAAACACTGAATACCTGAGGCGAGACTCCGTAAATATCCTGATACACGAAAGGCGTTCCGGAGACATACGCAAAGCTCCCGCCGTGAATAAAACCGACCGTCAGCGCATAGCCGATAAATGACCGATCCTTCAGCAGGCTTCCCATTGTCCGCACGGAATTTCCGATGGAGCTCGGAGTCCGCTTTTCCGGCGGCAGGGTTTCTGTCAGCTTGAGCGCAATGATGAGAACAAGCAAAAACCCGATAAAGGTTAAAAAGAGAAAAATCGTATGCCATGATGCAAACGGAAGCAGTAAAATCGCGCCTCCCGTCATCGGCGCCACCATCGGCGCGACGGCGGTAATGACCATCAGCAGCGAGAAAAATTTAGAAAGCTCTCTTCCCGAAAACACATCTCTGACGATTGCACGGGATAAAACGAGTCCTGCCGAAGCGGTGAATCCTTGAAGAAAACGGGCAATCACTAATGTAGTAATGTTCGGTGCAAGTGCGCAAAACAGAGAAAACAACGCAAATAAAAAAATACATAGTAATAACGGTTTTCTTCTTCCCTTCGCGTCACTTAACGGGCCGACAACAACCTGTCCGATTGTCAGTCCGATCAGACATGCGGTTAAACTGAGCTGGACAAGCGATGCGCGGGCGCTTAAATCTTCAGCGATTTCAGGGAAACTCGGCAGATACATATCTATATTGAGCGGCCCCAGTATCGCAAGCATTCCGAGAAGAAAAGCCAGCGCAAGCCGCTCCTTACCGGTCGGATTATGCAACATATCGTTCCCACCTTTCCTTTGTCAATCTCTCAAAACATTTGTATATTGTATCATAATTTTTTCTTTATTTTTAAAAGTTTTCAAAGGGCATAAAAAAACCAAGGGCTGTAACAGCCCTTGGGTCCGGGTCACGCGGTAAAAGGTTTTACGCGTGTTTTTCTTTAAATGCTTTTGCATATTGATCAGCCGCTATAATGGCATCCGCCACGTCGTCAGCCGTCACGTCAAAAGCGGCATGAATTGTTTCTTCTTCAATCGTCGCGGCTTCTGCCACTTTCATAATGTCCTCTTTAGATGCGTCTTTCAATTTGATGTCTTCAAGTGTGACAGGCAGCCCCAAGCTGATATAAAACGCGATATACCGCTCAATTTCCTCAAGCGAACGTTTTTCCAGCGCCAATTGAACGAGCGTGCCGAATGCCACTTTTTCACCGTGGGTCAAGTGATGGATTTCACCTTCAAGCGCGGTGAAGCCGTTGTGAATGGCATGTGCCGCAGCTAAGCCGCCGCTTTCAAATCCCAGTCCGCTCAGAAGTGTATTGGCTTCAACCACCGCTTCCAATGCGGGCGTAACGGCTTTCGCTTTCACAGACTCATAAGCGAGATGGCCGTATTTGAATAATACCGCTTCACATTTTTCCGCGATAGCCTCTCCGGCGATTGTCGGAATTCCGCCTGCCATCGTTTTACCGCCATTGGCGATGACACTGCGCGCCTCTATCCACGTCGCCATTGCATCGGCAATCCCTGATGCTAAAAAGCGCGGCGGAGCTTCCGCGACGATTTTCGTATCGACCAGAACCAGGTCAGGATTCTTATGATAGAAACGATAGTTTTCGAACGCGCCTTGTTCAGAATACACGACAGACAGCCCGCTTGTCGGAGCATCCGTTGAAGCGGCCGTCGGCACGATAACGGTATAGCCGTTTATTTCATCTGATACGGCTTTGGCCGTATCAAGCGTTTTACCGCCGCCGACTCCGATGACAATAGTCGCGCCTGCTTTTTCTGCGATGCCGGCAATTCTTTTCATTTCTTCCTGGGAGGCTTCGCCGTTGAAAACCGCCTCTTCAGAAGAGATATTGCTTTTCTTTAATTCAGCCGTCACCTTGTGGCCCGCGATATCCCATACGGTTTTGTCCGCGATGACGACGGCTTTTTCACCAACGCCCTCCAGATGTCCGCCGATCGTTTCAATGGCGTTTTTTCCCTGCACGTATTTGGCCGGACTGATAAAAATTCGTTCCAATGTCATCATCCCTTCTTCGTTGTCTCTCATTACATTTCTCTTATTGATAGAGCAGAAATGAAAACTCTTCTGATATCATTCCTCGTTTTAAATTGATTTAAACCTCATATACACTGCAGAAAAATCAATTTTCACGGCATTGACAAGATGTGAAGGTGTCTATATAATCTTCGATATTGAAGCTGATCATTCTTTACTGAATGAACAAACGAGATTGTGAATGATTCGTCTTAAAAATTATTTAGTTCTGCTGGATAATTTTTGAGGCGTTTTTGTTTTTTATATATTTTTGACTGCAGAGGAGGTTTGCACATGAAGAACATTTGCAAGGATATACTGATGATTATGGCCGGAGCCTTTCTTATTGCGGCGTCCGTGGAATTTTTCGTCATCCCGAATCATTTAGGGGACGGCAGCACCGTGGGAATCGCTCTCGTGTTATATTATCTTTTCCATATACCTGCAAGTATTACGACTCTGGTTGTAAATTTGATTTTTATCGGGCTGGCTTATAAATTTTTAACGAAAAAAACGATTTTATACACGATACTCGGTACGGGAATGACTTCTGTTTTTCTCAGCATCGTCAGCTTTATTCCGTTCGGCGTGCACGATATGGTGCTCGGGATTGTATTCGGCGCTCTGCTGATGGGAGCGGGGCTGGCATTGATCTTTATCGCTGACGGATCTACCGGCGGGACCACGCTGTTGGCGTATTTATTAAATTACACAAAGGGCTTTAACATCTCGAAAAGCATGTTTTATATGGATTGTGTCATCATTTTCGCATCCGTTTTAGCGATCGGCATCAATCATATGCTGTATACGTTTATATTCGTATATCTGTGCGCCAAAATCGTCGATATTGTCATTGAGGGTTTCCATAATAAAAAAGCTCTCACCATTATGTCTGACCAATACGAAGAAATCGCCAAAGCCATCACCTCCGAGTACGGCAACGCGGCGACGATTTTTTACGGATACGGCTATTACGGCAGCAAAGACAAGCGCATTATCTATGTTGTCATTAAAAAGAACGAATTGCTGAAAATCAAAAAACATGTTCAAAAAATTGATCCGAAATCATTTATCGTTATTCATGAAGTAAAAGAAGCTGTCGGAGGGCAATTCGGGTTTACAAACCTGCCCGCCGCCGCAAATGAAAAATAACCGCCTGCAGTGTATAGCTGCAGGCTTTTTTTATTCGGCTCTTCCCCGCTCAAAGGTTTTTACATTTTTCAATCGAAGTAGTAGATGAAATCTTTTTGATGGAGGAACATAAAAAATGAATATCAAAACTGACAGGCTCATAATTCGGACATTTGAACCGGAAGATTGGCAGGATGTCTATGCGTACACCTCAAATCCAAATGTCATGAAATATATACCAGAGGGTGTCTTTACTGAAGAAGATGTTAGGAAATTCGTTACTGAAAACAGCGGCGAACATGCCGGGAAGTTTCCCGTTTTATTGAAGGATGAGAAAACGGTCATTGGCCACATTGCTTTTTTTCAGTATTTTGGCGATCATACGTATGAAATCGGCTGGGTGTTTCACCCGGAATACCAGGGCAAAGGATATGCTTCAGAGGCGGCGCGCGCCGTGCTGGCATTCGGGTTTAACAAGATGAAATTACACCGGATCATTGCGACATGTCAGCCGGAAAACATGGCTTCGCACCGGGTGATGGAAAAGATCGGGATGAGACGGGAAGGCTTTTTCAAAAAATGCATCCCCCATGATAATGAATGGTGGGACGAATATTATTATGCCGTTTTAGAAGAAGAATGGGAAGTCTCCAATCTGGAATAAAAAGGCTTATACCCTTTGCTTTTACAGATAAGTGTGTGCTACACTGTTTGTAACAAATACGAAGGGATGATGGGTGGACAATGATTAACTAATCTTATTTTGACCGTTTGAAATCAAATATTTCAAATCAGAAAAAATAGGATTAGTCTGCCCATTTTCTATACGATACGAAAGCTATGTAAAAATAGCTTATTTGATCATGCACAGGTACGGCTAATCCTTCCAAATCAATTGGGAGGATTTTTTTGGTCCTCCCTTTAAAGCGAGGGATTGACATATGAAAGAAATGTTAAAAATAAGCGGCATCAGTTATGAAATCAACAGTGTTCCCCTTTTTGAACAGATCAGCGCGAGCGTTCAGCAAGGTGACATCATCGGCGTTATCGGTAAAAACGGCGCCGGCAAATCGTTATTGCTGCAATTGATCTGCAATCAAAAAGCGCCGTCACAAGGACAGATCCAGATGATGCAAGATGTGAACATATATATGGTGGAACAAGAAACGGAAGCTTATGATTCCGGCCATCCGGAGCCTGCGGAGGCAGCCTTGTTGGAAAAGTGGAACGTGCCCGCACGCGCCTTTTCGCAATTAAGCGGCGGAGAAAAATTGAAAGCCCGTCTTGCCAAAGGTTTCTCCTCCTCAAGCAGCCTTTTGTTATTAGATGAGCCGACGAACCACCTCGATCAGCACAGTTTAGAAATACTGCTAAATCAGATCAAGAATTACAAAGGCACCATTATTTTTGTTTCGCATGATCGTGCTTTTATAGATGCAGCGGCGACAAAAATCTGGGCCATCGAAGGAAAGAAACTCATTGAACATAAAGGGAATTATTCAAGCTATATGGAGGTCCGAAAACAGAGAAGGCTGACACAGCAGCGGGAATATGAGAATCAGCAGCATATGATCAGACGGATTGAAGCTCAAATGAACGAGCTGAGCGCCTGGTCAAAAAAAGCCCACGCCCAATCAACGAAAATAGAAGGCTTTAAAGAATACCATCGCGTCAAAGCAAAACGCACGGACGCCCAGATTAAATCAAAGCAGAAGCGTCTTGAAAAAGAGCTTGAAAAAGCGAAAGCAGAACCGGTTGAAGCGGAGTATGAAGTCCGTTTTTCCATTGAGCACCGCAAAAAAGCGGGAAAGCGTTTTTTAGAAGTAAGGGATGCCGCAAAGTCATATGACGGACGAACGCTTTTTAAAAACGTGAATTTCACTGTGATGCACGGTGAAAAGATCGCGATTACAGGCCCGAACGGCAGCGGGAAAACAACATTATTGAAGGTCATCCTCGGGCAGGAAAAAGCGCAGGGCAGCATATGGATTTCTCCGTCTGCAAACGTCGGATATTTAACCCAGGAAGTATTCGACCTTCCGCTTGATAAAACCCCCGAACAGCTTTTTTACAAAGAAACGTTCGAAGCAAGGGGAAATGTTCAATCCCTCATGAAGCATTTAGGATTTACCGCAGCGCAATGGACGGAACCCATCGGCAAGATGAGCATGGGAGAGCGGGTCAAATGCAAACTGATGGCGTTTATTCTGGAGGAGAAAGATGTGCTGATTCTGGATGAGCCGACAAACCACCTTGATCTGCCGTCACGCGAGCAGCTTGAAGACACTTTGGCCCGATACGACGGAACGCTCATCATCGTATCTCATGATCGTTACTTTGTCGAAAAGACGACGGACATCCGGCTTGATATCTCAAACGGCAGCGTCCGAAAACAATGGAAAGAATCTCCCTCCGTCAGGGACGATGCTGAAGAACTGCGATTAAAGCTTGAGACCGAACGGCAGGAAGTCCTCGGAAAACTCAGCTTCATGACTCCGGCTGATAAACAATATCGTGAGCTTGATCAAAAATTCAAAGAGCTGACGGAAGAAATCAAGAAATTGAAATGAATGAAAAACCCGTGACTGTCACGGGTTTTGTTTTGGAAAGCTCACGTATCATGAAGAATAATTTCAAACTGATTTGTACAACCTACGTTCAGATTAATTATGAGCATGGTTCAGGGGGGCGAAGAATGGCCAAACGCATTGGAATTACGGGAAACATTATGGCTGATCAATCCGGCCCTTTCCCGGGTTATAATCGGGCATATGTCAATAATGATTATATTCAGTCTGTTTCTGAGGCCGGCGGTGTGCCGTTTATATTGCCGGTGATTCAAGAGACGGCGCTTTTAAAGGAACAGGTCTCTCATGTTGACGGGATCATTCTGTCCGGCGGTCAGGATATAGACCCGCTGTTTTACGGCGAAGAACCTTTACAGGCTTTAAGAAAGACCTTTCCTGATCGGGACGCCTACGAGAAGGAGCTGATTCTCACGGCGGTTGCTTTAGAAAAGCCGATTCTGGCCATCTGCCGGGGGATGCATATGTTAAACGTCACTTACGGGGGAACTTTATATCAAGACCTGACACACGCTTCGTTTGCTGACATTAAGCATGATCAAGAAAAAGATCCGCCGCTAAAAACCCATCATGTTTCTTTTGAAAAAGGGACACGTCTCCATACCTTGTTTGGCGATTCAGCGCGGGTGAATTCATTCCATCACCAGATCATAAAAGAGACGGCGCCTTCGTTTAAAGTGGCGGCTTATGCGAAAGACGGGGCCATTGAAGCGATTGAACGGACGGGTGAATTATTTGTCGTCGGCGTGCAATGGCATCCCGAAATGCTGACAAAAAAACATGAAGACATGAAAAAGCTTTTTTCTCTTTTCATGGATGCGGTCAGCACATAAAAAAAGCAGATCATAACGATCTGCTTTTTCATTTTATTCTTCCGGTTTCTCCGGTGTTTTGCCTTGTGTCAGCTTATGGCCTTCGATATCCACGTTCGGAATGATTTTATCCAGCCACTTCGGCAAGTACCAGGCCGCATGTCCCATCAGCTTCATGACACTCGGAATAATGGTCATTCTTACAATGAACGCATCAAAAAGAACACCGAAGGTCATTGCCAAGCCCATGGATTTGATCGTAGCTTCTCCCGCAAAGATGAATCCCGCAAAGACGAAAATCATGATCAGTCCCGCCGCTGTTACGACAGGTCCGCTATGTTTCAATCCGGCATGAATGGCTTGTACCGGATTTTTTGTTTTGACATATTCTTCTCTCATTCTGCTGACAAGGAATACTTGATAATCCATCGCCAGCCCGAAAAGAATACCGATTGCTAAAATAGGCAGGAAGGCAAGAATCGGGCCTTTTTCCGGAATGCTCAGCAAGCCGGTGAAATGTCCATCCTGCAGGACGAATACCGATAACCCGAGTGTTGCGGTCATTGTCAGCAAAAAGCCAAGAACGGCCGCAAGCGGCACGAGAAGAGAACGGAAAACGACGGTCAGCAATACAAATGCAAACCCGACAATAAGAATGGCGAATTCCGGAATGGCATCGTTTAACCGATCTGAAATATCAATGTTCACCGCGGTTGACCCGGTGACGAGCAGACGGATGCCGTTTTTGTCTGATCGTTTCCGTATATCCTGCACTAACTCTTTCGTTGCCTTATCATTCGGCCCGGTTTCAGGCACTGCCGTAATGATGGCATAGTCCCCTTTTTCGTTCGGCATGGCCGGTGTGACGCTCGCCACATTGTGCAAGTCCTTCACTTTTTTCACGGCGTCTTGAAATGCTTCACTTTTGTTCCCCTTGACCCCTTTTGCATCGGCAACAATTGTCAGCTTGCCGTTAAAGCCTTCTCCGAATCCTTTAGACAACAGATCATAGGCGCGGCGATCCGGGCTGTCTTTCGCTTTCATTCCCGCATCAGGCAGCCCCAGCTCTAAATGCATGGCCGGCAGACTGATGACGGCTAAAAGAATGATGCTGAAAATGCTTAACAGAATGGGCTTCTTTGTAACGAAGCGCCCCCAGGCATTCGTGCCGGTGCTTTTCTTTTCTTTCTTCTTGTATGATTTCGGAATCATCCGTTTTCCTGCGATTGACAACACCGCAGGCACCAGCGTTACTGATGCCAATACAGCCATCAGCACACTGAGTGCCGCAGTCAATCCCATGGCAGACATGAACGGAATGCCGACAACGGTCAATCCGCAAAGCGCGACGATCACGGTCAGTCCCGCAAAAACGACGGCGCTGCCTGCCGTTCCCGCGGCTTTCGCGATCGATTCATTTTTTTGTACACCTTCGCCCAAAAACTGACGATGCTTCGTAAAGATAAACAGCGCATAATCAATTCCGACGGCCAGTCCGATCATTCCGGATAATGAGAGACTGACCGAGGCTATCGTAAAGAACTGTGTCCCAATTAACGTCAGCGCGACGCTTACACCTAACCCGATCAGGGCCGTGACAATCGGCAGCCCCGCGATGACTAATGAACCAAACGTAATGGCCAGAACGACGAATGCCAGCACAACGCCGACAATTTCAGATACACCGCCGATCTCAACACCGGCCCCCGGCACATCGCCGCTGAGCTCCGTCTGCAGACCCTTGTCTCCTGCGGCGGACAGACTGTGTTTAATATGTGAAACAGACGCATCCGTAATGTCATCCGCCGCTTTTTTGTACGTAATATCGGCATATGCCACTGATCCGTCTTTAGAAATGGTTCCTGTCTCAAAAGGACTTGCAATCGAAGCGACTGAATGATCTGTTTTGATCTTCTTTAATGTCTCTTCAATCGCTTGTTTTTCCGGTTTTGACGTCAATTTCTTCCCGTCATCAGCTCCGAAAATAACCCGTATGCTTCCTTTATCGGGACCCTTTGAAAATTCTTTTTGAATGATATCCATCGCCTTTTCAGAAGGTGTGTCGGGAATTGACATATCCTCAGAAAAAGCAGGTTTTAACGAGATGGCGATCACAATCGAAGCGATCAGTATCACGAGCCACGCACTGATCATTTTTAATCGGTTGCGGGCAGACCATCCCCCTAATTTATATAAAAAACCAGACATCGAATACTCCTCTCCAATCATTACTTTCTGCCTAATTGTAGTTCACATTCACATAAAAAAAACGTACATAGGGGCATGTACGTTTGGGCAGTTTTTCATTATATATTCAGTTTCAGAATGCCTTTTTGCATGGCAATGGTGACGGCTTCCGTCCGCGAATCAGCGCCTAATTTGTTATAAATCGATGTTAATCTCGCTTTTACCGTCCGCTCTGAGATTCCTAAATCGAAGGCGATCGCTTTGCTTTTATGTCCTTGCGCAACGGCTTGCAGAACTATGATTTCCTTGTCCGTCAGCTGTGTTTCATTGGCATTTGCCCGTTCCATTTTCATTTCCCGGAAACGCCGCAAGATATCCGGCTGCAGAAGCACTTCTCCCCTGACCGCCGCATCCATCGTATGAAATAAGGTTTCTGAGCTTGTGTCTTTCAGCAGATAACCGTTCGCGCATTCAATGCCTTCTATCATCAGATGATCTTCATTATAGGTCGTCAAAATAATGATCGGCACATCAGATTGCTCTTTTATCTGTTTAATGGCTTCCAGCCCGCTCATTTCCGGCATGTACAGATCCATGAGAATGACATCGGGCTTTAGTTCCTCTGCGAGGCGGACGGCGGTTTTCCCGTTTTCCGCCTCTCCCGTTATGGTGTAATGGTCATTTGTTTCTATCAAAAGCTTCAGACCTTCTCTGACGACAAGATGGTCATCTGCTATTAACACTTTATACATGTTCCGCCTCTCCTTGAATTGGTATGATGATCTCGATTTGAGTTCCCGCTGATCTGGCGCTTGTTATACGGAAAGTGCCGTTCATCATATTGACGCGTTCTTGTATCCCAAGCAGCCCGTAATGTCCGCTTTTTCTCATTTCTGTCCCGGCATCAAAGCCTTTCCCGTCATCTTTGACGGTTATGCGGATCTGTCCCTCTTCTTCTTGAACGGATACCCAGACATTCTTTGCTTCTGCATGCTTGGCGGCGTTTGTCAGGCCTTCTCCGATCATGTAATGGCAATTCTCCGCCGTATGAACGTCAAGCACATGATGCACGCTGTAATCTAAAAAACAAGACAGCCCGGAGGCTTCTGTAAAATGGTTGATTTGTTCAGTGATGCTTTCTTTTAAGAACCCGATCTTTTCTGATGTGCTGCGAAGGTTGTCAATGGCCGAGCGCGCATCAGCCAATGTGCCTTTCACTCTGTCCATTGACTGGCTGATGATGTCTTTCGCTCTGTCAGTGTTACCCTTTGAAAGATGAACATGCACCGCTTCAAGCTGCATATGCAAGCTGACCAATCCTTGAGCAAGCGTATCGTGCAAGTCTCTCGCCATCCGCTGTCTTTCATTCTGAAGCGTCAGCTGTTTCACTTGCCGGTGAGCGAGCTCTAATTTTTCAAGCGTCATCTGTGTTTTTATTTTTTCATCAACTTGCGCGAAAAATGTGGCCGCATACGTGATAATCACGATCATGATGGGAGCGGCGATAACGATGAAACGTAGCAGATGATGCGGATGCTCCTGGTGCAAGGCTGTTATGGACATTAAAATGAAAAGATAGAGTATGAGCAGCGTTTTTCCCTTATCCGCCATTCCGATAATCTGCCCGATTAAAAAGGCATAGAGACCGACGACAACCGCGATATAGCCGCCGGTCATCAAGTTAGCCGATGTATATATGATAAATCCCTGTATGATGAAATAAAGAAACGTCTTTTTCTTCACCCAGCGATGGGAATGCCAGTGCAGCACGGTAAAAATGACGATCAATATCGTGAATAACAGCAGCAAAAAAACCGTCCAGCTTTCATAAATGTACTGCAAAGAGACTGATGCGGCATATACCATAAAAATAAACGCCAGACCGGGCACCCGAAGCGCAAGCATATGCAATGAGCGTCTGTCACGGGAGACATAGTCTTCTTGATGTTTTGTACCAAACAATCTCTGTCCACTTCCTTTTAGCCGACCGGCCTCACGAGGTTTTATTCTATTTGTCATCATACCATAAGTGCCTTCTTCTCACCTTCCCCTTCTGTTCCTGCATGACGGGTGAAAGAAAAAACAGCCTGCGGGATTGTTCGCAAGCTGCTTTTTTGTTCATATCTTTTTTATGACCTTTCCCGGGTTTCAGCGGTCTCGTCTCCCGCGCGGCAAAACCGCCCGCGCATCAGAAAAACGTTCATGACACCAACAGCCATTCCATGTGAACAAGAGGAAGCGATTGTGCTTCCTCTTTTTTTTGACTCTCCGCTTTTTCTGATAAACAAAATTTGTAAGACTAGACCTCTTTTCTCAGGGGAAATTAATTACGTAATTGAGAAGAGGAGGTTTAAAGATAATTATGGAAAAGCGTGAATTAGCGGCTCACGAGTCGCTTGACTTACATGAAATCATTAACTTCAAGACGCTTTGTGTAGCGAAATCCAAGCTCATGCAAGGGCTTGTGTTTGATCAGGATCTGAAAACGTTAATGGAAAAAGACGTTCAGCAAGCCTCTCAAGACCTGGCTGATCTGCAGGCGGTTTATGAACGGGCAACGTTTCAGGCTCCCGTTCCTCAAAACCGGCCGACTTCGATCATCAATTGAAAGGAAGGTAAGCATCATTGAATCATGACCATTTAGATCCGATCAATTCATTACATGTCCCTGAACTTGCGGACATGACATTCGCAATGGATTTTCTCATACGCGCCAAAGAAGGCATCAGAAATACCGCCGTCGCTTTAACAGAAACCGCTTCACCTGATGTAAGAGCTTTGCTGCGCAAACAGCTCATGCAGGGAATCGCGATGCATCAGGAGATAACAGACTTGATGGTCAGCAAAAAGTGGTTTCACCCGCATGATCTGAGCGAACAGTATAAATTGGATCAGCTCTCTGCGAAAAATACCCTCATGGTCGGAAATATGAACCTGTTTCCCGTTGAAACAAACAGAAAAGGGATGTTTGACCGCACACCTGATGAACACTAACACTGGAGGTATTACAGCATGAAGGCCGTAACGTATCAAGGAGTGAAAAACGTCGTTGTCAAAGACGTGCCTGATCCGAAGATTGAAAAACACGATGACATGATTATAAAAGTCACAAGTACGGCAATTTGCGGATCAGATTTACATTTAATCCACGGACTCATCCCGAACTTGCAGGAAGACTACATCATCGGCCATGAACCGATGGGCATCGTGGAAGAAACCGGTCCCGGCGTGACGAAAGTCAAAAAAGGGGACCGCGTCATTATTCCTTTTAATATCGCCTGCGGAGAATGCGTTTATTGTAAAAATCACCTGGAAAGCCAATGTGATCAATCAAATGAGAACGGCGATATAGGCGCTTATTTCGGCTATTCAGGAAATGCCGGCGGCTATCCGGGAGGACAGGCGGAGTATTTACGCGTGCCATTTGCGAACTTTACTCACTTTAAAGTTCCCGAAACATGCGAAGAACCGGATGAGAAACTGAGTGTTATTTCCGATGCGATGACAACCGGCTTTTGGAGCGTTGACAATGCCGGCGTAAAAGAAGGCGATACAGTTATCGTTCTCGGCTGCGGGCCTGTGGGTCTGTTCGCTCAAAAATTCTGCTGGTTAAAGGGAGCGAAACGCGTAATAGCCGTAGACTATGTCAACTACCGTCTCCAGCATGCGAAACGGACGAATAAAGTGGAACTCGTGAACTTCGAAGACCACGAAAATACGGGCAGCTACCTGAAGGAAATCACCAAAGGCGGCGCCGACGTTGTCATTGACGCCGTCGGCATGGACGGGAAAATGACAGACCTTGAGTTCCTCGCCAGCGGATTAAAACTTCAGGGCGGGGCGATGAGCGCATTGGTCATCGCGTCCCAAGCGGTGCGAAAAGGCGGAACGATCCAGATTACGGGCGTGTACGGCGGCAGATATAACGGTTTTCCTCTTGGCGATATCATGCAGCGAAACGTCAATATCCGATCAGGACAAGCTCCGGTTATCCATTATATGCCGTATATGTTTGAACTGGTGTCAACCGGCAAAATTGATCCGGGCGATGTTGTAAGCCATGTCATTCCGCTTAGTGAAGCGAAGCACGGCTATGAGATGTTTGACACGAAAACAGATGATTGCATAAAAGTTGTACTCAAACCTTAGAGAACGGAGGCTACAGAAATGGCCAGCGCCTTACATGAATTACTCGAAATTCAGGAGATGGCTTCTTTTAAGTCACTTTGTCTGACGAAGTCCAAAACCATGAAAGCGCTCGTATCCGATCCGCAGCTGAAAGAAATCATGCAGCAGGATGCGGATACATCAACAAGGCAATTGCAGGAATTTGCCTCAATTTTATCTGATGCACAGCATGAATGAGGAGATGAATGACGAATGAATCCGATTATGGAATACTTGACGGGAATGAATGCACTGACAGACCAAATTGTCGCAATGGATTTATTGAATTCGGCAAAAAGCGGTGTCAGAAACTATGCGATGGCGGCGACGGAAGCCGGAACGCCTGAAGTGAAAGCGATCCTCACCCGGCACTTAGAAGAAGCCCTTGACATGCACGAGCAAATCTCACGCTATATGATGGAAAAAGGCTGGTATCACCCGTGGAACACAAATGAACAAGTCCGACTCAATTTGCAAAATATTGATACTGCGCTCCGCCTGCCCGTCCTATAAATCGTTTTGCTGCTGAGACTGCACCCCTGACTCAAGCTTCAGTATTTCAAACTGTGAGCTGCCTTTTACAGCGCCCAGGCGGCTCTCAGTTTTTTTATGCCTTCTTGTATATCGGTTTCAGAAACCCCCGCGAAACCGAGAGAAACTGTTTTTTCAGGGACCTGTTTTTGATAGGTAAGAGACACGGGATAGATTTTGACGCCTTGTTCCTCCGCCTTTTCAATCAGCTCTTTTTCGCTGAAAGGCAGATGAACGTCAAGTAAAATCCGCAGCCCGGAATTTTCTCCGCGAATCCTGACGTATTGTCCCAGCTCGCGCCGCACGGCCTCTAATAATACCGCTCTTTTTTTCCGGTACAGCTTTCTCATTCTGTTAATATGTTTCTGCCACTCTCCGCTTTTGATAAATTGAGCCAGCG
Source organism: Bacillus sp. FJAT-27001 (assembly GCF_019039175.1). Taxonomy (NCBI): domain Bacteria; kingdom Bacillati; phylum Bacillota; class Bacilli; order Caryophanales; family Bacillaceae; genus Bacillus; species Bacillus sp. FJAT-27001. The sequence goes on from NZ_JAHOAA010000005.1 coordinate 40,646, forward strand.
TCAGCTGACTGTGGCAGGAGACGGTCTGTTTATATAAAGAAGCGATTTCCCTGCCTTTTTCGATAAGCGGCAAAGGAAGAATCATATAGCTGATGCGCAGCGAAGGAAGCAGAGATTGGGAAAACGTTCCCATATAAATGACACGGTGATGCTGATCAAGCCCCTGCAATGATGGGATCGGCTGGCCGTTGTATCGGAATTCACCGTCATAATCATCTTCTATAATGAACGATTGATTTTCCTCCGCCCATTTCAGCAGCTGAATCCTTCTGTTTACCGGCATAATCGTTCCTAACGTAAATTGATGAGAAGGCGTGACATATACAAGACGCGGCCGCTCTTCATTCAGCTTCCGGATACAGACTCCTTCATCATCGACGGGTATCGGAATGATCTTCATGTGATTGGCTTTAAAAATCTCCCTCGCTCTCGGATAACCCGGATCTTCATATCCGATGGATAGATTTGCTTCAAATATTTTGCACAGCATTTGCAAAAGAGCAGGGTTCCCGGCGCCGACTATCACTTGTTCAGGACGACAATTCACCCCGCGCGACTGATATAAGTACTCCGAAATGAGCGTTCTCAATTCAAGCTCGCCCAAATCATCCCCGGGCCGATACAGCTCATGCCCGTATTGATCTAAGCTTGTAACCATACTTTTGCGCCATGCCGAAAACGGAAAATGAGCGGCATCCACAGTGCCGTAGTGAAAATCAATCCATTGGCGGTCTTCCTTCGCCTTTGTTTGAACAGGCGAAGCGCCCGGCTTTTTCACATAGACGGCGTCCGAGTCATAATCGGCAAACCATCCGCTTCTCGGCTTACTGACAATATAGCCTTCGGCGGCAAGCTGTTCATAGGCCCGCTCCACAGTCGTCTGACTGATGGAAAGCTGACTTGACAAAAGCCTTTTTGAAGGAAGCTTCAGTCCTTTAGGAAGACGGCCCTGATGCATATTTTCCTTAAAATGCCGATAAAGCTGCTGATAAAGCGGAATATCCAGATCTCTATTTAAAAATGGCGTGATATCCATTTTTGCTCCCTCCAAACTGGCATTCTTCTTTTTATAAAAACTGGCCATTTGTATAAGGTCAATTTCAGTTTATAGTCATTATAAACTTTGAAAATGGGTTTAGAAATATATATTGGAGTGATTGGAATGAAGAAAGCCGCAAACGGCTGGATTAACGGATTTATCGGCGTGCTCATTTTCAGCGGCTCGCTTCCTGCGACCCGCTTGGCTGTAGCGGACTTTGACCCGGTATTTCTCACCGTATGCCGCGCCGCGATAGCCGGTATATTGGCAGGCGCTCTGCTCCTCATTTTTCAGGAGAAACGCCCTGCCAAAAGCGACATCATTTCACTAATAACAGTAGCGCTCGGCGTCGTGATCGGTTTCCCGCTGCTTACAGCCTTAGCGCTTCAGCATGTCACATCCGCTCATGCCATTGTCTACATCGGGCTTCTCCCGCTTGCGACGGCGATCTTCGGCGTACTGCGAGGAGGCGAACGGCCCAGGCCGGTCTTTTGGATTTTCTCGGCTGCCGGCAGCATCCTCGTAGCCGGATATGCTCTGCTGCAAGGAGGAGAATCCTCTCCGCTCGGTGATACGTACATGATCGCTTCGATTATCGTGTGCGGTCTCGGTTATGCCGAAGGCGCCCGCCTCTCCCGGCGGCTTGGCAACTGGCAGGTGATCTCTTGGGCACTCGTTTTATCGCTTCCCCTTATGTTCATCCTGTCTTTCTGCTTCATGCCGGACTCATGGTCAAACATCGGCGCGCCCGCACTGCTCAGTCTTGCATATGTCTCAATATTCAGCATGCTGATCGGCTTCGTATTCTGGTATCGCGGACTCGCCCAGGGAGGCATCGCCGCGGTCGGGCAGCTGCAGCTTCTGCAGCCTTTCTTCGGACTGTTACTGGCCGCCATGATTCTCCATGAAAAAGCAGGATGGGAACTTGCGGCGGTGAATGCCGGCGTTATCGCTTGCGTGGCGGCCGCCCGGCAGTTCGCAAATCAATCAGAAAAGGCCGAACAATGAACTTGTTCGGCCTTTTCATTATATTCCGCCCGTAGGCAGCAGAAGTCTGTATCTCTTTCACATGATCCGGCTATTTTTCAGGCAGGCTGAACTCCCTTAAACGCACTCATCACCAGATCATGCACATAGGAATCATTCACCTCATCACCTGTAATAAGCAGACGATAGAAAATCGGTCCGTAAATGAGATCGATGCTTACGTCAATATCAAGATTCTCTCTTAATTCACCTTTTTGAATTCCCTTTTCCAGAAGGCCTTTCGCTTGGAGGCGGCGGGGCTTGAAAAATCTCGTGCGATATTCTTCCGCCAATTTTGCATCCAGCTGCCCCGCACCGATTAATTCCTTAATAACGGTTCCTTCCCGGCTCGTCAAAAACCTTGCTAAATTCGTGGCGTGGGTCAATATATCTTGCACTGTTGATCCTGTATCGGGCACAGGCAGTCTGTCCGTAGCGGTCGAAAGAAAGCTGTCCATGATAACGGCAGCCTTGTTTGACCACCATTTATAAATCGTTGCCTTACTTACTTTGGCACGCTCAGCAATTTTATCGACTGTCACCGCGTCAAAGCCATTTTCCAACAATAGATCATAGGCTGCAGAAAGAATCGCCTTATGTGTTCCTTCATCGCGCGGCCGTCCTCGTTTACTCTGCACATGAATCATTCCTTCCCGAATTATAAACGATACGTTCAGTATACTTAACCTGTATAAAAAAAGAAAACAGAAACCTATTTACAAAACTGAACGTTTAGTATATCATTTGCTTATAATGAAACTAAACGTTCAGTTTATAAAATAACTTGAGGGAAATCTTGATGAAACATAGACTCCCAAAGCCTCTGCGTAAAGGAGATGAATCAGCAAATCATTTATCAAAGCATCATAAAAACCACTTAAAAAGGAGTTCATTCATATGGCTAAAGAAAACAAACAAACAGCAGATCAGGGAATTTCACCTGGTTTAACCCTTCTTCTCGCAACGGCATGCGGTATCATTGTCGCTAATCTTTATTATGCACAGCCCTTGGCAGGATTCATTAGTGCGGCAATCGGGCTTTCTCCAAGCAGCGCAGGATTGATTGTCACACTGACTCAAATCGGATACGTTGCCGGCTTACTGTTTCTCGTCCCTTTGGGAGACATTATCGAAAACAAAAAACTTGTCGTTGTATCGCTCCTTCTAAGCGCAGCCGCTTTGACACTGACAGCATTTGCGAAGCATGGAACACTGTTTTTAGCCGCTGCGTTTTTCATCGGACTGGGATCCATCGCAGCCCAAGTGCTAGTTCCGTTCGCATCATACCTTGCACCGGACGCCGCACGTGGCCGGGTTGTCGGCAATGTGATGAGCGGCCTGCTGCTCGGTATTATGCTTTCCCGTCCGATATCCAGTCTGGTCGCTGATATATGGGGGTGGAATGCCATATTTGCTTTATCCGCCGCGTTAAGTGTTGTCCTGGCAATCGTCTTATCAAAAGTGCTTCCTGCCAGAAAACCAACAGCAAACACAAGCTACACCGTCTTACTCGGTTCAATGTGGAAGCTGCTGCGCACGACTCCGGTCTTACGCCGCCGTGCCATTTATCATGCGTTTGTATTTGGAGCTTTCAGCTTGTTCTGGACGACTGTACCTTTATTATTGTCCGGTCCTGCTTTTCATTTTTCTCAAAAGGCAATCGCGCTGTATGCATTAGCGGGCATTGCAGGTGCAGCGGCTGCACCGATAGGCGGCCGTCTGGCTGATCGCGGCCTGACCCGGCTTGCCACCGGAATCGCTCTCGGTGCTGTCATCGTTTCTTTATTACTCCCGCTCATGATTCAAAGCAGCTCCCACGTCGGCATAGCAGTTCTGGTGGCCGCAGCTATCCTGTTGGATATGGGGGTATCTGCCAATCTCGTACTCAGTCAGCGTGCCATTTTTTCGTTGGCACCTGAATTTCGCAGCCGATTAAACGGATTATTTATGGCCATCTTCTTTCTGGGCGGTGCTATAGGATCATCAATCGGAGGATGGGCATACGCCTCAGGCGGGTGGAGTATCACATTATGGATTGGAATCGCTTTTCCGGTCATAGCATTGCTTTATTTCACCACGGAGAAATAAGCCTTTCACCAAAAAAAAGCCGTCAGGACCAAGCTGACAGCTTTTTTTGGGGTGTATTCTTCTTTACATCCATCCGAACAAAAAATCCCGATTCATGAAAAGATGATATTGATTCTTTACGCCCCGCTCATATAGACGGGCGCGTGCCCGCTGCCGATTCTTTCAGCAGCGGTAAAACCATGTCATAATATGTTAAGAAATAATTGCGCCATAGGCAGGTGAACACATGAAGAAGTATTTATATAAACACCTTTTGTTAGCTCTCGTTTCGTCCGTTTGCTTTTTATTGGTCTTTTATGTGGGTTTAAAAATGACACAGGAAGACACACCGCCGTTGTCTTCTTACCCGTTTTACCTTTTTATTTATCTTTACATCGCAGCCGGATATTTGACGGTCGGCCTTGTTTTAGCTTGTATGACTGATATCTTGAAGAACCGCTGGACATTCAATAAACCGTCTACCATTCTATTGAAACTTATCGTTTACTTATTCATACCGTATGCTATTTTTCATTCTTTCTTCATTTTAATGGCGCCGTTGATTTATGTGCTGTTTGAGTCGTTATTCATCCTGAGAAAAGCTTCATAACCTGCAAAAACATACCGCATGCTGCCGGTATGTTTTTAACATGCTTGTCAGTTGTTCGCAGTGATCCGTTTGATGTTTTCTTCCATCAAGCCGGAAATGAGCTGTTCGTTTGTATGAGGAATCTGTTTGAGCTGTTGTACGACCAGCCCTTGTCTTGCAGCTGAATGATTTTGACTCAGCTTTGCTTTCCCCTCTATTTTGCTGATTTTGATTTTAAAGCCTTTTACCCCTTTGTTCATGCCTGCCAGCACTTTCGCATCGACATCCTCTAATTTGTACGGGCTGTCGGGGCTTTCGTATTTCAATACGAGATCACTCATCGACTGCACGGTTTCTTCCTCATCCAAAAGCTCCGTCTCTCCGTAAACATGAACCGCCACATAATTCCATGTGGGAACAGCCTGATTCGTCTCATACCATTTAGGCGAGATATAACAATGAGGCCCTTGAAATACGGCTAACACGTTTTGGCCATCAATCTCTTTCCATTGGGGGTTCGGCAATGCAAAATGACCGTATAAGCATTCGTTATCCTTACTCATCATCAATGGCAGGTGGGTTGCATACGGCATGCCTCCCGCCGTTGAAAACAATGCTGCGAAACCATACTCTTTGATGACATCGCACGCTTCAGCTTCACTCAGCTGAAATGGAGCCGGAATATACATACAAAACTCTCCTCTCGAACATGGATTGATAAAGCGCTTTCCGCTATAATAAGATATCAACTGACATTTAAAAAGGTACAGTTTCAAATAAATACACATGTCAGAGGAGAACATCTGATGAAAAATATGATTTTCGCTTTCGAAAGCGACACCCCGAAATACAAACAAATTTACGAGCAATTTAAAACATTGATTGAGCAGGGAAATATTCAGGCAGATGAGCGGCTGCCTTCGATTCGGGAGCTGGCAGATTCCCTGCGGGTAAGCCGTAATACAACGCTGATGGCTTATGATCTTCTTTTAGCGGAGGGATACATTCGCGGAGAAACACGCAAAGGTTATTTTGCAAATGAAGTAGAACCTTCTTTATTTCAAAAAGAAAACGATGTTGTCCACGCTGAGAAAACCGAATCAACTCAGCCGGCCCTGATTGATTTTCGCGCCGGAGCCGTCGATCAAAAGCATTTTCCTCTGAAAACATGGAGAAAATTATACAATCAAGTTTTGACATCAGAGAAAAGCTTCCTGTACGGCGAACCGTTCGGCGAGAGAGACCTGCGTGAACAAATTGCCGCTTATCTCTTGGAATCCCGCGGAGTGAAAACAGATGCGGATTCCATTATCATCGGCAGCAGCACGCAGCAGATGCTGATATATCTCAGCCGGATTCTGAAAGAGGATTTTTCGGGAATGATCGTTGAAGACCCGGGATTTGACGGTGCCAGAGCGGCTTTTCAATTTCACGGGCTTTCTCTGAAGACGATGCCTGTCTATGAAAACGGAGCTGATTTTTCTCAATTACATGCAATGAAAGAAAAATTAATCTATGTGACCCCATCCCATCACAGCCCTTACGGCGTAAGCATGTCCATTCAGCAGCGCCAAACTCTGATCAATTGGGTGAATCATAGAGAGGGTTATATTCTTGAGGATGATTATGACAGTGAATTCCGTTATACACAGCAGCCGTTTCCCGCTCTTGCTTCCATTCAATCAGACCGGGTGATTTATTTAGGGAATTTCTCAAAATCCTTTCTTCCGGGCATCCGCATAAGCTATATGGTTTTGCCGCAGCGCCTTTTGCACCGGTATAAAGAACGGTTTATTCATTTCGAAAGCACCGCTTCTTCGCTTAACCAGCTGACCATGGCTGAATTGATGAAGGCCGGTGAATGGACCCGCCATATTAAGCGCATGCGCATTGTTTACAGGCGAAAAATGCAGCACTTGATTTCACATGTAAAGCAGCAGTTCGGCGGTCATGTGACGATCATCGGCGACCAGTCGGGTTTGTATATATTGATGAGAGTTCACCTGAACTATACAGAAGAAACATTAATCGAACGCGCTTTTCAGTACGGAGTGAAGGTATACCCTACCGCCGTTTATTTCGTTGCCGAAAAACCCGAACCGCCGATCATAAAGCTGGGTTTCGCCCATCTCGATACGGATCAGATCACACAGGGCGTACAGCTTTTGAGAAATGCTTGGCTGTCATGAAAGAAAAAAGGCGCCGAACGGCGCCTTTTGTTATCTTTTATTTCGTATTTCTTGTGAATTTCGGCAGTCCAAATATAATGGCGGCGATGCCGCAGATTCCGATTAAAACGGGATAGAAAGAGTATGGCAGGATGCTGACGGGTGAAATATTCCCGAATTTCCCGGCTGATAACAGCTGCGCGCCGTAAGGAATCAATCCTTGTATCATACACGAAAAGATATCCAGAATACTTGCCGATTTTCTGTTGTCGATGTTGAATTTATCAGCGATATTCTTTGCAATCGGCCCGGCTGCGATAATGGAGATCGTATTATTGGCAGCAGCCAGATTCGTCACGCTGACCAGTCCGGCAATGCCGGCTTCGGCGCCTTTTTTCGAACGGATTCGTTTCGTGATGAACTCCAGTAAAAAGTCGATCCCGCCGTTTTGTTTCATCACGCCGACCATCCCGCCAATCAGCATGGACAGGATGATCAGATCGCTCATTCCGGCAATTCCATCCGTAATCGCCTTAAAATAAGAGTCAAGCGTCAGGCTGCCGCCCGCTAATCCGATGATTCCCGTCAAAACCAATCCGCCGAATATGACAGCCATCACATTAATACCGATTAACGCAAAAACCAACACGGCGACATAAGGAAGCACCTTAATCCAGCTGTAAGATTCAGCACCCGTATGGCCGGCGTGGCCTGCCGGAATAAAAAATAAGATAATAACAGTCACAATGGCAGCAGGCAAAACAATCAGAAAGTTCGTTTTGAATTTATCCATCATTTGTGTTTTTTGCGTCCGGACTGACGCGATGGTCGTATCGGAAATAAAAGAAAGATTATCTCCAAACATAGCTCCGCCGACCACAGCCGCCATCGTAATCGCGCCGGAGATTCCAAGCTCTCCGCTCAGACCCGCGCTGATCGGCGCAACCGCCGCAATCGTGCCCATTGATGTTCCCATCGATATAGAAATAAAACAAGCAATGATAAACAGCCCCGGCAGCAAAAACTGCTGCGGAATAACGCTCAAAGCAAGATTGACAGTTGAATGCACCGCTCCCATCGCTTCAGCCGCCGAAGCAAAGGCACCTGCCAATATAAAAATCATTACCATAATGATAATATCAGGATGTCCCGCACCGGAAGCGAACCATTCTATTTTTTGATTGAGCGATTTCTTCCGGTTAAATAACAGCGCAAAAGCTGACGCAATGATCGCGGCAATCAAGATCGGCAATTTATAAAAATCTCCGGTCACCAGACCAGAGCCGACAAAAAGCCCTACGAATAAGACTAAAGGCAATAACGCCCAAGGGTTCTTTTTATTGTTCATCTGGGTAAACCACCTCTTTTCAGCATTAAAGTCGCTAATCACAGTCTAAGCAACATTTCACACTTTAAAAGTCTGCAGTAAAAAAGTCAAGCTGAAAAAAGGATAAGTAATGATTGATAAGATAGAAAAAGCTGTTTTGTTTCCACTCTTTAGAAAATAAAAAAACCAAGGCTCGTTTCCCTTGGTACATTTCATGCGGCCCCGCGTCCGGGACACCTTCTCTTCATTCAGAAATACATTCAGCTTTCAATCTGTTTTTAAGTTTCGCTTCATTTTCAAGGATATCTTCGTAATCCTCAATCTTCCTGTTTAATCGTTTTATGGTTTCATCAATTTCCCTCTGTTTCTCCGTCAGCCTTTTCCTTTCATTTATAAGGATGTTTTTTCGGGGTTCGATCGTATGATCGGCTCCTTCAATAAATAAAGCGGTATATTCAATCAGCGCCTCAATCGACAGCCCGGCACTTCTCATGCATTTTATAAATTGAATCCAATTCACATCATCTTCGTCATAATCGCGGATGCCGCTTTCATCGCGTTTTACCGGAGGAATCAGTCCTATACTTTCATAATACCTAAGCGTTGCGGCTGATAACTCAACCTGCTTTGCAGCCTGCGCAATCTTCATATTTTTACCACCCGTCCTTCATACCTTTCATAAGCGTGCCATTATAGAATATCATTTCATAAAAAAATAAACCAAACTCCTTGACTTAAAGTCCGCTTTAACATTTAAAGTAAAATCGAACAGAGGATTCATCACTTTATCTTGGAAAGGAAGATAACCATGTGCAATAATCATCCGACTCGTGTATTAAGCGCTCCGCATGCAAAAGCTAAATTTGAGCGGACAACGATTGAGAGAAGAGCATTACGGCCGCACGATATCCTGATTGATATTAAGTACAGCGGGATTTGTCACTCAGACATCCACAGTGCATTCGATGAATGGGGCGGCGGAATCTTTCCGATGGTTCCCGGACACGAAATTGCCGGAGTTGTGGAAGCCGTGGGTGAAGAAGTCACCACATTTGCCATCGGCGACCGTGTGGGTGTCGGCTGTTTTGTAGACTCCTGCGGGGAATGTGAATACTGTCTGAACGGAGACGAACAATATTGCACAAAAGGCGTTGTTCAGACTTATAATAACCTGGACTACGACGGAAACCCTACGTACGGCGGCTACAGCCAAAAAATAGTTGTCACTGACAGATTCGTTGTCCGGATTCCGGATCAGCTGGATTTGGATGCTGCCAGCCCGCTATTGTGCGCGGGCATTACCACCTATTCTCCGCTGAAACACTGGAATGCCGGCCCCGGCAAAAAAGTGGCGATTGTCGGAATGGGCGGGCTCGGACATTTAGCCGTTCAATTCGCGCACGCTTTAGGCGCAGAGGTCACCGTCCTCAGCCGCTCAATGAACAAAAAAGACGAAGCGCTTGAATTTGGAGCCGATCATTACTTTGCAACAAGCGATCCGGATACATTTACTGAGCTGGCCGGACGATTTGATCTTATTTTAAATACAGTATCCGCGAACCTTGACGTAGATGCCTACTTATCCCTGCTTCGCATTGACGGTACATTGGTAAATGTGGGAGCGCCCGCTAAGCCGGACTCATACAGTGTGTTCTCCTTAATCACGGGCCGCCGCAGCATTGCGGGTTCACTCGTCGGCGGTATTCCGCAGACTCAGGAGATGCTTGATTTCGCCGCCGAGCACGGCATTGCTCCTAAAATTGAGGTGATACCGGCCAATCAAGTTGACGAAGCGTACGAACGGGTTCTCCAAAGCGATGTCCGCTACCGTTTCGTCATTGATATTTCAACTTTATAATCGACATAAAAAACATACCAATATTTGTTGGTATGTTTTTTTCAGTTCAAATTATTTTTTATTTCAGCAGCCATCCGGGCACCGCTTTTATATAAATCAATTCGCCTATCAGTTCAACGATCGTCTGTGTGACGATTACAGCGGCGGCTAATGAGGCCCAAGCATCCGGCAAAGCCAGCGCTAACGGAAGGACTGCGAGAGAATTTCTTGTGCCCGTGCTGAAGATCAATGCTCTTCCTTCACCTGTATCCAGACGGGACGCGTATGCGATAAACCGGGAGACAAACGGCATAATGAGCAGGAATAACAGATAGATCGGAATCACACGTATAATGATGTCAGCATCACTGATGACCTTGCCGATTTGTGTGGCGACGACCGCCAATAAGACCAGAGCCATAAAAGGAACAGGCAGCCACGCCGTCCATTCCAACACCTTTTCTCCCGCCGGCTTCTTATCAGCCCATAATTGAGTCATCACCGCCGCCAGCAGCGGCACTGCTATTAACAATAAGAATGCTTCCAGAAACGGTCCCGCATGAACAGCCCCTATCACTTCTTTCCCGATAAACAGCCACAGGTATAACGGAAGCAATACCATCTGAACGGCGAACAAAACCGGCGTGGAAGCCAGTATTAATCTCTCATTTCCTTTGCCGAGCTGAGTAAAGACGATGACGTAATCAATACAAGGTGTAAGCAATACCAAACAAACCCCTGATAATATAGGAGGAGATTGAGGAAAAATGGCGGTTAACACCCATACAACGACAGGTACAGCTAAGAAATTACCGATCAGTAAAGCCGCCATAAACTTGAGGTTTGACATGGCTTCCCTCAGCTTCAAGAATGGGATTTGGGCAAACATGGCATACATGAGAACAGCGATAAGCGGTGATATCGTCCATCCCCAGCGAAGTCCTGAATCTTTCCCGGCGATCCCCGCTATTCCGCCGATTACAAGAGTCACACCATATATCCAAATTTGCTGTTTTTCTAATGTCTCTCTGGTTATTTTCATTGGCTGACACCTCTTCTCCACCCATTATACCTTCTTTTCTGCCGCTCTTGCATTATGGTTCTGCCGGAATTAAAAAACACCAAGGGTCTGTGACACTTGGTGTTTTTGGAACGCGGCCGAGAAAAACGGGTTGAAAACCGTTAATCCTTGTAAATAACCCCCAAAAAGTATTTTTGACATACTGTTCCTTATCGAATAAAAGCATTCTCTTTCATTTCCAAAGCATCATCCAGCCATCTCGGGTGCATCGGCAAGAGATGTTCAGGTAATTCATGGATATCAAAATATCTGATTTCCATAGCTTCCTCTGTGGACTTTTTCAAAGTGCCGCCGATGACGTCACATTGAAAACAATTGGTAATAAAATGGCTGACTCTGCCGTCAGGGTATATAAAGGTTTGTGAACTCGGATCAGAATAAACGCCTATCATTTTAGAGACTTTCACCACTAATCCAGTTTCCTCTTCTATTTCTCTTATAATTGCTTGTTCAACTGTTTCACCAGGTTCCACATGTCCTGAAGGAATGCCCCATAAACCATTATCAGCACGCTTCATTAATAAAACGGAACTTGATTCTTTAATTATAATTCCAGCGACTCCGGCTTTCACTTGTTCTGTCCATTGGAAATCCGGTTTTTTCCGTACTTCTGCCTTTATTTCATTATCGAACAAGTCTTTCAGATCGCGGATCACAACATCCGGATTTCTAAAATCATGTTTTGCAGGAAATAAAGTATTTTGTTCAGAAACTAATACGGAAGTTATGCCTATTTGGTTTGCTCCGACAATATCTGTTTCAGGCGTATCCCCAATCATAACGCATCTCTCTTTATCTTCAAAAGACTCGAGTACTTTTTCAAATATTGAAGACGCCGGTTTTCCAATTATAATCGGCTCTTTAGCAGCTGCTGTTTTAACAGCCGCGACTATAGCGCCTGTCGCGGGAGCTGGTCCGTTAGCGGCAGGAAATGTTTTATCCCCGTTTGCAGCGATAAATGAAGCCCCGCAGCGGATGAGGTTTACTGCCTTATGCACATCCTGAAATGTAATATTTTGATCCCATCCAATGACAACAGCCTCCGCCTGATCTTCCGTAAGATCAATACCGGCCTTTTGAATTTCACTTTTAAGTTGGTCATTTCCCAATATATATGCCTTCTTTATTCCTTCACTGACAAGGTAATCAGCTGTTGCCCACCCCGCAGTAAACACTTCATCAATACTTGCTGAAATCCCCAGTTTATGAAGGCGTTTCACAATCGTTTCTCTTGTAACACAAGGATCATTCGTTAAAAAGCGAATGGCTTTCTTTTCTTCACGGAGTCGTTTTAAAGAGGCCACAGCTCCTGGTAAAGCTTTATCTCCTATATATATCACTCCGTCTAAATCAAATAAAAATACATCATAATTCTTGGAGATCATCATAACACTCCTTAAGCGGTTGTCTCTTGGTTAATAGTTGAGCGATACGCAAAATGATTTGTAGGGCCTTGTCCTTTCCCGATTCCTAAGGGATGTTTAATGGCTGCTGAAATGAATTCCTTTCCAGTTGCCACTGATTCCGGTATGCTGTGCTGCTTTGCCAGCTCTGCAGTTATCACAGCTGAAAACGTACAGCCTGTTCCATGAGTATGCTTTGTATCAAAGCGGGGAGAAACAAATTCCTCGAAGTCCTCGTCAAAGTACAAAATATCACGGGCTTCTCCGTTCAGGTGCCCCCCTTTTACGACAGCACTTTTTGCCCCGTATACCTCCACTATTTCTTTCGCCGCATCACGCATCTGCTGTACAGTCTCGATTGATTTTCCGATGATTACTTCCGCTTCCGGAATGTTCGGTGTAATAACAGTTGTTTGGGGTATTAATAATTTCTTCAAATAATCAATGGCGTCCTTATGGAGCAGATGATGTCCGCTTTTAGCAATCATAACCGGATCCATCACATACGATTGAATATTTGCGTCTTTTAACTTTTCTGCCAGCAATTCAATAATTCCTATACTTGCAAGCATACCGGTTTTGACAGCATCCGGTTTTATATCATCCATGACACAGTCTATTTGCTGAGATATATTCTGAAGAGACATCTCCTCAAAACTTTTCACACCAAGTGTATTTTGTGCAACAACTGATGTAATAACTGCCATTCCATATACCTTTTGTTCCTGAAATGTTTTTAAATCCGCGTGAATTCCCGCCCCTCCGGAAGGATCAGTCCCAGCAATCGAAAGCGCTTTATAAATATCCGTCAACTTACACTCCTCCTTCAGGCAGGTTTCACTGCTTTAAAAATGACAAAAGGCGGATATTCCTTTTCACATTTCCAATTATTAAATTGAAACTCTTTCTCTATGGCTTTTACATGCTCTTGGTCAATATCGTTTAACGTTGGTTCTGATAAAGTTACATTTTCAAAACCTGCATGAGTTAATAGTTTATAATACATTGACTTCGGCCAATGAAAATCATTTAAAATTAAATCTGCTTGTCCGGGAACATGGAGCCATTCATTTCTTTCTTCTCCGTAAGAATATTCTTTCCCCGGTATTCCATTGCGGAAGGTTGAAAATTCAATTCCGGTTGAATCAGGATTCGTATCGAGTATGACAAATGAAGCTCCTGGTTTTAACACACGAAAAATTTCATCTATGATACCTTTGATACGCTGGTCACTATCCGTATTAATAAAAACATAACAGGCCATTGCAGCATCAACTGAGTGATCTGGTAAGAAGGAAAGATTATCGTGTTCAATTAAATGATAGTCCACATGAGGATGTTGTCTTTTTGCCTTTGCTATATCTAACATCTTCCTTGATTCATCGACTGCGATCACATTGCAGCCTATTCTGTCAGCCAGCCTATAAGCTACCTTTCCTGGACCGCATCCGAAATCGAGCACCTTTTTAATCTCCGCTTTATCAAAAGTACGAAAAACAAACTCAAAACCTAACGTTTGTTCTAAAACGTCATTATAAGCATCGAATTTACCAGCAACACTGTCTTCTTTCCATGAAGTTTTCATTGAATTTCCTCCTTTTGCTCAGTTGAGAAATAATGAAACCACTTATTCCTGACGAAAAATTGATATATAGGAAGTAAACTTTGAAATAGAGAATGATCCATATCCCGTTTATATGCAATATGCTGGTATATACTGAAAAGGAAAAGAATCTGTTTCCAGTAATCAGGTAAATCAAGCATTTCAATATCGTTTTTAGTCATAGAAATTTGATCTTTCCTAAGTAATTTTTCGTACTTTAAGACTGTTTCAATGGACGGCCAGTTATTTCCCTCAGGCATTTTCGGAAATTCAAATTCCGGAATATCATGGTGATTTTCAGCTTCTTCAAGCACCGTTTTCGCCCATTCATGATCTGAATCATAAATATGGATTGATCCCGCATTATGAAAATATTCTCCGACTTCTACACGCAGTTCTCTGGCCATTAATTCCTGCATGAAGGTAAATGAGAAAAGATCACTGATCATCCCGCGAAAAGCATCATTTGCACGCATGACAGAAGACATGTATAATTCGCCTTCCCTCACAAAAAACTGCAAACCGATTGTGCAGGAAACATCTATATTTTCTAAAACGAAGAGTTCCGAAGCATCGAATATTTGAATAAATGCCCTTTTTGAATCAATATCTTCTTGTGTCAAAAGATTTTTTATTCTATTCCATTGATTTAGTTTTGCATTTCCGAATTCAAATATTTTAGGCCCGTACGCAGTGCCTGTTAATGTTTTTTTATTCATTGAGTATGAAGGCATTTTTTTATTGTAATAACTGATAAAATCTAAGTCGTTACTCCCCGATAAATACCATAGCACTTCAGCAAAATTAAACACGATATTGGTTTTTCTTGAGGATAAATAAGTGACACGTTCTATTGGATTTTCCAGAGTCAGATGGTAGTTCAATTGTTCTCTGCTTTTTTGTCCGCGCGGTGAATTGAAAAATTCAGGGTTGTGATAGATGTCATACAGCGTTTCCGTATATGCTTCATGAAAAGTTCTCTTTCTCATTGAGATTCCGCCTTATATGCTGCAAAGGTATTTTTAATGTTCTCTAATAAATCATCTGTATCTTTATAGCTGATGTACTCAACATCCGCCACTGCATTTAACCCTTGAATTAAGAAAGCATAATCCTTGTCCTTTTCTAGAAATAGCACGATCTTTTTTTTCAAGGCGGAAGCCCATCCAATTTCTATATGTGTTCCAGGAGAAGCGGGTGATCCGGGAAATGCTGCAAAAAGGTCGCAAGTACTTATTTCATCAAAATCAATTTTAGTGCATTGAAGGGGTGTCATGAAATCTTTCCCCCACCCTTCCCGCTTGTGAGCATTATGAACCAGCCATCCTTCATTCTCAAAAAAGGAAATTAATGATTCCAGCTTTCCCCTCTCATACGTACTCATCAATCCAGTTTTCTCATCTACTAAACTTTTAAAAGGCCCTGCCAGAAAAACTTTTTTAGTCGCCACTTCATATCACCCTTTCAAAATAAATAAAGCCACTTTCCTCTATGGAAAGTGGCTTAAATATAGATAAGATAAAGAATCTCTCTAATTTTTCACTTCCCTACGCTGGTATTAACCAAATCAGGTTCAAAGGGTCAGGACGTATTGTCTCTTCTCAGCTATTAAAGCTCCCCTAGTGACTTTTTATAAATATTTACTTTAATTCTATGCTATTCCATATAAATAGTCAAACAATGACTTTCCCTTCAATATTGCAGCTTACCCACTAGTTTTAAAACCTTCCGGCCTCTTTTTTCCTGCCAACGAATAAGGTAACCACAAAAACTGGCTAAACTGACCAAAGTCCCCAGTACGGCAGCAAGAATTGTCAAAAAGCCATTGGGGATCAGAAATCCAATCGGAATGAGCCCCGCAAACGTGAGGACGATAAAACATTGATAGACTCCGGATATGATTCTCACAACCAAACTGCCAAAAAAGGACATGACGAATGGAGGAATGAACAAACATAAGATGATTCCGAGTGAGATCAATAAAATCATAGGCTCGTCAAAAGAAATGACACGATCGCCGGGAGACTCTTCAGCAGCCGCGAATACAGCAAATATAGACATTATCAGCGTAAGAAAAACAAGAAAAAACCTTTTCAGCAACGTTATGACTCCTTTTTTTATAAAAACGGGTATCTTTTTTTCAATCACAATAACCATTTTATGTTATCAAATGAAATAATATGAAGTCAAACCGAGTTCTGCACCTGATTTATTGGTTCTTATTTTTTTGATAATTTCCATATAATTGTCCGCAAGCAGCATCTATATCAATGCCAAATTGACTTCTGACGGTCACGTTAATTCCTGCTGACTTTAATTTTTTATAGAAGTTTACAACTTGTTTCTCATTTACTTCTTCAAATCTCATAGGTGAACTAACAGTCGGGTTATATCTAATGATGTTTACATGGAACAAGTTCCCTCTCTTATATCTGCTTCTTAAAAGATTTACTACTTCATTCGCATGATCAATAGAATCATTAACTCCCGGCAGCATAATATAAGCAATATAAACTTTTCTTGAGGTCACACGTATATGCTCATCTAATGTGTCCATTACCTCCAATAACGGGTAGCGTTCATTAATCGGCATTAACTTGCTTCGCTGTTCATTAAAAGGAGAATGTAATGAAAACGTCAGGTTGACCTGCGGATAATCCTGAGTGATTTTTTTAATGCCCGGAATAATACCTATGGTCGAAATAGATAACCTGCGAGGGCTTAAAGCAAACAACTTCGGATTTGTAAGCACATGTAAAGCATCAAAAACTTGTACATTCGCTAATGCTTCTCCCATTCCCATAAAAGAAATACTGTCAATTGAATGTCCTTTTAAGTGAAAGTACAAAATTTGGTCAGTCATTTCATCTGACGTTAAATTGCGTTTTAAACCAATATCTCCTGTTGCACAAAATTTACAGCCAAAATGACAGCCGCACTGCGAGGATATACAAAATGACTCCCAACCGGCTTTATATTTCATATTAACCGTTTCTATTTTTTCGTCTCCTGAAATTTCAAATAAGACTTTTGTAACTTGCTCAGAATGCTGCACTTTTAAAGGAGCAATATTTAAAATTGACTCTCCGAACTCCTCTATTAACAATTTTCTCAAGGATTTAGGAAGAACCGTTATTTCATTGAAATGATTTATTCTCCCTTGGAATACAGCATTTTTGATTTGATTCATTCTAAAATCAGGAAATTTATTTTGCTTCAGGAACTCTTGAATTCTTATATACTTGTTTTTTTGTTGCATGTTTTCTCATCCTTCCATAATACTCTTGTTTGTTTGAGTAAATAGAAGGGAGTGATCATCTAACCTTTTTTTAAAATCAGGCACAAAAAAACACCGACACAATTATCGGTGTTACGCTTAAATAACATCATGCACAAATAAACAAGGACATTATGTCATTGGATTATCGTTTATTTGACATAGAGAAAAAGCACCGATAACTGTTTTTGTATGGTGATTTGGCTTAAAAAAGGACAGACTGCTCCCTTTGTCCGCCAAAATGTTTCCAATTTTTGCATTTTTACCATACAAAATTCCATAAATCGTTATCATCGCTTTCACCTCTTTCTTGTCAATATTAGCAATAATCACCATATCATAAGGTTTCCCTTATGTAAAGCTAAACAAATGCTTACGCCCCCGCTAATGACAGTATTATATAACTTGCTTATTAAGCCTAATCCAAGTACAGAAAGCGCGCTGATCACATTTTTCACTTATCCGCGACGGAACATTTCTTATATAATGGGTGACCGGCAGCTGCCTGCTTGAATCCCAATCTTCCTATAGTGATTTTTTATATTCATGACAGTATGATGATTTGTCACTTCAGCAATCAGATCGTTTATTCGATCCAGATTAATCGGTTTATTTTCTGATAAGCTGCTGAAGCTTTCTCTGATTTCTTCAGGATAGACATTTCCGGTCATGCTTGACAGGCCGTTACACCCGTTACTCAGCATCTTCGGAAATTCAACGTCCCCTGCCGCAAACAAAATAAAGTGATCAGGGAACTCTGTTTGTTTATGACGCAGAACGTCTCCTCCTTCTTTCAGCCCCCTTATCCCGGGATGCCGGCTTATTAAGTCTTTAAGCGCTTTCTCACTCAGATTAAAACCGGTCCGGCCGGGGTTATTATAAAGCACAGCCTCTTTAGAGGTATGACTGAGAAGTTCGTCAACGTAATAAACGGCTTGCTGCTGTGTCGGTCTTATATAAGGAGGAAAACCAATCAGTACAGAATCAATATTGGTTTTCTCGATGTGTTTCATCAGTTTGACAGCATCACTGGTTCTTACGGCTGAAACACCGAACATCAGTTCAACATCTTCAAATTTTCGCTGATTAACATACTCAATGATCTGAAGACGCTCATCTATGCTGAGTGAATGCTGTTCACCAGTCGTACCGCATATGAGTAACGAATGGATACCGCTGTTTTTCAAATGTTCGACAATAGCATCAAATCCTTCTACATATAAACTTTCATCTTCATGAAAAGGCGTAGGGATAGCAACATTAAAATTTCGCATGAGAATGTCCTCCAAGTACATATTCTTGAATATCTGCAGAGTATCATATAACACTGTCTGACATTTAAAAAGGTACAGTTTCAGATAACTCAACATGTCAGATGTAAAGGCCGACACACAAAAAAAGCAGGCAAAGAGAGCCTGCTTCATTGCTTCGGCCATAATTGTTTTATCCAATTGGTTTTGGAAGGCTAAAATATTCAGACTCATCAACATTTGATGGATAATTTAGGCACATGCCCTTATCAAAAACAATCTGGGTGCATATCCTGCTCCTAAAAGTCATTCATAAAGGGAGTTTAGATATGTATTATTATTATCCGTATTATGTATATGATTACAGACAGCAGCCTGATTTAAGCCAGGCAAATCATAAAATGCGAAGCCATTTATCTGCGATTCAACAAATTCCAATACACTCATCCTCCTTTCAACAATCAATGGCTGCGGTAGTGAAACACTTGCAGGCTGTCAGCAGAGCACTCGCTCTGGGATGCGGTATGAGTTCAGAATTCAGATTTCTTCCAGACACTTGGGGATTACGAGAACTTCATACTGTACACGCGAAATATCTTACTCCGTTGAGCTATCACGTTTATTCCGCTTTAGGCGCAGCAGAGCTTCTCGCCGCCGGACAAGGCCGGGCTCCTCATTTTCCTCTTATGGTTGGCTGCATGAATTCAATACTTCGTCTATGGTCAAACTTCCCCGCAGCGATAGCAGACCTGAGAAGAGCAGCCGGTCACCAATACGCGTCATCTGTAGACGAGGCGGAAAATCTCCTAAGACCAATGGTTCCAGCCACACAACAGGCATTATCCATCAGTCAATCTGCAGTGAGTCCGGCTATTTGGCAGGCTTCCTTACGTGCCGCGCAGTTAGCTCGGGAAGTACGTCAGAATGTTGCACAATCAATGAGTCAGGGATCTTCTTATTAATTAAGCCAAAAGATTTTTTCGGCTTTACACAGTCACATAACCGGACTTATTCAACACAAAAAAAGAGCAGTAAACACGTAAGTTACTGCTCTCCTCTGTCTATCCGCCGTTCATTTGTTTTACAATGTATTCAGCATCATTTCCTACACCTTGAAGCAGCGCTGAACCTCGCCTATGCTGCCAAGGCAAACCAATAAAATACAATCCTTCCACAGCTGAAACACCCCGGTGATGTATAATTCGGCCTTCCTTATCCAAAACACCTTCTATTTTCATCCAACAAAGCGGATTCTTAAAACCAGTTGCCCAAATGATATTGTTTACTTCTAATGAAGATGAATCTTTAAAAATCATTTCATTTTGCTTTCCGGCTATGACTCTTTGTTTTAAGATGATCTTCTTCTGTCTTATTGCATGTTTTAATTCATACCCAAATATGGGGTCGCCTTTCTTCTGAATGAACTTGCCTAATATTGATGTATGACTTGCATGTAAAACTCCTAATTTATCAAACCACCAAAAGATGCTTCTTTTTCCAATCCATAAAGGGAAATAAACCGGTTTATTACTGCAAGCCAAATATGTAACTCTTTCTTTGGATAATTCAACAGCTATCTGAGCCCCGCTATTCCCGCCGCCGACTACCAGTACATTCCCAGGCGCCAGTTGTTTTGAATGTTTATATTGTGAAGAATGTAATTGATGAATATGATCGGCTACATCCCTTGATATTGATGGAATATTAGGGGTATGAAAAGGACCTGCGGCCATCACAAGATTCTTCGTTTGATATTCTTCCCGGTTTGTTTTTATTAAGAAATAGTTCTTTAATTTTTGGACACTTATTACTTCTGTCCGTAATTGGATCGGGATTTCAAATCTTTCAACATATTTTTTCAGATAAGCAGCAATTTCATTTTTTGAAGGGAGTCCATGCTTGTCTCCTTCAAGCTGCATTCCAGGCAAAGAGCTGTACATTCGAGAAGTAAATAAAACCAATGAGTCATACCGGTTGTTCCAGCTTTCTCCCACTTCATGACTTTTATCCAAAATGATAAACTTTTGTTTCGACTTCTTTAGATAATATCCTACTGAGATTCCTGCCTGACCGGCTCCGATTACTATCGTGTCGTACATATGAATCCCCCCTCCGGTTTTATCTTAATTGTCAGCAGACAAAGTGAGTCCCTATTTCCTTCTTTAATGATGATGATGGTCACGCGGATTCTCAGTTTGGGCCTGACAAAGAATCGTATTGTCGTGATTATGCGCTGCTGTTTCCATTTGAATGGTTACATGTGTAATGCCTTTATCTCCAAGTTCATGTTCAATTTTGCGTAAAATACTTTCACTTTCAGAAATGGTCAGTTGATCGTTAACAACTGCGTGGCAGGAAAGAGCATTCAATCCGCTTGTGATAGACCATATGTGCAAATCATGAATGCTTTGAATTCCTTCTGTCTCTTCAATTGTATGAATGATGTCAGTGACATCGATATTTCCCGGAGTTCCTTCCATTAATACGTGAATGGAGTCTTTCGTCACATGGTAACCGCTTCTCAGAACAAGAATAGCCACAATGACACTGGCCACTGGATCTGCCCAGCTCCACCCGAAAAAGATGATAAGGATCGCAGCCAGTATGGCACCTACAGATCCGAGCATGTCACTTATCACATGTAAGTAAGCCCCTCTTATGTTCAGGTTATTCTTTGTATCTCCGCCGTTCAGCATAATCCAAGCGACCAATATATTTACAGCTAACCCGATGATACTAATCGTCAGCATGCCGGTTGTTGCTACCTCCGGCGGATGAGAGAAACGTTTGATTGCTTCATAAATGATGTAAAGGGAAATCAATATTAATGCAACACCGTTTATCACAGCTGCGAGAATCTCAAATCGTTTGTAGCCGAATGTCTTATGATGACTTGCCTTTTTTTCGGCCAATTTAAAAGCAATCAGAGCAACCATTAATGAGATCGAGTCACTCAGCATATGGCCTGCATCTGACAAAAGCGCTAAACTATTGGTTAAAAATCCGCCTATCGCTTCTATTATCATATAACCTGTAATCATGATAAAAGAGATCAATAAAACCTTCTTATTGGATCCGCCAGCGTGATTGTGATTGTGACCCATAAAAATCTCCTCCTTATCTCATACACTGTATTTATTATTTCTTTTCTGTTATGAAGCATTCTAACATGGACAAAAAAATAATCATATATGATTATGTGCTCATATATGAATATATAGGTTCTTTACTGAAATGTCAAAATCTTTTCAATGAAAATGTCCAATACTTTATATTGCTCTTGATCAATGATTGTTATAATTTTCTTATCATTAGCTTGGGAGGTTGCATTGCTATGAAGCCGCGGATTACAGTAATTACTATAGGCGCAGACAATTTAGAAAAATCGCTTCACTTCTATCGAGATGACTTGGGTCTGCCTACAGAGGGAATAGTCGGTACAGAATTTGAACATGATGCAGTTGCCTTTTTTGACTTACAAACAGGACTGAAACTTGCCATTTGGAACCGCAAAGACATCGCACATGAAACAAACGTTACGTTAACTGCGCCAAGCCCTGCAGAATTTACATTAGGACATAATGTTGGCAGTAAAGCTGAAGCCGATAAAGTCATGGAACAGGCAAAACAGGCAGGAGCAACGATAACTGATCCCGCTCATGATACTTTTTGGGGCGGATACTCCGGTCACTCCCAAGACCCCGATGGACACTTATGGGAAATCGTTTGGAATCCGCACTGGGATATAAGTGAATAACCACATTTCAGAAATGAAAACATCAATAAAAACACACCTGAATGTTCTGGTGTGCTCCAATAATGATGTTTAGAATGCAAACGCAGCATTTTATTTGTTTCCCAAAACGATCAAACTATTTATACGATGGCGGGATGCTTTGCGGAAAACGGAATACATTTTCGGGATCGTATTTCGCCTTTATTCTTTGAAGCCTTGCAAAGTTTGAGCCATAATATGCTTTTCCGAAGTTCTCGATATTTTGATCCGGAACATTCACATATGAACCTGTTACATATGGTTTCATCAGCTGACGCACTCTTTCAACTGAAGCGAGATTCGAAGCTTCTTGTGATTTATTTTTCCAACTAGCCGTCCATTCCGTATAAAACAACGGACGGCGCCAATAGAAGGCTGTTTCACTGCTTGGTACTCTGCTTATCGCGCCGCCCCAATTGATAAAAAAGAAATTGGTTTCTGTCCCAGTCGCTTTTTCTAAAAATTGTCTCATTACTGCAATAGGTTCTTCCGGCCAAAGATTGAGCGCCCACGCCGAGGAGAATTTAACACTCTGATCAGATCTGCCGGGAATCGGTTCGTCAGGATCTAAGAAATCTATACAATCCGGGTAGTATAGTGTTTTGATTACTGTTTGTGCCGGCGTTCCGGCATTTAATAAAGGTTTTAATAATTGAACCAGCTCTGGTTTTGAACCGAGGAACAATCCTTCCACATGGCACAAGCCATTTACTTTGCTGTAAATCTCAAGGTAGCATCCTAATCGTTCGTCTGTAAACGGCGCCCATTTTTGCCACGCTTTAAATACCGTTTCTAACTGTTCCCACGGCCAAATGATATTAAAGACGGTTGCGGTTTTAGGGGCACGGTGAACTTTGAATGTATATTGGGTGTTATATCCGAAATTGCCTCCCCCGCCGCCTCTGGAAGCCCACAGTAAATCTTCATTGCGGGATTGATTTGCTTGAATAATCCTGCCTTTGGCATCTACCATTTTCAGTGCGAGAAGGTTATCGCTTATCAGGCCGATCGATCGGGAAAGCACTCCAAATCCGCCTCCCATTGTGATTCCTCCGATTCCGACGGTTGGACTGTCTCCGAACGGGGCCATAAAACCTTCCCGAGCTAAACCTTTTACAAGCGGGCCGACGTGAATGCCGGTTTGAACGGTTGCTACCGCGTTTTTTTCATCTAAGAAAACTTTATTCATGTCACTCACATCAATAACAATCCCATCACTTACCGTGGAAAGATTTTTATCCAGAGCATGGCGGCCGCTTCTGACACGCAAAGGCACATTCTTCTCACGAGCCCATTTAATAGCATTACTTACATCGTATGAATTTTGTGCAAAAACAAAGACAAGCGGACAGACATCAACATAAGGGTTCCAATTCTTAACCGCCTGTGTATAGCCGGGGTCCCCTTTGAAGATGACGCGTCCTGTTAACTGTGCTGATCCCATCTATTTCACTCCCAATAAGCATTTGATTCCGATACCAGTATATGTAGGAATTGGACAAATTCTTAGACAGATGTTCTGCAAACTTAAAAATAGATACATATACGCGAAGATGATATAAAAACAAAAAAAAGACAAGAACGGCAAGCTGCCGAAACTCTTGTCTCTCCTGCCTTTTTTATCATGATAGGCACTTACATTTATTGGCGTGATATTCTGACCTGACTATGGAAGTCCATAGAAAAGTTATGTTTGCCCTGCCATGCGTGGTTCTGCTGAGAAACCGGCTGAGCAATCTTTCTGCTTGATCCCCCGACAAGAATCTTTTTCTTTATCGCGTTTTTGCATCCCTGTACGGATAAAATCAATACACATTGAATCTTATCTTTTACATGATTAAAAGCTCTTATTTTTTCTTCTTGTGTTTACGTTTGCAATCCTGTTTTTTCTCTTTCTTATGACGTTTTTTACATTTCGCTTTGGCTGCTAATTTTGCCGCTTCTACCTTTGCTTCTGCTGCTGCTTTTGCTGCTTCTGCTGCTCTGGCTCTTGCTTCTTCCGCCCTTGCTATTGCTTCTTCCGCTCTGGCTCTCGCTTCTGCTTCTCTTGCTGCTTCCGCTCTTGCTGCGTCGTCCGCCATATCAAAATCATGGCCAAGGTCACAGGCTTCGTTGTATGGCTTTTTCTTCTGAACGTACTGTTGATCTTCACCTTCGTTATAATACATTACGCCACTCCTTCTCTCATTTTTTAATCTCTACATACTATGTATAGAAATAACTGCAGCTTGGACTGGTATTATGATGAACCGGCACATTTTAGGGCAATTTTCATTTATCGATACAACAGATTCTGGATGCTTGATGAAACTTAAATGTTTATGATAAGCAGCGTAAAAAGGGAGACTACGAAAAAACCAAGGGTTAAACCCTTGGTTTTTTTGTGAAAATGATAAAAAGGATGCTGCACGCTGCAGCATCCTTCTGTACCAACTTTTTGTTGAACGATTGGAAAGTGTTTTTTGGCTTTTAGTTTGCTTGCTGTGTTTGTTTTACTGGTTCTTTGCTAAAAAGTCCGACAATGTTCCACAAGATAATTGCAGCAGCTATGATTAAACGAGTCGTACTGACTTCTTGGTTAGTAAACAATTTATAGCCATATATTGACCCCAATGCTGCTATACAAAAAATATTGAACCATTTACTCCAACGCAATTAGAAAACTCCTTATAAAATGATTACATTTCAAAACAATGTATTATAATATTAACAAAATTTTTCAATAATTTACCTTAAATCATTCTTAATTGGTTTTCCTGATCATTTTCTCTAATCGTCATTCGATCTTTCGAAGTTTTGATCGTTTTTTGTTACAGGCTAGACCCAGACATCATTTTCAGCTGTTTGATCAGTTATTTCCTGCCCGGTATTCACAACACCTTTAGGTTCTACAAGCAAAATGTTACACTCTGATTCTGCATAAGGTTTATGTTCAACATTTTTCGGAATGACAAACATTTCACCTTCATTTAATGTTACTTCTCCATCACGAAATTCAATGATTAAATTACCCTTAATGACAATGAAGACTTCATCTGTTTCGTCATGCTTATGCCGAACAAAATCCCCTTGTACCTTAACAAGTTTAAATTGATAATCATTCATTTCAGCGATTACTTTTGGAGACCATTGATCTTGGAACGCAGCTAATTTCTCTTGAAAATTAATCGGTCTATATTCCATTCTTTCCGCTTTCCTTGTAAAACTCAAATATTTAACTAGTCCCAAATTAAAGGCCTGTCAACCTCAGCAGTTCTGAGATAGTCTAAAAGCTGACCGGTATGTACGGACTCATGGTAAGCGATTCTTAATAACATGTCTCCTAGTTCGCGAATATATCCAACATCAGACCTGTCAATCTTTATATTTGTTAAATCTGTTTCGTTTAACGATTTGATGAATGTCAAAAACTCGGCCCGATACGGTTTTGCAAATTCTAATTCTTCGTTTACTGTGGTAAACGTTTTTGATTCATAAGGATTAATAGTTTCCTCTGAAAACTCACTCATATTTTTCATTAAAATTTGATGATAAAGAAATTCTGCTTCTAATATGTGTCTTATCATTTCTTTACACGACATGGCTTCGGAATCCGGGCGCCAGTCCATTTTTTCCTCAGGTATAGCTGTCCATAACTTGATGCTTCGCCGTCTTACCTCTTCAAAATGTAAAATAATAAGGTCAATTGTATTCAAGTATTTTCCCCCTTTTATTTTTAAATAATTCTCCTTCTTCCCGGAAAAAACCTCTTCAAATAAAAAACATATTCTTTCCCGACTCGCTGGATTGATAATCAAACCATTTTTAAGATAAGAAGATATTCATTCATCCATACAATAGACTCTGGCTGAACATATACTGAATGATAGTTTTCATCAGAAAGGAGAAATCAGCTTTGGAAAAGTATCGGATCATGACCTTTGACGGGGGCGGTACCTTAGGTGCTTTAAGTTTACAACTATTGAACAGACTGGCTGAAGAAAATCCAGCATTAATAAGCCGAACCCATGTATTTGCGGGAAATTCAATCGGTTCATTTACTGCCCTTGCATTAGCAAGCGGAAGATCTCCGAGGGAAACACTTCAGTATTTTAAGGATGAAATCCTGCCCGCATTCAGCACGTCCCGGCCGGGCGGACCTGTTTTCAATCAACAATTACCATATTCCGGTTTTATTAAAGCGGTACGAAACTTTTTCCCGCCAGGCCTTCGCCTTAAAGATCTAAGAAAACGAATTGTTGTCCCTTCATTCAAATTATACTCCCCGGCACTGGATCGTTGGACGCCCGTATTATTTCACAACTTTCCCGGCTCTCCCTATTTAAATGAGAAAGTGAGTGATGTCATACTGCGGAGCAGCGGTGCTCCCGCGACGCAGCGCGCCTATCAAAACTACGTGGACGGATATGTAGTGGCAACGAACCCCAGTACGGCCAGTATCGCGTTTGCGGTTGGTAAAGCCAACGTGCCATTGGATCAAATTGCGGCGCTATCCATCGGTACAGGTGAAGCCCCGACTCGGTTAAGAAGAGATACGAGGGGATGGGGAATGGTAAGTGCGGATAACATACGTCCCGAAAATCTGAAGAACCTTCCTCCAAATTGGGGAGTCCTTTTGGACAGGTCGCCTAATGAACCTTTACTGCCATTTCTTCAGATGATCTCCGGCGGAAATGGCTACTATGAATCCATGGTCAGCGCGAATCTGCTGGGAGATCGCTTTTTCCGGTTAGATCCGCGGATTCCGAACTTCTCCAAAACAGACCCTTCCGTGGTTCCCGCTGTCATTGAAATTGCGAACAAAACCAACTTACAGCCTGCGAATACATTTATAGAGAGAAACTGGAACGACAGCCATTAACTAAGTTAGAAGTTTATAATAATTCAATGAACAAAAAATACCAAGGGACTCAAAACCCTTGGTATTATTAATGCGGCCGAGAGGGTTTGGACCTTCACGGGGTATTCACACGCTGGGATACTGTTTCATTTGAAGCTGAATCGGTCTTCGGTTTTTGTTCTTTTTTTATTTTCACCGTTTCAGGCAGTAAGAAAGTAAATATTGCCGCTCCCAACAAAATAATAATTGAGAAATAAAAAGAAAGATCATAGTTACCCATTTCACTATAGAGAAAACCTGGTACATAAGCTCCCAGCGCTGATCCTATCTGATGACTCAGGAATAACCAGCCTAAAATAAAACCAACTGAATATTGTTTAAAATATTGCGTGGCTAACATTTGAGTAGGAGCTACAGTTGCAAAATCAACTAGTCCAAACAGGGTGGCAAAAATAAGTAATATGACCGGATGATGACTATATAACAGGATACAAATTGATAATGCGCGTATGACATATAAAAGAATAAGCACCTTTTTACTGCTCCAACGGTCTGCCGCAATTCCTGAGATGATTATCCCCAATATATTAAATCCCGCCAATACACTAACTGCGGCACTGGTTACACTTGTTGAAAATCCATGGTCATGAGAAAAAGGGATAAGGTGGGTATCCATTAGCCCTGTAGTTGTAAAACCGCATATAGCAAAAGGTAATATTAAAAACCAGAATTGTTTCTTGCAAAACACTGTCCAAACTGAAAAGCGGGCCGTATGCTGTTCACTTTCAGCTTCTGCTTTCATAAAACCGCCCATAGGAGATAGCCCCATCTCGCCGGGATGATTCCGTAAAAATAACAGTATGACAGGAAACACAATAACCATTAAAAGCAGACCTAAAATCACTACAGTTAACTTCCAGTTAAACCATTGAATCAAAATGAGAGAGCCGGGAACAAGAAGCATCTGACCCGCGCCAAACCCTGCCTCCATAATTCCAAAAGCAAGTCCGCGTTTTTCATTAAACCAATTTGTAACAACCACTGTTGCGGCTACATTGGATGCCCCTCCAACACCGACTGAGATAACAATTCCGTAAAGGATAAATAATTGCCATGGATGATTCACAAAAGAAGTCAATACAAAGCTGACCCCGACTACGAAAGTGCTGACTGACAAAATCATTCGGGGACCTAATTTATCAACCAGCCTCCCTATTATGGGCTGAGATATGCCATATATGATAAAACTCAGAGTGGAAATAAGTGAGATTGTTCCTCTATTCATAGAAAAATCTTTTTCCCATGGTTCAACAAAAGCTCCAAATGAAAGACGCGCGCCTTGAACTGCTAAAAAGGTAAAAAAAGTGACAAACACAATGATCCATGCATAGTGATATTTTACTCTCATCTATCTCCCCCACTTTTATTTATAATTCCAAATCCCAGCGCTCTTCTATCAAATTTGATCCCCATAAAGGTTTTTCTTCATGAATTTCTGTAATTTCGAATCCGTTCTTTTTATACAATGGCCGGGCTGTTGACATGTCTCTTACCGTCCAAAGAAATATACGCTCGTATCCATTTTCTTTACAATATTGAACAAGCGCCTTAATCAGACGGCTGCCGACACCTTTTCTTTGAAAAGACGGATCGACTAAGAACCACCTTAACTGTCCTGTTTTTTCATCGTCATTCACTAAGCCGATACAACCCGCAAATTGATTTCCGCTTTCTGCCACCCATATTTTTTTAATATCAGCTTTAAACGTATCGTGAAGATAGGATAAAAATGTATCATCCCAGCCATGGGATTCGGCATAAAATAATCGCTGTTTCTCAATTATGTTTTTGACATCCTCTGAAGTATAATAGTCTCTTATTGAAATCGGAGATTCTTTATCATAAAAAGAATGCTGCAAAATATTTTGAATGGTTTCCATTGAATGTACAAGTTTTTCTTGTTCTTCTTTGTCTATGCGTTCAAGGATATATTCAACTTGCTGATTCGCTTTTTTCTCCAGACTTTTATAAATACTTTCCCCTGATGCGGTTACGTAAAGGAAATGATTGCGTCCGTCTTCTCTGCATTTTTGCTTGTATATGAAGCCTTCTTCTTCGAATTTTCTGATGATTCTGCTCACATATCCTCTGTCCAAGTCTAACCTTTCTTGAATGATTTTTGCTGTACAATCGGGCGTATTATAAATTTCGTATAAAATCCTGGTTTCCGTTAAAGAGAATGGACTGTCATAAATATGTTCATTTAGAAAACCCAAAATATCAGTATAAAATCTATTAAATTGTCTGAATGCCAAAACACGTTTTGTTTCCAAATTGATGAACCTCCTCCAAAAGATTGACTTAAGCAACTTTTTTCCATCGTAATCGAAACAGTTGCTTGAGTCAACTATTAATTTTCATCCCCTTTCAATTTGATGATTTTCTTACCGTAAAAAACACATTGAAAATAAACGACACTGCTTCATCGGAAAACAGCTACGTACCGCGATAAATTCTTTTTGGCGTCAATATGGACATACAAAAAGTCGCTTCCATTACGTAAGAAAAGCGACTTTTTAGATTTGATTTTCAAGTTCCTTTGACAAATTTTGAAAAGACCATTGACTATTCAGTTGAACTGTATTAAGTTTAACTATATAGTCAGACTGAATAGAGGATGAGGATATGAAACATAAATTATTACCGCTGTCTGAAACCATGCATTATATTTTATTAGCTCTGCGGGAGCCGCTTCATGGCTATGCTGCCATGCAGAAGATCGAAAAGATGAGTAACGGAACTGTTATTTTAGCAGCCGGCACATTATACGGCGCGATTGAAAACTTGAATAAGCATGGCTGGATTGAACCTGTCGGAGAATCGGGCCGGAGAAAAGTTTATATGATAACTGCGGAAGGAAGCGCCATTTTGAAAATGGAACAAAACAGATTACTTCATATTTTATCCCTGCACGAAGGAAGTGAATCGAATGAAGAAATGTAAGATGTTTTTTGATATTGAAAAAGAGGAGCAATGGCTGAACGAGCACCTACAAAAAGGCTATCACTGTACAAATATCAGCGGATTAGGAATATACACTTTCGAAAAAACCGACAAAAAATATGTAATGCGACTGGATTATCAAGATTATTTATCAAAGAAAAAGTTCAAAGACTACAAAGAGATCTATGAAGACTTCGGCTGGAGTTATATAAACAGCCCATGGCTTAGCGGAACTCGATATTGGCAAAAAGAAGATGATGATCAAAATGAAATCTTCTCGGATCGCCAATCAAAGAGTAATTATTATAAAAGACTAATGAGTTTTTCATCTTGTTTTGGGTTACTGTGCTTGTTTTATTCTTATTTGATTTACAAGGATTCAGGTTTGTATTTAACTGAAGGTCTGTGGAGTATGGAAAGCGCAATGTTTTGGAAAGCATTTTTATTTGAAACTCCATTTGCCCTTTTGAGGTCGCTTCCCGCCCTTATGGCTGTTCTATTTGGCTGCAGTTTCTATAAAGCGTATCGAAAGTATTCAATGTTAAAAGAACAATAACGCGGGGAAGTTACATTCAAAGAAGTAACTCGAGGATCATGTATTTGCCGAAGCCGGGCGCTTTAAAGGAAAAAAAGCGCCCTGAATTTGCTGATAAATCAGACGGCTTATTTTGTTAATAATACATACTTATTTACAATGGCTTGAGCGAGACAAGCTGATGAATCAACAAAGGTAAGTTCGCTGCTTTTTTGATCCGTGACCATATTTAAATCCGTACATGCAATGATAACCGTATCAACCTTTTCTGCTAAGTCACGGTGTAATTCATCATATAATGTACGAGCCTCATCGATTTGACCTTGTTTAATCTTTTCTATTATGTGATCGACATAGATTTGCCAACTATCTTGATGTAAAAAATCATAACCTTCTCTGTTTAACGCTTCTTGAAATATTCCAGATTGAACCGTAGGAACGGTGGCTAAAAGAGCTGCTTTTTTTGAGCCTTTAGGTATTTTATTTATGGTTTCATCAACCATGTTTAGTAAAGGGACTGAAATCGATTTTTTTATTTGGTTAAAATAGATATGTGCGGTATTACATGGGATGGCAATAAAATCAACACCCGTTTTTTCAAGCTTTACAGCCCCCTCAATAATTGCCTTTTCCATGTCCGTATGATTGAGAGGTTTATTCATATAGAAAGGAGTCGGACAGGAATAAATCATCATATGAGGAAAATCCATGTCATGTATTGCTCCATATATTTTTTGGCACTCGTCTACTACCTTATCTACAAATGGCCCAGTAGATTTTGGCCCCATTCCTGCCAGTATTCCAATCATAATTGTCCTCCTCTGTAAAAATGTGTACGAATACGATCACGATGAGTTATTCTTGTGTTTCTCATCTGAATCTGCTCTCATTTCTTTTTGGCTGTCTTCTCCTATTTTATCATTTCATTAATCGAATTATCATATCTAATTCCGCCGCACGCAGAAGAATGGCAGATACATTAAGGTTATGAAAGCTTGTTTTCATTACACTCTCTATCCTCCACTTTCATCACTTCTATATGTTTTCATGAATTATGGTTAAAAATCGGTGATTAAATTGTGCCCATATAGATTAGTAAAGTGTCATTGATGTCAAGTCATGAACTCCTAAAGGAGATTTAATAACTCATTTTCAACGAAAAACTGATCTCTGTTAATTAGTCGAGATTCCAAGATATACACGGACCAATTGAATTGATCTTTCCTTTTTTGGGAATCCCACAGGTTCCCTCTTGTTTTGATGTTGTTTTTTTAAAAAAAGTTATTGACACCAATAAATGACCATGTTATCATTAAAAATTTGATATCTCACTCCATATATGATAACCTTAAGTTAAGTTCCCATATATGGAGGTGGATTATATGTTTCAAATTGGCGATAACATTGTTTATCCAATGCACGGAGCAGGTACAATTGAAGCCATAGAAGAAAAACAATTCTTAGAGGAAAAACAACAGTATTATGTCATAAGAATGTCAATCAGTAATATGACAGTTATGATTCCAACGCGTAAAATATTGAGTTCAAATATACGGCCAGTTACTGATATACGTGCATTAAAACACATTATACACATTTTTCAGCATGGAGAATCAGATAAGTTACTGCCGTGGAAGCAAAGGTATATAGTAAACACGAACAAAATAAAAACGGGTGAAATACAAGAAGGCGCTGAAGTTGTACGTGATTTAATGCGAATGAAGAAAGAAAAAGCACTTAATTCAAGCGAAAAAAAAATGTTGGATAATGCATATGAATTTTTGATTAGTGAACTGGAAGTCATTAAAGGAATCACTGAAAAACAAATAAAAAGTTTCTGCTAAGGTTAATTTTAAATAATGTTTTGCATTCCAAAAAGCACCCGCAAGTTTTCGGAATATTACGATTAAAATATTTCAAAGACGCTTAACTTCTTCAACTTACTTTTAGAACATTAACCTCTTTTATTATTCCTACAATCTAATCTGTTTTTATTATTAAAAATTTCTTCAACGAACATTTGATGTTTTATCAAAAAACTCGATGAAATAGTCACTTGATTTTTGTAATCCTGATTCACACTGGCACGGACAAGGAGCCGTAAGGATGGAAGAGAGGCAGGGCTTTCATTGTTTTAGGTCTAAGTGATTATTTCCAGAAGAAAAAACAACCACTCCCCTCTTTATCTTTAAGAATTTCTTACATCTGCTTCCACAGTGAATAGCAGTTGGTTATCTTCTTTTCATAAAAGAGATATGCGAATTGTAACAAAGAATAACATACAGTTATCTTGAGAACATAAAAACAAATCATTTATATATATTCCACATATCGTCAATCCGGTATGTTATACTGTAAACAATCCTTTGAGGTTTTAAACCTTTTTCTTACCTTGTAGCAACTGTCCCTACTCGAACGTTGAGTAGGGTTTTTTTATTCACTATGATACAGAGAACATAAAAAAACAGGCCCTATATAAAGAGCCTGTTTGTATAAACGATTGAAGATTAAGCAGTTTTTTGAACGTTAGCAGCTTGAGCTCCGCGAGCACCTTGCTCAACGTCAAACGTTACTTTTTGACCTTCGTCTAAAGATTTGAATCCGTCACTTTGGATTGCAGAAAAGTGTACGAATACATCGTCTCCATTTTCACGTTCGATAAATCCAAAACCTTTTTCTGCATTAAACCATTTAACTGTACCTTGTTCCATTTTTGTTGCCTCCTAGTGTGTTACACATTGTATTACTATCCTTGCCCAAAGTATCATCAAGACGAAAAGTCGATATTCATACTATCCTTTACACGAACAAAAATAATTCTCCTTTATCATATCACGAAACGGAAATAACTGCAAATTAATAATGTGTTCATTCATGTTTTATTTGTTAAACCTGTCGATACCAGTGCAAAATAAGATGCCTATTAATAGCTATGGTTTGAAAACACCGTGAAAATGAATCACGAGTGCCTTCAAACCCAGTACTTCATATTGATTGTTAAAGATTTCTTTAAAAAGCTCAGCTGTTTCTTGTTCAAGTACAAGATATTCTTGGCTGTTCACTGGTACAGCTTTGTTTCTGCAGATGTTTCCAAACGATCACTCAGGTATACCCCTATTTTAACAGTATTAACTTGTCATGTTTGTTCCTCAAACAATCAAAATTTACGGTCTAAATAAACCGATTCACATTGGGGAGCATGGAGAGAGTTTGGCCCGATAAAGAGCCGGGTATAATCTTCATACGCTTTTTGTATCCCGGCTGGCCATTGCTAATAAAGATTTAATCGAGATGGAAACAAGTATCTCATTTCCAATAATTTCACAGATGAATGGGAAAGATACTTATCATCTATGGTGTATGACGCTGTGACTTCAAAGACAAACGTTTTCGCTACTTAGAAGAACATCAGGGGAGGGGAAACTTTTAAAAATGAATGAACAAAACCTAAGGACTTTGAGAAAACTGGTTACACCTTATGAAAAGTCCGATTTACAAAAAAGTATTTATCAAATCATTAACACATTGGTGCCATTTGTCCTGTTATGGTGTTTGGCCTATAAGAGCTTATCGATTTCTTATATCCTTACATTAGCGATTTCTGTCGTTGCGGCAGGTTTTTTAGTGAGAACCTTCATCATCTTTCATGATTGCTGCCACTATTCCTTTTTTAAGAACCGAAAGGCGAATCGAATCCTTGGAACAATAACAGGAATTCTGACTCTGCATCCGTTTGATCATTGGGCACACGATCATTCTGTCCATCATGCGACAAGCAGCAACCTGGACAAACGCGGTACGGGCGATATTTGGGTACTGACTGTTGAGGAATATAAGGAAGCCTCAACTAAGACAAAAATAATGTACCGTTTGTACAGAAATCCGTTTGTTATGTTTATTATCGGACCGATTTACGTCTTCGGGATTACCAATCGTTTTAATCGTAAAGGGGCAAAACGCAAAGAACGGATGAATACATATGTAACGAACCTGGGGATCGTCGCTTTGGCAGCACTTTTATGTTGGGCTATCGGCTGGCAAAACTTTCTGCTGGTCCAGACACCAATTTTTATGATATCGGGATCCCTCGGAATTTGGATGTTTTATATTCAGCATACGTTTGAGGATTCATATTTCGAAGAAGATGAGCATTGGGAATATGTAAAAGCAGCCGTTGAAGGAAGCTCTTTTTATAAGCTTCCAAAAGTCATGCAATGGTTAACAGGCAATATCGGTTTCCATCATGTTCATCATTTAAGCCCAAGAGTCCCAAACTATAAGCTTGAAATCGTGCATAACAACACTGAACCATTGCAAAACGTTCCGACCATCACACTGGCAACAAGTATTAAGTCGTTAAAGTTCCGCCTATGGGATGAAGAAGGCAAAAAATTTGTTGGTTTTACCCACTTAAAAAAAACTTCTAAAAGCCAGGTATCAGCTCGGCTAAGAACGGATTAAATAAACTACTCCCATAATCGATGATAATGGGCAGTGTATCTTGCATAATAAAAGTGCAGACTCGCGCAAAGATTTTGTGCAGAGGTCAGCACTTTTTTAATTGCCACATGCACTTACAACAAAAAAATACCAAAGGTGTCAAAACCTTTGGTATCATTAGGATGCGGCCGAGAGGACTTGAACCTCCACGGGTTATTCACCCGCTGGGCCCTCAATAAAGTGATTCTTTATTATGAATTACAAAAGCCTATAATATCAGCATTTGTTTATTTTGATTATGAATGTTTACTTCGATTTATTTTTATTTGGGAGTAAAAATGGAGTAGGTTTTCATTTCAAGACAGTTAATGTCTTGTTACTGGTGACATGTCTATTAGAGTAACCGCCTAATTGAAATGGCTAGTTCTCCATGTTTTATAATGAACTCTGGCTTGATGAAGTTTTTCTATGATTTGTTCTAGCTTTTTATCTTTCCATTTCTTAATCAGCAGAACTCGCGGTTTGTAACACCTTAATATTGCCTTTCAAAATCCTTTGCATAAACGATCTTAACTTTTTGACTGTTTTCTTTGTATTCCCCTTAAAATTGAATAATCACTTTCCCTTTTGGCCGTCCATTTGCGACTAGTTCTAGCGCTTCATTTACGTTGTCTATGGTAAATTGTATTGGATGAATTGCTGGAGCAATGTTGTTTTCTTCAATGATTTTGGTAATCTCTTTAAGTTGTGCGCCGTCAGAACGAACGAAGATAAAATGGTATTCCACGTTTTGTTTCTTGGCTTTGCGATCATACTTTGCGCCAACAAGGGAAAATAGCATTTGTTTCCACAATGGAAAATTCCGGTCTTTTCCGAAGCGTTTATTTGGTCCTGTACGGAGAGAGAGCAATCTTCCGCCCGGTTTGATGATACTCAATTCACTGTCAAATTCTTTAGGTCCCAGTGTATCAATCACATAATCCACATTTGACAACAAGTCAACATAGTTTTCTGTTGAATAATCCAAATATTGATCTGCACCCATTTCCAAAATGCGTTCGCGCGCTTCTGAGCTGCCGCTAACAATGACATTTAGGCCCATTGCCTTTGCGATTGGTACAGCCATCTGACCAAAGCTGCCTGATCCACCTGGAATGAAGACAGATTTACCTGACTGTGCCTCAAGTTCTTCATGCAGACCTTGATACGCTGTGAGTCCAGCCAGTGGTGCAGCAGCGGCTTCCACGTAAGACAAATTTTTTGGCATGGGTGCAATTGCGGCAGCATCAATTGCGGCATATTCCGCAAAAGCGCCAATTTTTTCGAGGGGGAGACGTGTATAGATGGCATCTCCTACGTGAAATTCTGCCACATTTTTTCCGACTTTTTCGATAACTCCTGTCAATTCATTACCAAGCGTTAATGGGAATTCATAATCTTGAATCAGTTTCACGCTGCCTGTAATAATTAACATTTCGAGTGGATTGACTGCCGCAGCTTTGACCTTTACCAAG
Source organism: Bacillus sp. FJAT-27001 (assembly GCF_019039175.1). Taxonomy (NCBI): domain Bacteria; kingdom Bacillati; phylum Bacillota; class Bacilli; order Caryophanales; family Bacillaceae; genus Bacillus; species Bacillus sp. FJAT-27001. The sequence goes on from NZ_JAHOAA010000005.1 coordinate 77,420, forward strand.
ACTTCATTGTCATCGATTTCTGGAATTGGAATGTCATTGATTTGGGCATAGAGATCTTTTGAATACTTGGTGATCTGAGCTGCTTTCATAAGTGTTTTCATTTTTTTATCAGCATCCTCTATCATATTACGTTTATTAGGTTTTTACCTTTTTATATAATCGTTTAGGTGGAGGGGAATCTTTCTTTTAGCGAAGTCTGACTTCCAATTTTATGATTAACCCTCCACCTAAACAGCAGTCATTTTTAGAACGATCATTCTCAAATAATTAAATTTTATAGACCGATACTGTGAATAAATGTTTCTCATCTTCCTAGTGTTATTGATGTAGAGCATCGTTATATAGGTTTAATAACTTGAAATATTACATCTCTAGAATCGGATAGATTTGATCTCTTAATTGAAATTCATAGTTTCCGTCTACAACTCCTACTACTTGATTACTATCATAAAGCTCCATCATAAAACTCGCCACTTGCTCAACTGTGTGGTACATCGGGATATTTGCTTTGTAATCATATTCTTTCGTATCAGATGCAGTTTTCATGAATTCTGTTTCCGTGATTGCTGGCGCTAAAACTTTCACCTTCATTTTCGCACCTTTGCGTTCAAGTTCTTTTGCAAGGCCTTCTGTAAATGCACTGACAAAGTATTTAGATGCAGAATAAGTAATACTGCCAACAGCAATTGCATATCCGAGTGCTGATGATACGTTAATTAACTGAGTTCCCTCTACATCCGAATAATCACGTACAAATAGTGTAGAAAGAATCGTTAAGGATTCTACGTTTACACGTAGCATGGTTTCCACTTTATCTAAATTCTGATCCGTGACAGAAGAAGATTCACCAAGCCCGGCATTATTAATCCAAGTCTCAATTTGATATTCCTTTAAATTGTCATACAGTGTGTATGCCTGAGCTGTGACAGATAAGTCACTTGTACGAATAATAACATCTAAATCAGGATTTAAATTATGAATGACTGATTTAAGCGCTTCTAATTTCTCTAATCTTCTAGCTACAATAATTAAGTTTTTGCCGCGAGCGGCAAATTCCAATGCAGTTTCATAGCCTATACCTGAACTTGCTCCTGTAATAACTGTGTACTTCATATTATTCTCTCCTCGAAATCATATTTTAATTAATCAATATCACAAAATAGATTTAGTCTAGTGTCGACAAAGTGAAATTAATAATACTTTCTAATCTCTCTTTATCATTTGTCGTTTTTGCTAATACTCGTATTCCTACAAGTGAATTATGAATGAATTGAGAAAGCCCTTTAATGTCATAGTGTTTAGGAATTTCCCCTTTTTCTTGTCCATGTTTGAGCAGATCAAATAATAAGGATTCCGCATTTATAAAAATCTCTGTGATTTTCTTAGCTACTTCTTCATCTATTAGGGATAATTCAACAGCTGCATTAACAGCTAAACATCCTTTTGGCTGATCTTCTTTTGGGTAAATAACCATTTCAAATAATTTTCGTATAGCCAGCTTAACCGTTAATTCTGTTTTCACTTCATTCTTCATTCTTACTTCCATTACTTCTACATAGTGACTTAAGGCTCGCATAAATAAAGTATGTTTGTCGCCAAATGTATCATAGATACTTCTGCGGTGAACGCCCATATGGTCCACCAAGTCTTGCATGGATGTTTTTTCATACCCCTGTTCCCAGAACAGGTCCATTGCTTTTCTTAATGCTTTTTTTTCATCAAATTCTTTATTTCTAGCCATGTTATCCCTCCTTCATTCTTAAATAATTAAAGAACGATCATTCTCATTTGAGTAGCAAAACAGTTAGATCTGACGTATTTCAAGTATATCAAATTTAAGAACGATCAGTAAAGAATTTAGAATTAAATCATGTGTTTTATATGCTATGCATGGCTACTACCTGAATTTTAACGAATATCGCTCCTTTTTATTTTTCATCAAATCATTTCTTTAATGTCATTGACGGCAGGTCATAAAGCATACTGGTGTGTTTTCGAAAATACCCCTCATTTCAGTAAAGTTCCCCGCTGGAATATTCACACTTTGGACACGAAATAGGAACTGTAGAAGAGTTTCCCGGATTTTCAAACTAAAGTGTATTAAACAATACGGAGGATTACACTGGGTAACACAGTCAAATAAAAAAGCTCTAACTAATCCAAAAAGTTGCTAGTCAGAGCTTTTTATACATATTTTTTTGGTCCAACTCACTAAGCACCTACTCTGTCATCAGCAACTTGAAAAGGAGCTTTGATAATAGGGACATTATTTGTTAAAACCACTCCTGCTATGCTACCCAATAAAATGACTGCAAACAAAGTCCGGCTAATCTTCATTAATTATCTCCCCTTTTTTATTTTCCGTCCCGCTTTAATCTAAGATACCATTAGCGATGACGCTAATGGTACCCTTTGGTTCTACTCAATAACTTATTCAGCTTCTCCAACAACTGTAAAGCGTTCATTTATATGTTTTGGATTTTCGATTTCATCCAATACTGCAATTGCATAGTCTGCATAGCTGATATAACTTTCGCCTTTCGAATTCACAAGAAGATGATCTTTTCCTGACTGATAAAATCCAGTTCTTTTCCCGTCTGGGTCAAATACCGCTGAAGGACTGATAAATGTCCAGTTAATATCAGAAGTTTCCTTTAGTTCTTGCAAGTTACGACCTTGCCCTTTAGCTGTCGGAATAAAAATCTCCGGGAAATCAGGTGTATCCATTACACTGACAGTTTTATTTTCGTCTACATAAAGACTCCCTGCTCCACCTACAATTACGGCTCTTGTATCCGTTCCTTTTAATGCCCTAATTAATGCCCGGCCAGCATCTACATGTGCCTGTTCTTCTCCTAATGGAGCACCGAAGGCATTAACTGCTACATCTAACTTTTTTAGATCATCCGATGTAAGATCAATTATATTTTTTTCAATGACTGCAATCTTTTCCTCTTTAAGTTTTGCAGCATCTCTTACAATTGCAGTTACTTCATGTCCCCTGCTTACCGCTTCTTTCAAGATAAGACTTCCAGCTTTTCCGGTTGCACCAATGATTCCAATTTTCAATTTAAAGTCCTCCTAATCATTCAAAATTTTAAATGTAACCATATCGATTACATGTAATAAGTTTAGTTACACCTTATTTATTTGTCAATACTTTTATCATCTTGTTAATTGAGCATATTAGAGTAAAAGAACTTGTAATACATTCAGTTACAAGTGTACTATAAAGAGTGTAAAGTAATGAGGATGGTGAAGAAATCATGTCTATTAGCAGCCGTTTTGCTGTAGGAATTCATATATTGGCTCTTATAGAAATAAATGAAGACGGAATTAGCACTTCTGAATTTTTAGCTGGAAGTGTAAATACAAATCCCGCCTTAATAAGAAAAATTATGGGGATGCTGAAAAAAGCAGGTTTAGTAAATGTACGGCCAGGTATTGCAGGAGCTGAATTAGCGAAGGATCTAACTGAAATCACCTTACTTGATGTTTATAGAGCAGTTAATGTTGTTCAAGATAAAGAATTGTTTAGTATACATGAAAATCCCAATCCTCAATGTCCTGTAGGCCGGAACATTCAAAGTACAATTGGTCCAATATTTGAAATCGCCCAATCTGCCTTGGAAAAAGCTCTTGGGCATATCACAATTGAGGATGTGGTAAAGGATATTATTGAAAAAGAAAAATTGACCAATAATTTTTAAATGATTTCACAGAAAATCTTTTATCAGACTGGGGATAAGAAAAATGGCTTTTTGATGAAAAAGAGCAGACATAAAATCTACTCCTTTTGATGAAAGATTTAGATTACGGTAAGGGATATAAATATGCTCATGATAAAAAGGAAAAATTAACGACAATGCAGACGATGCCAGATTCTTTAATAGGACGTGAGTATTACTATCCAACAACTCAAGGTTCAGAAGCTAAGTTCAAACAAAGACTTGAGGAAATCTCGGATTGGTATAAAAGAAACCGCAAATCTTAGTTTGAACGAATATGTTCTGTATATAAAAATAATGAGGTATGGAGTGAATTGATAATGAATTATGGTGAAATAAAAGATTACTGCCTAACCTTTCCAAACTCTTATGAAGACCATCCTTTTGGAGATGGTTGGACTGCAATTCGGCACAAAGGGAATAAGAAAATATTTGCACTTATCTTCACTCGCGACGAACACTTATGTGTCAACCTTAAATGCGAACCTGAAAGGGCTGATTTTCTACGTGGTCTTTTTGAAGAAATCAAGCCCGGATACCATATGAACAAGGAGCATTGGAATACTCTTACCTTAGATGAGGGACTCCCAGAGCATCAAATCCATGACATGGTAAAGTACAGCTTTGAACTGACAAAACTAAAAAGTAAAAAGGAAATATAACATCGAAGGATAGAACGCTCATTATAATTATTCACCCGGCGCAATGATACAGAGGAATATGCAAAAAAACCTCAAGGCAGCAATTTTTAAATTCGTATTTACGAGATGATTTTTTCGTTATTGTGAGTCCTTTGTTTCTCGACATAGGTTGAACAAATAAAAAAAGAGCAGACTCAAAGTCCACTCAATTAATTTAGATGATTGCTTATTTCATCCAGACACCTATAAAAATTGAAAGGTGACGATGATATGCCGCAAAGGTCATTTAGCGTTTAATTAATACTGATAACTCACCTTCAAACACTTTTTCCTCTTTCTGATTATAGGTAGATAACAATACAGTAAGTATCCCCGTCTGGCTTTTATTTGGTTTTTTATCAATAACCTTAACAATAGTGTTCAGTTTATCATTAGGGTAAACAGGTGCTAGGAATTTTATATTATTCATTCCTGTCCCAGCAATAATATCGTCTTCATGACACCCTTCTTCAATCCAAAGCTTAAAAGTAATAGATAACGTTTGTATTCCAGAAGCAATAATTCCATTAAACCTGCCCATTTTTGCTTTTTCTTCATTTAAATGCATGTATTGTGGGTCATACACTTCTGCAAAATTCATTATATTCTCTTTTGTTAATTCAAAAGATTTAGTTTGAAAAACCTGCCCGACGGTGAATTCATCCAACTTCATAAATAAATCTCCCTGAATCTAAACTTTATTATTAAATCTACGTAGCATTTTAACATACTGGCTCTCACACAACAACTTAACGGTAAAACGATTGTTCCCCTATCAGGAATGAACAAGCACATTGTTTTTGTTTCCTTGCCTTTAACCTCTTTATAATCAGGTGTTTTCTTATAAAGACCAAGGCGGTCGCCATCACCATCACCCGGCATATGTGCCATTTCTTCATAAGAATCCCCAAGCTTCTCATAATAAGAATAAGCAGTAAGCTTGCGAGAACTTTCTTCTGGCTGATAAAACGCAAGTTGAATATACTTCCCGTCATCATATACAAGAATTATGGCGTTATCTCTTTTGTACTCATCTGAATCTGTTCGCATTTCTTTTCTGATTTTCTTCTCCTGCTTCATCACTTCATTAATCATTATCATATTTACTACCATGCACGCAGTCAGCAGAAGGATGAAGGTGACTGACAAATCATACGACCTACTATAAGTAAGTGGACAGTAACAGATGAATTTTTATAAACAAAAAATACCAAGGGTGTCAAAACCCTTGGTATCATTGATGCGGCCGAAAGGACTTGAACCTCCACGGGTTATTCCACCCGCTGGGCCCACCATCTATATTCATAAAACTATTGCTCAGATGTCAGCATGTTAAGTAAATTACGAATTTCCTTGTTATAACTTTTAATTTCTTCTTCATTACAACCGGTTTTATCAAATACTGCATTAGGTATCATTGTGACTTTTTCTTTAAACTCATTCCCTTCAGTTGTTAACGTAATAATTACACTTCGTTCATCCTCTTTTGAACGCTCTCTTATAATAAGACCTCGCTCCTCAAGTCGTTTTAAAACTGGAGTTAATGTTCCGGAGTCTAGATATAATTCTTCGCCTAAACCTTTAACAGATATTTTTTCCTTCTCCCATAAAACAAGAAGAACCAAATACTGTGATTAGCGTACAAGTTCTCGTTTTCTTCTTTGGACCCCATATAGAAAATAAAAAGCCAGCTCTCCTTCGGGAGAAGAACTGGCATAACAAAGCTTCTTGCTTCTTATTTTGCTGTATTGCTCGGACCTTTTAATTTCTCTTCGTTCTTGCGTCAACGTTTTATTATTAGGACACAACCAATAAAATAATGACGATCGAGAATAGCAACGCTGCTTTTGCAAAGCAGTAAGCCCTCCAGAATATAAAAGAGCTGCAGTCATTGCTGCTCGGATAATCCCAGCTTATTCTGAGTCTGTATTTCGAGTAGCCGGTCAATTAAATGGATGTTTTTTTCATTCCTTTTCTGTTTGTTCCATTTTCCACCACAGTGAATCTTTTGGATTTTCAACAGCTTCTTGAAACTCAGCTTTAGAAGCAACTGTTGGGTAAGAACCTTTTAAAGATTTACCTGAAGTATCTTTAAATAAGGTTAACACAACTATTAAGCCAATTAAACTAACTGCTAATAAATAGAAACCCGGCGCCAAATTGTTTCTTGTCACATGGGTTAACCAAGAAGCAACTAAAGGTGTTGTTCCACCAAAAATAGAAACTGATAAGTTGAATGTCCAGGATAATGTACGATATCTAATGTCCGTATGGAACAACGTAGGTAAAGATCCTGGCATAGTACCTTCGTATACAGATAATACAATACCTAACATTAAAAGTCCTATAAATAAGAATGTTATATTCCCCATATTAAGAAATTGAAAAGAGATAATCGAAAATACAATTCCTAATACTAATCCAATTGTTATAACTTTTTTATTTCCTAATTTATCTCCCAATTTACCAAAAGTTAAAGCGAACGGTACCATAATAATCAATACAATTGCTGTAACCGGTGTACTTATATTATCACTTATACCAAGGTTCTCATCTAAATAAGAAGGCATATAACCTAACAATAGGTAATTGGTTATATTGAAAAATGCCACAAATACGATACATAAAAAGATATCTTTTTTATATGTTTTAATGACTTCTAATAAACCTGGTTGTTGTTCTTGGCTTTCAGAGATGTCATTTTCAAAAATTGGTGATTCATCTAAATGACTTCTCAAATATAAACCAAATAATCCTATTGGAATACTTAAGAAGAAAGGAATTCTCCATCCCCAACTATTCATTTGAACATCAGATAAAGTCCAGAAAAGTACTGTAACTAAAACAGAAGCTACTATATAACCAGATAATGTGCCGATTTCTAAACCGCTGCCTAACCTTATACGCTTATTATCTGGAGAAGATTCTGCGATATATACCATTGCACCAGCGTACTCTCCACCCACAGAAAAACCTTGCAGAATACGAGCTAAGAGTAATAATATAGGGGCCCATACACCAATCTGTTCATAGGTAGGAAGCACACCAATTATTAAAGTAGATAAAGCCATCATTAAAATAGTAATTGTTAATACTATTTTCCGACCAAATTTATCACCCATTTTACCAAAAATAATTCCGCCTACCGGTCTAAGTAAGAAGGCAATTGCAAATGTAGCAAAAGTAAATATTAACTTTAATTCATCGTTTTGAACTGGACTGAAAAAGTTTTTACTAATAATAACTGCCAAATAAGAATATAAAGCAAAATCAAACCATTCCATCGCGTTTCCTATCCCTGTAGCAAACACGCTTTTCTTCGCTTTTTGAATGTCTACAACGTTAATTTTTTTCTTGTTAAACTTCATTTAATAATATCGACTCCTTGATTATCAAATCCACATTATACAAGCGTATAAACGGTCCAAGCATGCAGTCCCAGAATGTATAGCGTAATGCTTCTCTAAAAGTCTGGGGGTTTCTGTTTCACCTGATGGAGAGCTAACGGCATAGTGGATGATTGGTTCAACTGTACCTAAAAGACTAGACTAATATCCATATCAGCGCCAAATAACATTGTAAACCAGGAAAGAAGGATGAAATTCAGTTTTTTCTTTCGCTGGTTTCCTTAACTTATTTTTGCCGATTGGACTAAAAATAATACAAAAAGCAACAAAAAGAGAAACATCCAACAAATAATACCAGCCAAAGCGGTTAGTGATATATCCTTGGGCTGTGGTTGGTATTTTCTGCAGACTATTTGGAGAAATGATTCCCCTTCATACAGATCTATTGTGAATATTATCACAATCAAAAAAAACTTTTATTTCTTCAAAGTATCCTAAACCTTTATATTAGTTCTTCCATTACGTCTTCCAATATGTTTATTATAAGATTGATGTCGTTCCTAAGAATTATTTACTGATTCTATCTTTATTACCCCACAATCAGGTGAAACAAAACACTATAAACGTATCATATCTTTTTAAAATCTGACAAGCTCAACAGGGTGATAGAAATCCGGCTAAAGCCCAGCTAGTCAATGGATAGAAGAAATTTTTTTGTTCTTCCCAAGGAATAACCGTCTGCGTTTAATCCAGCCCAATTAGAAAGAAAAAGAGCAGGAGTAATCCTGCTCTTTCATTCAAAACTTTAATTTGTATGAAGAATTTCGTATACCTTTTCGACTTTCTTTACCTATTAATCAGTACACAGACTACAACAGAAATAAGTAGCACCGGGTATGAAATAATGGATGCATTTAAACAGGCCAATCAACGACAATTGAATTTAGGAAAAAGCGTTAAATTCTCTCTTATGATGTTGTTACGTATTGTTGACGGTAAAATTATTGAACATAGATCTCATGTGGATGTGCATGATATTCTCCGTCAGCTTGGCGTTAATTAACAGTAAAAAGTTGAAATAGTGAGAGATCAGGTGAATAGCTTGGTCTCTTTTTTTATAATTAAGTCCTCGCTCTATGCCCTCCTGCATTCAGTCGATGTAACTTTGAAATAAAGTTTAATTAACATCTATCACAAATCCTTATTTTCACAACACATCATTTATTTCAGCTTCCCTCGCGAATACCGGATCAATGCTCAGCTTTAAGATAGTTAACCAATTTCTCCGCACTGTTCTTAACATCTTCTTTTGAAAGGTGAAGTGTCCCATATTGTGTAAAGGCAGGAAGAAAACGCATTCCTATATAGTTAGCAGTGACTTGAAACGGTCTGATAAGCTCGCTGATCGTGATATTATATTCTCCGCCTGCTTGATAATCAGATTCCTGTGCGCCTAAGGAGATCGCTAAGAGCAGTTCTTTTCCATGCAATTTAGTACCTCCAGTTCCATAAGCCCAGCCATGTGTTAACACATCATCTTCCCATTATTTGAGTAACGTGGGACTGCTGTACCAATACATTGGGAACTGAAAAACGATACGCTCATGATCTAACAGGAGCTGCTGCTCTTTTTCTACATCAATGATAAAATTAGGGTATTCACCGTACAGGTCATGAACCGTAATGTCATTCTCTTGCTTTAAACGATTCATCCAGGTTTTGTTGACAACAGACGTTTCCAAATTAGGGTGTATAACGATAACTAATGTTTTCATTTGACCGTTATCCTTTCTTCGCAGATTAGTTATTATTGCTTTTGTGATAAAGAATTGATTCTAATTTTAAAATAACAACTTATTTACACCTATTTTATCCTTTTTCATGAATTCAGGGCAACTAATTGGACACCAATTACATTTATAGCCAAAAAAAGGCTTAACCTTTTAAAAAAGATTAAGCCTTTTCAGTACCCTTATGCCCCTACCCTATTATCTCGTGTCTAAATTCTAATAGCTGATCATATAACAAGGCATCTTTGTTTTCCTCCATGCTTGTAATACTTTCTCTACTTTTGCAAATTGGAGCTTGAGGCATTAGTAACTACCTATAATGATGAAAATATTTGTGCGATGTCGACTGCAGATGACTTACTTTAGGTAAGTGGGCAGTTTGTGGGCATTAGATCATTTAAAAACAAGCACAAAAAAATACCAAGGATCTCTCTATTACCCTTGGTATCACTGAGATGCGGCCGAGAGGACTTGAACCTTCACGGGTTATTCACCCACTAGGCCCTCAATAAAGTGATAGCTTATCACTAGTTACAAAACCCCGCCATTTCAAGCAATTGATAGTATAACAATCAGCCTGCTCAACTTGATCATTTTTAATAAGAGTATACCAATCATTCAATTTTTGAGTGACTAGGTCGTACGGAATTTTTCTATTTTCATCCAAGATAATCGATGCAAGCAAATTCATCCAATGCAAAAAGGTACGAATAGTCTATTGAAGAAATTATTCTTTTCGTCTTTATTGCGGTTATTGTAAGGCTTTTGTGTCTTGACACGTGATCCATAAATAAAAAAAAACAAAACACGCTAGAAAATGTTCTAACGTGTAAAGATTACTTCATTGTTTACTAAAACTGATTCTTTTGAGGAACGTGTTCGACCGATTACCTCGGGTCAATGCAAATACTTGATGGCCGTTTTGTATTAATTTAGGAAGAAGGGACCGACCAATTACTCCAGTCCCCCCGGCAACAATGATCTTCATGCTATACCTTATTTACCTGCTAATCTTGAAGCAGCTTCTTCAACTTCTTTATTTGCTTTTTGTAAAACATCCTCCGGACTTAGTAAAGCTGTTCCTTGCACTCGGATAATTTGATAATCCTCAATACCGAGGAAATTGAACATTGATTTCAAATATTTATTAGAGTATTCAACTTCTTCATACCAGTCATCATTTGTATAAATTGATCCGCTGGCTTGTATGACAAGCATTCTTCGTCCATCTTTAAGCAGACCTACTGACCCAGTGTCAGTATATTTAAATGTTTCGCGTGCGATCATGATATTGTCCATATAGTCTTTTAATTTTGATGGAATATTGAAATTATGCAAAGGCAAAACGATGACATACGTTTTTGCACTTTTGAATTGTTTCAATACTTCTGTCATGCGTTCTGTTACTTTTTGTTCATCGCTTGTCAGTTCTTCGCCCTTTCCAGCCTTATCCCATGCGCTTAAAACTGTTTTATCAACCATAGGCACTTCATCACTATACAAGTTAATCTGCTCAAGCTCTTCACTCTCTGGAATTAATTCTTTGTAAGTTTCCAAAAAGTGTTTCATTACCCGTAAACTATATGACAACGTATCATCCACTTTTGGATGTGCATTAATGATAAGTGTTTTGCTCATTTAAAACTCTCCTTTTATTTTATATTAAAGATTAATTTAATCGACGATCAATTCGATCTTTAATATAAACCCTGCAGTTTATTTTGTCAAACGGAACAAATAATATACTAAAGAAGGGTTTTATGATTGACTATCACCAAAAATACTCCTAAGATACAATGTGATAACCCTTAAAATCAAAAGCAGGTGAGTTTATATGCAGTACAGTGTTGGGGTTGAATATGCTTTACATTGTCTGGTTTATTTAATAGATGTTCCCTCCAAGGAAAGTGTCGGGATTCGGGACCTTGCAGAGTTCCAAGGACTTTCAGAAACATTTCTTTCAAAAGTTTTCGGTAAATTATCTAAAGCTGGTATTGTAAATTCTGTCCCCGGTGTAAAGGGAGGATACAGGTTAGCAAAATCCCCAGAAGATATTTCCTTTTGGGATGTAATAGAGGCTGTTGAAGGACCAAAACCCATTTTTCAATGTAAAAATATTGTAAGCAATGGTCTGCTTTATCGAGACAAATGCAACTCCTGTGAATCCAGCAATTCTTCTTGTACAATTAACTTGGTAATGCTTGAAGCAGAAGAACAGATGCGTAATTATCTTCGTAATAAAACGCTCGCATGGTTAAATAAAGAATTGGACGTAGTATTGCCTAAAAAAACAAGGACAGATACTCGGGAATACTTCATAAAAAAAAGCTCTGACTAAATTAATTAGTCAGAGCTTTTTTGTGCTATTACAAGTCATATTATGTTTTTTCGTTTTCCATCTCGGCGTTTGAATTTGTAAAAACAATGCCGTACCTATTGGTGCTTCTCTTGCATAAGAAAGCGCAAATGTTATACTCATATTAAAGACTATATTAATCGCCGATTTATACGGTCTCTTATAAAAAAGAATAACAATCTTCTTTTTTACAGATTAATTTCAAAAAAGGAAGGAGAAATGTAAAATGAAAGCATTAATGACTCTGTATCTTAGGCTCGCTTTAGGAATTAGCTTTTTATCTTCTGTAGCCGATCGATTCGGACTATGGGGGACACCTGGCAAGCCTAATGTCATATGGGGAAACATTGAAAATTACACGGATTATGTCGCTGCCTTAACTCCTTTTATACCAAATGCTCTTGTACCGATAGCAGGATGGATAGCAACTATGTTTGAAACCATCTTAGGAATACTTTTGATCATTGGTTTCAAAACAAGAATAACAGCTGTATTGAGTGGTGCTATGTTGATTATTTTCGCTCTAGGTTTAACAGTAGGAACAGGTTTTAAGACTTCTCTTGACTATTCTGTATTCTCTGCATCTGCAGGTGCATTCATATTAATTTATTTTAAAAGAATACCCTATAGTATAGATGCTTTACTCATGAAAAAAACTGTAGAGGCTGAATCATTTTCACTTGAGTCAGACAAATAGCCCTCAAACCTCTAAAAGATAGGGAAAGAAATATCGAAGCATAAAAAAGGAGCAGACATAAAGTCTACTCCTTAATTTTCGGTTTCCTTCCCTTTAACTTCTTCATAATCAGGTGTTTTCTTATACAGACCAAGTCGGTCGCCATCACCCGGCATATGTGCCATTTCCTCATAAGAATCTCCAAGCTTCTCATAATAAGAATAAGCAGTCAGCTTACGAGAACTTTCTTCAAAAAAATACCAAGGGCGTCTACAATCCTTGGTATCATTGATGCGGCCGAGAGGACTTGTACCTCCACGGGTTACTCACCCGCTGGGCCCTCAACCTAGTGAAAACGTATCATGTATTACATAAACCTTATAAATAAAGCATTCTTTATCTACATTTCCACTTGTTTTCTTCTTTTTTTATGAATTTTGGACAAAAATTAGGCATTACTTTTTTTAAAAAAAACACTGAAAATATTAGCTTTAAATTTGTAATTCCAACTAAGATCTAAGAAACCACTAACAAAAGAAGTAAGGTGGTCTCGCCCAATAGGTGCGATAGTTTTTTCTTTTGGTAGTATCTTGACTTGTCCGATTTTGAGAAAAAAAGAGTACGTATTAATCTTGAATAGCACAAAAAACACTACCCTTTTCGTTACTTTAGAGAAAGGATAGTGTTTTTTGGTTTTGCGGGTATCGGAAAATCTTTGCTAGTAGCAGTACCTCAATAAAAGATCGCAATTTCCGCTTACCTAGCTATATCAAGGCTTACTTGTCTGATTTGGGATGTATGGGGTACAAAAGTTGAGTTACAAACATTATTATCCAAAAGAATGTTTACTGTAATTATTTTACATGGTATTATTTGTATCATGCATACGAAATATGTATGTATAATAAATGAAATTAAAAGGAGTGCTTGATCGTGAATCTTAAGTCCATTTTCAAAGGAGTAACATCGACTCTGATAGCTGGTGTAATTGTTGGAACTTGTACTATACCTGCTTTTGCGGAGTCGACTACAAGTGTATCGTCGAAAAATTATGCAGTTACAAGTGGAGTATTCAAAGCTCTAGACAGGGAAATTTCAGAGGGCTCTGTTGATCAATCAAGCTGGAGTCGGGAGTTCGAATTAGATGAGAATGACGGAGCACAAGTAAACTTCTGGATTTCAAATAACGGAAGTAATGACATAAAAATATCAATTGATGGAAAAGTCTCAAGAACCATCGCACCAGGCAAGCAAGGCAACATTTCTGCCGAGGTTAAAAATGGTTGGTTTGGTTGGACATACAATTACACATTTACAGCTTCACCAACGGCTCAAGGTGGTAGTGTTAAGATGAAATATAAAATTGCTCAAAGAAATAATTAACGAATTACGGAAAGGTAATCACTCATTACCTTTCCGTAATTTCATTTTTTTTAGTTTTTTAAAAGATTTCTTACTTTCTATACTTTGGAAATAAATTCACTCCAGGTTTTTCAACTTCTCTTTTTCTAGAAATAAAAGGTTTTTGTATTAAATCCTATATGATGCAAATCAAACCGATTAGTAATTACTTTTCTCCAATTTTCTTCTCCTGCTTTTCCTGCTCTTTTCCCCTCAACCTTACGAGTATTATCATGTCCTATATTTAAGGGTTATACAGCGCTCGTTATCATTATTTACACCTTTTTTGATGTTTTTTCATATTTTCTGGACAGTAAATGGGAGTAAAGAGACCTTGACCACTCACCAAGATAAGTAAAATAAAAAACGAAGGGCATCAAACTAGATGACTTACTATAAGTAAGTGGGCAGTAACAGATAAATTTCTATAAACAAAAAATACCAAGAGTGTCTAAACCCTTGGTATCATTGATGCGGCCGAGAGGACTTGAACCTCCACGGGTTATTCACCCACTAGGCCCTCAACCTAGCGCGTCTGCCATTCCGCCACGACCGCGTGCTATGAAGCTGTCTTTCCACTAAGCATATAAGCTAGTGATGATGATCAGCACTTTGAAAAGAAAGTGCGGGTGAAGGGACTCGAACCCCCACGTCGTAAGACACTAGATCCTAAGTCTAGCGCGTCTGCCAATTCCGCCACACCCGCGTGACAAGTGGTGAGCCATGAAGGACTCGAACCTTCGACCCTCTGATTAAAAGTCAGATGCTCTACCAACTGAGCTAATGGCTCGCTCTAAAAGTGATTCAAAATTTTTAAATAAAATGGCTGGGCTAGCTGGATTCGAACCAACGCATGACGGAGTCAAAGTCCGTTGCCTTACCGCTTGGCTATAGCCCAACGAAGGTAAATGGTGACCCGTACGGGATTCGAACCCGTGTTACCGCCGTGAAAGGGCGGTGTCTTAACCGCTTGACCAAC
>NZ_JAHOAA010000005.1:92584-149925 GCF_019039175.1 Bacillus sp. FJAT-27001
TAATCAGACTTTCTTCATTATAAATGATGCGACATATTGTGTCAAGAAGCAACATTTATTTTTTTAAGAAAGTGTCGTTGTCTCTCAACGACTTTTATAATTTAACATAGAACATTAAAATGAGTCAAGCCTTTTTAAAAAATTCTTTTGATTTTTCCTCTGCACTTTCCGCAGGCATATCTTTCCGGATTCATTGCCCGCTTCTTTATATACTGTTGGCCGCAGGCCGCGCATCTATACATATATGTTTTCTTTTGTGTCTTTTTGGTTTGCAGCGGCGTGCAGAATCTCGGCGCTCCGACTTTCTGAAGCAGGTCTCTGAAATCTTTGTCTCTGTGCTTGTACCCTTTTCCTTCAAGGTGAAGATGGTAATGACACAGCTCGTGTTTAATGATTCCTTCCAGCTCGCTCTGCCCGTGTTCGAGAAGATATTTTCGGTTTAATTCGATGTTATGGGAAGACAGCATGTACCGGCCGCCTGTCGTTTTCAGCCGGTCATTGAAAAAGGCCCGGTGACGGAACGGCTTTCCGAAATCTTGTGCAGAGATGTCTTCCGTCAGCTTTTGAAGTTGTTCGTTATCCATAAGTGCACCCCGCTTTAAAAACATTGAACGGGACAATTCACCGTTCGCATACAATGAGTTAAAACCGACCTCTAACTAAAAGCTGAGGAGGAATGAGCCATGCCGAATTGGCTGATGAAACAAATGCAAAAAGCGTTTTTAGAAAAGGACAATTACCAAATCAAACTGCTGAATCAGTGCTGGTATTTCTACAGAAAAAAACACTGCTCGTAAGCAGTGCTTTTATTTTACCATAGACAGCGACACTCTGCCTTTTTGCACGTCCACCCCTTCGACCCATACGGTGACGATGTCTCCGACCGATACGACGTCGAGAGGATGTTTGACGAATTGATTGCTCAGTTTTGAAATGTGCACAAGCCCGTCCTGCTTGACGCCGATATCGACGAAAGCGCCGAAGTCTACAACGTTGCGGACGGTGCCCTGCAATTCCATTCCTTCCTTTAAATCCTCAAGCTGCAGAACGTCTTTTTTCAGCAAAGGCTTCGGCACTTCGTCACGAGGATCGCGCTCCGGCCTTGTCAGCTGCCCGCAAATATCCGCAAGCGTAATTTCCCCTATACCGAGCTCTTCAGCCGTTTCAGACAGCGGCAATACGCTTATTTTCTCTTTTACGTCCGCGCTTCCGATCTGATCCGCAGTGAGCTGCAGTTTTTTGAGCAGCGCCTTTGTCTCTTTATAGCTTTCCGGGTGTATCCCGGTGCGGTCGAGCGGTTCCTGTCCTCCGGGCACTCTCAAAAAGCCGATGCATTGTTCATATGTTTTTGCGCCGAGACGCGGGATTTCTTTCAGTTCTTTGCGATTTGTAAATTTTCCGAGCTCTTCCCTTTTTTTGACGATATTGCCGGCAACGGTTTTGGATAATCCGGCTACATATTGAAGCAGCGCAGCTGATGCTGTATTGACATTCACCCCGACTTGGTTGACGACGGTCTCTACGACAAAACGGAGAGATTCGTTTAATTGCTTTTGGCTGACATCGTGCTGGTATTGCCCGACGCCGACGGATTTAGGATCAATTTTTACAAGCTCGGCCAGCGGGTCCTGCAACCTCCGCGCGATGGAGACGGCGCTGCGCTCTTCGACCTGAAAATCCGGAAATTCTTCACGGGCGATTTCTGACGCGGAATACACGCTTGCTCCGGCCTCATTGACGATGACATAATAAATGTCACGCTCTGTTTCTTTCAGCACATCAACGACGAATTGCTCTGTCTCCCGTGATGCCGTGCCGTTTCCGATCGCCACAACCTCGACTTCGTACCGATCCAGCAATTCTTTGATTTTTTTCCGGGCTTCCGCTGTCTTTTTTACGGGAGCGTGCGGGTAAATGACGTCGATTTTCAGCACTTTTCCCGTCTCATCAACAACTGCCAGTTTGCACCCCGTACGGAAGGCCGGATCGACGCCGAGCACAACTTTCCCCTTCATCGGCGGCTGCAGCAGGAGCTTACGCAGGTTTTCAGCGAAAATATGAATCGCCTGCGCGTCTGCTTTTTCTGACAGCTCTTTGCGGATGTCGCGCTCAATAGCCGGCTGGATCAGACGTTTGTAACTGTCCTCAATGGCCTCTTTCAGCGTTTCTTTCACAGGCGTTTCACGGTGTTTGATAATTTGCTTTTCTAAATAAGCTTTTATCTGATCGGCGGGCGGTTCGATCGCAATCTTTAAAATGCCTTCTTTTTCACCGCGATTCATCGCAAGCACTCTGTGAGGAACGACCTTTTGGATCGGCTCTTCGTACTCGTAGTACATTTCATAGACGTTTTTCTCGTCATCTGCGGCTGACTTGCCTGCCGCGGAAGTGAGAATTCCTTTTTTATACGTTTCCTGGCGAATCCACTTTCTGAAATGAGGATCATCCGAGATTTGCTCGGCTATGATGTGCTTCGCGCCTTCAATGGCTTCCTCTCTTGAAGCGACTTCTTTTTCTGCACTGATATATTGATCAGCGATGTCGTGAAGGCGGTTTTCTTTCGGGAGAGAAAGAATATAGTCCGCAAGCGGTTCAAGACCTTTGCTTTTGGCGACGGTGGCTTTTGTTTTCCGTTT
This sequence comes from Bacillus sp. FJAT-27001, assembly GCF_019039175.1. Taxonomy (NCBI): domain Bacteria; kingdom Bacillati; phylum Bacillota; class Bacilli; order Caryophanales; family Bacillaceae; genus Bacillus; species Bacillus sp. FJAT-27001. The sequence continues at coordinate 95,221 of NZ_JAHOAA010000005.1, forward strand.
TTGTTTGAAGGGACGGTATAAATCCTCGACTTCCTGAAGCTTAACCGCTTGTTCGATTTTTTGCTTCAGCCCTTCCGTCAGCTTGTCCTGCTCAGAGATCAATCTGATGACTTCTTCTTTCCGCTGCGTCAGGTTTTGTATGTATTGCCACCGCTCGGAGATTGCCTGAATCTGCACCTCGTCCATTGAGCCGGTCTGCTCTTTTCGGTACCGCGCAATAAACGGGACGGTATTGCCGTCTTCCAGCAGGCGGATGACACTTTCGACATGTTTTTGGGATAACGCTGTTTCTTCAGCAATTTGTTTTTTCAAAAGGGCTAACGTTTCCATATCACAAAAGCCTCCATCTCTTCATTCTTTCTCTAGTGTATCAAAAAACGGCGGAACATAAAAAAAGCAGCCTTACGATAAAAGCTGCCCTAGAATATAGGTCAAATCATCACGTCTGGATGTTGTGTACGGATGAAGTGATTTTGATATATCTTCTATTGAGTGTCCCTGCTTTAAGCAGGTGCGGATATGCGGAACCTCAAGCCCATCCGTGTAGATGATGAACCTCGCCCCTTTTTCGTATGATGACGTATACGTTTTGTATCTTTGCGGTTTGCCTGAGAGGTAACCCGAAATCGGCAGCGGATGAAAGACTTCGCCTGATGGGGAGTGCAAGAAGAAACGGACGTTGCCGATCGAGCAGTATGTCAATTCCCTTTTGATGAAATTGATTTTTAAGATGGAGGCAGTCGCCCCTCTTTTGTTTTTCATCGCTTGATTGCAGCGCTCAATGATGCTTTCCACATCCTCATCCGCATACGTTTCCACGATGTCTTTAATGGCTGACGAGGATTCGTTGGCAAGAGATCCGCTGCCGAGACCGTCCGCTACCGCGCAAACTAATTCTTCTTCATTCGCCTTCATAAAAAAGCTGTCGCCGCATATGGACTTGCCTTCTTTATTTAATTGGTATACAAGAGTTTGAACATGTTCATTTTCTTCAACCTGAATCATTACATTAGCTCCATGGAGGGATCTCCAATCAAGGCCTCTCTCAGTTTTTTCACCGCTTTCCGCTGCAGGCGCGAGACGTGCATTTGAGATATTCCGAGAATGTCCCCTGTTTCTTTTTGGCTTTTATTTTGCACAAATGTTAGATCGATAATCTGTTTTTCGCGGTCGGACAGCACATGAAGCACGCTTTTGATCATCATCTGCTGGTTGACGCGTTCGTATCCTTCCTCCTGCGACCCGACGATATCTAAAATCGTGACGGTGCTTCCGTCCGCATCCGCTTCGATGCTGTGATCGACAGAAAGCGCCTGATAGCTTTTTCCCATCTCCATCGTTTCAAGCACTTCCTCTTCTGACACATCGAGAAAGGCTGCGATTTCTTCGACTTTCGGCGACCGCTGCGTCTCTGTCGTCAGCTGATCCACCGCCATTTTAATGCGCGGCCCGAGTTCTTTAATCCGTCTCGGGACGTGTACGCTCCATGTTTTATCTCTGAGGAAGCGTTTGATCTCGCCGATGATGGTCGGAATCGCAAATGCTTCAAAGGATTTGCCGACCTCGGGATCATACCGTTTAATGGCTCCGAGAAGTCCGATCATCCCGACCTGGCGGAGATCTTCGTGAAAGCTTTTTCCTTTCGAATATTTCTTTGCCAGCATTTCGACGAGATTGGTATACACCTCGACGAGTGTTTCCTGGGCTTCTTTATTATCATGTGTTTGAAAGTCGCGTATGAGCCGATCAACTTCATCTTTAGTTAGTTTCGTAGTTTTTGATGGTTGTGCCATGATCAACTCGCTCCCCATTTAAATACTTTGTCATCGCCACGGTTACGCCAGAGTTGCTTTGAACTTTGACTTCATCCATGAGCGTTTCCATTAAATACAGACCGAGCCCTCCTTCTGACAATTGATCGACTGTGTGTGAAGGTGTGTACGGCCCGAGATCCTGCTGCTTCTGATCAAAATCAAAGCTGTCTCCCTGATCGGCGACAATGACCTCCAGCCGATCCTCAAACACACCGAACCGCACGGATACTTCTCCCTTATTTTCATCTTTGTATGCATGCTGGACAGCGTTTGTACAAGCTTCGCTGACAGCGATTTTTAAATCTTCAATGTCATCATAGGTATAGCCCATTCTGCTTGCGACCCCTGATAACGTAAGCCTGACGATTCCTACATATTCCGGTTCGGCCGGAATTTTCATCTCTATATAATCAACTGATGTACTCATTGCACGCCACCTTCTGACTTTGCCGAAATGTCAATGATGTCCTTAAGCCCCGTAATTTCAAACAGACGGACGAGCCGGTCGGAAAGATTCTCAAGCTTGAGAGAGCCGCCTTCCTTGCTCACCGTTTTAAACACGCCTACAAAAACGCCTAAACCCGTACTGTCCATATAATTTACATCTTTTAAGCAGATTCTCATGTCCTTCCCCTCGTTTGCCAGGGGCATCAGCTTTTCACGAACCACCGGAGCTGAGTATACATCGATTTCTCCAGCGATATTGATTTGTATATCTGAAAGATTCTCCTTCATATCTACCGTTAAATTCATCGTATCACCTCTGAAAGTTATCCTTACTCGTGCTAATGGCTTTTTACCCGTGCTGCTGTTTTTTTAAACCTTTCTTTTCAAAACAATTAACGTAAAATCGTCATGAAGCTGAAAGTCCTGGAGTCTCAGCAGGCTGTCGTAAATGTTTTTGACCATATCCTGCGCGGAGCAGTCCATATGTTCTTCCAGCATGCGCTGAATGTCGCTGCGTTCTAAGAAACCGTTTTCGGTACGGCATTCGGTGACGCCGTCAGAAAAAAGAACGATCATGTCTCCTTCGTCCATGTGCTGTTCATATTGGCTGTAATCAAAATCCTGAGAAATTCCCAGCACCAATCCTTTTGCCTCCAGATCATAAAACTTTTTTTCTTTTTCAGAGTAGTAGAAGCCCGGTTCATGCCCCGCAGAGGCATATGTAAATTGGTGATTTTTCGTATTGTAGTTTGCGTAAAACATGGTGATAAACATGCTTGAGTCCACGTTCTGTTCTACAACGCGGTTAAGATTTTTCAGCACTTGGGAGGGGTGAATGCCGATCTCCGGAAGAGAGTCCATGGCATACTTGATCATCGACATGCACAATGCGGCGGGTATTCCTTTTCCGATGACATCGGCTATCGCGATGTTAATCGATTCCTTGTCTTTGACAAAGTGATAATAATCCCCGCTCATCTGTTTGGCGGGGACGCTGATCGCCCCGATATCCAGATCTTCTTCTTCAGGAATTTTTGTGCCAAGCAGCGTCTGCTGAACATTTGCGGCAATTTCAATTTCTGAACGAAGCTCCTGCTGGATATCTCTCAGACTTTGATGTTCCTGATAAGCCATCCCGTAGCCAATCATGACTTCTATTAAAAAATCCAGCGAATGAAAAACATCTTCCGGCAGATCCGGATACAGTTCCTTTACTACTTTTCGGTGGATACTGATAATCTCCTCCGGAGGAACCTGATGTTCAATCGTTTTTCGGCTGAATTTTTGGGCTTGATATAAAGATGTTTCTGTTAATTCGGCTATATATCGGCTAAGCAGCTGATGATACCGCTGCTCTATAACCTCCCTGAAATCCACGTTCTAACCTCCTACCGAAGCCATTTCACGGCTTGAATCTCTGTTCCTTCCTCTGCAACAGATTGCAGGCTGAATTCGTCCATCAGCCTTTTGACGCCCGGAAGTCCCGCTCCCAGTCCGCCTGACGTTGAAAAGCCGTCTTCCATCACTTTACGGATGTCGGGGATTCCGGGTCCTTTGTCTTCTGCTATAATTTTAAGGCCTTTTTTCCCTCTGTCGTTTACTTGTTCTATGCTGACCTGGCCTTTGCCTGCATATAAGTAAATGTTTCTGGCCAATTCTGAGATAGCCGTCGTGATTCTGGCCTGGTCCACCGTGCCGAAGCCTAATTCCTTCGCAACGTTGCGGCCAAGCTGTCTGGCGGCTACGATATCCCATTCTGTCATGATTTTCACACAGGATTGGTCGTTCATCGCTATTCCCCCAATTCCCGCTTCAATGTCTCAAGCCCTTGCTCTAAATCGAGCGCCGTTTCAATTTCCTCAAGTGAGATTCCGAGTTCAATCAATGTGACCGCCACAGCCGGCTGAATTCCCGTCAATACGACCTTTGCGCCCATCAATTTAGACATGGTGATGACATCGCCGAGCACTTTCGCGATAAATGAATCGATCATGTCAACGGATGTCAGGTCAATGACGACCCCGTTTGCGCCGGTTTCATAGATTTTGTTCAGCAGATCTTCTTGAAAATGCAAAGCTGTCTGGTCGTCAAGTTCCCATTGGATGGATACCAATAAGCAGTTATACAGTTTCAGGATCGGGATTTTTGGATGTCTCACAATGTTATTCCCCCAATGAAACGATTTTTCGATTTGTCATTTCAAGCGCTGTTTGAATTCCTTTTTGAAGGGTATTCTTCGTAATAACCTGCGACAAATCAATTCCCAGATTAACGATCGTCTGCGCGATTTCCGGACGGATTCCGACGAGCAGGCATTTCGCGCCGACAAGCCGCACCGCTTCTGATGCCTGAATAATATGGTGCGCCACCATCGTATCAACGACCGGCACGCCCGTGATATCAATTAATACAACCTGTGAACGGTGCTTCACGACGCCGTTTAACAGATTTTCCATAATGTGCTTTGCACGCTCCGTATCAATCGTCCCGACAAGCGGCATGACCGTTACATGCTCAAATACCGGGATCAGCGGAGCCGACAATTCCTGAAGCGCGATTTTTTGCAAAGTAACCGTCTTTTCCCAGGAGATAGAATACTGATTTAAAATTTCCGTATTGATCGGATTGAAAAAGCTGTCTATTTCCAAAATCAAATCTGCTCTGTCCTGATCGACCATATTAAGGTCGACCATCGTTTCGTAAAGCAGTTTCCAAAACTCTGACAGGGTGGCTGAAAGAAGTTTCAGTGACAGGCCGAGCTGAACGGCGCGCAGTGCGAGTTCACTGATCTGCTCTTCCGTAGCCTCGTCATTTTTAGTCGATAATAAAAGAATGTCTATATAGTCTTTACAAATATTTTCACATATGTGATTCGTAAGCTGATAGTCTTCCTGATTGCCTACTTCTTTTAGTTTGGCTGTCCAAGTATCAAGCAGTTCATCATGCTGATCAATGATGAACTGATACACTTTCTGATTCGACATGGGTTTCACTGACCTCCCGACACAAAACAACAAATTTTGTTTGATTATTATCTCTTTATTATAGCGCTTATGTTTTTCGAAAACAAAAAAAGTTGCTCTATATGAGCAACCAAAATATGACTAAAAATCAATGAGTGCCAAACTGATTTGCAGGGCTTCATCAACCTTATCCATCATTTCATCATCCAGATGAGTTATTTTATCCGTTAATCTTTGCTTGTCAATCGTCCGAATTTGCTCCAGCAAAATAACGGAATCTCTTTCAAAACCGTAGCGTTTTGCATCAATTTCGACGTGGGTTGGTAATTTCGCTTTCTGTATTTGGGCTGTTATGGCTGCAACAATAGCAGTCGGGCTAAAGCGATTTCCGATATCATTTTGGATCACTAAAACCGGGCGTACGCCGCCTTGCTCTGAGCCAACAACAGGAGATAAATCAGCAAAATAAACATCGCCGCGCTTTACAATCAAAATGATTATCCTCCGCTGACTAAGCGCTCAACGGTCGTTTCTGCTTCGCACTCAGCATAGTGAGCCTCAGAAGAGATATTCAAGTTGATTTTCGCCATTTCCATATACCCGCGTCTCATCAAATCACGGTTATGGCGAGTTGTCCGTTCGCTGACATACGCTCTCACTGCTTGTGATATCAGTTCGTTTCTGCTTCGTTTCTCCCGCATCGCTACACCATCCAATTCAGCTACTAAGTTTTCAGGCAAGCTGATTTTCATTTCGGTTCTTGCGCTGGATTCAGACAAAAAACATACACCTCCACCAAACTTACGGATACGACCAATACATCCATCCAGACATAATGATACCATTATTCAAACGTCAAGCAAAGCTGTTTTATAAATTCTCTTTTTCCGGATGACGGCTACTTGTTTGTATTATCTTGCAGTAAAGGATTTCTTACTTCCATTATACTCTCATTTTCCAAAAACATACGGGGAACGCGGGAACTAATGGTACAAGGGACCTCGTAATTAATCGTCTCAAGCCGCCCGGCGATTTCATCCATCGTGATCGTTTCTTCCTTCTGGCTGCCGATCAGGGTGACTTTGGTGCCCGGCGGATAAGATTGATCTAATTCGACCATCAATTGATCCATGCAGATTCTTCCCGCGATATTCATCCGTTTGCCGCCGATCAGCACAGACGTGCCGCTCAGCTTGCGGAGCCACCCGTCCGCATAGCCGATGGGAACCGTTCCGATCCATTGATCCTTCTCTGCCGTATATGTTGCGCCGTAGCTGACGCTTTCCCCTTTGCGGATCTTTTTCACATGGGATAAAACAGAGTGCAGCGCAAAAGCCGGCTTTAATTGAAACGGAATTTCGCTTTGGATGTCAGCAGAAGGACGAAGCCCGTACATACTGATGCCGAAACGAACCGCGTTAAAGAAGCCTTTTTTAAGACGAAGTCCGGCAGCGCTGTTCGCGCAGTGCACCATCAATTCTTTTAAAGGGAGCGGAGCGATCAATGTTTTAAAGCGGTCAAACTGGAAGAGGAAATAATCTCTGTTTTTCTCATCCGCGGTAGCAAAATGGGTGAATACGCCTTTACAGACTAAACCGGGATTTTGGCTGAGGATTTTTAACACGCTTTGGATTTCTTCCTCCGTTTTGACTCCGAGTCTGTTCATGCCGGTGTCGACTTTCAGATGAAACGGCACTGTCGCACTTCCGAGGTGGCGCGCAGCTTCCTGAAGCCATTCAACAGAATACCCCGTGAGTGTTACGTCATACTCGGCAGCTGCTTGTACATATTCGGGCGGCACGGCGCCAAGCACGAGAATCGGCGCTGTAATGCCCCGCTTTCTCAATGAAATCGCTTCATCCAGTATGGCTACGGCAAGACAAGAGGCACCCGCTTCAAGCGCGGCTTTCCCAACTTCCAAATCTCCGTGTCCGTAAGCGTTCGCCTTTACAACCGCCATGAGATGGACGTTTTGCCCGATGTGTTTTTTCATATGCGTGACATTTTCTTTAATCGCGGACAGATTGATTTCCGCCCACGTTTCTCTGTAAAAGGATGCTGTGGTCATTCGATACACTTCCTAGCATTATTTTCAATTCATATTGTTATTATCATACTAAAATTATTCTGCAAAGTGAAATGGAATCAAAAAAGAGACCGACAGCGGCGGCCTCTTTTTTGACGTTATTTTGACGACTGTCCCTGCATGCTTTTGGCGGCGGCCACCATTTCATCTTTTGTTAGATCCTGTGATGACAGAAGATAATCCACTCCGTCATATGTCCACGTTAAAGACGTATCAGATAATGCCGCAACCGTGAAGCCGAGATTAACCGGTTCGCCTTTCAGCGTGACGGCAGAGGCGGCTTTTGCGATATGAGCTTTTTCTTGAATAAGGGTGAATGATTTTTCTCCGCCGTAAGTCATGACGATCCGTTTGCCGTCCGCCGTTGAAATATCTTTCTCTTCAAGCTTTTTGACGCCGGCCGGCACTTGAAGCGGTGTTTTGACCGCAAATGAATCAGACGGCTTGGCGCTTGTGGCGACGTCCATCTGGGAAAGCGTCATATTTTTCTTCTCGTCAAAAGAGTCTTTATCAAACGGCTTGTTGAATTCAAAGCTTTTGAATTCGACTTTTACCATCACTTTCCGGTCTGTATCCATGACTTTGACGAGCGACGGGCTCATGTCCTTTTTGTTGAAAGTGATTTCCTGAGTCGGCAGCATTTTGTTGTGCTGATAGTTTGTTTTTGTTTCAAACGTGTACTTTTTATCTTTGGCGGAATAGACGGCGTCTTTGTCATGCTGCACGTCCTTTACAAGTGACTCAAACAAATATACTTGGCTGCTGTTATTCGGCCAGTCGCTTTGGAATCTGAAGCTCTTATTTAACGACGGCGTGAGGACAAAGACTCCGTTGGCGTTCCGTAAAATGACTTGGTTTTGGTCTTTTTTCGGATTTTCCAGATAGACCCGGTACAGGGAAGGTTTTTTATGCCAGATTTCCACATTGTATACTTGCGGATCACTCCCCGTTTCGATGGTCATTTTGGCTTTCGCTTTGTACGAGGTGTATTCTTTCGCCTTCTTATCTAAACCGTTCACGATATCTTCCTGTGATTTTTGGCCGCAGGCCGAAAGAATAAGGACGGCAAGCAGTCCCGTTAAAAGCAAAACAAAGCTTTTTCTCACCTTTTTTCAACCCCTTCTTCTCAATTGATGTAAAGGGAAGAAATCGCTTGTTTGACTTTAACGGTACGCCCTGAACGGACGGACGCGTACCATAAAAGCCTCAAACAACTTGTCTCCCTTAATGCACTATCAAATATATGAAGGGGTTCCGGCTAATATGCAGACTAGCGTGACAACCTTTCAATCACGACCTGTGCCGCGGCGTATTCTTTTGTATGGGTAATGGAGACGTGAACCGCCGCGCCGTCAAGCTTGGCGCAGGCCAGCACAGGCTTTCCCGCTTTGTCGTTTCCGGTTTCAATATCCTGAAAGCTGAGCTCTTTGCCGATACCTGTGCCGTATGCTTTCGAAAAGGCTTCTTTTGCCGCAAATCTTCCCGCGAGAAATTCAATTTTCCTTTTGTCCGACAGCAATGTAAAACGGGCGTATTCAGCCTCCGTCAATATTCTTTGCGGAAATCTTGCCTGCCGGCTGAGCATGTTTTCAATTCTGTGCAGTTCAACGATGTCGATTCCGATTCCGAAAATCATGTGAATTCCTCCTAAAAGTCCGTACTAAAAAACGGTTTATGTCATAAACGTGTTACTATATATGTAACAAATCAGATGCAAAGGGGCTTGCGATGTTTATACGAACGGAAAATTTCCAGACTTTTATCAGACGTTATCCGGCCGTCAGCTGTATCTTGGCACTGCAGGCGTTCTTGTGGCTGTTTTTCAGTATGCCGCTTCATTCCGTCATGATGTGGTCAGATGCTGTGACCGGCTATAATTACGGCGTTTCCTCGGGAGAATGGTGGCGGCTGGTGACACCGATGTTTTTACACGCGAATTTCACTCACCTTTTGTTTAACTCCATGTCTCTCTTTTTATTCGCGCCCCCGCTTGAGCAGATGCTCGGAAAAGTCCGTTTTCTGGTTGTGTACATCGCATCGGGCATCATCGGCAATATCGGCACGTATCTTGCCGAACCGCTTGATTATGTGCATGTCGGCGCATCCGGCGCGATCTTCGGACTTTTCGGCGTGTATGTGTTTTTGACTGTTTTCCGCAAGGAGCTGATCGGCCGGGATCAGTCGAAAATGATTATGACCCTGCTTATCATCGCGGTGCTGTCGACGTTTATCAACTCTAATATTAACATTATGGCGCATTTGTTCGGACTGGCAGGCGGATTTTTGCTTTCCTTTTTATGCGTGCAGCAAAAAAAGCGGCGGTATTAACCGTCCGCTTTTTCATATGAATACCAGCGCCCGATGCGTTCGGCATCTTCCTCGCTGACATCCTTCAGCATGACATGCTCCATGTGGTGAGCTGATTTCACTGCGGTAGCCACAGATGCGAGCCGCCTTCTTTTTTGCAGAAAGGAGCGGCTGACTTCAAACATCTGCATTCTTCTTCTCAGCATAATCGTGGTCGTCTTCCCGACCAGCCTCGTGGTGATCTGAAGCCTGCCGCCGTTTATGCACCATGACGCTGTCCTAAACGAGGCATATCCAAGCACCAGTTCGACGGGAAGCACAAGGAGCGATGCATATCCCCACGGTTTAAACAGAATACAAAGCGGGATGATCACGAAAACCGAGAAGATTATGGATCGGAATAAATACCGGCGCAGCGCCCTTTTCGGCAAATGATTTCGGTTTTCTTCCAGCACGTAATCCGGTGTGAAACCGTTCAGCATCACTCCGAGCTTTGATTTGCGGATGATCGGAAACAGAATCGTCTGAGCTCCTTCTTTCTCATTCCCCGCACTGCCGGCGCTGACAATCGCCACCGTCGCGTATCCGAATAATTGCCTGATCACATTTTCTTTCATTTTAATGGCTTGGATTTTACGGAGCGGGATTGTCACTTGATGTTTTTCAATAATTCCTCTGGTAATGACCAATTCGTGTTCATTTTTTTCTATCTTAAAGTTGGCATGCTTGATCATCATACCGGCGATGCTTAACAGCCAGGCGATGAACAATCCTATGAAAATGATCACGGCGTATATACCGATGCTCGCATGCTTGAGAAAAGAAAACCTGTCATAGAGCCAGTCCATCGGAAGTACTTCATCAATCTGAGAAAAGAGGGCGAATACCGCTGAGATGATGACACCGATTCCCCCGGATGTTGAGGCGGCCATAAGCAGCTCACCTACAGACAATCGGTAAACGGATTGCACATCTTCCCCGCGCATCGGCTCCTGCTCCGCTGCGGTCTCCCCTCGTTCTTCTTGCTCCGCTTTTTGCTGAAAAACAGCCGCTCTGATCCGTTCCGCCTCTTCCACAGTAATGGCGGATAAGACGGCTTCGGCGTTTTTCCCGTCGCCGGCCGTTTCGATTTGAAGCTTAACAAGCTTAAAAAGCTGCTGAATGATGCCGGCACTCGTATTCATTGATTGAATCCGGTCAATGGAGATGTATCTCTTTTTCGTAAAAAACAAGCCTTCTTCAATTCTGAATTCTCCGTCCTCAATCCGGTATGTGAATTTTCTCCACTCGATCACACTAGCCGTAACCAGCCAGATAAGCAGGACGGCGAGCGCAATGCCTCCGTAGAAGCGGATGAAGTGGTTGGAGTTTACAATATAGACGAGAAAAAATGGCAGAATAATGTTTTTAATGGTTTCGATAATAATATGGAATAAGTTCAAAATCACGGCCGCCGGGTGCAGACGTTTCGGCTCAGACATCATCTTCCGTCACCCTTGCCAGACGGGAAATGGAATCCCTCAGCCGGTCAGCTTCCTCCATATCAAGCGCCGGAATGGAATGAACGGTTGCCGCCGTGGAGATTTTGACTGAGGCCAGACGGTACCTTCTGAGGAGCGGGCCTTGTGAAGTATCTACGTGCTGCACCCTCACCATCGGCACAATGACCCGTTTGACAATAAAAATGCCGGATTGAATATCAATTTCATTTTCATGGACTTCATAGCGCCAGATCCTGTGCCTGATTTTCGGTATGGCATAGACGGATATCACTGAACCGAATATCCAAATGATGCCGAGGACTCCGGTGATCCAATACGGCCAATGGAAGAAATGGCTTAAAACAGCTGCTGCTATAACGGCCAGAAGACAGAAGGCGGACAGGATGATTTCCTGAAGACGCCAGACTTTTAAGCCGCTTGGACTGATTCGATTTTTTGGCTGTGCTCTCAACATACCTACCTCCCATTTTTTATCATACATACAAATACGGCTGATTTGCAAAAAAGATTCACTTTCCGGCATATCAAAAAAAAGCGGACCCCGTACAAGGGTCCGCTTCCTGTGTTTTAGTATGATTTTTTCTGGCGTCTGTCACCTGAAGAACGGCGGTCGCTTGAGCGTTTTTTATCGTAGGAAGAACGGTTGTTGTTTTTCCCTTTGCCGCCGCGGTAGCCGCCGCCTTGGCCGTCTCTGCGCTTAGAAGTACGCTGGTTTTTATAGCGTTTGCTGACCATCGGCGCTTCATCAGTGAGGCGTACAGGTGTGCTGTCCGGCTCTTTTGTCGCCATTTTAATGGCTGCAGCCACAACTGTCACTGCATCATGATCTTCTAACAATTCCGCAGCTGCCGTCATGTAGAAGTTCAGGTTGTTTTCGCTGATCGCCGTGCGCAGACGGTCAACCGTCACCTGCTGCTGTCCTTCTAATGCTTCGTCAAGCGTCGGCTCTTTCATGCGGTCCATTTTGCGTTTTGTCGTTTGTTCAATCGCGCGAAGCATGCTTTTCTCACGCGGTGTGATAAACGTCATCGCCATACCCGTTTTTCCTGCACGGCCCGTTCTTCCGATACGGTGAACGTAGCTTTCAGGATCTTGAGGCACGTCAAAGTTGTAAACGTGGGTAACGCCTGAGATATCAAGTCCGCGGGCGGCAACGTCAGTCGCTACAAGCACTTCGATCGCACCTTCTTTAAACTTGCGAAGCGCAACCATACGTTTCGCCTGCGTTAAGTCGCCGTGAATTCCTTCAGCCGCATATCCGCGAAGGTTCAGGGCTTCAGCAAGCTCATCGACACGGCGTTTCGTACGTCCGAATACGATCGCAAGTTCCGGAGACTGAATGTCAAGAAGACGAGTCAGCGTATCGAATTTTTTGCGTTCCTGCACTTCCAAGTAGAACTGCTGAATGTTTGATACAGTCATTTCTTTCGCTTTTACTTTTACGTGTTCCGGCTCAGTCATGAAACGCTCTGCGATCCGTTTGATCGGCGCAGGCATTGTTGCTGAGAATAAGAGCGTTTGGTGCTCGCTCGGCACGTTTGAGAGAATGGATTCAATATCATCAATGAATCCCATGTTCAGCATTTCATCAGCCTCATCCATAACAACCGTATTCACGTTGTTTAAACGGATCGTGCGGCGGTTGATATGGTCAAGAAGACGCCCCGGCGTACCTACGATGATATGCGGGTTTTTCTTTAATGCGCGGATCTGACGTCCGATATCCTGTCCACCATAAATAGGCAGTACTTTCGCACGCTTATCTTGTCCGATTTTATATAACTCTTCAGATACTTGAATGGCTAATTCACGGGTTGGCGCGATTACGATTGCTTGAATATTAGGAGACTCGGGGTTCATTTTTTCAACAAGGGGTATACCAAACGCAGCTGTTTTACCTGTACCTGTTTGCGCTTGTCCAATGACGTCTTTATTTGAAAGTCCGAGCGGAATCGTTTGTGCCTGAATCGGCGTTGCTTCTTCAAATCCCATACGATTAATTGCCTTCATGAGATCAGAACTTAATTGAAAATCTTGAAACGTTATAGTCAAATTATTCAAACTCCTTCTAATTGCTGTTTCAGTAATGTCGTGATTTACCACTAAAAACTGTCCTTTCATTCAAAAGACAGGATCGTACGTATACAAAGCCCGAATTACTTTACGTTTAATCTTACCATTACAGTATGTGTTTTTCAATAAGGCGAGATGGTCAGGCGGCCGGAAGCGGCCTGACCGGATTCTTCCCGCGAATGATGCCGGCCCCCGCACCGTGCGGGTTTTCCCAGCCGGCGGGATTTCTTTTTCATACGGACAGAATTATTTCACCCTGAATTAGTTTCTTCATTTTTGATAATTTTATAATGCTGATCGGTATTTTTTCAGTTCTTCTCTAATAAATCTTTAACGATTTCTTCGAGCTTCATACCTCTTGATGCTTTAAACAGCAGGAGATCGCCGGAAGCGGCACTTTTCTGTATCGCGTGAAGCAGTTCTTTTTTGTCAAGATAATGGCTGACGCGCCCTTCTTCAAAATGCCGGCGCGCTCCGTCAGCGATGAATGCGCCGAGTGTGCCGTAAGTAAATACATGATCGATTTCCGCCGGATTGATCGCGGCCCCGCATTCTTCGTGGAATGCTTTTTCATTATCCCCGAGTTCAAGCATATCACCGAGCACGAGCATTTTCTTCCGATAGCCTTTCATCGTTTCGATTAATTCGACCGCCGCTTTCATTGACGTCGGGCTCGCATTATACGCGTCGTTTACGATTGAGATGCCGTTTTCCGTTTTGACCAGTTCCAATCTCATACCCGTCACCTTCAGGCGGCTCAGTCCCAGAGCGGCATTTTCCGGCGTAATGCCGAAATAGATGCCGGCGGCGTATGCGGCCATGGCATTCATCACATTATGTCTGCCGAGAACGGGAATAAAGAAAGAACGGTCGATTCCGTCGATATTGAAGTACGTGCCTTCTTCCGCCTGTTTTATTTCTTTCAGGCGGAGATCATTGTCCGCGCCTGCGCCGTATGTCGTTGTCCGGCAAGTGTACGTCTTTTCGCGAAGCAGCGGCTCATCCCCGAAATAAAACAGAACGCCGTCTTCCCGAAGTCCGTTTATAATTTCAAGTTTCGCCTCCGCAATTCCTTCTCTTGAGCCTAAATCCTGCATGTGGGATTCGCCGATATTGGTAATGACGGCAGCTTCCGGTTCAGCAAGACGGCTCAGAAAATCAATTTCGCCCCTCGCGCTCATTCCCATTTCTAAAACGGCGATTTCTGTATCTTCAGGCATGGCAAGCACAGTCAGCGGCAGGCCGATATGATTGTTGAAATTGCCGGCGGTTTTGTGAACGCGGTACTGCGTGCCGAGAACGGCGTGAAGCATGTCTTTCGTTGTCGTTTTTCCGTTGCTCCCGGTCACCCCGATAACCCGTGTGCCGAGCTCTTCCAAATAAGCTTTTGCCAATGTCTGCAGCGCCTCCAGCGTGTCATCGACCAAGATGACAGCACGCTCCTCCGGCGGATTCGATTCGGAGCGTTCCCACAACACCGCGGAAACGCCTTTTTCGAATGCTTGCGGCACAAAGGTGTGGCCGTTAAAATGCTCGCCTTTTAAAGGAATGAACAGCTGATTTTTTTCCAAAGTCCGCGTATCCGTTGCGGCGCCCTCAATCATTGTTTGTTCAAATACGGGATTTGTCAGTGTGCCTTTGACCATGTCTGCGATTCGTTTTACAGTTCGCTTTATCAAAGGTGGCACCTCGCTTTCTGAAAATGTTGTCTGTTACGGGAAAAGACACTGCCCCTTCAGGCAGTGTCCGTCTTCATTAAAATGTATGTTTAATCAGCTGTTTTTCGGCATGGCGTTCTTTTGCCAGCTCAACCAGCTGTTCGATCAGATCACTGTACTCTACGCCTGCTTCTTTCCAAAGCAGCGGGAACATGCTGAATGGCGTAAAGCCCGGCATTGTGTTCACTTCGTTAATGAGCACTTGACCGTCATTGGTCAGGAAGAAATCGGCGCGGACAAGGCCTGATCCGTCAATCGCTTTGAAGGCTTTAATCGCCATCTCGCTGATTTCCGCATATTGTTCATCCGTCACTTGCGCGGGAATCATTAAATCCGTGTCGCCGTCTTCATATTTCGCTTTGTAATCGTAAAAGTCGGTTTTCGGCGCGATTTCACCGACGGCGGAGCATTTCGGTTCGTCATTTCCGAGTACGCCGATTTCAATTTCTCTTCCGGCGATTCCTTCTTCCACCACAATTTTCCGGTCATACTCAAAAGCCAGTTCGAAGGCTTTTTCAAGCTCTTCACGGTTTCGGCATTTGCTGATTCCGACGCTTGATCCGAGGTTCGCCGGTTTGACGAAGCACGGATATCCCAGCTCCTCTTCAACCTGCTGTAAGCAGCTGTCCGGCGTCTGTTTCCAGTCCTTTTTTAAGAAAGCGGCGTACTTCGCCTGCGGAAGCCCCGCTTGAGCGAACAAATGCTTCATGATGACTTTATCCATGCCGGCTGATGATGCAAGCACGCCGTTGCCGACATAAGGAACGTTCAGCAATTCCAGCAGACCCTGAATGGTGCCGTCTTCACCGTTCGGTCCGTGCAGAAGCGGAAATACGACATCGATCGGCGCCTTTTCGTCAGTCGACGCTTCAGGAAACATTTCCCGGTTCAATGCTGATAGAGCGAAATTTTCACCGTTTTGTTCCAGCTGAAGCATTTTCACGTTGGAAACCGGCTCAGTCAGCAGCGGGCCTCTTTGCCATTCTCCTTTTTCAGTGATGTAAATCGGATGTATATCAAACTTCTCAGTATTAAGCGCTTTTGTTACAGCTAATGCTGTCTGCAGCGATACATTGTGTTCGGCTGACTTTCCGCCGTACACCAATCCTAGACTTGTTTTCAATGGATATTCCCCCCACAACAATTCATCTTTACTATCTTATCACTTTCCTCAGAAAATGATCTAATTATTTTTGGGCATTCTGAATATGAAAGCATTTGTATGTAATTCCTTTTTATTTTATATTAAAATGGCATGGAAAAGGAGATGTGTCATATGAAAAAAATCAGTACAACAGAACAATTTAATGAACTTATTCAATCCGACAAGGAAATCATCGTGAAATTTTTCGCTGACTGGTGCCCTGACTGCACGCGCATGAATATGTTCATCGGCGATATTTTGGAAGAATATAATCAAAATGATTGGTATGAACTGAACAGAGACGAGCTCCCTGAGCTTGCCGACAAATATCAGGTTATGGGCATTCCGAGCCTTCTGATCTTTAAAAACGGGGAAAAGAAAGCGCATCTTCACAGCGCAAACGCGAAAACGCCCGAAGAAGTCACAGAGTTTTTATCACAGCATATTTAATTCGTTTCACGATCTTTGTTTATGACTTCAGGCTCTACATGAACATGGACATGAGTCACATCATGTTCATGTTTTATTGCATATTCGACCTCATCGGCTACTTCATGGCCTTCTTTCACAGACAGTCCCGGATCTACCGTAATGACCATTTCCACATGAACCGTGCTCCCTAAGTACCTTGCTTTCACATCCTTCAGCCTGCTGACCTCTTTTATTTCTTTTACCGTGTGTTTATACGGCTCCAAATCTTTCAGATCAAACCCGTCCGTCAATGAGTGGGAAGCATCTTTGAAGATGTCCCATGCCGTCTTACAGATGATGATTCCGATCAGAAAAGCAATGACCGGATCAATCCACGGCAGATGAAGCCGGGCGGTTAAGACGCCTATAAACGCCCCAATACTGACATAGGCGTCAGAACGGCTGTCTTTCGCCGCCGCATGAAGCGCAGAACTTTTAACCCGATCCGCAAGTCGGCTGTTATATACATACATGCCGTACATTACAATCGCGCTTCCGAGCGCCGTCCATGCCGCAATGAAGCTCGGCTCGGCCTCCGTTCCGCTGACAATCGCCTTTGCTCCCCCGATCAGCACTTCAATACCGACCGCCATCATAATAAAAGACGCAATTAATGAAGAAATTGTTTCAGCCCGATAATGTCCGTAGGCATGATCACTGTCCGCGGGGCGCTGGGAAATCCGGAGCCCGATCAGCACAGCCAGTGATGCGACAATATCCGTGGCATTATTTAACCCGTCCGCTCTGAGCGCTTCGGAATGATAAATAAGACCGATCACCAGTTTGACGGCGGCAAGGATGAGGTACGCGGCGATATTAAGAATCGCGCCTTTCTCACCCCGTTTTAAGTTTGCCGTTTGATCATTCATGTAAGGACTCCTCCATTCTCATTCATAGTATGGATGGAAAAGCGGAAAAATAGCAGCTTTGATCTGAGCAAATGCAATATTCGACAGCATTATTCCCCGGGAAACTTTTTGTCGAAAAATTGGCGGTATTTTCCCTTTACATATGAATATGCCCATTGTATACTTTCATTAACTGATAATGATTCTCAATATCATTTGATTAGGAGGGTAATCATGAGGTCTTCTCCTCAGCTCATATCATCAGTTGAAGGACGAAAAAAACATCTGATCCATTTGCTGATCAATAACGGAATATACAAAAAGTCGGAACGGCATTTATATGAATTATCGCTCGGAGAATTAGAAAGCGAATACAAATATGTAAGGAAGGTGCGGGCTCATGGCGAAACGTAAAATAAAAACATACGAACAGCTGATAAAAGAAAACAAGGCGGCCATTATGAATAATCAAAAGCTGATGAATGTGATCTATGACAGAATTGACCGCAAGCATCAAAAACTGCTCCGGCACAACAGCCATACATAAAAAGAGCCTTTTTCAGGCTCTTTTTTTTATTGCTCAAAGGCTTCCGCCGCTAATTTGCCGATGACCGCATCGTCCATCGGCGGATTGTGAAGGCCGGCCCGGGCATCCCGATAATACCGCTGAAGCGGATTGTTTCGCTCCAGGCTTTTTGCGCCGGTGATTCTCATTGCTTTATCAACAACAGAAAGGACCGCATTTGTCACAATATGTTTTGCGGCGCCAAGCTCGCTTTTGATGAAAGGACGGCGTTTCGGGTCATCATACATTTGCGCCGCCGTGAAGAGAAACTGTCTCGCTTTTAACAATTCAAGCTCCATTTCCCCGACACGCTGCCCAACGGCCGGCACGTCTTTAATCGGTCCGTTCAGGCTGTTCGGCGAATATTCGGATGCAAACCGGACGGCATAGTCCCTTGCCGCTTGAGCGATGCCCAGATAAGCAGCGGGAATGTGAAGCAGCCAGCCATTCACTTTCGCCGCTCTCGGCCCGCTGATAAGCTCCACAAGCCGCTCGTCACTGACCGTGACATGATCTAAAAGGAGATCATGGCTTCCGGTCGCCTTCATGGCAATCATATCCCATGTTTCTTCGACTGAAACGCCTGACTGATCTTTATGAATGAGAAAAACACCGGTCGTTTGTTTTTCTTCAATCCATGCCGTCACAAGCATATAATCCAAAGTCAGTGAAAGGGTTGTAAAGGTTTTTCGGCCGTTCAGCACCCATTTTCCGTCTTTTTTGACAGCGGAGGTGCCGGGTCTTCCTCCCCTCGTCGGACTGCCGGTCTGCCGTTCCGTCGCTGCCCTGTTCAGGACAGCTCCCTTTTTCACCTCTTCTGTGATAAATGAAAAGACATCTTCATCCCAGCTGTTTCCTTCTCCGAGCTCACCCATGACGGATAAATGCCAGCCGATTCCGAGAGCAACGGCCGCGTCTCCCCGCGCCAGCCGTTCCTGAAACAGCACCATATCATAAACGGAAATGCCTGCACCGCCGAATACCTCAGGTACCGTTAACGCCGTATATCCCGCGTCGCGCAGTCTTTGAATTTTCTCCGCGGGAAAACGGCCCGCCTCATCATCAAGCGCGGCTGTTTTTTGAAATTCGTCTGCAAGCAGGCCGATTTTTTCCATCCATTCCCTCTGCCGTTCATTCTGTATCCATAAAGACACTGGAATCCCCCCATTATAATTCCGATAAAGTTAATAAGTATTATAGAGATTCAAGTCTCGTTTCGCAACTGTGAGGCTGTACAAAAAAACACGCTATTCCATGGAATAGCGCGTTCAGACTGCTTCCGGGCCGCGGTCCTGCTTAAGCCCGAGATAAATCAGCATATATGTGAGATAACCCATCGTCATCACAAGCCCGCCAAAGAAAAAGCTAGAAAAAATCGGCTCTTCAAACGCGGTAACTGCCGCAAGCACGATCCAGCTTGCATACAGGTAGATGATGAAATAACGGAATCCCGACTTCATTTTATATAAGAGAAACAGCCCCACTGTAGAAAACAAACCCAGCGCAAGCCTGAAATAAACAAGATGTTCGAATTGGAACATGAATGACACAAAGGAAAAACCAAGCAATAACACAATCGGTAATGCGGTAATAAAATTTCTCAAGTGAGCACCTCCGTCATTACCTTTATTATAAATCAAAATAGCTTAAATTATTGATTTATCGTGATCTTTTTCACAAAAATGTCATTCCTTTACTTTATACCCGAACATCGCGTTTGCAAAAGCTCCACCAAGCGACGGCTAAGAAGAATACAATATGGATAATGATAATGCCTGCGGAAAATAACGGCGTCATTCCCGCAAACAGCGGTTTCGCCCCGCTCATATATTGCGTCAGGTCAGTATTTGCGAACAGCAGAAAACTTCCCCATTTGTTTTGGAAGAGCGACATAATCGTCACGAGTGATTTTGCGCCGTACAGCACGATAAATGACAAAATGACGGCCGTTGCGCTGTTTCGGAATACAGAAGAACACAGCAAGCCAAAGCATGCCATCGCAAACGCCTCGACCCAGTTCGTGCCGATTACTTTCAAGGTGTTCATAAGAAGCGTCCCTGATTCAGATGTCACCGACACGCCGAAGAAAGCCATGCCGAACAGCAGAGACAGAATATAGTACGCCGCATACAGGTACAAGCTGACCAAAAATACGGTAATGAGTTTAGATACAAAAATCCGCTCCCGCTTTACCGGGCGGATTAACAAAAATTTGATCGTTTTCTTATCAAATTCAGCGGAAATGATCGTTGCCGCGATCACGATCGTTAATGCCTCAAGCAGAATATTCAGCCCGGGCGCGTACGCCATATAGCCGATGAAATTCTCATCCGTTCCGGAACTGATGACAAGCCGTTTAATGACAAGCGCCATAATAAATTGGAGAACGGCCATCAGAATCAGCGCCACTAATGAGACTTTTCGGTTAAAGAGTTTCATATGCTCATTCGCTGTCAATTTAAACATTCGTCTCCTCCTCCTCTTGAAGCGCCGTCGTCACTTTCATGAATTCATCCTCCAGCGATTCCGCATACGGCATGATGGAATACACGAGAAAGTCTTGTCCGACGAGCGCACGGTTTAATGCCGGGATGTCCTTCTTCGCTACGGTGACGGTAATGCCCCCGCCGTTTTTCTCCGGAGCAAATTGCTGTTGGGACAGCCATTCGAATGCTTCGTCAGCCGGCTGAATGTCGAGGACGGCTTTTTCTTCTTTTTCCTCAGCGCCGCGCAGAACAACCTCTGTTTTGATCTCACCTTTTTGAATGATGATGACACGGTCGCAAAGGTCCTCCACTTCACGCAATAAATGCGTCGCAAAAAGGATGCTCGTCCCTTCAAGCTCCGCGAGTTCCTTTAAGTGATCGCGGAAATCCTTCATTCCGCCGGGATCAAGCCCGTTTGTCGGTTCATCTAAAATGAGCAGATTCGGACGGTGAAGAATGGCCTGCGCAATCCCGAGACGCTGACGCATGCCAAGGGAATACGTTTTAACTTTGTCATGAACGGCATTGGTGAGCCCGACCCGCTCGATGACTTCCTGAAGCCTGTCCTCTTTGATGTTTTTGTGCATGTTGGCAAAGTGCTTCAGATTTTCCCACCCCGTCAGGTACGGGTAGAATTCAGGATTTTCCACGATCGCTCCGACGGATTCAAGCGCTTTTTCGAAATCAGCATCGTGCTGAAAGCCGTTAATTGTAATCGTGCCGCTGTTTTTCTTTAAAAGACCGACGATGATTCGGATAAGTGTGGTTTTTCCCGACCCGTTCGGACCGAGCAAACCGATGATCTCGCCCTGCCTGACATCCATGCTGATGTTTTTTAAAATGTGCTTTTTGCCTATTGTTTTGTCAAGGCCTTCAATATGTAAAATCGGCTCAGTCATACAGCCTTCCTCCTTTTTCACAAAAAATAAACAGTGCCCGTACATAGGCACTGTCTGCATTATAACATTAGTCATATATTCGTGAAGAGCCGGAGCCGACGTTATGTCTTATCCGGGACCGGTCCATTTTTTTCCTTCTCTTCATTATTGACGACATCCAGAATATCGAGCAGGAACACAAAAATCGGAATTCCGATAATCAAGCCCCAAATGCCGAAGAAATGTTCCGAGAAAATCAGAACTGTAAAGGTAAAAAAGATCGGCAGTTCCGTTTTCGCTGACATCAGTTTCGGATTAAGGAAGTACGTCTCAATCGCATGGATGACGAAAATGACCAGCACGATGTAGATGACATACGCTGCGCCGCCCGTCGTATACGCGATGATGCTGAGCGGAATGAGCGAAATCACCACACCCGCAACGGGAATGAGCCCGAGGAAAAAGACCATGATGGACAGGCCGAACAGCTGCGGAAAATGCAGAATCGCCAATGCGATCAAGGTGAGGATACAGTTCACCAGCGCGATAATAAATTGGGCTTCAAGCACTTTGCCGAATGTTCTCGCAAACTTGCTGCCGAAATAAGCAAGTTCGTAGTAAAAAACAGACAGCTTGCTGTGCTGAAATTTTTTCATAAACTCCGTGAGCCGCTTTTTCTCGAACAGGAAAAACATGCTGAGAATCAGTGACATCACGACCTGCAAACCGAAAGTGCTGATATCGGCCAAGTATGTATACAGTACATTAAAGCCTTCTTTTACATAGGAACCGATATTGATATCGCCGAACACGCTCGATATCTCATCATAAAACGGAATGACATCGGGATGATACGCGATGTGCTTGATCTGCTTAATCAGCTGTTCAATCTGCTTGGCAACAATCGGGTAAAAGACAAAGCCACCGACAGTCGCCCCGACAGCCAGCGCAATATATAAAACGGTGATGACCACCCTCTGGCTGATCCGGAAAAAATGGTTCAACACGTGCCGGATGACAGTCTCCAGCCGATCCATCAGAAAAGTAAAAATAAACGTAAGCAAAATCAAATTAATCATACTTCGGAATACAACTAACACCCCAGTCAAAACAAGAAAAACGGAAAAACGTCTGACACCCGGATGCTGAAAAAATTTAAAAATAGCCGCCATTTATACACTCCTGCTAGGACAAAAAGCCCTTAGATTTCATCTTTCACTCTCTAATTGTAAATTATATAACAAAATGACGCTAAGGTCTTTGTCCACCTCCTAATAAATTTAAACAAATTTATCTTTTTTACTCATGGCGGCCGAAAAAAAGAACGGCATGCCCGATGCATGCCGTTCCTTTCCTTTTATACCGCCGTTTTCATTTCTTTAACGGCCTGTGTGCTTTTCACTTCGTCAAACTCATTTTCGCTCTTGGCTACGATGATGGTGGCGATTCCGTTTCCGATCAGGTTGACGATCGCCCTTCCTTCACTCATAAAGCGGTCGACGCCGAGGAGCAGCGCCAGCCCCTCCAGCGGAATAACCTGAAGCGCCGATAAAGTGGAGGCGAGCACGATAAATCCGCTTCCGGTTACGCCCGCCGCGCCTTTTGATGTCAGCATCAGCACGAGAATGATCGTAACCTGCTGGCCGATGGTAAGGTCAACGCCGAACACCTGCGCCAGAAAAACCGTCGCCATGGACAGATAAATCGAGGTGCCGTCCAGGTTAAAAGAATATCCCGTCGGAATGACAAGGCCGACAACCGATTTGGAACAGCCGTAGCGCTCCATTTTATCCATCATCCGCGGAAGGACGGACTCAGAAGAGCTTGTGCCGAGAACGATGAGCAGTTCATCTTTAATAAAACGGAGATAGTTCCACAAGCTGAAACCGAATAGTTTGCAAATGATATTCAAAGCGACAAATACAAACAGGAACATCGTAACGTATACAGACAGCATCAGACTCGCCAGCGGCTTGATGGAATCAAGGCCGAAGTGTCCGATCGTATAGGCCATGGCCCCGAATGCGCCGATCGGCGCCGCGCGCATGATGTAGCCGATGATTTTGAAAAAAACATGCGACAGTTTATCAAAGAAATCAATAATGCTTTTGCCTCTTTCACCGAGCGCCGCCAGGCCGACACCGAATAAAACAGAAAAGAATAAGACCTGAAGAATGTCGCCTTTTGCGAAAGCGTCAACCATATTTGACGGAACGATGTGAGTGATAAATTCAATCCAGTCAATCCCCTGTCCCCCGTTTTGCGTGTACTGAGAGACATCCCCTTTTTCAAGCTTGCTGTAATCAAGCCCCTCACCGGGTTTCATGATATTGACGACCAGAAGTCCGATAATAAGGGCGATGGTGGTCACGACTTCAAAATAAATAAATGCTTTTCCCCCGACTTTGCCGACTTTTTTCATGTCTCCCATCTTGGCGATGCCAAGCACGATCGTCAGGAATATGATCGGTGCGATAATCATTTTTACCGCATTGATAAATGTATCGCCGAGCGGCTTCATCTGCTTCCCGGCCTCAGGCCATACGAGTCCGACAATGACGCCGATGATAACCGCCGTGATGACCTGCACCGTAAGATTTTTGAAAATTTTCATCCCTACTCCCCCTTGCCTCTCGCTGCGTCTATACAAAAATGATAGCGTTTTCAAACGAAGAGGGGAAGCTTATGATCATAACGGACATTTTGGTCTTTTTGGTCTCGGCTAGCGGACGAATTTGTAGCGGTTAACCGGCCGGCCCACTCCCCCGTATTGAATGTCGAGCTTAATCTGGCCGTCTTTTTCAAGAAAATCAAGATAACGCCGCGCTGTCACCCTGGCGATTCCGAGCGCTTTGGCGGCTTCTTCAGCTGAAAGCGGCTCCGTCTGCTGTTTCATATAGGTCAAAATTTCATTCATCGTAAAATGATTTAACCCCTTCGGCAGATCGCGGGACGGATTTTGCGGAATTTTAAGCAGCATGTCAAGCTGCTCTTGCGACATGGTGTCATGCTCTTCAATTTTCCGTTTATATTGTTTATAGTTTTCGAGCGCCTGTCTCATCCGCTCCAGCTTAAACGGCTTCAAAATATAGTCGGCCGCACCGTTTTGCAGCATAAGCTGGATTGTTTCTTTGTCTTTTGCAGCCGAGACGATGATGACGTCTACTTCGAGCTTTTGTTTTCTGATTTCCTGGAGCGTTTTAATTCCGTCTTTTTTCGGCATGTATACGTCTAATACCACGAGCCCGGGCCGCAGATCTTTTATAAGCCTGATTCCCTCGTCTCCGTCAGCGGCTGTGGCGATGACGCTGAACCCTGAAACACCGGTGATAAATTCTTTATTCACCTCCTGCACCATCGGATCATCTTCAATAAGCAGCACCTTGATGTCCATCGAATGATTCCTCCCCCTTCATCGGAAATAAAATAGAAAATGCCGTTCCCTGTCCCTGCCGTGTGTCGACTTCAATAACGCCCATCCCTTTGTCGACGATTTGTTTGACGAGGTACAAGCCGTATCCCGTTCCTCCCGTTTTATTGACGGTAAACCCTTTGTCATAAAGGTGCGGGATGTGCTGATCGGAAATCCCGCTTCCGTTGTCTTCTATTAATATAGCAAGCACTTCATCATTTTGCTCGATACTGATGTCAATATGTTTGTCCTCCGTGTCCGCTGTTTCGAATGCGCCGAACGCATTTTCAATTAAATTGCCGAGCAGGACGACGATGTCATGCTGGTCGACATGCTCCGGAAATGCCGAGAAACTGCTGTTTTCATCAATTTTCACAGAAATGCCAAGCTCTTTTCCTCTTTTGATTTTGCTTAACAGCAGCCCCGCCGCAGCGTCATTCTGAATGGCCTGATGAAGAAAATCGGTGACACTTTCTTGTTCTGATGATTCCTTAAAAGCAAGCTGGAGCGCTTTTTCTGATTTTCCGAGCTGAATCAGTCCCGCGATGGTGTGAAGCTTGTTCATATGTTCATGATTTTGAACTCTGAGCGCATCGACAAAATTTTTCACACCTGTCAGTTCTTCCGCCATTTTCGCCGCTTCCGTCCTGTCCTGAAAAATGGCGACGGCTCCGATGACCTTCTTTTTCATGACGATCGGAATTCTGCTGCTCATAATCACCTTTCCGCTGACTTGGATTTCTTCATTATATACCGCTCGGTTCCGCTCGACGATTTCAGGGAGGCGGGAATCTTTTAACACGTCCCAGATCAGCCTGCCGTCTGTTTCTTGTCTGACATTGAATATCTGCTTCGCTTTTTCATTAAAAATGGTGATGTGATGCTGATTATCAATCGCGATGACGCCCTCATTCATTGAATGAAACGTAGCGGTCCGTTCCTCATACATTCTCACGATCTCATGGGGCTCCAGCCAAAACATTTGTTTTTTGATGTGGCGGGCCAGCAAAAAGGAGCCGGCCAGTCCGAACCCGAGCGCCAGCAGAACGATAAACAGTATTTCATGTTTCAGCTGAAGAAGAATTTCACCGAATCCGGGCAGCGTTTTACCGGCCAGAACGACGCCGATCTGATTCAAATCCCGGTCTTTGATGGGATAAAAAGCGCGGACGGCGGTGCCGATTTCTCCCTTTGCTTCGGAAAAATAAATGTGCTCGGCGAACGCCGCGGCTTCGTCCTCACCCCTTGAACGCTTTCCGATCATTGTGCTGACGGGATGTGAATAGCGGATATGATCCATATCCATGACGACGATGTAGTCCGCTTCATTGATGATCCTTATTTCTTCGACCGCATGGCGCACGTCTTCCCTTTGTTTTTTCTGCTCGAGGGCGCGTTTGACATCGGTCATCTCAGATACCGTCCGCGCGGTATTCATCAGCCGTTTTTTCAGCTCGCGCTCCTCTGTATGCTGAATATTGCCGATCAGCACGATGCCGACGATCAAAAAGGTAAAAAGCACGACGATATACGAAAGTATGGTGATTTTCCAGCGGATGGTGAGCTTTTTTTTCGTCATTGGCCTCTTCCTTTCCGTCTCTTTACGAAAACGGCCCGCCCGATTATGCTTGTTATAGAAAATGGCGGAGGGGGTTTTCGATGAAAAGCTTGCTGACTTGTCTCAGCCTGATGGTACTCGGTATCGGAACCGCTTTATTCATCGGCTTTCATGATCGTTTCTCAACGGAAGAACCGTATTATGATGACGAACAGGAAGGCCTGAAAGATCAAATCGTTTTCAAATTCAGCCATGTCGTTGCTGAAAACACGCCAAAAGGGCGGGCGGCGAATAAGTTTGCCGACCTGGTCTATCAAAAGTCCGGCGGCACCATTAAAGTAGAGGTGTTTCCAAACGGGAGCCTCTATTCAGATAATGAAGAAATAAACGCCCTCCAAAACGGGGACGTGCAATTCATCGCTCCCTCCACCTCAAAGCTCGGATCACTGTCTCCCGAATGGGGTGTTTTGGATCTGCCGTACGCGTTTACAAACCATAAAGCCGTGCAAGAAGGCCTGAACGGCAAAATCGGCACACGCCTGTTCGCTTCATTAGAAAAGCATCATTTGAAAGGACTGGCGTACTGGACGAACGGGTTTAAGCAGCTTACGTCAAATAAAGGGCCGATCTTCACTCCGGACGATTTGAAAGGACAGGCGCTCAGGATCATGCCGAGCAGCGTGATCGAAGACCAGTACCGTCTGCTCGGCGCGCGCCCGCGGCAGGATTCCTTTAATTCCACGTTTCAGCTATTGGAAAGCAATCTCGTAGACGGAGAAGAAAATACGATTTCAAATATCTATTCTAAAAAATTTTATAATGTTCAAGATTATTTGACAATCAGCAATCACGGGTACCTCGGTTATGCCGTGATGACCGACGAGCATTTCTGGAATTCGCAGACAGAAAAAACGAGAACCATCTTAACGGAGGCGATGAGAGAAACGACGGAATGGAACGAAGCCTCCGCTGAGAAAATGAATAAAGACCAGCTTGAAGAGATAAAGAAGAATTCATCCATTCATATTCATGTGCTGAGCAAAACGGAAAAGAACACATGGATGAAACGCCTCGACCCGATTTACGGACAATATGAACAGGTGATCGGCCGCGGGCTTGTGCAGGATTTGTTATCCTTGCGCCGCGAGCCTTAGCAGGACCAATACGCCCATCTCCGTTTCATCCCTTTTCCCGCCGGGGAAGTAAATAGGGACAGAGCAAAAAAAGGAGATGGAGACATGTTTACACATACGAAAAAACTGCAGCATCCGGCTAAACCGGATCGTCCTGACCCGCTGTTCGCCAAAAAGATGCAGGAAATTTTAGGGGGACAATACGGGGAAATATCCGTCGCCATGCAATATTTGTTCCAAGGATGGAATACACGGGGCAATGAAAAATATAAGGATCTTCTGATGGATACCGCGACGGAAGAAATCGGCCATGTCGAAATGATCGCGACGATGATTGCGAGATTGTTAGAAGATGCCCCGCTGGCAGAGCAGGAACAAGCGGCTGATGATCCGGTCATCGGGTCCATTTTAGGCGGGATGAATCCGCATCATGCAATTGTCTCAGGACTCGGCGCAATGCCGGAGAGCAGCACGGGCGTTCCGTGGAGCGCAGGCTATATCGTCGCAAGCGGAAACCTTCTGGCAGACTTCCGCGCCAATCTGAACGCCGAATCACAAGGAAGGCTTCAAGTCGCACGCCTGTATGAAATGACCGATGATAAAGGCGTGAAAGATATGCTCAGCTTTTTATTGGCCCGCGATACCATGCATCAAAACCAATGGCTTGCGGCCATTAAAGAATTAGAAGAACAGGAAGGTCCGATCGTTCCTTCCACATTCCCGAAGGCGCTGGAAAAACAGTCATTCTCCCATAAGCTTATTCATTTCTCAGATGGCGGAGAAAGCGCTGAACAAAATTGGCTGAAGGAAACAGCGCCGGACGGAGAACCATTTGAATACGAAAAGGAACCGAAAGCGCACGGCGAAATAGCTAAGCTGGATCCTGTCCCGCCGTATGTCCACAACACGCTTCCCGGACGCGAGTAAAGACACAAGCCCAAAACAAACTGTTTTGGGCTTTCATTATGCCTTCTGAACCGTCCAGTCCGGTTCGTATCGGATGTCCGGGTGATGTAACAGCTCGTGAATGACAGGTTCATCCTCCTCGTACAGCATCACTTCTATTGAAAGAATCGCAGCCTTCTGCTCGTTTTCTTCGTATATGCGGTCATGTTCGTTCTCCATAAAATCACCATAGGCCTGTCTGTTCTCCCAAACGCTGATGATCTCTGCGATGAACAGGCCGTCTGCGTTTTTCCGCCACCCGCCGGTCTGTTTGACGAAGCCATTTACACATGATAATGCTCCCCACCTTGACTGTGCTTGCGCAAATGCTTCAGCGTTTGCAGCCTCTGTTTCACATACAATTTTTTTGATCAGCATGACGTTCCTCTGTGATGACTGTTTTCGCACGCGTATGCTCAACACACAGATTCACGGTTCTGACGTAAGAGCGGGTGCGGTGAATCGTGCCTTTCGGGATGAGCAGGCTGTCATTTGCTTTGAGCACTGCGGTTTCTTTGTCCTTAAAATCGATCAGCAGCTCCCCTTCCAGAACGATGAACCATTCATCTGAGTCAGGGTGATGGTGCCAGTCATATTCTCCCGTAAACACTGCGAGGCGCACACAGTGGTCATTGATCTCCGCGATTGAAAAATTGTCGTGTTTTTCTTTGACTTTATTGGCGATAGCGAGCAAATTCAGCATGTCAGACACGAGTGAAAAACCCCTTTTTCATTTATTGTATCGCAACGGCGGCTCAGATCAAGATTTTCCCAAAATAAAAAGCGATCCAGCTGATACGCCGGATCGCTTTTGATCTGCAGGTTGTCTGCCTTTTATGCTTTTATTAGCTGCTTCGTCTGTTTCCGCCTTTTTGGCCGATTTCCTTATAAAAATCTTTGTCATGATTTTTGCTAGTGGCTTCTCCGCCTTTTTGGCCGATTTCTTGATAGAATTCCTTGTCATGGTTATTGCTAGTGGCTTCTCCGCCTTTTTCACCGATTTCCTGATAGAATTCTTTGTCGTGATTTTTGCTTGTGGCTTCTCCGCCTTTTTCACCGATTTCCTGATAGAATTCTTTGTCGTGATTTTTGCTAGTGGCTTCTCCGCCTTTTTGACCAATTTCCTGATAGAATTCTTTGTCATGGTTATTACTTGTCGCTTCTCCGCCTTTTTTACCTGCTTCTTCTCTGCTCATTTTGTTATTATCTTGTGCCATTTTTGAATTCCTCCTTTAATTGGTGTTGGTTGTTGGTTTCCCGATTTCAGAACTGCTAAACAAAGAAAACACATTGAATGTGTTTTCGGGTGGTTTTTTATCATTCTGTATCCTTCATGCGTTTTAGAATCCGGCGTTTTTTATAAAGCATGATGCCTGTTTCCGCGATGCTTTCTAAAGCTGAACGGTTGGCGGACGCGCCGAAGATGATGCCTGCGGCCGGAACCATTTGCAGCAGTTTTTTCGCGGCGAACGTATCGCGATAGCTGTAAACGACTTCCCGCCAGCCTTGGATTTGCGAGGCGACGCGCTGATAGGCGCGGTCGTTTTGATCATATTGCCGTAAATCTTGCAGGATCGCTTTTTTTCCGATGACGTCACTGGATGCAAGCTGTAGCAATTTGACGATAAACACGCGTTCTTTTTTGTCTTTCGGATCAAAGCCGTAAGCAACCGCGATATCCTGCAGCGTCTTTAAGGACAGGCCGAGCATCGCCGGAATGTCTGCCGCCAGCGTGAATACGCCGCCGACTCCCGTTGCGGCTCCCTGCACCGTCGCGGCCTTTACGCTTGTACGCGCTATGGCTTCTGCGATTTCGTCCATGACGGCAAGCGGCGCAATGCGGATGTCGTGTAGCGTTTGACATGTACCGTGCGGCAGCCGTTTTTGAAACTTTTTCATGATGCGCTTTTCAGATGTCAGGTACTGTCCGCCTGACTGAATAAACGTTCCCGTTTCATCGAGAATGAGTCCGATTTTCCTCTGAATAAATTGCGGTGTCAGCTTGTCCAAAAGCTGAAACGGCAAGCGGGTGAATGTTTGCCAGAACATCACCCTCTGCTGCGCCTTTTCCCATTTTTGAATGTCTCTCAGTTGTCTTTCCAGGTCTGTCCGCTCTTCTGTCACCCGTCCTGCACGTCCTTTCTGATTTCTTTCTTCATAGTATACCTTTATGGCGTTTTCTTTTTACACCCGGACGGATTTTTTATCCGGAAAACATCCCATTGTTTAATTTTCTTCAAATTCTGTATATTGTATAATTTTGAATAATACGATTGAAGGAGAATGTTGAATGCAATGGATTTATTTAAGTTTAGCGATCATTTTTGAAGTATTGGGTACGGTCAGCATGAAATTATCAAATGGATTTACAAAACTTGTCCCAAGTATTTTATTGTTATTGTTTTATATCGGCAGCCTTTGTTTTCTTACTTTGACTTTGAAATATATAAGTGTCTCCATCGCATATGCGGTCTGGTCCGGAATGGGGATCGTGCTGATTTCCGTGATCGGAATTTTTTTCTTTCATGAACAGTTCTCTGTCATAAAAGCTGTCTCTGTTCTTCTGATCATCATCGGTGTCGTTTCCTTAAACTTTATTTCTGAAAGTGAAACGTCATCAAACGGCATCAGCGTTCATACGGACAGAAACAGATGATGAAAGGGTTAAAGGTTCTCTTCCTCATTACAGATATTGGATTTATCGTTTATTGGATTGTTACTTTTTTTGAGTGGATTCCAAAAAACATGGTGTTTAAAGATTATGATAACGCCATGATCATGGCCTGGAACTGGTCATTCTTTCCCTTAGATATTTTCATTTCGATAACCGGGCTGTACAGCTTGTTTCTTTATAAACGGAAACATGCGTTATGGCGCTCTTTCGCATTAATATCACTTGTGCTGACCTTTTGTTCAGGCCTGCAAGCGATAGCCTTTTGGGTATTTATCGGTGATTTTGATCTTATGTGGTGGGCATTCAATCTGTACTTGCTTCTTTATCCTTTATATTTTATTCAGAAATTGCTGGTCTCTCGTAAAAATAGCTGTCATTCTTTTTGATGAGGCGGTTTTCTTTTTCTTCAGGCGGGAAACACTTTTCATAAAGGAGTGATAGAGATGCCTTGGTCTATGAAGGATTATCCGCAATCATTGAAGAATCTCGAGGAACCTGTGAAGAAAAAAGCGATCGAAATCGCGAATGCGATGGTAGATGAGGGTTATGAAGAAGGACGGGCCATTCCCATTGCGACAAGTCAGGCGAAAGAGTGGAAAAAAAACGCTTCTAAGGAAGAAATCGATCAGCTGATGAAACACGATGATGAAACGAAACGCGGAAATTGAATCGGAATAAAGGAAAAACCCCGCTCTCAAGAGAACGAGGTTTTTCTGATTATAAACCGTAATAATAAGATAGCGTGGTGACTGAAACGTAGCCTGTCGCTCCTGCATACGTGACTTTCAGCCATTTATTAGAATTGGTGTAGTGGCCTTGAACATATTCTCCGGTTACCCAAGAACCAGTAATTTTTTTACCGCTTGAGAATGTTGTGATCGTTGAACAGCTGACCTTAGAGCATGAGCGCATATTAGCACCGTAAATACCGACTGTGCCCCCGCTGGCTAAAATGGAAACGTCCGGTTCAGCTTTAGGTTTGAAAGCTGCTGCTGATGCAGAGCCGCCAAAAGCGAATAAAGAAACAGCAAAAATCATGGCTAAAGAAATGATCGACAAACGACGTACCAAGAAAATTCCCCCTCTTTTATCATATGGCCGGAAAGCTTTCCTGACGTTATTATACTTTTTCGCCCGGGAGACTGAAATAAGTCTAATGCTCCAACTTCTTTTCTTCGCAAGTGACCATGCCGATTCTTTTTTTGATAGATAACAGCGGTTTATTAGACTGGAATCACTGAAATATCGTTGATTCAAACGTTTATTCAGAGCGGCCGGAGTTTTTCCGGAGGTCATTTGAATGGTACAGAAAGGTTTTATCTTCCAATGGAAAGAAACATTATTATTCTATTTACCCGGGAAAACGGAGGAAATACAGCGTCTTTTTCTCAAATCAGTTGGGCGGACAGAAAGTTGTGAAGTTATATAGGCAAGTGTCCTCTTTTCACCTTTTTAAAAGAACGCTCAACGCATCCGCGCATGATCCGACGCGGAAACACGCTTTGCGAACGGCATCGCTTCTTTCCCGGAACGATGCCGTTCTCATTTTCGGACCTTTCTTCGGCGGGATACATATCATAGATAAAACAGGGCATCAATGTGCCGGTTTATTGAACATAAAGAACTTGACATCTTATAATAGCGGATTTATGATGTAGATAAAATAATTTGCGTCTAGGAAACTTTTTGTTATTTAGCTAAAAATCTATCGGAATTTAGGTGAGACATAATGAGCAAAGACATCTCAGCACAATCACTGCAAGCAAAAGCCGTGCAGGATGCACTTGACGGCAAAAGCAAGGGATTCAAGCGGCTTCTGCCTTTTTTAGGCCCCGCCTTTATCGCGGCGATTGCCTACATTGATCCGGGAAACTTCGCTACGAATATCTCAGCTGGTTCGAAGTATGGGTATATGCTGCTGTGGGTCATCCTCTTTTCAAACTTGATGGCTTTTTTAATCCAAGTTCTTTCCGCGAAGCTCGGCATTGCCACGGGTAAAAACCTTCCGGAAATCGCCAGAGACCGGTATCCGAAATGGGTATCAGCCGGGCTGTGGATACAGGGTGAACTGGTGATTATGGCAACTGATCTGGCAGAATTTATCGGGGCGGCGCTCGGACTCAACCTGCTGTTCGGCATACCGATGGTTGAAGCGGCCATTATCGCGGCGATCGGATCATTCGCGATTTTAGAGCTGCAGCGCCGGGGTTACCGGGCGCTGGAAGCGGGCATCGCCGGACTTCTGTTCGTCGTGGTGATCGCCTTCGCTCTGCAAACCTTCTTTGCCAAACCTGACGCCGCCTCCGTTCTCGAGGGGCTGTTTATCCCGAAAATTGACGGAATGGACAGTGTGCTCTTGGCAACCGGGATACTCGGCGCAACCGTGATGCCGCATGCCATTTACTTACATTCCGCACTGACACAGCGCCGTGTCGTCGGAAAAACGGATAGTGAGCGGAAAAAGATTTTTAGATTCGAGACGATTGACATTCTCATCGCGATGGTGATCGCCGGGGCGATTAACGCAAGCATGCTCATCGTCGCTGCCGCGCTTTTCTTCAAGAACGGGCTGTATGTAGAAGATTTAGACGTGGCTTATCAGCAATTCGGCCACTATATCGGACCGGCTTCAGCCATTCTCTTCGGGATCGGGCTGCTGGCCGCAGGACTTTCAAGCTCTTCTGTCGGCACATTGTCAGGCGATATTATCATGCAGGGCTTCATCCGTTACCGTATCCCGCTTTATTTGCGGCGTTTCATTACCATCATTCCGCCGATGATCATCATTATCTCGGGGGTCAACGCCACAGAAGCGCTCGTATGGAGCCAGGTCGTTCTTTCATTCGGCATCTCCTTTGCGCTCGTGCCGCTGATTATGTTTACAAGCAACAAACGCCTGATGGGCGCCCTGACGAACCGAAAATGGGTGACGGCTCTCGCCTGGCTGATTGCGGTTTTGGTGATCGCGCTTAATCTGTTTGTGATCTACGATTCATTCCGTTAGAAAAAAACCGGCCATTGCGGCCGGTTTTTCTTTTGACGCCGGGTGCCGTTCGTATCTTTTTCCGGGCGTTTTTGGTATGATAGAAGAAAAATCGGAGTTTTGCTTATGTCAGTATTTATCCTTTTTTATCTGTGGATTGTGCCGATTGTCATCGGCATCTTCTGTTCTCTTTTTGCTTATCGGACAACGGGTAAGAAACGTCTGATTCCCGGCTTTTTGATGATCGCATTAAGCATCGTTTCCTTAATCACGGGGCTTTGGATCGGCGGGGTGAACTATCATGTGTTCATCGGGGGCATGTTTTTATTCGGTACGTTATTGGCCGGCTCCGCCTTCCCGTTTTTCTTCGCTCTTTCACGCAAACGAAAATAAACAGGCATGCCGCCTGTTTATTTTTATTCATTAACCCTAAATTATAAACCGCTCCGATAATGTGATTCCGCCTCAATCAGCCTGTACATGTGTTATATAAGCTCCAGCCCATGTCCCATCTCATCGAAACTGCAGCCAAAATGAATCCTACTAAAGAAGATTTTGAATTATAAGAAAAATACTGTATTAAAATCCTATTTACCCCAAAAATACCTATTGATAGAATGGTATCTGAGAGGGGAAAATGTTCAAAGCGGATCATATCGGTCCCGCCTAAATACATAGTCTTTCATTTCTCTCTACACTACATTTCTAAAGGAGGATTTCCCATTAGACACGCAGCTAAAGGCATTCTGTTTGCCGCATCTTTAGCCCTTGTAACTACTGCTTTTGTCCCCGCATCCTTAGCTAAAGAAAATCATAATAATACTGCCAATGCCACTGGAACGACCAAATCATTTTTTTATCAGACTGATACGCAATTTTCCTACGGACTTAAAGCACAAAGCGATGCATCTGTGTCAAAACCAGTCAAAGATGTAATCAGAGAAGTGCTGAAAAATAAAACAAAATTATTCAATCTTGTTGAAAAATTAGCAGGAAAGAAAATAAGAAATGAACTCGAATCCGTTTTCAATGAACACATCGA
Source organism: Bacillus sp. FJAT-27001 (assembly GCF_019039175.1). Taxonomy (NCBI): domain Bacteria; kingdom Bacillati; phylum Bacillota; class Bacilli; order Caryophanales; family Bacillaceae; genus Bacillus; species Bacillus sp. FJAT-27001. Next base: position 130,270 of record NZ_JAHOAA010000005.1, read on the forward strand.
ACCGGTTTTAAAGAAAATGCTGAACGAGTATGTCGCCTTAAGCTGGGCTGACGTGGAAAAGAATCTTTATCTTTCACTTAAAAAGTCCGGACTTTCTGACAGCCAGGCTAAAAACCTCGCTCAATTGACAACTTTAGCAATGAAAGCATTTTAAAATCATTCATAAATGATCGTCAGGAAAATACGTATGAAGTAATGCAAAGTGCTGTTAGATTCACTCTAATAGCACTTTTTCATTGGAGATGTCACATGACTGTCTTTTTTACTGTTCTGCTCACTTTCTTATGCTGCCTTGTGATTTCATCTCTTATTTTTATGATTCTATTAAAAAAAGAGATCGTGGATACACCGCCCAACCGCTTAGCTCATGCAGCATTCATCGTACTTATTGGATTCTCCCTGTTCTTGGCTATAACTGTACCCAGCCTAGTTATGTATTTTGCAGCTATAACTGTAAATCATTTTTTCGGAGAATATATCATCTATGGTTCACTTTCAGACTTATACATATTTTCTGTCGTCGTAAGTATCTTAGCTTTAGTTTATATGCTTATCCTTACGGCAATTGTAAAAGGAATGACTCATGTTTTGACATTGCCTGCTTGGTCAGCCTATATCCTTGAATTCATTTTTGCATGGGCTGCTGTTTACTTCTCAATCCAATACGTTTCCAATCATATCATTGAGAACATATCTATATTTCAAGGTGGAGAAATTCTTCTTTCATTGTTCATCACTTTCTTATTTTCGGGATTGGATATCCTTTTCACTAATTTGGATAAGATCACAAAAGAGAAATTAGGCTAAGGGGGTAACAAATATGAGAATCATGACATATATATCCTATTTTTCTATTTCTTTAGTTTTGCAGGTGGTATGGCTGCTATTAATAAAAAGAACCTCTAATATATTTCTGATAGATATGATTACGGTGTCCTTCTTATTCACCCTCTTTATGTTCATCTTAGATCAAATGTTCAAAAAAAAGCGGACAAATTAGGGATTGTTTTTTAATAATCCTCGGGCTTCTCTTTCGTTTTGAAATGATTCCGGATCACACGAGCTCCAGCACTGTATCAAGCCAAATATATGACTTTGCGAGCTCAGCGGCCGCAGGCGCGAGCGCATTGTAAATGACGCTGCCTTCTCTTGTATCAATATCCGCAGAAATACGGGACAGCATACGATCCATAATCTCCTCAAACGTTTGATCTTCAAACATCCTCGCCAAGCATCTCCTTGATCTCCACAGTGCCCTCGTCTGTCTCTACGATAAAAGAAACTATGAACCTATTACCTGATTTATCAATCTCAAAATCAGTGACTGAAGAAATTCGATCATCATAAATTAAAGCTTCTTCGATCAGTCTCGGGATCTCCATTTTTTTATATGCGTCTGTTGTCTCGTTGTCAGAAAAAACCTCTTGAAGCTCATTTCCAATGTCATGACTGAAAATAGAATAGGAATACCGCTCTGTATACAGGGCCATATAAACAAATTGCTTAATTCCTCAAGCCCTGCGATCAGCTCGTTAGTAATTCGCCCATTTTCAAAGTCAATTCTATATGTGCGCGATGTCTCTATTACTTCACTGTCATCTTCAATATCATCAAATTCAATTTCTGGGGAAAGGTTCAAGAAAAAATCACTCCTATAACGTCCTCCATTTATTGATTGAATGAACCATAATAAAAACCGCTCTAAAGAGCGGTTTTAAAATATAAGAAGTAATCATTCTAAGAAGAAATCGAAAGGGATTTATTTACTGCTTTTTGAGCATGGATTAAAGTCGTATCAAATAATGGCACCTCTGAATCCTCTACCTTTACTAATAGTCCAATTTCAGTGCATCCAAGAATGATTCCTTCTGCTCCTCTACCCACCAAATTATTTATGATCTTCTTATAAATGTTTTTGGAAGACTGTTTAATTTCACCCAGACACAGTTCTTGATAAATAATATTATTTATCAATTCTCTTTCATCATCATCAGGAACAATGACATTAATATCATGAGACGCGATACGTGATTTATAAAAATCTTGTTCCATCGTATATTTAGTACCTAGCAATCCTACTGAGCGAATGTCTTGTCTAATAATTTGTTCTGCAGTTGCATCGGCAATATGCAAAATAGGTATAGTGATCATTTCTTGGATATATCCAAGAACTTTATGCATAGTATTTGTACATATTACAATAAAATCTGCACCTGCTTTTTCTAATGATCTTGCAACTTGACCTAAAGCTTCACCTGCTTTATCCCAAGCTCCTATGGATTGATAATGTTCAATTTCCTTAAAATCAACACTGTATAAAAGGCATTTTGCCGAGTGAAGCCCTCCTAACTTCTTTTTTATTTCTTCATTGATAATTCGATAATACTCAGCTGAAGATTCCCAACTCATTCCGCCAATAAGACCAATAGTTTTCATAACCCACCTCGGATAAAATTTTCAAAATATTATAGTTATTTTAAGGCATAGATTAGGCCTTTACAATTATTTATTTTTTCAGGATTACTATCATTAAATTTTATCGAGAATAAAAAATGATTGCCCGCCTTTTAAGGAGACAACCATCACACGTTCACCAGTATTCAACGCTTCTTCTTCACCGACCCGCAGACGCTTTGGAACAATAATCAAATCAGAGGGTATTATTAATTTGTCATTTTCATTAAACCTTATTTCAATAGGTGAAACGGAAACCACTTCAGCCGGCATAATATCCACCGGCGACTCAGAGCCAACAGCACCGACAGCCAGATGTTTAATTGCTTCGCTTAACCTCATGATGAAGCCCCGTCCGGAATTGTGTTTTTCTCAACCACATCAATTGTCATCGTGTGGGGGCTGCCTTTGAATTCGTGCTTGTCGGAATCAATCCAATATGTTTTCTTTACGCCCACTTCCGGAATAGAAATATACACCGGAAGCCCGCTCTGCAAATCAGGAATACCAATTGCTTGAATACTCTTTAATTCCTTTTTCACACCTTCTTTCTGTGATTGGAGTACGTTCGCTCGCTGCTGAAGCTGCGCCTGATTAATATTATCCGAGACAGTTTCCACATACTGCAGAACCCCGTATTTATTAATTCCTGAATTATCTTTTGCAGTGGCAGTGTACGTCTTATTGTCTTTCTGGCGCCGGAGTTTGACCTTCGTAGCTGTCTCATTAATTGAGGTGCTATACTGAAATCCTGTGATGTTTACGCCCGTCTCTAATACCCAAACTTCCGACGGGTCAGGCCAAGCCCTGAGACAAAGCTTACCCTTTGAAGCATATAACTGATAATTATGACCGGTCTGTTTTTTTTGTTTGCTTCAATGCCTTTAATATCATGTCATAAAGGCTTGTATCATCTTTAAAGACCAATGATTTAATAGTATAGGCTGTTTTTGCAATGGACCCGGCAGGAATCTGAAAATCTCGGGCCAACCGTTTTACTATTTGATCAGGGGGATCAGGGATTTTTTGTTAAAAACTTTTGAACATGAAATTCAAAAAAATAAATAGCACGATTATCGTCACAACAATAAAGGCTTCTCTTGTGAAGTTTTTATCATCTTCTTTTTGCTGTTTCTTTCTCTTAATCTCTTCTCTATATTTTCTTTGAACCTCTTTCTTTTTTTCATCCATTATCTAAACTCCTCTGAGTCCTTTTTCTTTTTATCACTTGCACCCCTCCTTTCAGTTATTGCAATTTTATCGTGCAACACATAAGTACACCAGTGAAAAAAGCCTTGACTATAAAGCCTTCTCGCACAGCTGAGACTCTAAAAGTTGAATTTAATTTAACGGATTAAAAAACAGCCCGATACTTCCGGATTGAATGAAAATTGTTTGACTGCTTGCATTCTGTTTCCTCCTTAAAGTAATAGAGCGGGCGTTAAATACATATCCTCATGCTGAATGCCGGAAGCGGCGGCTCGTCGCCGATGACGGCGTCGATGACGACCGGCTCATTTGAGTTAAGCGCTTCATGAGAATGATTCCGCCTTCTTATTTTTTCTTAAACAACAAACCGATTCAAAACCAATATAAAATATTTAATTATTCAGAATATTTTCGTAAGTTTTGTATAACAAAAATTTAAAAAGAGTGAGGAGGGAAACATATGATAATCAGAAGCGCAGAACACTATGATGTAAAACAATTGACCGATTTAATGTATTTATATATCGTGGATTTTTATAAAAGACCTAAGCCACCGATTGAAAAGATACATCATTTAATTGAAATGTTATTTGAGAAGAACAGGGGTATTCAATTCGTTGCTGAACAAGATGGGAAACTTATTGGCTTTGCAACATTATATTTTAGTTTTACGACGAAAGCAGATAAAATCGTGATAGAAAAAGCAAGAGGTACAGGAGCAGCCAAAGAACTGTTTAAAAGATGCGAAACATTTACAAAAGAAAACGGGTATGCGCATATGTCGTGGATAACTGCATCCGATAATTACCGTGCACAAAAATTCTATGAAAAGATGGGTGGCTCTCTTGGAACTTGGCTGACCTATTCCATTTAACCCGGGATGACCTTATTGAAGAAAAGCCTAAAATAAAAAGCAGGACTTTTACTATGGCTTATCTGGGTAAATAACTAAAAAATAAACAGGCATGCTGCCTGTTTATTTTTATTTTTTAAAACAGCCGTTTTAAGCTTTTCTTGAGTGACGGCATTTCGATTTTTTGGTTTTCAAAGAAGTTTTTCAGCATGTATTTGCTGAAGCCCTTCGCTTGACCGTAAGTGATTTTTCCCGGAAGCGGCGGCTCGTCGCCGATGACGGCGTCGATGACGACCGGCTCATTTGAGTTGAGCGCTTCATGAAAAGCGGGAGCCAATTCCTCGTGTTTCGTCACTTTGATCCCTTTTGCCCCGCAGCTTTCTGCAAAAGCGGTGTAATCCATATTTTGCAGCTGGGTGACGTAGTCAATGTTGCCTTTGACCCGCTGTTCATATTCAATCATGCCTAAATTTTCGTTGTTTAATATGACAACCGTAATCGGCAGTTTATATTTAACAGCTGTCGGCAGATCCTGCATCACCATTGAAAATCCGCCGTCTCCGCAAATGGCGATGGACTGCCGCTCAGGTTCGGCAAGGCTTGCGGCAATCGCTCCCGGAAGCCCGCACCCCATCGTGGCGAGCCAGCTTGAGACGATAAAGTCCTGCTTCTTCATTTTAAAATGGCGGGCCATCCACACCGTAACCGTTCCGACATCCACTGATAGGACGGCGTCCTCTGCGGCCGCATCCTGAAGCCGGGCAATGACCTGCTGCGGCTTGAGCGGATGAGTCGCTTCGGTTTCATCCTTTTCGATTTCCTTCCACCAATGCTTCATGTGCTCGGTGCAGGCGTCCAAAAATCTTCTGTCTTCTTTATATTCAATGTATTCCGTCAGCTCTTTCAGCCCCAGAGCCGCATCACTGACGATTCCCGCATTGACGGGATAGCGCTTGCCGATTTTCGCCGGATCCGAATCAAGCTGAATGGCGGGCGTATCATCCGGGAGATAATCCCTGTATGGGAACGATGTGCCGAGCATGATCAGCAGATCGCATTCCTCCATTGCTTCGTAGGCGGGCTTTGTGCCGATTTGCCCGAGATTCCCGAGAAAGTGGGGATGGCTGTCAGGCACGACGCCTTTTGCCGGAAGGGTAATGACAATCGGAGCGGCCGCTTTATCGGCGAATGCGAGCAGCTCCTCTTTTGCTGATTTTAACCCTTGGCCGGCGAGAATGACCGGTTTTTTTGCGTTGTTAATATATTGCGCGCATGTCACGAGATGTTCTTTTTTCGGCTCTATATCAGCTTTGAGGTATATCGGCGATGTGTAAACCGGCTCCCGTTTGATTTTTTGCGCGAATAAATCATCAGAAACAGTTAAAACGGCAACGCCTTTTTTGCTGTAAGCCGTGCGGATCGCCTGATTCAGAAGATCGGGCAGCGCTTCTGCCGTATGTACTTGCTGGTTGAATACCGCCACGTCCTCAAACATTTGCTCTAATTTGATTTCCTGAAAGCTGTCACGGCCGATTTCATCGGAAGCCACCTGTCCCGCAATCGCCAGCACCGGAACGCCGTCCGCTTTGGCGTCGTATAAACCGTTCAGCAGATGAACGGCCCCCGGTCCTGCGATTGAAAGGCAGACACCGATCTGGCCGGTCAGTTTTGCCTCAGCCGCGGCTGCCAGGGCTGCGACTTCTTCGTGCCGGGTTTGGATGAATGTCAGGTTATTCCGTTCATGTCTCAGTTCTTCGATAAATTCATTAATGCTGTCTCCGGGAATGCCGTATATATGACCGACTCCCCATTGTTCAAGCAGCTCCGTCATTACGTGTCCTGCTGTTTTACTTGGCATACTGCATCCTCCTTTTACCTGTATTCATCCCCTTTTTCATACAGGTTGAAACACGAGCTATACTCTCAGCTTTTTTCTTAGCAGATCAAGGATGGATAACAGATTTCGGTCTTTAAGGACTGCCTTTTGATTTGCCGCCCCATTGAGTCCGTCTTTTATTTGCCGTTTTCTGTTCGGCACCATGAACAGCGGCAGCCGGTTTGGGGAAAACCAGCGTAAAGCGGCGGTTTCCGGCCCGTTCATCAGCGGAGTTCCCCCATTAATGGCTCCGATGAATACATGTTGTGTATCTTCAAATGCCGGCCTTTCATACTCACCGGCTTTTTGCAGGATGGTCACGTTATAACCGGTTTCTTCGAAGGCCTCTCTGACGGCTGCGGCTTCAGATGTTTCACCTTCTTCAATCCTGCCCCCGGGCAAATCCCATAAGGGAATGTCTTTTCGTTTTACGAGCAATATGTCCCGCCCGTCATTTTGTATGATGACAAAAGCGCCTTGTGCCATGTCGTCCTCCTTTACAAAAAAGACCGCAGCATTTTAGCCTGCGGTCTTTGCCGTTACTTTTTAAAATGATACGGCAGGGTGGCGACGATGATGTCCTTCTTCCAAAACAGCCGGACGCGGAGCAAGAAGGCTGATTGGTTGTGAAGGATGGTCTGCCAGCGTTTTTTCGTAATGAATTGCGGAAACAGCACCATCACGGAGAACTGTTCTTTTTTCGCTTTCTGTTCGACCGTTTCCAAAAATTTATCAAACGGGTGAACCAGACTGCGGTATGAGGAATGCAGGGTGACGAGGCGGACACCGTTATGAAGCTCTTCCCAGCGCTTTTCCACCTTTTTTTCGTTTTCTCTGTCAAAGGAAACATGAACCGCAATGACCTGATCCGATAATGATTTCGCATACTGAATCGATTTTTGGACGACGGTGGTGACACCGGCGACAGGCACGATGACGACGGTTCCCCTGATTTCCTCAGGCTGCTGATCAACGACCCGCAGCTGTTCGCCGACCGCGGTGTAGTGATTTTTAATGACGAAAAACAGCATGACGACAGCAGGCATGAATAACAGCACCGGCCAGACAAGATTGAACTTCGTCGCGAATAAAATACACAGCACCATAAATGAAATGGCGGCGCCGCATGAGTTGATCAGCATTTTTACCGCCCAGCCCTTCGGCTTCTGCCTGATCCACTTGATGCACATTCCCGTCTGCGACAGCGTAAACGGAATGAACACGCCGACGGCATAAAGCGGAATTAAATGTTCCGTGCGGCCGCCGAATAAAAGAATGAGCAGGATGGACGCGATACCGAGAAAGATGATTCCGTTTGAAAATCCTAACCGGTCGCCTCGTACCGTAAACATTCTCGGCATATACTGATCGCGCGCTAAATTAAACGCCAGCTGCGGAAATGCGGAAAAGCCCGTATTCGCCGCAAGCACGAGAATCAATGATGTAACGCCTTGAATGAAATAATACACCGTATGGCGTCCGAAGGTTTCCGCGGCGATTTGCGAAATAACGGTCTCGTTAGGCTTCGGACCCGTGCCGTAGCCGTACGCCAGCACCGTAATCCCCGTAAATAAGATCGCCAGCAGAATCCCCATCATGGCCAAAGTGCGGGCCGCGTTTTTTGCCGGAGGATTTTTAAAGGCCGGGATCGCGTTTGAAATGGCTTCAACACCGGTCAGTGCCGAACAGCCCGAAGAAAAGGCCTTCAGCAATAAAAACAGCGTGATGCCCGCCACAGGTGTGCCGATCGGCGTGTGTTCGGCCGGATGAACCTGGCCCGTCATGAGTTTAAACAGCCCGACGACGATCAAAAGGACAAGCGCCGCCACAAACAGATAGACGGGATACGCCAAAATGGACGCCGACTCTGACAGTCCTCTCAAATTTAAAATCATAATCAGAATCACAAGCAAAACAGCAATGAGCAAATGATGCGGGTGCAAAGCCGGAAATGCCGATGTAATCGCGTCAGTTCCGGCAGAAATGCTTACCGCCACCGTCAGAATATAATCAACAAGCAATGAGCCGCCCGCAATCAGGCCCGGCTTCTCACCAAGGTTTTCTTTTGACACCATATAAGCGCCCCCGCCTTGCGGATAAGCGTAAATAATCTGTCTGTAGGACAGAATCAAAGCAAGCAGCAAAATGAGAACACCCGCTGCGATCGGAATGGAATACCAAAACGCGGCCGCGCTTACCGCAGCCAAAATGATCAGAATCTGTTCCGTTCCGTAAGCAACTGATGACAGCGCGTCTGAAGAAAGCATGGCGAGCGCCTTGAGTTTCGTGAGTTTCTGCTCTCCGGCAGCCTGTGATTTCAGCGGTTTCCCAATCAAAAATCTTTTGATTGAATGGTACATTTGTTGTCTTCCCCTTTTTTTCATTTTCCGTTTGATTTACAAACCCTTACTGCTATGATGTCTCCGAATGCTGATTGCATGCCATATTTCAGCACAGCAAAAAGACACAGAGGCAAACGGATGCCCCTGCGCCATAATCGTGCACAGGTTTCATTCATCTCCTCTCATGAACGCTTACGAGGTTAGCTGTCGGATTCGGGCTGATGAGAGTTGGCCCTACCTGAAAAAGGATTCACCCCAAGCGGCATCACGCGCCGCAAATTGGTTCCCCCGCTCTGATTACAGATTAAGCGATATAGATTATAAAAGAGATCATACTCCCGTCCCGTTCAGTTGTAAAGGGGCTTTTATGCTGTTTCAAAAATAAAAAAATCACCGCCAAAAATGGAAATAAAAATACAAAAAAAGAGGCCTGTTAACGGCCTCTTTTTCCTTCATTACTCTTCGCTTTTTTCATGATCCGCTTTTCTTTTTTTCCTTCTTGCCGTCAGCCAGATCAGACCGGCCGCAATGATCATAAGCGCCGCGAAAACAGCAATATACGTAACGTTCAGTGCTGCGGACCGGCTCTTCGTATCAGCCGCCGGACTGCTGTCATCGGACTTGATTTGCTGATGATTCGAAAACAGCTGCCGGCCGGCTGTTTCGTTAATGACGGTTGCGGCATCGCTTGTGCTGTCTAAAAAGCTGATCAGCTCTTTTGTGACAGACGCGCCGCTTCCTGATAACGGAGCAAAAACAGCGATGCTCCGGCCGGAGTCCCAAGGTGATTCCTGGGTAAACGCGACTTGTTTCGTTGTCTCATTCAGCATCTGAAACGAAGAAACATCGTACGCGCCGCTGCGGTCTGACGGCACGAGAAGCTTAGAGGCGTTTGATTTCAAAAGCTTAATTTGCGGCAGACCTCCGATAAACACAACATTCCGGCCTTTGGCATCCGCTTCCTTCATGTCTGATGCCGTCTTTACGGTAAAGCCGTTTCCGAATGAATCCGCCACCAGAGAAAGTTCTTTCAGTGTCTGTATGTTTACGTCATCCGGGATGACGATCACTGTTTTCTCTTTCACGCCGCCCGCAAACGGGAGCGGCCATTGCCCGAAATCAGCTTTCTGCGCCGCATCGCTTACCGGATACGTCAGCGTGCTGCTTTTATCAATATAGACCCATTTGTTTTCGTCACGGTCGATACACGGATTGTTATGTTTCAAACCTGATGTGACAAATTGCAGATCAATGTACCTGCTGCTTCGCAAAAGCTTCGGATCAATCGGGATTGAGACGTGGTAAAAGCCGTCTTTATCTTTATTGCCGAGATCATCAAGACGCACCGCATTCGGCTGTCCGTTGACCATGACGTTAAGTTCCGCTCTCTCAGCGTCATCATCTGAATCCGCCTTCGTCCGGATCGATTCCGACGTTTTTAATGTAAGTGAAAGCTTGACCTTACCGTCTTTATCAACAGCGGCCGCCGCAGGGTAAAAGAAGTGCTCTGACGCCGTTTTGTTTGATCCGACCGTTACATTTCCCGCGCCGAAGTCCTCTAGTGTCAGTTTATTGCCTGTCTTTTCCGCAGCGGGCTGAAGGCGGCCGATTGTCAAAGTATCTCCGCCCAGCTGGCTTGAATAAGCGCTGTCTGTGATGACGCGGATTTTATCCGCCAGCGTTTTGTCTGATTGCGCCGTGACAAACAGGACGGGCTGACGTTTGTTCCCTGATGTCAGAACCCGTTCAGCGAGAAGAAGTTTGTTGTCTTCCGCTTTGATGTTCCCCCGTTCGAAAAGCTCGTTTATTTTCCCGTTCCAATGCTGATCAGCGCCGATGACAATTGACGGATTGCTGATTTTGCCGGCGTCGGATTCTTTTACATAGGATACCTTCAGCCTGCTGTCTGCCGTTTTCAGAAATGCTTCTGTTTTGACTGCGGCTTCAGCTTCCGCCGAGGTCGGTTTGTCAGGAAGGATAATATCGGTTTCTTCACCCGTATTGCCTGATTGGGCAAACGGATACGGGAAATGGCCGAGATCCGCTCCCTTTGACTTGCTTGCTTCTGAAAGCACAAGGCGGCTGTCCGGATAAATTTTTATCCAGTTGCCTGACGTATCCTGCCTGACGCAGACGCCCTCTTTTAATACGCCGTAAAATCGTAATGATACATTGTGATAGCCTTGGGCGGATTGGCTTTTGCTGAGATTGAGCTTCACCGTTTTCCGCTTGGAACTGCCGTCAAGCTTTATGGATTTGACGGGTTCATCATCAATGGCGATGGTTAAAGAAGACGGGGCAATTAATAAGTTTGACGCCTCGTAATCAATCAGAAGCGACTGATCCGCATTCGAAGCTCCCGCAGGAATCTGATAGGTCAGCTCTGCGCTGTCTTTCGCCCCGTACAGTGTCATCAGATCGCCAGTCAGCGCCTGCTGCTCTTTTGCGCCGGCGCTTGTTCCGAGGGCGGAACCGTCCGTTTTCAGTTCCCGGGCCGCGGCCGCCTGCCCGTTATACATCAATAGCAAAAGGCCAGTTATCAATATGATCGCTTTTTTCAAAAAGGTCACCCGCTTTTATTTTGATTGTATCGCTCCGTTTTGTACCACTTGACTTCCTGCTTGAACAAGCGGTGCTTGATCTCTGTGAATAATGACCAGATGACGAGCACGATCCAAGCCTGGGAGTATGTAAAGTACATCAGAAATACGATAAAGAAGTTTTGTTTGTTCATTTCTGTTTTTTCAATGCTTAAAGTAATCATGACCTCAGTCATAAACAGGAAAAAGGCCAGTATCCACAAAATCATCGCCAAAAACCCGACAGCCAGATGCAGGTCGTAAAAAAGATTGATGATAAAAATCGTGTTTGACATGATCACACCGAAGAAAAATAAAAAATACGTAAAAAAGAAATAAAACAGATCGAAGATGATCCGCTTGCGTTTCAGCTTAAAAAATTGGGATAAAAACTTGAGAACCACGTATTGGTTGCCGCGTGCCCATCTTGTCCGCTGACGCCACCACACCTTCCATGTCTCAGGCTCCTGCTCCCATGTCACAGCCGCCGGGAAAAAGCGGATATGATAGCCGAGATTATACACGCGGATGGTCAGCTCGGTATCCTCCGCCAGCGCCTTATCATCCCAGCCGCCGAGCCGTTCGATAATGCTCCGCCTGATCGCGAAGTTCGTTCCCGGGATGGTGGCGATTTTGAACCATTTCCATCTGCCGCCCTGCGCCATCCACTGAAAGCAGATGGTTTCAATATTGATAAACTTCGTCAGGATCGTTTTGGCCGCGTTGATGACACGGAATTTCCCGACAACCGCTCCCGCTTTCTCATCATTCATCAGACCGAGAACCAGGTAGTACACCGCCATTTTTTCCGGCGTGTTGTCCGCATCATACACGCAGATCACGTCTCCGTTCGATTCCGCGAACCCTGAGTTCAGCGCCGAAGATTTTCCTTTTCCGGCGTTCGGGGGCTTTGTAATGACCATTTTAATGAAGTCATACTGACGGGAAAATTCATTGACGATGTCTCCCGTCCGGTCGGAGGAATTATCATTAACGACGATGATCTCAAGCCTGTCTTTCGGATAATACAGGTTCACCATCGCCTTCAGCGTCTGCCTGATGACGACCTCTTCGTTATGCGCGGGAATGAGCACGCTGACCTTCGGGAGCTCCCCCATCTTTGCGCGCCATTTCGGAATGTTCCGTTCGAAGGTCATATAATGCCTGAATCCGCCCTGCATCAGAAACATGTGATAGAGAAGCATCACCCATATTAAACTTAATGAGATAAAAAACAGAATGTTACTCAAGGCTTCTTCTCTCCTTAAAGATTCGTTTTTTTAATGTGGCGCGCAAATAAAGAACGTAGCAGGCGAACATGATGATAAACAATAACACCACGCCGGAGAGAATCCAAAGCGCTTTTTCCAGAGGCGTCTGCTGATGGTGATTGAAAAAGGCCGTTATCGGATGAATCTTGTTTTCCACATGAATGGTTCCGTCTCCGTCCGTTTTGATCCTGACGCTGTCCGACGTTACCGTTTGCTTCGTTTTCTTCAGATCGAGCCACTCGCCGCCGGGAATCCGCTCCATCTGATTGACGAGCTCGGGGAGGTATTTCATGCCGAGATACGGATGGTAGAAACCGCCCGCCGTTCCGCCGCCGAAATCAATCATCTGCAAAATATGATTCTCCATATCTCCGAGCGGATTTTCCTTTGAGTTATCGGCATAACCGATTGTTTCAGGGTACAGCGTCATCCCGTCCAGCATAGCCGGCTTTGAGACGAACGGAGGGGCGCCCGAGGTTTTCCACGTCGTGCCGCTGAGCTGTACTTGTCCGAAAATGCTGGAGAAATAAGAAGATGCGATTTTGTAGCCTTCTTCAGACATCGTATAGTGCGGCGCTTCGAATGACAGCGGGTAAAGGCCGAGCTCTGTCAGATCGTCAATCGCCTGCTCCAGCTTCGTTCTCGTGTAGATTTTTTCTTTTTCACGGAAAGGCTTCACATACGCCCGGTACGCTTTTTCATTCGGAAAATCCTGTTCCTTTTCAAGCTTGACCGGAGTATCATCCGCATTTTCTGACGTAATCGGCTGATCCGCTTTGGCATCCCAAAATTCAAAGCCTTCTCCCGTTTCGCTGTATCGGTATGCGTGCGTGTAGCCGTGAATAATGATGCTGCCGCCCATTTGCTGAAGTTTTTTCAGGACGCTGACCATTTTCGGTTTGTCCGCCAAGTATACTTTTTCTCCGTTTTCCGGATTGAGATAGACCGGAATGACCGCCAGAATAAACGGAATGTGTCTTTTATGCAGGTAAGCGCCCGCTTCGTAAAGCAATGTTTCATCTGACATCGGACTGATGTCTTCAAGCCGTAAATAAAGGAGGGTGCCGCCCGCTGATTCTCCGAATGCGTTGCGCAGCGCTTTCGCCGTCAGAAACGAATCATTTAACAGGCTCGTCACACCGAAATAATAGTCAGAGCGCGCCGTTTTCCACATAAAAGGGCGGGTGCTGCCGTCACCGGACCGGTATGTATAAAGGGACTTTCCTTTTACTCCCGATACGCCGAGCACGGACATCCCTTTTTCAAGCGGCATGTCTGTTTTTTCTTCTTTGCCGTAAATGCGGTATACCGTTTCTTTCTCTGTCAGGGACAAACCCGCAAATTGGCGGAACTGTCCGGCGTTATAGCCGATGCTGATAAGCTGCTGCGGCATACTGCTGATCAGAGACACAAATGATGTGCTGAGCTTTTTTTTCGTGACGCCGTAATAGATGACGCGCCGATTCTTTTTGAGGTCCGCGGCTGTGATGTCTCCGTCGCTTTTCACGGTGACGGCGGATGAGAAATGGCCCGCGGTCAGATCAAGCATTTTGACCTCAGCGGTTTCTTTGCCGTCCGTGCTTGTATAAATAATGAGAATGCCGTCCTTTTTGTCTTTTGCTTCCGCCGTAAGGGGAACATAAACCGCCGAAATCATGAAGAGCGCCGAGAGTAAGAGACGTATCCATTTAGAGTTCATTCATCATCATCTCGTTTTCCAGTTCATTTAAAAATTGCTCAGCCGTTTGTAAATCCTTTCGGTACGCCAAGTAACATACACGGAAGGTGATGGAGACGTATTTACCGTTTTGCAGCCGGTACGTATCCAATTCCTTTTTCAGCTTCGCCAGAACGGCCGGCATGTTTTCTTCAGGCGTATGGGTCAGCACGATGCCGAACCGTTCGGCGGACGGCCTGAATTTTTTGTCTGTTTCCCGAACGCTTGACCGGATTTGGCGGCTGATAAATGCCAGCAGGCGGTCGGTCTCTTTTTCTCCGTAGAGGGATTTGAATTCCTTGAAATAATGCATGTGCAGCAGCAAAAAGACGAAGGAATTGCCGTAGCGTTCCGCCCGCTTGATCTCCTCGGAAAGCTCCAGCTTCATCCGCAGATGGTTGTCAAAGCCGGTCACCCTGTCGACGGCGACAAAGCTCGTAATCTCTTCACGCAGCTGTTTCACTGAGCGCTCAAGCCCCTTCGCCAACTCGTGAATCCTTCCCGCTATGTAAGAAAAGACGAGCAGCGCAATCCCCCAAATGACCAGCACCTGCAGACTTTCGGCACCGGCAGACGCCATAAAGCTCCCGGTCTGAAACCACAGGAGCAGGCTGCCGAGAACAAATAAGACGAGTAAGGTGATGACGAGCGCGTAGATTGCCCCGAACCATATGCCGGCTCCCGTGACAAGCAATGTGATGCAGGTTATCAGAAGCCCTGCGGATTGCTGAGACGCATAGTAAATAAAAAAAGACAGCAGCACCAGCATAACTGCTGTGTAGCTGCACAGTTTTTGTGATTCATTGAATGATATTTTCATTAAACAATTTCCTTTCAGCCAGAAGCGGCAGCAGGTTATCGAAAGAATGTGTATCGCCCCCGCTCATATAGCCGCCGTAATCAGGTTTCAGCGTGTCCAGTGTTTCAAATGAAGTCATTCTTTCATAAAGCGGCTTGATGACAGCCGGATCAGCTTTTTGTTCTGCTAAAAAAAGAACGGCCAGGGCGTAAACGGACGGTGATTCGTATTGAACCGCCGGCTCCTTCGTGTCTGCGCTGTATCGTCCGTACAGCTGTCCGCGCGACTTAAATTCCTTTATAATCCATTTCGACAGCACAGCGGCTGTGCCATCGCCCCGCTTCAGATTCACGGCGGCATACAGCTGGTCGATAACATTGACTTCGCTGTCATATTTGTATTCCTTAGTTTCGGTATTGAACGATTTCGGCAAAAAACCATTTTTCAGGGGCGCAAGATTGAGAACATCGAGGTTCCGGTTTTCCGTTTTCTCATCGATAATCCCCTTTTCTCTGAGCATCTGTAAGGCGCCGGGATCGACATAGGACAACGTCACGGTCTTTGACGCGGCATTTGAAGCGGCATCATAATAATCCGTAAAATACCCGTCATTCGTATTGTATTTTTCCAGCGCTTTCCCGATCTGCACCGCTGTTTTCCCGTATTCACTGTTTCCCCACAGGGTTCCGGCCTCATTCAGACAGTTCATGATTCTGAAATCATCAATTAAGGCATTGGTGCCGCTCGCTTTATTCCCGTCAATCTTCCACGACACGAGCCCGTTTTTCGTCAGAAACGAATCGGTGAGAAGCTGATATTGCGCTTGAAACTGCCGTTCATCTTTCCTGTTCAGCAAAAATGCCATCCATAGTCCGAGAGACTCTGATAAATATTCCGGCTCACCGGATATGTTCGTCCGGATCATCCCCCGCCCGTTCATCAATTTATGATAAATAAAATGCTCTGCGGGCTGAAGCGGTCCGGACGGTTCGGCCGCCGCCTGTTTTTCAATGCCGGCCTCCGAGCACCCCGCCGTCAGAACGATCGAAATCAAAAGGATCATCAGACGAAAAACGAATTGCTTCACAGTCCATCCTCCTATTTTATAAATCCTTTTTTAGACCCATATCTTATTTTTTCACAAAGTATTTTTACTATATAGGAAACGACAAAAGAATACTAGCATTTTTTCACATTGGGAAATTTTAAATGGGAGCGCCGCCTGCTCACCCTTTCCCTCTTCGTCTGGATCGTATTCCCATTACAATTAAAAACACAACAAAAGGCAGCATTTCTTTACAAATGCTGCCTTTCTCTGATCTATTTATCCAGGCCGAGTTTTTTCAGCTGTTCTGCCAGCGCGTTGTTCATCGGCTCCTCTTTGTTTTGGCTTTTCATATAAGAGTTGATGTCCCGCTTGGATGCGCGTCCGGATTTATCTTTCGCCTTGCGCTTTTCAAAGACGGACAGTTTCTCCCGGTGGCCGCATACACATGCGAAGGTTTGGCCTTCGCCCTGGCCGCGAAGCTCCATTTTCTTATGACAGTTCGGACAGCGGGCGTTTGTTTTTCTCGCCACCGTTTTTCGGCTGCCGCATTCCCGATCCTGACACACGAGCATCGTGCCGCGTTTGCCGTTGACTTTAAGCATCATCTTGCCGCAATCAGGGCAGGCGGTGCCTGAAATGTTGTCATGTCTGAAGGTTTGGCTGCTGTTTTTGATTTCCTTCACCGTTTTGCCCGCATATGTTTTCATGTCTTTAATGAACACGGCGGATTTCAGTTTGCCCGCTGCGATGGCGGAGAGCTTTTGCTCCCACTCAGCGGTTAAGGCCGGCGATTTTAAATCTTCCGGGACGAGCTGTAAGAGCTGCTTCCCTTTTGACGTGATGAAAATATCTTTTTCTTTTTTCTCGATTAAGAAACTGTTGAACAGTTTTTCAATGATATCAGCGCGGGTGGCGACTGTTCCGAGTCCTCCGGTTTCACCCAATGTTTTCACAAGGTTCTTCTCTTCTCCCTGCATAAAGGCGCTTGGGTTCTCCATTGCGGATAACAGCGTGCCTTCATTAAAACGCGCCGGCGGTTTCGTCTGTCCGCTCGTTTCTTTCAATGATGAGACAGTGAGGCGCTGACCCTGCTGAAGATCCGGGAGCGTCTGGTCTTTGTCTTCCTCATGATCGTCGTCATCCTCGTACATATCATACACGGCTTTCCAGCCAGGCGATTGAACCGTTTTCCCTTTTGCGGTAAATGTTTCGCCGCCGATATCGGCTGTGACCTTTGTTTCTTCGTATTCGAACGCCGGCATTAACACGGCGAGAAAACGTTTGGCAATCAGGTCGTAAAGCTTTCGTTCTTTGTCGCTGAGGCTTGAAAGGATCAGCGGCTCCTCTGTCGGAATGATGGCATGGTGATCCGATACTTTCGCATCATTGACGAATCCTTTATGCGCTTTGACGCCCCGCTTCAGTATTTGATTGACGTACTGTGCGTACGGCTTAACTTCCATGCCGTTTAAACGGTCTTTTAAAGTCGGCACGATGTCTGCGGAAAGGAATCTGGAATCCGTCCGCGGGTAAGTGACAAGCTTATGCTGTTCATACAGCTTTTGAAGCACGGACAGCGTCTCTTTTGCGGAGAAACCGAAGCGCTTATGAGCGTCCCGCTGCAATTCCGTCAAGTCATAAAGACCGGGAGCGAAGCTTTTCTTCGCCGTTTTTTTCAATTCTGAAATGACCGCCGGCTTTCCTTGGAGATCTTTTGCCAAACGGCCGGTCACCGTCTGATCGAATGTTCTTGTCTGCTTTGTTTTTTTATCCTGCCATGTCAGCGTCATCTGATCAGCAGCCGCACGGAGACCGTAATAAGGAACGGGTTTGAACGCCTGAATGTCCGCTTCACGCTTGGCGATCATCGCCAATGTCGGAGTCTGGACGCGTCCGCATGACAGCTGCGCGTTAAATTTTGTGGTCAGCGCGCGGGTCGCGTTGATGCCGACGATCCAATCCGCTTCCGCTCTGGCAACGGCGGAATGATACAGGTTTTCGTACTCTTTTCCGCTGCGGAGCTTTTGGAATCCTTCTTTAATCGCCTTATCTGTCACAGAGGAAATCCACAGCCGCTTAATCGGTTTGCGGACGTTTGCCTTTTCGATAATCCAGCGGGCCACAAGCTCCCCTTCCCGTCCTGCGTCTGTAGCGATTACGATCTGGCTGACGTCTTTCCGGACAAGCTGAGCTTTGACCGCATTGAACTGTTTTCCTGTTTTTTTAATGACGACGAGCTTCAAAGGCTCCGGAATAATCGGCAGATCCTCAAGCCGCCATGATTGAAATTCTTTGCCGTATCCTTCAGGGTCAGCGAGCGTTACCAGATGCCCGAGCGCCCATGTGACGATGTAGCGGTCGCCTTCAAGATATCCGTTTCCTTTTTTATGACACTTCAGAACGCGGGCCAAGTCCCGGCCGACTGAAGGTTTTTCAGCTAATACAACTGTTTTTGACATGCTTTTCACTTCTCTTTCTTTCACAATCATCCTGTTATTATAACAGACTTCCTCACGCTCTCTCTAATCGAGGACGTTTTTTGTGTCAATTTCTGAGAAAATGACGTGGGTCACGGTTTGGGCATACGGAGAGGTGCGGTTGATGAAGTGTTCGATCGTTTCCAGGCTGTCCGCGTTCATCTTCAGCATATAACACGCCGCCCCGGCGACCCGAAAACAAAATTCAATGTTGGGAATGGATTGAATGTAGGTTTTAAATTGATCGTATTTTCCGTTTTTCACTGTCGCTTCGACAATGCAGGAAACAGGAAGCCCGATCTTTTTTTGATCAATGTCCAATGTATAGCGCTTAATAACGCCGAAGGATTCAAGCTGTCTGACACGCTCTGTGACGGACGGGGCTGACAATTTGATTTTTCTGCCCAGTTCCCGCATGGACAGGCGGCTGTCCCGCTGCAGCTCTTTAATGATGCTCAGATCCACATTATCTAGTTTCATGACTGTAGTCCTTCCTTACCCTTTTGGCTATATTATCAAGAGAAATCCGAAAAATGACAAGAACAACTGGCTGAAATCATGCAGGTTTTTTCAGGAACTGACGCGAAATGGTCATATTAGGACTGCCCTTTGCTTATAGTATAGAGGAAAAAAGATGTCCGACAGGAGGGAGCTGTATGTTACACACGCCTATCGGCAGACTTCGCACGATGGGGTTTATTGAAGGAATGTCGCTTTTGGTGCTGCTGTTTATCGCGATGCCGCTGAAGTATTGGGCTCATCATCCGCTCGCCGTCACCATTGCCGGTTCCATTCACGGCGGTTTGTTTATCATTTATCTGGCGGTGCTGGCGTATGCGGCGTTTACTGTCAAATGGCATGTGAAATGGTCAGCCGCCGGTTTTATCGCGGCCTTTATTCCGTTCGGTAATTTTATTTATGATCGCGGCCTGAGACATTATCAATAAAAAAGCTCCTCTTCTGCGGGACTGCCCCCCGTTTTTGAGACAGGGGTCAAAACACCTTTTAAACAGCCAATTGCCGATAGTTTA
>NZ_JAHOAA010000006.1:0-448 GCF_019039175.1 Bacillus sp. FJAT-27001
TAAACTATCGGCAATTGGCTGTTTAAAAGGTGTTTTGACCCCTGTCTCAAAAACGGGGGGCAGTCCCCATAGGGACTGCTTTTTTTGTTGTAGACTTAAAACTCAAACCAAGATTTATGATCAAGACGAATGAAATTTTGCGGTTTTATTGCGGACATACATAATTTTGGAAATGTTAGAATATTATATAAAAGGAGGAGTGGCCTTGTGAGTTCTGTTTTACCATCATCGGAGGTTGGCGTTAAGATTAATGAATGGTACAAAATGATACGTCAGTTCAGTGTTCCGGATGCGGAGATTTTGAAGCGGAAGTGGAGCAAGAAATAAATGAGATGGAAGAAGACGAGTATCTACTGATTTACTACACCCTCATGAAATTTCGCCATCAGCTTATGCTGGATTATTTAGAACCGGTGACTACCCGCGTGAGACCGACAATTGACGAGCT
>NZ_JAHOAA010000006.1:657-8843 GCF_019039175.1 Bacillus sp. FJAT-27001
GTTCATGTGCATGATGAAATTGAGAGAGCGGAGTTTCATTTTAAATTGGCTGAAGCATATTACGGTATGAAACAAAGCCACGTCTCCATGCATCACGTAAAGCAAGCGCTCGATATTTACGATCAGTATGAGTTGTATAAGGTCCGGAAAATTCAATGTCTATTTGTCGTATCAGGGAACTATGTAGACTTTAAACGTTATGAAAAAAGCTTGCCGCATTTAGAAAAAGCTTTAGAGTTGTCGAAACAAGTAAACAATAATGAAAGGCTGCTCAGTTCTGCTTATTACAACATAGGAAAGAATTACGGAGACTTAGAAGAATACAATAAAGCTGAAATCTACTTAAAAAAAGCAGCGGAGATATCTGAAAAGTATAAATTGGGTAACCTTCCGCATTCCTTGTTTACATACGCAAAGCTTCTATTTAAACAAGGGAAAACAAGCGAGGCGATTCAAATCAGCAAAAAGGGACTTTCATCAGCGATATTTCAAGGAGATAAGCTGTTTGAATCTCTGCAAGAATATTTGGAGGCTTTATATATTAATGCAATAGACCAAATGGGAATCAAACAATTGATTACCTTGAGAAACATAAAAACTATTCGTATGTAGAAGATATTGCTCTTGATACGGCTGCTGTTTATGCAGAGTCAAAGCAATATGACAAATCTTATTTTTATCATCAAAAAATGATTCAAACGCAAAAACAAATTCAGAGGGGAGAATGCCTGTATGAATTTTAGAAAAGGCGTATTTATCATTGTGTCGGCTGTCGTTTTAATGTCAGGGATCGGTCTAGCAACATCGGCTGTTTCATTTGATGGATCTTATCAAGTTTCGTCTGATCGTAATCAAACCTAAGAAGGAGAGTGCCTGTATGAAAAAAAGCATCTTCATTATTTTGGGTCTGTCGTTATCTTTGATATGCGGATTGGGTGTAAACACAGTGGAAAAACAAACACATGCTACCTTTCAAACTGCTTCTGATCGTCTTCAAACTTGAACAGCTTACGTCTTTTCTTCGGGAAAGGCTTTTTTAGTTTAGATTAGAGTCTGCTGAAAATCATAACTAACGGCTGATGACATCACTGAAAGCAGATGTTGATGGCAGCATTTTGAGGATTTAGCTGAATGAATTCCCCTTAAATAGGATGCGGGAGAACACCCGCATCCCTGTCTCTAACGATTCCTTAACCGATCAGCCGCTGCATTCTCAGCGCGAGCCGCAGGCGCATCGTCGTCTCCGGATCTTTTAAGCTTTTGCCGAGCAGTTCCTCGCATTTTTCTAAACGATAGATCACCGTATTTCGATGGACGTACAGGCGCTTAGCCGTTTCTGAAATCTGGCAGTGGGTCTCCAGATAAACAGACAGCGTATGAAGCAGGCTCTGGTCCTCCTTTTGCCGGTCGGCCAGGCTTTGGAGGGTGGCTTCGTAAAATTTCTTCACATCTTCCGCCGGAAGCAGGCGGAGAAGCTCCGGCACGTCTTTGGCATGATAGATTTGAATAAACTCCGCGCTTCTGGACAAATGCCCGGATGAAATGGCGTCTGAAGCTTCAGTAAAAGCGTCAGGGACGTCGATCAGCTTTTGGCATATGTTTGAGATGCCGAAGGAGACAGTCCGTTTAAATTGCGTCCGGACCTGCTTTTGAAACTGCTCCAAAAAGCTGATGACAGACGCGTGCATTTCATTCCAGCTGTCTGTCGCTTCAATTAAAAGAATACCGACATTTCCTTTAATAAAGAGATGAGGGGGAAACGGGAAGGATGACAGCTCCCCTTCAAGCAGATCAAATACATGATCGGAAACGAGCTGATTTTCGGTAAAGCTGATCGTTTTCTCATTTCGGTCAAGCTTTCCGCAAATGCACATGTATTTCTGATCCCAGCGGAGCCGGAATTCTTTGGCGCGGCTTTTGATTTCTTCATGGCCGGTAAACGAGCGGTCGATGAAATTGCTGAAAAATTCATTGCGCGCCCGTCTGCTGAATTGTTTGACGGCATTTTCTTTCAGCAGTTCAAAGGAAATGACGTTAGCCGCCTGTTCAATAGTCAAAATCATGCCTTTATCAGCGGTCTGCACCAGCTCCGGTATCACCAGATAACCGCAGTTTTTTTCAACATTCAGAATCGGCAGGACAGAATACGCCTTTCTGTCGGACAGCATGGAAAAGCAGGTGAAATAAGGCCCGGAAAGGGAATAACAGATGTTTTTCAATAAAGACGTGTCAATGGGTATGCGATGGGACGATGATAAGAGTTTTGTATGCTGATCCAAAAGCAGCACGGGAAGCCGGAGAATGTCTGAGAGCTTCTTAAGCAGGGATTGCAGCCCTTTGCCGCTCATGATGTGGTTTGTGAATTTTTTATGGGCGTAAATGGCCTGCTGGAGCTCATTTGAACGCATATCAAGAATATGGCTCAGTGTGGCGTTGACGATATCTCCCAGCCTGATGTCTTCCGGCAGCTCAATAATCGGAAATTCATACCGGTCGGCAAGCTCCGCGGCATCTTTCGGAATGACATTAAGATAACGCTTCGTTTTGATCCCCAGTCCCGCGCAGCCCCGTTTTGCCATGAGGCGGATCAAATCTTTCAACAGTTGCGGGCGGTCCTTCAGGTGGTAAGCCGTGGTGACGAGCAATTCGTTTTTATGTAAAAAATCAGCGATGTCCGGCGCATCCATCATGTTGACGTGCTGCACCTCCCTCCAGCCGCCGGATTTGCCTGCGATTAATGCGGCCCGCTCATAAGCGGGAATCTTCATCACGTCATAAATGTTCATCAGTCAGTCTCCTTTCAGGTTCTAAAGACAACCATTGGTTAATATGAATAAAAATCATCAAAAATTATAGCGGTTTTGCTGATGTATTACGATCATAGTAGCAGTAAACTGGCAATCATAGCCGCATGTTGTGATAAAAACTGACAGAAAATCGTCATCCTTACAGGGAGGAAGATAAAATGGCCTATGACGTAATTGTAAAGGGTGCGAAAGCTGTGCGAAAAGGCGGAACAGAGCGGGCTGATATCGCCGTCAAGGACGGGAAAATCGCCTTGATCGGACCCGGCATTGACGAAAACGCGGAACAAGTGGTGCAGGCGGACGGCATGTATGTGTTTCCGGGCGCGGTCGATTGTCACGTCCATTTCAATGAACCCGGCCGAGAAGAATGGGAAGGCATTGAAACCGGCTCAAACATGCTGGCTGCCGGCGGCTGTACGGCTTATTTTGATATGCCGCTTAACTGCATCCCTTCGACGGTAACTGCTGAAAACCTGCTGGCAAAGGCGGAAATCGCCGAACGGAAGTCAGCGGTTGATTTTGCGCTTTGGGGCGGTTTGATGCCCGGATATACCGAACATATCCGGCCGATGGCAGAAGCGGGGGCAATCGGGTTTAAAGCGTTTCTGTCTAAATCGGGAACGGATGAATTTCAATCAGCCGATGAACGGACTCTTTTAAAGGGAATGAAGGAAATCGCGGCGTGCGGCAAGATTTTGGCCCTGCACGCAGAAAGCGACGCCCTCACCCGATTCCTTGAAACCGAGTACGCGCTCCAAGGGAAAATTGATGCCCGCGCTTACGCTTCCTCCCGTCCGGAAGAAGCCGAATGCGAGGCTGTGCAGCGGGCGATTGAATATGCAAGAGCGACGGGATGCGCGCTTCATTTTGTACATATCAGCACGAAACGGGCCGTGCTCTCCATTCAGCAGGCGAAAAAAGACGGATTGGATGTCACCGTTGAAACGTGTCCGCACTACTTATTATTCAGCTTTGAAGACTTCCTCAAAAAAGGGGCGGCCGCCAAATGCGCTCCGCCGCTCCGCTCAGAGGCTGATAAAGAGGAATTGATCGGAGTTTTGGCTGAGGGCCTGATTGATATGGTGTCTTCGGATCATTCTCCCTGTCATCCGTCTTTGAAACGCGAGGATAATATGTTTCTGTCGTGGGGCGGGATCAGCGGAGGCCAATTTACGCTTCTCGGCATGATTCAATTAGCGATCGATCATGGGATTCCGTTTGAACATGTGGCCCGATGGACGGCCGAAGCACCTGCCAAGCGCTTCGGTTTAACGAATAAAGGACGGCTTGAAGAGGGATTTGACGCTGATTTTGCCATCGTCCGGCCGGAACCTTTTACCGTCACAAAAGAAACGATGTTTTCCAAACATAAGCAAAGCCTGTATGAAGGCCGCACCTTTCCATACCGAATTGCTGCGACCTACAGCAAGGGACGCTGTGTGTATCAGGATGGAGGCCGTAAGCAGAGCGGGGCTTTCGGAACATTCCTGAAGCCTTCTCAAATAAAAGAGCCGATTCTCTGATGAGAATCGGTTTTTTTTGTCGTTTGGAAAGCGGGTCTCGTGGTATCTTTTTATAAAAAGGAGTAAAACACATTGTATGATCAAATCTTGAACATATTAACGGCATCCTGGTCGCGCAAGACTAGTACAAAATGGACGGAAGATTGCCCGGCCAAAGGCCAGTGCGGCGTGACGGCTTTAGTCATCCAAGATGTTTACGGCGGTGACATTCTCAAAACAAAAACCGGCACAAGCTGGCATTTTTATAACCGAATAGACGGGGAGATATATGATTTCACGAGCGGTCAGTTTTCAGAGCCGATCGTCTATCAGCACATTCTTTCTTCCAGAGATGAGGCATTTTCGGACACCAATGAACATCAGTATCGGTTCCTGAAAAGTGCATTCAGAAAAAACATGGAAACAGAAAGAGAAAAACACCTGTGATAAACTAGAGTGAGAGGTGAAGGATTGTGATTTATATCGGACTGACGGGGTGGGGGGATCATGACAGCATCTATCCGCCTAAAACAGCGGGCCCGCAAAAACTGCAGGCGTATTCCTCCCATTTTCCCATCGTTGAGCTGGACGCGAGCTTTTACGCGATACAGCCCGCCCGCAATAATGAAAGATGGGTCAAAGAGACGCCGGAATCTTTTCAATTTGTCATTAAGGCATATCAAGGAATGACGGGCCATCAGCGCGGCGATATTCCCTATGAATCGAAGGAAGAAATGTTTGAGGCGTTTAAGCTGTCATTATCGCCGTATATAGAGCATGGAAAGCTTGCCATGGTGCTGTTCCAATTCCCGCCGTGGTTTGACTGCAAGAAAGAAAACGTCGCATATTTAAGATGGTGCAGGCAGCAGATGGGCGATATCCCGTGCGCGCTTGAATTCCGCAACCGGTCTTGGTTTTCCCCGCCATTTTATGAACAGACGCTTTCCTTTATGAAGGAGGAAGGCTGGATTCACAGCATATGTGACGAGCCGCAAATCGGCGAGGGCAGCATTCCGACCGTCCTGAAAGCAACGGATGAAGAAAAAACGCTTGTCCGTTTTCACGGACGGAACAAACAGGGCTGGATCAAACCAGACGGCGGACAAAACTGGCGTGAGGTCAGATATTTATACCGCTATAACAAACAGGAGCTCAAAGATTGGAAAAACAATCTTCAGGAGCTGAAAAAACAGTCGCGCAATCTGTATGTGCTCTTCAATAATAACTCAGGCGGAGACGCCGCCGATAACGGGCTTGAGATGCTTGAAATGTTAAATATCTCATATACCGGGCTTGCTCCGAAGCAGCTCGACCTATTCAGCTAGAAAAGAGGTTTCAAGACACATGTCTTATCTTATTTTGATTATATTGGGATTTATCGCGGGAACGGTCGGCAGCCTGATCGGGCTTGGGGGAGGAATTATCATCGTGCCGGCAATGCTCTATTTAAGCACGATGACTCCGTTTTTCCATGACGTAACACCGCAGACTGCCATCGGCACGTCCCTTTTGGTGATTATTTTTACGGGCCTGTCATCAACTCTGGCCTATATGAAATATAAAACCGTTGACTACAAAAGCGGACTGATCTTTTTTATCGGTTCCGGCCCGGGAAGCATCATCGGCGCGTATTTGTCTAAACTTTTTAATGCGCATACGTTTTCCGTCTGGTTCGGACTTTTTATGATTTTGATTTCCATTACATTAATGCTGAAGGCGAAAGCAAAACCGGTCAATAAAGCGCATAAAGGCATGATCCGGACATATGAGGATGAATCGGGTGAGCTTTATACATATTCGTACCGTATTTTCACCGGTATCATGATTGCCTTTTTCGTCGGTTTATTGGGCGGTCTTTTCGGCATTGGCGGCGGCTCTCTTATGGTTCCGGCCATGATGCTGTTATTTTTGTTCCCGCCGAAAGTGGCTGTGGCGACGTCAATGCTCATTATTTTCTTATCCTCCGTGACGGGTTCCGTGTCACATATCGCAGAGGGCCATGTCAATTGGCTGTATGCGCTGTGCCTCGTTCCGGGCGCGTGGTTCGGCGGCAAAATGGGCGCGTGGGTTAATAAGCGGGTGCAGACGAAAACGATCGTGCTTTTCATGCGGGTCGTCTTGATTTTGATCGGCTGTGAATTGATTTATCAAGGGATATTCAGCTAAAAGGTAGGAGAGATGGTATGTTAGAGAAGCTCCGTTTATATCATACGAATGATTTGCACAGCCATTTCGAAAATTGGCCGAAAATCGTACATTATATTGAGCAGAAGAGAAATGAACATGAAAAAGACGGGGAGGAAACACTCGTATTCGACATCGGCGATCATATGGACCGATTCCAAATGATAACGGAAGCGACCTTCGGCAAAGCGAATGTCGACTTGTTAAACCGGCTTGAGATCGATGCGGCTGCCGTCGGGAATAATGAAGGAATTACGCTGCCTCACGATGAGCTGGCGGATTTATATACCCATGCCGCGTTTCCCGTCATTGTGTCCAACCTGTTTGACGCGGACGGACAGCGGCCGGAATGGGCCGAGCCCTACGTGATCAAAACACTGAAAAACGGGATGACCGCCGGCATACTCGGCGTCACGGTGCCGTATTATCCCGTCTATCAAAAACTCGGCTGGACGGTGACGGATGCGGAAAAAAGCATTCAAGAATCACTTGACAATATCAAGGGCAAAGCGGACATCATCATTCTGCTTTCTCATTTAGGCCTGATCGATGACCGGGCCGCAGCGGAAAAATTTCCGGACATCGATGTCATTCTTGAATCACATACGCACCACCTTCTTGAGGACGGACAGGACATAAACGGTGTATTGCTTGCATGTGCGGAGAAATACGGGAACTATGTCGGCTGTGTCGAGCTGACAATAGAAAGTGAATCACGAACCATTGTCAGCAAACAGGCGTCTGTACAGAAAATGGCTGATTGGCAAGGGGAATCTGAAGATACGGCGGCTTTTCTGAAAGAGAAAGAACGGGAAGCGGAAAACCTGCTCTCCGAACAAGTCGCCAACCTGAATGAAGAAGCCGGCGTGAAGTGGTTTGAGGAATCGCCGCTCCCGCTTCTATTAGCCGAAGCGCTGAAAAGCTGGTGCGGCTGTGAAGTCAGCATGGTGAATTCAGGCGTTATTTTGGGGCCTTTACAGAAGGGGCCTGTCACAAAGCTTGATCTGCACCGTATCTGCCCTCATCCGATCAATCCGGTGGCCGTTCGTCTTTCAGGCAGAGAACTTCAGGAAACAATCAGCCAGGCCGCCTCGGAACAAATGGAGCAGCTGCGGATAAAAGGCCTCGGCTTCCGCGGGGAAGTGATGGGCAGGATGGTATATGCCGGAGCGGAGGCAGAGGCCGGCATTCTTGAAGACGGTGTGACACATCTCCTCAATGTGAAAGTGAACGGAGAAGAGATTGATCCGGAGCGGATATACTCGGTTGCCGTTCTCGACATGTTTACACTCGGAAAGCTGTTCCCTTACATCCGCGATTCAAAAGAAAAGCAATACTTTATGCCGGAGTTTTTAAGGGATCTGCTCGCCTGGAAGCTCGCGCGGCAGCCGTAATGTCATGTAGCTGCCCGCCGTTCCATTTCACCCGAATGAGTGAAAGCGGGACTTTTTAAGAGTGAAAATAAAATACTATGTCCCCTCTTACAAGCATACATTGTGATATGTAAGGGGGGATTTTTCTTGCCTAGATACCGGAGCGCTCTTCGCAAGAGAGGGCCTTTGCCTTTTCGATATGTGCTTCTTCTGTCGTTTGCTTTTTTTATCATATCGACGGTCATCAGCCTTTGGATGATCAACTCCTCAATCAAACCGGTGCTGATGAACATAGGAGAAATGGAAACCAAACGGGTGGC
>NZ_JAHOAA010000006.1:9076-144475 GCF_019039175.1 Bacillus sp. FJAT-27001
CTGAAGGAAGCTGAGTCGAACAATAAGCAGCATGAAACGGAAAAAGGCGCGAAAACGGCCGATGAAATTATGATCGATATTCCCTTAGGGCAGGTCACGGGAAACAGCATTCTCGGAAATCTGGGGCCGAAAATCCCCGTGCGCTTTAACCTGATCGGTGATGCGTTAACTGATGTGAAAACAAAAATAAAGCCGTACGGCATTAACAATGCCCTGATCGATATCAGTATTTTTGTGGAAATAAAAGTGAAGGTCATTATTCCGTTTGCCAGTAAGACATCAGTCGTGACAAATAATATTCCGGTCTCCATTAAAGCGATTCAAGGAGAGGTGCCGCAGTTTTATAACGGAAGCGGCGGGTCAGGTGTGACGCCTTCCGTCCAGCTGCCGAGTGAAAAACAGAAGAAAGATAAATAAAAACACACAGCCGCAATCTTTCCTGGCGGCTGTGTGTTTACTTTTTCCTGCGGATTTCTTTTCGCTCCCATGCCCTTAAATGGGGATACGGATCAAAAGACCATTCCGATCTGCCGTTATCTTTATACATCCCGTAGTGAAGATGCGGCGGAAATTTTCCCGCGGTGCCCGGCGGTCCGTACCCGGAACTGCCGACAGAGCCGATCACCTCTCCGGGTTTGACGATCTGGCCTTTATGCACACCTTTTGCAAAGCCGTTCAGGTGAGCGAAGTAGTGATACGTGTTATTGATATCCCTGATGCCGATTCTCCAGCCGCCGAAACGGTTCCAGCCCTTCATTTCAACAATACCGTAGCAGGTCGATCTGACGGGGAGCCCGTAATGAGCGAACAGATCCGTTCCTTCGTGAATCCGGCGCCCGCCGAAACCCCGTGCGGCGCCCCATGTGCTGCGGTAGCTGTAATCCGTCTTCACGGGAAGCGGAAAAGCGTGCTCTCCGAGATCAAGGCGGCCGAACGTTTTAAACAGTGTCATGAATTCGGTGATAATGCCGACCGTCTGATCACGGCGGTAATAATTCCAGAGACCGATGCGGATATGGTCAAGATCGGTTCCGAATCCCGCTAAATACTGAGCAAATGTATAAAGGATATCCTCATCATTGCTTACCTCGGCTTTTCCGTCGCCGTCGCCGTCCAGGCCGATCCCGTCAAATACTTTAATGCTGAGAGGCGCATCGTCCTTAGGATTTGGATTTTCAGGGCCGCTCCACAAATGATCCGGAATATAAATGCTGATGATTCCCGCTTTTTCCGGCAGATCCTTTCGGTTCGAGCGGACATTTTCTTCATATTGATCAACCGCCGCAAGCACATACCAAGGAATCTGCGTGACTGCTTCGGCTTTGCGGTACAACTGCATCCGTTCGCCGTAAACAAGAGCCGATTGTTCTTTCCCGCTTGCAGCCGGACAGAAAACTGAAAAAAGGAGAAGAGCAGATAACAGAACTTTCACAACATGATCTCCTTTCAGGATTGAATACAAATAGTTTGCGGCAACAATCCGAGAAAATGTAAGTAATTCTCTTCCCTTGTCGAGAAATTTTTCCTATGTTAAAGTGACTATTGAATAGAAATCCGCAAGTTTTATATCCATCGTGAAATAGAAATTTTTCGCACACGAACATGAATAAAGGGATAATGGAGATGATGGGGAAATGGCAAAGAAAGACGAGCATCTGAGAAAGCCGGAATGGCTCAAAATAAAGCTGAACACGAATGAAAACTATACGGGTCTGAAAAAATTAATGCGTGAAAATAATCTGCATACCGTATGTGAAGAAGCAAAATGCCCGAACATCCATGAATGCTGGGCTGTCAGACGTACGGCGACGTTCATGATTCTCGGTTCCGTCTGTACGAGAGCATGCCGCTTCTGCGCTGTAAAAACGGGTCTGCCGACCGAGGTGGATCTGCAGGAACCGGAACGCGTAGCTGATTCCGTCGCGCTGATGAATTTAAAACACGCCGTCATCACGGCCGTAGCGCGTGATGATCAGAAAGACGGCGGAGCAGGCGTCTTTGCGGAAACGGTCCGGGCGATCCGCAGAAAAAGCCCGTTCACGACAATTGAAGTGCTGCCATCCGATATGGGCGGAAATTACGACAACCTGAAAACATTAATGGATACCCGTCCTGATATTCTGAACCACAACATTGAAACCGTCCGCCGCCTGACACCGAGAGTCCGGGCCCGCGCAACATATGACCGTTCTTTGGAATTCTTGCGCCGTGCGAAAGAAATGCAGCCTGACATCCCGACGAAATCAAGCATTATGATCGGTCTCGGCGAAACGAAGGAAGAAATTATTGAAGTGATGGACGACCTGCTTGCGAACAATGTCGACATCATGGCGATCGGCCAATACCTGCAGCCGTCGAAAAAACATTTAAAAGTCCAAAAATATTATCATCCGGACGAATTTGCCGAACTGAAAGAAATCGCGATGCAAAAAGGCTTCAGCCACTGTGAAGCAGGCCCGCTTGTCCGTTCTTCCTACCATGCGGATGAACAAGTGAACGAAGCGTCTAAAAAACGCCAGGCCCAAGCATAAGATAAGCCGAAAAAACCCAAAACGCCGCAGGTTTTGGGTTTTTTGTGATGGAGCCGTTTTTGCAGGGAAAAAGTCATTCTTGAATAAGGATCGTCTGAACCGCTACACTGGATATAAAGAGGAAAAATTCTCCGTCCGTCCGAACCGTCTCATTTTGCAATTGATGGACAGAAGTCAATGAATTATGATAGTAAAGAGTGATAAAAGAGGTGAAGACATGATTCTTATTCAAAATGCCGAGTTTGAACTCGTACACGATTTTAAAAACGGCTTTAATGAAGAAGCGTTCAAAGCCCGCTATTCGGACATATTAAATAAATATGATTACATTGTGGGAGACTGGGGATACAGTCAGCTGCGGCTCAAAGGCTTCTTTGATGACCAGAATCAAAAAGCAACCTTTGAAACGAAAATCAGCACATTGGACGAATACATTTACGAATACTGCAATTTCGGCTGCGCGTATTTTGTTTTAAAACGAATCAGAAAATAATTGATGCAGAAGGGGATGCTGTCACGTGTATTTTGTTGACAGAAATAATATCGAACAAACACTCCGTTTTTTTGAGACCCAGCTGGCGCTGTTTGACAGCACGCCTGCATGGGAGAGCGAGATCGAAAAAAGGGCGCTTGAGCGGATCAGCCATCTTATGATCGAATGCATTCTCGATGTCGGAAATGATATGATTGACGGCTTTATCATGCGCGATCCGGGGAGTTATGACGACATCATGGATATTCTGACGGATGAAAAGGTGGTAGCTGAGGATGAAGGGAATAAGCTGAAGCAACTGATCTCTTCCAGAAAGCAGCTTGTCCAGGAATATCAGCACGCCGATTATCAAGAGCTGTTTACGCTGATCACGTCAAACAGAGATGTGCTGAAAGCCTTTCCGGCCCGTGTAAGAACCTACCTGGAAACAGAATTAGGGCCTGTTTCCGCATTTAAATAACAACGAGTGAGAAAATCCACAGGAGTGTTGAGTATGAAGGATTATAAAGGATATTTGATAGATTTGGACGGCACAATGTACAACGGGACGGAAAAAATCGAAGAAGCGTGTGAATTCGTGAGAACGCTTAAAGCGCGCGGCATTCCGTATTTATTCGTGACGAACAATTCTTCCCGGACGCCGAAGCAGGTGGCGGACAAGCTGATGAGCTTTGACATTCCGGCATCTGAAGAGCAGGTCTTCACGACGAGCATGGCGACTGCGCAGCATATCGCCCAGGAGAAAAAAGACGCGTCGGTGTATGTGATCGGCGAAGAAGGCATCCGTCAGGCCATTGAAGAAAACGGGCTGAGCTTCGGAGAAGAAAACGCGGACTTTGTCGTTGTGGGAATCGACCGCGGCATTACATATGAAAAGTTGGCAACGGGATGCCTTGCGATCAGAAACGGCGCCCGGTTCATTTCAACAAACGGCGACGTTGCCATTCCGACTGAAAGAGGGCTTTTACCAGGGAACGGTTCGCTCACATCCGTTTTGACGGTGTCAACGGGCGTTGAGCCTGTCTTTATCGGCAAGCCTGAATCCATTATTATGGAACAGGCGATGCGTGTGCTCGGAACGGATATTTCCGAAACACTCATGGTCGGCGATAACTATGCAACGGATATTATGGCCGGCATCAATGCGGGCATGGATACGCTGCTGGTTCATACCGGAGTGACAAAGCGTGAGCATATGGCAGATTACGGCCAAAAGCCGACATATGCGATTGACTCTTTAACCGAATGGATTGAACATCTATAAAAAAAGGGATGGCCATGACGGCCGTCCTTATTCTGTATTTCTGGCGCTGTGAGCAAGCCGGCTTGAAGCCGCTGCTGCGATTGCGCCGACGATATCATCAAGAAACGTATGGCATTCGCCCGTAGATTTATCATTTAACCGCCCGAGAATGCCGGGTTTTTCTTTGTCAATGTAGCCGTAATTCGTAAAGCCGATTGAGCCGTATATATTCACGATAGAGAAGGCGAGCACCTCGTCAACCCCATACAGGCTTTCATCAATGGCCAGAATAGTCTGAAGCGGTTCAGACAGCTTTTTTTGTTCGGCGAGCACATCTAATTCTATTCCCGTTAAAATGGCGTTTTGCACCTCGCGTTTTGCGATGACACGGTCCACATTGAGCCTGCATACCTCCATCGTCAAATCAGGATGATATTTTTTTTGAAGGAAATACACCAGCTCGGCAATATCGTCCGTCTCAACCCCCCGTTCTTTTAAACGCGCCCTGGCGACAGCTTCCACCTGATTCAGTTGTTCCTTTTCTGACATTTGCTTCACCCAATCTTTTTTTACTAGTTTATACAACACTCTTCCGATGTGTACGATGTTTCTCCACTTGATTCAAAGGATTACAATATGTATTCATAATTCCGCCGGCGTATGACTACGATGTGAATAGCTCTAATTTTTCAGGCAGGTGATTATGATGAAAAGCATCATTAAAGAAAAATACGGCATCCACGTCAGACAGCTCTCCGTTTATCAGAAATACCAATGCTTCCAGACGCCTAATTCCTTCTTTCTTATAATTCCCGTTTCCGGGTTTTCGCAATCAGAGCTGACGGAGCTTTACTACATGAGTCAGTATTTACAAGAACAAAGTGACCCATACGTTTCAGTGTTTATCTTTACGAAGGAAGGAGAACTGACCTTTGAGGACGAAGGCAAAACGTATGCGCTCTTAAAAGCGCCGATTCCCGTCTCAAACCGGTCGTTTTCTGTCGGAGGGGAGCTTGCCGAATTTCACAGAAAAGGGCGGGGTTTTCCGTACGAAGTGAAAGAAGCGGGCAGGATCGGCCAATGGAAGGACTTATGGGGAAAACGGGTGGATCAGCTGGAATCATTCTGGATGCAGAAAATTCATATGTCTCCGCTTGAACCGTTCGAAAAGAAAATGATCGAAGCATTTCCTTATTATTCAGGCTTAGCGGAAAACGCTATTCAATATTTAGTGGATACGGAGCTGGATGACAATCCCGGCGCAGAAGACTCGGGGACAATCTGCCATCAGCGGATGGAACGGGATACCTGGTCGGAGGAATCATTGATCCGCATTCCGGGCGATTGGGTATTCGACCATGCCGCCCGTGATATTGCGGAATATATGCGCAGCACATATTTGTATCATCGTGACGACCTGCTCAAAGATGGGTTTTTGTTTCTGCAGGAATATGAGCAAGTTACGCCGTTATCCTCCTTTTCCAAGCGCCTGTTTTACAGCCGCCTGCTGTTTCCGCTCCATTTCTTCGAGACGGTGGAGAGCTATTACATTTCTCATGATTCTGAAAAACAGTTTTACGAAGAGCAGCTTGACTACATTCTTGCCGACTGCACCCGCTATGAACAGTTTTTACAGACATGTCACAACATGATGAATGTCAGGTCGGCGCAGGTTTTTGTCCCGCCTGTGGCGTGGCTCGGAAAAGGAATCAGTTCGTAAGAAAATATGACGTAAAAATATTTAGAAAATAGGGAATCTTGTCATATCAGTGTGTTAAGCGTTTTCATATCCGCAGAAACAATATTCAGCCGCTTGTCAAAACAAATGCGGGCTTATATAATATTTGTAACTTAAATGTCTGTGAAGGGTTAACAATTGTCCTTTTCTAGTGGACAAAAGGAAGAAAGGTGGAGTTTCTCTTTGGAAGCGATTCGTATTGGACTGTTAGGACTGGGAACCGTGGGAAGCGGAGTCGTCAAAATTATACAAGATCATCAGGATAAGCTTATGCACCAGGTCGGCTGTCCGGTGACGATCAAAAAAGTGCTAGTTAAAGATATTGATAAAAAACGAGACGCAGACCTGCCGAAAGAAGTGCTGACGACAGAAGTCTATGATGTGATCGATGACCCTGAGGTCGACGTGATTATTGAAGTCATCGGCGGTGTCGAACAGACGAAGCAATATCTTCTTGATGCCTTGAAAGCGAAAAAACATGTTGTGACCGCAAATAAAGATCTGATCGCCGTATACGGGTCAGAGCTTTTAGCCGCCGCAAAGGAAAATGGCTGTGACTTGTATTATGAAGCGAGTGTCGCCGGCGGAATCCCGATTTTACGCACGCTCGAAGAAGGCCTTTCCTCTGACCGGATCACAAAAATGATGGGAATCGTCAACGGAACGACGAACTTCATCTTAACGAAAATGATTAAAGAAAAAAGCCCGTATGAAGAAGTGCTGAAGGAAGCGCAGGATCTCGGATTCGCGGAAGCGGACCCGACCGCCGATGTAGAAGGGCTCGATGCCGCACGCAAGATGGCGATTTTAGCCCGTCTCGGCTTCTCTATGAATGTCGATCTGGACGATGTCAAAGTAAAAGGAATTTCCCGGATTACGGATGAAGACATCAGCTTCAGCAAACGGCTCGGCTATACGATGAAGCTGATCGGCATCGCCCAGCGTGATGACAATAAAATCGAAGTCAGCGTTCAGCCGACACTGCTGCCGGATCATCATCCGCTCTCTGCGGTGCATAACGAGTTTAATGCCGTTTACGTGTACGGAGAAGCCGTCGGCGAAACGATGTTTTACGGCCCCGGAGCCGGAAGCATGCCGACTGCGACATCGGTCGTTTCCGATCTGGTCGCGGTCATGAAAAACATGCGTCTCGGCGTAAACGGAAACAGCTTTGTCGCCCCGCAGTTTGAAAGAAATCTGAAGCAGCCGTCTGATATCTACGCCCAGCAGTTTTTAAGAATTCACGTCAAAGACCAGGTCGGCTCTTTTTCAAAAATCACATCGGCCTTCTCAGAGCGCGGCGTCAGCTTTGAAAAAATTCTGCAGCTGCCGATCAAAGGCCATGACGACCTCGCGGAAATTGTCATCGTCACGCATCATACATCGGAAGAAGATTTCAGTGACATTCTGCAAAACTTAAATGACCTCGAAGTCGTACAAGAAGTAAAAAGCACATATCGCGTAGAAGGGAACGGTTGGAGCTAATGTGGAAAGGACTCATCCATCAATATAAAGAATTTCTGCCGGTGACGGATCAGACGCCGGCCCTGACATTGCATGAAGGCAACACGCCGCTGATTCACCTGCCGAAACTTTCCGAAAAGCTCGGAATTGAACTGCATGTGAAAACAGAGGGCGTTAATCCGACGGGATCCTTTAAAGACCGCGGCATGGTCATGGCGGTCGCCAAAGCGAAAGAAGAAGGCAATGATACCATCATGTGCGCCTCTACAGGCAACACATCCGCGGCAGCTGCGGCATACGCGGCGAGAGCCGGCATGAAATGCATCGTCATCATCCCGGACGGAAAAATCGCCTTCGGAAAACTTGCGCAGGCCGTCATGTACGGTGCGGAAATCATCGCGATTGACGGAAACTTTGACGACGCGCTGGCCATCGTCCGGTCAATTTGCGAAAAATCACCGATTGCATTAGTGAATTCAGTAAACCCTTACCGGATTGAAGGGCAAAAAACAGCGGCCTTTGAAGTATGCGAACAGCTCGGCGAAGCGCCGGACATTCTGGCGATCCCGGTAGGAAACGCCGGGAATATCACGGCCTACTGGAAAGGGTTCAAAGAATACCATGAGAAAAACGGCACCGGACTTCCGAAGATGCGCGGTTTTGAGGCGGAAGGTTCTGCGGCTATCGTCCGCGGCGAAGTCATTAAAAATCCAGAGACCGTTGCGACGGCAATCCGAATCGGGAATCCTGCCAGCTGGGACAAAGCGGTGCTCGCTGCGGAAGAATCAGCCGGAAAAATTGATGAAGTCACAGATGAAGACATTCTTCACGCTTATCAGCTGATTGCCCGTGAAGAAGGCGTGTTTGCCGAACCGGGCTCCTGTGCATCCATCGCCGGCGTTTTGAAACAGGTAAAATCCGGTGAAATTCCAAAAGGCAGCAAGGTTGTCGCAGTTTTGACCGGAAACGGCCTGAAAGATCCGAACACGGCTGTAGACGTATCTGACATAAAACCGATTAC
The DNA here is from genome assembly GCF_019039175.1 of Bacillus sp. FJAT-27001. NCBI lineage: Bacteria > Bacillati > Bacillota > Bacilli > Caryophanales > Bacillaceae > Bacillus > Bacillus sp. FJAT-27001. Next base: position 17,567 of record NZ_JAHOAA010000006.1, read on the forward strand.
GCTGCCGACAGATGAGGACAGTATTCTGGAATACTTAAATGGAGCGGCGCGTGTATGAATGAGGCGGAGATGCTGTTTTCCATTACGGTTCCGGGAAGCACCGCCAACTTAGGGCCTGGGTTTGATTCTGTCGGGATGGCGCTCAGCAGATATTTGAAGCTTTCGGTTTTCCGAAACGATGAATGGCAGTTCTCGGCGGAAACCGAAACTGTTGCGGGCATCCCTCAAGGAACGGACAACCTCATCTACCAAGTCGCCAAACGGACGGCTGACCGCTATCAGAAAGAGCTGCCGCCCGCCCATGTCAAAGTGTGGAGTGACATCCCCCTTGCACGGGGTCTCGGAAGCAGCGCGGCCGCTATCGTCGCCGCCATTGAGCTTGCGGATGAGTTATGCGGCCTGCAGCTGTCGGAAAGCGACAAGCTGCACTTAGCCAGTCTTGAAGAGGGACACCCTGATAATGCCGCTGCTTCTCTTGCAGGAGGGCTTGTGATCGGCCTTCACGAAGAAGATGAAACACATATCGTGCGTGTTGCCGAAGCGGATATCGACGTTGTGGCAGTGATTCCGTTTTACGAAGTTCTGACCAGGGACGCAAGAGACGTGCTCCCGAAAGAGCTGCCGTACCGGCACGCCGTTAAAGCAAGCGCCGTCAGCAACCTTCTCGTTGCTGCGATCATGTCAAATGACTGGGCGCTCGCCGGGAAAATGATGAGAAAAGACATCCTCCATCAGCCATACCGCGCCATGCTTGTTCCTGAGCTTTCAAAGGTGGAACATGCGGCCGAAATGAAAGGCGCCTACGGGACGGCGCTGAGCGGAGCGGGACCGACGATTCTTGTCCTGATTGAAAAAGGAAAGGGAGAAGAGCTGAGAAAGCAGCTTTCTGAGCATTTCCCCCACTGTGAGATTGCGGCGCTTACCGTCCCGTCAGAAGGAAGCGTAATTGAACGGAATCCTTTAGAGCAGGTGAAAAGTGTATAATGATAAAAAAGCGTTCTTCCCATCAGAGAAGGACGCTTTCTTTTTCTGGAGAAGGATTTTTATTTAGGGAAGCGAAATAAAAAAGAAAAGGAGGAGATACGATTGAAAAAACTCATAACCGAGGAGGACATTGCGACTCTCGTATCCGTGACAGACCCGCAATATGCCCCTGACGGCAGAAGAGCCGCTTACGTCCGGACAACAGTCAATCATAAGCGTGATTCCTATTCCTCAGCCATTATGGTATATGACACAGAATCCGGCATCTCAAACCCATGGACTTTCGGGGACAACAGAAATACAAGTCCGCGGTGGTCACCTGACGGACAGCGCCTCGCCTTTGTTTCTGACAGGGAGAACGGCGTCCCTCAGCTGTACATCATCGACGCTGCCGGCGGAGAGGCAAAGCAGGCGGCCGATATTCCTTGGGGCGTATCAGATCCGATATGGGCGCCCGACGGCAGATCCGTGCTTGTGTCCGTCAGTCTGACATCAGCGGAGCGCGCCGATGAGAAAGAAAAAAAGAAGCATGACGAGTATGAGCCGGTTGATATTCAGTCATTAACATATAAACGTGACGGGAAAGGCCTGCTGAACGGAAGCTGGGCCCAGCTTGTGCTGATTCATCTTGAAACGGGGGAGATTCAGCAGCTGACCGATCATGAAGCGGATCATTATGGCGCGGCCTTTTCACCGGATGGCAGGCAGCTTGCGTTTACCGCCAATTTATGCGAGCCGGGTGACGCCGGAAAGCCGAGCGATGTCTATCTGATGAATCTGGCGGACGGAAACCTGAAGCAGATTACGCCGCACCGCGGTTCTTTCGGTTTCTGCGTGTTTTCACCAGACGGTTCTTATATCGCGATGCTGGGCCATGAAAATGAATTTCGCAATGCGACTTTAGAGAAAGCGTGGCTGTACGACGTGAAAACTGAGCGGCTCTCCTGCCTGACCGACATGCTGGATGTTCATTTGAGCGATGCGCTGATTGCGGATTCAATCATAGGAGGAGTGACGCCCCGGCCGGTATGGACAAACGACGGGCAGGGTTTTTACGTTCTCGGGAGCGAGCAGGGAAGCACCGGTATTTATTATATCTCGATTGACGGCCTCGTATATCCGATCCGATTAGAAGAAGAGTATGTGAATGGTTTTGCTTTTCATCCTGATCAGAAAAGCTGTATCGCTGTCATTGCCAAACCCGCACAGCCTTCCGAGCTTTACAGCATTTCGCTCGAAGATGGGGAAGAGAAGCAATTGACATCCGACAATGATCGGTTTATTGAGGAGCGCATCATATCCGTGCCGGAAAAGCTGCAATATGAAACAAAGGACGGGCTGACGGTAAACGGCTGGTTTTTAAAGCCCGCCGTTTTTGAAGAGGATCAAACTTATCCGCTCATTCTATACATACACGGCGGGCCTCACATGATGTACGGCCATACGTATTTTCACGAATTCCAAGTGCTGGCCGCACAAGGATATGCTGTCGTGTATGTCAACCCGAGAGGAAGCCACGGCTACGGGCAGGATTTTGTCAATCGTGTCAGGGGTGATTACGGAGGCGGAGATTACCGTGATGTCATGCAGGCGGTGGATGAAGCTGTTCAGGCGTATCCGTTTATTGACAGCGGCCGTCTCGGTGTGACGGGCGGAAGCTACGGAGGGTTTATGACAAATTGGATTGTCGGGCAGACCGGCCGTTTTAAAGCAGCCGTCACGCAGCGCTCCATTTCAAATTGGTTCAGTTTCCACGGTGTCAGCGATATCGGTTTCTTTTTTACTGACTGGCAGCTCGGACATGATTTGTTTGAGGAAGCGGATAAGCTTTGGGATCGTTCTCCTGTAAAATATGCGTCCCGCGTTTCGGCACCGCTTTTGATCCTGCACGGTGAGCGCGATGACCGCTGTCCGATAGAGCAGGCCGAGCAGCTTTTTACCGCATTGAAGAAACTGAACAAAACGACGTCGTTCATCCGGTTTCCGAAAGCCACGCATGAGCTGTCGAGAAGCGGCCATCCGGAACAGCGGATGAAACGCATCCGTTATATTTGTTCATGGTTTGATGACTATTTGTAAAAAATAAAAAACCAGGCTGTCATGCAGCCTGGTTTTATGATTAAAATACTTGTTCTACTTCAACGACACCCGGTACTTCTTCAAGAAGTGCGCGTTCGATTCCGGCTTTCAGCGTAATCGTTGAACTTGGGCAGCTGCCGCATGCGCCAAGGAGGCGAAGCTTTACAATGCCTTCGTCTACGTCAACAAGCTCACAGTCACCGCCGTCACGAAGCAGAAACGGACGTAATTTATCCAATACTTCCTGTACTTGCTCTTTCATTTCAACCTCAGTCATGAGATTCGCTCCTTTCATATACATAAAACCATTATATTCACAGTAACGGTAAAAATCTAATGTTTGGTTTGCAAAGCTGCTTTCCCCATTATAGCATATTTAAACTTGAACATAAAAACCGTTTTTTATACAAAAGCTGCCCCGTCCTTTGTATACTGGTGTAAAGGGGATGATATACATGATTAAGCCGGTTACGCTCAGTGTTTACGGCGCTGAAACGCTTTGCGCAAGCTGCGTGAATATGCCGAGCGCCAAAGATACGTTTGAATGGCTGGAGGCGGCGCTGAAACGGAAATACCCGGAGCAGCCTTTTCACATGCGGTATATTGATATTGACGCACCGCCTCAGCAAAAGGAGACAGAAGAGCTTGCGAAGCGCATCAGAAACGATGAATTTTTCTATCCGCTCGTGCTGGTGGAGGATGTCATTGTGGGGGAAGGGAATCCGCATTTAAAAGATATATATGAAGAAATGGAAAAGCGCGGCTATGTTGCGGGCTCTTAAAAAAAGCCGCTGATCGCAATCAGCGGCTTTTTTCTTATCAGCCGTTATGATGCTTGTACATCCATAAAAGGCCTGATTTTAATAAACGGGGCACACGCCCGATGAGCGGACGGTCGTTGACAAGACCGAAGCCCGCTTTTTTTCCGAGTGAACCGAGAACGCCTTTCAGCTTAAATTGCGGCATTGTTTCCGGCAGCTCTTCATTGTTCCAGCGTTTCAGGAGGATCTGCACAATTTGTTCCGCCTGTGCTTCAGCCAGCTGGGCGCTCGGCGCATGCGGCAGGCTCGCGCAATCACCGACGACGTAAACATGCTCATCGCCCGGAAGGTTGTGATGCGTTGTTAAAACGATGCGGCCTTGCGGATCTTTTTCAGCGTCCAGTTCTCTGACGGCTTTATTCGGCTGAATTCCCGCCGTCCACACGATGGCATCGGCCGCTATTCCTTCATCATGATTATAAACGATCCCGTCTTCCACTTTTGTAATATTCGCATTATTGATAATGGTGACGCCGTGTTCTTCAAACCATTTCTGAACATACTTGCTGAGTCTTTTCGGAAAGCTTGATAAAATCAGGTCGCCCCGGTCAAATAACATAATCTTCAGATCGTCACGGCTCTCTCTTAATTCACTGGCAAGCTCCACGCCGCTTAATCCCGCTCCGACGATAGCGACAGATGCATTGGCGCCGAGGTTGTTCAGCTTTTGATAGGCTTCGCGTGACTGATCAATGGTCTGAATGCTGTAAGTATGTTCCGGCGCGCCGGGCACGTTATGATACTTATCCTCGCAGCCCAGTCCGATCACCGCGTCATCGTAAGAAATCGGTTCGCGGTCATGAAACAGAACCTGTTTGTTTTTCGTGTCGACGGAAGCCACCTCACCGTATTGAACATCCAGATTCGGATGCTCAGGAAAAGACACCCTGATATGATGATCAGAAATCGTGCCGGCAGCGAGCGCATAATATTCTGTTTTTAAGCAGTGATACGGGTTTCTGTCAATCAGCGTGATGGATATATCTGACGGAAGCTGGTTCGGCAGTAAGCGGTGCAGCACCCGCATGTTTCCGTACCCCCCGCCGATCAAGACCAATTTTTTCATAATGATTCCCCTTTTACCCGAAAAATATGGTAGTCAATGTTGTTACAAAATAACGAACTATGTAAAATAACATCTAGAATTATATCGAATTTGATCTAAAACCACAATAATAGTTTTAAAATAACCTACAAATTGACCAGAAAACACGTAATAGTAAAACCTTTAACCTGAATTAATATGTTACGATAACATTGAGCGTGAAACCGGATCTTTGACGAATAGAGGAAATTCCGTTAGGATAAGGTACATATGTGAGGTGAAACCGCATGAATCCGATGATTGAATTCTGTGTCAGCAATTTAGCGCGCGGTTCCCAGGAAGCACTTGAGATCTTAGAGAAGGATCCGAACTTGGACGTGCTTGAATATGGCTGTTTAAGCTATTGCGGGAAATGCATGGAGTCCCTGTTCGCCCTGGTCAACGGCGAAGTGGTCACGGGAGGCACGCCTGCTGAACTGGTTGACAACATATATACATTCATAGAAGAAAATCCGATGTTTTAATCAGAGGCTCCGAACGGGGTCTCTTTTTTATTGCGCCCCGGGTTTTGGCAAAATAAAAAATTTGTAGACAGCAAAAATAAATATTGTTATCTTAATAAAGACTTTTTTTAAATAAAATTTTAGAGGTGGATTCATTGAATATCGTTTGGGGGCTGCTCGGGGCAGTTGCTATATTAGCCATTGCTTTTTTGTTATCAGAGAAGAAAAGCAAAATTAACCTGCGAACCGTCATTGTCGGTTTATGTTTACAAATGGCCTTCGGATTCATCGTATTAAAGTGGGACGCCGGACGGGCCGTATTTTTATGGTTCTCAAGCCGTGTGCAGCTTCTCATTGATTATGCGAACGAAGGCATCAGCTTTATTTTTGGCCCGCTGATAAAAGTGGGCAGCAGCCCGGCTTTCGCGCTGAGCGTTCTGCCGGTCATTATCTTTTTCTCAGCGCTGATTGCCGTTTTGTATCACTTGAAAATCATGCAGCTCATCTTTCGCGTCATCGGCGGCGGACTGTCAAAACTTCTTGGGACAAGCAGAACGGAATCGCTTGCGGCGGCTGCGAATATTTTTGTCGGACAGTCTGAATCACCGCTTGCCATTAAACCGCTGATTGCGGGATTGACCCGTTCCGAGCTGTTTACGATTATGACGAGCGGCCTTTCGGCTGTAGCGGGTTCGACGCTTTTCGGTTACGCCCTGTTAGGCATTCCGATCGAATACTTGCTGGCGGCCAGCTTTATGGCGGCTCCGGCCGGTCTCGTGTTCGGAAAAATTTTAATACCTGAAACGGAAAAAACGCAGACGATAAAAGGCGATTTTAATATGGACGAAGAAGGCGAAGGCGCCGCTAATGTGATTGATGCAGCGGCAAAAGGCGCGTCCACGGGCCTTCAGATTGCTCTAAATGTCGGCGCCATGCTGCTTGCGTTTGTCGCGCTCATCGCCGTAGTGAACGGAATTCTCGGCGGAATCGGCGGCTGGTTCGGTTTCAAACATATTACATTAGAATCCATTCTCGGTTACGTGTTTTCACCGATCGCATTTGTAATCGGCGTTCCTTGGCATGAAGCACTCGGAGCGGGAAGCTATATCGGACAGAAACTTGTGCTGAATGAGTTTGTCGCTTATTCAAACTTCGGTCCGCATATTGCGGACTTTTCTAAAAAAACGTCTACGATTATCAGCTTTGCGCTGTGCGGATTTGCCAACTTCTCTTCGATTGCGATTATGCTCGGCACACTGGGCGGTTTGGCCCCAAGCCGCCGTTCGGACATTGCGCGCCTCGGATTAAGAGCGGTTATTGCGGGAACACTCGCAAACCTTCTCAGCGCGGCGATTGCCGGCATGTTTATTTAGTAAACGATAAAAGCTCCCTGCATATGCAGGGAGCTTTTATGTATGAAAAACGGGGGATATTTGTATTGTGTCCGAGCAGAAGAGCTTTTATACTAAGTAAAAGAAAAAAAGTTGGAGGCCGATATGAATTCATTCCGTTTTACCAAGATGCACGGTCTTGGAAACAGTTATATATATGTAAATCAATTTGAAGAACAGCTGCCGGAAGAACGGCTGGCTGAGATTGCCGTTAAAGTGTCCAGCATTCACACGGGCATCGGCTCTGACGGAATGATCCTCATCTGTCCGTCAGAAAAAGCGCCCGTCAAAATGCGGATTTTTAATAATGACGGCTCAGAAGGGAAAAATTGCGGCAACGGCCTTCGCTGTGTGGCAAAGTACGCATACGAACATAAGCTGACAGAAGAAACGTCCTTTTTCATTGAGACGCTTTCAGGTCTAGTGAAAGCAGACATTACAGAGGACAACGGGATTGTGCGTGAAGTCACCGTTGATATGGGCGAACCGCGCCTCACCAAAAAAGAGCTGCCGATGCTCGGCAATGAAGATGAACGGACGATCGATGAAACCTTTGTTTTTGGAGAAACGGAGCTTTCCGGAACAGCCGTATCAATGGGAAACCCCCATATTGTTTTTCCGGTTGCGGATATCAATCAAGCGCCTCTTACAACGCTCGGTCCCGTCATTGAAAAAGACCCGAGATTTCCGGAAGGCGTCAATGTCGAATTTGTGGAAACCGTCAGCGCCGATGAACTTCATTTCCGCGTATGGGAACGCGGCTCCGGCATTACACAGGCTTGCGGAACAGGCGCCTGTGCGGCGGCTGTCGCATCCGTATTGAACGGTGTTTCCGAACGAAACCGGGATATCACCGTTCATTTAGCGGGAGGCGACCTTGTGATTAATTGGCAGGACAACGGGCACGTGCTGATGACGGGCCCCGCCGAAACCGTATGCAGCGGCGTCTATTATTTGTAAACAGCTCGTTTGAGAAATACTCTCCTCAAGGTTTATAATAGATATCAGCATCCGTTTTTAAAAAAGGAGGTCTACCTATGAGTGTTCCAGTAACCATCACTGAAGCAGCGGCTTTGCATATAAAAGATATGATGAAAGAGCATGAAGAAGAAAACGCGTTTCTCCGTGTGGGCGTAAAAGGCGGCGGCTGCAGCGGCCTGTCTTACGGAATGGGATTTGAGCACGAAAAAGGCGAAAAAGACAGCGTGTTTGAACAGCACGGAATCACCGTTTTGGTCGACAGCGAAAGCCTTGATATTATGACCGGCACGATCATTGACTTCAAACAGTCCATGATGGGCGGCGGTTTCACCATTGACAACCCGAATGCCATCGCTTCCTGCGGCTGCGGTTCATCTTTCCGCACGGCCAAAAACGCCGGTACGCCGGAAGAGTGCTAAGGGTCAACCCGCCATTCTTAGGATGAAAAAATATGACGTCTTTCTTTCCGGTGGCGCTTGCACCATTGTTAAGAAAGGCGTTTATCTGTTTAATAAAAGGAAAACCCGCTCAACAGAAGCGGGTTTTCCTTTTTCAAAGAGGTTATTCGATTGTATGTTTCATCGCATGGTACATATTTGCCGTATGTTCATCGGCTTTATCCCGTGACATGCGCAGCCGTTCTTCTGAAGAACCATATCCGATTTCTTGTTTGCCCTCTTTCAGTCCTTTAAAAATCCCATCAGCGAATTCATCCAGCGGTTCTCCTTGAGTATGCAGCCCTGCTCCGCCTAAATCTGTATTCACCGCCGGAGGCGCAACTTCAATCACTTCTACAGATGAATCAGAAAGCTGATGTCTCAGACTCATTGTAAATGAATGAAGCGCCGCTTTCGTTGCTGAATAGATCGGTGCAATGGCAAGCGGTGTAAAAGCCAATCCCGAAGAGACGTTAATGAAAGCCGCATCTTCTTTTCCGGCAAAAAACGGAGCGAACAGCATAGACAGGTGGAAGGGAGCTTCAATGTTCGTTGTGATTTCTTTATTGAAATAGTCCCAATTGTCCTTCGCATCCGCTTTCAGCACATGAAAACGTTGTTGAATCCCCGCGTTGTTTACTAACACATTCACTTCCGGATAATTTTCTTTCACCCAATCAAACAGTGATATACGTTCAGATGGAATGCTCAAATCACTGACATATGTAATAAGATCCGGGAATGTTTCCTTTGCTTTTTGAAGAGCGTGCTCACGCCGTCCGGTCACGATGACTTTATTTCCCGCTTTTAAAAACCGTTCTGCGAAAGCCAATCCTATTCCGGCATTTCCGCCTGTAATCAGTATTGTATTTCCCGTCAGTTTCATATTAACTCCTCTTTTCCGATTGTTTTTACATTTCTTTGTCACATTTCAGCTTTGATCCAATCAATATATTCATCCCGCAAATAGGCATGAAATAAGACAGCAGTGATTCTGTAAAATTGATTTTTAGATCATCGGGAAACCCGCCAAAACTATTCTTTCCTTGTCACAATATGATGATACGGCTTAAAGCACGGTTTAAGTCAACAAAAGAACCTTGTGCTTCCGTTTCGGTTACTCACATCAGACATAGGTCACGAAAGGAAAGGTGAACGTAAAGTCTTGGAATTTTCTTGATGCGATAAAGCGTACCGTATCACATGGGTGAGAGGCAATTAAAAAAACGTTTCTGATCAAAACAAAAGGACGGCGATGCATATGCAGGAAGGAAACAGCGTTGATATCAGGCCGCTCAGCTTGAATGATGCAGAGCAGGAACTGGTTTTGCAGAGGGAAAACCGCATGTTTTTTGAACGGTTTGCCATGACGAGACAAGAGGATTTTTATACGCTGGAAGGCCGGAAAAAACGAATTGAACAATCACTGAAGAATGCAGAAAATGATACTGAATACAGCTTCGGCATTTTTCTTCAGGATCAGACCCTGATTGGCACGATCAGCCTTTTTCAGGTGGTTCGGGGTTCCCTCCAAAGCGCTTTTATCGGTTATTTTTTAGATGGCAAATATAACGGGAAAGGCTATGCGACGAAGGCTGTCAAGCTGGCAGTCGATTATGCATTCAACGAGCTGGAACTGTATCGGATAGAAGCCGGAGTCATGCCGAACAATAAGGCGTCAATCCGGGTGCTCGAAAAAGCTGGCTTTCATAAAGAAGGCATTGCGAGAAAAAATGTAAAAATAAATGGAAAATGGGAAGATCATCAGGTGCTGACGATCATACATCCGGAGGATACATGACGATATCCTCTTTTTTTATATCCTTCGTCTCTTTCGACAGGTTCTTCCTAAAACTTCAAATCAATTGTCTAAATCATACTATTTGCAAATTCAAAAAAAAATAAAGGGTACATAGCACCAAAAACTCTGAAAGATGTGCTCTTTGTCAACACGTCCTAAAGTCATATTTTTCGAAAGGATATTGATTTTTTGATAGGATTAAACTAAATTGTAAAAGTATAGAATAGTTAATTTATTTTGTAAGAAAAGGATGATAATATGATAGGTCAATTGAGCAATAAAAAAATATTTTTAAGTTCTTTTTTCATCATTTTGATCTGTTCATTACTCTTCCAATTCAGTATTTCAGATAAAGTTCTGCAGTCGTATTATTCTTCCGTCGGAGAAAATACCTACGATATCGGGGAGAAAAGTGTTCGTACGATTGTCATGTTTCTGCAAGGGTTTATGATCTTCACAACTTTTGTGGAAATTCTGATAGGCGGATTTCTGTTATTCGTTGCCGCTTTTATTCTCGGTACAAAAAAACCGAAAAAAATATATTTGCTTCTATATACGCTGACTTCTTTAATCTCGGCATTTAAAATGTTGATTCTTTCAGTTGTTAACTACTTAACGGCTGATTCCTCGCTTATATATTCTGCCGGCGGCACCAGCTTGAGTCTGCAGCTGCTGGATCCATTTCTGCTCATATCAATCGCGGCTCTTTATGCTGCTGCGGGAAAACTGACCGATCTCAGTAAAGGCAAGAGAATCATTTTGACTGGATGTTTTGTTTTACTAAAACTCTTTACTATTTTCTTAAACTATTTTATGGCGGATAAAATTTAGCTCGGGAGAGAGTCAATTAAGCTGAATTTTATTATAAATTAAAAAAACAGAGTAGGGAGATGTTATGATGAACTTAGTAAAATCTAATAAAAAGTCTTTCATTTTGTTTGGCGCGGCTCTTGCTGCAGCAACATTGGTTTATGCACTATTATTAACGGGAACTGAATTAAACGTGGCGGCGGCTCATGCATTCTCAGCCAATGCTGAATTAGCTTCGACTCTCGGCATCTCTACAGCAGCAGCTAAAAAAGCAATTGATATTATTGATGCGGCATCAACAATTGCTTCTATCATTTCTCTTATCGGTATCGTTACAGGCGCAGGCGCGATTTCTTATGCAATCGTTGCAACAGCAAAAACAATGATTAAGAAATACGGCAAAAAATACGCAGCTGCTTGGTAAAATCGATCAATAAATAATTGCTCTTTTTGTACAAGCTGCAAAAAGAGCCTCTCTCCCAAATACATATGTAAGGATTGAAAGTATGATAGTCAAACAAATTGCGGCTCTTATCAAATATAATACCCTGTCATCGTTTCGAAAAAGAAAGGAAGATTGGGGCATTCCTCAACTCAACAGCAAACTGCTGTCTGCCATTATTATTTCTCTGTTATGTTTATATCTCGTTTTCCTGGGATGCGGTGTTGTATTCGGGACAAAACTGATTCAGCTGCCCCTAAGCGCATGGGGGCAATTTGTTTTAATCGCCGTTTCACTTGAGCAGCTTTTTTGGGCTGCCGGCTTCTTTAAAGAACACCACAATGCCTTTCTGCTGGATACGCGCAAGGTCATTCATCAATTAAAAAAGGTTCGTTTTTTACAGCTGTTTTCTGTTTTTGCCGGCCAGGCGATCAAAAAAACCATTTTCGTATGGTATCTTTTTGTTTTTCCGGTCTTTTTATTTTTATCAAGCGCAGGCATGACCGGGTCTGCGGCGGTCATCGTATTTTTCTTGGGCTTCGTTTATTTTCTTCTCAATTTATTTTTATCTATGCTGTTTTCTTATGTTGTTTATCTTCTTACAAATATGTGGAGCAAATTGTTTTACTTGAAAATCATGAAAGGCATTTTATTCAGCGTCAGCCTGCTGGTTCCGCTTGCAGTCGGGTATGCCGTTTATCTTCTCGTGTTTGGGGAGTATACCGCAAAGGATATTTCAAGCTTTACGGAGTCACCGGCTTTCCGGAACATCCTCATGAATACGCCGTATGTATGGTTAGCATTCCGCTCACATTCCGTGCTCGTTTTCGCCGCGGTGTTTGCGGCCGCCGTCCTTTTAACGGCGGGGATGTTTAAACTGTGGTCGGCCACGCTGAAGAAAATGGACCTTATTCCTTATATGTTTTTGACAAACGCAGATTTTGCGCCAAAGCTGAAATTATATAGAAATAACAAAATATTTCATGCCGTTTTTCAAAAGGATCTGCTGTTTTTATCGAGAATTGACGGGTTTTTTATCAGGAACTTCGGCAGTATGCTGTATTTGTTCATGCTGTTTTTAGGTTTTTGTATTCCGCTTCTGTCGCATCATTTTATCGGGTATTCGGCAGCCGCCATCGTGTCTGCGGCGGTTATCATTGCGAACTTTTCGTATCAGCTCGTCGGAGATGCGCTCAAAACAGTATTATCAGTTGACGGAGAAATAAAAAATCAGCATCTGTTTCACCGAAATATCAAACATGCGTGGCAGCTGGTGTTTCCGAAAGTATGTATTTATAATCTCGCCGCTCTTATCTATTCGTTCATCATCACCATTTTGATTACGGTGTTTTTTCCGTCTTCCGCTGCGCTGACGATTTACTTGTTTATTGTGTTTTTATGTTCGGGTTTTTTATACAGTCTTGTCCAGATTTCAAGCACCGCCCTGTATCCTAAGAAAAACTGGGAGCATATGTACGAAATTGGAGAAGCGGGGAAAGCAAAGACGTATAACAACTTATACGGATCTTTCATTTTCATTGTGTCGCTTCAAATCGCTGCGATCACGTCGTATTTTATCTATAAAAAGCCGGAACTTGAAACGATGCTTATTCATTCTGCATCAGGTATTTTTGTCCTGTTCACACTATTAAACTATGGAGTCATGTTTCTGTTTCTTCGCAGAATCAATATGGCGGAAAGGTTTGCGAACAATGATTAAATTAGTGAATATACAAAAAAACTATAGTGAAAAACAGGTGTTGAAAGATATTTCGTTTGAGGTGAAAAAAGGCTCAATTTATGCTTTGCTGGGGACTAATGGAGTCGGGAAAACAACGACTTTGAAAATCATTTCGGGCCTGCTTAAACCGACTTCAGGCAGCGTCATGATTGACGGTAAGGAACCGGATTCAGAAGAGGGGGGGCAAATATCGGCTGATATCGGTTTTGTGCCCGACCATGCCTTTTTATATGATTACTTAACGGGAGTCGAATACTTGCGTTTTACAGCGGAGATGTTTGAAGTACCGTCTCAGCGGACAAATGAGTATATAAAGAATATGTTAGAGACGCTGAAGCTTGCTCAAGACGGAAATCAGCTGATTAAAACATATTCACATGGAATGAAACAAAAATTATCAATTGCGGCCGCGCTCATTCATCAGCCAAAGATATTAATTCTTGACGAACCGCTGACGGGCATTGATTTAATCAGCGGTAAAACGATACGGACGTTATTAAAGGAATACGTCAAACAGGGACATACGGTCCTGTTATCGACTCACTTGCTGGAGCTGGCGCATTCGCTGTGCGATACGATCGGTATTATACATGAAGGCGTTTTTGCGGCGGAGTATCAGTCATCCGAGCATTCATTAGAAGAGATTGAAAAATTGGCTGAGAGTATTTATACATGATGAACCGCATGTTGCCGGCAATCAGGACGTCCGTCATTCCGTTAACCGCGTCATTGCTGTTTTTTTCAGGCGGTGTGATCGCTGCGTTTTTTTCCGATCACTTTGTTTCAACCGCGTCTTACAACGGCTCGTCAGGCGCGGTTGAACTGCTGAAAAACAATGCAATCGCTTGTCTGTTTTTAGCCGCGGGTTTTTTTACCTTTGGGTTGACCTCAATCTTTTATTTATTCACCAACGGGTTTATTTTAAGCGGCTCTATTATAGAAAATCTGCATAACGGGGTTCCTTTTTATCAGATTTTTTTACTGCTAATTCCTCATGGTATATTTGAAGTTCCCGCGTTATTATTAAGTGGCGCCATTGGTTTTAAGGGCGTTGAATTGGTCATCAGGCTGTGTTTTTCTAAGGAAAAAAAGATAATGGCTTCAATGTTCAGGCATATTGGAATATTGGTGCTCATAATTATTTGTCTGCTGATCGCCGCTGCCATTATTGAAGCTTACATCACACCAATTTTTAAGTAAAAGGGGCAGAAATCATATGAGAAGTAAATTATCATTAATCGGTGTGCCGATTGTTATGATTATCGGTTATATCATTTCTTTATCCTTTGAGTGGCTGTTTCCTGTTCTTACTTTTGGGGTGGCAGGACTATATCTCTTTATATTTGCACCGGTGCAAAATAAATTCATTCGTTACATCTTTTTGTTTATTTTTGTGATTAATCTGTTGGCCAGTGCGGCTCTTTATTTCGGTATTTAATAAAAAAAATGACATTCATATTGAATGTCATTTTCTTATTTTTTTGCGGCTCTGCTGCGTGTTAAAATCTGTCGCCGTTGAAAATAGAGTTTTTTACGATCACGTAGTCGACATTGCGGATGGCTTCGAGTGTATTGCCGCCGGCGTAAGAGATGGAAGATTGCAGATCCTGCTCCATTTCAACCAGCGTGTCCTGTAATGACCCTTTATGTTCGACATGCATTTTTTTGCCTTCGACGTTTTTCTTTTCGCCTTTTTGAAATTCAGAAGCGGAGCCGAAATATTCTTTGTACAGCTTGCCGTCGATTTCGATCGTTTGTCCCGGTGATTCTTCGTGGCCGGCGAATAATGATCCGATCATGACCATGGATGCGCCGAATCGGATGGATTTCGCGATATCGCCGTGCGTGCGGATGCCGCCGTCAGCAATGATCGGTTTGCTTGCCGCTTTTGCGCACCAGCGAAGCGCGGCTAATTGCCACCCGCCGGTTCCGAAGCCGGTTTTAATTTTTGTGATGCAGACTTTCCCGGGGCCGATTCCCACTTTTGTCGCGTCAGCGCCCGCTCGTTCCAGCTCCCTTACGGCTTCAGGCGTCCCGACATTCCCTGCAATGACAAAGCTTTCCGGGACATGTTCTTTAATAAATTCAATCATGCTGATCACGGCATTGGAATGGCCGTGCGCGATATCAATGGTAATATAATCCGGCACCAGCTCCTGTTCTTTCAGCTCCCGGATGAATTCATAGTCATTTTCCTTCACGCCGACACTGATGGAAGAAATCAGTCCGCGCGCTTTCATATCCCGGACAAAAGCCAGACGTTTTTCCGGCTCGAAGCGGTGCATGATATAAAAATACCCGTTTTCCGCGAGCCAGGCCGCGATGTTTTCATCTATTATCGTCTGCATGTTGGCCGGTACGACCGGAAGTTTAAACGTGTGTCCGCCCAACGTAACTGATGTATCACATTCAGATCGGCTTTCAACAATGCATTTTGCAGGAATCAGCTGAATATCTTCGTAATCAAATACATTTTCCATATATAACACCCCTAAAAGCGAATAATATAATTAAATAAAATTAAAATGTTCGTCTTTTTATAATGTACTTTGTTTTGTCAGGAATGTCAAATGATTTCATGCTGCCTCATATGCGGTCAGCTTGTCATCCATTTGCAGTTTGGTTATCATAGTAGTATTGGTTGTTGTAAGACATTTGTTACGATAGATAGATTTGCAGAAGAAGGGAGGGGCCGGTATGGAACAAAAACAGCCCGGGCACAGTCCGAAAGCCCAAAAAATTCAGGACCGGATTATTTTAGGCACGATTTGGGTCGTGTCGGCGCTTGTCATTGCGCTCGTTGTCGGAACCGTCATGAATTATATTTGGATGTTTAAATAAAAAAGAGTCTGTGCCGGTATGACACAGACTCTTTTTTATATTATTTTTCAAACATGCTTGTAGAATGCAGTGGCTGGACGCGCGCTTTCGGGTCCATGTAAGCCTTCGCGTTGTTCACGGCTGTCGGAGCTTCGCCGAAACCGCTGGCGATCAGCTTGACTTTGCCTTCATATGTGCAGATATCTCCGGCGGCAAAGAAGCCTTCAATATTCGTTTCCATCGTGCTTTTGACGACGATGGAATTTTTCTCGATGTCAAGCCCCCAGTTTTTAATCGGGCCGAGAGAAGAAACAAAGCCGTAGTTTACGATCAGGTCATCAATTTCAATGATTTCTTTACGGTCGCCTTTCACTTCTTCGAGAACGAGCTGTTCGATCCGGTCTTCACCGACAAGTTCAGCGGGAACAAACGGTGTCAGCACGTTGACTTTAGAATTATGCAGGTTTTCGACACTGTGCTCATGCGCGCGGAATTTATCACGGCGGTGGATAATGCTGACTTCTTTGGCAATCGGCTCAAGCATGAGCGCCCAGTCAACAGCGGAATCGCCGCCGCCCAGAACGGCAACGCGTCTGCCTGCGAATTGATTGAGGTCGTCAATGAAGTAGTGCAGGTTTTTGCCTTCATATTGTTCCGCTGATTCCAGCTCAAGCTTTCTCGGCTTAAATGCGCCGTTTCCCGCGGTAATAATGACCGTTTTTGAATAATGCGTTTCTGAATTCGTGACAAGCTTAAACACACCGTCCGCCTGTTTTTCAACAGATTCAACGGCCTGCTCTAAGCAGATGGTCTGATCGAACTTTGCCATTTGCTCTTTTAAGTTGTTCACAAGTTCCTGGGCGCGGATTTTCGGGAATCCGGCTACATCATAAATATATTTTTCAGGGTACAGCGCGCTGAGCTGGCCGCCAAGCTGAGGCAGGCTCTCGATGATTTTGACGCTCGCCTGTCTCATTCCCCCGTAAAAAGCGGTAAACAGGCCGACCGGGCCGCCGCCGATGACCGTAATATCATAAACCTTTGAATCCTCTTGCATACCAAATTGCCTCCTAATTGAAAATTGTTATTAATTATAACATACAATTTAAAAGGATGACGAGTGCCGAAAACCGCCCGGCCGCTTCATTCTTGAAAAAAATTGCGGCCGCCGCTAATATGGGGACAAATTCCAATCTGTTTTTTCCTGAATGTTTTCTGATTCTTCCGGATAGTATGGTGATATGCAGACATGTGCGGTTTTCTAAAAAATTTTATATTTCATTTCATAAAATCCCGCCAATAAGCTGAAGCTAATACAAATGTTGATTTGATTATGCGTCTAACAGCAAAAAAAAGAAGGTGGATGTGATGGCATTGAATAAACCCAAAATCGTGGTTTTAGGTGCAGGTTATGGTGGATTAATGACAGTAACAAGGCTTCCGAAGCATATCGGGGCAAATGACGCTGACATTACTTTGGTCAATAAACACAATTATCATTATGAAACGACATGGATGCATGAAGCGAGCGCAGGAACGCTACATCATGACCGCTGCAGATATCAAATAAAAGATGTAATCAATGAATCACGGGTCAAATTTGTGCAGGATACCGTAAAAGCGATAGATGTGCAAAATAAAAAGGTGACGCTTTCACAAGGGGACATCCCTTATGATTATCTTGTCATCGGGCTTGGCGCCGTCCCTGAAACATTCGGGATTAAAGGCTTAAAAGAATTCGCTTTTCCGATCGCGAATATTAATACGTCGCGCCAGCTGAAAGACCATATTGAGCTCCAATTTGCGACATACAATACGGAGGCCGAAAAACGCCCTGACCGCTTAACCATCGTTGTCGGCGGAGCGGGCTTTACGGGAATTGAATTTCTCGGTGAACTTGCGAACCGCAAGCCGGAGTTATGCAGATATTATGATATAGATGAAAGTCTCGTCCGGATCGTCTGTGTCGAGGCCGCCCCGACGGTTTTGCCGGGATTTGATCCGGAGCTTGTCGATTACGCCGTTCAATACCTTGAGAGCAAAGGCGTTGAATTTAAAATCGGCACCGCGGTTCAAGAATGCCGCGCAGACGGTGTCACAGTCGGCAAGAAAGATGAAGAGCCGGAAGAAATCAAATCCCAGACCGTTGTCTGGGCGGCGGGCGTGCGCGGACATCCGATCGTGGAGGAAGCGGGTTTTGAAAATATGCGCGGCCGTGTCAAGGTCAACCCTGATCTTCGGGCGCCGGGTCATGATGACGTTTTTATACTCGGCGACAGCTCGCTCTTTATCAATGAAGAGACGGAACGGCCGTACCCGCCGACTGCTCAGATCGCGATGCAGCAAGGAGAAACGGTCGCCAAAAATCTGGGCGGTTTGATTAAAGGAGGCCAGCTTGAAGAGTTCAAGCCTGACATTAAAGGAACCGTCGCCTCCCTCGGTGAGCATAACGCCGTCGGAGTCGTATACGGCAGGAAGCTCAAAGGCATGCCGGCGTCCTTTATGAAAAAGGTCATTGACAACCGATCGCTCTTTATGATCGGCGGGCTGGGCCTGACGCTGAAAAAAGGGAAGTTTAAATTCTTCTGAAAACCCGCGGCCGCGGGTTTTCTCTTCTTTTAAAAAAGAGCGCTATCAAAAGAATGTAAAAGAAAAAAATGAATGTTTTCGCTTACATGAGTTATTTTGTTACATATTCTGACTTGGTGCTTGACAAGTAAATATGATATATTATCAGAAAATTAAGAAAAAGGGTGATCCGCATGAAAACGACAGCAAAAAGCACGGCGGCGTGTCCGTTCTGCTCAGGTAAAGGGTATTTTCAATTGCTTCTTGGCGGCTCCGAAACATGTCCCTCCTGCCAGGGAAGCGGCAAAGAGAGACGCTGATTTTTCCAGACGTTGACTTTTTTACCGCCCCCGAGGTACACTGAAAGTGCTGTAGGGGGTGGATGTTTGTGATTAGTTTGCCGGTTGTCCTGATCTCAATCGTACTATTTTTTGTACTGTTTTTCGGCATAGGCTTTCTGTTGAACATGCTGCTTAGAATGTCGTGGATTATGGCTGTTGTCTATCCGATTGTATGCCTTTTCATTATCAGCAATAAAAAGATGATCAGTTACGTGCAGGCGCCGGGGGAATCCTTTCAAAGCCTGTTTCAGCGCATCATGTCATTAGCGGTTGCGGATGTCGTGATTTTGGCGGGCGGACTGGCGGGAGCCATCATGTCAGGCATTGCCATAAAGGCGCTCAGAAAAAGAGGATATCAAATGTTTTAAACCGCTTTCTTATTCAAGAAAGCTTTTTTTGTGTCACGGCGCTTTTTGTATAGCACCCCACCGAGTTGGGAACAATGACTCGGAGGAGAGTGATTTCAGATTGACGATAATCAGACGCGTATTCATGATCGTGCTCTTTTTGGGCGCATGCCATGCGACATACTTTTCCATAACGGGTGTTGAAGCAAAGGATCTGACAAATTGGATGACGGAACATCGCGGCGCCGTTTTGAAAAACATCGGCACTCCGTTTCAATCCTTACAGAATCAGCCGGAAAAGAAGGCATCAGGCAGGATAAAACCGCTGGAAGAAGCTTTTGACTGGGAACGCTATCCGTCACAAAAGGTGACGGCCACCGGTTATACCGCCGGAGCGGAATCTACCGGAAAATCTCCGGGTCATCCGGAGTACGGAATTACATATTCAGGCGTGAAGGTCAAACGCGATTTATATTCAACTGTTGCGGCCGATCCGTCTGTTTTCCCGATCGGGACGATTCTGTTTATACCGAATTACGGTTACGGGGTTGTCGCCGATACCGGCTCAAAAATTAAAGGCAGCCGCCTTGACCTCTACTTTGACACCGTCAAGGACGTCTATAACAATTGGGGCAAAAAAACACTTGAGGTCTACATGATTAAAAAAGGGAACGGCACAGTGACCGAGGACGAACTTGTAAAGCTGAACGAAACCAAGTCGATGCAAGTGTTCAGAAATCAATACAAAACGGTAAAAGAATAAAAACGCTTCAGCATCCGCTGAAGCGTTTTTTACATAAAGAAATAATCTAAAATCAATGTCAGCACAATACCGGTGACGCCGCCGAAGAACACTTCAATCGGCTGATGGCCGAGCAGTTCTTTCAGTTTCTTCTGTTTTTCCTTCTCTTCCGCTTTCTGAAAGTCCTTCGCTTCGCTGACAAACCGATTAAAGTCGATGACCAGTTTATTAATGACCGTCGCCTGTTCACCCGCATGCCGCCTGACACCAGTAGCGTCGAACATCGTAATGACGGCGAAAATCGCGGCGACTGCAAACAGGGGCGAGTCCAGTCCCTGTTCCAAAGCGATTCCGGTTGACAGCGCGGTGACGGCGGCGGAATGGGAGCTCGGCATGCCGCCGGTGCTCGTCACAAGAGACCAGTCAAGTTTTTTGGATACGATAAATTGAATAGGCACTTTTACAACTTGGGCAAAAATAATGGCGGCAAAACTCGCCAGTAAAGGAAAATTCATAAATACATCCATATGCAACATCCTTTCTGTATCTGCTGATTCCGATCGTATCGAAAAACTGCAGAAAACGCCCTTAGTTTGGTAAAATAAAATCAATGAAAAATGTTTTTTCATTATACCACTTTACATAACAAATACCCACATAAGGAGTGTGTACTCATGTTTTATGCATCTGATCAACTGCGGCATCCCGAAACACTGGTCATCGGTCTTTTTCAAAAAAGCACGCTGAACGGATTTACGAAGGAATTGGATGATAAATTGGACGGTCATCTGACCCAGCTGTTAAAGGATGGTGATGTGTCCGCCAAACGCAATCGTGTATCAAAAGTATACCCTCCGGCTGCGACCGGTATGAAACGTATTTATTTTATCGGCCTGGGAAGAGAAGCGGATTATTCGTTTGAAGATACGAAAGAATGCTTTGCACGAGTATTTCAGCAGGTTCATCAAGATAAAAAACAGGAAGTATCCGTTTTGCTCGATACATTCGTCTCCGGGGAAGTGCCTGCCGCCGATGCCGCTCATGCGCTTTCAGAAAGCTGTCTGCTTGCGGTTTACGAAGTGCAGGATTATAAACATAAATCAAATGAGCCGGATCAGGAACTGAAATCAGTCTGCGCCGTGACCGAAGAAGACCTGAGGGAAGTGCAGGCCGGCCTGAACGTTGGCGCGGCATACGGCCAAGGGACGAATTCAGCCCGCACACTTGTGAATATGCCGGGTAATATGCTGACGGCCACTGATTTGGCGTCATATGCCGCTGAGCTGGCGGCAAAATACGATTTCGAGTGTGAAATTTTAGAAAAAGATGAAATGGAAGAGCTCGGCATGGGCGGGCTGCTTGCTGTTAACAAGGGCTCATCCGAACCGCCGAAAATGATCGTTCTGAAGTATCAGGGCAAAGATCAGTGGGAAGACGTTATCGGCCTGGTCGGTAAAGGAATTACCTTTGATACGGGCGGATATTCAATTAAGCCGAAAACCGGCATCGTCGGCATGAAAAGCGATATGGGAGGGGCCGCCTCGGTATTAGGGGCAATGGAAATTATCGGCGAACTGCGGCCTGAACAAAACGTGCTCGCTGTCATACCGTCTACGGACAACATGATTTCGTCCGATGCGATGAAGCCGGATGATGTCATCGTTTCGCTCAGCGGAAAAACCATTGAGATCCTGAACACCGATGCGGAAGGGCGTCTCGTGCTTGCCGACGGCATCACATACGCCAAGCAGCACGGAGCCTCTGTCCTTGTAGACGTCGCAACGTTAACGGGCGGTGTCATTGTCGCCTTAGGAAACGAAATGACAGGCGCCATGACCAATCACGCCGCGTTTTATGAACAGGTGGCGGAATCGGCGAAAGAATCCGGCGAGCCGATCTGGCAGCTTCCGATTACAGAAAAGGATAAAAAACGAGTGAGAAACAGTCAGATGGCTGATTTGAACAATTCTCCGGGAAGAGAAGGCCACGCGATTATGGCGGGGGCATTCATTGGTGAATTCGCGGAAAACACGCCGTGGGTTCATCTCGATATTGCGGGAACCGCAACGGCGAATAAAGCGACATGCTTCGGCCCTGCCGGCGCAACAGGCGTCATGGCAAGGACGTTGGCTGTTTTGACTGAGCGCTTTACGCCCGAAAGATAACAGCATCCCGCTGCCTTTATGCAGCGGGTTTTTTGATTTCCAAAATCTTTAGTTGACTAAAGCGCAGAATATATGTTAACTTTAATTATCTACTACATTAGCAAACTAAAGGATTTTTGGAGGGACTCATCAATGAATGCTGTTGTTGTCGCAGTATTGCTTATGCTCGTCTTAAGCCTGCTGCGTGTCAATATTATTATAGCTTTAATGATCGGCGCGCTTGCCGGCGGGCTGACCGGCGGCTTAGGCCTAGGAGAGACGGTGAAGGCTTTTACGGACGGTCTCGGCGGAAATGCCACCGTCGCGGTCAGCTACGCGCTGCTCGGAGCATTTGCCGCGGCGCTTACAAAGACGGGGCTTCCCGATGCAATGGTGGAAGCGTCTGTCAAACTAATCGGAAAAAAGGAAGATTCGCGGAAAAAAGCACTGTCAAAAGTGTTAATCGTACTGATTATTTTAATCATATCCTGTTTCTCGCAAAACGTGGTGCCCGTTCACATTGCGTTTATTCCTGTATTGATTCCGCCGCTTTTAAAAATATTTAACGAACTTGAAATAGACCGCAGACTGATCGCGTGTGTGATGACATTCGGACTGACTGCGCCGTATATCGTTCTGCCTGTCGGATTCGGACAGATTTTCCAGGGGATGCTGAGAGATAATATGGCGGCAGCCGGTTTAAAGGTGCCGCTCAGTGATATCCCTTATGCTTTAATCATTCCGACGGCCGGGATGGTAGTCGGTTTAATTTTAGCCGTCATCGTCTTCCGGAAACCGAAGAAATATGAGACGAAGGAGATTGCCGGACTATCGTCTTCTCCTTATACGAAAAAAAGCATTGCCATCGCCTTGATCTCCATTGCCGTGTCGCTTGCCGTTCAGCTCTATCTGTCACAAGTGCTCGGAGTGGAAGGTATGATCATGGGCGCGCTTGCCGGCTTGTTTACGCTGTTTATCAGCGGAGTCATGAAGCGCAATGAAGCGGATAAGCTGATC
The DNA here is from genome assembly GCF_019039175.1 of Bacillus sp. FJAT-27001. Classification (NCBI taxonomy): domain Bacteria; kingdom Bacillati; phylum Bacillota; class Bacilli; order Caryophanales; family Bacillaceae; genus Bacillus; species Bacillus sp. FJAT-27001. The sequence goes on from NZ_JAHOAA010000006.1 coordinate 40,581, forward strand.
ACGGACGGCATGATTCTGATGGCTTTTATCGGGTTTGTCATGCTTGTTGCGGCCGGTTTTTCAAATGTATTGAATAAAACGGGCGATGTGGCTTCCTTGGTCAAAGCATCAACAGGCTTTATCGGCCACAGCCAATCATTGGGCGCGCTCCTGATGCTGGTGGTCGGTTTATTAATCACGATGGGAATCGGATCATCATTTGCAACCGTACCCGTTATTACGACCATATTCGTTCCGCTGTGCGCTCAGCTCGGATTCAGCCCGATGGCGACGATCGCCGTAATCGGAGCGGCCGCCGCGGTCGGTGATGCGGGTTCTCCTGCAAGTGACAGTACGCTCGGCCCGACGTCAGGCCTCAGCGCCGACGGACAGCACCACCACATTTGGGATACGTGCGTACCGACATTTATTTTCTATAACATTCCGCTTGTGATATTCGGCTGGATTGCCGCACTTGTCCTGTAAAAAAAGGCTCCCGGAAAGGGGAGCCTTTTTGTATGCTGAGAACATCTTACGCCGGGTTTCTGCTGAACCCCGTCGCTTTATGAATAGACCTGTAAACGGCAGGCGCGATTGATGCCAATAACAGTGCTAAAACGATATCTTTTATGAAAAACCATATCATGTAAAACCAGGCCATTCCGTAGCTGATCGGAGCATGAAGCCATAATTTCAGCGCAATATACGTATAGGTCGTGCCAATGATATAAATGACGGCGGTACCGATCAAAGAGGCCCATGCATAATGCAGGCGGCCGGGTTTTTTTGTTTTTTCCAGCAGCCATCCGGCTGCAAATGCCGCCGGGATATAAGCGAGAATAAATCCGCCGCTCTTTCCGATAAACGGCGCAAAGCCTGCTGAGAATTGAGCGAAAACAGGCGCCCCCGCGAGTCCGGCCAATGCGTATACCGTCATTGCAATGGCTGCCCGTCTGGCGCCGAGAAGCATCGCGGCTAACAGACAAAAGAAAGGCTGCAGCGATAACGGAATTCCCGCAACTTGCAAAAAAGGAGCCATTGATGTAATGTTGGCGCCGACGGCCATCAGTGCGGCAAACATGCCGATAAGCGCCATATCGCCCGCGCGAAGGTTGCGTTGTTTCATTTGTTTTTCCCCCTTACACTTGTACCAGATTAGCGTAATCGAAGGGTGATTGATTGTCAACAAAGATTTAACACAGGTTTACTAAATGGAGGGAGCCATATGTTTTTCGGGAAAACGAAACAAACAAAACAGTCGGAACGGATTCCGCCAAATCAAAATGTCACAACGAAGTTTCCCGTGCTTCACGCCGGAAATGTTCCTTATTATGAAGATATGTCAAAATGGAATCTGCAAGTGTACGGACTTGTTGACCGTCCTATGCTGTTAAGCTTTGAAGATATCAAATCCTTTCCTGAAGCCGAAGTGAAAAATGATATTCATTGCGTTACGGGCTGGTCCCGTCTTGATAATATCTGGCAGGGAATACGCGCCAAAGACATCGCTGAGAAAGCGGGCGTGCACAAAGAAGCGGGATTCGTCATTCTGCACGCTGAAGAGGGCTGGACGGCCAACCTGCCGCTTTCTGATTTTGCGCGGGAAACATCCCTGCTGGCATATGCGCATAACGGCGAGCCGTTAACGCCAGAGCACGGCTATCCGCTCAGAGGCGTTTTCCCCCATCTTTATTTTTGGAAAAGCGCAAAATGGCTGCGCGGCATTCAGTTCACAAAGGAAAACCACCCCGGCTTTTGGGAGAAAAACGGCTACCATATGAGGGGAGATCCATGGAAGAATGAGCGCTTTACATGGGATTAAGCCCCTATCACTATATAGTTCTTAGGTACCTTATTGAAATAAGGTGCTTTTTTTATATCAAAAATCCATTGACTTTGTTTGGCAAAAAACCTATTATTTGAGGTGTCTTTTGATATTGAAAATCATTATCAATAAGCATAGATAAAGCAATTGCCGCAAAGGGGATGAACACATAATGGACGGAAAACAAATAAAGCGGGGTTTCGCGCCGGCCGGCCGATACGCGGTTCCGGGCACAGAAGTAAGAGAAATGCGCTCAAAAGGAGGCCGTATGTATCGTATCTTTGTCTCTTTTCCTCAGGAAGAACCGCCTGCATCCGGCTTCCCCGTCATATACCTGCTCGATGCGAATTCCGTATTCGGCACAATGGCCGAAGCTTTGCGGGTGCAAAGCCGACGGCCTGAAAAAACAGGCGTTGTTCCGGCGGTGATTGTCGGAATCGGCTACCCGACAGATCAGCCGTTTTCCGCCGAACGTCACAGTGATTTTACGATGCCGCTTTCTGAATCAGAACTGCCGGTGCACCCGCGGGGCGCGGCATGGCCCGAACAGGGAGGGGCGGAAGCGTTTCTGAGTTTTATAGAAGAAGAAGTAAAGCCCGCGATGGAGCGGGATTATCCGATCGACAGAGGCAGGCAGACGATTTTCGGCCATTCGCTGGGCGGTCTTTTTGTGCTGCAAGTGCTTTTGACGAGGCCGGACATGTTCCAGACCTATGTTGCCGGGAGTCCGTCAATTCACTGGAACAAGCGTTTTATTCAGGAAAAAGCGGAACGTTTGTCAGACCGGCTCTCTGCGGAAAATCTTCAAGTCAGCGTATTGCTGGCTGCGGGAGAAATTGAAAAAACACATAAAAGCAGAATCCCGCAGCACGCAGAGGCGCTGTACTCTTTATTATCCGGATTTGAAGATGATGGAGTCCGTGCTGAATACAGCGAGTTTGAAGGAGAGGGCCATATTTCTGTCCTGCCCGTTTTAATCAGCAGGGCCCTGCGTTTCTGCCTGAATCCGGGAGGACCGCATACCCCGTATTCTCCCGCATGAGAAAAAACAGGCCCTTCGAACTAAATGCGGCTGATTCTAATTTTCTAATTGACTGCGTGTTTTGATTTGGATATGATTGTCTTGAATCATAGTTGATAATGATAATCATTATCAATATAGAAAGGGAATGATAATATGGACGCATTGGGAATGAAAGGGAAAACGGCCGTTGTCACCGGCGCCGCTCAAGGCATCGGAGAAGCAACAGCGCTTGCCCTTGCTGAACAAGGCGTAAATGTGGCAGCTATAGATACAAATCAAGACTTGCTTCTCGGGCTTACTGACAGACTTCGGCAAAAAGGCGTGCAGGCGCAGGGGTTTGCCGCAGATGTATCTGACAGTGCGGCTGTCAATGATATCATCGCCGCCGTTGAACGCGACATGGGACCTATTGAAATATTGGCGAACGTTGCGGGCGTGCTGCGGCCGGGTCCGGTGCAATCCCTCAGTGATGAAGATTGGGATCAAACATTTTCTGTTAATACGACCGGCGTATTTCATGTGTCACGGGCTGTAAGCCGATACATGATTGAGCGTCAAAAAGGCGCCATCGTTACGGTCGGTTCGAATGCAGCCGGCGTTCCGCGTGCTTCCATGGCGGCTTATGCGGCGTCAAAAGCGGCTGCCGTCATGTTTACGAAATGCCTCGGACTGGAGCTTGCGGCCCATCATATCCGCTGCAACATCGTATCTCCGGGTTCAACGGAAACCGACATGCAGCGGGCGCTGTGGCAGGACGGGAACGGAGCCCGGGACGTCATCAGAGGTTCGCTTGATACATATAAAACGGGAATTCCGCTTCAAAAGCTGGCGAAGCCTTCTGATATTGCAAATGCCGTTTTGTTTCTGGCTTCTGAACAGGCAAACCATATTACGATGCATGATTTATGCGTTGATGGCGGCGCTACTTTAGGCGTTTGATGTAACGAGAAGGAGGGACAAACATGACAAATCAACATTTATTGGCGGAAGTGTCTGCAAAAGAGGTGCTGGACGCTTACAAGCCCGGGGCGTTCTTTTTAGCTTCCCCGAAAAGTACGATGCTTGCGGAAGGAATGTTTGCGGAAGTGCCTGATACAGACGCGGAAAATCAGCTGGATTCACTGCCTGAACGCGTGAGACAGACGCTTCTTGAGGCAAAGCAAGCCGGCATCAAACATCCGATTGCGGCCGGCGCCATTCCTTTTGACGGCAGAAAAGCTTCCCGGCTTTTTGTACCGAAGAATGTCCATACGGCAGGCCCGCTTTCGTTTGCGGAATCTTCCGCAGAAAAGCCGCAATCCAATACATATGACATCCGTCCCGTTCCGGAGCCTGAGGGCTTTATGAGCGGTGTGGAACAAGGCGTATTCAGCATTACGGACGGTCCGCTCAGCAAAATCGTGCTGTCAAGGACGCTTCATCTGACCGCTGAAAAGGATATCGACATTCCACAGGCCGTCAAGCATTTGGCGCAGCACAACCCGCGCGGCTATACATTCGCTGCGGATGTGACGGGAACGTCAGAAACAAGAAAAACGCTTTTCGGCGCAAGTCCTGAACTATTGCTGTCCAAAAACGGAACATCGATTCTGTCCAATCCGCTGGCAGGTTCCAGACCTCGCAGCACAGATCCCGCCGAGGATCAGAGAAGAGCGGAAGAACTGCTGCAATCAGCAAAAGATCTGCATGAACATGCCGTAGTCGTGGCCGCCGTGGCCGCCGCCCTTAAACCGTTCTGCCGTGTGCTTGATGTGCCGGAAAAACCGTCACTCATTAAAACTGAGGCGATGTGGCACCTGTCCACCGAGGTAAAGGGAGAGCTGCGTGATCCGTCAACGACATCACTTGAGCTGGCCATCGCCCTGCATCCGACACCCGCGGTATGCGGAACGCCGACGGATGCGGCGAGAGAAGCGATTCAGGATATTGAGCCGTTTGACCGCAATTTCTACACGGGAATGGCGGGCTGGTGTGATGCTGAGGGTGACGGAGAATGGATTATCGCACTCCGTTGCGCCGAAGCGGAAACAAGGTCTCTCCGGCTCTTTGCGGGTGCCGGGATTGTCGCCGGATCAAAGCCGCAGGATGAATTGGACGAGACCTCGGCCAAATTCCGCACCATGCTCCGGGCGATGGGGCTTTACCAAGATGAGTTGTAAAAAAGGAGGGAACGGATCGTGCTGACTGGATTTACGCCATGGCCGGAAGAATGGGCTGACAAATACCGAAAAGACGGCTGCTGGAAGGGTGAGACGTTCGGAGGAATGCTGAAAGAGCGCGCGGCTTTATACGGAAATCAAACTGCCGTGACGTGTAAAGATGTACATTGGACCTACAAAGAATTAGATGAAAGGGCAGATCGTTTAGCGGCGGGGCTGCATAAGCTCGGAATTCAAAAGGAAGACCGCGTTGTCGTTCAGCTGCCGAATATCGCTGAGTTTTTTGAAGTGATTTTCGCGCTGTTCCGGCTGGGAGCGCTGCCCGTTTTCGCGCTGCCTTCTCATAGAAGCAGTGAGATTACGTATTTCTGCGAGTTTGCAGAGGCGAAAGCATACATCATTCCTGATATGCATTCAGGTTTTGATTACAGGGCGCTTGCCAGACAGGTGAAAGACAAACTTCCGGATTTGGCGCATGTCATTGTGGCCGGCGAAGCTGAAGAGTTTCAAGAACTGAGCAGCCTGCATAGAGAGCCTGTTCAGCTGGAAGAGGTAAGCCCGGCGGAAGTCGCCTTTTTACAGCTTTCAGGAGGCAGTACGGGGCTGTCCAAGCTGATTCCGCGAACACACGACGATTACATATACAGTTTGCGCATCAGCGCGGAAATATGCGGCTTGGATCAACACAGCGTTTATTTGGCCGCTCTGCCGACAGCGCATAATTATCCGCTCAGCTCGCCAGGTGTGCTGGGAACTTTATATGCCGGGGGCCGGGTTGTTCTGTCACCGACGCCGAGTCCGGATGACTGCTTCCCGTTAATTGAAAAAGAACGTGTCACGATTACAGCGCTCGTCCCGCCGCTTGCGATGGTGTGGATGGACGCATCCGGTTCGCGAAGTGATGATTTATCAAGCCTTCAAGTGCTGCAGGTGGGAGGCGCCAAATTCAGTGCTGAGGCGGCCCGCCGCGTGAAGAGCGCTTTCGGATGCACCCTTCAGCAGGTTTTCGGAATGGCGGAAGGATTGGTGAATTATACGAGACTGGATGATCCTGAAGAGATCATTGTCAATACGCAAGGCAGACCGATGTCCCCTTTTGATGAGGTAAGGGTTTTAGACGATGACGGGCGGGATGTCGCCCCCGGTGAAGCGGGACATTTGTTTACACGCGGCCCTTACACGATTCGCGGATATTATAAAGCGCCTGAACATAATGAAAGATCATTCACAGCCGACGGATTTTATCAGACCGGCGATATCGTCAAACTGACGGCGGACGGCTATATCATCGTCGAAGGACGTGCGAAAGATCAAATCAATCGGGGCGGTGAAAAAATAGCCGCTGAGGAGGTGGAAAATCACCTTCTTGCGCATCCTGCCGTTCATGATGCGGCCATGGTTTCAATGCCGGATGATTTTCTCGGGGAGCGTTCCTGTGTGTTCGTCATCCCGAAAGGAGAAGCGCCGAAACCGGGAGAGCTGAAAGCATTTTTGCGTGAGCGCGGACTGGCGGCATATAAAATCCCCGACCGGATTGAATTTATCGCTTCTTTTCCGAAAACCGGCGTCGGCAAGGTCAGTAAAAAGGATCTTCGCGAAACGATCGCCCAAAAAGTAAAGCCGGCTGAAATCAAACAATCTTAAAAAAGGAAGTGTTTACATTGGCTATACCGTCTATTCCCGCATATGCGCTGCCGACAGCGTCAGATATGCCTGAAAATAAAGTATCGTGGACGCTGAATCCGAAACGCGCGGTGCTTCTGATCCATGACATGCAGAATTATTTCGTCGATGCTTTTGCGAAAGGTGAAGCTCCGATCACAGAGGCGTCTCAGAATATCAAAAAAATAAAAGAGCAATGCAAAGCACTCGGCATTCCGGTGGTGTATACCGCACAGCCGGGCAGCCAAGACCCGGCGGACCGTGCGCTGCTGACGGATTTTTGGGGGCCGGGGCTAAAAAGCGGGCCTTATGAAGAAAAGGTCATTCCGGAGCTTGCCCCGGATGATCAGGACATTGTCCTCACAAAGTGGAGATACAGCGCGTTTAAACGGACGAATCTCCTTGAGATCATGCATGAAAGCGGCAGAGACCAGCTCATGATTACGGGAATTTATGCACACATCGGCTGTCTCGTCACAGCCTGTGAAGCATTTATGGATGATATCCAAAGCTTCTTTATCGGAGACGCCGTTGCTGATTTTTCTTCAGAAAAACATAAGATGGCCATCGAATATGCGTCTCAGCGCTGCGCTTACACAGCTTTGACAAACGAAGTGCTGGAGCTGCTGGGCGGCGCGCCGGTTTCTGGAGGAGAAGAGAAGGTTTCCGCCGTATTGACAAAAGACCGGGTGCGGGAACAAATTGCGGCGATTCTTCAAGAATCACCGTCTGATATTCCGGATCATGAAGACCTGCTGGACAGAGGTCTTGACTCCGTCAGAATCATGAGCCTTGTCGAACAATGGCGCCGTGACGGAGCTGAAGTGACGTTTGTGGAACTGGCGGAGAACCCGACGCTGGAAGAGTGGTGGAGACTTCTTTCTTCCCGATCTCAAAAAGTCTTGCCGAACGCAGATTATTTATAAAGGGAGAGAATAGAATGCATGATACACAACAGCTGCCTCTGACAGGCGCACAGGCCGGTATCTGGTTTGCGCAGCAGCTTGATCCTGATAATCCGATTTACAATACAGGCGAGTACGTTGAGATAAACGGCGCGATCGATGTGAACATATTTAAAACCGCTCTCGAACGCGTGCTGACGGAAGCCGCGTCATTACACGCCCGCTTCGAGGAGGGAGCAGACGGGCCAAAGCAGATCATCAATCCTCCATTTGAGGCTGCGATCGATGTCATAGATGTGAGTTCAGAAGCTGATCCGAAGCAGGCCGCACTCAGACTCATGCAGACAGATTTGGCTGAGCCCGTTGATATGGCGGCCGGGCCTTTGTTCCGCGACATTTTATTTCAGGCGGGACCGGAACGCTTTTTCTGGTATCAGCGCATTCACCACATTGCGATAGACGGCTACGGTTTTTCACTGCTGGCACGGCGTACGGCGCAAATGTACACTGCAATACGGGAAGGACGTCCGGATAACGGGCGCTCCTTCGGTTCTTTGGACGATCTGGTAAAAGAAGATCAAGAGTACCGCGCGTCTGATCAATTCCTGAAAGATCGGGAATTTTGGATGGAGAAATTTGCGGATGAACCTGATGTCGTCAGTTTGGCAGAAAGAGCGCCGCGAACGTCAACACGTTTTCGGAGAAGCACGGCTTATCTTTCTGAAACGGCTTTACAGCATGTAAAAGCGATTCCGAACTGGCATGAAGCCGTCACGGCCGCAGCGGCGGTATATGTCCATCGGATGACAAACGCAGGGGATATCGTGCTCGGTTTACCGATGATGGGGCGGATCGGCTCAATTTCACTGAATATTCCGAGTATGGTCATGAATCTTCTGCCTTTACGGCTTTCTCTCCGCCCGGATATGAATTTTCATGAGGCCGTCAGCCAAGTGGCAAAAGAAATCCGAAACATCCGGCGCCATCAGAAATACCGCCATGAAGACATGCGCCGCGACCTTAAATTGCTCGGAGAAAATCGCAGGCTGTTCGGCCCGCAAGTCAATGTGATGCCGTTTGACTACGCGCTTGATTTCGCCGGAGCGCCAGGGACCGTCCATAATTTATCAGCAGGGCCCGTTGATGATTTGTCAATTAACGTTTACGACAGAGCGGACGGAAGCGGAATGCGTGTGGACTTTGATGCGAATCCGGAAGTGTACAGCGCCGAAGATATTGAAAACCATCAAAAACGATTCCTGCTTCTGTTGGAATCCGCTGTGAAAGACCAGACACAAAAAATCGGCACACTCAACCTTCTGCTTGAAAGTGAACGTCTCCGCGTACTGGAAAGCTGGAATGACACGCGCAAGGCCGAGAAGCAGAAAAGTCTGCCGGAGCTGTTTTACGAACAGGCCGTAAAAACACCGGACCGGCCGGCAATCATCACCGAAAACGAAGAGCTCAGCTATGCCGAATTGAACAAGCGCGCGAACCAGCTTGCCGGCATGCTAAAGGAAAAAGGGCTCGGACCGGAACAATTTGCCGCTTTGCTGCTTCCGCGGTCACAGGAGTTGGCCGTGGGCATGCTGGCCGTTTTGAAAACGGGAGCCGCATACCTGCCGCTTGATCCTGATTTTCCTTCTGAGCGGATCACATACATGCTCAAAGATGCACAGCCTGCATGCCTGATTACAACGATGGAATTATCCGGCCGCATGCCGGAAGACAGTGATGCAAAAAGGATCATTCTCGATGACCCGGATACGGTAAAAGCCGTTGCCGCTCAAAATGCTGACTGTTCCGCTCAGGCGGAATGTTCGCCTTTGCACCCCGCTTATATCATTTATACATCGGGCTCAACGGGCAAACCGAAAGGCGTAGTCGTCACATTAAAAAGCGTAAGCAATTTCCTCTTATCCATGCGGGAAATGTTTACGCTCGGCGAACAAGACCGCCTGCTTGCCGTTACGACTGCGGCGTTTGATATTTCCGGACTTGAGCTCTTCCTCCCGCTCATCAGCGGGGCGGGGTGCGTCATCGCACGTAAAGAGACGATTCAGGAACCGCGGGCGCTTGCGCACATGATTCACTCATACGGTATTTCAATCATGCAGGCAACGCCGACATTGTGGCATTCATTAGTCACCAATGAACCGGATTCTCTCCGGGCGCTGCAGGTGCTTGTCGGAGGTGAGGCGCTTCCGAATGCGCTTATGCATGCTCTGCTTGAATCAGGCTGTACGGTGACGAATCTGTACGGGCCGACTGAAACAACAATCTGGTCGGCCGCACAGCCGCTTGCAAAAGGCCATACAGGGGCGCCTCCGATCGGAACGCCGATTTGGAACACGCGGGTATATGTGCTGGACGCCGCATTGCAGCCCGTCCCGCCGGGAATCGCGGGCGAGCTTTATATAGCGGGGGAGGGGCTTGCCAGAGGTTATTATAACCGTCCTGATTTAACAGCGGAAAGATTCATTGCCGATCCGTACGGGCCCGCGGGCGCGAGGATGTACCGGACGGGAGATCTCGTGCGCTGGCGTGAGGACGGCTCGCTTGATTATATCAGCAGAGCCGATCACCAAATTAAAATCCGCGGGTTCCGGATAGAATTAGGAGAAATTGAGTCAGTGCTGTCGAAATATCCGGGTATTTCGCAGGCCGCCGTCATTGTCCGTGAAGACCAGCCCGGAGATAAGCGGCTGGCGGCTTACGCTGTCGCGGATCAGCCCCTTGATATCGGCGGACTTCGTGAATATATGGGCGAAAGCCTGCCGGATTATATGGTGCCGGGCGCGTTTGTACAGCTGGAAGAATTGCCGCTGACACCGAATAAGAAGCTCGATCGCAGCGCTCTGCCTGCACCTGATTTTTCCGCTGTCCTGTCTGACAGAGGGCCGCGGACGCCGCAGGAAGAAATATTATGCGATCTGTTTGCCGAGGTTCTCGGTCTCGCACGGGTCGGAATTGATGACGGGTTCTTTGAATTGGGCGGACATTCGCTCTTAGCCGGACGCCTGATGAGCCGGGTCCGGGAGACGATGGGCGCAGAGCTTGGCATCGGCCGTCTGTTTGATACGCCGACCGTTGCCGGGCTCGCCGCACAGCTTGACACCGCAAAGAGTGCGCGGCCTAAGCTCAAGCCGTTTGACCGGCCGGAGCACATCCCGCTGTCATTTGCGCAGCTGCGTCTATGGTTTCTCTACTGTCTTGAAGGGCCAAGCCCTACTTACAACATTCCGGTGATTGTCCGCATGTCAGGCAAGCTTGACCAATCAGCGCTGAAACACGCCTTTTACGATGTTGTCAGCCGTCATGAAAGCCTGCGCACCGTTTTTCCGGAAAATAAGGGATCATCTCATCAGCTCATTTTATCTGCTGAAGAAGCCCGCCCTGTGTTTACAGTGACACGTGCAGACAAAAACGAGCTCCAAGACATGCTTGCCGCTGCGGCACGATATCGGTTTAATCTCGCTAAAGAGCCGGCCGTCCGAGCCGAGCTGTTTGATCTTGGTGACGGCGAGTATACGCTGATGATTCTCCTGCATCACATCGCAGGTGACGGCTGGTCCTTGAATCCGCTCATGCGTGACTTATCCATAGCCTATATCGCCCGGCAAACAGGTGGAAAAGCAGAATGGGCGCCGCTGGCGGTTCAATATGCGGATTATGCGCTTTGGCAGCAGCAGCTTTTAGGCAGCGCGTCTGATTCTGAGAGCTTAATTGCGCGCCAGCTGGATTTCTGGAAGAAAACGCTTGAAAATGTACCGGATCAGCTGGAGCTGCCGTCTGATTTTCCGCGTCCCGCTGAATCAAGCTACAGGGGCGGCGTCATTCCGGTCAACATCGGCCAAGAGCTTCATGCCCGTCTTCTCTCACTTGCCAGAAATCAGCGCGTAAGCCTGTTTATGGTGCTTCAATCAGGGCTTTCCGCGTTACTGACCCGGCTCGGTGCAGGGACCGATATTCCGATCGGCAGTCCGATAGCCGGCCGCAGTGATGACGCATTAGGAGACCTTGTGGGTATGTTCATTAATACACTCGTACTGAGAACCGATACCTCTGGCGATCCGAGCTTTTGTGAGCTTCTTGAAAGGGTCAGGGAAATGAATCTCGCAGCATATGAACATCAGGACGTGCCGTTTGAACGTCTCGTGGAAGAATTGAATCCGATTCGTTCCCGATCAAGACATCCGCTGTTCCAAGTGATGCTCGCATTCCAAAATACGCCTGACCCTGTACTCAGTCTTCCTGATATGGAAACAAGCCTGCAAATCAGCAGTGTCGGATCGTCCAAATTTGATTTGACGCTGGAATTGGCTGAACAGCGCCATGACGACGGCACGCCTGCCGGTATTGAAGGCCTGCTGGAGTTCAGTACGGACTTATTTAGAAAAGAAACGGCTGAAGCACTTGCCGGGCGCCTGCTTCTTCTGCTCGAAGATGCCGCATCACATCCGGAAAAACCGATCGGAAGCTTAACCATTCTTTCTGATGAAGAGCGCCGGAAGCTTTTGCCGGTTAAACGTGCAAAACAGCATATTCAGCCTCGGCAGACACTGCCTGAACTGTTTGAAATACAGGCCGCCGCAAAATCGGATGAAACGGCGGCAGTTTTTGAAGAGAGCGGACTCACTTATAAAGAGCTGAATGAAAGAGCCAATCAGCTCGCGCACATGATGATTGCCTGCGGCGTCGGCCCGGAGCAGTTTGTCGCACTGGCGCTGCCGCGTTCTTTAGATATGATTGTCGGGCTGTTAGCCGTCCTGAAGACGGGGGCAGCGTATTTGCCGCTTGATCCTGATTATCCCGCGGACCGCATTGCTTTTATGTTACATGATGCCAAGCCTGTATTTATGCTCACCAACCGTGAAGGCGCAAGTAAGCTCTCTATCGAAAGCGGCATGCCGGCCTTCATCCTGGATGATCCGCAGAATAAAGAAACACTTGAGCGATATGCCGTCAAGAACCCTGCGGACGCTGACCGGATTCGTCCGCTGTCGCCGCTTCACCCGGCCTATGTCATTTACACGTCGGGATCAACAGGTGTGCCGAAAGGTGTCATCATTCCGCACAGCAATGTTATCAGGCTGTTTGAGTCGACGCGGCATTGGTATCACTTTCATTCTGATGATGTATGGACGATGTTTCACTCCTACGCTTTCGATTTCTCTGTCTGGGAAATGTGGGGGCCGCTGCTTCACGGCGGACGTCTCGTCGTCGTGCCGCATGACATCAGCAGATCGCCGGAAGCGTTTTTACATCTCCTCGTGAAAGAGCGGGTAACCGTGCTTAACCAAACGCCGTCAGCGTTTTACCAGCTGATGCATGCGGAAAAAGAACACAAAGAGCTGGGGCGTCAGCTCGCACTCAGATATATCATCTTCGGCGGCGAGGCGCTTGAGCTGAGCCGGCTTGAGGATTGGTACAGCCGCCACGCGGACAATCAGCCGGTGCTCGTGAATATGTACGGCATTACGGAAACGACGGTGCACGTCAGTTACCTTGAATTAGACAAAAACATTGCCGAACTGAGAGCAAACAGCCTCATCGGCTGCGGCATTCCTGATCTGAACGTATATGTGCTTGATGACCGGCTGGAGCCTGTGCCCCCGGGCATCACGGGCGAAATGTATGTGGCCGGAGGAGGCGTGGCACGCGGCTACTTAGGGCGGCAAAGCCTGACCGCCGAACGCTTTGTGGCTGATCCGTACGGCCCGCCGGGAACGAGGATGTACCGGACGGGGGATTTAGCCCGTCTGCGGACGGACGGTTCTCTTGATTATATGGGCAGGGCGGACCACCAGATTAAAATCCGCGGCTTCCGGATTGAATTGGGAGAAATCGAAGCGGTTCTCGTCAAACATCCGGATGTCGAGGATGCCGCCGTAGTCGTCCGTGAAGACCGGCCGGGAGATAAACGGCTGGCCGCCTACCTTGTCCGATCTGCCGGCAGCACCTTGGACACAGGAAACATGCGCCGGTTTGCCGAAGAAAGCCTGCCGGATTACATGATTCCGTCAGCTTTTGTCCAAATGAATGAACTGCCGCTGACACCGAATGGAAAGCTTGACCGAAAAGCGCTCCCTGCGCCTGACTTCCAAACGGAGGTCACCGGCCGGGGACCGAGAACGCCGCAGGAAGAAATGCTGTGTGAGCTGTTCGCAGAGGTGCTTCATCTGCCGCGTGTCGGTATTAATGACAGATTTTTTGATTTAGGCGGCCATTCTTTGCTTGCGGTTCATTTAATGAGCCGTATTCGGGAAGCGATGGGAGCCGAGCTGAGTATCGGAACATTATTTGAAGCTCCTACGGTGGCAAGCCTTGCTGAAAGACTTGAGTCAGGAACGGGCACAAGCGCGCTTGATGTTCTTCTTCCGCTCAGAACGGCAGGAGAAGAAACACCGTTGTTCTGTGTCCATCCGGCCGGCGGTCTCAGCTGGTGTTATGCCGGGCTGATGTCTTCTTTAGAGGCTGATTATCCGATATACGGCTTACAGGCGAGAGGCATCGGAAAAAAAGAATCGCTTCCGCAAAGCCTAGATGACATGGCGGCGGATTATATTGAAAAAATCCGCACCGTGCAGCCGAAAGGGCCGTACCGTCTGCTCGGCTGGTCTCTCGGAGGGAATGTCATTCAGGCCATGGCGACACAATTACAGAGCCGGGGTGAAGAGGTTTCGCTTTTGGTGATGCTTGACGCGTATCCGAATCATTTTCTGCCGATAAAAAATGCGCCTGATGACGAGGAAGCCGTCATCGCGCTGCTTGCCCTGGGAGGGTACGACCCGGACAGCCTCGGTGATCAGCCGCTTGATTTTGACGCCGCGCTGACCATTCTCCGCCGTGAGGGAAGCGCATTAGCCAGCCTGGACGAGTCAGTGATGATGAATCTGAAAGACACGTACATTAATTCTGTCGGGCTGTTAGGAACATACAAGCCGAAACCGTTCCACGGAGATGTGCTGTTCTTCAGATCAACGATTATTCCGGAGTGGTTTGACCCGATTGAGCCGGATACTTGGAAACCGTATATTACGGGGAAAATCGAGCGGTATGACTTAGACTGCCGCCATAAAGATATGTGCCAGCCGGGCCCGCTTGCCGACATTGGCGCGATTCTGGCAGAGAAATTAAACGGACGGCGTACAGTCCGGTAAAGAAAGGAAAGAGATGATATGACAAATCCATTTGAACGGGAAGACGGCTCATACCATGTGCTCGTCAATGCTGAAGGCCAGTACTCACTGTGGCCGGCCTATCTGGATGTGCCGGACGGCTGGGAAACCCGCCTCACGAATGAAACCCGCCCCGTTTGTCTCGAATATATTGAAACAAACTGGCGTGATATGAGGCCGGAAAGCCTGAAACAGGCCGAAGCCGCTAAAATGTAATAAGAAAAGCCTGCCGTTATTTCGGCAGGCTTTTTATGCGGACATCAGCCGTTAAGCTGTGTATGATTACAAAATGTATAAGGGTGGCCTTCTTCATCCGTGCACCATGACTGAGACAGAAAAGCCAAAAAGACCGCGGCCCACTGGTCTGCAAACTGGATTAAAATACCGCCGTCGTGCCACGTTCCGTTATCCTTCTTCCAGCGTGTATCAATTGGGTTTCCCTGATTCATATGAATATTATGCATGCCGTTTGTCGGCTTGAACCCGAAAATCTTATCAGCGCCCGGCTCCGGCCCGAATTTAGAGCCGTAAATATAGACGGTGGCTTTTTCTGATTTGGCTTTTTGCATGTACGTCTCAATAAAGTCATTTAAGTCATTATCCGGACCGGTGACTTCATGCGGGAGGGGCACCATGTTCCGGGGATCAAACAATCCGCCGCGGACATAATCCAGCGCCAGCTCACGGCTGGTTTCATCAATTGGGGTATATCCATACGGAATGTTGGGCAGCAGGGTGATCGCGCTTGCGTCAAAATGATCGCGTGCCGCATACAGAACCTCTGATTCTTTTGAACTTGACATGACATTGATCGCACAGCGATAGCGCGTATCAGGCTCGCCTAGCACCTCGACTTGAAAATGCGGAGAATCATCATCTGTTTCCCTTTTCATATCTGACACAGTGCCTTTTAATACACCATAGTGCTGAACAGCCATATGAATCCTCCTTTTTCTTCCGGGATATGAATTGATATTCGAGACAGGGGGCCGTTTTTCCTTTTATGAGAAAGAAAAAAGGACAGCCCGCTGATCAGGCTGTCCTCTTCATATCTATTAAGCTTTTGCAGCCGAACCTTGCATTGCTTTTTCAGCAGGCACGTAGTCATAGCCTAAGTCTTTGGCTACCGCTTCATACGTGACATGTCCGTTAGCCGTATTTAAGCCCGCTTTAAGCGCAGGGCTGTCTGCAATGGCTTGTGCCGCGCCTTTATTGGCGATTTGAAGCGCGTAAGGAACGGTCACATTCGTTAATGCGAGCGTAGACGTACGCGGTACGGCGCCCGGCATATTGGCGACAGCGTAGTGCACGACGCCGTGTTTTTCGTAAGTCGGATTATCGTGGGTTGTAATATGATCAACGGTTTCCACAATGCCGCCCTGATCGATGGCAACATCAACAATGACGGAACCCGGTTTCATTTGTTTAACCATTTCTTCCGTAACGAGAGTCGGCGCTTTGGCTCCCGGGATGAGCACGGCGCAGATCAGAAGATCCGCTTCCGCGACGGAATCTGCAATATTTACAGGGTTTGACATCAATGTTTTAATCTGATGTCCGAAAATATCATCAAGCTGACGCAGTCGGTCTGCGTTCAAATCGATCATTGTCACATCGGCACCGAGTCCGACAGCCATTTTCGCGGCATTTGTTCCGACGCCGCCCCCTCCGATGATCGTGACTTTTCCGCGGGATACACCCGGTACGCCGGCTAATAAAATTCCTTTTCCGCCCTTTGGTTTTTCAAGAAACTGAGCCCCGATTTGCGCGGCCATTCTGCCGGCCACTTCGGACATCGGCGTAAGCAGCGGAAGGGAACGTCCGTCCGTTACCGTTTCGTACGCGATAGCTGTCACGCCTTTTTTTGTAAGCGCTTTAGCTAATTCCGGCTCTGCAGCTAAATGAAGGTAAGTGAATAAGACCAGACCTTGACGGAAATACGCATACTCTTCAGCCAGCGGTTCTTTTACCTTCATGACCATTTCCGCATCCCATACTTGCTTTCTGTCCTCCAGAATTTCCGCCCCTGCTGATACATAATCTTCATTTGTAAAGCCGCTTCCGAGTCCCGCTCCGGATTCCACAAGAACCCGATGGCCGTTTCCGATAAGCTGTGAAACGCCTCCAGGTGTTAATGCCACTCGATTTTCATTGTTTTTGATTTCCTTTGGAACCCCGATAATCATGTCTGTTTCCCCCAATGTTTGTGTGATGCTTCAAGTGTAGCGCGATTTTTGCGAAAATTCTTTGTTTGAAACAGAAAATAAAAAAACACGGATTTGTGAAATTTCACGAACCCATGCTGCGAAGTTTGATATCAAGGTAAATCGTAAACTTTTCATTCACATTTTTTAAGTCGATTTCTGCGATCTGGCTGATTCTTTTCAGCCTGTAATTCAATGTATTGACATGGATGTTAAGCGCTTTAGCGGCGGTGTTGACATTGCTGTCGGCATCAATAAAATGTTCGAGCGTTTTTACCATATCGGCTTGGTGCTCCCTGTCATACTGCTCAAGCTTTGACAGGGAATAGTTCATATAGCCGCTGTGCTTGCGTTTTTCATCCAACACATCCAGGTACTGATAAATGCCGAGTTCCGAAAAGCTGAAAAGGTGTTTGGTTTCTCTCACAAACCGCTCTTTCGCTTTTAATACGGAAAGCGCTTCCTGATAGGAGCGGTAAACATAAGAAATCGATTCGTAAATACCGCCGACCGCAATCGACGCATCCTCAATTTTATATCGTTCCTTCAGCTGTTTTTGAATATGAAGGGCGAAGTGCTTTACATCTTTAAAAGGCTGATCGGTTTTCGGCGCGGCTAATAAGATTAATTCATTTGAATCAACAGTCGCCAGCATGACATGAATCTGCTGTGTCGTTTCCTGCAAATATTGCAGCTGCTGTTCCGTCTTTTCAGTCAGCTCATCATGTAAACGGATGATCATGACGCTGAACACGGACGGCAGCGCCATTCCGAGCTTATGAAACCCTTCGGCCATTTCGGCTTCCTGATAAATATGGCCGGTCAGCATTTTCCAAAAAAACTCCTGGCCCCGCTCTTCGATTTTCGTTTTGCGGATCTGCAGGTGCAAAAGTTTGTTCCGCACCGCTTTGGCTGCCAGCTGAAGTGTCTTCAGATCTTCGTCATTGAGCTTTTTTTTGATCTCAAGCGCCCAAATAAATCCGAGAACCTGACTGTTTTTCCAGATAGAAATCGCCACGCGGTTGCTCAGGCCCACCTCGTCAATTTCTTTCACTTTGATCGGCTGGTCCGTTTTTAAAAGGGCCGGAATGGTTCCGTCTTTCCAGAGTTTGTTGATGACTTTTTCCGGCACCCTCCGCCCGATAATCGTCGACGTCCGGGCCGGATCTGTACAATCGCTGTGCGTGCTGTATGCAAGCAGTTTATGATTAACGTCTTCTATTGTAATGGGGCATTGAAGAACTTCACTGATATGGTCGGCAACATCTTCAAGCCTGTCGAAACTGTACTTAAATGGATCCTTTGGATTGGTCATCTGTATCCCTACTTTTTCATAGCTTCATATCTTGATCTTACCATCTTGCTTTTCAGACTGAAAGGCATCTTTGCAGGGAAATAGACTAGGACAATAAGATCATTCGATGAAAACGAAAATAATAAGAAAATCATACTACTACATTTACAAAATGTGTAAATATACCGAAAAATCCAATATATCATAAGACTCATTTTGTAAAATTAAAACAGATTTGTTTGACTGTGCCGATTGGTTGTTTTTATAATAATGACGTTCAAAAAATAAGTGAATTAGCCCATATTTAGGCTGATGACACAGGAGGGTATAAGGAATATGTCTGGATTAATTCGTGTCACACCCGAAGAGCTAAGAGCGATGGCTAAGCAATATGGCGTTGAAAGTCAGGAAGTCATGAATCAGGTTGACCGCCTGAACCGCATGATTTCTGATTTGAAAGGCATGTGGGAAGGTGCTTCAAGTGAAGCATTTGCAGATCAATATGAGCAGCTGAAACCTTCATTTATTAAAATGTCTGAATTGCTTCAAGATGTGAATCATCAGCTCGATCAAACGGCAAATACGCTTGAGTCTACTGACCAAGATATCGCTAACCAAATTCGCGGATAATAAGATGAATGAAGAAACGGAGCGCCTGATTCAATCAAGAAGACGGCGCTCTTTCTATGTAAGGGTGATATGAATATGTATATCGATATTACAATAGATTTAACACATTATAACGGCAGCGTCTTCGATCTCAGATTGTCAGATTACCATTCTGTGAAAAAAGTCATTGATATTGCCCGGCAGGCTCAGCATGTATCCGTTCCGCCGCGTGAAGGCTATTGGATCAGAGTGGTCAATAAAGAAGCGGTTTTTTCCGGAGAACAAAAGCTATCTGACTGCGGCATTACGAACGGAGACCGCCTTGAAATTTTATGAAAGGACATGGTGGAATGACAGGTCATAACAGATCTTATTTAGAAACAGAATTAGACGCCGTCCGGGAAGAAACCGAATCAGGCTTCACGTTCACCTTCCAGCGGGAAAAAATCAAGCTTCTTGACGGGCTGGAAGCAAACGTGATTAAAGATGCTGATCCTTTTTTTCAAAAAGAGGTCTCAGTTTCAGAAGACGAAGTAACCATCACAATCAAACCTCCTTCTTCTTATCAGGCTTTCCGCTATATAAAAGGAAAAGATAAAAAAAGCAGGTGGCAATTTGCCTACCGTCTCGTCCAAGCCGTGAAACAGCATAAGCTGAAACGTCTCAATCTGATTGCCGCCCCTGAAAATATCGTGTTTGATAAAGCGCTGACGCCTTACTTTCTTCATTACGGCGTAAAGGAGAGCCTTCCGCCTTATGAGGAAGATAGAGAAAGGGTGTTAAAAGAGCTCAAAGCCTGTGCGGCGCTTGCAGCTGACGGGGCGTACACCTTCGATGAATATTTGAAGTACAAGGAGACGCTTCACTTCTCTCCTGAGGTGAAAAGCGTGCTAGAGGCGGAGACGATTGAAGAACTGGAAGAAACCATTCAAACCGCAATTGATTCCCTCGAAGAAAGGGACAAGACATACATAAAACTGCCGAAAAAGAAATGGCAAATCCAAAGATACGCCGGTCTGGCGCTTGCCGTCCTCCTTGTGCCGACACTTCTTTACTCCTTATACGTTCTGTTTTTCGCCCAGCCGAAGCAAGAGGCAATTACGGAAAGCAACCGCTATTTTTTAAATCAGCAGTACAGCAAAGTCATTGACACACTCGCCAAATACGATGCGGAAAGCCTCCCGGAATCTGTCCAGTACGAGCTTGCTTCCTCTTATGTGGCAGTTGAAAATCTGAGGGAAGAGCAGCGGAAAAACATCGGGAATCTGGTCACGCTGCAATCAGACCCGAAGCATTTCCTTTATTGGATTGATATCGGCAGAGGGGAAAATGAAGAAGCCATCAAAATCGGCCGCAATCTTGAGTACAACCCGTACATCTGGCTCGGACTTACAAAATATAAACAGCAATTATTAGCGGATGACAGTATGAAAGACGACGAAAAGCAGAAAGAACTGGACGCCGTGGAAAGCGAGCTTGCGAAGGCGAAAAAAGAGGCGGAGGAGCAGCATAAAGAAGCGGAGGAAAACGGTGACACCGCCGAAGCTTCCGCCGGACAGGATGAAAGCAAACAAGACAAAGCGAAAGATAACAAAGAGAACGACAAGAAAGATGAGAAAAAAGATGAAAAAAAATAACAGCACACATCAAATGGCCGCAGGTAACGATCAGGCTGTCAGGAGGTTCGCCATATGAGTCTGTTATGGGTCTTTTACCGAGAGCACGTACAAAAGATTCAGCTGTCTGAACTCCCGCCGTCTCAGCCGATTACGATCGGTCCGGATATGAAAGATACAATCACGGTCGGCACACTTCCGTTACGGCAAAACGCCGCAACCCTTTATCGAAAAGAAACAGATCGTTATGATGTTTTCCTGGGAAATAACTGTGCCGGCGAATTGACAATAGGAAATGAAATGCCCTGCCGGATTGAAGAAGAGACGATGCGGCTTCTGCTCACCCCTGACAAAGAAGAATCCTCCGTTTATTTTATCGGCGGGAAGGATGAGATCGTTTTCTCATCAGAAACAGAGGAAGCGGATATATACAAAGAGCCGTCCTCCGCTCAAACAGGGGCTTTTTATCTGCGAAAGTCGGGAGGATGCTGGTCTGTCGTCCCTGATGGCCAGGACGTTTATGTGAACGGAATACTTGCAGAAGCTCCCGAAAGGCTCCGGACGGGAGATGAGCTGCTGTGGAATTTTCTGCGTGTGAGGCTGACGGAGGACGACCTTTTAGAAGTCGTTCATCACGAAAAGCTTCAAACCGGTTTAACCAAAACGGTAAAACCAAGCACCGAAATGAAAAAGAAATACCCGCAATATCGAAGAACGCCGCGCATGGTCTACGATCTTCCAGAAGACCGCGTTTCATTCAGCTTTCCCTCGCAGGAAAGCGAACAGAATAACCGGGGGCTGTGGCTCGTCATTCTGCCTCCTTTGGTCATGCTGGTTGTAATGGGGGTTGTCGCCATTATACAGCCGAGGGGCATATTCATCCTTGTCTCTTTGGCGATGTTTATGATGACTCTCATTACGTCCACCGTGCAGTATTTCCGTGAAAAAAAACAGCGGAAAAAACGGGAGGAAAAACGGGAGCGTGTGTACAAGCAGTATTTGGAAAGCAAACGGAAAGAGCTTCAGATGCTGTCGGAAAAACAGCTGCAAGTGCTGACGCATCATTTTCCCCCGTTTGAAAAAATGAAATATTTAACTTCTGAAATCAGCGGCCGCATTTGGGAGAAATCGCTGGAAAGCAGGGATTTTCTGATGCTTCGACTCGGAACGGGCACGGTCCCGGCAAGCTACGAGATTTCAATGAGCGGCGGAGACCTTGCGAACCGTGATGTGGATGACTTGATGGAGCAGTCGCAGCACATGCAGCGTGTGTATAAAGATATCCGCCATGCGCCCGTGACCGTTGATTTACAAGAAGGGCCGATGGGGCTTGTCGGGAAACCTCAGATCGTCAAAAATGAAATTCACCAGCTGATCGGCCAGCTCGCGTTCTTCAACAGCTACCATGATCTGCGATTTGTCTTTATCTTTCATGAGGACGAATATAAGGAATGGGAATGGATGAAGTGGCTGCCGCAATTTCAGCTGCCTCATATGTACGCGAAAGGATTTATTTACAATGAACAGACCCGCGATCAATTGTTATCGTCCATTTACGAGCTGCTGCGGGAGCGGGATTTGGAAGAAGATAAAGAAAAGAAGATCTTCCAGCCGCATTTTGTCTTTGTCATCACAAATCAGCAGCTGATCGCAGAGCACGTCATTTTAGAATACATCGAAGGCCGACATGAGCATCTCGGCATCTCGGCAATCATCGCCGCGGAAACGAAGGAAAGCCTGGCGGAAAACATTCACACCCTCGTCCGCTACATTAATGAAGATGAGGGAGACATTCTCATTCAGCAGAAAAAAGCGGTGCAGATCCCGTTTAAGCTGGACAGGCACGAACGGACAAACAACGAGCGGTTTTCCCGGACGCTTCGGACATTGCACCATCAGGTCGGAATGACGAATTCCATTCCTGAAACGGTCTCATTTCTGGAGCTGTTTCATGCGAAGGAAGTAAAAGAAATCGGCATCAGGCAGAAGTGGGAGACAAGTGAGTCTGCAAAATCGCTGGCTGTTCCGATCGGCTATAAAGGAAAAGACGACATCGTCTATTTAAACCTGCATGAAAAAGCGCACGGGCCGCACGGATTGCTGGCGGGAACGACCGGCTCCGGGAAAAGTGAATTTCTGCAAACGTACATCCTGTCATTGGCCGTTCACTTTCACCCGCATGAAGCGGCGTTTTTGCTGATTGACTATAAGGGCGGAGGAATGGCCCAGCCGTTCCGCAAGATGCCGCACCTTCTCGGAACCATCACGAATATTGAAGGAAGCAGAAACTTCAGTATCAGGGCGCTTGCATCCATTAAGAGCGAGCTGAAAAAACGGCAGCGTCTGTTTGATCAATATCGCGTCAATCACATCAATGACTATACAAAGCTGTATAAACAGGGAGAAACGGAGATTCCGATGCCGCACCTGTTTTTGATTTCAGATGAATTCGCCGAGCTGAAAAGCGAAGAGCCTGACTTTATCAGGGAGCTTGTCAGCGCGGCCCGCATCGGACGGAGCCTTGGTGTGCATTTAATTCTCGCCACGCAAAAGCCGGGCGGCATCATTGACGACCAAATATGGAGCAACTCACGCTTTAAGGTCGCGCTGAAAGTGCAGGATGCAAGTGACAGTAAAGAAATCCTGAAAAACAGTGATGCGGCGAATATTACGGTCACCGGACGCGGCTACTTGCAAGTCGGAAATAACGAAGTGTATGAGCAGTTCCAGTCTGCCTGGAGCGGCGCCCCTTACATGGAAGATGTATACGGCACCGAGGATGACATTGCCATCGTTACCGACACCGGCTTAATCCCGCTGTCTGAGGTGGATGCGGATGATGCGGCGAAAAAAGACGCCCCGGCAGAAATAGAAGCCGTAGTCGAAGAAATCGAGCGGATTCAAAATGAAATGGGCATTGAAAAGCTGCCGAGCCCGTGGCTTCCGCCGCTTGCCGAACGTATCCCGCGCACGCTTTACCCTGCGCAGGAAAAAGACCGCTTCTTCATCGCCTGCGTGGATGAGCCTGATCAGCAAAGACAGGCGCCTCTCGCTTATACGATGATGGATGACGGTAACATCGGCATTTTCGGCTCATCCGGCTACGGCAAGTCAGTGGCTGCCATCACCTTTCTGATGAACTTCGCGGAAGGATACACGCCGGAAGAGCTTCATATGTACATCTTTGATTTCGGAAACGGCACGCTTCTGCCATTGGCAAAGCTTCCGCACACCGCAGACTATTTCTTAATGGATCAAATGAGAAAGATCGAAAAATTCATGATCCGCATCAAGGAAGAAATCGAGCGGCGGAAACGGCTGTTCAGAGAAAAAGAAGTCAGCCATATCAAAATGTACAATTCGCTCAGTGAAGAAGAGCTGCCGTTTATATTTATCACAATTGACAATTTCGACATCGTAAAAGATGAAATGCATGAATTAGAAACGGAATTTATCCAGATTTCACGCGACGGGCAAAGCTTAGGCATTTACTTCCTGCTGACTGCAACGAGGGTAAACGCCGTCCGCCAGTCGCTGTTAAACAACATAAAAACGAAAGTCGTCCATTATTTAATGGATCAGTCAGAAGGATACTCCATTTACGGGCGTCCGCCGTTCAGTCTCGAACCGATCCCGGGCCGCGTGATGATCCAAAAAGAAGAACTGTTTTTCGCGCAAATGTTTCTTCCGGCTGAAGCGGAAAATGACCTCGAGATGTTCCAGTCGCTGAAAGCCGATGTCAAAGCATTAGCTGAGCGCCACGCCGGAACAGCCGGCCCAGACCCGATTCCGATGCTTCCGGATAGGCTGACGGCCGGCGAATTTTCACTCCGTCTCGGCCCGGATCAAGAACCGTTCCGCATTCCTGTCGGGCTTCATGAGGAAAAGGTCAGCCCTGTGTACTTTGATCTGGGCAAAAATAAGCATTGCCTTATCTTAGGCCAGACACAGCGTGGAAAAACAAACATCCTGAAAGTGATGCTGAATCACCTGCTGCGTGAAGGTACGGAACGGGTCGGGCTGTTTGACTCGATTGACCGCGGACTGTCGCAGTATGCGCAGGAAACAAAGGTCAGCTATCTGGACACAAAAGAAGACGTCCGGCAGTGGATCGAAACGGCAGAAGCCATTTTCACGGAGCGCGAAGCTCAGTATGCGCAGGCCGTCAAAAATGGCGATGTGCACAAACTCAGTTTCTCTCCGGTCGTGTTAATGGCCGACGGCATTACAAGATTCCAGCAGACGATCGACACCGCCATTCAGGACAAGCTGGCGATGTTTATGAAATCTTACGCGCATGTGGGCTTCAGTTTTATCCCGGCGGGCAATCACAGCGAATTCTCAAAAGGCTATGATTCCTTAACGACGGAAATGAAACAGATCCGCCACGCGATGCTGCTTGTGAAAAAATCCGAACAAAATGTCATTCCGCTGCCTTACCAAAGGCAGGAACCGGACATTCAGCCGGGCTTCGGCTATTTGGTTGAAAACGGGAAGGAGCAAAAAATCCAAATACCTTTATGTTCAGCGGAAAGGGAGGCCGTCAGATGACTGAACAACGAAAAAGCCTGATCAAATTAATAGCCGCGGTCGTCATCATTCTGCTGCTGCCGGTGCTGTTTTTCCGGTTTATCGGCGATGACCCGGGAAAACAAAAAATCAACGCCACCCGCCAAATCGCAGTCGTGAATGAAGACATGGGCTTACAAACAGATGAAAATGAGGAAGAGGAATCCGTCCATTTCGGCAAAGAAGTAGCGGCCGCTCTCGGCGGCCGTCCGGATTATTCATGGACGGTTGTCAACAGGAGCGCGGCTGAAAACGGTCTGGCGGCTAAGAAGTATGACGCCGTCGTTTACATTCCATCCGATTTTTCAAAAGACATCTTAAGCTATGACAAGGAGCGTCCGCAAAAAGCCACGCTGACATTCAATATTCAAAGCAACCTGAACGCCGTCAACAAAGAAAAGGTGCAGCGTGAGCTAGAAGACGCCCAAAAATCAATGAATAAAAAAATGTCGGCATTATATTGGAATTTCGTCTCGCAAAAAGTGAACAATGTCCGAGGCGATTTTGACAAGATCGTCAATAAAGAATCAGAGTTTCAAAACGTCATGTACAACTTTTACAAGCCGAGCTCCAATGACTTGGCAGGTGAAATCAAGCGGCAAAAAGACCTGATTGACGAACTGAAAAAATCAATGAATGAAGCGCAGGGCGCGGCAAAAGAAAAATTGACCTCGGCAGATGAAGCCAAAACCACGCTCAAAGACTTTGCCGATACGGTCGAGCGCTATAAACAATATCAAGAAAATCAGAAAAAACTGCTGATGGCCGCGCAGGAACAAAATCAAAAGCAAATCACAACCGGACTGAATGCCATTAAAGCACAGCAGGCCGCCAACCAGTTCAGCACGATGATGAGCGGACTGTCCTCCGGCATAAACCGGGCGCAGACACAGCTTGACCAGACGGGATCGGCTCTTTCTGCCGCCCAACAGGTGAGAGAAGCGCAGGTTCCTGATCAGGAACGCGGGATGGCGAATATTCAATCCAATTTACTGGACAATTATTTGACTCAATATAAAGCTCAAGCAAGATTTGAAACACTGAACAGTATCCAAACCCTTATGAAAAGGGATCGGCCGGCATTAACCGTTCCGGAAAAGGACCCGGGTGATGACGGCTCGGATGAACCGAAAGAAGAAGAAAAACCGGAAGAAGAAAAACCCGGCGATCTGAAAATTGACCTTGACGATCAGCGTGACGAATTAAAACGCATCTCCGCTGAAATCAATGACATTTCTGACGGATTAAAAGAACCGGAAAAAGAAAAACCGGAACCGGAAAACCCGGGCCAAGGCGATGACGGTGAAAACTCCGGCGATACCGATCCGGATAACGGAACGAATCCCGGAGAAGACGGAAAAACGGAAGACGGCACAAAAGAAGAGCAGCCTGCTTCCCATAACACAGGCGATCAGGAGCCAAAAACCGTCCAGACCGCGACAGCCGCTAAAAACGTCACTCCGCCTGCTGATGAGCCGGCGGACGACCCGAACGATTCTGAAGGGGACGGCGGCACGGACATATCTGAGGCGAAAGAAAGGCTGAACCAAGCCGCAGAGCGCATTCAGCAAATTGAAAAAGAGCTGGAAGAGAAACAGCAGACTCATAATGAAGAACTGAAAAAACGTCTCGATGCTCTTGATGAAGAAATCCAAGGCCTTCAAGACCAGATTGATGACGTCAAAAAACGTGCAAAGAAAAAGCTAGAGGAATTGAAAGAAACGAGAAAACAAGACTTCAATACCGTTTACAGATTGATTGTAAGAACAGAACAGAACATTTTGAACTACCCGTCATTGGATAGCGGCCGCAAATCTGCTCTTGAACAGATATTTGCCGCTGACATCAATACAAAAGAAATATCCGATTTAATGAGTTACTATAATGATTTATCCCTGTATGAGGCGACACTTTATCACTCTCTTGACGCGGGCTCGCTGCCTGATGTGAAAAACAGGGTGCTGAAAGCCCAGCAAGGCGAAGTCCAAACCGTTCTTGCCATCAAACCGGTGGAAACGGCAAGCTGGGAAAATCTGAAAAACAACAAAATGCAGACAGATGAAGACATCAGCAATTTCATTAAAGGCATGACCGAATTCTCGGATAACTACAGTACCTATATCAGAGATGAACAAGCCGGAGTGCTCGATGAGCTCGCCAGCATTTCAGACAGCGCGGCGAAAGCATCCGATCAGCTGGCTGAAGGCGCCGTGCAGGAAGCGGCCGCGTTCAGCGGAGACGGATTAACCGGAACGATGGCGCTCGGCGCTCAGGATACCGTCGGCCGCGAAGTCCTGCAAATGTCTGACACGATGGGCCATCTGTCAGAACGCCAGTCCGGCATCATCAGCTATACCGACAATATGCAGCAAAGCGTAAATGACGTCCAGCATAAAGCGGACACCCTGAACAGCAACTGGGGCAAAAACGTCGATTCCACGAAATTGATCAGAAATGACGTGTACGGCATTTTAGGGAACGCGCTCGTTGACGGACAGGAAAACGGTTACGTTTACGATTATCTCGCCAACCCGCTTAAAATCAGCGGAGAGGTGCCGGAAGACCGGGTTCAGAATGTTCCGCCGGTCGTCATTTTGGTGATCGTCCTGATCAGCAGTCTTCTGATCGGCTATTTCAGCTCGTATTATCAGCAGGCCCCGCTTCTTGTCAAAGGCGCGCTCTTTGGGATTTTAAACATTATGGTCGGATTGATGATCAGTCTGTTCGGTCTGAATATCTACTCGCTTCCGGACGATCAGACCATTAAATGGTCAGTCTTTACGATTCTCTTGCTTGCGGCGAGTTCAGCTTTTATCCGGGCAGCCTTTGTCTTCGGTTCGATTACCGGATGGATCGCATCATCAGCGCTCATTCTCTTTTATGTGGCGCCTTTGATCGACCTGATTATGCCGAACTTCACCTTTGACAGTCCGGTTTCGAAAGTCTATATCGATATTCAATACGGAACGGGCCATCTGTTTGCGATGGGGGTAACGGTTCTTGCGATCATTACGCTGATTGCGGCGGCGCTTCCGCTCGTCATTCGGCTGTTTGCGGAAAAAACGGAGGAAAGTGATCAGTCTTATGAGGCGTAACACGTTCATGGAAAAAGGATTGCTGCTGTTTGCTCTCTCCTTTTTCCTTTTCCTTCCCCAAGCCGCAGCCGCGAATGAGGAAAATACTGATGTCAAGCCGAATGAATATGAAAAGAAAGACATTGAAATTCGTACGGATTACCTGCACGACGATGCCTACTCCGAGGAAAAAACGGCGCTTCCGAAAGAACAGAAGGATATTACCTTTGATCAGCCGGCCGAAAACCCGGATGACAAACTGATATCAAAGTTGTTTACATCGTCAGACACGGAGCCGAATACGATCAAAGCGCAATCGAAAAAACTGGGTATCACATTTGCCGAGCCTGCGGTGCGGCGTACCTCGGCAGATATGGAAACGGAAGAGAAAAAGACTTCTTATCTGCTTCCTGTCATTTATGCCGTCTTGATCCTCCTCGGGATTGCGGCGATGATCTATCTGATCCCGAAAGTCACGGCGCAGGAAAAGGCAAAGCGGTAAACGAATCGCTTGTGTTTGCGGGAAGACAGCCCGTAAAATAAGAAAAAAAGGAGGAGTTTCATGCAGTTTTTTCTTATAACAGGCGCGTCAAAAGGCTTGGGCCGGGCGCTGACGGAACAGGCGCTTCAAGAAGGAGCCGAAGTCGCCGCGCTTTCAAGAACGATAAGCGGGGAAAAGCGCGAGGGGCTGACAGAATACAGTGTTGATTTAACCGATCTGGCAGATACCGGGCGGCAGATGAAGGCGATTCTTGATCAAGCAGAGGAGAAGGGGTACTCTGCCGTCACACTGATCAACAATGCCGGAATGGTGGAACCGATCAAGCGGGCGAAAGAGGCTTCCGCCGAAGAATTAAACCGCCATTACACCCTTAATCTGACGGCGCCCGTTTTGCTCAGCCAAATGTTCACAAAGCGTTTCGAAGCGTTCAGCGGCAGCAAAACAATTGTCAACATCACATCGGGCGCGGCGAAAAATCCTTATAAAGGCTGGAGCGCGTATTGCAGCTCAAAAGCGGGGCTTGATATGTTTACGAGAACATTCGGGTTTGAACAGGAAGATGAAGAGCTGCCGGTCCGCATGATCTCATTCTCGCCGGGAGTGATGGATACAGACATGCAGGCCGTCATCCGTTCTTCGTCAAAAGAAGATTTCCATGACATCGAGCGGTTCCGCAATCTGAAAGAAACGAAAAACCTCAGAAGCCCGGAATACATCGCCGGCGTCATTCACTCACTGATCGCGGGCGAGCCGGAAAACGGACGGATATACGATATTAAAGAATTTTTGTAGAGCAGCTTTTACGCTGCTCTTTTTTGTTTGTACAATCACTTCGGGGTCCGGCGCCATATGATGAATGAAACAACGTATAAGGGGTATAAGAAATGTATCAGATGAATTGAGTTTCTTCTCGATTTATGTTAGGATTCTAAAAATATATTAAGGAGGGGTTTCCATGAGAAATGTAACGTTAATGGATGTCTTCACCCATCCAATCGCACAAAAGTATTTACAGCGTTCCGGTGTCGCCCATGCGATCGCCTGCGCGTTTCATGCATACCGTCTTGCCGTAAAAGCAGGTGTCAGCCCGGACCTTGCGGCGAAAGCGGCTTTACTGCATGACGTCGGCCATTATGAATGGTACACAGACGGCAAATGGGATTATGAAAAGTACAGAAGAAACGATATCCATGCCATTAAAGGCGCGGAACGGGCGCATAAGCTGCTCATCCGGCTCGGTGAAGAACCGAAAGCGGCGAAGGACATTGCGCTGGCGATTCTGCTTCACACCGATTCCTATCTGCCTGAAGGCGAACTGGACAAGAATACGCTCCAGCAAATCGTGAAACAAGCGGATGAACTCGATGAAGAACCCGGCGGACATCACCATTACCGCCAAATGGATCACACGGCCGCGCTCAAACAAATCCAAAAGCTTGATCAGTTAATTGACCAAGCCCAATATCCCTTAAGAAGCTCAGTCTAGGCCACTCATGCGGCCTTTTCCGCTTACATAACTCCGCATGCTCACTAACACCTTTTCCGCTCCGATAGACGTACTGTGTCAAAGCCTTTGTCCGCTGCATATGCTGAAGGAAAACATAGTAAAGGGGATCAGCGAAAATGGCCCATCAAGGAAGCCCGCAAATCGTCTCGTTAGTGGATCCTTACGTTTATCAGACCATCCATAAGCTTATCGGCTCAAGGTTTATCATTCAAACCGTCAGACGCATTGTCAGAGGACGGCTGATTGATGCCACTCCGGATCACATCGCCATTGAAGAAACGCATGACCGTGTATTTTATATCAGAAACCGCCATGTGGTTTCCGTCATGCCTGATTATACCGAACGCGTGTAACAGCACGAATAAGGCGCAAACCGGAGGCGGCCCTATAGAACCCCGGTGCGTCTTCTTTTTTGAGATACATAGATGCACGGCGGCTTTTTTTGGTACAATCACAGTACAAGTTCACATGACAATAGGAGGAAACCGCTTGTTGAAATCAAAGGTCCATTTTTGGACGCTGCAAATTTTGCTCGTTTTGCTCATTATTTACGTATCAACGAAAGTCTCGTTTATTTTTCAGCCGTTTTTCGGTTTTATCACCACTCTGTTTTTTCCGATTTTAATCTCGGGCATTTTGTTTTTCATTTTTAATCCGATCGTACGCCTGCTTGAGAAAAAAATCCCCCGGACATTGGCGATCCTGCTCATTTATCTCGTTTTCATCGGCCTGATTGCCTTTATGTTCACCGCCATCGGACCGATTGTGGCTTCCCAGGTCACGGGGCTGATTAACAATTTCCCTGATTACATTCATCAGATTCAAGTCTTGACGGCGCAATTATCCCATTCCAAATGGTTTACGTGGATGATGACGCAGGATTATGTGTCGATAGAAAAAGTCCAGCAGTCTCTGACGGGATTTTTACAAAGCCTTCCGCAAAATATTACGGCAAGCCTGTCGGCCGTGTTCGGCGTCGTTACGAATATCACGCTTGTCGTGATCACCGTTCCGTTCATTTTGTTTTATATGCTGAAGGACGGCCGGCGGTTTCCGCTCTTGGCGGTTAAAATCCTGCCTACTTCCTACCGGGCGGAAGGTCGCAAAATATTTAATGACTTATATGTCACATTGGCCGCCTATTTCCAAGGACAGCTGCTGATTTGTCTCTTTGTCGGAACGGCATGCTTTATCGGATATTGGATCATCGGCCTGCAGTATGCGTTAATTCTCGGGATGGTGATCGCCGTCACCAATATCATTCCGTACCTGGGGCCGTTTCTCGGGGCGGCGCCCGCGGTGATTATCGCGTTTATGGATTCGCCGGCTAAGGCGCTGTTTGCCGTTATTGTTGTCGTTGTCGTCCAGCAGCTTGACGGGAATCTGCTTTCTCCGCTTGTCATCGGGAAACGGCTCAATACCCACCCGCTCACCATTATTCTTCTGCTTATCGGAGCGGGCAGTTTCGGCGGCATTCTCGCAATGATTCTGGCCGTGCCGGTTTACGCGGTTTTAAAAGCTTTCGTCTTAAATATCGTCCGGCTTATCAAACTTCGTCAGCGGTCAAAGCTAGAAGACAGCCGCAAGCCGAAATAAAAACGGGCACAACTCCCGATGCAGCGCATAAAATGCTGTAAAGAAAAGCGGAGGTGCGGGTATGCCTGCAATTGTGGGACCGATTTATATTATGAGTTTAGCCGGAGACGCTGCGGCGAGCTTCGGTGACGTGTTTGCCATTTCTCCCAAAGCCGTTGACCACTCAGGCGCGGGGGCAGGGGCGTTTCATTCCGGAGATTTTGTCAAAGTCACTAATAAATTCAGCAAAACGCGCTTTGAAGACATCGATGTGTTTGACGAACCTGATTGGTTTAACGCGTGACAGCCTCCTTTTAGGAGGCTGTCGCTTTTTTGTAGTATAATAGAATCAGTCTTTATAAAAGGGGAATTTTTTATGAAAATCAGAAAAGCGAATATTACCGTGCAGTCCGGAATGATCGGTGATGTATATCTGCATGAAAATAAAAAAGAACAGCATACCCTTGTAGCCGTTCCGGAACTTGAGTGGAGCACGATCATTTCCTATGAGGAAGAGAAAAAGGCGCTGGCGCAGCGGCTTTTCCAATCATTCAGCAAGCTGATTGAAGAAGAACCCGCCGGAGAGCTCGCCGGCAAGATCTCCCATTGGGTGGCTGAAATGTAACGAAGCGGTTTACCGCGTCCCGTCCGGGGAGATAATTGTAAAACAAGCTGAGGAGGGACAGGCCGATGAGCGACAAAACGGTTGACCTTTATTTACAGCAGGGGATGTACGGCCCTCTGCAGACGAAACCGGATGAACGCCATTTATTTTTAGGCTCGCTGCGTGAAAGAGTCATCATTGCCCTGACGAAGGGGCAGGTGCTGCAAAAGCAGCCGTATGAAGAAGTGAAACAGGCGCTGAAAAGCCGAAAAGACGCGGTGCTCTATATAAACGGAAGGCTCCCGTATCATGCTTATTCACCATATATGAAGCTTGCCGCACTTGCCGGTGTCCGAAGCTCCGTCATATCGGATCTTCAATTCGAAACGCCGCTCGGCCTGGTTTTTGCCGCCGATTATGCCGTGAACCTTGACGGCATTTACGTACAGGATGACATTTTTCAGCGCTCACTCCTGAAATCTTAAAAGGGCAAAACACCGTTTGTCATTTTACAATGCCAATTCACTTACAAGTGGAGATAGGATATAATGGTTTTCATATGAATGGCGGGGAGGCCGGCTATGAAAAAAGCATTTATATGCATTGATTATACGAATGATTTTGCAGCAGAGAACGGGGCATTAACCTGCGGAGAACCCGCGAGACAGATTGAAGATACGATTGTCAGTTTGACGCAAGCATTTATAGAAAACGGTGATTACGTTGTCTTTGCGGTAGATTCGCATGATGCAGACGATGACTTTCATCCCGAGACACGCCTTTTTCCTCCGCATAATATCAACGGCACGGAGGGCAAAGAGCTGTACGGAAGGCTATCGCCTCTTTATGAGAAACACAAACACGCAAAAAACGTAAATTATATGGAAAAAACGAGATATTCTGCTTTTGCGGGAACGGATTTAGAGCTGAAACTGCGGGAACGGCAGATCACTGAGCTGCATCTTGCGGGCCTGTGCACGGACATCTGCGTTCTTCACACGGCGGTTGATGCCTACAACAAGGGCTTTCAGATTGTCATTCATCAAAACGCTGTGGCCAGCTTTAATCCGGAAGGGCATGAATGGGCCCTGTCCCATTTTAAGAACAGCATCGGAGCGCAAGTGGCAGAGTAAGGAAGGGGAAAACAATTTTGGTGGAGCATGGTTTTAAAGACGACAGTTTGTCTTTACATACAGATCTTTATCAAATTAATATGGCCGAAACGTACTGGAGAGACGGCATTCATGAGAAAAAAGCAATTTTTGAGCTTTTTTTCAGAAAGCTTCCCTTTGAAAACGGCTATGCGGTATTTGCGGGCTTAGAAAAAGCAATCGAATACTTGGAGAACTTCAAATTTACCGACAGCGATCTGAATTATTTAAAAACGGAATTGCACTATGCTGATGATTTCATTGAGTATTTACGGGATCTTTCTTTTACCGGATCTCTTTACAGCATGAAAGAAGGCGAGCTCGTTTTTAACAACGAACCGATTATGCGGGTCGAAGCGCCCCTGATCGAAGCCCAGCTGATTGAGACGGCTCTGCTTAACATTGTGAATTACCAAACATTAATCGCCACGAAAGCGGCCCGCATTAAAGGCGTTGTCGGTGACGAAGACGCCCTCGAATTCGGAACGCGGCGCGCCCATGAAATGGATGCGGCCATGTGGGGAGCGAGAGCGGCTTTGATCGGCGGCTTCAGCGCAACGAGTAATGTAAGAGCCGGAAAGCGTTTTAATATACCCGTATCCGGCACGCACGCTCATGCGCTCGTACAAGCGTACCGCGATGAATATACGGCATTTAAGAAATATGCGGAGACCCACAAAGACTGCGTGTTTCTCGTAGATACGTACGATACGATCCGTTCGGGCATGCCGAATGCGATTAAAGTCGCAAAGGAATTCGGCGACCGGATCAACTTCATCGGCATCCGCCTGGATAGCGGGGACTTGGCGTACCTGTCAAAAAAAGCGCGTGAAATGCTTGATGAAGCGGGTTTCACAGACGCAAAGGTCATTGCTTCAAGCGATCTTGACGAGCACACGATATTAAATCTGAAATCCCAAGGAGCGAAAATCGATACGTGGGGCATCGGCACGAAGCTGATTACCGCATACGATCAGCCGGCCCTCGGCGCGGTTTACAAGCTTGTCGCCATTGAAGAGGACGGCAAACTGACTGACACCATTAAAATTTCGTCAAACCCTGAAAAAGTGACAACGCCGGGAAGAAAGAGAGTATACCGGATTATCAACAAGCTGAATCACCACTCGGAAGGTGATTATATCGCGCTTTATGACGAGCGGGTAAATGATCAGAAACGCTTAAAAATGTTCCATCCCGTCCACACGTTCGTCAGCAAATTCGTCACTGATTTCTATGCGAAAGACTTGCATGAGCCGATTTTTGAAAACGGCGTTTTATGCTATGATAATCCCGAAATTACCGACATCCAGCAATACGTGCAGGATAACCTCAAACTTCTGTGGGAGGAATACAAACGGATCAGCAAGCCGGAAGAATATCCGGTCGATTTAAGCGAAGACTGCTGGAGCAACAAGATGCAGCGGATTCATGAAATCAAAAGCGAGCTGAAACGGGAACTTGAATAGAAGACAAAGCGGCCTTTCCTTTCTCTGGAAAGGCCTTTTTGTTGTGATAATATTTTTCACATTTAGACAAATTTCGTCAAGTTATTTGATATACTTATGTTCGAAGGCCGCATCTAAGGGGGTAAATGAATGAAGGTGTTTGTTGCGAGACAGCCTATCTTCAACAGAAACGAACAGGTTGTTGCTTATGAACTTCTTTACCGGGAGAGCGAAGAGAACCGTTATTCGGCCGCTGACGGAGATAAAGCTACGACGGATCTCATTATTAACAGCTTTATCAACATCGGAATCGAAAAGCTGACTGAGGGGAAACGCTGCTTTGTGAATTTTACAGAAAGCCTGATGTTTTCAGATCTCCCTACCTCCTTTGATCCTGACCAGCTTATTATCGAAATTCTTGAGGACATACCGATCACTCCGGCACTCATCTCAAGATGCAGACAGCTGAAGAAATTAGGATATACATTAGCACTTGATGATTTTTACGCCATCAATCCGGAAAATGAAGAGTTAGTGGAACAGCTGATGAAATATATTGATATTTTAAAAATCGACTTTTTGCAATCCTCGCGTCTGGAGCGCAAAAAAATCATTCAGACGTACAGCTGTAAAAGTCTGATTTATTTAGCGGAGAAAGTGGAGACGAGAAAAGATTATAAACAGGCGGCCATAGACGGCTTTCACCTGTTTCAAGGATATTTTTTCAGTGAACCGCGTGTCATCAGCGGAAATGATCTGACGTTTCATTTTCATTCTTACTACCAGCTTTTAAGCGAATTAAACAATGACCAGCCCAATATACAGCGCGTGACGGAATACATAGAGCGGGACGTCAGCTTATCGTATCAGATTCTGCGTTTTTTAAACGGATCGCAAACAAGGCTGAAAAAAAGATAGACAGCATCCAGCAGGCCATCATGATGCTTGGGCTGAATGAGATTAAGCGCTTGATTTACATTCTTTCATTCAGAGATTTAACGGCGAAAAGCCACTCAAGCCAAAAAGAAATCATTAAGATTTCCTTAATCAGGGCCAAACTGTGCGAACTGCTGGCGAAAAGAACCGGAAGGCCCCAGCCCTCTTCTTACATGCTGATCGGCATGTTTTCGCTCATCGATACGCTTCTCCACAGGGAGCTGGAGGATATCATCAAAGAACTGCCTTTAATCGATGAAGTCGGACAGGCGCTGCTCGGTTATGAAAACGATTATTATAAGATGCTCGCGTTCGTCAAAGCCATTGAATGCAACAACTGGGACTGTGACGAGTGGGGAAAAGAACTGAACAAAGAAGAAGCGTATGAATGTTACTTACAGGCGATCGAATGGTGCCGGCAGCTGATCGTGGATTGAGCCGCTTTAAGCCGACCACCTGAGGGCGATGGTAAACCGGCTTTGCTCTCTGATCAGACTGACACGGATGCCGTCGGGATTATACGTCACGTCAAAGTCATTTTTGATGCCGGTCTGCTTAATGAGCCGCTTGACCGCTGCGGTGTCAGATGATTGCGCTGCGGTGAGAATACGGCGCGCAAGCTCTTTTGACGCCGACAGCCGCGCAAGGAGCAGGCGCGCATCCTCCAGCATGCCCGCAGCCTCTTTTGCGGACGCTGTCAAAATATCTGCGTGAACCGGGGCACTGGGCGCAGGATGCCGGTATGGCGCGGCGAAAACAGGACAGCATGGATACACATAATGCATACGGCGGCCTCCTTCCTGAGAAAACATTGGTTATACATGAGTATAGGCGGCGTGATAACGAGTTATGACATGCAAAAAGACCACAATGCGGGGGTTGCGGTCTTTTCGGTGTTTGTCGGTGGTTATGCGACGCTGTTCGCCCATTCTGTTTTGAAATTGCGACGACAGGGACTATAGTCCTTGCCGGTTTGTCGGAAAACCGTTAAAAAAACAGCAGAACCGCCAGATTGGTCTGCTTCATCCTAAACGTCTGCCTTTCTGGTAGTTATATAGTCCTGTTCGCTAAATGCTCCATTCGGGACTATAGGATTACCACGGTTTGCGGTGTCACGCAGATACTTTTACACATACTTTTCGGTGAAAAATCCCGCAAAAACGTTTACACTATTAGTAACAGATCAAATACCTAGGACTCGTTCACCATACACAATTCATTGATCTTTCAAAAAAAGGAGTGTGGAAACGGTGGAAAACAAATTAGAAGAAGTAAAGCAATTATTATTCCGACTTGAAAATGATATCAGAGAAACAACCGACTCATTACGAAACATTAACAAAAGCATTGATCAGCTCGATAAATTCTCATATGCTATGAAAATTTCTTAAAAAGACTTGGAAACAAGTCTTTTTTTTGTGCATTTTTTATCCATTTCGTGGATAAAGTATTATACGATTGTTAAAAAACGAAAAACCTGCTGTCTTTCATCACCTGCATTTAGTAAAATAGAATGGGAGGGTGAAGACAATTATTGAGCAAATGTGTTTAGATGCCAACCAAATCAAGAATAAAATGAAGAGTATAATAGAGCAAAACATATTTAATCAACATTTACTACAGCTTCTTCTTGGGTTTGTTGAATCCAGAAAATATTTAACCTTTGCTGAATCTGCTTTATTGCATTATGAAGTTTTTGGCGGAAGGGATTTTAAGACTGCTGAGAAACTTGCGGCGGGAATTGAAATTCTTACGCTTTCCGCCGATATTATTGATGATCTTGAAGATGAAGATAACAAACAAGCTCTTTGGATGAAGATAGACCGTTCAGAAGCTTTAAGCGCAGCTTTTTCATTATACACAGCAGGGCTGCAGGGGATTAATTCAATTAACATGAATCCTTTTATTCTTTCTTACATACTGAAATATACACAAGACGCTATGCAAGGACAACACGATGATATAATCAATAAGCCAGAGAAAGAAGATGAAAGTTTAGAGGTCATTAGATTAAAATGCGGGAGTCTATTCGCTCTATCCAATGTGGCAGGTACTATGTTAGCAACTGGAAAGTATAATGAAACTGTTGAAACGTATTCCTATTACAAAGGAATGTTTGAACAGATATATAGTGATTATCTGGCTCTTTTCAGCTCTAAACGCAGTGATATTTTAAAAGATAAACACACGTTAATCAACTTGTACCTTAAGAGGCTGTTTAACGAGCCTTCTGAAAAATTGGTTCGTATGTTTTCTCATAGAGAAACACACCTTAAGTTTATATCTGATAAAAACAATTTTATTCAGACATTAACTGATGCAGGTGTTACTCAGTATGTTTCAGTTTTACACCAATTGTATAAGCAAAAATGTGAAAATGCTATAGAGAAACTAAATCTTGAAACCAGTAAAATAGATAAATTGAAAAAATATGTAGTTAATAGGGGGATTGAAGTATAATGCAGGATTTAATCAATTATATATTGAAATATCCGGAAGTGTTAAAAAAATTAAAAGTCAATGAAGCAAGTTTATTAGGCTATGATTCAGGTATTACCCAAATATTAATCAATTCATTTGAAGAATCTTCAATTGTGAAAAACGATGGAAAAATAGAGCAATGGGAAAAAGGATGAATGTTCGGTGGTGTAATATGTGAAAAACTTTATTAAACAATTCACTATTTCAGTCATTATCTTAAGCCTCGTTTATGTTTGCTATGTTTCATATATAAACATAAATGGGATTATAATCGGGACAAAAGTTATTGAAAATAAAAACAAACAATTCCAAGTAATAGAGATGTCAGAAACTACTTACGGGAAATTCGTAGGTTTAGAAAAAGGTGACATCATTTTAAAAATCAACAAAGAAAAACCATCTGCTAAATTTTTAAAAGGAGATAATCTTAGTCATATCAAAAGTTTAGATGTAAGCAGAAATGGAAAGCAAATTCATTTAGATGATTTTGATATTGTTAATTTAGACAAATCCTATAGCTTTTTTGTATTCGTTCTTCCACTTGTGTTTTATTTTTTAAGTATAGTATGTATATTTTACATTCTAAAGGTGAATCAAACAAGAAAATCGTTTGCGGGATACATTTTAATTTTGTTTTTGTTAGATATTTCAATTGCTTATATAAGCGCAGGAGGACCATTTAGAGGACATTCATTTAACAGGTATGTCAATTTGTTCACATTTATAGCTTCTCCTATATTTTATCTTCAGTTCATACAACAATATTTTGAGGAATTAGGAAAGAAGTTTGCAAATCGTCTAATCAATTTCTTATATATATTTCCGATTTTTAATATTATCCTGGAATTTTTCCGTAAGAAATTACCTTTTGAAAACATTATAACAAACCTTAATCTTATCTCGTTTTTTCTCGTTACTCTTTCAGGTTTTGTTCTCGTGTTCTATCACTTATATAAGTATAAATATTCAGAGCATGCTTATATTTTGAAAGTTTTAATTCTGACAAATACACTTTCTTTTGCTCCATTTTTACTTTTTTACGTCGCACCTAATATTTTAACTGGTGATTATATATTTCCAGCACTGGCATCAGCCTCATTGCTTGTCCTTATCCCATTTGGATTAGTATATCAGTTTGTTGCAAATAAAATATTTGATATAGAATTTATATTAGGAAGAATGAGGTATTATACTTCTAGTTATTGTCGGAGTTTTATCGGTCTGGGCGGGAACAAATGCGCTTCAAATGAATCCTATTAGACAGACTGTTTTCATCTTTATCGTAATGTTTGCTGTATTTTACTTTAAAGAAATAATAGATTTTAAATTTCGTTTAAAACGTTTTTCTGAAAAATTTAATTATCAAGATAGTATATTCAAATATACTCAGCTTATCAGAAGTATAACATCTTTAAAACAAATGTTTAAAGAACTAAAAAAGACGATTCTGGATGTTCTACTTGTCAGTAAAGCTTATGTCTTTGAAGTTACCTCTGAGGGTGACATTTTATATCATGATAAAAGGGATAATGAACCTGATTGGGAAATGTATTCAAAAGAATTTAAGAAGGTTACTTCAGAGATTGGAAAAATCATTGAGCTAAACCGCGGTTTCTTAATCAAGATAGGAGAACGCGGGGGAAGTTCTTATGTTTTGCTTTGTTTGTCCTCCATTAATACACCGAGACTGACACGGGATGAGATTTCATGGCTGAAAACATTGTCTTTCTATACGAGTGTCTCTATGGAAAACGTGATACAGATCGAAGAACTCATGAACCATTTACAAGATCTAAAACAACAAGGCTCAAACCCGGTCTGGCTCAAAAAGCTGATGTTTACGATCGAGGAAAAGCAGCGTTCGGATTTGGCCCGTGATCTGCATGATTCAGTGCTGCAGGACTTGATTTCTTTGAAGCGCCAGTGTGAGCTGTTTCTGGCCGATTTTAAGAAAGAAGAGCCTTGCCACATAGAGGTGCAGGACAAGCTTCATCAGATGAATGAGCAGATGTCCGATGTCATTTTGATGACCCGGGAGACGTGCCATGAGCTTCGGCCTCAGCTGCTGTATGATTTGGGTCTGGTCAAGGCGGTATCCAAGCTTGCCGCGCAGCAGCAGGAGCGTGCGCCGTTTCATATCCGTCTGAATACGGGCCGGTTTACGGCGGCGCTGGATTTGGATACGCAGCTGAATTTGTACCGCATTATTCAGGAATTTCTTTCGAACGCCATGAAGCATTCACAGGCGAATGAGGTGCTGATTATGCTGATCAGCATTCAAAATAAAGTGATTCTGCATTATGAAGACGACGGTGTCGGATTCAATCAGGAAGAAGGCGGCGGGCAGTCGATGAGCATGGGTCTTTCGGGTATTAAGGAGCGCGTCCGTGCGCTTGACGGACGGATGAAAATCGACACAAGTGAAGGAAACGGTTTTAAAGCGGATATTGAAATGGAATTGTAACCAATTTATCACCAAATCGACTTGGCAGAAGCCAAGTCTTTTTAATAAAATGGAAATGAGTGAGTAAAAGGGAGGAAACCATGAAAAAGATACTAGTGATTGATGATCATCCGGCTGTCATGGAGGGCACCAAGACGATTCTGGAAACGGACACGAATCTTTCTGTCGATTGCCTCAGTCCTGATGCCAGTGAACAATTCGTTCTCCGGCATGATTTTTCAGCTTACGATCTCATATTAATGGATTTAAATCTGGGTGATGACATCAGCGGCATAGAGCTTTCTAAGAAAATCTTAAAAGAGAATCCTCTCTGTAAAATCATTGTCTACACAGGCTATGAGGTTGAAGATTATTTTGAAGAATCCATCCGCGCGGGCCTGCATGGCGCCATCAGCAAAACCGAATCTAAAGAGAAAATCATGCAATACATATATCACGTGCTCAACGGACAGATTTTAGTTGATTTCTCCTATTTCAAACAGCTGATGACCCAGCAAAAAACAAAAACGTCTTCTTCCCCTCAAAGTGAGCAGGATCGGTTAACCCCGAGAGAGCGCCATATTCTCCAAGAGGTCGAAAAAGGTTTGACCAATCAGGAAATCGCAGATGCGCTTCACTTAAGCAAGCGGTCAATTGAATACAGCCTGACATCCATTTTTAACAAGCTGAATGTCGGCTCCCGAACTGAAGCGGTGCTGATCGCCAAGTCAGATAACGTACTATAAATCTTGAAGGGAGAATGACCTATGAATCTGAACAATACATTGCTCGGCGCACTCGGTATTGAAATCACTGAAAACACACCGGAGAGATGCGT
This sequence comes from Bacillus sp. FJAT-27001, assembly GCF_019039175.1. Lineage (NCBI taxonomy): Bacteria > Bacillati > Bacillota > Bacilli > Caryophanales > Bacillaceae > Bacillus > Bacillus sp. FJAT-27001. The sequence continues at coordinate 82,164 of NZ_JAHOAA010000006.1, forward strand.
GGCGGTGATGCCGGTGGATAAGAGGACGGTGCAGCCTTTCGGATATCTGCATGGTGGCGCGTCAGCAGCGCTGGCGGAGACTGTTGCAAGTGTCGGGGCCCAGCATTTTATCGACCGGTCGAACCAGGCGTGTGTCGGGCTTGAGATTAATGCCAATCATTTAAAATCCGTGAAAGAGGGCGGGACGGTCACGGCGATTGCGAAACCCGTTCACACAGGCAGGGCAACCATTGTGTACGGGATTAACATTTTCGATGAACGGGAAAGGCTGATCTGTGTTTCCCGCTGCACGCTGGCTGTTATAACAAAATAAACAAACAGCCGGAACCCTGAATCGTCCGGCTGTTTGTTTTTACAAATATGAATCTTCTTTACGTTTGATCACAAAGTTTCTGATCCCTTTGTAATCATCCTGAACGCTTCTTTTATCAAGCGCCGCTCCCGAATTGTACGCGGCCCTGCATATGAGGTGCGCTCCGACCGGCGCCGTCAGCAGGATAAAAATGATGCCGAGCAGTATTTTTACAGAAATTTCTCCGGTCAGCATCCACAAGTAGCCTAACACCCCGAGCAATACCAAATTAACGCCGAGTGTCGAGCCTTTTGAAGAGGCGTGGGCGCGCGTATACACATCAGGAAGCCTGAGTGTGCCGAAAGACGCGACCAGGCAGATCAGCGATCCCATCAGAATACAAACGGCGACGGCCCATTTAACGATTTCGATCATTTTCGATAATCTCTCCTTTCTCCAAAAACTTAGCAAAGGCAATCGTGCCGATAAACGATAAAATGCCGAGCAGCAGAATGATGTCCAAAAAGGCCGATGTGTTTAAGAGAATGGATACAAGCGCGGTCATGGCAATCAGATTAATGCCGATCCCATCAAGCGCGACGACCCGGTCCGATATCGTAGGCCCTTTTATGACGCGAATGACGTACAGAAGAGTCGAAACCGCCATAATGCCGAGTGATAATTGCAGAATAAACGTAAACATCAGCGGCTCACCTCCTGAATGGCTTTCTCAAAAGAGACGCGGATGTCATGGATCGCTTTCTCCGCATCTTCAATGTCCATAGCGTGTATATAGAGAATCGACCGGTCATCGGAGATATCCATCACGAGCGTACCCGGTGTTAAAGTGATTAACAGCGAGAGCAGTGTGATCTCCCAATCCTCCGTCAATTCCGTCTTAAACGCGAAAATGCCCGGGCGGATGTTCAGTTTCGGCGATATAACGGTTTTCAGCACGCTGACATTGGCCAAATATAATTCCTTTATAAAAATCAGCGCCAGTTTGATGACTGACCATATTTTCCAAATGTAAAACGGCCGCGAGAAGAAGCGCCGGAAAAAAAACAGCGCCGCCAAGCCCGCGATAAATCCGGTCATAAAACCCGCCGCGCTGAGGCTGTTTGTGAGAAACATCCAGCAAACAGCGAGAAGAACATTTAATAATAGTTGAAAAGCCATGCCATCTACTCCTTCAAAACAGCTTCAATGTATTTTTCCGGATTCAGCAGATTCTCAGCCGTCTGATTGACATACGGTGAAACCCATTCGGTTCCGAGCCCGAACAGAAGCGACAAAAGGAGAAAAGCGGCTGCCGGATAAAGAAGTCCTTTTGCGGACCGTCCGCCTGCGCCCGGGATTTCTTTTTCTTCTCCCCAAAAAGCCGTCGTAAAAACCTTCAGCACGGAATAGAGCACAAGCAGGCTGGATAAGAGAATCAATACGGAAAACAAAGTTTCCCCCTTATCGAACCCGCCTTCCGCGATCTTCAGCTTGCCCACAAATCCGCTGAACGGCGGGATGCCGGCCAGAGATATGGCTGAAATAAAGAACATCCATCCCAAAACGGGATAACGGGTGATCAGTCCGCCCATTTTATGCAGGCTGGCAGTGCCTGTCAAAGCGATAAGCGTGCCGGCGAGCATAAACAGCGCTCCTTTAATCAGCATATCGTGAATCAAGTAATAAACCGCTCCTTGAATGGAGGCCGGCGTGTTCATGGCAATGCCGAACAAAATCACGCCGACGGCTGTAATAATATTGTAGATGACGATTTTCATGACATCCGAAAAGGCGATAGATCCGATTACGCCGAATAACACCGTCAGCATCGCAAGCCACATCATCAATTGGTGGGTAAAGCCCGTATCGTGAATAAAGATCAGGGTGAATACTCTTAAAATGGCGTACAGGCCGACTTTCGTCAAAAGAGACCCGAATAAGGCCGAAATCGCAGCCGGCGGGGCGTAATAAGAGCCCGGCATCCAGAAATACAGCGGGAATATCCCGCCCTTTAAACCGAAAACGACGAGAAGAAGGACGCCGATGACGGTTATCAGCCCGGTCTGGCCCGATTCACTTATTTTTACGCTTAGATCAGCCATATTCAGCGTGCCCGTCACCGCATATAAGTAACCGACGCCGATGACAAAAAACGCGGATGACACAATGTTAAACACGATATACTTCAATGATTCTCTTAATTGAATTTTCGTTCCGCCAAGCACGATCAGCATGTAGGACGCGATAAGCAGAAGCTCAAAAAAGACGTACATGTTGAACAGGTCACCCGTCAAAAACGCTCCGCTTACGCCGGCCAGAAGAAACTGCACCCCTGAATAATAGAAAGCGCGCTCCCTTTTTTCTCCGATGGAGCGGAAGGAGTACAGGGTGACGAGCAGCCCGATTATGGCGGTTGTCAAAACAAGCAGTGCGGCAAGCTGATCCGCGGCGAGCACAATGCCGTACGGCGCTTTCCAGCCGCCGAGTGTCAGCGTCTGAATCCCGTGTGTGAAAACCGTCTGAACGAGAGCGGCGCTGATGACGATGGAGACACAGGAAGCGGCAGTGCTGAATATCCGCATCAGCATCACGTGTCTGTTCATAAAAATCAGCAGCACTGCGGCAAGCAGCGGCACCAGAATAGGCAATATCACAAAGTTATTCATGTTGATCATTTCCCCTCATTCGATCCATATCGTCCGTTTTCAGTTCCTGATAGGCGCGAAACGCCATCACAAGCAGGAAGGACGTGACGCCGAACGAAATAACGATCGCCGTCAGTATGAGTGCCTGCGGCAGCGGATCGACAAACGACGTGCTTTTTCCGCCCAGTATGGGAGGAGCGCCTTTTTTCAGTCCGCCCATGGTCAGGAGCAGCAAATGGACGCCGTGGCTTAATAGCGCGGTGCCGATAATCACGCGCAGCAGACTTTTAGAAAGCAGCAGGTAGGTTGCCGCCATAAACAAAATACCGGCAATGACAGACATTAAGATTTCCATTATTCTTCCTCTCCAATCGTTTGAATAATGGTCATCGTCACGCCGACAACAACGAGATACACACCTAAATCAAACAAAGTGGCCGTCGCAAGCTCCGTATTCCCAAGCACCGGGAGATGAAAATGGCCGAATGTATGGGTGAGAAAGGGTGCTCCGAATAAGAACGAACCTGCACCCGTTGCAATCGCGATAAGCAGACCCGCGCCCGCCACATAAATAAAATTGACGGGCAAAATCGATTTGACGGTTTTTAAATCAAAGGCCAAAAGCAACAGCACGATGGCCGAAGACGTAATCAGTCCGCCGACAAATCCTCCGCCGGGAGCGTTATGTCCCGATAAAAATAAATAGAAAGAGAAAAGCAGAATGATAAAAGATACAAGCTTCGTTGCCGTCTGAAGGATGATGTCGTTTGTGTTTTGCTGTCTCAACGCTCTTCTCCCTCCTCTTTTACTTTCGTTCTGATCATGCCGTAAATCCCGAGTGCGGCAATCGACAGCACCGTGATTTCAAACATCGTATCAAATCCCCTGAAATCAACGAGGATGACGTTGACGATATTGTTTCCTCCCCCGAGCTTATGGCTGTAAGCGGTGAAAAAGGAGGAGATGCTGTCTTTTGTTTTTTCGCTGGAAGACGCGATTCCGAGCATTGTCACGATGACGCCGACACCGAGAGAAATGATAAAATTCGTCATCCGGAATGTTCTTGTCTTCTTTTTCCGCCGCATTTTCGGCAGATGATAAAAACAAAGAAGAAACAAGGCGACGGATATCGTCTCAATGACGAGCTGCGTGAGCGCCAGATCGGGCGCTCTGAAAATCACGAAAAACAGCGCGAGTGTGTACCCGACAACACCGAGTGAGATAATGGCCGTCAGCCGCGATTTGGCGAACACAGTCGCAATCGTTGCGCTCACCATAACGAGGGACAGCACGATTTCATACAGGCCGATTTCAGCCATGCCTTTCGCTGTCATGGAAAAGCCGCCTTTTGTGACGAACGCCGTTCCGATGAGAATGATAAACGCCGCAAAGATATACAGCAGATAATCCCGCAAAAATCCGGTCATATAAGATGACGTCAGCTGGTAAGATCTTTTTTCCATACTGCCCGTCACCGCATCGTAAAGCTTGTTCAGCGTCAGTTTTTTCGGAAACAGACCGTACAAACGCTCCCATTTAGACAGCGTTACGTAACCGATCGTGCCGACAATGATGATGCCGAGGGTCATCATTACCTCAGCCGTCACCCCGTGCCACTGGGAAATATGGACATGGAATGTATCTCCGCCGGTTAACAGAGCCGGATAAATGGAGTTCATCGCCGGTTCAATCAGGCTGTAAGACAAAACGTTCGGTGCAAAAAACAGACTGACGGCGCAAGCGGCAAGAATCACCGGCGAAATCAGCATGCCGAGCGGTGCTTCATGCGGCGTCTTTTCAAGCTGATCAGGTTTGCGCGCGCCGCTGAACGTTCTGAAAAACAGCTTCATGCTGTAGATGAAAGTGAAGACGCTCCCGATCCATGCGAGAACGGGGAACAGCACGCCCCACGTATCCAGGCTGAAAATATCTGCATGAGCAATCCGCAGCATACTTGTAAAGAACATTTCTTTACTTAAAAAGCCGTTAAACGGAGGGAGGCCCGCCATGGAAAACGTTCCGATCAGTGAAACGGTGAACGTTACCGGCATAAGCGCCATCAGTCCGCCGAGCCTGCGGATGTCCCGTGTTCCCGTTTCATGGTCGATAATGCCGACCGCCATAAATAAACTTCCTTTAAAAGTAGCATGGTTAATTAAGTGAAACACAGCCGCGGTGACAGCCGCCGTAAAATACTCTGAATGCTGGTAATGAAGCGCGGCGGCTCCTGCGCCGAGCATCGATACAATCATACCGAGCTGGCTGACTGTGGAAAATGCCAGAATCGCTTTTAAATCGGTTTGTTTCATCGCATTAAAGGAAGCCCATACCATCGTGATCAGACCGACTGAGGCAACCGTCCAAAACCAGACGGGTGAAAATGCAAAAACCGGACTGAATCTGGCAATCAGATAAATGCCCGCTTTCACCATTGTAGCCGAGTGCAGATAGGCGCTGACAGGAGTCGGCGCCTCCATGGCATCAGGCAGCCAGATATAAAACGGAAACTGCGCTGATTTCGTAAAGGCCCCCAATAACAGGAGAACCATCGCCGGAATAAAGAACGGATGGCCTGCGATAATATGCACCTGGTTGACCATTTCCCTGATACTGAAAGAATCCGTCATCAGATACAGCAGGATAAAGCCGCCGAGCATGCACAGCCCGCCGCCGACGGTAATCAGCAGTGACTTTTCCGCACCGTAGCGTGATTTCTTCCGCTTATGCCAATACCCGATTAATAAGAAGGATGACAGGCTTGTCAGCTCCCAGAACATATAAAGCACGATGACGTTATCGACGAGGACAACGCCGAGCATCGCGCCCATAAACATCAGCAGGTACACATAAAAGGGGCCGAGCTTTTCTTTGTCCTTCGATAAGTAAAAAATACTGTAAAGCGTCACCAAAGAGCCGATGCCCGTAATCAATAAAGCGAATAACAGCCCGAGTCCGTCAATATAAACGGTATAGTTAATACCGAGGGACGGAATCCATTCGGCCGCATACCGGACGGTTTCCCCAGCCATTGTGACAGGGAGCTTGCTGATAAAGTAAACAAACAGCACAACGGGCACTATCAGCACAAACCAGCCTGTATGGACTTGTTTTACCCGTTTATAAAGAAAGGGAACGATAAATGCAAATAAAAAAGGCGCCAAAATCGCGAAATGTAACAGCTGCAACAGAAGACCTCCTTTGCTTGTTTTTTCATCAAGCAACTGCTTTATGTAAGAGTGAATTAATCAATTCACGGTCATAGGACCCAGTACAAATTATATCGCACTTTTTTTTACCCTGCTACGGCATAATGTATTCCTCTCTGTGTTTTTGTGGTCTTTTGAACCCAAAATAAATTTATCAAATATCCTGATCTTTGTATATACATTTATCTTTCAGATCAAGCTTTTAAAAAAGGAGCTGGTCAGATGAAGAGAAAGGCGGCGGCCTGTATTGGAATATTTTGTTCTATTATTGCAGGAACATTCATAGCGGACGATTTCTGCAAAACGCGGCAGCAGACGGAGGCAGATAATTGGGAGCGTTTTTTTCTCGGTGCGGAATACGCAGAAGACAAGCTGAGTGCGGCTGAATCAATGCAAACACCGTTTCAGCCGCGTGAGTATATCAGAATCGTATATAGATGAAAAGAGTTCCGGCACCAGGGTGCGGAACTCTTTTTTTTGTGGCAATCAGCGTTTTCCTTTAATGTAAGGGATGCCGTTGGCTTTAGGCGCATCCGCGCGGCCGATGAAGCCGGCAAGCGCGAGAATGGTCAGAATGTAAGGAGCCATCAGCATGTATACATTCGGAATGTCTTTGAACAGGGGCAAAAGCGAGCCGATAATGCTCAAACTCTGTGCAAACCCGAAGAACAGCGCAGCCCCGAGCGCGCCGATCGGATGCCATTTGCCGAAAACCAGCGCGGCGAGAGCGATAAAGCCTTGCCCGGAAATGGTGGAGTGCGTGAAATCAAGCGCGATCGTGGAAGCATATACACCGCCGCCGAGCCCGCCGAACAGCCCGCTGATCATGACGCCGATATAGCGCATGCCGAACACGTTGATTCCCATCGTATCGGCCGCCATCGGATGTTCCCCGACAGAACGGATGCGGAGGCCGAACGGCGTTTTGAATAAAATAAACCAGGAAACAAAGGCCAGTACGATGGCTAAAATCGACGTATAATATACGTCGGAAAAGAAAATCTTTCCTAAAACCGGAATATCGCTTAACCCGGGAATGTTCGTTTTGTAAAAGGGCTCCGGGATTTTATCAGTCTGCGCCTTTCCGTAGATCAGCTTGACGATAAACAGTGTCGCTCCTAACGCGAGCATATTGATCGCCACACCGGTTACCGTCTGATCGGCGCGGAAAGAAACCGCGGCGGCCGCGTGGATCAGTGAGAACAGTCCGCCGGCAATCATAGCCGCAGCCAAGGCGAGCCACGGAGCGGCGGCGCCAAGCTCGCGTCCGAAAAATAAGTTGAACATGACGCTTGTAAAGGCGCCGATAATCATCAGTCCTTCAAGACCGATGTTGACAACTCCCGATCTTTCAGAAAACACGCCGCCGAGAGCGGTTAAAATAAGCGGAGCCGCATATACGAGTGTTGCCGGGACAATAATGGATAAAATCTGCAGGAAGTCCACTTACTTCGCCCCCTTTTTCTTCAATTTATCAAGGATGAGACGGATGGCGTAGCTTGATGCCACAAACAAAATAATAATGGCAATGACGATGTCAACGACTTCAGAAGGCACCCCGGATTCAATCGGCATATTTAATGCCCCGACTTTAAGGCCGCCGAGAAGACATGCCGCCAGAACAACGCCGATTGCCGTGCTGCCGCCGAGAAGCGCAACCGCAATGCCGTCGAAGCCGACGCCGGTAAAGGCGCCCTTAACCGCCGCGTATTGAAAGGTTCCGAGTCCTTCCATCGCGCCGGCAAGCCCCGCGAAGGCGCCGGAAATCATCATGGCGTACATCATATTTTTTCTGACGCTCATTCCGGCGTATTGTGCGGCGTGCTGGTTAAAGCCGACAGCCCGGAATTCAAATCCGCTTTTTGTTTTATGAATGATAAACCACATGAGGACTGCCGCAAACAGAGCGATCAGAATGCCCCAGTGAAGGCGGGAGTAATCTGTCAGCTGCTCTAAAAACGGCGAGCGGAGCGACGCGCTTTCATGAATTTTGTCTGTTTTGTCCCGGTGGTCCGTCATGACATCGGAAATGAGATAATTGGTTAAATGAAGAGCGATATAATTCATCATGATCGTGACAATCACTTCGTGGACAAAAAAACGGGCTTTTAAAAATCCGGGAATCAGGCCCCAAATGCCGCCCGCAACCGCAGCCGCCAATAACGAAAGCGGAAGGTGGATGTAAGCGGGGGCGTCAAAGGAAGCGCCGACCCACACCGCGGCGGTCCAGCCGACAAGGAGCTGTCCTTCAACCCCGATATTAAACAGGCCGGTCCGAAATGCGAATGCCACGGCCAATCCGGACAAAATATATGGCGTAATCTGGCGGATCGATTCCCCGATGTAATACACTTCTCCGAAAATGCCGCTCCAAAGAGCCGAATACCCGCTTACGACATTGTAGCCGCTGGCGAGCATGATGACCGCACCCGCAGCTAACCCAAGGATGATCGCAATCAGCGGCACAGCCAGATGAGAAAGTCGATTAATCATGTGTTTTCCCCGCCTCCATTTGCTTACTTCCCGCCATTAAAAGTCCGAGCTCCTGCTCGTTTGTTTCAAGCGGATTGACGTTTGCGATGATGCTGCCTTCAAAGATGACGGCGATGCGATCGCTGAGATTCATTATTTCATCAAGTTCAAAAGATAACAGAAGCACCGCTTTACCGGCGTCACGCTGCTCAATGATCTTTTTATGGACGAATTCAATCGCGCCGACATCGAGTCCCCGCGTCGGCTGGGCCGCAATTAAAAGATCCGGATTTCTGTCCACTTCCCGGCCGATAATGGCCTTTTGCTGATTCCCCCCGGAGAGAGCGCGCGCAGGCGTATATTCATCAGGTGTTCTGACGTCGTATTCTTCAATCAGGCTTCGCGCTTTGTCATAAATCGTGTGTTTATTTAATATGCCGAAAGAAGAGTAGGGCTTTTGGTAATAACTTTGCAGCACGATATTTTCTCCGATCGGAAAATCAAGGACGAGCCCGTGTTTATGCCTGTCCTGCGGAATATGCCCGATGCCGGCTTCAGTGACTTTCCTGGGCGGCATGTTTTGCAGCTGTTTGCCGTTTAACGTGATCGTGCCGGCATTCGTTTTTCTGAGACCTGTAATGGCTTCAATTAATTCAGACTGGCCGTTTCCGTCAACGCCCGCAATGCCGACGATTTCACCGGCTCTGACTGAGAGGGAGAGCTGTTTGACCGCCTCAACGCCGCGCGCGTCCTTAACCGTTACATCAGAAAGTGAAAGCACTTCTTGTTTCGGCTCGGCCGCTTGTTTATCCGTCTTGAATGACACTTCGCGTCCGACCATAAGGCTTGCCAGTTCATCTTGATCCGTATGTGCGACATCGAGTGTTGTAATGCCTTTTCCTTTCCGGATGATGGTGACACGGTCGCAGACTTCCATAATCTCTTTTAATTTGTGGGTGATGAGGATGATTGATTTTCCTTCATTGACAAGATTTTTCATAATCTGAATCAGTTCTTGAATTTCGTGCGGGGTCAGCACCGCGGTCGGCTCGTCAAAAATGAGAATGTCGGCGCCCCGGTAGAGGGTCTTTAATATTTCCGCCCGCTGCTGCATACCGACGGAAATATCGGCAACTTTGGCTTCAGGATCAATGTGCAGGCCGTAACGGTCGGAAATATCGCGCACGTCCCGGGCGGCGCGCTGTCTGTCAATTCGGCCGAAAGTTTTCGGCTCTTTTCCGAGAATGATATTTTCTGAGACGGTAAAGGTATCCACAAGCATAAAATGCTGGTGCACCATCCCGATGCCGAGATCGTTGGCTTTGTTCGGGCTGTTGATGTGAACGCGTTCGCCCCGCACCCGGATCTCGCCTTTTTCCGGCTGATACAGGCCGAATAAAACGTTCATGAGTGTCGATTTTCCGGCGCCGTTTTCACCGAGAAGGGCGTGTATTTCGCCTTTTTTCACTTGAAGCGTGACGTCATCATTGGCGACGATTCCGGGAAACTCCTTGCGTATATTAAGCATTTCAATGATATAATCCACCGATTTGACGCTCCTTTTCAGAGATACTTTGATGAGAAAGAGCTTGGCAAAAGAAAAGCTGCAAGAGATGCAGCTTTTCCTTCACCGCTCTTTTCATAAAAGAGAGGGGATAAGCACGGAAGTCTCCTTATCCCCTGGTTCTTACTCAGCCTTGAAGGATTTCAATTCTTTTTCAGTTGAAGGGATCTCGAGTCCGTCCGCGATTTTCTTCTTCCAATCGTCTGTTGCTTTGATGACATCGTCAGAAAGGTTCTCCTTGTGATCCGAGATGCCGACTGCATCTTGCGCCAAACCGTATGTTAATGTTTTGCCGCCCGGGAATTTCCCGTCACTTGCTTTTTTCGTTAAGTCCTCTACGGCTGTATCCACTTTTTTGACCATTGATGTCAGAGTGACATTGTCTTTTGTGCCTTTGACTTGGCCTTCCGCGTACTGGTCTTTATCAACACCGATAACCCATACGTTCCGCTTCGGATCTTCTTTTTTCAGATTTTTCGCTTCTGTGAAGACGCCCGTTCCCGTTGCGCCGGCCGCGTGATAAATGACGTCAACGCCTGATTTGTACATGCTTTCAGCCGTCGCCTTACCGACATCGGCTTTGTCAAATCCGCCCGCATATTTCACTTCGACGGTCGCTTTCGGATTTGCGGCTTGTACACCCGCGCGGAAGCCGATTTCGAATTTTTTGATCAATTCAGACTCCATTCCGCCCACGAATCCGACTTTTCCCGTTTTGCTCGATAGCGCAGCGGCCGCTCCCACGAGGAATGAACCTTCCTGCTCTTTAAATGTAAGGCTCGCCACGTTGTCTTTTTTGACAACGGCGTCAATGATCGCAAAATTGGTGTCTTTGCGCTGATCGGCGATTTCGCTGATGGAATCCTGCATCAGATACCCGACGCCGTAAATCAGGTCAAAGTGTTCCCGCGCTAATTTATTTAAGTTCGTTGTATAATCTGCATCTGATTTTGATTGAAGATAGTCAAAACCGCTTTTGCCTTTTGTAAGCCCGTTGTCTTTTCCGAATGCCTGAATACCTTCCCAGGCGGACTGGTTAAATGATTTGTCATCGACACCGCCGATATCTGTTACCATGCCGACGGTAAAGTTTTTGCTGCCGGAGCCGTTTGCTTTGTCACTTGAACCGCATGCGCTTAATATGGTTCCGGCCGCCGCGATGAGCGCCATCGCCATTCCGATTTTGCGTTTTTTCAAAGATATAACCCCCCTGTAAAATATGGCTGTGCCGTTCAATTCAGACTTGAGTCCCCGTACCGGATGCAGAATCGAAAAAACTTTCTGATAATAATGATGAGACGTCTCTCTTTTTCCCGCCTTGAGCGGCTGTCTCTTCCGGGTTCGGGACTTATGACTTATCTGAAAAGATCTGCTAACCAATCATAATTTATCATTTTACCCGCCATAAATAAATAGAAATTTGCTTATTTTTTAAAAAATATAAATTTTATGAATCGGCTTCCTCATCTGGATAAAACAGAGGAGGATCAGCCGGGTCATTATCCTTATATAGCATACAAAAAAGGAATCTCAATCCTTTTGTCACGGGATATGACAGTAAAAAAGCACCGTTCACAGCGGAACGGCGCTTTTTGACATTATAAATATTGTTTGATGCTGCTGACATTGCCGGTGTTGATATGATATTGGAAGACGGGTCTGCCGATCGTGCCGTACGCCATCTCTACATTCAGCACTTGTATGTCTTCCAGAAATTTAAGGTATTTCCGGATGGAGACTTGCGAGATTTCAGTATGCTTGGCGAGATCTTCCGTGGTAAAAGAGCCGTCACCGAAAGATTCAATGCTCGCCCAGATGAGTTTAAGCGTGCTTTTTGTCAATCCCTTCGGAAGGTGAACCTTTTCCGCCGCTTCTTTCTTTTGAAAAAGCTCGGCATCCAATTCTTTCTGTGTCATGCTTCTGTGTGATTGATAAACTTTCTGCTTGCGTCTGTAGTCGGAAAGAGCGGTTTGAAAGCGGTCAAATTCAAATGGTTTGATTAAATAATCGACGGCGCCGTACCGAAGCGTTTTTTTGATGACGTCCAGCTCGCTTGCGGCCGAAATGACGATGACATCAACCGATTCATTTTGTTTGCGGATTTCCGTTAAAAGCTCAAGCCCGTTTTTTCCCGGCATGTAAATGTCAAGAAGGATGAGATCGATATGATGCTCGCTCAGCACGTGCAGCGCGCTTTGAAAGGATGATGCGATCCCTTTCAGCTGAAATCCTTCAATCTGGCTGAGATAGCGTTTATTTAATTCACCCACCATGGGGTCGTCTTCAACTATGAGTACATTAATCATCATTTTCCTCCTTCGGTTCATACGGAATGCGAAGACTGAAAGTCGTTCCTTCATTCTTTTCACTTGTCACAATCATATGGCCTTTTAAATTTTCTGTTGCCTGCTGGGTGAAATAGAGGCCGAACCCCCGGTTTGTCCCTTTCGTGGAATAACCTTGTTCAAAAATACGGGCTTGGTCTGCCGCAGACATTCCGGCTCCCGTGTCCGTAATCTCTATATCAAGCTGGCGATCCTGAAACCGCATCGAGCACGTAATGTTTTTTTTCGGCATCTGCGCCACTGCATCGAGCGCGTTGTTTAACAGGTTTCCGATAATCGTAATGAGCTCATGGATGACGGCCGGATCTGCCGCATTCGGGATCAGGCTGCCGAGCTGAATGTCCAGATCAGCGCCCTGTTCGCGTATGTAGCTTTGTTTTCCTAGAAGAAACCCTGCGAGAACCGGACTTTTGACATCACTTATAATCTCGCTTGTTTCCGTCTTCTGCTGAATGGCAATGTCTTTAATGTAAGTGCCGAGATCATCGTATTCTTTTAACTGGACAAGCCCTAAAATAACATGAAGCTTATTCATGAATTCATGAGACTGGGCTCTTAATGCGTTTGCATACATTTTAACACCGGACAGCTGTTCTGCTAAATGTTTGACCTCCGTTTTGTCCCTGAAAGTGGCGATCGCTCCGACAGTTTGTCCTTTCAGATGAATCGGAACCTCATTAAAGACCAGCTCAAGCCCGTTAATGCGGATATCCCTGTCCTGAAGCGGTTTTTTCGTTTCAATCACTTGTTTCAGCCGGCTTTTCGGGAGAATATCGTTCACATCTTGATCGACCGGATTAGTCGGAATACCCATTTTAATAAAAAGCCGTTTCGCTTCCGCATTGGCAAGCTTGATTTTTCCCCGCGCGTCAACCGCCAGGATGCCTTCCTTCGTTGATTCGAGCATGGCGCTCCGCTCTTCGAGGAGGGTGGCGATTTCATAAGGCTCAAGACCGTACATAATGTTTTTGACGGTGCGGGCGACAATGACTGCTCCGATGACGCCGACAAAAATACTTACGCAGATGATGAAATAAAGCGGTCTCAAACTGTGGCTGACGACATCCTGTATTTTGTTAAGCGAAATTCCGACCGAGACGACGCCCACTTGTTTTTTATCTTTTCCATAGATCGGTACGAAGGCTCTCATGGATTTTCCGAGAGTTCCCGCTGATGTGCTCGTTTTGATATGCCCGTGCATCGCCGGCTGTTCATCTCCGCCGGTGAATTTCTTCCCGATTTTATTTACGTCGGGGTGGGTGAGGCGGATGCTGTTCATATCCATCACCACGACAAATTCGGTTCCTGTCGTATTCTGGACGTCTAATGTATAATCCCGGAGCTCTTTCAGCCCTTTTCTTGTTTGCAATGCCCGCGCGACACTCGGTGTTTCCGCGACCAGCTTTGCGGTGCGCAGCGCGGTCGTCCGTTCTTCTTCTTTCACGCGGTCTGCTGTTTGGACGCTGATCGTGAAAAAGGTGATACAAAGTGCGATAAGGACGACAATACAGACGAATATCGTTAATCGGGTTTGCAATTTTAATGTTTTTTTCATAACAGCCTTCCTTACGTTTATCATTCCCGCGTTCTACTTTACTCCGAAAAAGCCGGTTTGTGAAGATCAGGCCCTTATTTCGTAAAAGTGAGGAAAAATGGTATTTTTTATCTTGTCAATGTGTTTTAAGTCCTCCATAATAAGTGAGGTAGATTACAGAAAGGGACTTTTTATATGAAAAATACTTATTGGACGGGTTATTTTCCGCTCGTTGCGATTCTGCTTTTTAGTTCGTCATTATCCATTTCTACCTCGCTTTATGTCATGAAGATACTTCAGACGCTCGGCATGTATCAGGGGATGCTGGATTATTTCTCTGAGAAAGGGATCAGACTGGCGCTTTTTGCAGCGTTCGCCCTTGTGTATTTTATGCTTTTTTCGGCTTTGAAGCTGATTGCAAACACAGTGACAGAGCTGTCTCTTTTGTTTTTCACAAATGACCCTGAAGGGGACAATCTGAAAAAAATCAGATTAGGCTCTTTAATTTATGTAGGCGGAGGAATTCTTTCCTTTGCGCTCGTGCAGAATGGTTTTTGGATTGCGGCGTTATTTGCCGTTGTTACGCTCGTTTATTTGATTTTCATGGTGTACAGAATCTATTCGACACTCTCGATCGTTTCGCTGATCGGTTTTATATTGCTTGAGATTCTGTTTTGGTTTACTTTTGTTATCGGTATTTTGTACATCTTTATTAAGCTTTATAATAGCATAATGGCTAGCTTACCTGTGTAAGCTAGCCATTTTTGTTAAGACAGAAATCTGTTTTTGATCTCAGGGGAGGGGAGCATGCATGCTTCCCTTTTTCCGAACCATTTGTAACGGCGCCGGGCGATGAAAGAATAGGCCCTGTCCCTGAGGGGGCGGGGCACTGCGAAAAAAACCGCTGACAGCCGCCAGGCTCCGCGGAGATGACGGGAAACCTTTAACACGGCTGCGGATTTTTTGTATATCCGGCCGTTTTCGATAAAAATCATGCTGTCAAATTGTTCTGTCGGAAGTCCTTCTGATGCCAAAAGCTCCCGGGCGGTATCTGATTGCAATGAAGCAAATGAGATTTTGCCGGCCGGATCGCGTTTAATGATGAATTGAACGGCGCCGTTGCATAAGTTGCAGACGCCGTCAAACAAAAGCACGCGGTCCGGAAGCTGAGCTGGTTTCAAAGCGGATCCCCTCCGTTATCTTTAATAAGCTGCCTGCAGCGTGTTTTTCCAGATCGAAAGCTGAGGGCTTGCGTCATGAAGGTATTCGACGCTTGACGGTGTATCCTTGCCGACCCATACCCCCATCGTATAAGCGTCCGTCAGGCCGACAAACCACATATCGTGATAGTCATTTGACGTTCCTGATTTTCCGCCGACGTACGGAGCTTTAAAGTTCGCTTTTTTTCCTGTTCCGCTTTTGACGACGGCTTTCATCATTTCTTTGATCTGCATGTTGGTCCGCACGCTGAATACCTGCGTCGGCTCATCTTTCCATTTTAATATCGTTTTTCCTTTTAAATCAGTCACTTTTGTAATCGCGTGACTCGGCGTATAAACGCCGTTGTTGCCGAACGTGGTGTACGCATTGGTCATTTCAAGCGGCGTCATGCCGTTTGTAAAACCGCCAAGCGCCGCAGGCAGACGGTAATCCGCGCTGACCAGCTTCGCGAAATGAAACGGTTCAAGGTAGCTGAACGCCTTATTGACGCCGACGCGGTCCATGATTCTGATGGCCGGTGTGTTGTACGAGTATTTAAACGCCGTTTCCAGCGTGACCGTACCGTACGTGCGGTTATTGTAGTTTTGCGGGCAGTAATCCGCACTGCAGAATTTGCTTGCGTCAATCTTGCTGTGTGGCGTTGCGCCGGTCTTTTCAATGTAAGGTCCGTAATCAAGCAGCGGCTTAATGGATGAACCGGGCTGTCTGTATGCCTGATAGGCACGGTTGAAATCATATTTATGATAATCTTTCCCGCCTGAAAGCGCGATAATCTGATGTGTCTGATGATTAATCACGGCCGCTCCGCCCTGGACGCCTGCATACGGCAGATTTTGATTCACTTGGGCGACGACCTGGTTTTGCATATACGGATTCAGCGCCGTATAAATCTTCACGCCGTCTTTTAACAATGTGCTGACTCTGTCTGAAAGCTCACTCTGTATTTTTTGTTTCGCCTTTCCGGAAGCTTTTTCAAGACGTTTGTCATAGCCTTCGGATGATGAAACAAGCTGTGTGAATTCATCATTTACATAGGAAACATAGTCAGGATATTTATTTGTTTTTTCGTTTATATCAAGCTTGATCTTTTCCTTTTCGGCTTTTTTCAGCTGTTTCCCGGATATAACGCCTGCTTTTTTTAATCCGTTAAGCAATCTGACTTGTCGTTTTTTCGTATAATCAAAATGCTTGAGAGGATCATATAATGTAGGGTTATTAGGGATGGCGCAGATAAAGGCCATTTCTCCCAAAGTGAGAGATTTCAGCGGCTTGCTGAAATAAAATTGTGCCGCCGAACCGACACCGTATACGCCGTTATTAAAATAAATCGTATTTAAGTAGCCTTCTAAAATCTCATCTTTGCTGTATTTTTTCTCAAGCTGATAGGAATAGGCCAGCTCCGTCAGTTTTCGGCTGAAGGTGCGTTCATGGCTTAAATACACATTCCTTGCCAGCTGCTGGGTGATGGTGCTGGCGCCCTGATCAATTTTATGATCTTTGAAATTGGAGGCGGCCGCCCTGACCATCCCCATAAAGTCAAACCCTTTATGCTCATAAAAATGACGGTCTTCAGAGGTTAAAAACAGTTGTTTTACCTCATTCGGTATTTTATTAAAGGGCACGATCACGCGGTTCTCATGATCGCTGACAATCTCAGAAACAAGGCTTCCGTCCCTGTCATACATGTAACTGTTTTGAACCAGGTTGATCGCTTTTAAATCAATATGTTTATCGAGCACCTGATCAAAAGGCTTGATTTGTTTTACCTCTTTGCCGGAAGCAATAACTGTAAATGCACACAACGGGATAATGCCGAGCAGCAAAATCCATCCGATTATTTTACGTACCATGGTCACTCTCTTTTCTCCTGATTTCTAGCCATATCGTATCATTCTTTTAAGAATACGAGAAGGTTAAATTTAGAAGAAATCGTGATCGCTGCCGGTCAGCCCGCATTTGACGCTGTATCCTTTTGCAGATGTCCCGCCATCCATAAGAGCCCCGCGCCTATTAAAAAGAGAAAGGCGGTGACGTAGAAAGCAGCCGAAATGGAAAAACCGCTTGAGACCGCACCTCCGAGCAGAGGGCCGAGCACATTTCCGAGAAAACGAAAGCTGACGTTATAGCCGAGCACCTCTCCCTGGATGCTGCCCGGCGCCCTGACGCGGATTGCGGCCGTAATGCAGGGGAGCGTGCCGCCCATGACCATGCCGAACAGAAATCTGAAGACTAACAGAATGGAGAGGGAGGAGGCGAGCGCCTGCGGAATGAAAAACACCGCTGAGGCAATCAAAAGCACGATTAAGATCCGGCTGTGGCCGAAGCGGTCGCCGAAGTCCCCCCATTTCCGGGCAAGCAGTAAGCTTCCGAGTCCGGTCGCTGAAAACGCCATTCCGGAGAAAAAAGCTAAATTAACAGGTCCGTGCAGCTCATTGACATATAAAGCGAGCAGCGGCTGAATGCTGAAATTGCCGGTCTGCACGATCATAGTAAGCACCATCATCGCCCAAAGCGCGGGCTGGTGAAAAATATAAGAGAGCACCTGTTTTCTGGAATAGGTTTTCCGTTTGTTTTGTTTCTCGCCGAGCGGCTGCTCATTGACCTGAAATAAAACGAGAAGCACGGACGCGAAAATGACAAAAGACGTAATAAAAAATGTGTACGTAAACCCGAAGCTGTCAGCGAGCAGCCCGCCCAGCATCGGTCCGAATAAAGTGCCTGACACCTGACCCATCTGCAGCGTGCCGAGCGTCTTCCCGGCAGTCTCTTTCGGCGTCTGCGCCGAAATCATGGCAAGCGATGTCGGAACAAACCCTGTTACTAGACCCATAAGCAGCCGCAGGACAAACAGCTGATAAACGGATGTCACAAACCCCATCAATAAAATGCTGACGGCAATGCCGGTTCCTGTAATCAAGAGAATTTTTTTGTAGCCGCGCTTATCGCCGAATCTTCCCCAAAACGGGGAAATCACAAACGCCATTAAAAACGTGACGCCGAACACATACCCGCTCCATCTCTGCACATACCCGCCCGAATGGGGGCTGATCGTTTCGATATATAACGAAAGAAACGGAACAATCATGGTCATGCTGGCGGAAATAAAGAAATTTGTAATCCAAATGACGACGAAGTTCTTCTTACGGACAGAAATAACATCACCTTCTTTACTTTTCGTGTATCTAATCATTAGTATATAGGAATGAATCCGGTATTTGTATTTTCGATGCGGATATAGGAAAATTCATTATTTTTAGAAAATGAAGAAAGTTTCAGAGGGGAAACTGATATACTATCATAAAATATCATTTTTGATCGGAGGAAAGGCAGGTGTGAAAAAAGTGGATCAGCGCAGTCTGCTCATTATTGATTTTGAATTTACAATGCCTGACGGAAAATACAGCCCGCAAAATTTCTTTCCCGAGATTATTGAAGCGGGGATTGTCAAGACGGTGAATGATGAAGTGACTGAAACGTTTTCGAGTTATATCAAACCGAAAAAATTTCCGAAGCTGACGAAACGATGCAAAACCTTTCTGAACATCACCCAAAAAGACGTGGACGGCGGAATCACGTTTAATGAATTCATCCGCAAATTAAATGAGCTTGATCCTGATAAAAACTGCACGATCGTCACCTGGGGCAATATGGATATGAAAGTGTTAAAGCAAAATTGCATGTTTAACCACATCCCTTTTCCGTTCAAAGGAGAACTTCGGGATCTGTCCCTTGAATACAAAAACTTCTTCGGCGACAGAACATTGACCGGCCTTTGGAAAGCGGCAGAAGAGTATGGCGATAAAGGGACGGGCACGCATCATAAAGCGCTGGATGATGCGCGGACGACATACAAATTATTCAAGCTTGTCGAGCGGGATAAACAATATCTTGAAAAACCGAAACCTCCGACGATCGGTGATCGCGTCGATCTGACTGAACTGTTTCGCCGGGCCACATAAAAAAACCCAATCATGCCGACTGGGTCAAGTTCTTTTAAAATAGTCACGCTCTAACGCGGCCAAGTTGTCGAGCGAACGTTCCGCCCATTCTGAGCCGTCCGCTGTAAGCTGATCTTTCAGCCGGGCAGACGCCGCTTGTAAGGAAGCCGTATAATCAGGCACCTCGCCATCAAACGGTTTGACCATCTGATGCGGTATGTTTGTCTGTTCCCCGAATGCAAGCGCTCTTCTTTCATGAAAAAACGGAACATCCGCCTGCTTCGGATGATGAAGATCTCCTTGAGCGGGATGCGTCAGAACGGCTTTAATTTTCACTAAATAGTGATTGGGCCTGACGTCTGTCACTTCCCCTATGTATGCTCCTGTTTTATAAAACCCTTTTACGATTGTGCCGATGTCAAACGTATTCATAGCGTTCACCTCTCTCTAGTTATTCTATAAAAGATCAACGCGGTTGGCTAGTGAACAGCTGCCGGAAGCCTGACTGAGGCCGTTGTGCCCGAGTGCTCGCCGCTGGTGAAACAGACGGAGCCTTCATGATGCTGAATAATCGAGAATGTCACGGTAAGCCCGAGCCCGGTGCCGTTCGTTTTCAGCGTATAATACGGCTTGCCGAGTTTCTGCAGTTCTTCATCGGACATGCCGATTCCGTTATCCGTAATCTGAATGAGAATCATCTCTTCCTGTTTTTGGACGGAGACCTCGATTCGGCCGTTTTCAGAGGGTACGGCTTCAATCCTGTTTTTAATCAGATTAATGAAGGCCTGTTTCAGTTTTTTTACATCGCCGAACACATATAAATCAGGCTCGCTTCGAACCGTAACGGTCACCGATTTAAAATGGGCATAAGACTCCATTAAGGAACCTGTTTCCTTTACGAGCAGAGAAATATCAAACTTTTCTTTTTCATAGTCATCCTGCTTCGCCATATCGAGATAATTCGTAATGATCGTCTGAGCCCGGTCGAGTTCGGACAGCACAAGTTTCTGATATCCGGAGTGGGATTTGTCCTGAAGCTGCTCGCCGCTGAACAGCAGCTGCACAAAACCTCTGACGACCGTAAGCGGATTGCGGACTTCATGGGCGACGCTTGCCGCAAGCTCGCTGACGACGGCCATTTTTTCTGAGTGAATCAGCCTTGCCCGCATGGACGCATTCTCATCAATGATCTCAATCAAATAAATGCACAGCAAAAGGGAGCTGACTTGAAAAAAAACAGATACTGCCGCCTCATAATAAACGGAAGATAGATTTTGAAAATTGAAAATATTGGTCGCGGAATAGATGAAGACAGATGCGGTTAATAAGGCGGTTTCAGTGCAGCCGATGAGAAGAGCGAAAAGCAGTTTCTTCCGCTTTGAAAAAAAAGGCCATTTCGTTTGGAGCTGGATAGGGATGATGATTAAAAAAGGAATTAAGGATAAGAAAAAAAGAGCGGAAGGTTCAAACCATATGAGCTGAAAAAAAACGGATGCCGCCCCTGCGGCAAGTCCTGCGGCGGTACCGGAATAAAGCAGGCAGACGATAATGGGAATCAGCTGCAAGCCGTAACGGACGGAATGAAGCTCCTGGATGGGAAAAGCCGTACATAATAAGGAAGATGACGCTGCAAATACGGCGACCAGCAGGCGGTTCGCTCTCGGCACAAGCAAATCGGGCTTGCTGAGCCAGAAGACTTGATAAAGAAAAATAGGGAATAAAATAAAAGAGAAGTGAAGCAGGTAATCCTTTACAATCTCCATTTATGCGAAATCCTTTCCTATGTAAATATGAATCTATTATAACATCTTTACCGGAAAAAAAAGTATATATTTCTCTAAAGCGAACGCCCTTATCTCATCTGATAAAGGCGTTCTTTCCGCTGCTAAGCGAGCGCTGCTTTCATTCTCTCAAGCCCTTCTTTTACGGCGGCGGCTGAACAGCCGACATTAAGCCTCATAAATCCTTCGCCGCCCGGTCCGTATTTTGTTCCCGGCTCTAATATGATTTTCCCTTTTTTGAGCATTCTTTCTTTGAGCTCGGCATCCGAAAATCCGTATTCGCTGAAATCCATCCAGATCAAATAGGAAGCGTCAGGCTTCATCATGCGGACTTTCGGCAATTCTTTTCTTAAAAAGTCCTCAGCCAATTTCATATTCCCTTCAATGTAAGGAATCAGCGCGTCAAGCCAAGGGCCTCCCTTTGTATAGGCCGCTTCGATTGCTGCAACCGCAAATGTGTTGAGGCTGGAAATTCCGTTCTGATGCAATGCGGCGGAGAATTTCGCCCGCTTATACCGATCGGGAATGATAATGGCGGATGCCTGAATCCCGGCAATATTAAACGTCTTGCTCGGCGCGACACAAGTAACGGAAATCCGCGCAAACTCCTCAGACAGAGAAGCGAAAGGCGTATGCGGCTTTCCGTACAGCATCAAGTCGGAATGTATCTCGTCAGAAACGACGGTGACGTTATGGGCGGCGCACAGCGATCCGAGCTTCATAAGCTCATCCCGGCTCCACGCTCTGCCGGACGGATTGTGGGGATTACAAAGAATCATCAGCTTGACCTCAGAATCGTTCAGCTTTTTCTCAAGATCCTCAAAATCCATACAGTAGACGCCGTTTTCTTCCCGTAACGGGTTATGTAAAACCTGCCGTTTGTTTTCCTTGATCATCTGATAAAAAGGCGTATACACCGGTGATTGAATCAACACCGGATCGCCCGGTTCGGTAAAGGCTTGTACGGCCATGCTGATTGCCGTGACAACACCGGGACTGAACGCGATGTTTGCGGGATCGGGCCGGTAGCCGTGCCGCGTCTCAAGCCATGAAGCGACGGCTTCTCTTGTGTTTTCGTCAGGAGACGTGTAACCGAATATGCCGTGGTCAAGGCGGGCTTTTAAGGCGTCAGTGACCGCTTCGGGAGCGCGGAAATCCATATCGGCAACCCACATCGGAAGCGCATCCGATACGCCGAATAACGCTTCCGCCTTGTCCCATTTCACCGATTGTGTGCCAAGACGGTTTTCTCGAAGATCAAAGTTCATGTATGTCACTCCTGTAGTATCATTATTTTGCACAGCGTATCTATGATAAAATAGAATTGCAAACTTTATTATAAGCGGTGATGAAAATGGAAGAAAGCCAAGCGGTCATGGAAATGATGAAAATCATTGCCAAGTGGGACCCGTTTAAATATGGAGAAGATTTTTATGAGACAGAAGCCGTCGACATCGTTCAGGCCGTCTACAGTGAAGACCGTGCCGACAAGCTGGCAGCAGCCATTCAGGATATCTTTGAAGCTTCATTTGAGCAAAAGCTTCCGATCGAAGGATGCCAAAAGGCCGCTGAGCAGCTTCTGTTCATAAAAGAAAGCAGCTCCTGCACCCCTTAAAAACCGGCGGTTTCGCCGGTTTTTTTATTGAATAAATTCAAAAATCCGCTCCGAAACAAACTCCGGGCGCTCTTCAGGTACGAGGTGCCCCGTATCCTTGAGTGAATACAGAATGGAATCCGGCAGGTCGTCATGAAGCCGTTTTCCGACTGAGACCGGAACGACACGGTCTTCTTCTCCCCAGATTAAAAGAGCGGGGTTTTGCACTTTCTTCAAATCCTCGGGCTCTAAATCGCCCTCCCTGTGTCTGATAAACCTTGTCATCGCTTTGAAAATCTGGCGGTCTGTAAATGGTTTTTCGTAACCGTCAATCATTTCCTGATCGATAAGCGTCCGGTCGTGAACGACATTTAACAGGTTGTTCAGCACGCCGTCTTTTGAAAGCCAATACTTAAGATACAGGTCAAAACAAGGGAGATGCGTCCCGAATATAATCGACGGGTGCGAGCGCTTTAAATACCCCGAGCTGCACAGCAGGACGATTTTAGAAAAAAGCTCGGGTCTGAGAAGAGACGCGGATAAGGAAATCTGGCCGCCCATTGAATGGCCGATGAGTGCGGCCCGGCTGATACCGAGCTTTTCCAGAAGTCCGATCAGAAGCTTGGCGAGGTTTGCGTAAGTATATACGAAAGTCCGTGACTTTTCCGATTGCCCGAAAGGAGGCAGGTCAACGGCGATAATATCATAATGGTTTCTGAGCAGCGGGATCAGTTTTCTGAAGCTGAATGCCGAAGATAAAAAACCGTGTACACAGACGAGTGTCTGTCTGCCGGGATTTTCATAATGCTCGTAATACAGCTCAACTCCGTCTATCGCGGCCCGTTTAATCGGTGAAACAGCTTCCATGAGAGCCTTCGCCGTCCTTTCTTTGTTGTAATGTAAAGGCTTTTTTGATTGTCAGATTTTAGCTCTGGTTTCTTTCGGGTTTTTCTTAGCATTTGTCGAAAATCGTGATATAATGTCATGAAGATTTTTGATAATGCAAAGGTGTGAAACGTATGAAGCTGACCGAAAAAGAAACAGAAATATTAGAAATTTTAGACGAAAACAGCCGCGTTGATGCGGAAACGATTGCGAAAATGGCAAACATTCCCGCCGAAGAAGTCAAAAGCATCATTGAAAAGCTTGAAAAGGAAAAAGTCATCATTGATTATGCGGCGATGATCGACTGGCGCAAAGTCGACGGTTTGGAAGGCGTCACGGCGATGATTGACGTAAAAGTCACTCCGAAACGAAATGTCGGCTTTGATGAAGTCGCTGAGCGGATATACAGATTCCAGGAAGTTGAATCAGTGTACCTGATGTCAGGGGTGTATGACTTATCTGTCGTTATTCGCGGCAACACGATGTCAGACGTGGCAAGCTTCGTGTCTGAAAAATTGTCCACCCTTGAGTCTGTCGTCTCCACGACAACGCACTTCATCCTGAAAAAATATAAGCATGACGGCAAAGTCTTTGAAAGCGGAGACGATGACAAAAGAATCGTGGTGTCTCCGTAAATGGAAACGAAGACTTCTTATTTATCTGACTACGTGCAGCAGATTAAACCGTCAGGCATCCGCAAGTTCTTTGATCTGGCCGCTACGATGGAAGGCGTCATTTCACTGGGAGTGGGAGAGCCTGACTTTGTGACGGCCTGGAACGTGAGGGAAGCGAGTATTCTTTCTTTAGAACAGGGTTATACGGCTTATACGGCAAATGCGGGTCTTTATGAACTGAGAGAAGAAATCAGCCGCTACTTAGATCAGCGGTTCGGCCTGAGTTATTCGCCTGACAGTGAACTGATCGTTACGGTAGGGGCAAGCCAGGCGCTTGATCTCGCTGTCCGCGCCATTATGAATCCTGGAGAGGAAATGTTAATTCCCGAACCGTGTTTTGTCGCATATGAATCACTCGTGACCTTAACGGGGGCGAAACCGGTGCCGATTCAGACTGTCGCTGCAAAAGGTTTCAAAGCATCAGCCGCCGATTTTGAAGCGGCCCTGACGGACAAAACAAAAGCGCTGCTTCTATGCTCGCCGTCAAATCCGACAGGTTCCGTCTATTCGAAAGAAGAGCTTGAATCCATCGCTGCTTTCGCTGAAAAACACGACTTGATCGTGCTTGCCGATGAAATTTATGCCGAGCTGACGTATGATGAGCCATTCACGAGCATGGGGGCCATCCGCGGCATGAAGGAACGCACGATTCTTATTTCCGGCTTCTCCAAAGCATTTGCCATGACGGGGTGGAGACTCGGATTTACGGCGGCGCCTCCCGTGATCAGGGATGCGATGCTCAAAATTCATCAGCACGCGATGATGTGCGCCCCTTCCATGGCTCAGTACGCGGCGCTTGAAGGGCTGAAAAACGGCCAGGAAGACGTCGAAAGAATGAAGAAAAGCTATCGGAGACGCCGAAACCTGATTGTGGAGACATTGAACGAAATCGGACTCGGCTGCCACCACCCCGGCGGAGCATTTTACGCCTTTCCTTCCATTCAGTCGACCGGCATGAGTTCAGAAGAATTCGCGGAACAGCTGCTCATTGAAGAAAAAGTAGCCGTCGTTCCGGGGAATGTATTCGGCCCGAGCGGCGAAGGCTACATCAGATGTTCCTATGCGACATCCATTGAGCAGATTCAGGAAGCGCTCGTCAGAATCAAACGGTTTGTTGAAAAAAGGGCATAAAAAAAGATACGAACCCGGTTCGCATCCAAATAAAAGGGGGGAATACTAGAAAGCCTTCGTAATCATAGTATACCCTCCTTTATCTGTGCTTAAACATGATTATGTAAAAAAGTTCTCTTTGCGAAAAACAAACTTGTATGATATAATTTTAAATTGCGTATAATCTGTATTTAATTTAACTTAGGAGTTGTTATGAATGGCAGCAAAATTTGAAGTGGGCAGTGTTTACACTGGTAAAGTAACAGGATTACAAGCGTATGGTGCGTTTGTTGCATTAGATGAAGAAACTCAAGGACTTGTTCACATTTCTGAAGTCACTCACGGTTTCGTAAAAGACATTAACGAACACCTTTCTATCGGTGACGAAGTACAAGTAAAAGTACTTGCGGTTGACGAAGAAAAAGGCAAAATCAGCCTTTCTATCCGTGCGACTCAAGCGGCGCCTGAAAGAAAAGAAAGCAAACCAAGAAAACCGAAAGCGGCTCAAGCTTCTGAAGAAACATCTGCTCCGCAAGGTTTCAACACATTGAAAGATAAGCTTGAAGAGTGGATCGAACAGTCCAACCGCAAAGACCTTATCAAAAAATAAGCATGAAAAAAAGCACCGGATATGTATGTTCGGTGCTTTTTTTATGTTTATCTGACTTCCGGATTTGCCGCTTCCTCGCGGGATGTTTCTTCGTTCGGCTTAAACAGCAGGCCGAGATTGATCAGACCGGCGATGCCGACAAGGCCGTAAATAATCCGCGACAGAGCTGATCCTTGGCCGCCGAAGATGGCTGCTACTAAATCAAATTGGAAAAACCCGATCAGTCCCCAGTTAATAGCGCCGATAATCGTTAATACGAGACAGATACGCTGAATAACACTCATGTAAACAACCTCCTCTATGAATTCGTGAAACAGTTATAGATTGTGACAAAGCAAAGAATCTATGCATACTACATTCTCCGCCGTGTAAATCACACACTGTTTCAAGCTGTACAAGTGCCTTTCCCGGGAATTCGATGTCTGTAAACCATGTGATGCGCCGTCAAAAAAGCGGATTGCTTTACATTGAACGTCATCTTTCTGCATAATATAAATCCAAAGGAGGAGATGTCATGCAAAACTTTACATATTGGAATCCGACAAAATTGATTTTCGGAAAGGGAGAGGTTGAAAAACTTCCTGAAGAAATCAAACCGTACGGAAAAAACGTGCTGCTCGTATACGGAGGAGGCAGCATTAAGCGCAGCGGTCTTTATGATCAAGTAACCGAACTGCTGAAAAAAGCGGGAGTTACCGTACATGAATTGGCAGGCGTAGAGCCGAATCCGCGTGTCTCAACGGTGAACAAAGGTGTTGCGCTCTGTAAAGAAAACAGCATCGATTTCTTATTGGCCGTCGGCGGCGGAAGTGTCATTGACTGCACGAAAGCCATCGCGGCGGGCGCTAAATATGACGGCGACGCGTGGGATATCGTCACGAAAAAACACCAGCCGAAAGAAGCGCTGCCTTTCGGAACAGTGCTGACGCTTGCGGCAACCGGTTCAGAGATGAACTCCGGATCAGTCATCACAAACTGGGAGACACAAGAGAAATATGGATGGGGGAGCCCGCTCGTTTACCCTAAATTCTCTATTCTCGATCCGGTAAACACATTTACCGTTCCGAAAGACCACACCATTTACGGCATGGTCGATATGATGAGCCATGTGTTTGAACAATATTTCCACCACACGTCAAACACGCCGTATCAGGACCGGATGTGTGAATCGCTTCTGCGCACGGTGATTGAAACAGCGCCGAAACTGATCAATGATCTGGAGAACTACGAGCTTCGTGAGACGATTTTATATACAGGCACGATCGCATTAAACGGAATGCTGTCAATGGGCGCAAGAGGGGATTGGGCCACACACAACATCGAGCATGCGGTATCAGCGGTTTACGATATACCGCACGCCGGAGGTTTAGCGATTCTGTTCCCGAACTGGATGAGACATGTGCTCAAAGAAAATCCGGCCCGCTTTAAACAGCTTGCCGTCCGTGTCTTCGATATTGACGAGACAGGCAAATCAGATGAAGAGATCGCACTTGAAGGAATCAGCAGGCTGTCTGATTTCTGGACGAGCCTGGGCGCTCCGAACAGACTCGCTGATTATGATATTTCTGATGAGAAGCTGGATACGATTGCAGATAAAGCGATGGCAAACGGAGCATTCGGACAGTTCAAGTCACTGCAGAAAGAAGACGTGCTTGCGATACTGAAAGCATCATTGTAATAACATAAAGGGGGCGGCCGGATTGGCAGCTCCTTTTTTTCTGTGTTATAGTAATTCCCTTACGATTTTTTTGGAGGTTATGATAAATGGAGAACTTTACGTACTACAATCCGACGAAACTGATTTTCGGAAAAGGTCAAATCGACCAATTGAAAAAAGAGCTGAAGCAATACGGGAAAAACGTGCTGCTTGTATACGGAGGCGGCAGCATTAAGCGTAACGGCCTGTATGACCAAGTAACAGGCATCTTAAAAGAAGAAGGCGCAACCGTTCATGAGCTTGCGGGCGTTGAACCGAACCCGCGTCTGGAAACGGTAAATAAAGGAATTGAGCTGTGCAGAAAGCATGAGATTGATTTCCTTCTCGCAGTCGGCGGCGGAAGTGTCATCGACTGTACAAAAGCGATTGCGGCCGGTGCGAAATATGACGGCGACGCATGGGACATTTACAGCAAAAAAGTAACGGCGCAGGACGCGCTCCCGTTCGGCACGGTGCTGACGCTTGCGGCGACAGGCTCTGAAATGAACCCTGATTCCGTTATCACAAATTGGGAAACAAACGAAAAATTCGTATGGGGCAGCAATGTCACTCATCCGCGTTTCTCCATTTTAGATCCTGAGAATACTTTCAGCGTTCCGGAAAACCAAACCGTATACGGCATGGTGGATATGATGAGCCACGTATTTGAACAATACTTCCACAATGTTGAAAACACGCCGCTTCAGGACAGAATGTGTTTTGCGGTCCTTCAGACGGTAATTGAAACAGCGCCGAAACTTTTGGAAGACCTTGAGAACTATAAGCACCGTGAAACGATTTTATACGCGGGTACGATCGCATTAAACGGCACGCTGCAAATGGGCTATTTCGGCGATTGGGCTTCCCATACGATGGAGCACGCCGTATCAGCGGTTTATGACATCCCTCACGCGGGAGGACTTGCGATTCTGTTCCCGAACTGGATGAGATACACGCTAGATACAAATGTAGACCGTTTTAAAAACCTGATGCTCAACATGTTTGACATTGATACTGAAGGCAAAACGGATAAAGAAATTGCGCTTGAAGGGATCGATAAATTGTCCGCGTTCTGGACAAGCCTCGGCGCACCGTCCCGCCTTGCGGATTATGACATCGGTGAAGACAAACTTGAGCTGATCGCAGACATCGCCGCAAAAGAAATGGAATACGGCGGATTCGGCAATTTCCAAAAACTGAACAAAGATGACGTACTTGCTATCTTAAAGGCGTCACTGTAAGATACATTTCCGGCCGGGGTGAAGATGAAATAGATTTTCAAGCTGCAGATGTAACCGTTTTGGGAGTCCCTTCATTAGTGCATCAAGAGCAAGTGAAACACCCCTTGCCATGAGACAACTATGGAAATCTCACATGATGCGGATTTGACTCCCTGTTTCTGTACATTTAGCAGAAAAGGATCAATTAACTTTGCGATTGCCGATCTTCTATTTACACAAAATCTAAATCATGAAGAGCCGCGAATTTAAAAAAGGGGCGCTGATTCAATCAGCGCTCCTTTTATGCATTTTGTGTACTAAGGTCCCGCTGAGCCCCCAAATAGCTTCCCATTAAGTTTTGATAACCGGGAAGATGACTGGAGATTAATGCGCCAAAACCTTCAACATCGTTGCGCCAATCACGCTGTAACTCGCATGCTACGCTGAACCAGTTCATAAGCTGCGCGCCGCCATGAGCCATACGCGTTAATGATGCATCTGCTACTTGCTTACTAAAGGTCCCCGAAGCATCTGTCACAACAAACACTTCGTAGCCTGCTTTAATGGCAGAAAGCGCAGGAAAAGCGACGCAGACGTCTGTTACCACCCCTGCGATAATCAGCTGTTTTTTGCCAGTCGCCTCAATGGCTTTAACAAAATCTTCATTGTCCCATGCGTTAATTTGTCCAGGACGGGCTATTTTTGGGGCGTCAGGAAAGAGATCAACGAGTTCTTGCATGAGCGGTCCGTTGGGTCCGTTTTCAAAACTCGTTGTTAAAATAACCGGTAAATCAAAGAATTTAGCCGTATCACCGAGAGCCAATACATTGTTCTTAAATTCATCAACGCCATAGTCACGCACGAGACCGGAAATAAGGCCGGTTTGATGGTCAACTAAAAGCACGGCAGCATCATCTTTCGAAAGACGGGAATAAAGATCAGACATTTTATCATCCTCCTTGAATTAAGGCAAGTAAGTTTGTGAATTGAAAACGGTAAATCTATTCATATGCTGTATAGAAAGAAAGTTATTTCTGAGGTGACTTTTCGTGAGGGTGATGATCCTTCAATTAATCTGGAACGGGAACCGGAGCATGATCAATCCAATGGATAAACTGTTGTAAATAGCGTTGAAGATAACGTTTTGTTTGTTCATCCGTAAGTATGTTTTGAGCGGAATCAATTTTCTCATGGACTTGCGAAATCAGCATTTTTTGAAAGGGCAAAACATTGACTTGCATAGCTTCGAGTACTTCTCTCATTTGCGTTTGACCAAAGGCAGTACCGAACCCTCCGGGGGTTGCTCCGATTAAGCCAACCGGTTTACTGTTTAAAACAGAAGAGGTCCGCGGTCTCGATGCCCAGTCCAATGCATTTTTTAATACCCCCGGAATTCCGGAATTGTACTCTGGACTTACAATGATGACGCCGTCAACGTCTTGTATATCAGCTCTAAAGGATGTTACGGAGTCTGGTGCTCCGGCAATTTCTAAATCTTCGTTAAAAAAAGGAAGACTGTCTATTTCAACCCAACGAAATTGAGCCGCATTATCGAAGTCAATCAATGATTGAGCAATTGCTCGATTATACGAGTTTTTTCGTAAACTTCCACAAATAAGACCAATGGTTTTAGTCATAAAATCACCTCCCGGTTTAAAATCACTTTCATCTTAACACGATACTCCAAATATAGACACTATTTTTAAAATTGGACATTTATGCCTTAATATTCCTTCGTGGCAGCCTCTCAAGAGGAGTACTATATAAAAAGAACCGGCCCATCGGGATTGGCGATGGATGTCATCCTGCTCCAAAGTAAAGGTGATACGTTCCTGGATCACCAACATTCGATTCGTTATCCCTCTCATGATTATTACAAATATAACCATATCGAATCCGGGATATTGTATAAAAAATGAATGCATTTTTAGCGCAAATCCCATATTCATCATGCCTTCTTCATGACTTGATTTAGCGGGTGAGTTCATATAAAGTGAAAGAGAAAACAATTCACCGTGATGGAGGGACAAGCAAATGACGCATGTACGCTTTGATTACTCAAGAGCGTTACCTTTTTTCAATGAACATGAACTTACATACGCACGTGATTTCGTAAAAACGGCACACCATAATATCCATGAAAAAACAGGCGCCGGAAGCGACTTTTTAGGATGGGTGGACCTCCCTGAAAACTACGATAAAGAAGAATTCGCGCGCATTAAAAAAAGCGCTGAAAAAATCAAATCAGATTCAGACGTGCTTCTCGTCGTGGGTATCGGCGGTTCATACTTAGGCGCCCGCGCGGCGATTGAAGCGCTCAATCATTCTTTCTATAACGTTCTGCCGAAAGACAAGCGCAAAAACCCTCAAGTTATCTTTATCGGCAACAATATCAGCTCAACTTATATGAAAGATGTTATGGATCTTTTGGAAGACGCTGATTTCTCTATCAATGTCATTTCTAAATCAGGCACGACGACGGAACCTGCAATCGCTTTCCGGATTTTCCGCAAACTTCTTGAAGAAAAATACGGAAAAGAAGAAGCGAAAGCGCGGATTTACGCGACGACAGATAAAGAGCGCGGCGCTTTAAAAACGCTTTCTAATGAAGAAGGCTTCGAATCATTCGTTATTCCTGATGATGTCGGCGGACGTTTCTCCGTTCTGACTGCGGTAGGTCTTCTGCCGATTGCGGTAAGCGGGGCTGATATCGATGAAATGATGAAAGGCGCTCTTGATGCAAGCAAAGACTTTTCCAGCTCGGAATTAGAAGAGAACGCGGCTTACCAATACGCCGTCGTCCGCAACGTTCTGTATAATAAAGGCAGAACCATTGAAATGCTTATCAACTATGAGCCTGCGCTGCAATACTTTGCGGAATGGTGGAAGCAGCTCTTCGGCGAAAGTGAAGGAAAAGATGAAAAAGGCATCTATCCTTCTTCTGCTAACTTCTCAACAGACCTTCACTCTCTCGGTCAATACGTGCAGGAAGGCAGACGCGATCTGTTTGAAACTGTATTAAACGTTGAAAAACCGAAGCATGAGCTGACAATTGAAGAAGCGGAAAATGATCTCGACGGCTTAAATTACTTAGCCGGCAAAACGGTCGATTTCGTCAACAAAAAAGCGTTCGAAGGCACGATGCTTGCCCATACAGACGGAAAAGTGCCGAACTTAATTGTCAATATTCCGGAGCTTAATGCATATACATTTGGATATCTCGTCTATTTCTTTGAAAAAGCGGTGGCGATGAGCGGTTATCTGCTCGGAGTCAACCCGTTTGATCAGCCGGGTGTTGAAGCCTATAAGGTGAATATGTTCGCGCTTCTCGGCAAACCGGGCTTTGAAGAGAAAAAAGCAGAGCTTGAAAAACGCCTTGAAAAATAAAAAGAAAGGCTGGCCCTCAGCATGACGGGTCAGCCTTTTTTAAACCGTGAAAGGTGTGATGATGAATGATACGACTCTTATGTAAGCATGCCGTCATTTCCGTCTGTTCCGCCGCTATTGTCTATTCGGCACTAAAACTGTCTCCTGAATCCCTCTTACAAACCATCCTGTTTTTCGCTTTCCCTCTCGGCTTGTTTACGGACATGGTCCGGCTGAAACTGAAGATTGGCCGGATGCAGTCGCTGATCACGAAGTGCTGTCTCTATGCCGCCGTTTTCTATATGTCAACGGAAGCCGTTCTCTCCGCAATTGTGACGTATGTTCTGATTGAATGCGCCGTTACCTCTTTCCAGCGTCTGTCTGCCGCTCCCGATTCTTCCCGGGCGCCGTATGAAGATGCCGCAGAGCGGGGACGCTAAAGACAAAAAGGAGCATATGCACATGATCAGCATTCCATCTTCACTTGAAGGGCAATCGTTTTTACTCCGCGAACTGGAACAGGTGCTGAAACCGATCGGTTATACCATCGGAGGCGGTTGGGAGTATGACCGCGGGTTCTTTGATTACAAAATTTCCGATCAGGACGGCTATTTATTTCTCCGCATCCCTGTTGAAGCAAATAAGGGACACCTGGATGAACGGGGGGCCGCCGTTACAATCGGCACACCCTTTTTGCTGAGGCACGTCTATCAGGAGGAAACGGATGATCACGCAGGCGGCGGTGTTTTTGAGTCATTATTCAACCAATTCTCCGAGCCGAAACGGCGGGATGCGGCAATTGACCGCTCATATACAGATATCGGCATCTCGCTTGTGAAAGAGCTGGAAGACGTCCTGCTGCATTAAAGAGCCAAAAACAGATCAGTATCGAGCACCTGGTATGACAGGGGAGGGGTCAGCATCGGCCCCTCTTCTTTTTGTATGCCGATGATCGTGGTATTCCGTTTGAGATAATAGAGCGCACAGTCATGATAAGATGAACCCTTTAATTCCTCGGGGACGGGAATGATGCGCACCTTTTTCTCCAGCGTCAGATCTGACAGCGTTTGCGGTTTGGCAAGCTGCAGCTTGACCCGGTAATGCTCAAACATCACCCGGCTCGACAGGCGTGATGTGCACAGAATCTTATTGGCTCCTGCGCGCTCGGCGTTTTTGACATACCGTTCCGTTAAAATTTCCACGATACAATAAACGGACGGATGCAGCCCTTTGATGGCGAGAAGCGTTAATACCGACAGCATATCAGCTTCGGATTCATTTTTCTGCTGGTCTGCTGTCAAAATGACGGTATCGGCTTCCGTAATATTCGCCTTATTGAGCGTACTGTCATCAGCGGCATGTCCGCGGATGAAATGGACGTTTTCAATAAGCGGCCCTTCCCTTAATGAATCATCAATCAGGACGACAGTTTTTGACGGCGCGATGTGCTGCAGTTCTTTCAGCAGCATATGCGACTTCTCATTCCATCCGATAAGAATGACGTGCCCCTTGCCTTTAAAGGCGACCTTCCCTTCGACATAGCGATGCTGTTTGCTGAACACGGCTGAAGAAAGCGTGGCGAAATAGGCGGTTACAAAACTCGCTCCGCTTAATACAAGCACCATGCCGGCAATCTGCCCGAGCGGCGTCTGGGGCACGTAATCGCCGTAGCCGACTGTGGCCACCGTAATAACCGCCCACCAAACCCCTTCAAACACAGACGTGAATTGCTTCGGCTCAAGCATGTAAATGAGTTGGCCGAACAATAAAATCAAGGCGATAATGATCAGTCCGATCCGAACATATAACGGCCATCTCAGCCAGGAAATAAATAAACGGTTTGATTTCATTCGCCCGGCTCTTCTTTCGACAGAGAGATGGATAAAATCTGCTTAATAATGGTGTTTAGTTTTTCGTTCAGCTGTTGCTGGCCGTATGAGTCACGCGCATGTCTGATTAAATCGGCCGTCTCATCTTCAAACTGAATGAGAGGTTCGTCGTTTTCCGATTCATTATAGAGCTGGATAAAGGCGTCAAGCCCCTCGTTCATTCTGTCTATCGCATTGCTCAGCTGTTCTTTCTCGCCATTTGTCACTTTCATGTCGATCACACCTGTATCTTTTTTTATACAGTATGTCCCAGTTCGTTTGATGTCTTTCAAAAATCGCCGAAAACATATTCACCCTCATTTTTTCATATGATAAAGAAAGCGGACCGAAAAAGGGTGAGTCAAATGACAGTCATTCAAAAACTGCTGGCGGCGCTGGCCGGAGCGCAGCTGCTCGCTTCGGCGGCCGTATTGCTTATTTTCGATTTGAATGGATACAATCATATGTCCGGCGGATTTTCATGGCTTGTTTTTGCAAAAGAGACCGCAGGAACGTTTCCGTTTTACATCGGATTGGCCGGGTGTATCCTCATCATGCTCGGAGGATTGATTCCTGTCAGAAAAAAGAAGCGGATTTCTGTACAGGAAAGCGGACAATCATTAAAATATTATATAAGCAGATCGTACGATATAAGAGAAAAAGGAAGAGGATAATATGCTGTTTGTCTTTTTAACAATTGCTGCATTGGGATTGTCGTTTTGGGCACAATTTAAAGTGAAAAGTAATTTTCAGAAATACTCAGACGTGGAAGCTTCCAGTCAGCGGACCGGGGCGGAAACGGCAAGACGGATTCTTGATATAAACGGTTTATATGATGTGCCGGTAGAACCGGTAAGAGGCACTTTAACAGACCATTACGACCCGACGGAGCGGGTGGTGCGTTTATCTGAGCCGGTATATTACGGCCGCTCCATTTCCGCCATTTCCGTCGCTTCCCATGAAGTCGGACATGCTTTGCAGCATCAGGAATCATACGGCGCGCTTGTGCTGAGGCACAAAATTTTTCCGGTCGTCAATTTTGCCTCCGGGGTTGCCCCTCTGCTTTTCTTGGGCGGGATGCTCCTGGGCAGCTTGAACTTAATCGGACTCGGCATTATTTTGTTTTCGGCCGCTGTTTTTTTCCAGCTTGTCACACTGCCTGTCGAGTTTAATGCCAGCGCGAGGGCGAAGCGGATTATCGTGTCGGAAGGATTCATTCGCAACAGTGAAGAACACGGCGTGAATAAAGTGCTGAACGCTGCGGCGCTGACGTATGTGGCTGCGGCGCTCGTTTCATTATTCGAGCTGCTTCGTTTTGTGATGATTTTCTTAAATGGTCGTGATGAGAATTAACACGAAGGAGGTGGCCCCTTACCGTTTGCGGTAGGGGTTTTTTTGCTTATATTAAAACTGATTCTCATTATGCTGTTAATCGGATTAACGGCCATCTTTGTCGCTGCGGAATTTGCGATTGTCAAAATCCGCGGTTCAAAAATCGCGGAGCTGGTTGAAACCGGAGACAGCCGGGCGCTCGCGGCGCACAGGGTGATTTCAAATCTCGATGAATATTTATCAGCGTGCCAGCTCGGCATTACGATTACGGCGCTCGGACTCGGCTGGCTCGGTGAACCGACGATTCAGCGGCTTCTTCATCCTGTTTTCAGCCTGATCGGAATGCCGTCATCCATTACGCACGTCGTCACGTTTATTGCGGCGTTTATCGCCGTCACGTATCTGCACGTCGTCATCGGAGAGCTTGCGCCGAAAACGATATCCATTCAAAAAGCCGAAGCCGTCAGTCTGTGGACGGCAAAACCGCTCATTCTGTTTTATAAAGTGATGTATCCGTTTATTAAGCTGTTAAACGGCTCAGCCGGATTTTTGGTCAAGCTGTTCGGTTTTCATTCGGTGAAAGAACATGAGGTCGTGGTCAGTGAAGAAGAATTGCGGCTGATTTTGTCCGAAAGCTATAAAAAAGGTCAAATCAATCAATCTGAATTCCGTTACGTCAATAAAATATTTGAATTCGATAACCGGGTCGCCAGAGAAATCATGGTGCCGCGCACCGAAATCGCCGCCATCTCGCTTGAACAGTCAGTTGATGAAGCCATACATTTGATCATCAACGAACGGTATACGCGATATCCGGTTATTAAGGAAGACAAAGATCACATTCTCGGCATTATTAACAATAAGGATTTATTTAAGGCGTATTTTCTCGGCCGCTCCATTGAATTAAAAGAAATTATGCGTCCGGTCATCAGAGTCATTGAAAGCATCCCCGTTCAGGAGCTTTTGATCCGCATGCAGAAGGAGCGGATTCATATGGCGATTCTCGTTGACGAATACGGCGGCACGGCGGGACTTGTGACCGTCGAAGACATATTGGAGGAAATCGTCGGGGAAATCCGTGATGAATATGACCAGGATGAAATGCCCCACATCGTCAAAAAAGGCGAACACCATTATGTGATGGACGGCAAGGCGCTTATAGAAGAGGTGAATGATCTCCTTGATATCGCCATCGAAAATGAAGACATTGACACGATCGCCGGCTGGCTCTTAACACAAAAAATGGAGCTGAAAAATGGTGATGTGTTTCATGCCGAAGGGTGTGAATTTAAGGTGCTGGAAGCGGAAGACCATCATATCCGCTTCGTTGAAATTAAAAAAACTGATTTCTGAGCCTCCTGCTTTTGCAATGAGGCTTTTTTTATGGAAAAAATGCTTCTTCGTCCCGCTCCTTCATATGATGTAAAGAAAGGAGTGTCGGTATGAAAACGGATTGGTGGAAAACGGCGGCCGTCTATCAAATTTATCCCCGAAGCTTTATGGATTCGAACGGGGACGGAATCGGCGACATGAACGGCATCAGAGCAAAGCTTCATTACATAAAAGAGTTGGGGGCGGATGTGATCTGGCTTTGTCCCGTTTTTGACTCGCCGGGCGCGGACAACGGCTACGATATTCGGAATTATAAACAAATTGCCGGCGAATTCGGGACGATGGAGGATTTTGACCGGCTCCTTGCGGATGTCCATGCGCTCGGCATGAAGCTGATTATAGACCTCGTCATCAACCATACAAGCGATGAGCACCCTTGGTTTATCGAATCACGCTCAGCGAAAGATTCCGAAAAACGGGACTGGTACATCTGGAGAGACGGAAAAAACGGCAAAGAGCCGAACAATTGGGAAAGCATTTTCGGCGGATCAGCGTGGGAATATGATCAAGAGACCGGCCAGTATTACCTGCACCTGTTTGACAAAAAACAGCCTGATTTAAATTGGGAAAACGAAGCGATGAGGCAGTCCGTTTATGAGATGGTCCGCTGGTGGCTTGATAAAGGCATAGACGGCTTCCGGGTGGATGCCATTTCTCACATTAAGAAAAAAGAAGGGCTCCCTGACATGCCGAACCCGGACGGTCTCCCGTACGTCCCGTCTTTCCCGTATCATATGAATGGGGAAGGCATAATGGATCTCTTAAGAGAGCTGAAACGGGAAACATTTTCGCGCTATCCGATCATGACGGTCGGCGAGGCGAACGGAGTGGCGGCTTGGGAGGCGGCTGATTGGGCCGGTGAAGAAAACGGCGTCTTTCAAATGATTTTTCAATTTGAACATCTCGGCCTCTGGGATACGGAAGATGATCAAAGCATCTCCATTCCGGCGCTTAAGCGCGTCTTGTCCGGCTGGCAGAACAGTCTTGAAGGAAAGGGCTGGAACGCGTTATTTATGGAGAACCACGATCAGCCCCGTTCCGTCTCGGTATGGGGTGACGAACGTTTTTTGACAGAAAGCGCCAAGGCACTCGCCGCGATGTATATGCTGATGAAAGGCACGCCGTTTATTTACCAGGGGCAGGAGCTCGGGATGACCAATGTTTCGTTTCCATCCATTGAAGATTATGATGACGCCGCAATGAAATATCTGTATGAAAAAGAGACGTCCCGCGGCGTTCCGCATGAAAAAGTGATGAAGATCATCTGGAAGAAGGGCCGGGATAATTCACGGACACCGATGCAATGGAGCGGTGAGGCGAACGGCGGGTTTTCTGATGCTTCTCCGTGGCTCGGAGTGAATCCGAACCACACATGGCTGAAT
Source organism: Bacillus sp. FJAT-27001 (assembly GCF_019039175.1). Classification (NCBI taxonomy): domain Bacteria; kingdom Bacillati; phylum Bacillota; class Bacilli; order Caryophanales; family Bacillaceae; genus Bacillus; species Bacillus sp. FJAT-27001. The sequence continues at coordinate 120,291 of NZ_JAHOAA010000006.1, forward strand.
GCTGCATCACAAATGCAGGATGAAACATCCGTATACCATTTCTACAGACGGCTGCTCGCCCTCAGAAAAGAACACAGCGTATTGATCAGCGGCACATATGAATTGCTGCTTCCGAATGACCGGCAGATTTATGCCTATCTAAGAAAAAACGGAACAAAAACCGCCCTGATCATCACAAATCTGTCTAAAACCCCCGCTTTATACAAGCATCCCGGTTATCCGCTTGACTCCGATACGCTCGTGCTCGCAAGCATGGAAACACCACCGCATCGGCATGTGACATCCTTTCTTTTAAAGCCTTATGAGGCCCGCGTATATATATGGTGAAAAACTTCAGTCCCGAGGCTGAAGTTTTTTGTGATCTGCGTTTATCATCGCGATCCGACAGGAAAAGACAAATACAGAAACGAATATGGGAAAGGAAGAGAAAAAGAAAGGAGGCATCTATATGCTGAAAAAATTGCAGATTCAAACAAACAGACGGGATGAAATGATCGACATCACACATGAAGCTGAAGCGTTTCTCCGCAAAACAGGCGTGAAAAACGGCTTGGCGCTCATATACTGTCCCCATACAACCGCCGGCATTACCATAAATGAAAATGCCGATCCGGATGTGAAGAGGGATATGCTCAGAAGGTTTGATGAAATGTATCCGTGGGAGCACGAACTGGACCGGCATATGGAGGGAAATACGGCGGCGCATATGAAAGCGAGTACAACCGGCGCCTCCCAGCATGTCATCATAGAAGACGGCCGCCTGATACTCGGAACATGGCAGGGCGTTTATTTTTGCGAATTTGACGGTCCGCGAAACAGAACATGTTATATCAAAATACAGGCTGAAACGGAGGAAACCACAAATGAGTGAGTGGATGAGTGCATTGTCATTAACAAAGCCCGTCATTCAAGCGCCGATGGCCGGCGGGCTGGTCACGCCGCGTCTGGCTTCGGCGGTATCGAATGAAGGGGCGCTCGGAAGCCTCGCTTCAGGATACGTCAGCCCGCCAGCGCTTGAAAAACAGCTTATCGAGATGAAAGAGCTGACGAACCGCTCCTTTCAAGTAAATCTTTTCGTTCCGGAAGAAAGGCAGATGCCTGAGGCGGAACTGGTTGAAAAATGGAAAGCCCGCATCCCGAGGGCAAAAGACGCCAAGCCGTTCTCTGATCTGAAAGAAGAATGGAATGATTTCGAGGAAAAAGCGGAGCTTCTGATCCGTTACGGAGTCAAAGCGTGTTCATTCACCTTCGGCCTGCCGCCGGAAGCAACGGCGGAAAAGCTGAAGAAAAGCGGATGTTTCCTTTTCGGCACGGCGACAACGCCGGAGGAAGCGAAGGCTTTTGAAGAACGGGGAATGAACGCCGTTATCCTTCAGGGAATAGAAGCCGGCGGGCATCGCGGGTCGTTTCTGCCGGTTAAAGGAGAACCGGCTCTCGGCCTTATGGCGCTGATTCCGCAGGCTAAAGACGCGCTGAATATCCCGGTGATTGCGGCAGGCGGCATTTTTGACCGCCGCGGCGTGCAGGCCGCCCGCTGTTTGGGTGCGGACGGCGTTCAAGTAGGAACACCGTTTCTCCTTTGTGAAGAAAGCAGCGCCTCACCGGCATATCAAAAAGCCATTGCCGAAACAAAAGGAGCCGACACGCGGCTGACCACCCTGTTTTCGGGAAAACAGGCGCGGGGAATCGTGAATCAGTTCATGAAAACATATGAGGCTGACGAGGGAAATACGCTGCCTTATCCGCTGCATAATACGCTGACAAAGCCGATGCGCGGGCACGCGGCTCAATCAGGAGACGCGGAGTATATGTCTTTATGGGCCGGCCAGTCCGCCGCGAAACTTGAAGGGCCGACAGACGTGAAAACCGTTTTGGAAGAATTGTGCGAATCATAATCCAGAAATCGTGAGGTGATGGATGATGAAGATTCTTCAAATGTCCTACAAAAAAAGAGGGACTATTGAGTTTGTCTTTGAAGATTTTCCGCATTCCAAAGTCACCATGGCGCCGATTAAAGGGTATTACTTTGTCCGCGCCATTAAATGGAGCCGACGGGACAGAGCCGTCACCCGCCATGATTTAGAGAAGTTTGAATGGGCTGCAAATCAAGCGCTCGGCACGACGGCTTTTTACCGGAAAAGAAAAGCATTCCGCATCCCATCGTCACAATGACAGACGATGGGATTGTTTTAATGCATGATCTGATAAAGCGCGGGTGCATCAAGCCTTGTTGCCTGATTAAGCAGATAAGCCGGCTGCACGGCATTTTTTTTTCTTAAAGAATTCAATCTCTGGATGATTTGTTCAGCGGTCAGAATCCCGAGACCGTGGGCGAAATATTGATCATTCCCCATCACAATGACATTCTCTCCCCGCCACTGAGCCTTTGCAGGATTAAAATCAGGATTTTTAAAATATAAACAATCTCCCCGTAAAAAGTGGCTGCCGGTTTCCGTGTAGATCGGCAGATGCTCATAGTGCCAGTCATACAAAGTGATATCCCGGAAACGCCGGTTAAACCGTTCTTCACCGATTGTCTTTAAGACGGCCAGATAATAAATCACAACAATGGCGGTAGCGCATTCAAATGCGTAAAACGCCCCGTTTTCAATAATGTCCCGAATCGCTTTTGAAGCGGGGATTCTGTACTTCAGCTCCAAGGCTCCTTCCGGCGTCACTCTCCAATAAGCCGTATTTCCGTATGTTTTGGCGAAAGTTGCAAATTTCACACCTGATCCGTGCAGTTCTCTTGCGGCTTCCACAATATGGCGGCGCAGCCGCACCTCGAACATCAGTTCAGCAATCGACCCGTAATCGAATTGTACGGGAGAATTGAGCAGTTCATTTATATACGGAACAAGGCTTTCTTCCGTCTGCCAGTTCGCGATGTCCTGAGGACGAAGCACTTGGCCGGATATGATAATCATCTGCACGCCCCCTTCTCTTTTTTTATAAGATATGCAGGAAGCTTGGGCAATGAAAATCAAGTCATAAAAAAGGAGGAAATGTTAACAAAATGTGAAGACTGAGCCGATATATAAGGTATCACACTTGAGGGAGCAGCTTAATATGAAAAAATTCATTAATTGGTGCACAAAGGCATCGATTTCACGTAAATTAATCATTTCATTTATCGTGATCTTAATCATACCGATTCTCGTGTTAGAATTCAGTTCATACCATACGGCGAGCAATTCGCTGGATGATCAGATTTCAGGCAACGCGAAAAATAACATCGAATCTTTTAACACAACGATTACAAATGATATCGGCTCAAAAGCAAAGGCGATTGAATTTTTCAGTGAAACGTTAAAAGGATCATCCTTCTCAAAGAAAAACATGTCTGCTCTTGAAGAAAAGTTCGGGCAATACACGTCTATTCATAAGGACGTAGCCCGCATTTACGGAGGAACGGAAGACGGCGGCTACGCACAGGCGCCGAAGGAGAATACTCCGGCCGATTACGATCCGAGAACACGCACTTGGTATAAAGACGCTGTGAAGGCCGGCGGCACGCTCGTTGTCACCGACCCTTACACCGCGGCAAGCGACGGCAGCATGGTCGTTACCGTGGCAAAGCAGATGCAGGACGGAACAGGCGTAGTGGCCATGGATATTACGATTGACCAGCTGCTGAAGCAGATGCAGGGAATCAAAATCGGGCAAAAAGGATTCGTGTTTATCACGTCCAAAAATAAAACCTATGTCGCGCATAAAGACCACAAACCGGGCGATAAAGTTTCAACCCCGTGGCTGAATGAAGTATACAGCAAAGACAGCGGCATTATTTCATACAAGCTCGATGATCAAAATAAAAAAATGGCGTTTACGACAAATAAACTGACCGGATGGAAAATAGAAGGGAGCATGGAGCTCAACGAAATTAAAGACGCCTCACAACCGGTGCTGACGATGGGGATGATTGTCCTTGCAGCATCCATTATCATCGGGGGAATTTTAATTCTGTTGATTGTCAGATCCATTACGTCACCGCTGAAACGGCTTGTCCGCTCTTCTAAACAAATCAGCGGCGGAGACTTGACTGAAACCATTGATATCCGCTCGAAAGATGAATTGGGCGAACTCGGCGCGAGCTTTAATGAAATGGGCGAATCTCTGCGCGGACTGATCAGCGCGATCCAAAACTCTGTCGACAACGTGGCCGCGTCATCGGAAGAGCTGACCGCTTCAGCTTCGCAGACAAGCAAAGCGACGGAACATATTACAATGGCCATTGAGCAGTTTTCAAACGGAAACGAAGAGCAAAGCGAAAAAGTCGATTCAAGCTCAGCCAAGCTGAATCATATAAATGACGGACTCACCGCCGTTTCCCGCACATCATCATCCATTACGGAAGCATCTAAACAATCGAAGGAAGCTGCCGGCACCGGGGAAGAATATGTGCAGCAAACCGTCGGGCAGATGAATCTCATCAATCAATCGGTCCAGCAGGCGGAAGCGGTTGTAAAAGGACTTGAGGCCAAATCAAAAGACATCACTCATATTTTAAGAGTCATCAACGGCATTGCCGATCAGACAAACCTGCTTGCTTTAAATGCAGCCATTGAAGCGGCAAGAGCCGGTGAATACGGGCGGGGCTTCTCAGTGGTAGCCGAAGAAGTGCGCAAGCTTGCCGTCCAATCCGCCGGTTCTGCCAAAGAGATTGAAAAACTCATTCAGGAAATCACGGCTGAGATTAATACATCACTTCACATGTTCACATCCGTTAATGAAGAAGTTCAATCAGGACTTGCCGTGACGGACCGCACGAAAGAAAGCTTCCAGAATATCTTCGGCATGACAAACGATATCGCCGAGAAGCTTCAATCGATGAACGGCACGGTTGAACAGCTGTCAGACAGCTCCCAGCACGTTTCAGCCGCAGTGACGGATATTGCGGACGTATCTAGGGAAAGCGCAGCAAGCATTCAGGATATTGCCGCATCCGCAGAAGAACAGCTTGCATCAATGGAAGAAATCAGCACATCCGCCGATACTTTGGCGCAAATGGCCGAAGAACTGCGGGAATTAACGAAACAATTTAAAATCAACTAGTAAAAAAGGACGCTTTCCGGATGGAAGGCGTCCTTTTTTATAGTGACAGCCGGATAATTGAATAAAAAGTCTTGCATACAAAGGGAGTACATAGAACTATTTTTCATTTATGACTTAATTTTCAATGTAATAAAAAGGGAGTCGGCCGATATAAACAGTAAATGATTGAAAGAGGTTTACAAAATTGAAAAAAACAGCAAAAAAAATCGCCAGAAAATCAATAGCCAAAAAACTGATCATTTCATTTTTACTGATCTTAATCATTCCGGTAGCAGTATTGGCTGCCGGCGCCTACCGTTCGGCGGCTTCATCCGTTGAAAAGCAAATGATGGAAAGCGCCGAAGGAAATGTGCAAATCTTAAACAATATGATTGATGACCGGATCGGAATGTTTACAAAAAGCTCTGCATATTTCAGCGAATGGGCGACAAGCGCTAAATTTAAAGAAAAAAACCAAACGGAAATGCAAGAAAGGTTCAAGCAGTTTATTGAAAGCAATGATAAAGCGTCCGCCGTATTTTCAAGCAGCAAGGAAGGAACGTTTACCCGTTATCCGCATGCCGATATGCCGGCCGATTTCAATCCGCTTGAAAGAAGTTGGTATCAGGAAGCCATGGAGAATAAAGGCCAAACCATCATCACAGACCCTTATGAGTCCATCTCAAACAAAAAGATGGTCGTCACCATGGCCCGCGCGGCGCAAGACGGATCAGGCGTCGTCGCCATTGATATAAAAATCGACGATCTCATCACGATGACAAAAGAAGTGAACATCGGAAAAGAAGGATACGCCTTTATCCTCAGCAAAAATAAAAAAGCCGTTGCCTACAGTGATGAAAAAGCCGGCGCGGCGGTATCGGGAAAATGGGTTGATACATTATTCAGCGGGCAAAAAGGCGACTTTGAATATACGCTGAACGGGAAAGCGAAAAAAATGGCGTACGTGACCAATGAAGCGACGGGCTGGAAGATCAGCGGAACCATGTCCGTGGATGAAATCAAGGATGCGGCAAGACCGGTTCTGACTCTGGCCGTTATCATATTGGCGATAGCCATTGCCGCAGGGATGATTTTCATTTATTTTGTCATCCGCTCAATTACCAAACCGTTAAAACGTCTCGTAGCTTCAGCGGAAAAAATCAGCAGCGGAGATCTGACGGAAACCATTGATGTCAGCTCTCAAGATGAGCTCGGCGTGCTCGGTAAAAGTTTTAATCATATGACAGATTCACTCCGTTCGCTTATTCAGGGAATTCAGGACTCTGTTGAACATGTCGCCTCTTCCTCAGAGGAGCTGACGGCTTCGGCTGAGCAGACGAGCAAAGCAACGGAACATATCACCCTTGCGATTGAACAGTTTTCTAATGGAACGGAAGACCAAAGTGAGAGTATTGATAAAGCGACAGCCCAAGTGAATGAGATGAAAGACGGGCTCAGCGATCTGGCGGAAGCGGCAGCCGTGGTGACGGAAACGTCAATTGAATCGGCGGAGATATCCGGCGCCGGTGAGCGGCTTGTCAAGAAAACAGCCGGCCAGATGGGCGCCATTGACCAATCCGTAAGTAAAGCGGAGCAAGTCGTACAAGGGCTTGAACTCAAATCGCAGGACATCACCAGCATTTTGCGCGTCATTAACGGCATTGCCGATCAAACGAATCTCCTTGCTTTAAATGCAGCCATTGAAGCGGCAAGAGCGGGAGAATACGGACGCGGTTTTTCAGTCGTTGCCGAAGAAGTGAGAAAGCTTGCCGTACAATCCGCCGATTCAGCGAAAGAAATCGAATCCTTAATTCATGAAATCGTCAAAGAAATTCATACTTCGCTCGGAATGCTGGAATCCGTCAATCACGAGGTGAAAAGCGGACTTCAGTTAACGGACGAAACGGAAAAAAGCTTCCGGGACATTTCCGTTAAAACAAATCAGATTGCCGGTGAACTGCAAAATATGAATGCAACCGTGGAACAGCTTTCTGCCGGGTCTCAGGAAGTATCAAACGCTTCAGAGGATATCGCGGCCGTCTCCAGACAAAGCGCGGCCGGCATTCAGGACATCGCGGCTTCAGCTGAAGAGCAGCTTGCGTCCATGGAGGAAATCAGTTCCTCCGCCGTCACGCTGGAAAAAATGGCGGAAGAATTACGCGAACTGACAAAGCGTTTTAAGATAAACTCTTAATTAAGTCTAAAAGACTAATTTTAAGATAGGTAAAAAGTATGTTTCGTTATATTTCTTCTTTTTGGATATGTATAATTACCCATAATTGCCGATATGAAGGGTAAACACGCAAGAGGAGATATAGCAGATGAAAAAAATTGTGCAAATCATCAAGCAGAGATCGCTTACAAGAAAACTGCTCATTTCTTTTTTGGCCATTCTCATTCTTCCTATTTCAACGCTGGCTTTTATCGCCTATCAATCGGCGGTAAGCACGCTTGACAGGCAGATGATGGGAAGCGCACTAGATAATGTGCAGCAGATTAACGATATGATCAACACAAGCATCAGCCAAAAGGAAGACGGAACGGCATATTTCAGCGACTGGCTCACAAAGGATCGGTACAAGCCGAAAAACCAATCGCAAATTACCGATAAATTCACAGAGTACATGAAGATCAATAAAGACGTGGAATCCATTTATACGAGTGACACGGAAGGACATTTCACACGGTATCCGGATCTGCAGATGCCTAAAGGATATAATCCGCTTGAAAGAGACTGGTATAAAAAGGCCGTGGAAAATAAGGGGAAAGTTGTTGTAACAGATCCTTACCGCACGGCTTCCACCAATACGATGGTCGTGACGGTCGTTCAGCAGACGAAAGACGGCTCAGGAGTCGTCGCCATCAATATGAAAATCGATGAGCTTCTGAAAACGACAAAGAAAGTGAACATCGGAAAATCAGGCTACGCTTTTATCCTGACGAAAGACAAAAAAGTGGTCGCCCACCCGAACCGCACGTCAGGCACAGTATTAAACGGGGAGTGGGCTGAACAGCTGTTCACCAGCAAAAAAGGTGATTTTCAATACAAATACGACGGCCAGGAAAAGAAAATGGCTTATGATACAAACGGGCTGACAGGCTGGAAGATTACCGGAACGATGTATCTGGACGAAATTCATGAAGCGGCCCTGCCGATCCTTCATCTGTCCCTGCTCGTTCTCGTATTAGCGATTGTGATCGGAACCATCGTCATGGTGCTGATTATCCGTTCAATCACAAAACCGCTCAAGCAGCTTGTGACATCATCGAAACAGATCAGTGAAGGCGACTTAACAGAAACGATCGAGATTCAGTCAAAAGATGAATTAGGCGAGCTTGGCAAAAGCTTTAACAATATGGCCGCTTCGCTCAGGTCTCTCATCCATGCCATCCAGGATTCCGTGAATAACGTCGCATCTTCCTCAGAGGAGCTGACGGCTTCAGCGGAGCAGACAAGCAAGGCAACCGAACATATCACACTGGCGATCGAACAATTTTCTAACGGAAATGAAAGCCAAAGTGAAAACATTGAAAGCGCGGCGGAACATATTTACCAAATGAACAGCGGGCTTAAAGATATGGCGAAAGCATCTGCCGTCATTACCGAATCCTCCGCCACATCAGCGGAAGTCGCCAATTCAGGCGGAAAGCTCGTCCACCAGACGGTCGGCCAAATGAACGTCATTGACCGGTCAGTGAAAGAAGCTGAACAAGTGGTGCGCGGACTTGAAACAAAATCAAAAGACATTACAAACATTCTCCGTGTCATTAACGGAATCGCTGACCAGACAAACCTTCTTGCGCTGAACGCGGCAATTGAAGCCGCACGTGCGGGTGAATACGGGCGGGGCTTCTCAGTCGTCGCCGAAGAGGTCAGAAAACTTGCCGTCCAGTCTGCCGATTCAGCGAAAGAAATCGAAAGCTTAATCATAGAAATCGTCAACGAAATCAATACATCTCTCGGCATGTTCCAATCCGTCAACAAAGAGGTGGAGAGCGGACTGGATATTACGAATCAAACCGAAACGAGCTTCAAACGGATTTCTGAAATGACGAACCAGATCGCCGGAGAAATTCAAAATATGAATGCGACGGTAGAACAGCTGACAGCAGGCTCTCAGCAGATTTCAGGAGCTTCTGAGCAAATCGCGTCCATCGCAAAAGAAAGCTCCGCCAGCATTCAGGATATTGCGGCCTCCGCCGAAGAACAGCTGGCTTCAATGGAAGAAATCAGTTCGTCTTCGGAAACGTTATCCCAAATGGCGGAAGAATTACGTGATATGACGAAACGATTTAAAATAGATTAATAGGTCATAGAACACCCAAATGTGCTGTTTGGGTGTTTTTTTTAGTTTTTTTAATAAATCTTTTGTCCTATCTGACGATATTAGATTTAGCTTTTCAAAGAAGGAGACTGAAAAAATGAAACAACTGATACATTGGATCAAACAGCCATCCATCAGCAAGCCGCTGATCGCGGCATTTTTAGCCGTATTGGTGCTTCCGGTCGGCATACTCGCCTACTTCAGCTACCAAACGGCGGGGAGTACATTAGAAAGCGAACTGACCCACAGCGCCCAGGGAAATGTCAGTGAACTGAACAGCGTGCTGGAAAACATGCTTGAGGGTAAGCTGAAAGCGATTGACTACTTCAGCGAATCAATCACAAAGGAAAAACTGAACACAAAAAATAAATCGGTACTGCTTGACAACATGAAGCAGTATGTCACCGTAAATGACGATGTCGCGTCAATTTACGCCGCGTCTCGCGACAAAGCGTTCGTGAAATATCCGTCCGTTGATATGCCGTCCGATTATAATCCGCTCACGCGCGAGTGGTATACCAAAGCGGTTGAAAAAAGCGGACAGCCGGTGTTTACCGAGCCCTATAAAGACGCTGCAACCGGACAGACGGTTGTTACGATTGCCCAGCAGACAAAAGACGGATCAGGCGTTGTGGCGCTTGATATTAATCTTGGCGACCTGCTGAACGCTTCCGAACGCGTCCAGATCGGTCATAAAGGTTTTGCCTTCATTACAACGGGAGATAAAAAATACATCGCGCATCCGACTATAAAAGCGGGAACGGAAGGCTCCGGAGAGTGGACGGAAGAAGTATTTTCCAAATCAAGCGGATCGTTTGAATACATGTTTGAAGGACAGCAGAAGAAAATGGCCTTCACGACAAACAAACTGACGGGCTGGAAAATCGCCGGCACATTTTTTGTCAGTGAGATCCATGACGCAGCCTCGCCTGTCATGAAAATGGCGCTGATCATCCTGGCGGTTTCTCTTATCGTCGGCGGTATTTTAATCGTTTTTATCATTCGCTCGATTGCAAAACCGCTCAAAAAACTTGTTTCGACATCAGCTAAAATCAGTGACGGCGATTTAACGGAAGTCATTGACATCAAGTCGAAAAATGAATTCGGGCAGCTCAGCCAAAGCTTCAATGAGATGTCGGCGTCACTCCGGTCTGTCATCGGCGTCATCCAGTCATCCGTCGAACATGTCGCTTCTTCATCCGAAGAGCTGACGGCATCCGCCGGACAGACAAGCAAGGCGACAGAGCATATTACACTGGCGATTGAACAATTCTCAAACGGAAACGAATCACAAAGCGAGAAATTGGAAGAAAGTGCTGATCACCTTTCCCAAATGAATGCGGGCATTGCCGAGACGGCGAATGTATCGGCGGAAATCACTGAATCTGCCATCCAAACCTCTGAAACGGCCGGAAGCGGAGAAGAATTAGTGGCGAAAACGGTCGGCCAGATGAAAACAATTGATCGTTCCGTACAGCAGGCGGAAGCGGTCGTAAAAGGGCTGGAAACGAAGTCGCACGACATTAAGAGCATCCTCAACGTCATTAACGGCATTGCCGATCAAACAAATCTGCTTGCCTTAAACGCTGCCATTGAAGCGGCCAGAGCAGGCGAATACGGGCGGGGCTTCTCCGTCGTTGCGGAAGAAGTGAGAAAGCTTGCCGTACAATCAGCCGGCTCCGCGAAGGAAATCGAAACGCTGATTCAGGAAATCGTCAAAGAAATCGCCACATCGCTTTCCGTATTCCAAGCGGTGAATCAAGATGTGAAGGAAGGCCTCGATATTACGGATCAAACGGCCGAAAGCTTCAAAAAAATCTCAGAAATGACGACTCAGATTTCAGGCGCCTTGCAGCATATGAACGGAACGCTTGAGAAGCTTGCAGCCGGGTCGCAAAATGTGACAAACGCGGTGGAGGACATTACCTCAGTCGCCAAAGAAGGGTCCGCCGGCATTCAAGACATCGCCGCCTCAGCTGAAGAGCAGCTGGCCTCCATGGAAGAAATCAGTTCATCCGCCGAAACGCTTGCGCATATGGCTGAAGAACTGCAGCAGGTCACACGGAAATTTACGATTCAGTCTGAAGACGAAGAACAGCTGTAGCGAGCTGTTTCTTTTCCTCATTTTAAAAAAGCGATACACTAGTATAAAAGAAGGGAGTGGCAGTGATGAGATTAGAAGGCAAAAAAGTCATAGCGCTTGTCAGTGACGATTTTGAAGACTTAGAGCTTTGGTATCCCGTCTACCGGCTGAGAGAGGAAGGCGCGATCGTTCATTTAATAGGAGAAGAAGCGGGCCGTTCATACAAAGGAAAATACGGCGTGCCCGCGACGGCGGATTACGATTTTAAGAGCCTGATTATTCAGGAGTATGACGCCGTGCTCGTGCCCGGCGGCTGGGCTCCTGACAAACTGCGAAGATATCCCGAAGTTTTGGACATCATCCGTACGATGAACGAGCAGAAAAAGCCGATCGGCCAGATCTGCCATGCGGGCTGGGTGCTCATATCTGCCGGAATTCTCGCAGGAAAAAAAGTAACGAGCACGCCCGGCATCAAAGACGACATGACAAATGCAGGGGCACAGTGGCTGGATGAAGCTGTCGTAACTGACGGCCACATTGTATCAAGCCGCCGCCCGCCCGACCTTCCGCAGTATGCAAAAGCGTTTGCTGACCTGTTAGCGTCCAAATAAAAAACATCCGCCCGAATCAGGGCGGATGTTTTTAGTTTTGATCGGCGGGAAAGACAATTCCGATTTGTTTTCTCGCTTCTTCCATAATGCTTGCCGTAATGAAAGAACGTTCAAATGTATTTTCGGAAGACTCCCGCTGTCCGTTTCGAAGAAGATTGATGAATTCAGCCGTTTCGTAGTACATCGATGGTTTCAGATCAGGGACTGAAATGTCTTCCGTCCGGCCGTCACGATAGCGGATTTCCGCCCGTTCCGGTCCGTGAATGCTGTCCAGAACGATCGTGCCGTCTTCACCCTGAATTTCCGCCGGGGCAAACGAATTTGAGATTTTCGAATGCATCAGCACCGCTTCAAATCCGTCGTATGACAGAATGACCGTGCCTTCGCCGTCAACGCCGGATGCTAGTTTATGACCGGTCGCAATGACGTTTTTCGGTTTGCCGAACAGGACGACGGCCGGATAAATGCAGTACACGCCGATGTCCATTAACGAACCGTTCGATAATTCAGGCTTAAACGCGTTTAGCACCGTACCGTTCTTATATGCATCATATCGTGATGAATATTGGCAGTAGCTTGCTGTGAATCTCCTGACGGGTCCGATTTTATGTAAGTGGTTTTGAAGCATGCTGAAGTTCGGCAGGAACGTTGTTTTCATGGCTTCCATCAAGAGAACGCCGTTCGTTTTGGCTGCGTGAATCATTTCATCCGTTTCCCTTGCGTTAGACGCAAACGGTTTTTCGCACAGTACATGCTTGCCGTGTTCCATAAAAAGGACCGCCTGCTCTTTGTGAAATGCATTCGGGCTGGCGAGATACACCGCGTCATAGGCTTTGCTTTCCTGGTGAAATAATGAGCAGCGCCGTGTTTGCCGGCGAATTCCGCCGCGCGTTCCTCAGTTCTGGAATAAACCGCCGTTAATTGAAAATCATCAATAGCAGAAGCCGCCTCCAGAAATCGTTCTGTAATCCAATTCGTTCCGACTGTTGCAAATCGAATCATTGCTATCGCTCCTTCTATGTATTGGCTTACATTATAGCTTTTTTTCTGAGAAACATAAATGGAAAAAAGGCTGCCAGCTAAAGGGATAGGAAAAATTCCCATAGAGACCGGTTATTATTTTTCATTACAGGAACGATAGTGTACAATTTAAGTAAAATACATATGATGGAGGAACAATAGTGGAAACATTGCAAACATGGGGCGGCAGATTTAAACAGTTTTTCTTAGACAATAAATTTGTCTTGTTTTTGCTTGTATTGCTGCTCATCGGCCTCAATATCCTTGTCTTTATGAAGACATCATTTATTTTCACACCTATTATCGTCCTGCTCAAAACGATTGCGCTCCCCGTCATTTTGACAGGAATTGTTTATTATCTGCTTAATCCGATCGTAGATATATTGGAAAAAATAAGAGTGAAAAGAGTCTATTCCATCCTGCTCCTTTACCTCATTATTATAGGGCTGATTACGATTACGGTCGTTTCAATTATTCCGTTTTTAAAGGAACAGATCATGAGCCTGATCGACAACCTGCCGAAATATGTGGATATTGTTGAAGATCAGACGAAAAGCCTGATCGGAAGCGATTTTGTAAATCAGGCGCAAAAGACGATGAATATCAACATTTCCGATCTTGCTAATAAAGTATCGGCGCAGGCGGCGACAATTGCAAACAGCACATTTACCGGAGTCGGGAATTTTATCGGCGCGCTGACGGAAGTGATTATTTCAATTGTGACCGTGCCGTTTATTCTGTTCTATTTGCTGAAAGACGGCAAAAAACTGCCGATTTATATCTTAAAGTTTGTGCCCACCCGTCTGAAAGAACAAACGTATACAATGCTTAGTGAAATGAACCACAGATTAAGCTCTTATATCAGAGGACAGGTCATCGTCAGCTTCTGCATCGGGTTTTTATTATTTATCGGCTATCTGATTATCGGACTTGATTATGCGTCACTGCTTGCGGTCATTGCCGCTTGTACGAGCGTTGTTCCGTATTTAGGGCCGACCATTGCCATCACGCCGGCGATTATTATCGCGTTGGTCACTTCGCCCCTTATGCTGCTGAAGCTTGCGATTGTATGGACCGTTGTCCAGCTCGTGGAAGGGAAATTAATTTCGCCGCAGATCATGGGGAAAAATCTTCACATTCACCCGATTACCATCATCTTTGTTCTTTTAACCGCCGGAAAGCTGTTCGGGGTTGTCGGCATTATTTTAGCCATCCCGGGGTATGCGGTCATCAAAGTGGTCACGACCCATCTGTTTGATTGGTTCAAAATGCGTTCGCATTTATATGAAGAAGAAAAAAATGATGCTGGATCGAAGTCATAAAATCGGAACGGACATGATATTTATTATAAGACAGGCTTTCCTTCAGAGGAGAGCTTCTCTTTTGTAAATGATGAATGAAGGGAAGAATGGGATGACACTATGGGAGATGTTCACAGCAGCCGTTTTGGGAATCGTGGAAGGGCTGACGGAGTATGCGCCGGTTTCTTCCACGGGACATATGATCATAGCGGATGACATCTGGCTGAAATCCGGAAGCCTGATGAATCCGGAAGCCGCCAATTCCTTCAAAGTGGTGATTCAGCTCGGTTCGATTCTGGCGGTGGCCATTGTGTTTAAGGATCGGATATTACATTTACTCGGCCTCAAAAAAAACGTCACGCGCGATCAGCAGAAGGGATACAGGCTGACCATCGCGCAAATCGCCGTCGGTCTTGTTCCGGCGGCGGTGCTCGGCTTTTTATTTGAGGATTTCATTGACCGCTATTTATTCTCCGTCAGAACGGTCGCTTACGGATTAATTGCCGGAGCCGTGCTTATGCTTATAGCGGACTGGATCAATAAAAGGAAAGAAACGATCGATACGGTGGACAGAATCACCTACAAACAGGCTTTCTGTGTCGGATTATTCCAGTGTCTCGCCTTATGGCCCGGATTTTCCCGCTCAGGCTCAACGATTGCCGGAGGTGTCATTGTCGGCTTGAATCACCGGGCAGCCGCAGACTTCACATTTATTATGGCTATTCCGATTATGGCGGGCGCAAGCCTTCTGAAGCTGGTGAAATACTGGAGCAGTCTTTCTTATGACATGATTCCGTTTTTTCTTGTCGGCTTTATCTGCGCCTTTATCGTCGCCCTCTTAGTCGTCAAATTTTTTCTTCGGCTTATTAACCGGATTAAGCTTGTCCCGTTCGCCATTTACCGTGTCATCCTCGGCATCATTTTAATCATGCTCGTGCGATAAACGAAGAGGCCCCCCGGAGGGTCTTCTTTTTATGTTCGAAAAACGTCTCAGGAAAATATGAGCAAACTGAATTTTCTGCTTGAAATTCATAGAAGACTCGTCTATAATAAAACATGACGTTACAGCACGGGGCCATAGCTCAGCTGGGAGAGCGCTACGCTGGCAGCGTAGAGGTCAGGGGTTCGAGCCCCCTTGGCTCCATACCTTTAAACCCTTATTCTATAAGGGTTTTTTTATTTGTCAGGAACAGAGCCAATAGCCCAAAAAAGCAATTGGGGACAATTTGGGGACGAAAAATTTATTTTGAGGAAGTTTAGTTGCTTTTCGCCTTCAAATTAGGATTGAATTGATCAAAATATTGAGCTGTCTCATTTTCAAGTTTTTCGGTTACGTGTCCGTAAATATCAGATGTTATTCTTCGGCTTGCATGACCGGCACGTTTTTGAATGGCGCTCATATTTTCACCGGCTTCTATAAGAAGAGCCACCATTGTATGCCGCAGGTCATGGAGCCTAATATCTTTGAGCCCATACTTCTTTTTTATTTTTGCCCACTTTGCAGTAGGTGTTGTGTAGTAATATGGTTTTCCTGTTCCACTGTGGAAGATATATTGATTGTCCTCACCTTCCCAGGCATCCCCGAGCATTAGTTTTTCTTTCTTCCACATGCGATAATATTTTGCTAAATCCTCCATATAGAAATCTGGCATTTTAACAAAACGTTTTGAGCTGCGTGATTTAGGCGCCTTTACAAGAGGCTGCCCGTTGACTGTTTTAGAAATTGATCGATTTACATAGAAGCCGCCTCTATCCCAATCCACATCCAAATGCCATTGAAAGGCAAGTCCTTCACCACGCCGTAAACCACCAATCATTGCGCCTAAAAAGTATAAACGCCATTTTATATCAATTTCATATAAAACCCTGATACATTCTTCTGCTTCATCAGTCTGAAAATACTGCATTTCTTTTGGTTCCACATGCGGCTGGCTTAAACCCTCCATAGGATTCTCTTTAATGAGTTTCCATTCTTCTGTAGCTGTCTTGAACATTGCCTGTAGCGTTTGAAATACATCAAGAATTGTTCTATCACCAAGGCCGCCAGGCTTACCATCTTTTCGGGCCCCATCCTTGGATAAATCATCTATAAAATCAACGATGTGAAGGGTTTTTATTTTATCTATTTGTTTATGCCCAAAAGCAGGAAGTACGTGATTGCGTAAGTGACCTGAATGTTTTTCGGATGCCTTATAAGAGTATGGTTTACCATTCTTATTAAAGAGTTTCTTTTCAACCCATTTTTCTGCAAATGAATCAAAAGTGGATTTTTCCGGAGCAATATACTCGCCGGCCTCTACTTCAATTCTGAAACGGTGCAGCTGGTCCTCAAGATACTCTTGTAATTTCCGTTTAGTCTTTAATAGCTTTGGATCTTCTATACGAATTGTTTTCTTTCTCCTATCCCTTTTACCTTTGGCATCGTAACCATTCTCAACAATTAATCTAAAAGAGTTTTTTCCACGGGGCTCTATACTGGCCATTTGGCTACCTCCTAACATTCAATTTACTTATTTGATGAAGATTTTTATGCCAGAGAATTGAAAACTGTTTTCTGTTGAATATTTCTAGCCGTTTAGCGGCCAAGGAATATGTCACATTAAATGTATCTCCTATTAATTTAATGGCCTCTGATTTAAGACGGGGCAGCTGCATTTTTATGAGCATGAACGTTGGTACGCAGAAGTGATACATAAAACTGTTCGCCTGGTATTCCTGAAGCTGCCTGAACATTCTATTCATGTGAAATTGGTTTCCAGTATGTTTTAAGACGTGGCATAGCTCATGAACAAAGTCTTGCCACTGTTCTTGTGGAGAGGCTCGAGCATCAAGGACGACACTATACTCACCGTTAATTTGAAACATGCAGCTTTCTCTTTGCTCATAATGCAGCCAGATACGAAATGCCGCGGCGATCCTTTCTAAATCAATGTCTTCAGGAGTCTCAATATTTAATTTGTAATAGATTTTTTTCACTTCTTCTTCAAGATACGATAACTGGATTGACATTAAAAACACCACCATGGAGAGAATATATGTTCTGTTTTTGGTGTGAAAGAAAAGCCCGAGGAAAAAGGGCTGTCATAAATTCAATAGCTGTTTCTTTTTAATTTCATATTCTTCTTGAGTGATAGCATCCATATCCAACAACTCTTTATATTTTTTCAATTCATCAGCTGCAGATACAGTAGGGGCAGGAGCTGGTGGTGCAGTTGTTGGAGCCGGCATAGACTGATGCTCTTCTATGTAATTTTGAATTTCTAATACCATCGGCAATTCATTTGGACCAAAAGTGAAGGAGTTATCGTCTTGTATTGCGTCCCAGAGTCCACTTGTTTCATTGGCAGCTGGTGTTAAAAATTGAAAATAGCCAGAGGTTACTAATCCTGGTTTTTTTATTTGAAGACCGGACAGTTCGCTGATTCTATAAGATTTCTCCCCACTATATCCTCGTGTGATAGTGTTAACAGCGCCTTTTCTTGCTACTCTTATATAGTTTCCATCAAGTGTGATTGTTGTTTTTGCAGATTTAAAATAATACTCTTTGATGTGCTTTTTCGATTCTTCTTCAATTTTCTTTTGTTCTTGGCTGACCTTTTCTTTTTCCAGATTGAATTTTTCTTCATTACCAGTAATTTTGGATTCTACATATTTACTTACTGCCTCTGGATTTCCTTCTGTTATGTTAGTGATACTGAATTCTCCATCTGAAGTTGTGCAATCTATCCGATAACCAGCAAGAGCTTTTTTAGTAACAGACATTTTCAAAATAGAATCGTAAGGCCATTTCTCTGTAATCAGTGCATCCTTTTTAAGATAGAAGAAATAAACATAATCATCTGTTACGGCAAATATACCAGTAGGCATGCTGACAACTTTAGGTCTATTCAAGCTACCTCTTGCAATTTCCAATACGGTTTCGTTTAGCTCACTAAGCATCATTTTATAAGTTTTTACAAAGTTTTTAGAAGCCTTCATGTGTTTTTTGAATTGACAGTTATACACTTCACCATTCTCTGACAAAAAAGACAAATTGAATTTCCCCTTTATAGTAATCAAGTTGAACTTCCTACTTTTTTTCTGATCCGATCCCGTTTGAATCCAGATGCAATCCGGATGAGAAAGAATTCTATATCCCTTGATATAACTGGCTTCAACCTACTGGTGAAAAATTCTTTTCCGATCCAGTTCAGATTTAATTCCGATCCAATCCCGATCTTATTAGTAAACAGAAATAACATAATAAATAATATAAATAAAGGTTTCACCAGTATGTTACTTTTTAGGCTTTCGGCCTTCGCGTTCTTCTTTCTCTTTAAGGTACTTTATAAAATCAATTGCCTGTTTTTGACTTTCTTCTGAGAAATCACGAGCTTCTCTAAACGCAAGTTGTAAATCATCATCTCCGAACGCTTGTTCAAACTCTGATGTTTCTTTAATAACACTCGAATGATTATCAACTCTACCTAAAAGATAATCAGTAGTTGTATCGAGAGCGTCAGCAAGGTCACGTAACATTTCGTTTGAAGGTGAACTGTGTCCGTTCTCATAATTGCTTATAGTTCCCTTGGTGGTTTTGACTTTCTCAGCTAACTCAGTTTGAGTAAGTTTTTTTTGTTTTCGGCAAATCTTTAATCTTTTAGACAACATTTGGATTTTCCTCCATATCGAAGTACAAGGTAATTGTACAACAAATGAGAAGTGAATTAATATTTGTATAAGAAATTCATACTTTTTGTTGACATACAAGATTCTTATACTTATAATGAAAACATAAAGTACAAGAATCTTATACAGGAGGTGAACGAATGAAAAACTATAAACTTGTGAATGCCAGAAAAGCTAAAGGCTTAACTCAAGAGAATTTAGCCGAAAAGCTTATGTATAAAAAATCCACTGTTTCCAATTGGGAAAATGGATATTCCACTCCTAAAATGGAAGATGCTTTTAAAGTCGCTGAGATATTGGATTGTGATATTAAAGAGCTTTTTTTTAATCAAGAAGGACAAGAATCTCATATAAATAAAGCTTAGGAGGCCGAGTATGACACGCAATACATTAACTGTGCAGGAAACAGCTGATTACCTTGGCGTTCATCATGACACAATTTACACGATGGTCCGAGAAAAACAAATTCCACACTTCCGAGTCCGGAATCGCATTTTCTTTACCAAACATAACATTGATGCATGGATTGAAGCTCAGGAACAAGCGATTATGAAGGAGGCGATAGGGTGAATCAACTCGTCTTCATTGAAGGTAATCAAGTTGTAACGGACAGCCTGACTGTCGCTAAAGTCTTCGGGAAACGGCATGACACGGTCCTGCGGGATATCAGAAACCTTGATTCCAGCAAAGAATTTAATCTCCACAATTTTGCGGAGGTTGACTATCAGGATGACCGAAACCGGACATACAAAAAATATCTCATAAAACGTGATGGACTCACATTCTTGGTTTTTGGTTATACAGGCGCAAAGGCCGCAATATTTAAAGAAAAATACATTGCAGAATTTAACCGTATGGAAAATGAGCTTCAAAGGCTCAATCAGCCCTCTTACATGATTGATGATCCGATCAGCCGGGCAAAGCGATGGATCACTGAAGAGGAGGAGCGGCAACGACTTCAGCACACACTGAAGATTCAGCAGCCACTGATCAACTTTGCAGAGAGTTGTATGGCATCTGAAAAATCATTACTAGTGAGGGAACTGGCGAAGCTTGCATCTAAAAAGGGTATCAGCATCGGAGAAAAACGGCTGTTCCAAAAGCTACGCGAGTGGAAGATGATCTTGGCAAACAAGAACGAGCCATACCAGGAATATATCGACCGTGGTTACTTTGAAGTAGCACAGGGAGTGCGACAAGTAAACGGTTCATCTAAATCATGGCTGACTATCCGCATTACGCCAAAGGGACAGGTCTTTATCATCGACAAGCTGAGAAAACAGCAAGTAAGCTAGTTCCTTCATTAATTAAATTTTACCAGTGAACAACTGGATATATCAGGAGGCAAACATATGGAGAACAACCCATACAATTTGCATAATCTACCCCGGATCATGCGTAGTGTCCGCAAAGCGGCAGGACTTGCACAGTATCAGATTGGTAATTTGATAGGGGGGAAAGATCAGCGGTATGTTTCGGACGTTGAAAATGGATTCAGTAAGCTTACCCCGGAATTATGCATCAAGTGGTTTGAGGCGTGCGAGGCATACGAACATATTGATCTGGTACATTACCTCTTCAAACTGCACCCGACGACGGCGGCGCCAATAGATCCAGCCCTTAACGAGAGCGCAAGCGCGGCGGTAATCAATATGATTCACCAGCTTGAAGAAGCATTGCAAGCAACAAGGCATTTAGCGCGCTGGCTGGCAAACGATAGGCCAGGCCGACAACCTGAAGAACTGCCCATGGCCGATATTAAACAGATTTTTGATCTGATCCCAGCAAACAAAACGCTGATATATTCGCTGGCCCGCAGTCATGGCCTGAACATGAAGGAACTGGCTGAAAGATGGACGCGGAAAGCGCTAATGAGTCAAGTTGCAATGGCAAAAACAGAGGAAAGGCAGGCGGTGCTGGTATGAAAATCAATCAGTTTCTTAAAGCAGATGCAGATTCAGCAAAAAGGAAAATCGAGTCGGCGGAAAGGCTCTCTATCATGCTTTCGGAGGCGTTACGGGATGGCGATTATGAAGAAGCTATCAGTCTTGCAGGGAGCATCAAGGTTCTTACAGAGGATATTAACCGGCTGGCGAATAAAGGACGCTTACACCAAACCGTTTTAAATATGGCAGCCCGCGGGATTCAACTGAGTGTTGCGAGTAGGTGTTCACGATGAATATTGAAAATCCAATGGTCCTGAACAACTGGCATGATAAAACGACAGAACCGGAAACAAAAAAGGACTTTTTCGGGGATGAAGTAACGTCAGCAGATAATTATGTAATCGACAGCGGCGAAGTGATTTTACAAGACAATCTTAAACGCTATTTGAAGGAGCAACTTGGATTTAGGTTTCATTCAGCACAATAAAAAAAGCCCACTTGGCAGAGTGGACTTCAAAAGGTCTTTTGGTAAAGATTAGTTCCTTTATTATACCAAATTACCTCAAAAAAGACAATGGAGGTTTTACACATGGCAAAACGAATAACAGCATCTTTCAGTGACCGGGCGGACGATCAGAAGCGTTTAAGAGAAGTCGGCGGCTCAATCATGTTCAGTAAAGGCAAACCCGTATTTTCCTTTCCGTCAATGGATGCATACCGAGAATGGCAACGGCTCGGCACAGAAGCTTATTTGAGAAAGGTGGCAGAAGCACAATGAACGGATTATCTCAGGTAGATTACTCAGATTACATGCCGGCGCCCCAGCAGGATACTAGCGTGACTACGGAAGCGATGGTAAGCCGACAGGCTCAAGAAGTACAGGCGGCGATGGTCATCGCAAAGAAATTCCCACGGGACGTATTCGCGGCGTTTGACCGGATTAAAAAAGCATGCGAACGGAGGCTTTTAGCCGAGAATGCGGTGTATGAATATCCTCGCGGCGGGACAAAGGTTTCCGGTCCATCTATCCGGCTGGCGGAGGCCTTGGCGCAGAATTGGGGCAACATTGATTACGGAATTATGGAGCTCGAGCAAAAAGCCGGGGAATCCTCTGTCATGGCTTACGCTTGGGATCTTGAAACGAATACCCGGCAAACCAAAATATTCACTGTGAAGCATGAGAGAAAGGCAAAAGGTACAGTGACAAAGCTCAATGATGCAAGGGATATTTACGAAATGGTTGCCAATCAAGGAGCCCGCCGGGTTCGCGCCTGCATACTTGGAGTGATTCCGGGAGACATCGTTGATGCGGCGGTAGATATGTGTCAAAAAACATTGATTAGCGGTCATAAGGAACCACTGGAAGACCGGCTCAGAAGCGCCTTCTCCCTTTTTAAAAAAGAGTTTGGCATCACTAAGGAAATGATTCAGGAGTATATCGGCAGTAACGTCGACGCCTTTACAGAACAAGACTTTTTAAAGATTGGCCGCATTTATACATCTTTACGTGATGGTATGGCCAAGAAAGAGGATTACTTCAATGTGAAGGCCACAGGCACGACTAAGTCAAAGGCTGAGGAAGAATTCAAAAAGCAGAAAGAGCAAGCTGACAAGCCTGCTGATAGTAAAGAAAAGGCGGGTGATCCTGCTAATGCGGATACCGGCGCTGAACAAGGAGAATTATTACTCTAACGAGATTGATAGACATTACATGTCAAATTCTCAATATAAAAGTTTTTTGCAGTGCGAGGCTGCCACGATGGCAAAGCTGAACGGAGAATGGACGCCGCCCACATCGGAGGCACTCCTCTTCGGCCAATACGTTCATGCCTGGCTTGAGGGTGAACAGGCTTTTGATGAATTCAAGATGAATACACCTTCGCTATTTACTCAAAAAGGTCAGCTGTACAAGCAGTATCAGTTAGCTGATCTGATGATTGAGGCGATTCAAAATGATGATCTCTGTATGTTTGTTCTTCAAGGAGAAAAGGAAGTCATTGTAACTGCTGAATTATTCGGTGTTCCGTGGAAAGGAAAGCTGGACGTATACAACCCAGCTGGCGGCCGTTTTTCCGATCTGAAAACAGCGCGGTCATTGCGGGAGAAAGTTTGGGACCCGGAAATAGGATATTGCTCTTTTGTTGAGGCATACGGATACATCGCTCAGATGGCGCTTTACGCAGAAATTGAAAAACGGATGACTGGGCGTAACGAATGGCTTGAACCCCTGATCGTTGGAGTGTCGAAAGAAGACCCGCCTGATAAAGCTGTCATCAATATTGATGAAGGAAGGATGGAAGTAGAGCTTGAGGAGATTGAGCAGCGGATGGGCCGGATTTTGCAAGTGAAACACGGCGGGGAGAAGCCGGAGCGATGCGAAAAATGCAAGTATTGCCGGGCTACTAATCAACTGAACAGTATCATCCATTTTTCGGAGTTGGTGAGCTGATGGAAAGGGAGTTGATTAGGATTCCTATCCCGCATTGTTATCTCTGGCTGGTCAAAACGGTTCAGCGCGACATGAGAAAGGACTTGTATACCCGGTACACGACTGACTACTTAAAGACAAATGAGCCGTCTCTGAGATTAGTAGAAATAGATTTCAAGGCTCTGACAGCACTGTGTGAAAGGAAGTAGGTGAGCGGCATGGATATGCAAGGTTTGGGGTATGTGGTTCTGCCTCGGCTGCCGTTTAAGGATTCACGTGATGAGACAATATACGATTATTTATTCAAACGGGCGGAGTACAGGGCAGATCAAGAACTAAAGCTCGGGCAGACAATCGTTAAGCTTGTGGATTTAGCCAAGCGCTTCAACTGGTCTTCTGATCAGATCAAATACTCATTAGATCGGATGGTAAAGCAAGAGTATTTGAAGTTGGACCGGCTGCCGCAAAAACGCGGTTTCATTGTGACGGTGTTGAATTATGCCGAGTACATACAGCTTGGAAATTACAACAAGAAGATAGACCCGGCTCCAATACCAGTAGCACAGCAGGAGGTTGACGAAAAAATGAAAAACGCATTTGAACTATTCGAAAACAAAACAGCCCGCACCATTGGCACGATGGAGGTTCAGCGGCTCGGGTATATGGTGGATGATTACGGCGAAGAGAAAGTCATGGAGGCAATGAAACAGGCGTTCAGAAGCAAGGGAAACAACGTCAATCTGAATTACATTGAAGCAATTCTCTCAAACCCATTCAGCCAGAGACGAAAGGAGAAACAGCAGTATGGAAGCTCGCAAAACGCAAGATA
>NZ_JAHOAA010000006.1:144668-145955 GCF_019039175.1 Bacillus sp. FJAT-27001
TGTTTACCGTATTCACCAAGACACCGAGCGCCAATTGAGAAAAGAGCATAAGACAATGGAAAGCCTGGCCCCTGATCAAATGGTCAGAGAAGAGGATTATCTTGCGGGGAAAGTATGCTTACCTGATAAGGCCCGGGAATGGAAAACCACATTTTCCAAGCAATGCGAGTGTGTAAAACGGAAAAAGATCGCCCGGCTTATGAAGGCCAGTGGCATCACGGAGGAATTCGAAAAGCTCCTTTTTGGAAACTTCATTAAGGACGGGAAGCCGGACATGATCAAGGACGCTTATGAGTGCGCAGTGGAATACTATAAGGATTTTCCCAACGTCATGGGAAAACGTTCAAACAGTATCGCTTTGCTCGGGCAGCCGGGCAGCGGAAAAACGCACCTGTTAACGGCGATCATGAACAATCTGATTAAGAAAAAATCAATTTACTGCATGTATTTCCCGTACGTTGAGGGAATGGGCGATCTGCGAAATGACTTTGACCAGTTGGAAACAAAGCTCGACGCCATGCGGAAAGCCGATGTCCTGTTCATTGATGACTTATTCAAGCCAGTGAAGGGGGAGCCGCGGGCGACGGATTGGCAAGTGGAACAAATTCAATCGGTTGTGAACTATCGGTACCTGAATCATAAGCCTCTGCTAATCTCTTCCGAGCTTGATACGGGCGAAATTTTGGATATCGACGAGGCGCTGGGCTCCCGGATTCATCAAATGTGCAGAGATTACACGGTGATCATTAAGGGCGACCGGATGCAATTAAACCATAGGTTAGGAGATTGGGAATGACAGAAAAAGCGAATTTCACAGCGACCGACGGAATGTATCTGTTCGGGCCCGCCGAGCAAACGGCCGGCCAGGACCTTACCCCGGCGATCCGGGTGCTTGAGGAAAAAATCAAACAAATGGAGCTGATGCACAGTGCTTAAAGCGGTGATCCTGCTGCCGGCCATCATCCTCACTGCGCCGTACAAGGAAAAGCAGATTCAGCACTGGGAACAAATTGACGGGAGGTAATGACGGTTGGATTCCATTCAGTTTATAGTTTACGGCGAGCCTGTTGCACAGGGGAGGCCGAGGGGATCTGTTATAAATGGCAAGGTTAAAATGCGTGATCCTTTGAAATCAAAGAATTTTAAACAATATGTTGCACTGGTGGCGTCACAGTATCGGCCAAAACAAGTTATTACGGGACCTGTGGCAATGGATGTTAGAGTATTCAGACCAATGACGAAAGAAATTTCTAAATCCAAGACAAAAAGAGAAAATGCGGAAAAGGG
>NZ_JAHOAA010000006.1:146100-152414 GCF_019039175.1 Bacillus sp. FJAT-27001
ATTCAAACAATAAAAGGCGGCCTGGCTCGTTGTGATTACGAGATCGGCCATAAATTCAAATAGCAGGGATTTCCCCTGCGGGGGAGGAACGGAAAATGTATCAAAACGAAATTGCCCGCAAGTGTGAACGCTGCGGAAAAATATATTATTCAGCTCAATGGGTTGTATGCAAAACATGTCTTTTAGACCGGGAGGCCCGGGCATGAAAGAATTCAAAATCAATTTGTCAAAAGGTGAAGTTTTATATACCGGTTCTTACATTTGCACCCTTTCAAAAACGGCGGCCAGTACACCGGAGCCAATTTCTTTGGAAGCAGCAGCCGAAAAGCTCGCGGAAGAGTTAATCATGCAGCAGGCTATGAATCGGGAGCACCAGCGCCAGCAGGATATTGCGGCCAATCAATTCCGGCAGGCACAGAAAGATATTAAGTTGCTGCAGGCGGAGAACAAGCGTTATAGAAACGCATTAGAATTTTACGCCAATGAAACGACGTATACAAACGAATTTGAAGACTGTCCGCCAGCTGTCGAACTCGACGGAGGGCAAACGGCCAGAAAAGCATTGGAGGGGGCTGCGGAATGAATAACATCAAAATCCGGTATACATTCCGGCATAAGGAAACAGGCAATGTCGAATTGAAAACGTACTTTATCAGTCAGCTTGAAGAACGCCCGGCGCGCAAACTGTCTCCCGTCTTTTGTGAAGAGTTCGGTTACGAGTTGATCAGCCGCGATTTATATACCGGCACGAAGGACAAAAACGGCAAGGAGATTTATCAGGGCGATGTTGTTATGTTCTCCTTTATTGACGAGGGCGAAAAAAACACACGATTTATGCAGATTGTTTTTGAAGGCAGCGGCTTCAAGATGAAAGAGATTTGCCGCAACTACAGGCTAGAAAAAATTCATGGAGTCCTTCGTATCAAGCGTGGAACGCTAACAGATCACCAGGGGAAACTTCAAGAGATACACAAACACAATGATCTTTATTTTACAGAAATCATCGGCAATGTACATCAGAATCCCGAAATGTTAGGCGGTGCTGCAGAATGATTCCATTACAAGTAGAACTCCAGCGGAACGTGAAGGCCACGAAGGACGAAGCAATGACCGTCGAGCAGGCGGCCGAGCTTTTGAAGGTTCACCCGGACTACATCCCGACGCTGGTCGCTCGGTCTGACGATCTGAAAATGATCGGCGATACCATTATCGCTAAACGGGATAAAACAAATATCTGGCTGGTCGGGGCATGCGTGGGGCTTTTCTTCTTCGCTGTTGCTGTGCTGCCGAATTTGATCGGGGGTTAAGGGATGGTACGCTCACCTTTAATCTTATTCGGCGGCAAAGGACATACGCCGAACACAACATAATGTACATAGAGCCTTTCGGCGGCTCGGCCAGTTCAGTGAAAACTATATATTAAATAGGGGGATTCAATGGCGCTGAGAATAATTTTTATGCTAATGGGGTTAGGATTCTGGTTTTATTTTCAGTACGAATACAGGCCGGACATGAAAGCAAACATCACGTTAATAGGAGCAATCATTGCATTCACGGCAGCGGCTTATTTTAATGATATTGATAAATTTAGAGAGAAGCAGGAATGAATAGGCTGTTTTACTTAAAAATGAAGATAAGGACGGAAAGAAATGAAAATTTGGAAAGGAAATTATAAAATAGTTTAGAAATATATGGTATGATAGGCTCGTTGAATTCTGGTTAAAGGAGATTTTGTTATGATGCGAACTACACCTAGCCTATTTGATGTAAACCGTTTTTGGAAAGGTTTTAATGAATATAAAAATTACAAAGTTGATAATAAACAACATGATTTTTTTAAACTGTTTCGTAACGAAATTCCTGTAGCATTTGAGAAGGTATTAAAAGAAAAGCAGTTCAAGAATCGAGATTATATAAGCATCAAAGCTTCCACAGGTACTGGGAGGATTTCTGATTCATTCTGGATTGCTTTTCTTGATAATCGATTGACTACCAAAGGAAAAAGAGTATCGACTCAAGTTGGTATTTATATTGTTTTATTGTTTTCAGAAAGCGGAGACAATTTTTATTTAAGTATAGCAACTGGCACTGAAAACTTTAACTTAACTGAAATTAGGGAGCAAGCTAAAGCAGGTAAACAATTCTTTGCTAGACAGATTCAATCAAATGAAAAGTTACTAGGATTTAATACGGATGAATTTTATTTGGGTACGTCCGACAGGCCAAAAAAGTATGCTGCCAGCGCCCTCATCAACAAGAAATTTAATCTATTTACGTTTGATGAAGAGCAATTGCTTAACGATTTATTCATATTAAATGACCTCTTCTATGATTATGTCTATGAACATTATTTAGAAGAAAATAATGGCGAAACTGAACAAGAGAATTTAATAAAGAAAAAAACGATTAGAAGAAAAGTAATAAATGTTGAAAAGTACAGGTTGCTTCGCAAAGAAAAAGAGATTGCTAATGAATTAACTGGAAAGGCAGCAGAAGAGTTTGTCTTCCATAAAGAAAAAGATTATTTAATCAAAGAAGGCAGAAATGAATTGGCTCAAAAAGTTGATTGGATCTCTAATAGGGAAGACGGTCATGGATATGATATAAAATCTTATTTTCCAGATGGCTCTGACAAGTTTATTGAGGTAAAAGGTACCAAGTTTAAAAACAATGATTATCAGTTTTATTTATCTGAACGTGAAAGAGTTGTTGCTGAAGAAAAGGCAAAAGAATATGTTTTAACATTGGTTGAGAACGTGGGGAATCCTAAGCTAATAAAAATCATAAAAGAGGTTAGGGACCCGGTTCATAAAATGTGTTTAAAGCCGCTAAATTATAGTGGCAAACTGAAACCAGAGGGATGCCAAGACAATGACGAATGAAATATTAAAAGACCTAAAATCAATATCAATTACATTCATAAAATTTCTTTGTGTTTTAGCAGTACTTACGATTATAGCAATTATATCTTGGCATTTGAAAGCATATGAAGTTATTTATTACATAATAGTAATAGGTGCTTACCTAATTATTTGGTTTTTAATATATTGTTTTTTAATAAGGCCGCAAAAAGTAAAAAGAGATAATTTGTACCTTTGGTTAGATTCTCCGAATTTCACAGACAAAGAGTTTATTCATGATTTATCGGAGGTTCCTGTTAAGGACTTGTTAGAAAATTTAGAGACAATTTATAAAAAATTATTGATTTATGCAAAACTCGATATAATTAAACTAAAATTATTAAAGGCATACTTCAAGACAAAAAGCTCAGGAAATATTATTGAGGTGCTTTTTCGCTCTTTAGTGGCAATAATTTCAGGACCTTTGTTATTATTTGTGATAAACAATAGACAATTATTTGTATTCCTAAAGCCCAAAGACTTCGCTGAGATTAATCCAACGTTTCTAACCGTGGCAAACATTTTAACTATAGTCTTGTTTTTCTTAAGTGTTCTTATGTTTTTGATATCTGATTCAGTAACAAATAAAAAAAGAAACCTTATAATTGAGGAAATACTTGACGTATGTATTAGCGAATGTAGTAATAAAAAATAAGTCCAAGACGGAAAGCCTGCGGACACTGATCATTGCACAGAATTTTTTCTGCGCTCTGGTTGGTGTCCGTTTTTTGTTATCAGGAGGGATGACATGAAGCGGAAGAAAAAGGAGCCAGATAAAAACGTTTCTGAGCGATCAGATCGCTTTTGGCAGACAAAATATGCAAACTCTGAAAAGAGGCAAGGGCGGCGCTTTGAGACGCAAATAAAGGGAGTGTTTGGTGTGAAGTATGGATTCGCCTATCAAAATGGGAAAATCGTGAATCTTTTGTGCGGAAAAGAAGATTTATTCGAGAATATGAAAAGTTTCTTGATGGAAAAGTGTAGCCTAACAATTCAGGAAGTATCTAAAACTGAATATCTGGCAGAACAAAAAAAGAACGGTTGGAATGAGAAGTATTCTATTTACGGACAAAAGGAGAGTTTATAATGTCTGATCAAATGATGGCTTGGGAAATCGAAGAATGGATTCGTGATTATAATTTTATGCTGCGGGAGATCAGTCGATTGAGCCGCATTCTCAACAAGGTGGAGTTTGCCGGGCAGAAGCTTGTGGCTACTTACGGTGACGAAGCAGGAATGCCGAGAGGATCAGCCGGAATAAGCCAGGCGGAATTACGTCAGATGGATCGTCGTGAAAAGCGGCTCCGTAAATATGAAACTATCGTTGATTTTCTTGAGCGCTCTACTGAAGAAATAGAGGACGAAAAAAATCGTATTGTCTTTGATTGTATGTTAGAAGGGATGAAGTTTCGTGAAATCGCGCTGCATCTTGGCGTTTCCCGCGAAACAGTCAGACGCATTAAAAATGATATTGTGTGCCATTTGTGCCAAATGTGCGAAACGTGTCAGCTTTTGCAATTGTTGAATCAGATAAAATCCGCAGTGTAAAATGGAAGGCAGGACGGGGAGGCGAAATATTCCTGCGTCCCCACCAATTTCATATAGTGATCATTAAGCTCTATGCCCTTATTGGGTGTGGGGCTTTTTAGTAGCAGCAAAAGCCTCCTCCTATTGGAGAAAGGCCAATGCGACAGAGATAATCGTTGAGATAAGTAGATCTATGTTCGTATTTGCATTAATACTCAACTTCACATTCACGTTAATCTTGATCATTATTTGTCACCTCCAAAAGAAATTGCCTTGAGAGGTTGAAGCTCGCACAAAATGCGTGTTCCTTCCTCACTAATAACTGCGTATTAACTTTAGAGAATGGCAAAAAAATATTTCGACAAATTCTGCAAGCGGGTGCTTTTTTATGTTCTCTGTAAACCGATTCCGGTAAATCTCAGAAAAACTATCGGCGGTTAACGGTCTGAGTGCGGCGTCGGTTTAGAGAGAATATCTTTTTCCAAAACAACTCAATTCAAAAGGAGGCGGCGGTGGATGTAGATGGCTGAAAAGCATATTCAGGCGTATAAGGATTACGCCAAAGGCATGAAATACAAGGACCTTGCCGAAAAGTACGGGGTGTCAGTGAACACCATTAAATCGTGGAAGCAGCGGCATGGTTGGGAACGAAAAAAGGGTGCACCCTCCGAAAAAAGTGTGCACACAAAAAAGGCAGGCGCCCCACCTGGCAATAAAAATGCATTGGGAAACAACGGCGGCGCCCCGGAGAGAAATCGAAACGCGGTTTCGCATGGATTCTTCTCAAAGTATTTGCCAGAGGAAACGCTTGAAATCATGGAAGAGATTCAGGAGCGTTCCCCCGCTGATATGATATGGGATCAGATTCAGATACAATACGCGGCCATTCTGCGGGCACAACGCATTATGTTTGTGCAGGATAAAAATGACACTACGAAAATTGTCTCTAAAATAAAAGGTGACCTCAGCATAAATGAGGACGGCAGTCTTTCAAAAGCTCACTTTGTGGAAGAGTTGCAGCACGATATACAATTCGCATGGGATAAGCAGGCGGCATTCCTGAATGCTCAATCACGGGCGATGGGTGAGCTCCGGGGCTTGATCAAGCAATTTGACCAGCTGGCGCATGAGCAAGATGAGCGGCGCCTTAAATTGGAACAAATGCGCTTGAATATCGAGAAGACCAAGAAGGCTATTAACGGCGGCGACGAAAACACCAAAGAAAATGAGATTGCTACAATGTTGAGAAAAATGGTGGATGCCGATGGAACTGAATAAAAAGCAAAAGGAAGTTTGGGACAGCTTCATAAAAGAGCAGCCCAAAATTTTAATTTGTAGCGGCGCAAAGAGGGCAGGGAAAACATTCGTGCTCATTTTGACGTTCCTTGCTCACGTTAGTAAGTATCAAAATATGGGTTTATCCTTCATCATCGGCGGGGCTACTCAAGCAGCCATAAAACGAAATGTCTTGAACGATATGGAATTGATTCTGGGTAAAGAATTGAGGCTCGACAAGTCGAATGCCGTTGAGATATTCGGCAACCGTGTATATTGCTTTGACGGGGCCAATGCTGATTCATGGAAAAAAGCGCGGGGGTTCACGTCAGCCGGTGCATTCCTGAATGAAGCAACTGCCCTGCATGACTCTTTCGTGAAAGAAGTCATTTCCCGGTGCTCCTACAAAGGCGCTGTGGTCATGATGGATACAAACCCTGAGAACCCGATGCACACCGTCAAAACGGATTATATCGACAAAGACGGGCAAATGTTGAAAAGCGGCCGGCTGAACATCCGGTCATTTCATTTCTCGCTGTTCGATAACAATTTTCTCGATCCGGAATATGTGGAGAGCATCGTGGCATCGACGCCGAGCGGCATGTTTACAGA
>NZ_JAHOAA010000006.1:152424-156732 GCF_019039175.1 Bacillus sp. FJAT-27001
CATACACGGTTATTGGGTGGCGCCTGAAGGAGTCATATACAAGGATTTCAATAAGGACATTCACTATATCAGCTCTGAAGAATTGGAAAACAGGCGTGTCAATTTCAAGAAGTATTTTGCGGGCGTTGACTGGGGATATGAGCACCCGGGTTCTATTGTCGTAATTGGACAAGATGACCAGGGGGGGTTTTATTTGCTCGAAGAACATGCCAAGCGACATGAGGAAATTGATTACTGGGTGAAGGTGGCGAAAGGCGTAAAAGAGCGGTACGGAAACATTAATTTCTACTGCGATACTGCGCGACCGGAACACGTTCAGCGATTCCGCAGGGAGAAACTGCGTGCATTGAATGCTGATAAGGCGGTTATATCCGGTATCGAAGAAGTGGCGCGGCTGCTTAAGCGAAACGAATTATTCATCGTAAAAGACAAGGTCGCTCGCTTCGAAAAAGAAATTTTCATGTATGTATGGAATCAAAAGACCGGCGATCCTGTGAAGGAATGGGACGACGTGCTGGATGCTCTCCGGTACGCTCTGTATTCGCATAATAAACCGAAAAGGCGGAAAGGGATGAGCTGATGAATCAGTTTATAGAAATTATTGAGCAGTCCGGCATAACACCTGAATTGATTGACAAGATCATTCAGGAGCATAAGCCGGATCATGACAGAATGAAAAAGCTTTATGATCGGTACCAGGCTGAGGTTCAGGGCGTTCCGATCTTATCCAGAGAAGCCATTGAATACGAGGATTTTGAAACAGGGAAATTAAAACGTATTGATCACAAAGTAAACAATAGGCTGAACAACTCGTTTGATTCTGAAATCATTGATACAAAGGTGGGCTATCTGTTTGGTCATCCTATTGCATATGAGTTTGATGAGAGCGGTGAAGCAAGTAATGCAAAACTTGTGAAACAGCTGATTGAAGGTTTCAGTACGGAAAACAACATTGCTGATGAAGACAGTGAGTGGGGGAAAATGGCCTCTATTTGCGGTTACGGCGCCCGCCTCGCTTACGTTGATCGTTCTGGAAACGAGCGAATAAAAAATATTGATCCATGGGAATGCGCTTTTATTACTGATGGAAGCATCCATGAACCTACTTACGCTCTGCGATATTACACGGTGTATGGCGGCAAGATTAAAGCAGAATTCTATGATCAGAAATATGTTTATTATTTCAGTACGAAAGACAGCTCGTCCTTCACTTTTGATAAAAAAACTTTGCATCTTTTTGACGGCTGTCCCTTATTCGGTTTAGCGAATAACAAGGAACTAAAGGGAGATGCTGAAAAGGTTCTTTCGTTAATTGATGCGTATGACCGCACGTTGTCCGATGCATCGAATGAGATTGAGCAATACCGACTGGCTTATCTGATTTTAAAAGGGCTTGGCGCGGATGAAGAGACGCTTGATCAGCTCAAAAAGACCGGAATCCTTGAATTGTATGACGAAAAAGATGACGTAAGCTATCTGACAAAGGATATAAACGATGCCATCATAGAAAACCATCTTGATAGGTTGGAAGAGAATATCCTTCGCTTTGCGAAATCGGTCAATTTCTCCGATGAATCTTTTGGCGGGAATGTTTCAGGGGTTGCGATGAAATATAAATTGATGTCGCTTGAAAACAAATGCATCACAATGGAACGGAAGATGACTGCTGCTCTGCGTTATCAATATAAACTGATTTTTTCCGCATGGGGCACTAAAAGGCAAGCGGCGGCGGAAGATTATAAAAAAGTTTGGTTTGGATTTAAGCGAAACCTTCCGGCAAATGTACTGGAAGAAGCAAACACGACGGGACAGCTTAAAGGAATGGTAAGCGAAGAAACCCGCCTGTCTCTGCTGTCGTTTGTTGATGATGTCCAGTATGAGCTGAAGAAGATGGAAGAGGAAGAAGAGGAATACAGGCTCAACATGCCGCCGTTAACGGATGTGGAAACAGACGCGGGCGGTGATGAAGATGAACCAGAATGATATTGATAAGTACCTGGACGACATGATCACTGAGGATGCTCAGAAGATTGATGTCGTTTTTGCGTCTCGCTTAAAGGAGATCAATGCACAAATTGCCCAGATGTATGCGAAGTACAGCAAGGACGGCCAGCTTACTTTTGCCGATGCCAACAAATACAATCGTCTGAACAAGGAAATGGAGAGGATGGCCGAGGAATCTCACCAGGCTTTCAAAACCATTCTGACTATTGTTGAGGCATTAGCAGCCAAGCAGTTTTTAGAGAATTATATGCGTTCTGCTTATCTATTTGAAATGGAATCCGTGGTTAACTTGGGTTTTAGCATCCCGACAGCCAAAGTCATCCGGCAGGCCATTCTAAACCCCATAGCTGAATTGACCTTGTCAGCGATATACAGGAGGCATCGAGACGATTATGTCCGGCAGATTCAAATTTCCGTCGCACAGGGCCTACAAGCGGGGGAGGATTATTCAAAGATCGCCCGCCGCATTGAAAGAGCAACCGAATTTGCCCGCAGGAAAGCCCGTGACGTGGCGAGAACAGAAGCTCATAGGGTACAAGTCTCGGCAAGGATGGAAAGCGCTGAAAAGGCCTCAAAACGGAGCAGTCTTAAAAAGATGTGGAATGCTACTCTTGATCTTAAAACACGAGCCGGGCACAGGAAGCTGGACGGGAAGACTATAGAACGCAATGGGCTGTTCAAATCAATTTACGGCGGCGTCGGGCCGGCTCCAGGGCACATGAATAATGCCAAGGATGATATTAACTGCCGTTGCACAATTACGTTTAAAGTGAACGGCGTCCTGCCGGATACGAGAAGAGCGAGGGAAGGCGGCAGCGGGGCTGGCCAGACAATCCCATACCAAACCTATGAAGAGTGGTACAAATCCATTGAGGAAAAGGGCCGCCGTTAAACAGCGGCTTTTTATTTTGTCCTGAGCACGACGTTAAAAGGCTTATTTTTCATGCACTCATAACAGGCGCGCACTGTAGAGGGCAAAGGAGGAAGAAGCGTAATGCCAACATTAGAAGATGTGAAAAAATTTCTTGAAGAAAATAAAGAGAACGAAGAAGTACAGTCGTATCTGAATGAACTTTCTGCCGTGTCTGCTGACAAGGTGAATGGGTTTTTAGATACAGAAGAAGGAAAACGTCTCATTCAGCCTCGGTTGGATTCTCATTTTACAAAAGGACTTGATACGTGGAAGGCGAACAATCTCGATGCTCTGGTTGATACAAAGGTAAAAGAGCTTTATCCAGAAGAAACAGAAGAGCAGAAGCGGATCAGGAAGCTCGAAAAGGAGCTGAAAGATCAAAAGACAGCAGCACAACGTGAAAAGCTTTTAAACAAAGCTGTTTCTTATGCTTCTGAAAAGCAACTGCCGGCAGATGTAGAAGTAGTGGGATTCTTTGTCGGTGAGGATGAAGAATCAACGATGAAGAACCTCGGAGCATTCGAAGAGAAGTACAACGTTGCACTTCAAAAGGCTATTGAATCCAAGTTTCAAGAGAATGGCCGTGATGTCCAGTCCGGCAGCAATGAATCGACAAATCAAGATTTAGACATCAGCTCGCTTGCAGCTGAAGCAAGTATAAGAAAATAAGGAGGGCTATCTTTAATGCCAACATTTAATCCGAACAATGCATTGATGCAAGACTCAGTAAATGGGAAGGTTCCAACTGAACAAGGAACGCTGGTTTTAAAAGAGTTTATGACCCAATCTGCTGTCACGAAACTCGCAAAATATGAAGAAATGACTAAGCCGGAGAAAGAATTCACGTACTTGGCTTCTGGGCCAGGAGCATACTGGGTTGGAGAGGGCGATAGAATTCAAACATCTAAGGCCCAATGGTTAACAGCAAAAATGATTTCAAAGAAATTGGGTGTCATCATCCCTGTTTCTAAAGAATTCTTGCGCTACTCTGTAACAGATTTCTTCACACAAATGCGCCCGGCTATCGCTGAAGCCTTTGCGATCAAATTTGATCAGGCTGCGTTATTCGGTGTAGATTCACCGTTTGGAAAAGGCGTATCTGTATTTGAAAAAATCAAGGAATCTGGTAACGCTATTGCGTTAAACTCACTTGGCAATCTATATGATGAGTTAAGCGGGATCATGGCTTTGGTCGAAGACGCTGACAAAGATGTAAACGGCTTTACAACAACACGCCGATTCCGTCAGAAACTTCGTGGTACTAAGGACGGTAACGGGCTTCCGATCTTCAACGATGCGACAGGCGGCGCCACACAACAAGCCCTTGGCCTTCCGATCGGATATGTGGATTCTAAGTCATGGGATTACGAAAAAGCGGCATTACTTGCGGC
>NZ_JAHOAA010000006.1:156742-158355 GCF_019039175.1 Bacillus sp. FJAT-27001
TGGAATCCCTCAAGGAATGGAATACAAAATCTCAGAGGATGCAACATTGACAACGATAGTTGATGCAGACGGAAACCCGATCAACTTGTACGAGCGTGATATGGTTGCTCTCCGTGTAACTCAGCAAGTCGGATTCATGACATTGACCGATGATGCTTTTGCTGCTATTACACCAGCACCGGAGGCGTAAGCTTATGGGATACACATCTAAAAACTATAACACTAATAACGGCGACAAATTGGTGATTGGTGGCGAGCTTGAAATAAAAGAGGGCGCGAAGGTGACCGGGTTATCGGGTTCTGCGCCTGCTCCTAAAACTATCACTTCGGAAATGATCGGCGACGGAGAAGTGAAAAACCTCAATATCGGTGATGGTTCTGTCCAAAATCGTAACATCGGCACCGGTAGTGTACAAAATGCCAACATCGGTGCCAAAGCAGTTACTTTAGCTAAACTCGGTGACGATGTGACAGCCAAACTATCTGATTTAGAGAATCGGGTAAAAGCACTGGAAGGAGGCGGCGCGTGATATGAAAGCATCTAACGGTTCCAAAACCATTGAATGCACTGAAAAGGCTTTTGAGGTGGTTTATTCTCACATTGGTTTTAAGAGAGTGGAAGAGGCCAAACAATCTAAAGAGCCGAACGAACTGCCGGGTACAAACCTTCTTGATATGACTGAAGAGCAATTGAAAAAGGTGAATAAGGATGAAATCGTTGCCTTTCTGAAGGAGAACGAATATGAATTTGATCCCAAAGCGCCTAAAGAGGAACTGATCAAAATTGTTCTCGGTGAAGTGTAGGTGATTCTATGGATGTTCAAACCGTAAAAAATATGCTTGGCATAAAAACAGACAGCCACGATACCTATCTGGCCGAGGTCCTGCCTCTGTTCATAGATCAAGCAAAAGACTGGTGCAACAACTCATTCACGGTCAATGGAGAAGAAAAATTACCAGCAGGGGTAAAGCTGTATGTCGCGAAAGCGATCGAGCATAACATGACTCCGTCCAATCTTTCCGGCCGAAGTATGGGAGATGTCTCATATTCTTATGAAACAGAGCTACCAAGCAGCATTACGAAGCTTCTTGCTCCATACAGAAAGCTGAGAGTCATATGATCTATGAAGAATTTCCACATGTCGTCACGTTTCAACGGGTGGAAAAGGTGCCGGACGGCGGCGGGGGCTATGTTGAAAAATTCACTGATTATCTCACAACAGAGGCCTTTGTCGGCGGGATTACGTCCCGGGAATATTATCAGGCTCAGCAACTTCAGAACCCGGTTGATTGCAATGTGTATTTCCCGTATCGCAATGATATTGAGAAGACAATGCGGATCATCTACGAAAACAAGGTGCTGACTCTCAAATCAGATCCGATCGACCAGGGCGGCATGCATGAGATTATGAATTTGAAATGTCAGGTTACGGGGGTGCTGAAGGGCAATGGCTGAGGTGAGCGGCAGATGGGTCAGGCAGATGCAAAGAGCCACGAGCGAGTTCAGAAACCGGGTCATAGATGATATTAAGCAACTGGTCACAGACACGGCCGAGCTGATTTACAGCCATGCTGTTCTGAATGCTCCGACCGCCGCAATAGACGGGGGGAAC
>NZ_JAHOAA010000006.1:158611-159091 GCF_019039175.1 Bacillus sp. FJAT-27001
GCAGCCGTTCTGGAATCCAGCGGTGGACGAAGGTATGCGGTATTTTGCCAGTCAAATGTAATAGAAAGGAGCTGTCATCATGCGATCTGCCCTGTGGCCGTTGCAGGCTGCTCTATTTAAGAGGTTATCAACAGACGAAGAGCTGAACGGGCGCGTCACAGGCGTCTTTGATGCAGTCCCGAAAGATCAGCAAAAGCCTTATGTAACAATGGGGGATGATGATGTTTCCCCATTTAAAACCAAGACATCCAGCGGTGAAGAAATCAATGTGGTTTTACACTGCTGGTCAGGTTACAACGGAAAAAAAGAAGCAATGGAGATTCTGAGCCTCATGCTTCAAGCGTTAACAAGCAAGCCCCTAACAATAGAGGGCTTTTCTTTATGCCGTTCTGAGATGCGCAGCATGCAGGTGATCACCGATATTGACGGGTACACGCGTCACGGCATTCTCAGAATGCGCTTCACAATAAACAATTGAGA
>NZ_JAHOAA010000006.1:159425-160608 GCF_019039175.1 Bacillus sp. FJAT-27001
GTGACCGTGAAATGGGATGCGGTAGATGGGGCGACTTCATATAAGGTATACAGGGGAGCGGGCAAGCAGCTGGACGCAACTGTCACTGGCACATCCCACACCTTGACAGGAATTGCGGCCGACACGAAACTGACGGTCAACGTCTCTGCTGTGAACGATGCGGGCGAGTCCTCAATGACCGAGATTGTTACGCAAACACAAGCGGTTACGCCCTAACGTACCCCGCAATATAACTGCGAAAAGCGCCACTTCAAATCAGGTGAGTTTTTCATGGGATGCGGTGAAAGGGGCGACATCTTACAATATTTACAGGTTTTATGCAAAAATAGCGACTGTCTCAAAGAATTCGTACACGTCGAATCCTAACCTAAAGCCGGACACCGCCTACATTTTTAACGTGTCGGCAGTGAACTCGGCCGGGGAATCGGAACGATCGGCCAATTTTACGATACGAACAGAAAAGGAATTATAGGGTCCGGGCTTCCCGGGCTCTTTTTTAACATACAAAAATAATCGGAGGTTTTATAAATGGCTTACTTAACTATCGGAGATAAAGAATACAAATCACGTTGCGACTTTGCTTTTGACAGATTGGCAAACGAAAAATATTCCACTGCGGACGAAAAGGGCAAAGGCGGCACAATGAATATTTACATGAGCTTGCTCAACGAAGAGGCTTCCTATCTTTCTGCTTTTTGGGATTGCGCACTTGCTTACTTGAAGAAAGAAAAGCCATCAACTGAGGCTATTGAGGAAGCAATCATAAAAATCATTGATGAAGACGAAACAGGCGACGCAATTGACAAGATGATCAATGAAGCATTCACGACATTGGACTCAGCGGGTTTTTTCAAAGGCGTGATCCGTCAGCGCTGGAAGATGATGGAGAAGATGAACAAAGGGAAGAAACCGGCTCCGAACGAAACACCGGAAATGGAAGCGAAACGGCTGGAGGACGAAGAGAACGGCAAGGAAGTCCTGAAGATGATGAAAGAGGCGTACAAAGAGAGAACGGGATCGACTACGACCAAATAATTACGAATTCCGCACATTGGCTTGGGGTTTATGATGTGGATTTAATCATGTCATGGACTCCTAACGAGTATAAACTTTTACTAAAAGGGGCCAAGTTGCGAGAAATAGATGAATTGGAGCTTATGGCAAGAAACGCCATGTTTCACCG
>NZ_JAHOAA010000006.1:160889-161072 GCF_019039175.1 Bacillus sp. FJAT-27001
TCGGATGAATGATCATCAGACGGTGGAAATCGACGCAGAGATCGCAAGCTTTCAGGCCAGAGTGCGGCAGGCCGAGCAGCAAATTGATAATTTTGTACATCGACATGAACGCACGCGAGTTGATTTAGATGCTGATTCAGATCCTCTGACTAGAGCTGTGTCAGAAGCACGGACAGCTTTAGC
>NZ_JAHOAA010000006.1:162001-165571 GCF_019039175.1 Bacillus sp. FJAT-27001
CTTAACTCACTCATTCCAATGTTTGATGGACTGGCAAAAGAGGGCGTGGGACTGGCGAAAAGCATGGATAAGGCTTTTAAAGCTCCGGACATGCAGAGATTCATTTCTTATCTGAACAAAGAAGCTCCGGCGGCGTTTGCTTCATTCGGCCGATCTGCCGGGAATGTCTTACGGACAGTTTTCAATCTGATCGTAGCATTCGGACCGACCGGAAAGAGCATGACAAAATCCATCGAAGGAATGACCCAATCATGGGTGAAATGGTCAGCAAACTTGGGTTCTTCAAAGAAATTTCAGGCTTTCGTGGAGTATACAAAAACCAACGGCCCAAAATTGTTGCAGATTATCAGAAACTTTTCGGGCGGCCTGACAAAGCTGTTTACTGGATTCGCTCCTATGTCACAAGACATGATGACATCACTCGTAGATCTGACCAAGCGGTTCAATGAGTGGGCTGGCAGCGTTACGAAAACAAAAGAATTTCAATCGTTCATTGACTATATCAAAACCAACGGTCCTACAGTATGGAGCACATTGGGGCAGATCGCAAAAACTATCATCAACTTGCTTGTTGGCATGGCTCCACTCGGTAAAACGATTTTGGAGAATGTAAACGGGTTTTTGAAATTTACTAATGCAGCGATGGAAGCAAACCCGGCAATCGGGAAGTTCATTGCGGCGGGCATTTCATTAATCGGTGCGTTAAGAGCTATTGTTCCGGCGATAGTAGCCGTCAGCGCTGTTACAAACGGCTTAAAGGATTTTTTAACTGCAGCTAAATGGGTAAAAAAATTCGTCACAGGAACAGAAGGATTCACACTCGCTAAAATGATATCGCAATTGAAATCCGGCATAGTTTGGGTTGGTAAATTCATAGCAGAGTACACAGTTTTAGCGGCGAAAACAACAGCTGAAGCGGCTAGGACAGCTGCTGCTTGGACGGCTATGAAAATATCGTCGTTGATTTCTGCTCTGAAGCGCGGCATTGTACAAATGGGCTTATGGATCAAGAATATGACTGTAATGGCTGCTCAATCAATCGCAAGTGCTGCCCGTACAGCAACCGCATGGACAGCAATGAAGATCACCTCTTTTATCACAATGCTGACAAACGGGATTAAGCAGATGGGTCTTTTCATTGCCAAAATGACCGTGCTCGCAGCGCAATCCATAGCACAGGCAACCCGCATGGCAGCGGCTTGGACGGCGGCGCAGATCAGCAATTTTATATCTTTGTTGGTTGCAGGCGGTAAGCAAATGGTTTTATTCGGCCGGCAACTCGTCGTACTTGCGGCACAAGCGGCAGCACAGGCGGCACGCATGGCGGCATCATGGGTCATCGCAATGGGGCCTATCGGATGGATTACGGCGGCTGTCATCGGTCTGGTTGCCTTGATCATCGCGAATTGGGACACGGTGAAATCGGCTACAATTGCGGTATGGGGTGCTATTTCCACTTGGTTGTCTACTGTCTGGACAGGTATAAAGACGATAGCAACATCAACATGGAACGGAATAAAGTCGTTCTTCTCTAATGTCTGGAATGGTATTAAGAAGACTGCGACTTCAGTATGGAATGGCATTAAGAAGACTATTACCTCAATTTGGACAGGTCTTAAATCGGCGGCTGTCACAGTCTTTACGTATATGCGGGCCCAGATCGTTAACAGGATCATTGCGACGAGAGATAAAATGATCAGCATCTGGAATGCAATTAAGAGTAAAGTCTCGTCCATATGGAATGCTCTGAAAAGTGCTGCAGTGACTGCTTTTACCTATATGCGCGCACAAATTGTGAATCGGATTATTGCAACCAGAGACAAAATGGTCAGTTTGTGGAACGCGATAAAAAGCAAAGTGACATCTGTCTGGAATGCTTTAAAAAGTGCAGCTGTCACAGCCTTCAACTACATGCGGGCGCAAATCGTCAATAGAATTGTAGCGACAAGAGACAGAGTAATAAGCCTCTGGAATACAGTGAAAAGCAAAGTGATGTCCATTTGGAACGGCATTAAAAGCGCAGCTTCTACAGCATTCAGCTACATGAAAGCTCAAATCGTAAACCGTATCCAAGCAACAAAAGAACGTATCGTCAGCATTTGGAATGGTGTCATGAAATTTTTTAAAGGCATCAACCTCAAGTCCATTGGCCGCAACATCATACAAGGATTAATAAATGGTATCAGCGGCATGGCAGGGGCTTTAGCGAGCAAAGTGAAATCAATGGCAAATGCTATTCCAAACGGCATGAAAAAACTTCTGGGAATCCATTCTCCGTCAAGGGTAATGCGTGACCAGGTCGGCTATCACGTCGGTACTGGTATGGCGGCTGGTATTGATAAATCGCAAGGGAAAGTAAAAGCGGCCGCGGCAAAAGCAGCAAAAGCGGCTCGGAAGGCGGCTGAGGTAAAGGTATCCAACAAAATTAAGAACGCTGAAGTGAAGTATGACACCAAGAAAATGGGCGCCGATACGTATATCAAAACATTGCAGAAGATTCAGAAGCAAAACAAGCTTACCAGCGAGCAAAACCGAAAAATCCAGCGCGAGATATATCAGGCATCCAAAAGCGCCTCTGATAAGCAGAAGAAGCTTCTGAAAGAGCAGCAGCGCAAGGAAGCGAAGGCGAAACTGGCGTATACCAAGAAAGTATCAGATCAAATTAAGAAAGCTGAGGCAAAATACGATACAGGAAAAATCAGCGGGAATACCTATATCAAAACGCTTGAGAAAATCAAGAAGAAGAACAAGCTGAATTCTGACCAGCAAATAAAGGTTCAACGGGAAATCTATCAGACTCAAAAAGCGATGGCTGATAAGGCCAGAAAGCAGAAGGAAGCCGAAAAGAAAGCGGCTGACAAACTTAACAAGGGCATTCTTTCCGCAAACAATACTTATCTCTCAAAATTCAAAAGTGTGAATGATAAACTGACTGCCGATATTAAGGCGGCCAACGATGCCTATAAAAAGGAGCTGCAAGACCGAACTGATGCGCTTTATAAAGCCATCGGTCTATTTGACGATGTTTCGAGTGAAAATGTGAACGGCTCCAAGCTGACTGCAAATCTTAAAAAGCAGTTGGACAAAATTAAAACGTTCAACACTGACATTACAAAAATAGCCAACCGGGCACCGAAAGCATTTACGGATGAATTGAGAGAAATGGGTGTCGGATCAGCTGATCAGATCAATGCAATAGCCCGCATGACAGATTCGGAGCTAAATGAGTATGTCAGTCTGTGGAAAGAAAAGCACAAGCTGGCCAGTGACCAGGCTGCCCAAGAATTAACCGGGTTGAAGAACGCGACGACCAAGAAAATAAATGAATTACGATCGGCCGCAAATAAAGAACTGGCACTTCTGAAAAATGACTATCTCCGCAAAATTGGGGAGCTTACAGTTGACGTAAAACAGCTGGGTTCTCTGAAGAAAAGCGGTAAAGCCATCGGGTCAAATACAATGGCCGGCATTATTTCTGGAATGAAGAACATGAAGGGCGAGTTGGCGAAAGAAGCAAACTCCATCGCATCGACAATTGAGAAAACCATTAAGAAAAAATTGAAAATCCAC
>NZ_JAHOAA010000006.1:165581-168313 GCF_019039175.1 Bacillus sp. FJAT-27001
ATCCAGATTGATGCGGGATCAGGTGGGGATCATGGTTCCTGCTGGTATCGCTGTGGGGATTCAGAATGGTATCGGCACTGTTCAGAAAGCTATGGGAGTCGTCAGTGATGCTATGACTATTCAACAAGAGGATATGAATTTTGCATATGACACATCCATTTCTAGCGGTGAACTCGGCACGGTTAGAAAAGAATTGAGCGCGGACATCCGGAACCTTGAATTGCCTGACAGGATGATTGTTGTTGAGATGGACAGCAAGAAGGTCGGTCAAGGCGTAGAAAAACCTGTCACAGACGCTCAGAAAAGGTCGAACGCAAGGAGGACGAGATTTAATTGATCAATTATCAGGAACTGCTGCCTAACCAATGGAAAATCACGTTTGACGGCATTGATATATCACCCTTCTTTTATGTAAAGTCCACGGGTGGCCGAGGCGTGACAGGGAGGGAAGTGAATACAGCCACTATCGGGAATCGTCCGGGAGGTTTCCTGCGTAACACAAGAATTCCCGTGAGAGTCATAACCATTGAGGTTCTTTTCGCCTTCAGCAGTGAAGAAGAGTTGAAGAAAAAGCAAGAGGAACTGACTTTTATTCTGCACACTGAAGAGCCTAAACCGTTAATTTTTCACGATGAGC
The DNA here is from genome assembly GCF_019039175.1 of Bacillus sp. FJAT-27001. Lineage (NCBI taxonomy): Bacteria > Bacillati > Bacillota > Bacilli > Caryophanales > Bacillaceae > Bacillus > Bacillus sp. FJAT-27001. The sequence continues at coordinate 166,219 of NZ_JAHOAA010000006.1, forward strand.
CCGACCGAGTCTATAATGCTGTCTTTGAAAGCATTTCAGAAGGCGAAGAACAGGGAGGCTTTCAGACTGCAACATTGACTTTTATCTGTCCCGATCCAAAAAAATACGGCCCGGCGAAGGATTTTGAATTTAATTCAGGTATTCAGACTATCACTAATCCGGGCTATGCGGCTGTAGACCCGACAATCGAATGCGTCTTTGAAGAGAAAGCCACTTCATATGAAGTGGCTCTTCTTAATGCTGATGGGTCTGTATCGAAAACGATCAAGCTGCTGTACGATTTCATCGCTGGTGACACTCTTGTAATTGATTCAGCAAAAAGAAAGGTCACTTGCAGCGGTAATTTAATCATGACAGCACTTCAAATTCAATCAGATTGGTTTCTGTTGCCGCCCAGGACGCCAGTTAAAATCAAGTTCAGTCATAAGAGCAGCATCAAATTTAATGAGGCATATTTGTAAGGAGGTCCGGTCATGGCTGACATTTATATACTTTCACCAGGTGATAAATTATTGACAGTGCTGTCCAGCCACGGACGAGAAACCTGTACGTTCTGGGATGCTAAATACAAGGAAGAGCTCAACAAGGGCTCTTCTTTTTCTTTTGTAGCGGATGCCTCCCATCCTGACGCGCGCTTCCTATTCGAAGAGAATCAAGTGGTATTCAAGGATAAGGACGGTGTAATGCGTCTGTTTGTTATCAAGGAACTGGATGATACAAGTGAAGAAGGAGAGATTAACACTCAGGTTACCTGTGAAGCTGCCATGATGGAGCTTGCCGAAACCTTTGTAAAAGATTTTCGCCCTACCGATAAAACTGCTCAGTTTGTACTGGACAACGTTCTTTCTCGGTCAAGATGGGTGGCGGAAGTAACTGCGGAACTTGGAGTGAATACGACTACCTTCTATAAAAAAACAGCTCTGGATTGTATCGCTGACGTGATCAATATATGGGGCGGGGAGCTTCAGGACACTATAGAATTTGATGGGAATCAGGTCGTCAAACGAATTATAAAAATACTTCCCCGTCGCGGTAAAGACGGCGGGAAGCGCTTTGAGAGTGATAAGGATACAACGAATATCCGGCGGACCGTTATCAGTTACCCGGTGACAGCCCTTTGGGGTTACGGGGCATCCATAGCATCTACGGATGAGGAAGGAGAGGAAACGGGCGGTTATTCCCGTTTTATTGATTTCTCTGAAGTAGAATGGAAAAAATCAAAAGGCGACCCGGTCGATAAGCCTTTAGGCCAGGAATGGGTTGGCGATCCGGATTTATTAGAACGATTGGGACGCCTTAAAGATGGAAAGCTGATCCATCGGGAAGGCCAGTTCAATAATGAAGACATAACGGAGCCGGAAGAGCTCTTAAAGGCCACATATAATCATTTGATTACGACCGCATGTAAGACAGAAATCAATTACGAACTGTCCGTGCAACTGCTCGAGAGCGTGCCAGGACACGAACACGAACATGTGGAATTGGGAGATACAACGATCGCGATTGATCGAAACTTCGCTATTCCAATCGAGACATCGCAGCGCGTTATTTCAATGGAATACGATATTACCGACCCTGAAAACACTTGCGTTGTTGAGATCGGCCAATTTTTATCAGCATTACAAAAGGACGGCCGGATTGATCAAATTGAAAGCGTAATTGAAAAAAATCGCGGCACTTGGGAAAGTAAACCGGACGCCGGTGAGGTTACGGATGGAAGTTTCCCTGACAAAGCCCCGCCTGTTCCGTCGAATGTATTGATCAAGCCAATGTTTCAGAATGTGGCTCTGACATGGGACTATGACCCGTCCAGTTATATTGCAGCCTATGAAGTGTATGCTTCACAAGTAAATGGATTCACCCCATTAAAAGAGAATCGTATTTTCAGAGGCAAAACAGGCGGATACGAGCATTTTACGGGAGTAAATGAAGTTTGGTATTATCGCTTGCGCTCAATCAACACACGGGGCACAGCAAGCGAATTCACGGATCAATTTTCCGCGACCACTCAGCGCATCCTGACTGATGACATTGTTTTCGGAGCGATCACAAAAGAAAAACTGGCTGAGCTGGCCGTTGATGCTGATAAGCTTTC
>NZ_JAHOAA010000006.1:168640-170522 GCF_019039175.1 Bacillus sp. FJAT-27001
GACATTGTTTTCGGAGCGATCACAAAAGAAAAACTGGCTGAGCTGGCCGTTGATGCTGATAAGCTTTCCAGAAACTTTGATGATGCCAATATTTTGCCGGGTTCATTGTTGGATAGCAACTGGTGGTATGCCTATTCAGGCTCAAAATACACAATAGACAAAAAAGAATTCAATGAAATGACAATTTATCAGGATGGCGCCAAGGCTTTTGGGGTTTGTCAACTCTCTGTAAAACAGACGATGGCGCTTGTGAAAGATCAAGTATATACTTTGTCTTTTGAAGTGAAACGAAATAATACAACAGATATATCTTGGAATCATCTGAAAAAAGGCAGCACATTCATTTCATTGGATGCAAGCGGGCTCACTGACATAAGCAATTACCCGGCTGATGAATTCGTGAGAGTGAATATTCAATTCACGGCACCAGAAACCGGTAATAATTACACAATTGGTTTGGGCGGCCGTGGTTCGGATGATAACAGTAATTGCAGTTATGTCGTAAGAAAAATTCAAGTCAGAAAAGGAGCGGTAATTAAAGAATATGGCTACAGTCCCTATGACGTAGCCCTGGTTGATGGGGTCATCACGAATAACTATCTCGCAAACCTTGCGGTCGGTTCCGCCAATATTCAATCAGCCGCAATAACATCAGCGAAAATTGCAGACGCGGCGGTAGGATCTGCTGCTATTGCGAACGCCGCAATTAAAAAGGCGCATCTCGGAACGGCCATAATTGACACTGCGCATATCGTTGACGGCGCAATTACAAACGCAAAAATCGCCAATTTGTCTGCTGATAAAATAAATGCCGGCACGATCAAGGGGATCACGATAGAAGGTTCTTTGATAAAAGGAGCCCGGTTTGAGCCAATCTCAAACTCGGATTCACTAACTGCCTATATTGAAGCGGGTACAATATATCAAAGAAAAAGAGCAAATTGGTTAGAATATGATGTTTTAGAATTGACAGCTTCATCATTCTCACAAAGAAGGCAATCTGAAGATAAAAGCGGTAATGTTGAATATGATATAAACCGTGTGTTAATCGAGAATGGCACAATTACGATAGACGGAGGCAAAACATTTCCGGAAGAAACTTATACTTCGGCCCTGAAAATCTATTCACAAAATCAAATTGATACTCGTGATTCAGCTGGCACATATTTTGATTTTTCGCTGAACAATGAGGTTGTTATGCAGTTGAAAAACACTGTAAATTACGACGGCTTAGTTGGAGATAGATATGAAGCGGTTTTGGAGCACAAAAAATCAAGATTTGTGATAAGAAATAAAGATAGTGGGTGGGAATTCTTGCAGGTTATGAGCCCTTTCGCAAGTAAAGGAGGCTCTTTTGGTCCAGTTAGATATCGAATTAATGAAAGCGGCGATGTAATGTTGCGGGGCTTTTTGAGGAAAATGGGTGCTGGGGAACTGCGTGATTATGTAATTTGCAGTTTGCCTGAAGAAGTTGCACCGGAGTATCAGCAGATCTTTCCTGCTTACGTTTGGAACGGAACCGGAAAGGAACGTTTTACTGTGTATCCGAGCGGCGATATAAAGCTATTTTATGGACCGACTGACGGGCGAGAATATGAAGTGTCAATTAGCAACATTCATTTTAGACCAAAAGATAAATAGGTGGGATTGCCATGAAAACTTTTTTAGGAGTTGATAAAGAAGGTTTTGTAAACGGTGTGTTTTATCAGAATTCTGAAGATCGTGAGCCGCCTGAAGGTTTTTATGAAGCTCCGGCCGAACAGTTTTTTATGGTTAAAAGAGATTTTGAAAATAACTGCTGGACTGAGGGCTTATCAACGGAAGATATTGAACGTATTAAAGAAGAAAGCGAAGGTTCTCAAACTGATGAAGAGGAAAATTT
>NZ_JAHOAA010000006.1:170858-171773 GCF_019039175.1 Bacillus sp. FJAT-27001
TCAACGGAAGATATTGAACGTATTAAAGAAGAAAGCGAAGGTTCTCAAACGGATGAAGAGGAAAATTTAAAAGCCAGAACTCTTGATCTTCAGCGTGTTTGCAATCTCTTAATGAATCAATCATAAGAAGCGGAGGAAATTTCATTGGAGAATCGAAGCATTCTCTTCGGTTTTTTTGAAGACTGCTGGAAAAATGGAACTGTTTTGACCGTTGAAATGAAAAAGGCTGTTGAGAAAGGCCGCATCACACAAGCGGAATATGATGAAATTACAGAAAGCGAACGCGGTAATGCGTATCCCGATCAAGAGTAAGGAGTGAAAGGAATGCAAGAAATGACAAAAGAGCAACTTCAGGACCAGTTACAAATTGCAGCATATAAAGCTGCTTCCCTACAGCAGGAATTGAATCTGAAGAATAATGAGCTGGCCGAATATAAAGCGCTATACACGTTTGCAGATAATAAACGCGAGGAACTCGAAAAGCAATTAAACGCGACAGCAGCATCGAAAGAAAATAATAGTGAACCAGCACCTGTAACCGAATAGGTGTTTTTATTTTGCCTCGAAGGAGGTGATCAAAATGGAGGGAATACATGTGTGGATGAATTTTGAAAGCTTACAGATCGCAAGAACATATCTTTTCGGGGAGGTGAAATACCTTGACTTGCTTTTGATACTCAGCATCTTGGATGTCATCACCGGCATTATCAAAGCGTGGAAAATGAAGCAGCTCCGAAGCCGCAGCGCGTGGTTTGGATATGTGCGGAAGATGCTCAGTTTTATGGTGGTCATCGTCGCCAACATTATTGATACGATAACAAATTTGAACGGTGTTCTGACCTTTGGAACCGTTCTTTTTTATATCGCAAATGAGGGCCTGTCCATCACGGAAAACTTGGCACAGATCGGCGTTAA
>NZ_JAHOAA010000006.1:171783-197241 GCF_019039175.1 Bacillus sp. FJAT-27001
TCCGGCCGTCATCACGGAGCGCCTGCACGTAATCGAAAACGACAACGACCAGAAAACAGAAAAAGACGATCAGGCAGCTGTTTAACCCGGCTGCTTTTTTATATTTCCAAAACAGAATAGGAGAGATTTTTTATGACAATTCCAGTGAAAAAGAGATTAGTCCCAAGCAAAGAATACAGCCTGAAATGCCCGAATCCAATGACGCCGGAGTATATCACCATCCATAACACAGCAAATGACGCATCAGCCGCCAATGAAATCAGTTATATGACGGGAAACAGGGAATCGACAAGCTATCATTTTGCCGTAGATGATAAAGAAGTAATTCAGGGGATTCCGCTGGACCGGAACGCTTGGCATTCTGGCGACGGTACAAACGGAACCGGGAACCGTAAGTCTATCGGTGTTGAAATCTGCTACAGCAAGTCAGGCGGAGCGCGATACCAAGCAGCGGAGGCGCTGGCTATCAAGTTTGTCGCTCAGTTACTTCAAGAGCGCGGATGGGGCGTTGACAAAATCAGAAAGCATCAGGACTGGAATGGGAAATACTGCCCGCACCGTATTTTAGATGAGGGGCGCTGGGATGAAGTGAAATCGTCTATCGTTGCAGAACTTGAACGCCTTGGAGGTAAAAAAGCATCCAAACCACAAAAAACAGATTCGAAGACCAGCGGGGCGACGTACACCGTCAAGAAAGGCGATGTCCTTTCTGTAATTGCAGAGAAAACAGGAGTAAGCATGAAAACCCTGCAAAGCTTGAACGGCATCAAAAATCCGAATCTAATCAAAGTCGGTCAAATATTAAAGCTGACTGGCTCGACCGGCTCTTCATCCAACGGCAAGAAATCATCTTACACGTTGCCGTCAGGCGTTTTTAAAGTTACAAGCCCCTTAACTAAGGGAACGGCCGTGAAACGGATTCAATCTGCACTGGCGGCTCTCTATTACTACCCGGACAAAGGGGCAAGTAACAACGGAATAGATGGCTATTACGGGCCGAAAACAGCAAACGCGGTCAAACGATTCCAGTCCATGTACGGCCTGACTGCTGATGGCATTTATGGGTCGAAAACAAAAGCGAAGCTTGAAGCTCTACTAACATAAGAGAATCCCTTCTCGTTATGAGAAGGGATTTATCTTTTTATTCATCGTATAGCTTATTAACCAAATCGGTAAATGAATCAGATATATGACTCAAAGCTCCATCAGGGTCTTCATAAGCAATTTCATGATCCCAGAAAACCACAGAGGGATTTTCTTTATTCTGACGATAATCGAAACAGATTTCATTACCGAAAGGATCACAGGCGAAAGGGACTATCCCTGAAAGCATTCTTCCATCCTGATAATCTTCTAAAACCTCTAAAATAAAACTTGAACTATCTTCAGTTAGGCCATGTAATCGATTAAAAACCGCGCCTTTTGTATTTTCATAGTCAAAAATCTTTTTACTTGGGCGTGCTCCATTGTTGTTTAATATAGTTGAAATGTAGTCGTTTGGAAACTTAATATCTAAAGCCTTTTCGATTTTTTTAACAGTTGTTTCCCCGATAGGTTCTTCGGCGAATCTCCACTCTGTCATATTGACCAACTCCTATCTGTTCTTACTTCCTCCACCCCAAAGGTGCCGGCCTCCTGTATGGCCTGTTTGCCGATGCACCTTTTGGTCAACTAATTGCATTCTCCCTGAATCTTGGTGATGATGCCAAGTATATCCGTCTGGTGTTTCACCAGCTTTTATCATTTCGATTTGAAGGTCATTGAATTGATTTCTAAGTAAAGGATCTCTTTCAATTTCTTCTTTTAATTTTAAGGTTGCATCTTTAAATTGTAAATAATCGCTTTCCTTATAAAGTTTGGAATCAATCTTTGTATCAAATTTTGCTTTGAAAATTGGGAAACCGTCTTTATTATATGGAACTCCAGTTTTAGGGTGTTTTTGGTTTTTTAGATGGCCCATTTTTAAGTTAACTGTTTTGAGGTTTCCATATTCATCTCTGTAAGTATAAGGTGCGGCTTTAGTAAACAAATCATCCTTTGATTGAACTAATCTCTTTAAAAGCGGCGTATTTTTAACATTAATAGTATTCCCGGCGTCTTGTAAAATCCCTTCTAATGCAGGGGTATATCTATCGGCATAAGGCTTGACAGATGGATTGCCATTTTTAATCTTTTCGCTAGCCGCCTTCCCAACTTTAGCAAGATCTTTTGAGCCTGTTGAGACAGAGGACTTTCCGCCTTTCAATAACAGAAGACTTCCGCCCAGGTAAGTAACATAGTGCATCCGTGTATATGCATCCCCGTGAATCATCTTTTTATCCCAATCATCCTTCAATGTGTCAACCATACTTTGAAAGACACCTAGATAGTCATATTCCAGAACAGTATCCAGAACTTTTTGAGGATCTTTGTTTAAGTTGTCAATTGTCCAACCGATATTCCGTCCGAGTTGAAGTGCTCCTTCACCGGTATCCTTGGCAAGATCGTATAAACCAACAAGCAGACCTTTGGCGCCATCACCTATGATTTGCAATGCTTCTTTTCCGTTATCCATGAAAGCTTTACGCTGTTCCAGAAATGAAACAAATTCAAGCTGTTCAGGGGTGAGATTCTCATAGCCAACCTTTTTGGCGATTTCTAAGTATTCATCCGGGTCGGTTACGCCATCAGCCAGCTTTTTCTTCAGATCCTTGATTTCACGCTCTTTCGCTTCTTCCTTTTTAATCGTCAAATAAGCATCCGAATGTCTTGCGATATCGCCTTTTTTCTTATGGATGTCGCTTTCACGGTACGCTTTGGCGTTGTAGTGAAGCGGCGTGGCGCTTTTTCCTTTGCCCGTGGCATTTTGAAGCTGCTGAAAGTCGGCTTGGATAAACTGTTCGTTCGCTTCGGTTTCTGCGTATTCTTTCGTTAGATCGTGATCAAGCTTGCCGAGTTTATGTATGGTTTCGCTTCTTTTTTTGTCAGCTGAAGAGAGCTTCTGATCCGTGTTTTCGGTTGAAAACAGATCGAGCGAGATGATATCTTCGATCTCTCCGAGGATGGAGCGCATGTCTTTTTTCTGCTCTTCCATAATCGCCTTTGATTTACTGAGGGCATGGGTGAGCTCGTGCTCTAGAAATGATTCCTCCACATGAGATCCGGAAAGACCTGCGTCTTCCACCTTGCCGGGAAGGCTTGTGAGAAATGCGATTTTCATGTCGATCAGATCAAGCCAGCTGTCTGTGACGCCGGCGTGGTCCTGGAAAAAGGCTTTGATATTGTCGGCGCCCCGGCCTGAAAAGTCGCTGTCACCGAGGTCAGCCATACCTTGAAACGCTTTTTTTAGATTGACCATCTGGCCGCGCAGTTCTTTGTATTCACTCGCACGCTGTTTGGCAGCGGTCAGCAAGCTGTTTGCTTCAAAAACTTTCATGACCATTTCCTTTCATACGAAATATTTAAACAAGATATTACCATGGAAGAATAAAGAAAAGTTTAACCATGCTATCTAAAGAGGAAAAATGAATAATTTGACCTACTTCTTTATTCTTATTTTTGGTGATTAAGCATTTGATAAGAGAGCTTAAGGCTGAGAAGCCGGCAGTGCAGGGAATTACTCGGTAGCTTTTATTAAGACAATTGGAAGGATTAAGACGATTGTTTTTGCGTGGATCTGTACAACCCCTGAAAAGAAATGGAAGTCGTTCAGAAGGAATTCCGGCCATATGATGAATGCGGCTCTTCTGAAGGGTTTTTGTTTAATTCAGAGTAACTCGTTTATGAAATTTTTGGTTTAAAAGAAATGAATAAGGTCTAATAATTGTTAATAAGTTTTAATCATTATTATTTACATCTAATCAAGTTTCACATATTATGGAATAAGAAAGAAACAAACAGTTTCTTTTTATTTAATGGAGGTGTTTAATATGCCCCGTGATATTTTGCCAATTGCAGCAGCATTAGAGTCACTTTACAAATCAATTTTTAATGTGTCTGAGGAAGAAAATGATTTAACAGAAATGAAAATGCACAAACTGCTGTATTTCGCTCAAAAACATCATTATGCTACATTCGGAGAATGGTTATTTAATAACGATTTTGAAGGATGGGTTCATGGGCCAGTAAGCCGTAGGGTAAGAGGCAGCTTTAATATGCTGGAATTCTACAAAGATGAATTAACCCTAGAGGAGGAATATACTTTAAGGGAGATTATTCATGATTATGGTAAGTTTACAGCTGGATACCTTAGAAATTTGAGTCATGAGGATACGGCTTATAAAATCTCAAGATTAGGTTTACATGATGATGAAAACGGAACTGATATTATAAAAAAAGAAGATATCATAAACGACATAACGATTAATGATGAGCAACTTATCGATTGTGAGGTGCACTAATCTTTGTCCGATCCAATAAATAACGTAGGGAAAATTTTTACATCTCTAGAAAAGTACTACGATACAAGGGCGAGAAGGATCAAGGTGAAAGCTCGCCCTGTTTTGGTCATAGGATATGAAGATGACTGCCAAAATCCTATGAGTATCGACTATGAGATATTACCCATCTCTACTTTAAAACAAAGACTCCCTCATCCAAAACATGATATACATATAGATAACAGTATAAAAAATAAATTGGGACTCAACGAAGAGTGTTTTATAAGAACACATAAAACGTCATGGAGCAATGTCAAGAATATGAGGATTGAGTCTCCAATTGGAAACTTAAAAAATGAAGAGTATGAATTATTCAAGGAATCAGTCATGTTAAATAGGGAATGGGTGATTGATCGAACTAATTATAGATTAGAAGAGGAAGCACACCAATAGGTGGGCTTTTTTATATTACCCACTCTCAAAATGCGCTGCCTCATCAAATTTTTCACCGCATCACGTATTGCTTGCTCATCTTTCCCGGTTTTCCCTTTCAATTGTTCCATGGAGGGATTTTTCCCGAAGCGGGTCATATTAAAAATAATCCGATACACTTTACGCTCAAAATCGGTCATTGCAATTCAACTCCTGCAAAGATGATATACGAACGTAAGTTCCCTTGTCAAAAGATCTGATTTGGGGACAGTTGGGGACAAATTGGGGACCAAGTTATTCATTTTTGGTCAGAGTATATAATTTTTCTTCAGAATCATCAGCGGCAAAACCTAATAAAATAGGGTTTAAATATAAAACGTCTGTTCCTATCAGAAAAGCATCTCCACACTGGCAGCGTAGAGGTCAGGGGTTCGAGCCCCCTTGGCTCCATACTAATAAAGCTTGATCTAAAGCCATTCTTGAGAATTTCAAGAGTGGTTTTTTATTTGCTCTAATCTCTAATTGGCAACAAAACGCAACATTTGTGTCTGAGTTTTTAAAGTGGCAACACTGTATCTTATTTTAAGACCCCCATAATAGGTGGACAGTTTTATTGATCGCTGCAGGTTATCTATAAGTTTCTTCTTGGTTTTAGACATAATGTGTACATAGGTGGCATAAGTAAAGCCCGATTTTGCATGTTTAAGTCTTTCGGATATCTCTTTAATGTCTAAAATAAAGCATTAGGGAGGCGTGTACGTGTCTTAAATTATGGAAGGTTATCTTATTACAGTCAACAAGTTAAATTAATCCACCAACAACAAACCGAAGCCAAAGAGTTTATTAAGCAATTGGAGGCTCAAAAGAAAGCTGCAAAAGGTTTCCCTGAAATTCAGAAGCAAATTACAGATGAGATCGGAAATTGGAAAGATAAACAGAAAGGTTTTAATCTTGAGCTTTATAACAACAAGAAGTCGATCAAGGGCATCTATAAATCATTAGCTGATGAAGTTGTATCCATCTACAAAGAGATGTATGAAAAAATGCATGATATTGAGTTAGAATCGCATCAAAAAGCGACACAAGATAAGATTGATGAGATCGACAAAGAAGACGAAGAAGCTAAGTATCAGAAGGAATTAAAGGAGAAAAACCAAGCAATACAGGAAACAAAGGATAAGATCAATAATCTTTAATGGACGACTCCTCTGAGGCTAAATCGCAAGTCAAAGACCTAGATAAACAGTTTCAAGAACAACAGGAAGCATTAGATGAATTCATTAAAGATCGCAGCAATACAAAACGGAAAGAAGTTCTACAAGATCAGGACGCCATAAATGATAAGTACGACAATTTAACAAATGACGAAAGAGCATTTAAGAAGATTGAAGACAAACTCATGAATGGAAAGATAACTGATATCACCAAGCAATTGAACGAGTGTTCAAAGTTTAATAACAGCAATATAGAGTCCATTGGTAAGAGTATTTCAAATACCTTATTGATAGGCTTAAAGAGGCTTTAAATGCCCTTTCACAGTTATTAAGGGGAACACAATTGGTGAAAAAGTATCGTCATTTGATACAGACGGATAAACTGGAACAGGTTTAGGGGCTGGAAAGCTTGCATTCCTGCATGACAAAGAACCGATTTTAAATAAGCTAAATAAGACAGATACAGAGAACATGCTTCAAGCTGTAAAAGAAGTACGTAAGCTGTCTAATAGTGATTTAGAAGCTGTGAGGCAAGTTAAACCCGACCTAAGCAAGTACAAAGATATTCTAAGTTCTGTATCGTTTGTAGCTTGGAAACTTGGATTGCCAAACCTAAATGCAAATGTAAAGACGAATGTTCTAAATTCCATAGGGAACAATAACACTGAAAACTCAACGGTTAATAATGATTTTAAATTCCAAGATACAGTTAATGAATCAGGTAACCCACATAAAGCAGTTGATTTGATGTATAAACAATCTGTTAATGGACTAAAACCTAAATTTCAATATGAAATAAATAAATTTATAAGCGTATTACGTAGCGGTAATACGCTTTTTTGTTTATTTTTGGATTTGGATATAGGATAATGGTATTAATAATAAACAGCGGTAAGTTGATCTAATTTCAATGGGGGGAATTATATTGAAAGTAAGGAAAAGAGGAAGGCTTGAAACTTTTCAAACCATGGGAAAATGGTGGACAAAGGATAATCCAGATAAAATGGTAACCGGGACATTAAAGTATACTCCTGAAGAAATCACGCTTGATTTAATTGGGGTTCTTGGTGAAGATTACTTTCTAAACTTTGAAAATGAAACACCTGAAGAAATTTACGGAATATCTGTAGGTGGAGAAAGCTTTAAACTTGATGTCTTAAATAGAAGTGGGTCTAGATCTTCTTCGCCAGGCATACCTATTGAAACCTATAACGTGAGAAGTTTTTTAGCAGGTAATTACACAGAAGAATTTCCTGAAAGTTTTGATGATGTATTGTTTAGCGCAGATTACTTAACCCCCTGGATTGATCCAGCGGTATTTAAAGAAGAACGATCAACTAAAGATAACTATTATAAAATAGAATATTTTCCTCCAGAAACAAAAGAATACAAGATAAAGAGCATTAACACCACAATTGAAGAATATTTTATTGGGAATACAAAAAGAGATTTTATTTCAAAGGTAGAGATCAATGCTAGTCATACTTCCTGGTTTAAAATAAGTCCAGACGAAAACAAGAATCTGACTTGGTTTTTGGATATAGTTCGTTCTTTTAAAGGCTTTTTAAATCTTTTATTAGATTATACTACATCAGATGAGCATATTTTATTTAGGGTGTTTAAAAAGGAAGAAAAAAGATATTTAGAATACAAATATTTTGAGAGTATTAAAGAAGTTAAAAAGAAAAAAAGAAATATTCAATTCCTATTTAAGTATAATGATGTAAAAGAAAACCTTGAGTCAATACTAAATAATTGGTTTGAGAAAGAAGAGAAGCTAAAAACGATAATAAGTTTTCACTTAGTTAATTTTGAAAAATTATATCTTGATACTAAATTTATTAATTCTGTTCAAACATTAGAAATCTTTCATAGAAGATTCTATGAAGGAGCTAAAATAGACCAAGAATTATATAGTGATAATACAAAAAAAATAAAGCAATTTATTACTGAAAATATTAAGGATGAAGAAGTAAAATCCTTCTTTTTAAATAAATTCAATCATGGCAATGAATATAACTTAGGGAGAAGATTAAAAGAATTAATAAATGGGTTGTCACAGGATGTTAAAATCTTTTTAATAGGGAATAGCGAGAATAGAGATCGTTTTATTCAAAAAGTAGTTGAAACAAGAAATTATTTAACTCATTTTGATTATACGAATAAAAAAATGATTCTTGAAGAACCCATTGGAAAATTTTATGCTGCATATAGAATGAAGGTAATTCTTATTTTTATAGTCTTGAAAGAATTGGGATTAGAAGAGGAATTAATATTTAAGAAGGTTAAAGAGCATAGAACAATGAGAGGATTCTTAGATCAAAGTAATGAGGTTTTAAATAAGAAGAAGTAAAAATGAATTTCACCCTATCCAGTTTAAAGGATAGGGTGTTTTATTACTCATAATTATTGATGCACTCGACAGCCACACTCGCAAATAAAGTGTACATGCTTGTTCCCATTCCAGTTTACAAACATAATTAGTTGATTGATTTTTTTAGACCTGAAGGGTAATTTACACCAGCTTAATATCTGGTTCGCCGTCATGTTGTTCATAAATCTCTAATACATCATCAAACATTTTAAGAACTTTTTTAGTTCCTCATCAAGTTCTTTTGTATTTATTTCTTTGCTCATCTTTTTCACCTTGCACTTAATAACCTAAGTTCTCATCTAATACAAAAAAGCCCATTATAGGGCTGTACTTTAGAGATCTGATTTTTTTACGCTGACGGAGTCTGATAATATGATACAACTCCTATTATTGCTAACAAGATGAATACGGCTAGGATGCTCCATAACGTTATTTTAACGCCTTTTGTCATTTTATACCCCTCACTTTAAGTTCCAACTGGTCTCTCTGCAACTTGGATATCAGTTCCGACTGGTTTTTCACTAAATTGAATGTCTGACTGAGTAAACAAACTAACGCCAGCAGCTAACCCACTTAAGACAATAGCTGTCACCGACACACGAAGTATTAATCTTTTCATCCTATTCCCTCCAACTGCCTCATTTTCTTTTCGCCTAAAATAGCTCGCTTAGAAAATTCAACTTATAACATTCTTTCTCCTCGCAGTACTGAGAGATAATCAAGGAAAGATCAAGAGCACTGTCTAAGTCATTCTTTTCTTGAAGGAAATGAATGTAACTCCAACATTGCTCAATGGTTTCGTTTTGTTTATCTTGAAGAAGTGCATAAATGATGTTTATTTAAGCCTCATACACTTTATTCTCTTCATAGGTTAAATTTTCCTGTCCTTTTTTTGTAATAATATACAGTTTTATCTTTTGGATCCATGAGGAATCGCTCTTTGGTAGCCATGTAAAGAGAGTTAATGTAAAAAACTGATTGTCGCCACTCTTTATTTCTTATGGCTTTTCTCAGTGCGTTGGGACAGTCTTGGGATCTGTTTGCTGCTGAGTATGTAATACTTAAATTATGATGAATTTGCGCTTCGAAAAATTTATCATCAAGCACTTTATAACAGCTATTGCAATACTTATTGTCACAATAGCAAGAAAGTAAACCGACGCCAAAAAAGCAATCTTTTCGAAGTTGTAATTTCCTCTTTTGGAAACTTGTACAAGAAACTACACGGTAACACATTTTTCTTAATAAGGGTACATTTATCTGGTTTTAATCTGTTTAGACAGGATAAGTAAAATATCGACAAAAAAGGATTATGACCATAAACTCAAAGCAAGAGTCGAACCCCCCAAGCTAATATACCGAACATGACAGAGAACCTAAGACAAGCTTCAAATTTTGTAAGCCCTCGTTCTCTTTTTGTTTTACCTAATTTCCAATAAACAGCATATCCGGAGAACACCAAAATGAGTACTCCAAGTCGTGTCATATTTTCTAAAAATTCTATACCATCCATTGATTTTCACCTCGTTTATTTATGAGAAAAAATAAAGTAGACTTGTAGAGAGTCTACTTATAAACGCTATCCCAAAGTACACATTTTCATGCAGCTTAAAACATTTGAGTGATAAAGTAAGGCGCATTTTAAAATGACACATCCTTAATCTCCCCATTTATATTCCCGACACATTAGTTTTATTATCGCAAATAGAATGGACATTTCCAACAGTTATGTGAAAATAAGTAATGCGTAATATGTCTAATGATATAAGAAATGATGTATCTTTTATCCAACAAAATTATGATTTTATAATCACGGCAGATCGCAAACAAATTGTGGTTTCCGCCAAACATATTATGGAAATGTTAGAATATTATATAAAAGGAGGAGTGGCCTTGTGAGTTCTGTTTTACCATCATCGGAGGTTGGCGTTAAGATTAATGAATGGTACAAAATGATACGTCAGTTCAGTGTTCCGGATGCGGAGATTTTGAAAGCGGAAGTGGAACAAGAAATAAATGAGATGGAAGAAGACGAGTATCTACTGATTTACTACACCCTCATGAAATTCCGCCATCAGCTTATGCTGGATTATTTAGAACCGGTGACTACCCGCGTGAGACCGACAATTGACGAGCTGCTGGAAAAAATCGAAGCATCAAATAAAGGAATTTCCGGCCTGCTGTGCTATTATTCTTTATTTTTCCGCGGCATGTATGAATTTGATCAAAAGCAGTATGTAAAGGCGATCGGCTTTTATAGAGAGGCTGAAAAACAACTCATTCATGTGCATGATGAAATTGAGAGAGCGGAGTTTCATTTTAAACTGGCTGAAGCATATTACGGTATGAAACAGAGCCACGTCTCTATGCATCACGTAAAGCAAGCGCTCGATATTTACGATCAGTATGAGTTGTATAAGGTCCGGAAAATTCAATGTCTATTTGTCGTATCAGGGAACTATGTAGACTTTAAACGTTATGAAAAAAGCTTGCCGCATTTAGAAAAAGCTTTAGAGTTGTCGAAACAAGTAAACAATAATGAAAGGCTGCTCAGTTCTGCTTATTACAACATAGGAAAGAATTACGGAGACTTAGAAGAATACAATAAAGCTGAAATCTACTTAAAAAAAGCAGCGGAGATATCTGAAAAGTATAAATTGGGTAACCTTCCGCATTCCTTGTTTACATACGCAAAGCTTCTATTTAAACAAGGGAAAACAAGCGAGGCGATTCAAATCAGCAAAAAGGGACTTTCATCAGCGATATTTCAAGGAGATAAGCTGTTTGAATCTCTGCAAAAATATTTGGAGGCTTTATATATTAATGCAATAGACCAAATAGGAATCAAACAAACAATTGATTACCTTGAGAAAAATAAAAACTATTCGTATGTAGAAGATATTGCTCTTGATACGGCTGCTGTTTATGCAGAGTCAAAGCAATATGACAAATCTTATTTTTATCATCAAAAAATGATTCAAACGCAAAAACAAATTCAGAGGGGAGAATGCCTGTATGAATTTTAGAAAAGGCGTATTTATCATTGTGTCGGCTGTCGTTTTAATGTCAGGGATCGGTCTAGCAACATCGGCTGTTTCATTTGATGGATCTTATCAAGTTTCGTCTGATCGTAATCAAACCTAAGAAGGAGAGTGCCTGTATGAATTTTAAAAAAAGCATCTTCATTATTTTGGGTCTGTCGTTATCTTTTATATGCGAAGTGGGTGTGAACACAGTGGAAAAACAAACACATGATACCTTTCAAACTGCCTCAGATCGTTTCCAGACTTGATCAGCTTACGCCTTTTCTTCGGAAAAGGCTTTTTTCCTTTCTTCATTATATTGTTTCAAAACATCCACTTGTTTTTATTCTTATCCCATTTCAGCATACGCTGCCTCATGAGGTTCTTCACTGCTTCCCGGATAGCGCGTTCATCCTTGCCGGTTTTTCTCTTCAATTCATCCAAGGAGGGGTTTTTCCGAATTGGATCATGTTAAAGATAATCCGGTACACTTTTCATTCGAAATCAGTCATTTGATCATCTCCCAACTTCATAAGTATCAACGGATAAAAGAGAATCAAATATAATAAGCCATGTATCCCCCTTATGAACTGCGCAGATAACCTCGCGTATGTATTCGTCGTCTTAAAGCTCGAACGATAAATCTATGCTAATATTAAAAAAATATGGCACTCTATATTTTTAGATCTTAAGAATATATAAGAATTGATAAGCTCAATTTTCAAATTTAATGGAGGGAAAATAGAAAGGAGAGAAATGAGAAAGTATTTTGGAATAGTGTCGCTTATCATCCTTTTATTCGCATTGTGCTTTCTGCCTCATATTCATTGGGCGCTTGGAATCCTAGGAATTGTCGTGGGGAGTATTCTAGCAATCAAATCGCCTAAAGGAATTGCAAAGAACATTTCTTTTGTTATCCTAGCACTTTGTTTACTTTTACTATTATTATTGATTGTGATGGGCGTTTTGATGGCAGGTCTAGTGGAAAATTAACCTTTAATTTATTATCCTATTTGGGGACCAACTTATTCATTTTTAGCCAAATAAAAGATTAGGGTTTGAAATAAAACGTCTGTTCGTATCAGGAACTCATCTCCACACCGGCAGCGTAGAGGTCAGGGGTTCGAGCCCCCTTGGGTCCATACCTTTATAAGTTTTTAATCCTCTGCGGCAGCCTCTATGTTCTGCTTCATTTCTAACAACTAAATGAAAGGAATAAGAGGAAAAATGAAAAAGAAAATCTATCTTCTACTAACTCTTTCAGCGGCACTGGCACTTCTTTTAACAGCGCTCCCGGCTCTTTCTCCCGTCGTCTTCACGTCTGCTTCAGAAAAAGGAGCCATCAGGCATGACATTTATAAAAAAGGATATCCGTATCAAAGCTACTTTGCGATTCTTCGAAAAGAAGAAGGCGGCGGAGGACAGACGCCGCACGTATGTTATTCAAAAAAATCGTCCGAAGGCGAGTACAAAGTAAGCTGCGGAACCGGACCGTAATGATCAAGAGCCCCTCTTCAATGAGGGGCTCTTTCTGTCAATGCCGCTCTGGCTCTCCGTTTAATATCCCCAATATAACGGCGTATCATAATGCCGATACGGATCATTCGGATAATGCGTATTTGGCTGATAAGGCTTATTCATATCATAAATACCCGTGTTTTCAGTCTGTCCGCAGTATTTATCGGGACCTATCACAGTTGATTGCCGGATCGGTGAAACGGCTTTTTCCCACTCATGCTCATTCAGACAGTACGTATGCGCCATGATCTCAGGCGGCGTCAGACGGAGAATATCCGAGCCGTATATCACTTCAGGCGAAGGGGCGTCGAATATGGCCAAAAGGTGGGTTTTGTCTGAAGTGGCGACTTCATAATGCCACCACCCCTGCGGAACATTCGCCACTTGTCCTGAAGAGATCGGATAATTCCGTATTTTCTGGGTGAACGGATTCAGCATCGATACCACCGCGGAACCCGAAATACAGTACACCAATTCAGCGGCGTTTTGATGGGTATGCGGTTCAATCACATTTGTTTTGCTCAGAAAGATATCTAATAATGAAATATTTTCAAGCGTGTTTAACTGTTTAATCCCCAATACATTGATAAAGTTCCGAGCATCTTTCGTAAAAAAACGGCTCTCATTCACATCATAAGTGAACTGTGTATTCGGAGACGTGTAATCGATATCGGAAACCATGCACTCCCCCGCTTTCATCTTTAAACGTATATTCCCAAATATATGTGTCCCTGTTTCACCGGGTGATAAAAAAAGGAGGTGAAATCCATAAATTCCAAATCCAACACAATATTGTGACGACTTTTTTAAAGATTCATTTTCAATATATCTTTTATTCAAAATATCTCTTACTATAAAGATATATTGAAAATACATCTTTAGAAGGGTTGAGGATTAACATGCTGGATGAGAGAACAATAGACATCATCAAAAGCACAGTACCCGTATTGAAAACACATGGAGAAAACATCACCGGACGCTTTTATAACCTGATGTTTCAAGATCATCCCGAACTGTTAAATATGTTTAACCAAACGAACCAAAAGAAACAGACTCAGCGCGCAGCATTGGCAAATGCAGTCATTGCGGCTGCGGCGAATATTGATCAATTAGAACAAATCATTCCGGCGGTCAGACAGATCGGCCATAAACACACAAGCATCGGTGTAAAACCGGAACATTATCCGATTGTCGGAAAGTATCTGCTTCTGGCAATTAAGGATGTGCTGCAGGATGCCGCAACTCCTGAGATTATGCAGGCATGGGAAAAAGCTTACGGTGTTATTGCGGAGGCTTTCATCGGCATTGAAAAAGACATGTACAATGAAGCCGGATGGCAGGGGTATAAAGAATTTTCGGTTATACAGAAAACGAAAGAAAGCAAAGATATCACATCATTTTATATCAAACCGAGTGACGGCTCTTCGCTTCCTGGATTTGAAGCGGGACAATATATCAGCATTAAAGTGCGGATTGCGGATTCTCCTTATACGCACATTCGCCAGTACAGCCTGTCTGATGCTTCTCAAAAAGGGGCATATCGGATTTCTGTGAAAAAGGACGGAGCGGTTTCTTCTCATCTCCACAATGAAGTTCAAGAGGGAGATAAACTTGAAGTCAGCGCACCCGCCGGGGATTTCAAGCTGTCTTCTGCCGAAAAACCGGTTGTTCTTATCAGTGCCGGTTCCGGAATCACGCCGATGATGAGCATGCTGAAAACAGCCGCCGAAAAACAGCCGGAGCGTGCCGTTACTTTTATTCATGCCGCGAAAAACGGAGAGTACGCCGCGTTCCGCAAAGAGGCTGAACAAGCTGCGGAGAATCATCCGAATATTAACGTCATTTATGTATACAGTGAACCGGCAGAACAAGACCGCTCAGGAGACAAGCCTTTTTACAGCGGCAGGATTGATCAAACCTTCTTGGAGCAGCTTCATCTGAATCAAGATGCTGAATTTTACTTGTGCGGATCAGCGCAGTTTATGACGCAAATGAAAGATATGATTCTTGCCCTCGGGTTTGACTCTGATTCCGTTCAATATGAATTGTTCGGCCCTCAGCTGAGCATGGCATAACCAAAAAGACTCCTCAAAGAGGAGTCTTTTTTATTTGCGCAATATGTTCTTTCTCCGTCTTTTTCCCTATTTTATTGAAATTTTCATCAATGACCAGTAAAATTATAAATCTAGTGATTCCGGAATTAAAGGAAGGTTGATATGAAAAAGAAAGCAAAGACCAAAAGGGGGCTTGGGTGCCTTTTTGCTGTATCTCTTATATTCGGATTATTTCTGGTATCAATGGTGTTTTCGAAATTCATAGTGACGGAAGAAAAACCGCCTGAAGAGGTGGACGAGCAGCAGGTCTTTATTGACAGCCTTTCCGGGCATGCTCAGATTTTATATGAGAAATATCATGTCCTTCCGAGCATCACCCTCGCACAGGCCATTCTCGAATCGGACTGGGGGAACAGTGAGCTTGCGGGGAAAGCGCGCAACCTGTTCGGTGTAAAAGGTGATTATAAAGGAAAACACGTCACGATGAAAACGGATGAATTTGAAAAAGGAAAACGAAAAACGATTCGGGCAAAATTCCGTAAATACAGCACGTTTTTTGAATCAATGGATGACCATGCCAAATTATTTGTCAACGGAACGTCTTGGAATAAAAAGAAGTATAAGCCTGTCATTGAAGCGGACAATTATAAAACAGCGGCGGCTGCCCTTCAAAAATCCGGCTACGCCACAGACCCCGGCTATGCTGAAAAAATTAAAGATGTCATAGAAACCTATAACCTGAATGAATATGACAAAATCAATGCCTCTCTTAAAGCAGTTGATATGAAAGGCGCCATCAAAGACCACGCCATTGAAGACGTGTGGTCCAAGCCGTCAAAAGAGCGGCATTCTATTAAACTGGCATCGGCGCAAAAGTTTACCGGCCAGCATATTAAAGTCGTATCTGAAAAACAAAACGGAGAATCCGTCTGGTACCAAATTCAAGTGAAAGATGAGCTGATCGGCTGGGTTGACCAAACCGCCGTCCAGTTAAGTGAAGAAACATAAGCATCAAAAAAAGCCGGCAGCCCGCCGGCTTTTTTACATTCCTTCAGTTTCAAACCTTTTAATATCACGTTTATGCCCCATCAGCACAAGGCAGTCACATTCATGAATGACAGTCTCCGGAGAAGGGGACAGCTGAATGTCGCCGTTATGTTTCACGGCGAGAATGCTGCAGCCGAATCTGGCCCGGACGCCGAGCTCAAGAATGGATTTTAAATGCAGCTTTTTCGTGGCTGAAAGCTCCACGATGCTGTATTCATCTGACAAATCAATATAATTTAAGACGTTTTCATCCGAAAGGCTTTGCGCAATCCGCACGCCCATATCCTTTTCGGGATGGATAATACGATCAGCACCGATCTTTTCAAGCACTTTGTGATGATAATAGTTTTGTGCTTTCACCCAAATATTAGGGATGTTCAGCTCCTTCAATAACAGCGTCGTCAGCGTGCTTGCCTGAATGTTGGCGCCGATTGCTACGATGACATATTCAAAATTTCTGATGCCGAGCGACTGAAGCTCGCTTTCTTCCGTTGAATTTGCCCGCACAGCATGCGTGGCATAAGAGGAGTATGCGTTGACCCGCTCTTCGCTGATATCGACCGCAAGCACCTCATGCCCCATTTTAAAAAGCTCTTTACAGATGCTTCCGCCGAAACGTCCGAGTCCGATGACGGCAAATTGTTTATTTTTGATTTTTCCCAATCCTCATAACTCCTTAAGAAACTGTTTTCGTCACTCCAAATACAACAAACAAGAATGTACTCCTGTTTCAAGGGTTTGTCAATGCGAGGGCCGGAAGAAAGAAAACAGCATAAAAAAAAGACCGGCTGACAAGCGATGGGCTTGTGCCGGTCTGTTTTTCGCAATTATTTGCAGTTGCAAGGCTGTGTCGGCGGTGTGCTGCGTTTTTGAACAACAATTGTGTCCTCAGCATAGAATTTAGAGCCGATGCTTAATGATTTATTTTCTGCACGGAACTTATATGTACCTGCAGCAGGCAATGTTTTATTATTAAGAGAAAGCTTAAATTCCGCTGCGCCGAGCAAATCAATGTTTAACGGAAGTCTGACTGTTTTGCCGTTATTCAGAATCTGTCTTTCACGCAAAGCGTGTCCGTTGACTGTATCTTTTGTTGTAGCCGCAAATCCGCTAGGAAGGGTAAATTCCATAACGCCTAAGCTCAGGATCGTGTTCGGACGGTACGTCAATTCGATATCAGAAAATGACCATTCCTGCTGGCTGGCACCTGTATATTTTGCAAATAAGGTAGCAGTCGCTTTCGTGGACATTTCCGGCTCGTGAACGGTTGAGCCTGACTCAGCGGCGAATGACGCTGTCGGCAGAGAAAGAAGCAAAACCAGGCCGAATAAACTTGCCATGACAGTTGAGAAAAACTTGTGTTTCATTTTCATAAATCCCCCTAAAAAAAATTTGCTGGTTGTTCTTAAAAAAGAACGACCATACCTATAAAAATTTACCATCAATTTTAATGGAAGTAAATGGGGTTATGTTCCTATATTTTCTCAAAAATAATCAAATCACGACAAAAAACGCCTGATTTTGATTCAGGCGTTTTTTTCGTCCGTTTCTATCGGAATAAATTTAAAAATCTCCCCGCTCTGAACCGAGTCAGCGAGACGCTTCAGCCAATGATAATAAGCTTTCGAACTTTCAAGCTGATCATATAACTGCCGCGCTTCTTCCTGTAATTCCGCGTTGCCTTCCTCGGCCAGCAAAACGGACTGCAAATCCGCCTGGGCCTGTTCGATGGCGGACAAATTCACCTGAACTTCACGATCCCATTTCGGCGGGAAGAAATTCGTGAAAAACGTAAAGAAATCTTTTTCCGCTACAAACGTATGCTTCCGTGTGCCGCGGTGAAAGGTTTTTTTGACCACATTTAAATCCTGCAGCTTTTTGACGCCTGTGCTCATACTCGGTTTGCTCATCTGCAGTTCCTCACGCATTTCGTCAAGCGTCATTTCATCCCTCATATACATTGTTCCGTATAAAATCCCGACACTCCGGGTGATTCCGTAAAGATCCATCGTCTCTGCAATGGAATCAATGACAAGATCCCTGGCTTGTTCTATAGCTGCGAATTCTGGATTCTCATCCATACTGTCCCTCTTTTCCTCTTGAAGTTTAAATTTGTTAAGTCATTTCTTTATGTTCTTAATCTTAACGAATCATGACAAAATGTCAAAATCTAAACGGACTGACCGGGTTTTGACAGGTAAAAAAACATGTGTTAAATTAATATTGTTAAAAACATTAAATTTTTATTTAACAAACTTACTTTTCGGTAAGGAGGACTCTTATGAGCAAAACGCTTTATATCGGCGGCGAATGGATCAGTGCAGAAAAAAAACAGACGCGCCGTATCATTAATCCATTTAATCAAGAAGAAATTGCAACGGTATGCGAAGGAGACCGGAACGATGCGGTGAAAGCCATCGCCGCAGCCAGAAAAGCATTTGATGAAGGGGAGTGGCCGGTGCTTTCCGGGCTCGAGCGCGGACAATTTGTTCTGAAAATTGCGGAATTAATCAGACGCGATCTGAACGAATTAGCTGAGCTGGAATCGCTCGATACAGGAAAAACGATTGAAGAAAGTAAAGCCGATATGGATGATATCGCAAATGTATTTCAATATTATGCCGGTTTGGCGGATAAAGACGGAGGCGAGGTCATTTCATCTCCGATTCCCGATTCCGTAAGTAAAATCGTCAGAGAGCCAATTGGCGTATGCGGACAAATTACGCCGTGGAACTATCCGCTCCTTCAGGCGAGCTGGAAAATCGCTCCCGCTCTTGCGGCCGGAAACACGATCGTTTTAAAGCCGAGCGAGATTACTCCGCTGACAACCATTAAAGTCTTTCAATTAATAGAAGAAGCCGGTATTCCGAAAGGGGTCGCCAATCTTGTGCTGGGGCCGGGCGCCTCTGTCGGCGATGAGCTGGCGAGAAACCTCGACGTCGATTTGGTCTCTTTTACGGGCGGAATTGAAACAGGCAAAAAAATCATGCAGGCGGCAAGCGGCAATGTGAAAAAGATTGCCCTGGAGCTTGGCGGCAAAAATCCGAATATCGTATTTCAAGATGCAGATCTCGAAACAGCTGCAGATCAAGCGCTGAACGCCGTGTTTTTCCATGCCGGCCAAGTTTGTTCGGCAGGGTCACGTCTTTTGGTGGACGAAGCCATTCATGATGAATTTTTAGCCGAGCTGATCAAGCGCACGAAACGCATCAAATTAGGAAATGGTTTTCATGAAGATACGGAAAGCGGTCCGCTGATTTCCGCCGAGCATCGGGCCAAAGTCGAAAAATACGTAGAAATCGGTATCGAAGAAGGGGCAAAACTGGAAACAGGCGGCAAACGTCCTGATGATCCCGCCCTTCAAAACGGTTTCTTCTATGAACCTACTATTTTCTCAAACTGCAAGTCTGGTATGCGGATAGTCCAAGAGGAGATTTTCGGCCCCGTTTTAACAGTTGAGTCATTTTCATCTGAAGAAGAAGTGATCAGACTTGCCAACGATACCATTTACGGGCTGGCCGGAGCGGTATGGTCAAAGGATATTGAAAAATGCGAACGCGTAGCCGCCAAACTGCGGATGGGAACGGTATGGATCAATGATTTCCACCCGTATTTCGCGCAAGCGCCATGGGGCGGGTACAAACAATCGGGCTTCGGCCGCGAACTCGGCAAAATCGGTCTGGAAGAATACACGGAAATCAAACATATTTACCGCAACACGAAACCAGCGGCTGTGAACTGGTTTCAAGCATAACGAGGAGGAGATACAATATGACATTAAATATGAAAGTAGAAAGCATGCATAAATTCCATACATTCGAAATCCCGACAGTCATTAAGCACGGAATCGGTGCGATTCAGCACGCGGGAAGTGAAGTCAGAGCGCTTGGCGTCACAAAAGCGCTGCTCGTAACAGACCCGGGAATTTATAACGCGGGAGTGGCAAACCCGGTCATTGAATCTTTACAGGAAGCGGGCATCGAAGTCGTCCTGTTTAACAAAGTGGAGCCGAACCCGCCTGTACGTCTTGTAAACGAAGGATCAGAACTGTATAAAAAAGAAAACTGCAACGGCCTTGTGGCTGTCGGCGGCGGAAGCTCCATGGATACAGCGAAAACGATCGGGGTAGAAGCGACACACGAAGGAAGCGTGCTTGATTATGAAGCCGCGGAAGGCAAAAAGCCGCTGGAAAACCGTATTCCTCCGCTGACAACGATCCCGACGACTGCGGGAACAGGTTCAGAGGTCACACAATGGGCGGTCATTACAGATGAGGAAAGAGAATTTAAATTCAATACGGGCGGACCGCTTATCGCCGCGCATTTAACGGTCATTGACCCTGAGCTGCACACGTCCATGCCTCCGCATGTGACGGCCATGACAGGTATTGACGCACTTGCGCACGCCATCGAGTGCTATACGATGAAATTCGCGCAGCCGATCACTGATGCCGTTGCTTTAATGGCCATTGAATATGCGGCGCATTATATTAAGCGCGCGTTTGCGGACGGAGAGGATTTGGAAGCAAGATACGGCATGGCGCAGGCGGCGATGCTTGCCGGCCTTTCATACGGCAGTGAATCAGCAGGCGCGGCGCATGCGATGAGCCAGACGCTCGGCGGCATCATCCCTGTCGCTCACGGACAATGCGTCGCAGCTATGATGGGGCCGGTAATGGAATACAACTGGAAAGGCTATCCGGAAAAATTCGCCCGCATCGCCAAAGCATTCGGAATCGATACAAGCAACATGACAACCGAAGAAGCGGCAAAAGCGTCCGTCAACTGGATGTATGATCTTGTAAAAGATTTAGAGGTGCCGAGTTTAGAAGAACAAGGTGTGTCTCCGGACATGATTGAACGTTTATCAAAAGAAGCCATGAAAGATCCGCAAACTTTCGGAAATCCAAGAGATTTGAATGAGAAAGCATACAACTGGATTTACAAACGCTGCTTTGACTTAACGCCGAAAACGGTATAATAAATGAACCCCGCTCCTTTACAGAGCGGGGTTTTTTAAGGATAATGTCAAGAAAAAGGCGGTGGCGGCTGATGTGGAAACGCATAACAGCAAAGACGGAAGGCGTATATATAGCGGATACCGAACAATTTGTTACCAAAAAGATGGACAAGCTTCGTGCGGAATACGGCGGGTTTCCCGGTGACCTGCATTTCGGACTGACAAAAAAGGCCGGTGCGCGTGAGCCGATGTATGAAAGAGGAACAGAAATTTTTAACCGGAGACAGATTTCAATCGTGTCCATGGAGGAATGTGATGACATTGCGGAGAAGATGGGGATTTCTCATATCTTTCCCGAATGGCTCGGCGCTAACATCGCAATCAGCGGTTTTTCTGCACTGACGCCGCTTAAAGAAGGAAGCAGAATGATATTTCCAAGCGGTGCGTCTCTATTGTGCGAGGGAGAAAATGATCCGTGCATTCAGCCGGGAGAAGTCATTCAATCCTTTTATCCGGATCAGCCAAAACTCGCCGCGGCGTTTGTGAGGCACGCGATGGGCAGAAGAGGAATTGTCTGTATTGTTGAACGCCCGGGTGACATATGCACGGGCGATGCGATCACCATCCATTCCTATGAACCGAAACGCGCCAAGAAAAAAATCGAGAAGGTCTGACTAGACCTTCTTGATTTTTTGTTTGATTTCTTCTATTTGATTGATGTGACGCTTTTCATGATGGCCGATAAAATCAATCCACTGGCGGATCGTCAGTTCTTGAAAAACAGGATGCGGAAGCACACGTTCAAAGTCTTCCTCGTTTAATGATGAAATAACTGCGGTCAGCTGCTGTCTTGCCGTATCTAATTCTTGTTTTGCTTCAATGACTGATATTCGGTTTTGCTCAGGTTCGAGGTGTGACGGCGCCGGCCGTTTATCTGTTCTGTCCTCTATAAACTCCATCGGTTTTTCTTCTATTTCTTTTAACGGTGCGTCTTTTGCCTGCTTTGATAAAAGGGTCTGCGCTGTTTCGTCAATTTTCTTTAAATGGTCAAGGACTTCCCGCACGCTCCACTCATCAGCCGCGGGCTTTCGGTTGAATTCCTCATCAGAGAGTCCTTTCAGTTCTTCCCAGGTCTGCTGTCTGGCTTCATTAAAAATGCTCATCCTATCTCCTCCTTTAGAGTAAACATATCATATCCGGATTGGATAATCATGTAATCAGCCTTCCTTATCAGAAAATTGAAACCATTTACCTTTACATCCGTATATAAAGTAACACTCCGACACCTCGGCCGAAAGGAGGATAGAAGATGGACATATTTCATCTGCCGCTTGAAACGGTCTATCTTTACACATTGATTATTTCGGGAAGTCTCACGCTTTTGATTCTGTTTTTTCAAGATGTGTTTCACGGCCTCTCGGAAGCTATTCCTGTTTCATTTTTAAACCCTGCATTGATTCTGTCTTTTTTAACAATCTTTTCAGCCTCAGGTTATATCGGCGAAATCGCCGCTCCGCTATCAAGTTCTGTCATTGCGTTGCTTTCATTTGTTCTTTCGGTTCTTTTGGTCAGCCTGCTTCACTTCTTCGTCCTTGTCCCGCTTTCATCAGCGGAAGAATCGCTCGCTTATCGGGAGACGGATTTAAAGGGCAGAGTCGGCAGGGTCATTACTTCCGTCCCGAAAGACGGCTATGGGGAAGTGATCATAGAGGGAATAGGGGGCGCCATTTCTAAATCTGCCGTCAGCTTTGATCAAGAACAGATCAAGTACGGAACGGCCGTATTAGTGATTGACGTGAAAGACGGAGTGCTTTTTGTGACGCCGCATGAACCAATCTGATATCTAAGGGGGAACTGTTATGACTATGCCGATTATCATTGTTATCGGAATCGTATTCTTTTTACTCATCGCACTTATTGCTGTATTTATTACGAAGTACCGGACAGCGGGGCCGGACGAAGCCCTTATCGTGACCGGAAGTTATTTGGGAAATAAGAACGTCCACATTGATGAAGGCGGAAATCGTCTGAAAATCGTCCGGGGCGGGGGAACGTTCGTGCTCCCGGTATTCCAGCAGGCAGAACCTCTCAGTTTACTGTCAAGCAAACTTGATGTCTCTACACCTGAAGTCTATACAGAACAAGGCGTGCCGGTAATGGCCGACGGAACCGCCATTATTAAAATCGGAGGCTCTATCAGTGAAATCGCAACAGCAGCTGAACAATTTTTGGGGAAATCTAAGGAAGACCGTGAGCAGGAGGCGCGGGAGGTGCTGGAAGGCCATCTGCGCTCCATCCTCGGCTCCATGACCGTTGAAGAGATTTATAAAAACAGGGAAAAGTTTTCTCAGGAAGTCCAGCGGGTCGCGTCTCAGGATCTTGCTAAAATGGGGCTCGTGATCGTTTCTTTTACGATTAAAGACGTCCGCGATAAAAACGGCTATCTTGAATCATTAGGTAAGCCGAGAATCGCCCAAGTCAAGCGGGATGCGGACATTGCCACGGCAGAAGCGGATAAAGAGACGAGGATTAAACGCGCGGCCGCTGATAAAGACGCAAAAAAATCAGAGCTGGAGCGGGCGACGGAAATAGCTGAAGCGGAAAAAATCAATCAGCTGAAAATGGCGGAATACAGAAGAGAGCAGGATACAGCAAAAGCCAATGCCGACCAGGCATATGATCTTGAAACAGCAAAAGCCCGCCAGCAGGTGACAGAGCAGGAAATGCAAATTAAAATTATTGAGCGGCAAAAGCAGATTGAATTGGAGGAAAAAGAAATTCTGCGCCGTGAGCGCCAATATGACTCTGAAGTGAAGAAAAAAGCCGATGCTGACCGTTACTCGGTGGAACAAGCGGCCGCGGCCGCAAAAGCGAAGCAGCTCGCAGAAGCGGATGCCGAGCAGTACAGCATCGAAGCGATGGCCAAGGCGGAAGCGGAACGCGTGAGAATTGACGGTCTTGCTAAAGCGGAGGCTGAAAAGGCGAGAGGAGAAACCGAAGCGGAAGTCATCCGCCTGAAAGGTCTCGCAGAAGCGGAAGCTAAAGAAAAAATCGCCGAAGCATTCGAAAAATACGGGCAGGCTGCAATCCTTGATATGATTGTGAAAATGCTGCCTGAATATGCGAAGCAAGTCTCAGCGCCTCTTTCCAACATTGATAAAATAACCGTCGTTGATACGGGAGGAAGCGGTGAAAACGGCGGGGCCAATAAAGTCACAGGCTACGCAACCAATTTAATGGCCGGTCTTCAGGAAAGCTTAAAAGCATCTTCCGGAATCAATGTAAAAGAGCTTATTGAGAATTTTTCAGGCAAAGGCAACATAAAACAAAGTATAAATGAACTTACAAAAGAACTGAGTGATTCGAACGAACGGCACAGCCCGGAATAAAAAAACAGCAGGCGTAAACCGCCTGCTGTTTCAGTTCGTCCGCTTAGCTTCAAGAAGCCGCGGCGCAGTCATGAATAATAAGATAAGGACAATGGCCGAAAGGATAAAAGAAGGAATCATATAAGTCGCGTTATAGACGGACGAATAAATCCATACCGGCGTGCCTTTCGGAGCATAGCTTCCGAAAAAGACCGCTCCGGAGACCACATGTGCCGCATAGCGCAGCACACTGCCGATGAAAACACCGCCTATAACATACATCGTTAAAGCGCCTCTTTTTTTATTCAATGCCGATTCCCGTACACCGGAAGCAAACAAGCCGCTGAAACCGAGGACTGCAAATGCCGCGATGTAATCAAGAAATAGCTGCACCGGGTGCTGCAAAAACAAATTGCCGATGGCGATCTGGACAATCCCTGTCAAAAAGCCTGTCGTAAGCCCGGCTTTCACTCCCCAGCGGAATGAAATCAAAAAAATCGGAATCATCATAATAGAGACCGAACCGCCTTGGGGCATCCGGAGAAACATACCTGAGACAATGTCCAGAATGACAGCCGCCCCGGTCATAATCGCTATTTCAATTAAGCGCACAAGCTGTGTTGAATGATTCATAGTTTTCCCCCTGGTCAGACAACCGTAACAAGGATAAACAAAAAAGCAGCGCGGGGAAGGATGGGAAAAGGTCCGCGCGCTGCTTACATAAACTGCAAATCATTTGGCTTTGCCACATCCCTACGCCAGCGTTAACTAACAGGTTCAAAGGGTCAGAACAAAACGTTCACTCTCAGCTTTAATGCTCCCCTTGTGGTCATCAAGTATTTAGTTCAATCTTACTATACAAGAAAATATGCCAAACCACAAGACAGCTTATCTTTCTATAGAAGAGAAACTGAAATAAGTATGAAAGAAAATAATTAATGATTTTTTTTAAAAAACTATTGTTATATTTTCAAAAGGGTGTTATATTATTAAACGTCGCTGATGAACAGCAGACAACAACGAAAAGCTTCGGAAACAACTTGAAAAAAGTTGTTGACATAAAAGAAGCTGAGTGGTAAGATAATAAAGCTGCTTCAACAAGCGGTAATGA
>NZ_JAHOAA010000007.1:0-107870 GCF_019039175.1 Bacillus sp. FJAT-27001
GTTTTAGCCAAAGCAAATGAACAGAATGAGAAGTACCTTTGTGCTTACGTAACTACAGATGGAGTTATAGACAAACTAAAGCTTAAAGAATATTTACAAGAAAGTCTGCCGGATTATATGGTACCAGCTTATATAATAGAAGTAAAATCATTTCCTCTTACTACAAATGGGAAAGTGAATCGCAAATCTCTTCCTGAACCAATACCAAAAGATTTAATTTATGGAAAGTTTGAAGCGCCTAGAAACGAAACAGAGACAAAATTAGCAGCTTTATGGAATGAAGTTTTAGGAACGAATAAAGTTGGAATAGAAGATAATTTCTTTGAATTGGGAGGGGATTCCCTAAAACTAATAAAGCTTTTATCCAGAACAAAAGATATGTTTGGAATGGACATTGAACTGAATAAAATGTATAAGAATCCTAATATAGTATCTATGGCAAAATATATTCTCAAAAAAGAGTATAGCCGTATATGTGACGCGGATAAATTACAGCTACTGAACAAGAAGCAAGATAGAAATCTTTTTGCCTTTCCACCAGTTGGCGGGATTGGAATAGTGTACAGTGATTTGGCAAAGTTAATCCAAAATCATTCCTTTTATGCATTTGATTTTATTGAAGAAAATAAGAGAATTGAACAATATGTAGAGTTAATTTTAAACACACAGGCTGAAGGGCCATATCTATTATTAGGATACTCTGCTGGGGGAAACTTAGCATTTGAAGTTGCAGCAGAATTAGAACGGAACAGAAAAGAAGTATCGGATCTTATTCTATTAGATAGTTATAAGGTTGAAAATAAACAGAGTCAGTCAACTTATTCAGACAATTTGTATAAAAATATAGTCGAAGGAGCAAAAAAGGAACCAATGTTCCAAGAGTATCTTGAAACTGAGTACTTTAGAGAAAAAGTAATTGATAAAATAAAAGCCTATACTCGATTTTTAAACAGCATTACACATAAACACAAAATTGCTGCAAATCTTCATCTTATTAAGGCAGCAGGATATAAAGAGAAAAAAGATAATAATCAATTCCTTTTATATAATTGGGAAGACTTTACTGAGAGAGCAGTGCATTATTATAATGGATTCGGGGAACATGGTGAAATGCTTTCAAAGGGTTATTTATCAGGAAATACGGCATTAATTACTGATATATTAAAAAAAACAGAAGAACATTCATTACCTTATAAAGGAATGTAACATTTAACACAGGAGGGAATTGATTTTTTCTTCCTTCCTGTTTTATTTTTAAATAAATCCTTGAGAGAATGGTGAGCTATTTTTATAAGAAGGTGAGAAAATGGATAATATATATAAATTGCTGATTATAGAAGACGATAAGGATATGGCTAAGGCGTTACAAAATTTACTTGTTAAATGGAATTTTGAGACCGTTATATGCGGAGACTTTGATAATATTTTGTCAATATATGAAAAAGAAGAGCCTCACATCATATTATTGGACATTAATATTCCTTCATTTGATGGTTTTTATTGGTGTAAGAAAATAAGAGAAATTTCAAGTGTCCCAATTATTTTTTGCTCTTCTAGAAACAGTAATATGGATATTGTCATGGCTATTAACAATGGCGGGGATGATTATATTCAAAAACCATTTGACAGCCATGTATTGGTGGCGAAATTACAAGCAATTATAAGAAGAACTTATGAGTACATAACAGCAGAATCTCATCTAATCGAATCTAATAATGTGATATTAAACCTTAACGATGCAAAAATATATTTCCAAGATCAGAGTTTAGAGCTTACAAAGAATGAATTTAAAATTCTAAAAACGTTAATGGAAAACAAAGGAAAAGTTGTTTCGCGGGATAATTTAATGAGACAGCTTTGGAATGATGATATTTACGTAAACGAAAATACGTTGACAGTAAATATAAATAGATTAAGGAATAGATTAGAGGGGATTAATGTTGATGACTTTATTTTGACAAAAAAAGGAATGGGATATATAATTCAATGAAATTAATTGATTATGTGAAAAATCATATATTATGGATTTTATGCAGTGCACTTATTCTGGTTGTAATCAATGGGATTTTGTTTGCGAGTACCTCTATTCATCAAGGTTATATAGACATTTTTTATATGGATTTGTTGATTGTCTTTATTCTGCTGAACAACATTTTCTATGGATTCATCAAGGCAAAAAAGAAATACGAAGTTGTGTTTAATAGTTCTATCGAAACTTTAGAAAGAAACAAAGTTAGAAATGATTATTTTATAGATATGCTTATAAAAGTCTCCAAAAAGCAACAAAATAAATTTTTGAAAGCAGAAGAAGATTATAAAAACGGTATTAACGAAATTCAAGACTATACTACTCAATGGGTTCATGACATAAAAGTTAATATAGCTGTGTGTGAACTGCTGCTGGATGAGATTAACTTAGAAAGCAGCAGAGAGCTGCGTAATCAAATTGAACAAATTAAATTTAGGATTAATCACATTTTACATGTGACAAGAGCTAATCACTACGATCAAGACATTTTAGCGGGAGTAGTAGATGTATGTCATATTTTAAGAAGTGCAATAAAAGAAAATGCTCTTTTTTTTATTAATAAAAACATTGAGATTGAGACTAATTTAAAACCATTTAGTGTTATCAGTGATGAACGTTGGATCTATTATATTTTTGGTCAAATTCTTAATAATAGCAGTAAATATACACCTGAGGGGGGAACGCTGACTATTACAACTAAAGAAGATAAACAAGCCTATTATATAGTTATTAAAGATAATGGAATTGGCATTTCAAAAGAGGATTTATCTAGGATATTCAATAAAGGCTTTTCAGGTAAAAATGGTAGGGTAGGAACGAAATCTACAGGGATGGGTTTATATTATGCTAAAAAAATGGCTGATAAACTAAGTATAGGAATTAAGGTAGACAGCGTAGAGGGTGAATATACTGAATTTCACATTATATTTTATAAACTATCCGATTATTATAAAGTGGCAAATGAGGCAATAAATAATTAGTTAAAAACAGGGGGTAATCTAATGAGAAGAAAAGCTAAAATATTTTGTATTCCATTTGCAGGGGGTCATCGATAGT
Source organism: Bacillus sp. FJAT-27001 (assembly GCF_019039175.1). NCBI lineage: Bacteria > Bacillati > Bacillota > Bacilli > Caryophanales > Bacillaceae > Bacillus > Bacillus sp. FJAT-27001. The sequence goes on from NZ_JAHOAA010000007.1 coordinate 3,086, forward strand.
TTATTCTAAGTGGAAAAAATTCATGGATCCACTTGTTGAGGTAAATGAAGTAGAGTTGGCTGGCAGGGGAAGAAGATTGAATGACCCTCAATAGACAATATGGAAGAAATGGTTGAGGATATATATAATTCTATTAAGAATAATATAACTGAACCTTTTGCTATTTTCGAACATAGTATGCGTGGACTGCTTACATATGAGCTTTGTCGCAAACTTCAAAATGAAGGAAATCCTGCCCTCGTGCATATTTGTCTCCGTTGAAAAGCTCCTCAATTGAGAAGAAAACAACTAATACACAGCTTGCCAAAACATGAATTTATTTCTGAGATTTTAAAATTAGATGGTACAGATAATTTATTTTTAAGAACAAGGAGTTAGAAGATATTTTCTTGCCGATTTTGAGAACTGAGTTTAAGTCAATAGAAACCTATGAATTTAATCCTAAAAACAATTTACTGGACTCCAATTTTTCTGTTTTTTATGGAGTAGACGATAAGACTGTTGATTTTGAAGAATTATCTTTTTGGAGAAAAGTAACCCGAAAGAGATGTTAAATTTTCGTATTAATAAGATGATATTTCTTATAAATGAATATACCGAACAAGTAGTAAAAAAATGAATGAGACGTTAAATACATTAAAAAATAATGAATCAGAAAGTAACAGTGTTTAGTTATTATGAGTTGATTAAAAAAGGTTTATGACTATGGGTTCCTCTAATTTATTTAACCTTGGAAACATAGTTCATGTTTACTTTGGAAATGATTAAAGTCCTCAATTCGTTGGGTATAATTCTGTCTGCATTTTTATCAGTATATTTTGAAAATGGGAACAAACAGACTAATCACTTAGTAAGTAAATCCAATTGGTAATATAAGGTAAAAAACAATCCACCTTGTTATATAAGGAGCGGTGCCGCTCCTTATATCTGCTTAAAAACCTCCCATGCTGATTATACATGGTTTTGTACAAAAGTCCTCTAACTCATCACCCCAACCTAACATGAATGTCACATTCACTTTTAGAAATGTAACCTAAATCGATAGCAGCGTTTTTTGCTCTAAATTATAATACAACTATAAGAATCAATGTCCTACACATGATCAGATTTTATGGGGGTTTATAGATGAATAAGATCGTAGAGGTATCAAATGTAATAAAGGAGTATGGTGAAATTGGCAGTACCTTTCGAGCGCTTAAAGAGGTAAGCTTAAATATCAACAAAGGTGAATTTGTTGGGATAATGGGCCCTTCAGGCTCAGGTAAGACAACATTGTTAAATATTATGTCCACTATTGACAAAGCTACTTTAGGAGAAGTTTTAATCGATGGTAAAAGAATAGATTATTACAAGGATGAGGACCTTGCAAAATTCAGGAGAGACACAATCGGATTTGTCTTCCAAGCTTTTAATTTATTAGACAATATGACAATTAGAGATAACATTGCTCTGCCTCTTGCACTAAACAATGTAAAACACAAAATCATCCTAAAAAAAATTGATGAACTAACTGAGCTCTTAGGAATTTCAAATCAGTTAGATAAGTATCCATATGAATTGTCAGGCGGTCAAAAGCAAAGAGTAGCTATTTGTCGTGCGTTAATTACCTCTCCAAAGGTTATTTTTGCAGACGAACCAACAGGGGCCCTTGACTCTAAGTCATCCTCAGAGGTTCTAGAATGTTTTAAAAATATTAACAAAACCATAGGAACAACCATCATCATGGTAACCCATGATGCAAACGCAGCAAGTTATTGTAATAGGGTTATGTTCTTAAAGGACGGTAAATTACACGGAAGACTAGACAGCAGCGGAGATAAAAAGGAATTATTTAAGAAAGTGTTAAACATGCTTGCCGTAATGGGAGGATCGGAAAATGAACTCCTTTAAAATTGCGTTTAAGCTTTTGAAGAACAATTTAAAAATATATGGATTATATTTTGTGGTTTTAGTTGTAACTGTGGCAACTTACTACAATTTTACTGCTATACAGTACAATGAAGTGTTTGTCCAATTAACTGAAAGATTTCAATCAGCTGTAGTGGCAAGTGCAACATCTGGCTTTGTTCTAATTTGCACAGTGGTCTTTTTTATGTGGCATGCCAATGGATTCTTTTTAAAGCAACGTCAAAAAGAAACCGGGTTATACATGCTAATGGGAATAAGTACGTCTAAAATTGGAAGAGTATTCGCAATTGAAAGTATTCTAATAGGCAGTTTGTCTCTATTAATGGGTTTATTGATCGGGATATTATTCTCGAAATTGTTCTTAATGTTATTAAGTAAGTCCATGACACTGGGTGGTGAAATTCCTTTTAGTATATCTGCACAAGCTATCATTCAGCTTATTATTGTGTTCGGGATCATCTTTGTAATGCTGGGAATGAAAAACTATAGAGTTGTGAAAAAAACACAACTAATTAATATGTTGAATGCTTCGAAAGCAAAGCCCTCACCTCCAAAATATAATTATACAAAGGGTTTTACAGGTTTAGTATTAATTGCTGCAGGCTATATAGTTGCACTAAACTTTAAGCAATGGGATTTGGATTTATTGCTTTCTGCGATGGGAATCTTGATCTTGGTCAGCACGGGGACTTATCTGTTTTTTGGAAGTTCTCTGACTATAATTTTAGGGAAGTTAACAAATTCAAAAAAAATTATTTATAAAGATGTAAGGTTAGTCAGTATAAGCAATACTTTCTTTAGACAAAAAGTTAATTATAGAAGTTTAGCGATGACGGCTATTTTAACAGCAGCTACCGTAACTGCATTCAATGTAAGCATTTCGTTCAAACAGTTTGAAGCAAATTATGACATCACAGCCTCCCCATACAGTTTAAGTTTTGAAAGCAATTCTGAAGATGTCAAAGATAAAGTCAAAGAAGTGATTCGAGAGTCAAAGCATGACTTAATCGGAATCAATAAGATTCACTTTTTTATTGGTAATGTCCAATACGACGATAATAAGCAAAATATTGATCCGAATAACAAAGCTATTATCACTAGTTACTCACAAATAAAGAAAACATTAATATTTTTGGAGTATAGTAATAAAGCAAGTATTTTGAATCAAATTAAACCAGAAATTCATGAAATTTCTTTTATTCTAAATGCTGATTCGATAGCTTCACCTATTTATGTTGATGGTAATAAAGTGAGCATTAATAATAATAATTTCCTAGTTTCTAAACATACACAGCTCCCTTTTACAGGGAAAATTAAAAAATATGGTGACAAAAACATTTATGTTTTAAATGACAATGATTATAAAGAATTAAGAAAGAAAAACCAAGAGATTGTATTAAATGGTGTGCGAATTACAGATGAAAAAGAAAGTAGGGAAGTGGTTAATAGAATCAAGGAAGTTGTACCAGGTGGAGATTTGAATGTAAATGGAAAGAATCAAAGCTTTACATGGGAGTATTATGCTTTAGGTCAATTTTTCTTTTTAGGCCTGATTATGTCCCTAGTATTCATACTAGCGACCTTTAGTACAATTTACTTTAAAATTTTAAGTGATGCATTCACTGATAGGGAACAATATTCAATGTTGAAAAAGATTGGTATGAGTAAAAAGGAAGTGCAGAGGTCTGTCTATCTGCAAGTTGGAATTGCATTTTTACTGCCTGTGATTGTGGGGGCCCTTCATAGCATTGTAGCAATGAATATGCTGGAACAGATTATGAATGTAAAATTCACCATTCCAATTCTATGCGGTATCGGATTATTTGTTCTTATAATGGTTGCTTTTTATATAGGACTCTGTAAAAACTATACCAAATTGGTATATGAAGAGTAGTAAAAAAATGAGAAGGATTGTCCAGTAAATTTATAAAGAGAGAGGAGATTTCATATGTCATGGTTAACTAAATGGTCCTTTGCTAATAAAGCTGCTATTACGTTAACATCCATTATTATAATAGCCTGGGGAGTAGTCAGTTATCTTCGTATACCGATGGAATTTTTACCACAGGCAGAAAATCCTCAAGTAACAATTGTTGTCATGGGGCAAGGAACAGATTCTAAAACGATGGAGGAACAGGTCACATTTCCGATTGAGCAAGCCACATCTACGGTTAAAGGAAAAAATGGAGTATTGTCAACCACGGGTGACGGATTTTCAAAGGTTGATATATATTTTGAAGTTGGGACTGATATGAAACAAGCAAAAAGAGAAATACAGGAATCCATTGATTCGCGTTCTTTACCTGACTATGTTTCCAAGCCTTCCATTACTCAGAGCGATACTTCATCGGTTCCAGTTTCCTTTGTAGCTCTTACATTTAAAGACGGATTGACGTCAGAAAATATAGACCTTTTGAATAAAGAAATTGAACCGATATACAATGATGTAAAAGGAGTATCTGGGGTTCAAAAAACGGGAAATGAAAAATCTTTTATATCTGTAAAGGTTGATAACAAAAAATTAAATCAAAATCATATTCCTATCAAAAAAGTCATGGGCATTCTTGAAGGGCAAAACGGAGCATTTTCTGTCGGTGCAGATACGATCGATGGAAAAGCAAGTAATATTAATGTATTAGGTGGTTTATCAAGCATAAAAGAACTTGGGAACATATCTGTACAGGATAATGTAAAGTTAAAGGATATTGCCACTATAAAAGAGACCAAACCTGAAAATGTCATTAATCGATTTAATGGTAAAGACAGTATTGAGCTAGGAATTAGTAAAGATAGTCAAACAAATGCGGTGACACTAAGTAAGGAAATTGAAAAAGTAACAGATACGATTAATAAAAGATATGATAACGTGGAAGCGACAGTTTTCCTTTCAACTTCTGATATGGTAAAAACTTCAGTACAATCGATGATCAAAGAAGTTTTACTAGGGGCTTTATTTGCAACAATTGTTATTATGATCTTTTTAAAAAATGTTAGATCCACATTTATTACTATCGTATCAATACCGATATCCCTGTGCATAACGGTCATTCTATTATCTAAATCCGGTATTAGCTTAAATACACTTACTCTTGGCGGGGTGGCAGTTGCAGTCGGCCGGCTTGTAGATGATAGTATTGTTGTCATTGAAAACATCTATAAAAGAATGCAGGCTGAGAAACTCTCAGTATATATGATAGTAGAGGCAACCAAAGAAGTTGGAGGCGCAATTACAGCATCTACCCTAACCACTGTAGCTGTATTCTTGCCTATAGGTTTAGTAAATGGAAGTTTACAGGAGTATATTTTGCCATTTGCTTTAACTGTCACTTATTCTTTGCTATCTTCGTTATTGGTAGCTGTAACTATTGTACCAGTAATGAGTGGAGCGCTCTTAAAAAAAGAAAAACTTAAAGAATATAATTCTCCTGCACGTTTTACTAAGGTAATAACTTGGTCTCTAAATCATAAATGGATTGTACTATCTTTATCTTTTGTTCTTTTTGCAGGCTCAATTATTGCTTATTTCACAATGCCAAAAGGAGCGGTTGAAAGCAAGAATACAGATTACATCCAAGTGACTTTAAATTACCCATCGGATACACCTCTTGCTAAGGTTAAAAACAATATTCTTAATTTAGAGAAAATCATCAAACAAAAAGATGAAGTTAAATATATGATGACATATCTAGGAAATTCAATGTCGTCAAACCAAAGAGGGGGAGTGGATTCTCCAACAAAGGGTCAATTTAGGGTCTTTTTAAAAGATGAAGGTGATGCAGATAAAATCATAAAAGAAATTCAAAAAGAAAAGGAGAAAGAGCGATTCTCAGACGCAGAGTTTACTGTTGTGGCTTCATCAGTGACCGGCCATGCTGATACAAATATTACGATTGACGTTACAGGAAATAATCTAGATGATCTCGAGAATGTTACAAATAAAATAGAAGGTAAAATTAAAAATATTGAAGGGGTTCAAGAGGTTTCTACGAATCAGGATGAAAAGAAAACAGTTTATTCCTTTGTAGTAAACCCATCGCAAGGTAATACCGAACTGGTTGCCTCCCAGCTGGGAGTTATGTTAAACAGGACAACGCTTGGAACACTTACAATTGACAATAGACAGACTGATGTTATGTTAGAACCTGTTCTTAATACAGACACTTCTCAAGATCTAAAGGATATTCAGATCATGACAGAGTCAGGAAGTACACCTATTTCTAGAGTCGCTACATTAAAGAGTGACCAAGAATCAACCACGCAGTTCCATAAAGATAGTAAACCATATTTACAAGTAACGGCTAAAGTTGATCCGTCGAAACTTTCTGATATAAATGCCAAGATAGAATCTGCAATTTCTGGGGAGGACGGAAAAGAAGCGATTAAAATCCCTAAAGATGTAAAAGTTTTTGTTGGAGGGGCAAGTGTCCAACAATCCGAAGACTTTAATGATCTATTTACGACAATGCTTGTATCGATAGGGGCAGTGTTTTTAATTCTGGTTGTGACATTTAAAGGTTTTAAAGCGCCATTTGCTATTCTAACCTCACTTCCACTTGCAGCTATAGGATCGATACTTGGTCTCATGATCAGCGGCATTTCAGTTGATACTAATGTTCTGCTTGGTGCTTTAATGTTAATTGGTATTGTAGTAACAAATGCTATTGTGTTATTAGATCGTGTGAAGCAAAATGAGAAAACGATGACGATACGTGAGTCACTCATTGAGGCTTCAGTAAGAAGAATGCGTCCAATTATCATGACTGCAGTTGCAACTATTTTTGCGATGCTTCCCCTATTAGTGAAGAAATCAGAGTCGGTCAATCTTGTTTCACAAAGCTTAGCAGTTGTTGTTATTGGAGGTTTGGCAGTAGCAACCATGCTTACCTTAATAGTGATACCATGCGTATATGAAATATTTAATTTTAAAAAATCAAAAATGCAAAAGCGTGAAAAAACATTGAAAGATGATATAACAATTTAAATAAATTTATTGATGTTTTTGGAACAGGGATCAGAACACTTTTCGAAGTCAGCTGTCGGTGATATGACCGGCGGCTGGTTATTTAGTTAGACGTCTATAAGGAAGCGCTGCAGCACGATCCTTTGTTGAGACATACGGCCGCAGAAGCGGCCGCCCATTACGGACAGGGGCTCACGAAGCTTGCGAGAACGGGTTATGACGCCATTCCTGATTTGGTGCTGTCCATTGAGTATAAAAACGGATCTCTGCGTGATGTCGGCCAAAGCAGGCAATACGGATCTGGGGATACAGACTGGCTTTCTGAATGGAAACGGGAGCTGGGTGTGCGTATATAAAATGAGAAAAAAGCTGACAAATGATGCCGTCAGCTTTTCTTTATGCGTTTACTTAAAACTCCTCATACTCCGCCGGATCTTGGCCGTTTATGCGTCCGTCGGGGCGGGTAAGCGAGTCGATGATGTTCATGTCGTTTTCATCAAGGGAGAAATCAAAAACGGAGATGTTTTCAAGCTGGCGCTCGGGCGATGCTGATTTTGGAATCGGGATGGCGCCCAGCTGGATATGCCAGCGTAAAATGACTTGAGAAATGGTTTTGCCGTATTTGTCCGCAATCCGTCCGAGTTTTTGATCGTTCAATACTTCGCCGGCGCGGGATAACGGACTCCATGATTCTGTCACGATGCCCTGTTCTTCGTGCCATTGGCGCTGCTGCTGCTGATTAAAAGCGGGATGCAGTTCGATTTGGTTGATGCCTGGCTTTACGCCGGTTTCACGTTCGAGCCGTTCGATATGCTCAGGCAGGAAATTGCAGACGCCGATGGATCGGATCAGACCCCATTTTTTCGCATCAATCAGTGCCTGCCATGCTTCCGTGTAGCGGTCTTGTTTCGGATTCGGCCAATGGACGAGATACAGGTCATAGTAGTCCAGACCGGCGCGGTATAAAGATTCTTGGATGGTCTGTACAGCTTTGTCATAGTCATGGTAGCGTCCGGGCAGCTTGGACGTCACGTATAGCTGTTCTCTCGGAACAGAGCTTCTCTTGATGGCTTCTCCGACCGTCCCTTCATTTTCATAGTTATAAGCGGTGTCAATCAGACGGTAGCCGATATCAATGGCGCTGGTAATGGCATGAACGCCGTTGTTTCCGTTAAGAGCGTATGTACCGAAGCCGATCGCGGGAATGCTTGTCCCATCCAGCAGTTTCTTTTGCGGAATTGCTTCAGTCATCATTAAATCCCTCCTTGTTTTCTACTTTACCATTATTCTTACAAATGAAACTTAATAATGGAAGGAAATGAGATGATCCGCACATGAAAAAAGCTGACGGAGAATCGTCAGCTTTAAATTTGAAACATCCATGCTACGACGGGGCCGAAGACCGACCCTAACACGGCGCAGAGCGTCATGGAAACAGAACTCATGGAGACCGTTAATTCTCCGTACTCCATTGCTTTTGAGGTGCCGAGCGCATGGGAAGCGCTCCCGAATGCAATTCCTTTCCCGAGTGAGCTGCGGATGCGGATCCACTTGAGAAGCAGCGGTCCTAAGATAACGCCGGAAAACCCTGCGATCATGACGAACACGACTGTCATGGAAGGGACACCGCCGATACCGGACGCAATCTGTATGGCGACAGGCGTCGTAATTGATTTTGGGATAATTGACAAAATCAAACTCCGGCTGATGCCGAACAGCTCTGCAAATAGCAGGCCGCTGACCATTCCGGAGAATAAACCGGCCAACACGCCGCCGATGATCGGAAACATATACTTGATTAATACCCGGCGCTGCTTATAAAGCGGGTATGCCAAAGCCACCACGGCGGGTCCGAGCAGTGAATTGATCCATTGGCCGCCGATCATATAGTCTTTATACGAAATATGAAAAACAAGCAGCACGGCGATAATGAAAATCGTAGTCGTCAAAACCGGTATGAGAAAGGGATATGGAAAGCGCACATATAACTTCACCATAGCCAGATAGGCGGCGGCCGTGAACAAAATTATAAGGATTGCGATACATGCTTGCTGCACTTCTTTTTCTCCTTTCTCTGATTGGCTTTGTGCTCTAACAGCTGGCTGGCGTACCCTGCGGCGATCATTGTGACGATGGTGCTCAGCACGATGATCAGAAACAGAGCAGCCCCGCTGGCGGAAAACAGTGACGGGTAATTGATGACGCCCGTCATGGCCGGAATGAATAACAGCGGAAGAAAAGACAGCAAAAATCCGGCTCCGTCTTCAATCATTTTGACGGGAATGATCTTAACCGATAAACATATGATCAGCAGGATCAAACCGATGATACTTCCGGGAATGGGCAGGTGAAAGAACTGCTGAACGGCTCCCCCGATAAAGGAAAATGCGAATAAAATAATGATTTGCAAGATGATGCGTATGACTTTCACGACAATGCTGTTCTTTGGAGAAGAGCAGCTTCCCCCTTTCTTGATGCTTCGGATATGTTTCTTTACTTTTTGTGCATATATTTGTACTATACAAATATATGTATGCAAAATCTTTCTATATGTTTTCTGAGTAAATGCGCATATGTTTGTATTATACAACTAATATTGCTGTTGTCAATTGTAAGGAGTGAGGCTGTTGTCAAAACAAGATCCGATTGAATTAATTGAATATGAGCTCACCACTTTTATCAGGAGAGCTGTTTATCTTGATAACTCCGACCGTAAAATCGGACATCTGGAAAGGGCTGCGTATTTGTTATTACGGCAGCTGGATGAATTCGGGCCGGCGCGTGTAAAGGAATTAGCCGAATCTTTTAAGCTGGATATTTCCACATTGTCACGCCAGGCAGCGGCCTTGGAGTCGAAAGAGCTGATCCAGCGTTTTTCCGATCCTTCTGACGGGCGGGTCAGTCTGTTTGCAATTACGAAGCTTGGCAAACAGAGGTTAAAAGCTGATAAAAAGATGCGTCTTGATCGATACCAACATATGCTTGACGATTGGTCAGGCGATGAAAAAGAAATGTTCGGCCGGCTTTTGCTGCGGCTGAATGAGGCATTTATCGATTAATGCATGATTTTTGCCGGTTAAGCAGGATTATGGCGTATACAAGGGAGAATGGAAGAGAGTAAGACTTTACGCCATTCTGCTTAGCAAAAATAATATTGAATAGGGGGCGGAACATGTTTCTCCAGGGGACATCCTGTTTCTCGGAGGCTGCAGCATTTATTATCTCAATATTCATAATTCAATAAAAATGAAAGCGCTTTATTTTTAGTTTGTTGATTTAGGGTGCAAGGTGTTTACCTGAAAAAAACAATTGTATTTTCCACGGAAATTTATTATGATGGAATAAGGAAATTGGAGATTATATAACAATAGAAAGATAGAATATTTCTAATATTGCGGGAAATGAAGAGTGAGTTAGGTTCAACAGGTGCACCTTCTGCTTCATTATTTCACATATATCAGAGCTGTTAAGAGGAGGAAGCGAAGTGGCAAACAAAGAATTAAAGAGAGGCTTAGGCGCGCGTCATATACAGATGATTGCGCTGGGCGGCACGATCGGTGTCGGTTTATTCATGGGGTCATCCAGCACGATCGGATGGACAGGGCCGTCTGTCCTGCTGGCTTATGCGGTCTCGGGTATCTTTATCTTTTTTATCATGCGCGCGATGGGCGAAATGCTCTATGTAGAGCCGAGTACAGGGTCGTTTGCGACGTTCGGCCATAAGTATATACATCCGTTAGCCGGCTATATGACGGCGTGGAGCAACTGGTTTCAATGGGTGATCGTCGGGATGTCTGAAATTATCGCCGTCGGTTCGTATATGAAATATTGGTTTCCTGATCTGCCGGCATGGATTCCCGGCATTATCGCCATGGCCATTCTCGGTGCGGCGAATTTAATTTCGGTAAAATCTTTCGGTGAGTTTGAATTTTGGTTTGCCATGATCAAAATCGTCACCATTATTCTGATGATTGTGGCCGGAATCGGAATTATTTTCTTCGGTTTCGGTAACGGAGGGCATGCGATCGGATTATCTAATTTATGGTCGCACGGCGGTTTCTTTACGAATGGTTTTTCAGGATTTTTCTTTGCCTTGTCTTTGGTCGTTGCGGCCTATCAAGGGGTCGAACTGATCGGGATTACGGCAGGGGAAGCGAAGGACCCGCAAAAAACGCTGCGAAGCGCGATTCAGAGTATTATTTGGCGGATTTTAATTTTCTACATCGGTGCGATTTTCGTAATCGTTACCGTATATCCGTGGAATGAGCTTCACTCACTCGGCAGTCCGTTTGTTTCGACATTTGCGAAAGTCGGGATTACGGCGGCGGCCGGTTTGATTAACTTTGTTGTGATTACCGCTGCGATGTCCGGATGCAACAGCGGGATATTCAGTGCGGGACGCATGCTTTATACATTGGGCGTGAACGGACAGGCCCCGAAATTCTTTAAGAAAGTTTCTTCGAGCGGTGTGCCGATATTCGGTACGTTTGCCGTATTAATCGGACTTGTGATCGGTGTCGTGCTGAACTACATCGCGCCTCCGAAAATTTTTGTCTATGTGTACAGCGCGAGTGTGCTGCCGGGAATGATTCCGTGGTTCGTCATTTTAATCAGCCATCTCGGTTTCAGAAGAGCGAAGGGCGCTGAGCTTGATAAGCATCCGTTTAAAATGCCTTTTGCGCCGTTTACAAACTATTTGACGATCGCTTTCTTACTCATGGTATTGATCGGCATGTGGTTTAACAAAGATACGCGGATTTCGTTGGTTGTCGGGGTGATTTTCCTGGCGATTGTGACGGTCAGCTATTATGCGTTCGGTATCGGCAAGCGCATGCCTGGTGAAAAATCGAAAATAGAAGACGCTGTATAATTCAAAAAGACACCTCTCTTACAGGGGTGTCTTTTTCGGCTTGTCCGCGAGTGGTATACTGGTTAAAAAAAGCAGAACCGGGGGAAACATCGATGAGTCATTACCGTACGTTATTATTTGATATAGACAATACGCTGCTGGATTTTACCGCTTCAGAAACCGATGCTCTTCAAAAATTGTTTCAAGGTTCAAAGCTGGAGCTGACGGCAGAGGTGGAAGCCCGTTATAAAGCGTTAAATCAAGGGCTGTGGAAGGCATTTGAAGAGGGGGAAATGACCCGCGATGAAGTGGTGAATACACGGTTTGCCCTTTTGTTTAAAGAATACGGCCTCGAAGCCGACGGCGTGCTGATGAATCAGGCGTACCGCCAATACTTAGAAGAAGGGCACCAGATGATAGACGGAGCTTATGAGCTGATTGAACGGCTGAGTCCTTTATTTGATTTATACATCGTGACGAACGGCGTCTCAAGATCACAATATAAGCGGCTGGGCGACTCCGGTCTGTATCCGTTCTTTAAAGATGTGTTTGTATCTGAGGACACGGGTTTTCAAAAGCCGATGAAGGAATACTTTGATTACGTGTTTGCGAGAATTCCCGGTTTTTCTGCCGAGGGCGGACTTATTATCGGCGATTCACTGAGCGCGGACATAAAAGGCGGCCAGATGGCGGGAATTGATACGTGCTGGTTTAATCCCGGAAAGAAAGCAAATGAGTCCGGAATCATCCCGACGTACGAGATTCATTCGCTTGATGAGCTGTATGATGTGCTGAACGTGGAGCGGAAAGCCGCCGCTCATTTGTAAGGAGAATTCGATGAAGATTGCACATACGAAGTTACTGATCAGGGGTTTTGCATTACTATCAATCTTTCATGCGATTCTTCAGCTTCCTCCCGGCCGGGGGGAGCTGAAGGTTTTTTTGTCTGTGCTCGTGATTATGCTGACGGCTAATGACTGCCTGCGGCCGCTATATATGAAGAGAAGGCCGGCTGTATATCAAGTCTCTTTTCTCCTGAGCAACGTTATCGCGGGAGTTCTTTTGTACAATGTCTATAGTGTGGGGACACAGGCCGTAATGGTGCTTTTATTGGCGGAGGTGCTTATTACTGATAAGCAGATTTCGGCTGTTTTGTTAACGATGAATGCCGCCGCATTTGCCGCAGCTTTATACGCCGGCGGAGCGGGTGTCAGTGATATCGTGCCGCCATACTTCATCATGTTTGCGGTGATTTATTTATATCGGAAAAACCTGCAGGAGAAGTCGAAGGTTGAATTGCTGAACCGAGAGCTGAAGATCGCTAATGACACACTGAAGGAATATTCAGACCGGATTGAGGAACTGGCCGTTACGAAAGAAAGAACTAGAATTGCGCAGGAGCTGCATGATTCTCTCGGTCATTATCTGGCTGCTCTGAAAATGAATTTGGAATTTGCCGGGAAGACAGCCGGGCATCAGCCGGACAAAGTGAAGCAGATCATTCATAAGGCGCATGATCTTACGAAAGAATCCATTTTAAAGCTTCGCCAGGCCGTTATGCTGCTGCAGGGCTCTTTGCCGGGGCGGGGATTTGAGCAAGAGCTCCGTGACATTTTCAGCCATTTTCAAGAGGCGGGAGGCATACGCTTCGAGCTGGAGATGGACGCGGCCATAGAAGCGGAACAGCCGGATGTGAAGCATTGTCTTTATCAATCCGTTCAGGAAACGATTACGAATGCGATAAAACATGGACATGCTTCATATGTTTCTGTCCGGATTCAAAAAAACCGAAACATGATATTGGCGCATATTCATAATAACGGCTCAGCCTGCGGAACGATCATAAAATCAAATGGTCTGAAAGGAATTGAGAAAAGAGCGGCCGCACTTGGCGGAGAGGCTGTTTTCTCGTCTGGGAAGGAAACGGGTTTTGACGTGAAAATAAGGATTCCATGCAAGGAGGAATAATCAAGTGAATGTCATGATTGCAGACGACCAGTCCATTGTGAGAGAGGGGCTGAAAATGATTCTGAGTCTTCATGAAGGAATTCAAATATCGGGAGAGGCTTCTTGCGGCGAAGAGGTTCTCCGGCTGCTTTCTCAAACCGAAACCGATGTGATTTTGATGGATATCAGAATGCCCGGTATGGACGGAATCGAAACGACAAAAGCGGTAAAAGCGCGATATCCGTCCGTAAAAGTCATCATTCTGACAACGTTTGAAGATGATCACTATATTTTTGCCGGGCTGAAAAGCGGAGCCGACGGCTATCTCTTGAAGGATGCTGATTCAGATGAAATTACCGCCTCCCTTCAAGCCGTTTATGAAGGGAAGATGATGCTGAATCCCAAAATCACGGTTTCCGTCGTAAAAGCGCTGAACAATATGGAGATCCCTGCGGTGCAGGAAGAGCCGCGGACAAAGCTGAAGGAGATTCTCACGCCGAGAGAGCTTGATGTGGCGAAACACATTATGGAAGGCAAAAGCAATAAACGCATTGCCGCAGACTTATTTCTAACTGAAGGCACTGTGAAAAACTATGTATCCAGAATCCTCGATAAACTTGAAGTGTCAAACAGAACCGAGCTTACCTTATATTTGCAAAAATTGCTATAACCCCGCTTCACCCTCCTCTCTCCCTTTTTATCACTAAACATATGACGAAAGTAATACCCCTATCGAGTACGAAAGTGAATAGAAAACAAGGATCGCCAAGAGTAGAATAAGTGCAGACATGACACAAGGAGTGCTGCACGAATGCTCGAATTAACGGATTTGACAAAGAAGTACGGCGATTTTACCGCTGTCAATCATATATCACTGCGCGTCGAAAAAGGAGAGATATTCGGTCTGCTGGGACCAAACGGTGCCGGTAAATCAACAACGGTGTCGATGATCAGCACCGTGCTCCCGCCTACGGGCGGAACAATCTGCATTGACGGAACCTCATTACAGGAGCAGCCTGCGGCCATAAAAAAAGTAATGGGAGTCGTCCCGCAGGAAATCGCTTTATATCAAGCGTTAAGCGCAAAGGATAATTTGGCTTTTTTCGGGAGTCTGTACGGACTTTCCGGTAAGGAACTTTGTAAACGGGTTGATGAAGTGCTGGACATCATCGAATTACAGGAACAGCGAAATCAAAGGATATCTGAGTTTTCAGGCGGCATGAAAAGACGGGTGAACATCGGGGCCGCGCTAATGAATGAACCGAAACTATTCATTTTAGATGAACCGACCGTCGGAATTGATCCGCAATCCAGACACCATATTCTTGAAACCGTGAAGACGTTAAATCAAGAAAAAGGGATGACCGTCATCTACACGAGTCATTACATGGAAGAGGTCGAATACCTCTGTGAAAAAGCGGCGATCATGGATCACGGCTCAATCATTGCCTGCGGGACGAAAGACGAATTGAAGCAGTCAGCCAAAGCCTCTGATACCCTGATCGTGAATGCAGAGGGTCTGAATGATGATGCCGTTAAAAAAATTCGCCGCATTCCCGGTGTTGCCGAGGCTGCTGTCAGCCAGCAGACCATTACGATGCTCGTCTCTGCGGCAGATCGCAATATCCTTGATATTGCGGATGATATCAGGAAGACCGGTATCACCATTAAGGGCATTCATTTCGAGGAAGCCAATCTGGAAAGCATTTTCCTCCGGCTCACCGGCAAAACGCTGCGGGATTCATAGGGGGCGTCATGAAAATATTATTCAGGCTGATCTTATTAGATTTTCGGTTATTGGCCGGAGCAAAGTCTTTCTATATAAAACTGATTCTGTTTCCGGCGCTGATGATTTTTATTTTAGGAACGGTTTTTCACGGCGATTCGAAAGTGAAGCCATTTCAGACCGCGTTTTATAATGCGGATCACGCGGAGAGTTCTTTGGGCGACGTATTAAAGAATGACGTGCTGAAACAAACTGATCTCATCCGTGTAAAAGACATAGGCAGTTTCCAAGAAGGGAAACAGCTTGTCGAAAGCGGCAAAGTCTCCGTTTTGGTATACGTGCCGAAAGGCTTTGCAAAAGCGGCAGAACACAATGAAAAAACAAGTATCAAAGTCATCTCGGACCAACAAGGCTCTGTAAACGGAGACATTGTGGAAATGATGGCTGATTCGTTTGTCACCAGAGTAAAAGCGGAGATCGGTGAAGAAAAAGCGGTGCTGAAGAAGTCGGGACATCTGTCAAAGGGAGATGCCAGCAAAATCATCAGCGGCCTTTCGGGTGAACAGGCTGTCACCATTCCGAAACAGTCGGCCGGCAATCATGCGGCTCCGATTGATGCGATGCAGTATTATTCAATCGCAATGGTCGTCATGTTCTCCATTATGACCGCGTTTGCGCTCATTCACGGGATAGTGGAAGAGAGACAGCAGCACACGTTATTCAGAATCAAATCAATGCCTGTTTTACGTATCCAGTACGTGGCGGGTAAGCTTTTGGGAATCATGCTTGCCATCCTTATGCAAATGGCTGCCGTCATCATCGCAAGCAGCATCTTGTATCAGGTAAAATGGGGCAATTTGTTTGAAATATTACTGGTTACGATCGTTTATTCATTTGCGATCGGCAGTATCGTGCTTCTTTGGGGGTTTACTGCAAAAAACCACGAGACCGTCTCAAGCATGGCGGCTCCCATTTTATACGGATTCAGTTTTTTAGGCGGAAGCTTTATCGCAAAAGACGGCTTGCCTGACAGTTTGAAAATCGTGCAGGAGCTGATACCGAACGGCAAAGCGATCAACAGCTATGTCAGTGTCACGCAGCATGCCGGTCTGAGCGGTATTTCGACGGATTTGGCAGAGCTTGCCGCCATTGGCGCCGTGTTTTTATGTTTGACCATCTGGGTGTTTAAACGGAAGGAGGCTGTTTCATGACGCAGCTGTTATTCATGATCAGACATCAGCTGAAACTGATGCTGCAAAATCGGGCTGCCATCTTTGCGACGATTTCCGCCCCGCTCCTTCTCACATATTTCTTTTCCTTTTCTGCGGATGGCAGTCAGCAGAAGGAAGTATATGTAGCTGATGAGGATCAGAGCGCCTATTCAGCGCAATTTATGAAAATGATTCAGAAAGCCGGCCATATAAAAGTCACGAAGGTCACGGAGGACGTATTAAAAACAAAGGTTCATCATCAGGATATATCCTTTGGATTGCTGATCGGCTCTCATTTTGAAGAGACATTATTTTCCGGAGATGAATTGAACGTTTCATTTATTCAGAATGAAGAAAAGGGTGATGCTGTTTTGACAGAGCAGCTGATTGCGCAGCAGGCGGGCGCGCTGAAAAAAATAGTCCGCGATGCAAAAGTGATATCCCGCACGCTGCACACCGACAGGAAGCAGGCGGCAGCTGATCTCTTGAAGGATATCCAGGATCATTCCGCCGTCAATGTTGATCGCCATCACGTTTATGAAGGCGGACAGGCAGCCGACAGACTTATCGGATTTTTAGTGATGTTTATCTGGTTCGTTGCAGTCCAAAGCCTGCGATCATTTATAGATGAACAAGAAAATCATACATATGACAGATTGCTGAGCACGCCCGTTTCCTATACGGCATATGCAATCTCTAAGTTTGCGGCGGCGTATCTTTTCGGACTTCTCCATATTATCGTGATCCTCGCTGCCGGAACATTCATGCTGCATATCCGTTTTGCTGATCATGTTTTTGCTGCGGGAGCGGTGCTTGCGGCCTGCTCGTTTGCGCTGACTGCTGTAACGATGGCCGTGATACCGTTCATGAAGAGCCAAAAGCAATTCACGTCGCTTGCTTCCGTTTTTATAGCTGTCACGGGTTTATTGGGAGGGGCTTTCTTCACATTAGACGCGGCTCCGGAGTACATGCGCATGCTGTCGTTGTTTACTCCTGAAAAATGGGCGATCGGCGCATTTCAAAACAATGGCGGAGGCAGCATGCAGATCGTGCCGCTGAGCCTGTTTCTTGCTGTCGGTGCAGCGTCATTGGTCTTATCACTTTATATGATAAGCCGTCATATGAAAAAAAACGGTTAGAAGGGTGGCTGCTTTGTATATGGCAGAAATGATCGGAATCATAGAATTGCTCGCGGGAGTTGCAATGAACGTATGGATCGGGCGGCTCGGAAAAACCTTTTTCGGTAAAGATGACAGAAGTTCGAGAGTCGTGTTAAGAATCTGCGGCATCTTTCTCATGATCAACGGCGTTTCAAGAGCGTTTCATATCTAGTTCACAAAGTGTTCCGGACTCTTTTATAAAATGTAATCTTTTTCCTTGTAAATCGTGTAAAATAGTATAGGATTCTACGAAAAGAATAAGAGGGGGAAGAAACATGAAAAAGAGACTCGTTATGCTATTCGCGGCGGCCGCCGCTGTTTTGTTGCTTGTGAGCGGGTTGTGGGCTCCATCAGCGTCTGCGGCGCCGGCTCCTGCTTTAACACAAATCCGTATTATCGGTGTGACGTCTGACGGTCAGAGTTACCAATGGGAAAATATCGGGCCGAACCAAATCAGCGCATCAAAACCGATGAAGGGTACAACGGGTTATTTAGCCGTATATTTCCAAGGGTATCCGAACAATAACACGATCCAGGCGTTTAACAACGGAACGAATATTACAAATCTTACGTCAAAAGCGCTGGAAGATGAATATACGAAAAACGGCAATATCGTTACAGGCTATATTAAATATTACAGTGTTCCTCTTTCTTATGTCAGTTCAGGAACATTCTCTTTCTCCGCAACGGGGCTGAACGGGCCGTACACTCCGTTAAGCAGCGGGTTTTTCTCCATTCAGGTACAGAGTTAAAACAGCCGCCCGGTGCTTTCATGTATAGTTTTTCTCTCTTTCCGGGAAGCTATTCTTAAAGAAAAGGGAGGGCTTACATGATGGACAGGACACTCGGATATTTGCGCGAGTCGCTTTCGAACCACTTGGAGCATGATGTGTGCCGGGGGATTTATAAAAAGCTTCAGGTGAAGCATTATGCAAATGAGGGCGAGTTTGTGAAAGATCTAAATGATCTGGAAATGGATGCGCTGAATCAGGTGCTTGAAAAGGAAATCAAATATGCTGAGAACGAGCAGGATGAGAAGCGCACGATGGAATTGAATGAAGTATATGAGCTCCTGTTTTAAAAAGCCTCCCGGCGGCCGGGAGGCTTTTTATTGTTTCGGAAACAGTTTACAGAATCATCCAACCCTTTGTATAATGGATAGTTGTGAAAAACACAGACGGAGGAGAAACATGAACGAAATAAAAAAACAGACGGTTCTTGAGTTGTCATCGGTTGAAAAAGCTTTGGTTTTTCTGATGCCGCCATTATTGGGGCTGGTCATCGGATGGTTTCTGCCGGTCATTGCGAAGTGGGCCGTAACATTGGATTGGCTGCCTGTTATCGGGCCGCTGGAAATGATCGCTTCTTTTCACGGATGGAAGGCTGCGGCTGCAACCGCCGTTATCGGCTTAATCGGGGGAATGTGGCTGACGCGGACTGTTTTTAAAGAATGTCTTACGGCGGTCGTGACGGACAGCGAGGTGTCCTTAACCATATATAATGAAGAAAGCGTGTTTTCGAAAGACAGCATTTCCGGTGTGTTTACGGATGAAAAGCATCTTGTCTTATTGGGGACTGAAGGGCAGGAGCTTTTTCGGGAGAAGCTTGAGCCCGCGGTTGAAAAAGCGGCTGATGCGTTTCGCGCGCATGGGTATGTCTGGCTGGGGACGGAAGATCCTTTTAAAGAAGAATACAAACGGTGGGTGCCGGACACGCCGGATTTGGAGCCAGGGGCAAATGCTCTTTTTAAAGCGAGAGAAAAGGCGCTGAAAGAGGAGGAAAAGGCTGATGCGAAAGAGCTGAAAGCGGAAATATCCAAACTGGGCATTACCGTGCGGGAGAAAGGATCGCGCCAATATTGGCGGATCTATCAAACGCCGTCTGCATAAAAAAAGCTGCCGCCGTTTGATACGGCCGGGCAGCCCGGGAACAGACTATTTCTTCTTGTCATCATAATATTGAACCGGGTACATGGAGCCTTCGGATACCATTTTGTTATCTTCAATATCTTCGGGATGCGGGTTGCCTGCTTTGTTGACGGGGAATGATTCAATATCCTGCTTCCCGGAGAGCGATGTTTTCATATTGCGGATAAAGTTCATCACCTTTTGGCGGTTGGATTTATCTTTGAGCAGGTAGGAAGTCACTCCGACAGTCGACACGGCAAGTCCTGAAATGAGCAGTTTTTGTTTCACGATAAAAACTCCTTTCTATTTCTGGCTTGCAGTAGTTATTCCCGCTTAACGGCTGTTTAAACATCGGAAGGGTAATTTTGGCTTTCTGCTTTAATGCGATAAAGATTGACAAAACTATTTTCAGAATAATATTATAAATATATGATAGCGCTGGAGTCATATTTTAATTGAAAGGTGTTAACTTTATGAATCAATTACATCGCAGAATGGGAACGTTTGCACTCATGATGGTCGGACTTGGGTCGATGATTGGCTCCGGCTGGTTATTCGGGGCGTGGCGGGCGGCTCAGATTGCGGGACCTGCCGCAATTATTTCCTGGATTATCGGTATGATCGTTATTTTGTTTATCGCACTTTCTTACAGTGAATTGGGTTCAATGTTCCCGGAAGCCGGGGGAATGGTAAAATATACTCAATATTCTCATGGATCATTTATTGGATTTATCGCAGGATGGGCAAACTGGATTGCGATTGTTTCCGTTATTCCGGTGGAAGCGGTTGCGTCTGTTCAATACATGAGCTCATGGCCGTGGGAATGGGCAAAATGGACAAGCAATCTCGTTCACAACGGCACTCTTACGGGAGAGGGGCTCGGCTTCGCATCCGTATTACTGATTATTTACTTTTTACTGAATTATTGGACAGTTAACTTATTTTCAAAAGCGAATTCATTGATTACCATCTTTAAAATCATTATTCCGGGGCTGACAATCGGAGCGCTGCTGTTTACCGGTTTTCACGGCGGAAACTTCACATCCGGTTCAAGCATTGCGCCGAACGGCTGGGCGAGCGTGCTGACGGCGGTGGCCACATCAGGTATCGTATTTGCGTTTAACGGGTTTCAAAGCCCGATTAATATGGCCGGAGAAGCAAAAAATCCCGGCAAATCGATTCCGATTGCGGTTGTCGGTTCGCTGCTGGTCGCAACCGTCATTTACGTCCTATTGCAAATCGCATTTATCGGTGCGGTTGAACCTTCCATGATCGTTCACGGCTGGAGTCACCTGAACTTCAACTCTCCATTTGCCGATTTGGCGATCGCATTGAATATCAACTGGCTTGTCATTATTCTTTATGCGGATGCGTTCGTATCTCCGTCAGGAACGGGTATCACTTATACCGCTACGACGTCACGCATGATTTACGGCATGGAAAAAAATAAATATATGCCGAGCATTTTCGGAAAGCTTCATCCGCTGTACGGCGTGCCGCGCCAAGCGATGATTTTCAACCTGGTCGTATCGTTTATCTTTCTGTTTTTATTCAGAGGATGGGGCGTGCTTGCTGAAATCATTTCCGTTGCGACGCTGATTTCTTATATCACGGGTCCCGTGACGGTGATGACGCTGCGGCGGACGGCGGCGGATTTGTACCGGCCTCTCCGTCTGAAAGGCCTCAGCGTGGTTGCACCGCTCGGCTTCGTGTTCGCGTCTCTCGTGCTGTATTGGGCGCGCTGGCCGTTAACAGGGCAGGTGCTGTTTATCATTTTGATCGGCCTTCCGATTTATTTCTACTACCAAGCGAAAGCGAAGTGGAAAGGATTCCGCAGAAACTTTAAAGGCGGCGTCTGGATGGTTGTCTATCTGCTCAGCATGATGGTCATTTCATGGCTCGGAAGTGAAAAATTCGGCGGTCTGAACATCATTCCGTACGGCTGGGATATGGGGCTGATCGCAATCGTTGCCCTTGCCTTCTATGCGTGGGCCCTGAAGAGCGGATTCAAGACTGAGTATTTGAAAGACGCCAAAGCAATCAACGATCAATTAAAAGGCGGACAGGCGGAAGCCGCTGCCGGAAAAGAATAATGATTGATAAAAACCTTGCGGTAACGTTCCCGCAAGGTTTTTTGATCGGGCAAAAAAACATGGGTTCGGCATCATCTCCGAACCCATGTGGCTTTATGATTTGTATTCTTTTTTAACCTTTTGGAATATATCCGCATAGTTCGTAAACACACCGGTTACGCCCCAATTCAGCAGACGGCGCATGTCCGCCTCGCTGTTTACGGTGTAAGGATGAAGCAGAAGGCCGTGGCTGCGAATGTTTCGGACATTTTGAGCGTTCAGCGCTTTGTAATCCGGTCCGATTCCGACGGCATATGTTTTAATGTCCGTTAAATCTGCGTCAGTCATTGACGTCATCTGTTCCGCTTCAAGCAATTGGACAGCGGGAAGTTTCGGATCGAGCTGTTTGATTTTCAGAAGGCTGTCCCTGCTGAAAGACTGAATGATAACTTGTCCAAGTTTCGCATGCTTACCTGCCAATTTGTATTTTTTCAGTGAAGCGATCAGTTTTTCTTCCATACCCGGATATGTTTCGGGCGCCTTTGTTTCAATATAATAGTTTGCATGTCTGCCGAACCGTTTTAACACGTCATCAAGTGTGGGAACGCGAAGTCCGGCGTATTGCGGTTTTGCTTTTTCCGGATAGGCCTTATTGAACCAAGAGCCGGCGTCGAGCTTTTGAATCTCGGCTAATGTATGATCCTTCACCCAGCCTTGTCCGTTTGTGGTGCGGTCCAGTTTTTCATCATGCATGACGATCAGCTTGCCGTCTTTTGTCATTTGTAAATCCAGCTCAATATAGTCAGCCTTCATTTTTTGCGCAGTTTCATAAGAAAGGATCGTGTGCTCCGGGACATATCCCGAAGCACCGCGATGGGCAATGGTCAAAATTCTGTCAGGAGACAAGAGGTTTCCTTTTCCCGCCGCTGATACAGGCGTGACGATGAATGACAATAAACCGAATGAAAGCAATACCAAAGCAAACAATTTATGTTTCCGCATGTTTTCTTCCCCCTTAAAAATCAATATCTGTCTCTAGTGTAGAAAATCGTTGTAAATGCTGTACTGCAAAAATATTAATCTTTTATGTTGTTTTCTTACACATGCTCCGCCCGCTTGCCCGTATTCCACGTCATAGCCAAGAAGACGATGGACAGCACGCATGAGGAGATAAGCATGATAAAGCCGCCGTTCCAGTCAAAGCGGTCTACGACATAACCCATGATGGCGTTGGCGAAAGCAGAGCCTCCGATGTAGCCGAAAAACCCGGTTAAGCCGGCTGCCGTTCCCGCCGCTTTTTTAGGCGCAAGGTCAATGGCCTGAAGCCCGATCAGCATGACAGGTCCATAGATTAAGAACCCAATGCTGATCAGCGCGATATTATCGATGAGCGGATGACCGGCAGGGTTAAGCCAGTAGACCAATACAGCGATAAATACGCCGGCCATGAACAGTACGCCTGCCGGCGCGCGGCGGCTTTTGAAAAACCGGTCGCTGATCCAGCCGCACAAAATCGTTCCCGGAATTCCCGCATATTCATAAAGGAAATAAGACCATCTGGAATCTTCAGGAGAGAACCCTTTCGCTTCCGTCAAATAAGTCGGCGCCCAGTCAACGACACCGTACCGCACGAAATAAACAAAGACATTGGCAAATGCGATATACCACAGAAACTTATTATTCAGCACGTATTTGAAAAGAATTTCTTTGGTCGTCATCTCTTTTTCCTGGTCTTTGAACGCATGCTTCGGATAGTCATTCCGGTATTCTTCAATCGGCGGAAGCCCGCAGGATTGCGGCGTGTCCCGAACGAGAAGAACAATCACAAATGAAATGACGATGGCGATAATCGCCGGAAAGAAAAACACGCTTTTCCAAGTAACAAACATGGCGATGCCGAGAGTCACGAGCGGGGCGAGAATACCTCCGCCTATGTTATGGGCGACATTCCATATCGACATTTTCGTGCCGCGTTCACTGATGGAAAACCAATGAGCCATCGTCCGTCCGCAAGGCGGCCAGCCCATTCCTTGAAACCATCCGTTAATAAACATAAAAATAAACATAATCGTCACGCTTGACGTGACCCACGGCATGGAAACAAATAAAATGTTTACGACACCTGACAAAAACAGACCCGTCGCAAGGAAATACCTCGGGTTGCAGCGGTCAGACACCATCCCCATAATAAATTTACTGAAGCCGTAAGCGATTGATACGGCCGCAAGCACCAAGCCAAGTTCCCCTTTTGAAAACCCTTGTTCCTGAAAATAAGGAATAGCGAAGGCAAAGTTTTTGCGAAGCAAATAATACCCGGCATACCCGATGAAAATCCCCAAAAATACTTGCAGCCTGAGCCGTTTATAGGCCGCATCCGTCTTTGAATCATCCAATCTCTCAATATGCGGAGCCGGCTTAAACAATTGAAACATCATATCCTCCCCTTTGCTGAACGTCTATCATGATGTATGTATGACTCCTTTCCTTGAAAATGACAAAAAGAACCAGAAATCACCCTTGTGAAAGGGCGGGGTTTCCTGGTTCTCCTCATCTCCATCCAAAAATCATTAACTTGTGTATGATAGCGCTTTCTTAAATTATCACAGTCTGACGTGAATGTAAACGCTTTAAGGAAAGTTTTCATTTTTTTGAATAAATAACCGGAGGGAAAATCAGCCGGAGCGCGAAAGATTTGAAGTACTCGATTTTGTACTCAGGCATAAGATGTGTTAGGCCGGACTAAGAAAAGCGAAGGGAGTGCATCTGTTGATTGATGAATTGGATTTTGCGTTCGGTGTTCTGCCGCTTTGTATCATCATCTTGTCAGTCGCCGGAACGTACCTGTTTAAAAACGCGTTCATTATGCCGGCTGCCGCTTTGGCCGTTTGCCTTATATGCACCTTTACCGTATTGAATTTCTCGTTTATCGGGTGGGCCGTTGTGTATACGCTTGTCTCTTTCGCGTTATCGCATATTACGATGGTGGTGATCAGCCAAAATAAAAAATAGGATCGGCGGCAGCCGATCCAGCTATCATAAGCAGAGATGCGCTCTCTGCTTTGTTTTATTTATGAATGTGCAGGAATTCCTTGATGACCGCGGTCTGTTCTTCTTTCGGATAGCTTCTGTACAGATGGCTGGTTAAGCGGACGGGGTCACCGAAGAAGTACCGCTCATAGTGTGTCTGTCTTGTTCCAAAGGGGCTCATGGTCAAATCCCATGCGAGGCGGAACACTTTTACCCGGTCCTCAGCGTTCAATTCGGCCGCCTGCAAATATTGGTCAAGGTCTCCTCTGATGTCAGAACGGAACGCTTTTTCAGTCGGCAAAGTCACCATTCCGCTTGCCCCGATCAGCTGAATGATTTCCGTGAAGCGCGGGTAGATGTCGGGAAAAATCGCGCTGACCACACGAAGCGGAGTGACACTCGGACGCATATAACCCCATTCATCTGTTTCCGCATCATTCTCCGACTTTTCCAAAAGGGCTTTCATCGTTTCCAGACCGGTGATGATTTCAGCCATCTTAGCCTGAATATGCTGATATTCGCCCACATCTATCGCTTCGACAAGCGTTTGGGCGAGGCCCAGGAGAAACTCCGTCTTTACAATTTGTCTCGTAATGACTTGATGAAATGCGAAGGCGTTAAAAGAGCTTTTCATATTAAAATCAAAAGCCGCCTCGTAATTATTATAAAAAAATACGCGTTCCCAAGGGACCAAAACGTGATCAAATACAACGATAGAATCCATTTCTTCATATCTTGAGCTGAGCGGATAATCAAACGATGATTTTCCGAGTACGAAAGATTCCCTGCAGATGAATTTTACTCCCTTTGTATTGGAAGGGATTGAAAAAGCGAACGCTTCATCCGATTCAAAATACATTTTAGGCAGAGAAACCACGAGCACTTCATCCGTCAGGCCGCCTTGTGTGGCTAAAATCCGGGCGCCGTGTATGATGAGGCCTTTTTCATTTTTATCGACGACTTTTGCCGAGATAGGTGTCGGCGATACGTTTACACCCATTTGTGAACGATTCACCTGAGGGGTGATAAACGTGTGCGTAAAAGAAAGATCCTGTGCAGCAGCGCGTTCGTACAGCGCTTGAACATGTTCCGGAAAACAATGATCGCGGTCTTTCAAAAGCGCGGCGGAGGAGGCGAAGCTCATCAGCACGGTATTCATATAATCCGGGCTTCGTCCCATCATTCCGTGCGTGTGTCTGGCCCAATGTTCGAACATGTTTCTTCTTCTTTTTACGTCTTCTTTCGTTTTCGGCTGCAGGTATGAAAGCCCGGCCCGTTCTTTTTTACCGGGAAGACTGTAAGTCATTTGATCTTTCATGTCCGGTTTCGTTTGCAAATCATAAAGAGAGCGCTTCGTTTCCAGAAGGCCCTTAAATGCGGGATGTTCAGAAATCTGTCCCTCGATCTTTTCACCATCAAGCCAAATCTCATTTCCAAGCTGATTTAATCGGTCAATGAACATTTTGCCATTAATGATACCCATCATGTCGCCCTTCTTTCTTTGCAGATCCACTACCTCATTATATTGAAAACGAAATTGGGTGTTCCGGTTATTTCCAAAGGGGAAGGGCCTTTTTTGATAAGGGGGGTGAAGGGATTGCATAATAAAAAAACCCCTTAAGCAGAGGGGTTTTTAACTGATCATGTCTTTGTATCGTTGTTCGAGGACGAAGTCTATCATTCCGGTGATACGGGTGTTTTCAGATTTTTGTCTGAAACGGTCAGACACTTGGATTTTTCTTGAAAACGGAAATACAGCAATAATCCAAACAAGGCCGGCCAGGCCGAAAACCATCTGCAGAGCCATTTCAATCAAATCATTAAAATGAGTGCTGAAAAAAAAGATATATAACGTGATGAATGTGACTGTACATACGATTTTGACAGTATGTTGGAAGGTGAGGGGCGGTTCAGTGAAACACATTTTCATTTGATTCAGTGTGAGCGAATCTTGTTTCATTAAGTATGTAAGCAGTTCTTCGTCATTTTGACTTCGCGGAATCAAATCGGTTTCTATTTTTTGAACGGTGTCCTTGTATGTCTGCATATCAATCTTCATGCGAATCCTCCTTTAGAAATAACTCCAAGAATACTCATTGAGCATTCCTGGAGCAAGGAGCTGCCTGTTCAATTATAGAAATAGTGATAAAACCGTGCTGAACAAGGCTGCAGCTCCTCCTAATTCAGGTGCTAAAACGACTAAAGCACCGATCCCTACAATAACAATAATTCCTGCGCCTGCAATAGCCATGGTATTCACGACAGAATCCCAATCCGGGGAGTACACCTCTTCGGAATCCGGCAACCTGAAGCTCTTTTGTTTTATTTTAAATGTAATGGTAGTTGTTAGTCCAGTTGTAGCACTGTCACCGACCGGAATATCAGGTGTATAAATTTTAAATTGAATATTCAGCGATCCTGCAGCCGGATTGACATACACTTCTAAATAACCGTTGCGGACTGACAAGCTCAGACTGTTAAGCAGGTTTTGATAGGAATCAATTTGTGATGCTGTAAAAGAGACTTGTGAATCTCCCATCAGACCGGTAATATAAGCTCCCGGTTTGCCATTTGTAATGGTAACTGTGTTGGGAGAACCTTCGCTTGGCACTGTTGCCAAAAGTGAAGTAGATAAAAGAATATCCATTTCAGGTGATGCATAAATGGTTTCTGTCTTGTCGAATTCAAACATGGCATTCGCAAGATTCGATATATTTTCTAAAGCAGGAATGGTTGTTAAAATATCCGTCAGTGTGCGCAGTCTTGCATCATACACGGGATCAGAAGGCGGATGGACGCTGCTTGCACCCGAGTCTTTTCCGGAGTATCCGTCTTTGTCAATGGCGACTTTTCCCGCTCCGCTTCCGATTGATCCTTCATAAAATTGATCAAAAGCCCAGTTTTTCGGCATCGGGTATCCGAGGTTGCCGCTGAATCCGGTCGACATGTTAGCCGTAAAGCTATATTTGGTCAGACCTGCTTCTGACGTCCGGATACAAATGTTTCTCGGTCCGTATACGCCGATTTCATATTTCGGCGCAGTTGAGAACGCCTGCATTTTCATAAAAGCTGACTTGATTTCTTGAAAGTAAGGGATGATTTTATCCGTGACTTCATAATCATACGCATCGAAATCGACCGCAAAGTAAATGGTCGTTCCTGACGGAAAACCTAATCTTCGGGCGGCTGATGCAGCGCTGTACGCATCTCTCGTTCCTTGGTCTTTTACAAAATAAGAAGATTCATAGCCGCCGTCCTGATAAATCGGAAACACGCTTAAGCCGGCATTGAAAATCGTGGAAAGTTCTTTTGACGTTAACGCTTTCGATGTCAGTCCGCTGCTTGTCCGCACATTCCCGGTCAGATATCTTCCCACGATCTTATAGCCATTCTCACGCAAAGTTTTGGCCGTATCTGCCGTCAAAATGGCAGCGGTGTCACAAGCTGAAGCAGCCCGCGTTGTGTCGCCTGAGCTTGATAATAAAGCTTTAATCGTCGGCATGTCCGCATAACCAGTCTGCGGCAGGCACATAAACTTTTGGAAAGCTTTCACTGCCGATACAACTCCGACGCCGTATTTTCCGTCGAATTCACCGGGGTCAAATGATTTCCCATTACAGTAAAGCGCGTATTGAACAATCAAAACAAAGCCTGTCCGTGAATCGCCGGGAGTCAAGGTAGGGCATAAGCTGGTCGTTCCGTTTCCGAAAAATCCATTGGCGACGCTTGTGCTCATGCCTTCTTCTTTTTGCAGGGCATAAATGAGAGCCTTGTTTGTATCGCGGGCATATAAGCCGTCACAAGGCATCAAGCCGATGTAGTCATTGTAATCCCGGTTCAGGTTCTGCTGGATTTGGCGGATTCTTTTGTCGCCTCCCGCTACTAACCGAAAAGCGCTCATATCCAGCAAGGCTTTCATAATGAGTGCCGTGACGATGCCGTCTTGCTTAGTGAGCCCGGCCGCTTTTTGAAACTCTTTTACAGCGCTTTCGGTATTTTCATAGAAAACGCCTGAAAATCCGCCGGGGTTAAAACCTTTACACCACAGCGCCCCCTGCAGAATGTAATTCATGTTTGTCGGCTTAGAATCGGGAGCCTGCTTTTTCAACGGCTTAAACAATCTTTGTGTCGTCGGTCCGAAGTTATCGGCAGGTTCTGAAATACCAAGCTCAATTTGAAGCGCCCGTGTCAGACCGTAAATGGTATCCCAGCCCGTTTTTCCGTTTTCCGGCACTTTGTTGTACCCGTGTCTGCCTTTGTACGTCTCATTCAGCCATTGTTGTGTTTCCAGGACCATTTCGTCCATTGCAATCCCTCCATTATGTGTATTGTGCGTTCATTCATAGGTGGCAAACGTATGACAGTTTGTCATGGGTGCAGGGGTTTATCCAAGGAGCGCCCCATCACGGCAGCAGAACAAACGCCGAAAGAGAGGCATTGATAGGAAAAGACCTCGCTATGACAATTGATACAAAAACAACAAAATGAATAGCGGTTTAAAGTAACTTTATCACTTAATCAAAAATGACAAGAATCATAAGTAGTAGTCATATAGTCATTTTAAGGGCTGTTCACATCTCTTCCTGCGGTCAAAATGGTTAGTTGGACGGATTTATGATTGGCTATATTGTCATTAACATAAATAGGGTAAATAGTTACAGGAAGGAAGGATTTTCTCGATGAAAAGCAAAAAGATTTTTAAGTCGCTCATCATTATTTTTACTCTTTTAATCAGCGGAATTGGTTTTATGGGTTTTTCTTCTCCGCAAAAAGCAGAGGCTAAAGACTGGCTTCATACTTATAAAAGCGGGTATTTCACTAACTATGTGATCAATACATATCACCCTAAATTCACTAAAACGACAAAAAAGTACACCTTGAGAGCCGTGACTTTTAAATCCAACAGTAAAGGGAAGGGCACGTATAAAATATACGTCCAAAAGCAAGTCAACGGCAAAGGTGCCTGGAAAACAATCAAAACCGCCAATGCAAAGAAAAATGGAACGACTTATTTTGAAACGCCTTCGTTAAAAAAAGGAGATTCATACAGATTTAAAATGGTCAATCAGGGTTCGAAAAAACGTGTCAATTATAGTGCAAGATGGATTGTATTCGCTTCATAATGCTGATCTTCCGGTCTATAAAGTTTTAGCTGCTGCAGCTGCGGCAGCTTTTTATTTTGTCCGGAGCTCAACCGCCAGGGAGCCTGCACCTGTCTCTTCGGGCGTACGTTTGTATTTCACCGCATCATTCTGGATTATGCGGAAAGGTACATCGCTTCAATGATAAGCCAATCCCGGGTTCTTTTGATTCGTTTGAAAATGTTCTGATATAAAAAAGGCGTGCCGCGGTGTAAAATGGCTATATTGATAAATATGGAGGTTGAGATGGATCAAGATTATATGACTGAGCTTGTCTCAGTCCAGCTGAAGAAAATCCGGTCGGAGAGAGGCTACACACAGGAGAAAATGGCGGATGTGATCGGCCTTTCTAAAAAGTCGCTGGTGCAGATTGAGAAAGGGCGGGCGCTTGCGGAATGGCCGCATGTTGTGGCGGTTTGCGCGCTTTTCAGATCAAGTGAAACACTGCAATCCGTATTAGGAGATGATCCGCTGGAGGTCATTGAAACGGTTGCTCACCGCACAATTGACAGGCCGAAGGGGAAGACGATGGGCGGCAAGGTGTGGTGGAAAGCCATCGAGAAAAAAGGCGAGTTCCGCTTGCAGCAGCATTTGATTTCCCACCATTACCGCATCCTTGATTCTTATGATGATCTGTGGTTCAGCAGTTTTGAAAAGGCAGAGGCTTTGGAGCGGCTTGATGAGCTGTTTTTGGAGGCGGAAGAAGCGAAGCGCTAAGCACCTCCGGTTGATGTATTTTCTGACAAGTGGGAAAATATATATAAATTCCAGCCAAAGGAGAGATTCGAATGAAGCCTGAAGATATCGTCCGAAGCGGCCCGAATCAGTACATATGCAAGGAAGGAATCGCAAAAGAACTTCCGGGGCTGCTGGAGACATTCAGAAAACCCGTTATTGTGACCGGAATCAAATCCTATCAAGCGTTCTCCGATTACGGCGGCGGTTCTTCCTGGGATGTGATTCAGCATAAAGGATACTGTTCACCTGAGGCGGTGCGTAAGGTCTGTGAGCAGGCGGAAGACGCGGATGTGATCATCGGTATCGGAGGTGGCACGATATTGGATTTGGCAAAAGCGGCGGCAGACCGGCTTGATATTGAAGCTGTGATGGTTCCTTCCATTGCGGGGACGTGTGCGGCAAGTACGCCGTTGAGTGTCATATATGATGAGAGCGGCAATTTTATCAGAGTTGATTATCATAAGCGTTCAAGCTATTTGACGCTTGTTGATCCGCTGTTTTTGCTTTCCTCTCCCATTGAATATATGAAAAGCGGGATCGGTGATACGCTGGCGAAATGGTATGAGGCCGAGGCGGTCATCAGAAATACGGAGGAGGCGGCGCCGCTGATGGCGCAGGCGGGGCTGAGACAGGCGGAATATATCCGTAATCTGTTATTGCGTTACAGTGAAGCGGCCGTCGGAAGCATGGAGAAAGGCGAGCTGTCCGTGCCGTTCATCCATACGGCGGAAACGATCATTATGCTTGCGGGGACGGTCGGCGGGTATGGCGGCCGTTTGTGCAGGATGGCAGGGGCGCATGCGGTCCACAACGGACTCAGTTTTCTTCAGGAGACACATCAGGTGCTGCATGGCCAGAAGGTTGCTTACGGCATATTGGTGCAGCTCGCGCTTGAGAATCGAAGACCTGAGATTGAAGAGCTGCTTCCGTTTTACCGCCGGCTCGGTTTCCCCGTCAGTCTCTGTGATCTCGGCATCCTTGACAACCATGAGGAAGCCAAGCGCCGCATTGCTTCTCACGCCTGCCGGGCGGAAGAATCGTTATGCTTAATGGGGCAATATCGCGAGAAGGACGTGTCAGCTGCGATTGAATCGCTCGAATCAGCGCAAAAGACAGGATAGAGCTTGTTATCTATCTTGTCTTTATTTTTTGAATATTTCCGTTATAATGAGTGGGGTATAGAAAGGGAGGGCCAAAGGACATGTATCAGGCGAAGAAGATGTTGTTATTAGGATCAGGCGAGCTGGGGAAAGAAGTCGTCATTGAAGCGCAGCGGCTCGGGGTTGTCACTGTAGCCGTTGACAGCTATGAGCATGCTCCCGCCATGCAGGCCGCGCACAAAAGCTATGTGATTGATATGCTTGATAAAGCGCAGGTCAGAGAAGTCATTGAGAAAGAAAAACCGGACTTGATCGTGCCGGAAGTGGAAGCCATTGCGACGGATGAGCTGCTGAAGCTTGAGGAAGAAGGTTTTCACGTCATTCCGAATGCGCGTGCGGCAAAGCTGACGATGGACCGTGAAGGCATCAGACGGCTTGCGGCAGAGACGCTTCATCTTCCGACTGCCGGCTATGAATTCGCGAATACATATGAAGAATTTAAAGAAGCGGCGGAAACAATCGGCTTTCCGTGCGTGGTAAAACCGCTGATGAGCTCTTCCGGAAAAGGGCAAAGCGTGTGCCGCTCGGCTTCCGGGCTGAAAAGCTGCTGGGACATGGCGATGGAAGGCGGCCGGGTGAAAAACGGCCGGGTCATCGTTGAGGAATTCATTCCGTTTGAATCAGAAATCACTCTTCTGACAGTGCGCGCGGCGAACGGTACGTCCTTTTGCGCGCCGATCGGACATGAACAAAAAGACGGTGACTATATTGAATCATGGCAGCCTCATCATATGACGGAACAGCAGATCAAAGAGGCGAAACACATTGCGAAAAGCATAACGGACGAGCTCGGCGGATACGGTTTGTTCGGGGTGGAGCTTTTCCTTACTGAAGATAAAGTATATTTCAGCGAGGTGTCTCCCCGTCCGCATGATACGGGGCTCGTTACGCTTGTAACGCAAAATTTGTCAGAGTTTGCGCTGCATGTCCGCGCGGTATTGGGATTCCCGATTCCGGAAATCACTCAGCTGTCGCCGGGGGCAAGCCGTCCGCTGAAGGCGCCAAAAGAGCTTGCTGATTATGCGGTTGAAGGTTTGGAGAAGGCTTTGGCGGTAAAAAGCACTCAGGTCCGCGTATTCGGTAAACCCGTCACGAAAGTTGGACGCCGTATGGCGGTTGCGCTTTCTGCAGCTGAGACCGTTGAAGAAGCCAGAGAAATAGCGGCCGAAGCACTCAGTCATTTATCAATTACATAAAATGATCTTAAAAGGCGTTTTTACCGTAATGGTAAGGCGCCTTTTTTGTTTGGACAGACTATATACTGGAAAACGGGGTTGTGAGATAATGTATGAGGCCGTTTTGTGCCGGCTTTTTAATTCATGAAACTTTTTATGTCCGCAATCGTTATATGTAATGTTCTCATTTCACGGAGAAGGAAATAACAATACATCATACGGCTTTTCATTCATCAAGAACGGACAATCCGGATCGCGGCATGGAATATTGAAGCAGGGTAATCCGGAATAGAGGAATCCATGATTGCTTACCTTAATATGAACGGCGAAAAAACAAAAATCACCAGATTAGATTGTTCAAATAACACCAAATGCTGTATAATAAAAGAATTTGAATGATAGCATTGAAAGAATTTCATTTTATGTTTCCGTAAAATGGAGCCTTTATGCATACGCAGTCCGATTTGATATGGTTTTAATTGGAGGTTTGTGTAAACTGTGAATTATATACCTAGTATGATTACAATTGGAAATTTTATTTGCGGGCTCTTATCGATTCATTCCCTTTTGTATCATAATATACACTCTGCGGTGATCTTTATTTTCACCGGGATGTTTCTTGATTTCTTTGATGGTTTGGCCGCCCGTAAGCTGAACGCGGTATCGGAGATGGGAAGGGAGCTTGACTCTTTTGCTGATCTCGTGACGTTCGGCGTGGCGCCGTCCATGCTCGCTTACAGTGTTTCACTATATACGATTCCGTTCATCGGAATTTTAATCGCGCTTTCCTACAGCATCTGCGGGATGATCCGTCTTTCCAGATTTAATATTGAACAAAGCAAGCTGCCGACGTTTATCGGGATGCCGATTCCGTTTGCGGGTATGTGTCTTGTCATTTTGAGCTTTATCAATAACGCTTTTCTTCTGGGGGCGGGAACGATCGCGCTCGGTTATTTAATGGTCAGCAACATTAAATTTCCGCACTTTAAAAAACAGGCGCCTGAAAACCTGGAGAGCAGAAGATGGAATTAGTTCAGCAATTAATATCCGATTACGGATATATCGCGATTTTTCTTATGCTGACACTCGGTATTATCGGATTGCCTATTCCGGATGAAGTCATGATGACGCTTGTGGGCTACTTCGCTCATTTAAACGTGCTGAATTACGGGCTCTCCATTCTGATCAGCTTTATCGGAGCGCTCCTGGGGATGATTATCAGCTACTTCATCGGCAGAAAAGCCGGCCGGCCGTTTATTAATAAGTTCGGGAAATGGGTCGGCCTGAAGGAAAAGAGGATGGAGAAAGTAGACAGGTGGATGAAGAAGTACGGGCCGTACACCATTATTTTAGGTTATTTCATCCCCGGCATCAGACACGTGACCTGCTACTTTTCCGGAATCGGCAGAATGGAATTCAAAATCTACTTATGCTTCGCCGCCATCGGAGCGTTTTTATGGTGTTTTATTTTTATTACTATAGGAAAATTCATAGGAGTAATCAATGTTTAATACTGCCGCTAAAGTTCTTTACCGTTCATTGATTGAACTGACTAATAATCGATTGACGTCTTATCTCATTAAAAACTTCTGTGAATCGAAACTGAGCAAGCCGATGATTCCGCTGTTTTCCAAACACTATCGCATCAACTGGAATGAAACGGAACGCACGGCTTCTGACTTTGATTCATTGGCGTCATTTTTCATTCGTGATATTAATTTAAATCTCCGCCCCGTGGCAAAAGAGAAGAACGCCATCGTCAGCCCGGTGGACGGTGTCGTTCAGACGGTTGGCATGATTAAACCCAATCAAACTTTCATGGTAAAAGGGAAGGATTATTCGTTCGCCGAACTGACGGGGTTTAAAAGCGCCGATCACAAGTATAACGGCGGGTGTTTTGCCGTGCTTTACCTGAGCCCGAGACATTACCACCGCTTCCATTCTCCTGTCAGCTGCACGTATCAGAAGCTGGCCGAGCTGGGGAAACGCTCCTATCCCGTTAATACGATGGGGTTAAAGTACGGGAAAGACGTGCTCTCAAAAAATTACCGTTATGTGTACGAGCTGACCCGTGCTGACCAGCAGATGCTCATGATTCCGGTAGGTGCGATGAATATTAACTCGATCGTTCAGACAAACACCGGAAACAGGCTTGAGACGGGGGAAGAGCTGGGCTATTTTTCATTTGGATCGACCGTTATTTTAGTATTCGAGAAAGATATGTTTACCCCTTCGGATAACCTGACTGAAGGCCGTGAATTACAGGTCGGCCAGATCATCGGTTATGCGGAGTCACAGGAGGAGGCGTCCGCTTTATAAAAGCTGCTCCTCTTTTTTATATGGTGTAAGGAAGTGAATATTATGGAAGAAAAGGATTTGGCAAAGCTGATAGAACAGTACCAGCATACAGGGGATCAGCAAATTCTTGAAGCCGTGCGGGACGCATGCCGGCCTGTCGTTGAGGCGCTCATCTCAGAACTGGCTGAAGACAGCGCCGATCTTTTGCGGGCAAAAGGCCGTGACCGTTTTCCGTTTATTATCGGCAAGTATCAGACCGCGGCCGGCCTTTCGCTTGAGACCTTTTTGCGCAATACGTATCGGTTTTATTTTCAGCAGGTTTTAAAAGGCGAAGCGTGACTGGAAGAAAGAGTACGGACGGAAATGTTCATCTTTCGCCCGTTTTCCTGTATGATATAGTAGAGTGTGCGATCATTAATATAATTGAACAGGGTGTATAAATCATGGAAAAACAATATAGAGTTTTACTTTATTATAAATATGTAAAGATTGATGAGCCTGAGGAGTTCACGGCTCAGCATTTGAAGTTTTGTAAGGAGCTCGGTCTGTTAGGCCGTATTTTGATTTCTGAGGAAGGCATTAACGGTACGGTGTCCGGAACGGTTGAACAGACGGAACAATACATGAATGCGCTGAAAGCTGATCCGCGCTTTGCCGACATGCCGATCAAAATTGACGAGGCTGACGGACATGCATTCCGCAAAATGTTTGTGCGCCATAAAAAAGAATTGGTGACGCTTCGTCTCGAAGATGATGTTGATCCGAATGTCACGACGGGCAAGCATTTGAAACCGAAAGACTTTTATGAGCAAATGCAGGATCCTGACACGATCGTGATCGACGCCAGAAACGACTATGAGTATGATCTCGGTCATTTCCGCGGAGCGGTCAGACCTGATATTGAGGCGTTCCGTGAGCTGCCGGACTGGATTGAAGAGCACAAAGACATGCTTGAAGGCAAAAAAATCCTCACGTACTGCACAGGCGGCGTACGCTGTGAAAAATTTTCCGGCTGGCTGCTGAAGAAGGGCTTTGAAGACGTGTCCCAGCTTGACGGCGGTATCGTCACTTACGGTAAAGATCCTGAAGTGAAAGGGCAACTGTGGGACGGACAGTGCTACGTGTTTGACGAAAGAATCAGCGTACCGGTCAACCGCGTAGAGCACGTTATCATCGGAAAAGATTATTTCACGGGCGAGCCGTGCGAGCGTTATGTGAACTGCGCAAATCCGGCATGTAATAAAAAAATGATCTGCACACCTGAGAATGAATACAAATACATGCGCAGCTGCAGTCACGAATGCCGTACGAACGAACGTAACATGTATGTGAAAGAGCATGAAATGACTCAGGAAGAAATCAATGAACGCCTTGCTTTGATTGAACAAGAGGATCATGCGGCGATTGATTAATAGAAAAGACCACCAATAAGGTGGTCTTTTTTGTGTTTACATACTTTCTGTCCGGGCGGTCTGGTCTGCCGTGACGGGTCCTTTATATTTGAATGCTTTTTCCCACTTGGACACGACGATGCAGGCGACCGCATGGCCGGGCACGTTGACGCCGGTTCTCGCCATGTCCATGACGCGGTCGACACCGGCAATGATGGCGACACCTTCCGCGGGGAGACCGACGGCATTCGCAGTCGCCAGAAGCACGACGAGTGAGCCTGACGGGACGGCGGCAATGCCTTTGCTTGTCATGACGAGCACAAGCATCATCAGAAGCTGCTGAGAAAGCGGCATCTCCACATGAAACGCCTGCGCCAGAAAAATACAGGACACCGATAAATAGAGGCTTGAGCCGTCACAGTTCAGCGATAAACCTGACGGAACCACAAAGGAGACGACCCGCTTCGGACAGCCGTATTTCTCCATCCGATCCATCAGCTGAGGCAGAATGGTTTCTGTGCTTGTCGTGGAGAAAGCGATCAAGAATAGATCCCAAATCATTTTCAGCACTTCAAAGTACTTGATTTTAAAGATAAGCCCCACGATCGGAAACAGAACGAAGAGTATCAGGAACAGCCCGAGGAACACAGTGCCGATCAGCTTCAGCATCGGAAGCAAAAGCGCGATTCCGAATTGCCCGACAGAGGCGGCCATAAGGGCGAGAACGCCGATCGGAGCGGTGACCATTACCATTTGCGTCAGCTTGAACATAATATTTGCCGTGGATTCGAAGAAACTCATGACAGGTGCGGAGGCTTTGCCGATGCCGGCTGCGGCAACACCGAATAAAATCGCGAAAAAAATGACGGCGAGAAGATCGTTTTTCGCCATGACGTCAATGATGTTAACGGGGATAATATCAAGAAGCATTTGTTTCAGGTCGACTACTTTTTCCGTATAGCCGGAAAGCTCGTGAATATCTTTTTTAGCAAGATGAGAGAGGTTAAGTCCGACTCCCGGCTTCAGCACGTTCGCCAATAACAGACCGAGCGCCAGAACAAGCGTCGTAATCACTTCAAACCAAATAATCGTTTTGATGCCGAGACTGCCCATCTTTTTCATACTGCCGCTGCCGGCGGCTCCGATAACAATGGTCGAAAACACGATCGGCACGACAATCATTTTAATCAGGCGGATAAATCCGTCTCCGACGGGCCGCAGCGCCATCCCGAAATCCGGGAAGAAATGGCCGATCAATGCTCCGATGGCTAAAGCGATCAAAATCTGGAATGCGATAAATTTTTTCAAGCGAATCCCCCTTTTACTTGCGCATTTCATACGTAATTCGTGAAGCAGGCGGCAACCACCTTCCTATCCGCCATAAATTTGTCACATGATTGACTGTGCGAAAGAAAGGATTGCTTTACATTATGTAAGCGCAATCATTTAATATGACAGAAAGTCCTCATTGAAAAAAATGAAGGAGAATAAAATAAAGTTAGATTTTCGCTTGAAAATATCAAAAATTTTGATAATTATCCTCTTATAAGTGGTATATTTGATATGATACGGTCAACTGCATCCTCATATATCTGTGCATACACGATTCAGGCAGAGAAAACAGGCAGCTTATAAAAGACTGAAAATTTGAACAATTACAAGAAAGGTGTGCTTTTGTTGAATCAACTGATTGAAAGACGTAAGGTCACAGCAAGAAAAGAAAAACCGGACTCCGCTTCATTGGGGTTTGGCAAGTACTTCACAGATTACATGTTTGTCATGGATTACGAAGAGGAGAGAGGGTGGCATGATCCGAGAATCACCCCTTATGAACCGGTCCATCTGGATCCTTCCGCATCGGTTTTCCATTACGGGCAGGCCGTATTTGAAGGGCTGAAGGCTTACAGGTCAGAAGACGGCCGGGTATTGATGTTCCGTCCTGACCAAAATATAAAACGGCTGAATAAATCGTTACGGCGGATGAGCATGCCGCCTCTTGACGAGAAGCTGGCGCTGGAGGCATTGATACAATTAGTGGAGCTGGAGCAGGAATGGATACCGATAGAAAAAGGAACCTCTTTATATATCCGTCCGTTTGTAATTGCGACTGAGCCTTCTTTAGGCGTCCGGCCGTCAAAGCGTTACAAGTTCATGGTAGTTCTGACGCCTGTCGGTTCGTACTACGGCGATCAGCTGAAACCGATCCGTATTTATGTGGAGGATGAGTATGTGCGTGCCGTCACCGGCGGAGTGGGCGACGTCAAAACGTCCGGAAATTATGCGGCCAGCTTACAGGCT
Source organism: Bacillus sp. FJAT-27001 (assembly GCF_019039175.1). NCBI lineage: Bacteria > Bacillati > Bacillota > Bacilli > Caryophanales > Bacillaceae > Bacillus > Bacillus sp. FJAT-27001. Next base: position 42,054 of record NZ_JAHOAA010000007.1, read on the forward strand.
CAGCGGAAAGCCGAAGAACTGGGGTATGATCAGGTGCTTTGGCTCGACGGGGTGGAAAAGAAATATGCCGAAGAGGTAGGGAGTATGAATATCTTTTTCATCATAAACGGAGAGGCCGTAACGCCGGCGTTAAACGGAAGCATTCTCGGGGGCATCACACGCGCATCTGTGATAGAGCTGTTAAAAAGCTGGGGCATCCGCGTCAGGGAAGAACAGGTCGCCATTGAAGACATCTATGAGGCTGCGATGAGAGGCGAGGTGTCAGAGGTATTCGGTACGGGAACCGCGGCCGTCATCTCGCCGGTCGGCGCGCTGCACATTCACGGAGAAACGATTGAACTGAATAACGGTTTAATCGGTGAAGTGTCAGAAAGGCTCTATGAAACGATTGCCGGCATCCAAGTCGGGAAGGTGCGGGATTCGTTCAGATGGGTGGTTGAAGTATAAATGAAAAAAGAACCCTTGCGCTGCAGGGTTCTTTTTTTGGTTATTGGGATTTTACGGCTTGCACGCGGGCTCTGCTTTTCCGGTTTTTCAAGTAATAAGCGGTGTAGCAAACGGCCATAAATGCAATTCCGCAATAAAGGGCGATGGCCTGGTTCGGATCAAAAGCGATGCCGATACAGGAGGCGAGGCACAGGAGAAAGGCCGCTATCGGTACGGCCGGATATCCCGGCGTCCTGTATTTCAAGTCTGAAAGCTGGTGCCCTTCTGTAAGAAACCGTCTTCGGAACAAAAATTGCGATGCGGCGATGCTCATCCACACAGCCACTACCGCAAATCCTGAGACGGAGACGAGAACAAGATAGACTGTATCCGCTGCAAATACGCTTGACAACAACGACAGAATGCCGCCGATCATACTGAAGATCAGAGCGTTAAAAGGAATGCCTTTAGAGGTCAGCCTGGCAAAGGCGGGATGAAGCTCCCCTTCTTTAGACAGGGACCACAGCATGCGTGATGACGCGTACAGCCCTGAATTGGCCGCAGACAGTAGCGCCGTTAAAATGACGAAATTCATCAGATCGGCCGCATAAGGCACGCCGACTCTGTCAAATACCGTGACGAACGGGCTTTCAATCACACCGGCTTCCTTGATGGAGATCATCCCTGACAGCACAAAAATCGTTCCGATAAAGAAAAGCGCCAGCCGCCAGACTGTGGTCTTAATGGCGCGCGGAACGGTTTTTTCCGGATCGGCGCTTTCCCCTGCGGCGATTCCGATCAACTCCGTCCCTGAAAAAGCAAAGTTTACTGAAAGCATCGTCATCAGTATCGGGAAAAAGCCATTTGGAAAAAGGCTGCCGCCATCCGTAAAGTTCGACAGCATAGGTGCGGCCTCACCGCTTTTCATCGGGACGATGCCGAACATCGCCGCTCCGCCCAATAAAATAAACAGTAAGATGGCTAAGACTTTAATGCTTGAGAACCAAAACTCCGATTCAGCAAAAAATTTCACGGAGAAGGCGTTTAATAAAAAGATGAAAAGAGCGAATACCGCACTCCACATCCAAACTGAAGTATGCGGGAACCAGCGCTGCATGAAAAGCCCGGCCGCCGTGAATTCAGAGCCCAGCGCCACCGCCCACGTCAGCCAGTACAGCCATGCGACCGTAAAGCCCGTCGCGGGCCCGATATAGGTCTTCGCATAGGTGTGGAATGCGCCCGTCACCGGCATGGCCACTGACAGTTCACCGAGGCAAAGCATGACAAGATAGACGATGCCCGCGCCCAAAAGGTAAGCGAAAATGGTGCCCGCCGGACCCGCCTGATGAATGGTATACCCAGAGCTTAAAAACAGCCCCGTTCCGATCACACCTCCGAGTGATAGCATAAAGAGGTGTCTGCTTTTCATACTTCTCTGAAAATTCGTCTCGTTCTTGTTGTTCATTGTTTTCCAACTTTCTGCGAGAGCCGTTCTAATAAAAAATCTCATGCCGGCGAACGGCACGAGATTCCGGCGAACCGGCTTTTTGAATAGAATATACAAACTATTCCGATTAGTCAAGTTGTTTTTAAGGTCTTGGCCCAATCGGCAATGGCTTGGATGTCCGCGGGTTTCGTCCGGCAGCAGCCTCCGATCAGGCTCACGCCGTTTTCGTACCAGCTTTGCGCGCTTTTTCCGAAATGGTTTTCGCACGCTGCGCCTTTCCAGGTTTTTGTCACCGGGTCATATTGTTCACCGGAGTTCGGATAGGCGATAATCGGTTTGGATGCTGCCCGTTTGATTTCTTCTATCAGCGGCGGAATATGTTCGATCGGTGTGCAGTTGATGCCGATCGCTGCGATTTGGCTGCAGGAGTCAAGCAGGGCCGCGCATTCGGAAATAGGCGTGCCTTCGCTGATATGCCGCCCGTCTTTGGCGCTGAAGCTGATCCATGCATAAGTGCCGGGGAATTCCTCCAGCAGCCTTGTGATCGCTTTTGCTTCTGACAGGCACGGAATGGTCTCACAGGCCAAAAGATCGGCGCCGGATTCTATGAGGGCTTTCATCCGGGGGCGGTGAAAGCTGATCAGCTCATCCTCCGTCAGTCCGTAATGCCCGCGATATTCAGAGCCGTCAGCGAGGCTCGCGCCGTAAGGTCCGATAGAAGCGGCGATCAAAGGTTTGGGCCGGTGTAAACGGTTTTCTTCATGCGCCCAAAATTCATCGCGTGCTTGTGCGGCAAGTTCAACAGATGTCTGAATGAGACGTATCGCATCGGTTTCCGGGATGCCGCGCGCTGCAAATCCTTCGATTGTCGATTGATAACTGGCGGTGATCGCGCAATCAGCGCCGGCGGCAAAATATTCTGCATGCACCTGTTTGATCAGTTCTGGTCTCTCCAAAAGAATTTTGGCCGACCACAGATCATCATGTAAATCACAGCCCATCCGCTCAAGCTCGGTTGCCATCGCGCCGTCTATGATCATAACCGGGTATTCATTTAATATTTGTGTAATGGGATTCATAGGCCTTCCTTTCTGACTTTACTGAAAATATATAAAAAGGGTAATGGACGCTATTCTCTTTGTCAATGAACCGGCAGAAAAAAGGTGTTCAGGACGCTGCCCGAACACCTTTTGTTTAGGAAATGTGTTTGCCTTTCGCACTTTTCGCGATGTCTGAATACTCCCAGCAGTCGATCCCGTCATCATCAGGGAGTACATCTCTGTAAAAGACGGGGTCCTTTCCGGCTTTCTTTTGCCGGACATAATCGCTCAAAGCGGCAAACGCTTTTTTCGACAGAAGGAAAATCGCGATTAAGTTCACGACCACCATTAAGCCCATGAACAAGTCAGCCATATCCCACACAAGCTGGACTTTGGAAATACAGCCGAACAGTACCATTCCGAGCACGCAGATGCGGTAAATGAACAGCCATTTTTTGTTCTGGCTTAAAAATCCGATATTGGTTTCTCCGTAATAATAGTTGCCCATCAGAGCGCTGAAGCCGAACAAAAGCATTAAGACGGCAAGGAAACCTGACGCCCATGCGCCGACATGATCGCTCAAGGCGGCCTGAGAAAGCGCGATGCCGCTCAGTCCCGGCTGGTGATACGCGTCTGAAAATAAAATGATAAGCGCCGTGCTTGTACAAATGACGAGCGTATCCGTCAGGACGCCGAATGCCTGAATGAGCCCCTGTTTCACCGGGTGGCTCGTCGTAGCTGTCGCCGCCGCGTTCGGAGCGCTTCCCATACCCGCTTCATTTGAGAAAATCCCGCGTCTTACACCTTGCATCAAGGCCGCACCTAAAGCGCCGCCCGCTGCCTGATCAATGCCGAACGCATTTTTTACGATTAGCGACAGAACGCCGGGCAATTGGGTGATGTTCGTCAGAATGACAAAGAAAGCGACACCGATATATAAAACGGCCAAGACGACTACGATGTATTCCGCCATTTTCGCAATTCGTTTGACGCCGCCGAAGATTACGCCGCCGAAAACCACGATTAAAATAATGCCCAATGTAAGCCGGCTGGTGCCGAATGCGTTTTGAAAGGCGACGCTGATTGTATTGGATTGAACGGAATTAAAAACAACCCCGAATGACAGTGTGATTAATACGGCGAACAGCGCGCCCATCCAGCGTTTCTTCAGGCCCTTTTCCATGTAATAGGCCGGGCCTCCGCGGAATCCGTTTTGATCTTTTACTTTATAAATTTGGGCCAGCGTGCTTTCAACAAAGCTTGAAGCCGAACCGATGACTGCGATAATCCACATCCAGAAAATAGCGCCCGGACCGCCGAGTGCGATCGCAATGGCGATTCCGGTAATATTCCCGGTTCCGACACGCGCCGCCATACTGATGCAAAATGCCTGAAACGGGGAAATGGTGTTTTTTGTCCGGGCGGCCGCGCCTTCCTTCAAAACCCGGATCATTTCCTTCAGCATGCGGACTTGCAGACCCTTTGATCTGAAAGTAAAAAACAGTCCCAGAGAAAGAAGCAGTACGATTAACAGTTTTGACCATAAAAAATCATTTGCCGAGCCGATTACATTTTCAAGGAATTCCTGCATCCAATCACCTCTTGGTTCGTTTGATTAAAAAATACTGAGCTCCCACTCCTGTGCGATATGTTTCAGCAGCATGCCGCCGGTCAGGCTGTTGCCGTATTCATCAATGGCCGGACCGTAAATGCCGATGCCGCAGCCGTTATGAAAAGGCTGTTCTCTTCTGGCGCTTGGGGGAACCAATGCCATAATGCCGCCGGATACCCCGCTTTTGGCCGGGACGCCGACGAAAGCCGCATATTTGCCTGACGCATTGTACATTCCGCACGTCAGCATCAGGGCTTTGGCGAGTTTTGCGACATCTTTCGGAATGACCTGTTCCCGTCGGATCGGATGGTAGCCGTCATGGGCAAGTATCAATCCGATTAAAGCGATGTCCTCGGTTGTACCCTCCATGGCGCACTGCTTTAAATACACTTCAAGCGTTTCTTCCACATCCGCCTCGAGAAAGTTCGTTTCTTTTAAATAGTAGGCGAGCGCTCTGTTCCGATGCGCGGTCTGCCATTCAGAACGGAAGACCTCCTCGTGAATGTGAGGCCGTTTTCCTATTAATTTTTCAAAAACGGAAAAGAGATATTCTAATTTATCATGCGCCGTTTCACCCGGAAGCAGCGAGGCGACGGTAATGGCGCCGGCATTGATCATCGGGTTGAAGGGCTTCCCGGGTTTATGGATTTCAAGCCGGATGATAGAATTAAACGCATCACCCGTCGGTTCCACGTCCACACGATCCAGCACGTAAGAAATGCCTCTGTTCATGCAGGCGGCAATAAAGCTGATGACTTTTGAGATGCTCTGCAATGTGAACGGGACATTCCATTCACCGGCATGAATCATTGAGCCATCCGGCTCTAATATGCAAATGCCCAGCTGAGAGTCGTTGATTTCTCCGAGGGCGGGTATATAATTTGCGCTTTTTCCATTGACGGAAAACGGTCGGTAATGCTCGACCCAATCTTGTAAAAGTGAAGCCAGTTCCTCTTTTTCAAGGCGCTCTCTGACCATATCTTTCATAACATTCCTCCTCTATTGCAAGCCTGTCCGAAGCGGAACCCGGTCTTGGAAAACGTTTTCAAAAATAGCGTGTTCCATGTTAATGTATAATGACATCTACAGAATCATACAAAATACGACAAAATCATTCTTAAAATAAGCCGATAGATTTATAAATCAGCCGGAGCGTCCCGCCATTCGGGTCTAAAGAAATTTGCGGACTGTATCGGTCTTGTTCAAAATAGACAGAAGAAGGAAGTGATTATGATCAGGCTCGACTATTTACTGAAAAAAGACGGCTATCTTTTCGCCCTTATGCTGATCACCGTGCCGCTGGCGGGGGAACTGAAATTTTACCCTCTGAATGAGGTATATCGGATCAGCTTCGGCGCCCCGGCTTTTTTCTTTTTTCTGCTGCTGCTTCGGCATGTGCCGGCAGTATTGTCAGGGCTGTTGACAGGTGCAGCCGTTGTGGCATTCCGGATCGGCCTGGCGTGTTGGGGAGGAGAGCATGCCGGCTTTGCGGAGGCTTTTTTCAGCCAATATCCCAGTTTCTTTTTTTACTTTACATATGCCTGCTTGTTTTATGTGCTGAAGGTCAGGCTTTTTTGGGATCGGCCGCTGATGATCGGGTTTCTCGGTTTTCTCATTGAAATTGCGTCCGATGCCGTTGAAATGACGGTTCAGTTTTCCGGCGGCCGGCAGATTATGATGCCGGACAAGCTGGCGGATATTGCGGTTATCGCTGTTTCTCACACATTTATTGTGCTGAGTTTTTTCAACGTGATGAAGCTGCACGAATCTCAGGTCAGGGAAAAACAAACGAGAAAGCAGCATGAGCACATGCTGATGATTGTGTCCAACTTATATGAAGAAACGATTCATTTGAAAAAAACGCTGAAAACGACGGAGCATGTGACGAAAGAATCCTATCAGCTATATCGGGAAATGAGCGGGAACGACCGGGAGCTCGGGAGCCGAATGCTGCGACTTGCGGGAGAAATTCATGAAGTGAAAAAAGACAATCAGCGAATATTCGCCGGCCTGTCGAAGCTGATTTCCAATGAGAGATTCCGGGATTACATGAATGCCGCCGCTCTGGTCGGCATCGTCATCCGAATCAATGAAAAATACGCCGAATCTTTAGGAAAGGACATTCAATTCCGGAGCGTGATTGAAGGAGAGCATCCCGATTATCACGTCTTTACCGTCTTGTCGATTTTAAATAACCTGACCGCCAATGCCGTCGAAGCCATGGGTGACAGGGGTGAGATCCGCCTCGCGCTGCGCAGGGCGGAGGGGGAGATGGCCGAATTTCAGGCGGAAGATGACGGTCCCGGCATTCCGGAAAAAATCGGAGAGGTCGTTTATGATCCCGGGTTTACATCCAAATACGATGAATTCGGCACACCTTCAACGGGCATCGGGCTTACTTACGTGAAGGAAATCGTAACTGAACTTGACGGAGACATTTCCTTTCATAACAAGCCAAAAGGCGTCATATTTACGATTAAACTGCCGGTGAAGCATTTGATTGCAGAAAGGATGAACTCATAATATGCGTTTTTTTATAGCTGATGATGACCGGGCAATCCGTTCCATTTTAAAACAGATGATCGAGGACGAGGATTTAGGCGAAGTCGTCGGTGAGGCAGAGGACGGAAGCCAGATTGAAGGGCATTATCTCCATTTTAAACAAGTCGATATTTTATTAATTGATCTGCTGATGCCGGGTCGGGACGGGATTGAGACGATCCGGCATCTTCAGGGATCGTACAACGGAAAAGCGGTGATGATATCGCAGGTGGAGGCAAAGGAAATGGTGGGAGAAGCTTATTCTCTCGGCATCGAATACTTTATCCACAAACCGATCAACAAAATCGAGATCGTCACCGTTTTGCGAAAAGTAAAAGAGCGGATTGAACTGGAAACCTCGATCGGCGACATCCAACACTCGTTAAGCCGTCTTATTCAGCGGAATGAGCCGAAAAAAAGCGGGCCGGGGGGGATGCACGAGAAATCAATCAAAGAAACAGGAAAATTTCTTTTATCGGAATTAGGCATCGTGGGAGAAAGCGGGGCGCATGACCTCATGGCCGTCCTTCACTATTTATTTGAGGATGAACAGGCGGAAAGAAACATCCCGTCTTTAAAGCAGATGTTTACAAACGTCGCCATCCGGAAGCTGGGGCCTGCGGCGGCACAAGCCGAGGTTAACAGGGAAATCAAAGCCTCGGAACAGCGGATCAGAAGGGCCGTCATTCATTCGTTAAACCATTTCGCTTCATTGGGCACAACTGATTTTTCAAACCCCAAATTTGAATATTACGCCTCGAAATTCTTTGATTTCCCCGCTGTCAGCAAGAGAATGAAAGAAATGCAGGCTAAGGAAACCGTGCCGCTTTCTCCGGTTAAAGTGAATATGAAAAAATTCATTCACGTCTTCTTTTTGGAGGCGAAAGATTTACGCGAAGGATCAAAATTTGTCAGCGGAGGCAGCCGGTAAGCTGGCATTGGAAAAGATGGCAAACGTGGATAAATGACAGTTCGTACTGGCCTGATTTTTCCGCGCTGATCCATGGCTTGCACCCTCCGCATATTTTTGTAAACGAAAATCAGCATGTGACAGAATGGCAGGCCGCTTACCCTGTGGAAACGGCGAAGTTCGCGCTTCAGACGGGGCAAGAGGAGCATATGCAAATGGCGCGGGACATGCTCGGCCTGTCCGATCCGAAAGGTTATTGACTTCCGCCGGATGACAGCGTATGATACATTTTAAAATAAAAGAACGGATGAACAATGCTGAGGAAGAGTAAGTACGCATCAGCGCGCGGGGTTCAGAGAGTCGGTGGCCGCTGTGAACCGATCCCCGTCCGGTGCCGAATGGGCTTCTGAATTGCTGCGCTGAAATGACAGTAGGCGGTGCCGGGATTCTTCCCCGTTATCAAGAAAGGAGTATTGAAACCGTGTGTTTCTGTACTTTTTGAGCGAATGGCTCTTCAGCCGTTAATAAAGGTGGCACCGCGAAAACCTCGTCCTTTGATGGACGGGGTTTTTTGTATTGTTAAGGAGGTGATGGCCATGGAAAGTGACTGGAGACGGACAGACAATCAAAAAGGAGGGATATTCATGGTGATCGCAACCGACGATCTTGAGCTCACGTGTCCGCATTGTGAAGGAACCGGCGAGGAGAAAGAAGGGACGCCCTGTCCGAAGTGCGGCGCGAAGGGCGTCATATTGACCGCTCAAGGAAACACGCTGCTGCATTTTATCAGAAAGCATATTGATCAGTGAAATCAAACGAAAAAGGCCGTTATCCGGCCTTCAGGCTGTCGAGAAAATCTCGACAGCCTTTATGTTTCCCTTGTCATAAAATAAAAGAAAGACTGAAAAAAACGGTTTCTTTCTCATGTTCCACACAAGAAATTTTTCTCGAAACACAGCCGAATTCGTTCTGTTTGACCAACTCGTCGAAGAGGATCACCTTCTTCGAAAAATTGATAAATACATAGACTTCTCTTTCATCGTTGAAAAGGTCACACCTTACTGCAGCGAAAATAAAGACCGCCCCTCACTTGATCCGCTGACCTTATTCAAAATGATGTTGAAGATTGCCACATACCCAGCCAAGCAAAGCTAGGCATGCGGGAGTGCTTTTTCTGCAACTGAAATCAAATGAATATGTAAAGAAACAGCACAAAACAAAAAAGCTTGTAGAAAAAACATCGTTTTCTCTACAAGCTGCTTTTTCATTCTTCAAAATAAGGATTCACATGGATGAGCACTTCTTCAACATCTGAAAAGTGTCTTTGGATTTCATTTCGGATTTCGCGGGCAATATCGTGTCCCTGCTTAATCGTCAAATCATGATCCAAAGATAACCGGACATCAAGCAATTTATAGTGGCCGTGTTCTCTTGCTCGGATTTTATCGAGCCGTTTGACTTGAGGGCAGTGCAAAATAACGGCTTTATATTCCTCTATCAGTTCGGGATCAACACTTTTTTCCATGAGAACGTCAACAGACGGCCTGATTAATTCCATTGAAATCTTAAAAATAAGGTACGCCACGATGACACTGGCAATTGCATCGGCGTACAACAGATAGGACCATCCGCGTGTGTTCCCGATAATCGCCAATAGGACGCCGATAAAAGCGGCAAGAGAGGCAACGATATCGCCTTTATGATCGTATGCAATCGCTATAATCGCTTTACTGTTCCATTTTTCCCCTTGTTTGATCGAATAACGATATAAGATCTGCTTAGCCGCGTAGGATATCAGAGCCGCAAACAATGCGCTGTATTGCGGGATGCTTGGACCTTCAACAAAGGACGAAATCGCTTCTATCAGAATATACACGGAAACGAGCACTAATATGATTCCTACAATCGCTTCGCTGATGACCTCAGCTTTGCCATGCCCGAAAGGATGGTCTTGATCGGGCGGCTTATTAGAAATGCCGATGACGGCCAGGACAGCAATTGAAGCCGCGACATCCGCTGCAGAATGTATACCGTCGGCAAAAACTGCTTCACTATCGCCTATCAGTCCAAAAAAGATCTTTCCTGCCATTAAGATCAGATTGGCTATCAATGCAATCAAAGCAACTTTTTTGCTTATTTGTTCTCTTTCACTTGTCATTTTTTCCTCCTATAAAACTGCACAAAAAAATAGAGGCGCTTTTGATTCGCTCTCCGTATCCTTTCTTGTGTAATCACTTTGCTTATCGTACCAATTCAGTTTCGAGTGGGTCTATAGCAAGGTTGTTTCCTGTTTCCTAATAAATAAGGTGACAGAAAAAAAGTTGGAGCAGGGCTAAACAGTACACAGACAAAATGGCGCTGAATTTTAAAATGAACTGTTGACATTTGAGTATTTATCTTTTATTATTATCTCGAATTCAAGATTTTTTAATTCAAGATAATATAATTTAGAGTGCAGGATAAGAACCTGCCGATCGTTTGAATCACGAGAACGTTTCGTTTTTTGATCATATGTTATTTGATTTTTTATACTATAATATCTCGAATTCGAGATAAAGGGGGTACGAGGGAAATGGCTGAATTTGTACAGCTAGTGAATGAAAGAAGATCTGCAAGCAACTTTCTTCCAGAACATCCAATCACAAGAGATGAACTCAACGAAATGTTTGAATTGGTTGCGTTGGCTCCATCAGCTTTTAATTTGCAGCATACAAAATATGTGACGGTTCTTGACCCGGATGTAAAAGAAAAGCTGAAGCAGGCCGCAAACGGACAATATAAAGTGTTTAGCTCATCAGCTGTTCTTTTGGTTTTAGGGGATAAGCAGGCATATCAGCAAGCGGCTGACATCTATGAAGGATTGAAGATGCTGGGGGTATTAAATAAACAAGAGTATGATCACATGGTTCAAGACACCGTTTCGTTTTATGAAAACAGGGGAGAACCATTTAAGAGAGATGAGGCGATAAGAAATGCTTCACTTTCTGCGATGATGTTTATGCTGAGTGCTAAGGAAAAAGGCTGGGACACCTGTCCGATGATAGGGTTTGATGCTGAAGCCGTGAAACAGATTTTGAAGATAGATGATCAATTTGAGGTCGTCATGATGATTACAATCGGGAAAGAAAAAATAGAAAGCAGAAGGCCGCGCGGCTACCGAAAGCCTGTGAATGAGTTTGTGGAGTATATTTAACTATTTGTAAAGGAGCAAATAAAAATGGCGAAAAAAACGATGGGCATCCATCATATTACAGCAATTGTCGGTCACCCTCAAGAGAATGCTGATTTCTACGCTGGAGTGCTGGGGCTGCGATTGGTCAAGCAAACGGTCAATTTTGATGATCCGGGTACGTATCACCTTTATTTTGGGGATGAAGGCGGGAAGCCGGGAACAATCATCACATTCTTTCCGTGGGCGGGCGCCCGCCAAGGCATCATTGGAGACGGACAGGTTGGCGTGACATCTTACGCCGTGCCGAAGGGTGCCATGGCGTTTTGGGAAAAGAGACTTGAAAAGTTCAACATTCCATACACAAAAATCGAGCGTTTTGGAGAACAATATATAGAATTTGATGACCCGCATGGCCTGCATTTAGAAATCGTGGAAAGAGAAGCAGGGGAGGCCAATACGTGGACTTTCGGAGATGTAACCCCGGATGTTGCCATTAAAGGCTTTGGCGGTGCAACCCTGTTATCAGCACAGCCTGAAAAAACAGGTAAATTGCTGGAAAACATCATGGGGCTTGAGCGAGTCGGTAAAGAAGGAGACTTCGTTCGTTATCGTTCTGCCGGTGATATCGGAAATGTGATTGACCTTAAGTTAACGCCTATCGGCCGCGGGCAAATGGGTATCGGCACGGTCCATCACATCGCTTGGCGGGCTCAGGATGACGAAGATCAATTAGATTGGCAAAGGTTCATTGCTGCGCACGGATATGGTGTGACTCCTGTTCAGGATAGAAACTATTTTAATGCGGTTTACTTCAGAGAACATGGGGAAATCTTATTTGAGATCGCAACTGATCCGCCGGGCTTTGCCCATGATGAGTCACAAGAAACAATGGGCGGAAAACTGATGCTCCCTGAGCAGTATGAACCGCACCGGGCACAAATTGAACAAGGGCTGCTGCCGTTTGAAGTGAGAGAATTAGATTGATTGATAGATGAACGTGAAGCATGAAGAAAAATAACAAGACATACATTTAACAGATGTTTGCTGGAAGTGACTGTTGGTAAACAGCTGCCTTGCAGACATCATATAATATGAAAAATAAGGAGAGATAACAATGGAAGATGCAGGACTATTACTTATTCGAATCATGATTGGTGTGGTGTTTCTGTTTTATGGATCACAAAAATTATTCGGCTGGTTTGGCGGATACGGAATTAAAGGAACCGGACGATGGTTCGAGTCAATTGGAGTTAAACCAGGTAATGCCGCGGCCGCTTTATCAGGTCTCGGGGAACTCGCAAGCGGAATTCTATTTATTTTAGGTGTTTTCCTCCCGCTCGGAGCTGCTATTATAACGATTATTATGTTAGGTGCCATCGTAAAAGTCCATGGAGCGAAAGGATTTGCCAACGGTGGCGGCGGTTTTGAATATAACTTGGTGCTGATTGCAGTCTCCATCGGAGTTGCACTCATCGGTTCAGGAGCTTACGCTTTGCATTTTTAATATAAGTATCTAAGAACAGTTACTGAAAAACGGTAACTGTTCTTTTATTTTTCAAGCACAACGTTCAGGTGCTCTGAATAGCAAAAAAGCGGATATGTTCAATATAAATGTGTATAGTGAATGTAGAAGTATTGATGAGCTTGGTCATGAAAGACGAGCCGATTTGGAGGAGGGTTTTGTTGAAAGAGATGGCAGAATTACATTCATTAGATTCTATCGAGAATTTTATTAAACAGCATCAATTCAGTTTTATCTACATTTCAAGACCCGCCTGTACAGTATGTCACGCTGTTCTGCCGCAGCTCAGAAAAGTATTGGATCAGTTTCCGAATATCAAATTGGGGCATATCAATGCTGACGAGGTAGAAGAGGTGGCCGGCAGATTTTCAGTCTTCACTGTTCCCGTGCTTCTTTTGTTCATTGATGGGACTGAGTTTCTGAGAGAAGCCCGCTTTGTTCATTTTGAACAGCTCGAAGAAAGGCTGAAAAGGGTTTATCAGTTATATCAAGATGTATAAAGCGTTTATACTTTACAAATAAAAAGCCCCCTTTAAAGGGGCTTTTATCCGGCCTTTTTTACGTTATTCGGACCGGGGTTCTAAAAAACGGGACCCGCCCAAGTCTTTTCTCATCAGATAGATATGGAAAAAATATTCTCCGACGGCGATGATGACGGCGGAAATAAGAGCGGCAAACGCCAGTCTTCCTCCGGAAATGCCCATGGACAGCGGCATTCCCATCAGCCAGACAACAAGAAACGCGATTCCAAAATCAGCGGACGCCGCCGTGATGTTATTCCATCTCGGCAGCACGTACAGGTCGCCCGTAAAGTAAGAAACGGCTCCCAGCACAATGGTCATCAGCAGCACGTCGCCGAATGTAAAGCGAAAACCTAAGCCGAGTATCAGATACAGAATAATGATGGTCATAATGCCTTTGATGGCAAGCGCTTTAATGTGTTCCATGCGAATTCCTCCTTATGGAAATCATGTTAGTATGTTTCCTCATAACGTGAAATATAAACCCTTTTTTCGTGAACATTTGTTTTCTGGCTTTTGTCTGTCATCACTGGGCCGCGGCTGAATATGATGAAGGGAGAAAATACGGGAGGTGTCATGATGGCAGTCGTAAAAGCGTCGAGCGCCGATCTGGATCTAATGGCAAGGCTGCTCAGGGCGGAAGCGGAAGGCGAAGGGAAGCAGGGAATGCTTTTGGTCGGCAATGTGGGAATCAATCGGGTGCGGGCGAATTGTTCTGATTTTAAAGGCCTGCGCACCATCAGGCAGATGGTGTTTCAGCCGCACGCGTTTGAAGCGGTGACTCACGGATACTTTTACCAGAGACCGCGTGAATCCGAGCGGAGGCTTGCCCGCCGGACGATTAACGGAGAACGGTTTTGGCCGGCTAAGTTCAGTCTGTGGTATTTTAAGCCGCCGGGAAACTGCCCGCCGACTTGGTATAATCAGCCGTTTGTCGCGAGATTCAAATCCCACTGCTTCTATCAGCCGACAGGTGAAACGTGCGAAAACGTGTACAATACATTTTAATCCCGGGCGCACCGTTCTGAGAATGAACGGTGTTTTTTTAATTTCTTGTGAAGAAAAATAGGAAAAAAGTTCGCTTGACGGATGACAAGCCAAAAAGAAACAGAGGGGGTTTTCTCCCGGCGGGGCAAGGTTTGTCGAAACAATGTGAAAAATGTCTCCCGCCGTCCATTTTTCAGCCTTACAAACCCTTCACACTTCTTCATAGCGGTTTAACATTTCTTTTTTATAATAAGGGCGATCAATGAGACGAAAGGGGAACTGACATGACACATGACGGCCGTTTAGATGAATGGATCAAGGAATTGGAGAACAAAAGCTTTCAGAACAATACGTTTGACCGCCGCGCATTTATACAGGGCGCCGGGAAAATCGCCGGTCTTTCCCTCGGGTTAGCGATCGCGCAATCCATCGGCGCGTTTGAAGTGAATGCCGCTCCGAAATTTTCAAACTATCCGTTCACCCTCGGCGTAGCTTCCGGCGACCCGCTGTCTGACAGCGTCATTCTCTGGACGCGTCTTGCCCCTGACCCGCTGAATGGGGGCGGCATGCCGAAGCAGGCCGTGCCGGTAAAATGGGAAATCGCCGCTGATGAACATTTTCGTCACATCGTCAAACGCGGAACGGAAATGGCCAAGCCGAATCTCGGACACTCCGTCCATGTCGAGGCGGACGGGCTCAAGCCCAATAAAGTGTACTATTACCGGTTTAAAAGCGGGCATGAGCTCAGTCCCGTCGGCCGGACGAAAACGCTGCCCGCTCCCGGTGCTGACGTATCCGCCATGACGTTTGCATTTGCCTCATGCCAGCAGTATGAACACGGCTATTATACGGCGTATAAACATATGGCGAAGGAAAAGCTTGATCTCGTGTTCCATCTCGGAGATTACATTTATGAATACGGACCGAACGAATATGTGTCAAAAACGGGAAATGTCAGGACGCACAGCAGCGCTGAAGTGTATACACTGTCAGATTACCGCAACCGTCATGCCCAATACCGCTCTGATGCCAATCTGAAAGCCGCCCACGCCGCATTTCCGTGGGTCGTGACGTGGGACGATCATGAGGTGGAAAACAATTATGCCAATATTATCCCTGAAAAAGGCCAATCCGTTGAAGCGTTTGTGCTCAGGAGGGCCGCAGCTTATCAGGCTTATTATGAACACATGCCGCTCAGGCGCATGTCATTGCCGAACGGTCCTGATATGCGGCTGTACAGGCAATTTTCTTATGGCAATTTAGCATCGTTCAATGTGCTTGATACAAGACAGTACAGAGATGATCAGGCCAACGGCGACGGGAATAAGCCGCCTTCTGATGAGTGGAGAGATCCGAAGCGTACATTGATGGGGACAGAACAGGAGCAATGGCTCTTCGGAAATTTAGCCGCCTCAAAAGCGAAGTGGAATGTGCTGGCGCAGCAAATCTTTTTCGCGCAATGGAATTTCGGAACAACCGCCAATCCGATATACAGCATGGATTCATGGGACGGCTACCCGGCTCAGCGGGAGCGGGTCATCAATTTTATAAAAAGCAAAAACCTGAACAATGTCATCGTGCTGACGGGTGATGTTCACGCAAGCTGGGCGTCAAACCTGCATACCGATTTTAATCAAACGAATTCAAAGATTTTCGGAGCCGAATTCGTCGGGACCTCCATTACATCTGGAGGAAACGGGGCGGATAAACGGGCCGATACGGATCAGATCTTAAAACAAAACCCGCATATTAAGTTTTTCAACGATTACCGCGGCTATGTCCGCTGTACGGTGACCCCTGCCCAATGGAGAGCGGATTACAGAGTGGTGCCGTACGTGACGGAGCCGGGGGCTGAGGTATTCACGCGGGCTTCATTCATTTATCAGAAAGACCAGACGGGGATTCGGAAGGTCTCTCAAGCTGCGGTTGCAGGCGGTTTAAAGCAGTCAAACGAGGTGGAAGAGGATCGTTTCTTCGCCCATAACAATGCGCATGAAAAGCAAATGAGAAAGAAACGGGCCAAAATCTCACAATAAGGAGGCACACTCATGTTTTCTAATATCGGCATTCCCGGGTTGATCCTGATCTTCGTCATCGCTCTCATCATTTTCGGGCCTTCAAAGCTTCCGGAAATCGGCCGTGCCGCCGGCCGCACGCTGCTTGAATTTAAAAGCGCCGCAAAAACACTGGTCTCAAATGAAGAGCCGGACAAGCAGACGGCTGAGAAAGACAAAACGGCAGGCTGAATCCTGACATGGGGGCAGACGAATCCGCTTCTGCCTCTTTCTCTATAAGGAGGATGTACGTTTGGATAAAAAAGAAACCCACTTGATCGGGCATTTAGAGGAAGTCCGGCAGCGTCTCATTAAAACCGTTATCGCCTTTCTCGTGTTTTTTATCGGCGCCTGCTGGTTTGTGCAGGATATTTATGACTGGCTGATCAAGGATTTGGATGGCAGGCTGGCCGTTTTAGGGCCGAGCGAGATTTTATGGGTATATATGATGATTGCGGGAATATGCGCCCTTACGGCAACGATTCCGGTTGCCGCTTTTCAGCTCTGGCGTTTTACGGCGCCGGCTTTGACCCCGTTTGAACGCCGCGCCGCTTTGCTTTACATTCCGGGGCTTTCGGTTTTGTTTATAATCGGAATTTCCTTCGGGTATTTTGTGCTGTTTCCGATTGTGCTCGGATTTTTAACACAATTATCCGCCGGCCATTTTGACATGGTATTTACGGCGGACAAGTATTTTACCTTTATGCTGAATCTTACATTGCCGTTCGGATTTTTGTTTGAAATGCCTCTGGCCGTCATGTTTCTGACACGGCTCGGAATCGTGAATCCAACCCGGCTGGCAAAGGCGCGGAAGCTTTCGTATTTTGTGCTGATCGTCGTCTCGGTGCTGATTACGCCTCCGGATTTTATGTCTGACTTTCTCGTCATGATTCCGCTGCTCGTCCTCTATGAAATCAGTGTGACGCTGTCCCGCATCGTTTACCGGAAGAAATGGGCCGAGGCGCCGTCTGCAGCTTAGTGAAGTTCGCCTCCGCCGGTCTCAATATCGTCCTCATGCGCCGCGGCGGTCACCGCGGCGATTTTGAGCGCTTTTGTCACGAGATCCAGGCTGAGGCTCGGCGCAGACTTTTGCAAGGTTTGCTCCGGAATGTACGGGATGTGTATAAACCCGCCGCGGATGTGCGGATGATGGCGGCTGATTTCATCCATCAGCCCGTAAAAGAGGTGATTGCATACAAACGTCCCCGCCGTGTAGGATACAGCCGCGGGAATGCCTTCCTTTTTGATTTCCTCAACGATCCGTTTGATCGGAAGGCCGGTCCAATAGGCCGCGGGACCGTCTTGAGAAATGTTTTCCCCGACAGGCTGGTTTCCTTCGTTATCCGGTATGCGCGCCTCATTGAGATTGATCGCGACCCGTTCCGGCGTGATCTGCATTCTGCCGCCTGCCTGTCCGACACAGATGATAATGTCAGGCTGATGCTTTTTGATCGCCTCGCGCAGCACGGCAAGAGACTTATAAAAAACGGTCGGCACTTGTTCAGATACGATAGAGGCAGGGCCCTCAGCGGCACCATTCAGCCGTTTGACCGCTTCCCATGAAGGATTGACCGTTTCCCCGCCGAAGGGGTCAAAGCCTGTCAGCAATACTTTTTTCTCCATATAAAACCCTCCTTTTCTTTTTACCATACTCTATAATGGACATATATTCCTGCCGAAGGGGGAAACATGTCTTGAATTCGCCTCTGGTGCAATACCGATCTTTATTTCCGGCGCTCCGCACACATACGATGCTCGCCAGCTGCTCTCAAAGCGCTCTTGCCCTGCCGGTTTCAAAAGCGATCAATGACTATCAGGAAAGCCTGCTTCAGCATGGCGGAAACTGGGAAGAAGCCATTGGACGAACGGAGCAGGCAAGGTGTGAATTTGCGAAATTGATCGGCGCCCATCCTGAAGAAATCGCCGTTTTACCTTCAGTAACGGCTGCTGTCTCTGCCGTCGTTTCTGCTTTACCGGATTGCCGAAAGAAACAGGCGGTGTATACGGAATTGGATTTTCCGGCGATCGCCCACATTTTGAAGGCACAGACTGAGATGGAGCTTTCAGTCGTGCCGTCTGAAGACGGAATGATCCCGTTAGAGCGGTATGAGACGTACATATCGGAACAGACGCTTTTCACCTGTGTGCCCCATGTGTCATATACGTCCGGTTTTGTCCAGGATATGAAGCGCATTGCCGAGATATCCGCAAAGAAGGGATCGCTTCTTTTTGTCGATGCTTATCAATCAGCGGGGCACATCCCGATTGATGTAAAAGAATGGGGAGTTGATATGCTGGCCGCGGGTGCGAGAAAGTATATGCTCGGCATACCGGGAACGGCGTTTCTTTATGTCAGAAAGGAACTTGCCGAACGGCTGAAGCCGAAAGTCACCGGGTGGTTCGGGCAGCAGCGGGCGTCGATGCTGGATTTAACCCGTTTTTCTTATGCGGACGGAGCCAAACGCTTTGAGACCGGAACCCCGGCATTTATCAGCATATATGCGGCACAGGCGGCTTTATCTCTAGTAAACGATGCCGGCACAGACCGCATTCACCGGGAAGTAAAAAAACTCAGCGCATTTGCGTATGAATACGCTTTTGAAAAAGGGTTGCACCTCACAGGGCCGCCGTCTGCCGATGACAGACCCGGCATGATCTCCATACGGGATGAAAAAGCGGCGGAAACGGCTGCGCTGTTGAGGCGGAAAAACATCGTATGCGCACCCAGCGGACAAATCATCCGGCTGGCGCCTCATTTCTATAACACGGCCGATGATCTGATGTATGCGATTGATGAACTGGCTGAAGCGCGCGGTATATAAAAAAACAGCAGACTCACGGGGAGCCTGCTGTTTTCTTATGAGTGATTCACTTTGACCCGTTTCATAAAGAAAGCGCTGATCAAGCCGATAACGGCGACAATCATCGCGAAGATAAAGGCGTGCTGGACGCCCGCAATCAGCGCGTGAGAGTATGCGGAAGGATCATTCGGGTTTTTCACGGTGCTCATATAATTCTTCTGGCCGGCTGCCATGATGCTGACCGCCACCGCAGTGCCGATTGCGCCGGCCATCTGCTGGAGCGTATTCATAATGGCCGTTCCGTCCGGATAAAATTCCGGCGGCAGCTGGTTTAAGCCGTTCGTTTGCGCCGGCATCATGATCATGGAAATGCCGATCATCAGGCATGTGTGGAGCACGACGATGAGAATGGCCGTTGAAGTGCCGGTAATGTTTGAGAAAAACCAAAGTACGGCGGCCGTGATGACAAACCCGGGAATGACAAGCCACTTCGGTCCGTATTTATCAAACAGGCGCCCCGTCACCGGAGACATAAAGCCGTTTAAAATACCGCCCGGCAGCAGGATGAGCCCGGACGTAAACGCCGTCAGCATCAGTCCGCTTTGTAAATACATAGGCAATAGAAGCATTGTTGATAAGATAACCATCATACAGATAAACACAATCACGACACCGAGAACAAACATCGGATAGCGGAAAGCGCGCAGATTCATCATCGGCTGCTTCATTGTCAGCTGCCTGATGGAAAATAAGATGAGCGCGATCGCACCGACAGTGAGCGAACCGATAACCGTCGGGCTTGACCAGCCGTCTGATCCTTCGCCCGCATTGCTGAATCCGAATACGATGCCGCCAAATCCGATCGTAGACAGAATAATGGAAAGCACGTCAATTTTCGGTTTTGTAATGTCAGACACGTTCTGCATGTAGGCGATGCCGAATAAAAGAGCCAACACAAGAAACGGCAGGGAAATCCAGAAAATCCAATGCCAGTTCAAATGCTCTAACACAAGCCCTGAAAATGTCGGACCGATCGCAGGAGCGAACATGATGACAAGCCCGATCGTCCCCATCGCCGCTCCGCGCTTATGCGGCGGAAAGATGACGAGGATTGTATTAAACATCAGCGGCAGCAGCAGCCCGGTTCCTAAAGCCTGCACGATTCTTGCCGCCAAAAGAAACGGAAAGCTCGGCGCAAGCGCTGCAATCAGCGTGCCGATAATGGAAAAAGCAAGTGAAACGATAAACAGCTGTCTCGTCGTAAACCATTGCAAAAGCAGACCCGATACCGGGACAAGAATACCGAGAACGAGCAGATAGCCCGTCGTCAGCCACTGGACGGTCGCAGGAGTGATATGTAACTCCTTCATCAGGTCAGTCAGGGCGATATTCAGCGCCGTTTCACTGAACATGCCGATAAACCCTGCCGTCAGTAAAGAAATCATGATCGGCATGACTTTATATTGTTTGGAAGGCTGAGCGTTTTCCAAAATCATTCTCCTCTCTTTCTATACGTACATGTCTCTCGTATTTTATGTCTTCAGCAGGTTCGGGATTTGTTTAGAAATATGGAGGATCGGCATTTTGTCTTTTTTGGCTAAGGACACAATGATGCCGCCTTCTATCATGGCATTTAAAACAGTGCTGATTTCCGCCGCTTTCTCATCAGAAAAACCGGCTGATCTCAATTTGCCCGCGAACAGATTCTCCCATTCCTGATAAGCGCTTTGACAGGCCTGCTGGAGCTTTTCGCTCTTTAAAGCAGTCTCGGCAGCCAGTAAACCGACAGGAAACCCTTCAAAGTTTTCCGGACATGTGAATTGGCTTGATAAGTCCTGTAAAAACGCTTGAATGCTTTCCGCAGGATCAGGATGGGCATCAAGGCTTTCTTTTATTTTCATACGGATATAATGGCTCATTTCATTGACAGCCTCAATGGCGAGCTGCTCTTTGCCGTCCGGAAAATGATAGTAAAGAGAACCTTTCGGCGCACCGCTTTCTTTAATAATCTGATTCAGCCCCGTGCCGTAATACCCCTGAAGCTGAAACAGCCTGGTTGCCGCGGCGAGGATTTTTTCACGAGAATCTCCATAGCTCATAATGTTCCCACCTTACTGATTTTTGACAAATTTAAAATATAGTGACTGGTCTATTATCTTGATTTCACATGACGGTGTCAAGGTTTTTTAACGGTTATTTTCTTCGGGAGGTTGCCTGACAAGCGCGTTGACCGGTGAGAGGAAAATCTTCATAAATAAAGAAAAGGAGAGAAAAGAATGAAAAAACAATTCATGCCCTTCATTACATTTATCACGGCTCTGCTCTTCATCGCGGCCGGCTGCTCCCAATCTCCTCAAGCGAAAGAAACACCGCCCCGGATGGCAGCCGCAGCCTCAGCGAAAAAAGACGGACTTCCGAATGTTAAAATTCTTGCCACCGGCGGCACAATTGCAGGCGCTGCTCCTTCAAAGACGTCAGCTACGGAGTACACGGCGGGGGCAATCGGAGTTGATGCCCTGATTCAGGCCGTTCCGGAGATAAAAGAGGTCGCGCATGTGAGCGGAGAACAGGTTGTGAATATCGGCAGCCAGAATATGAATAACGAGACACTGCTGAAACTTGCAAAACGGGTAAACAAGCTGCTCAAGTCTGATGATACAGACGGCATTGTCATTACACATGGAACAGACACACTTGAGGAAACCGCCTACTTTCTCAATCTGACGGTCAAAAGTGACAAGCCCGTTGTTGTCGCCGGGTCAATGAGGCCGTCCACGGCGATCGGAGCAGACGGGCCGTCCAACTTATATAACGCTGTAAAAACAGCGGCTGCGCCTGATGCGAAAGGTAAGGGGACGCTTGTCGTATTAAATGACAGAATCGCTTCGGCGCGCTATGTGACAAAAACCAATACAACCGCGGCCGACACATTCAAATCGGAAGAAATGGGTTATATCGGAACAATTGCTGATGACATCTATTTTAATAACATCATGACCCGAAAGCATACGAAGGATACAGATTTCAAGATAGACAAACTTGATAAACTGCCGCAAGTCGATATTATATACGGCTATCAAAATGACGGAAGCTATCTCTTTGAAGCTTCCGTAAAATCAGGGGCGCAAGGCATTATTTTTGCAGGCCCGGGAAACGGCTCAATGTCTGATGCGGCGCATAAAGGCGCCGTAAAGTCGGTCAAAAGCGGGCTGGCGGTCGTCCGCTCCACAAGGACGGGAAACGGAACGGTAACACCTAATCGAGAGTATGAAAAAGACCATTTGACAGCTTCAAACTCTCTCAACCCTCAAAAAGCGCGGATTCTGCTGATGCTCGTGCTGACAAAAACGCATGACCCTAAGCGGATTCAAACCTATTTCAATGAGTACTAGGAGAAGAGAACCGGGTGTTCTCTCCTTTTTTTGTTTGCCGTATTAAAGTATAAGTGTGCTTTCGGGAAAGGGGCGTCTTTCTCATTTTTCCGCCTCTTTTTCAATTGTTGAAAACAGTAAAAAATACTCTATTTTTTCCTTTTCTTCTCTAATAAAATGAAAATTGCAAAAAATTACATAACAGGAGGAAAGTTCATGAAACAAATCAAAAGCAAAATCCTAGCGATCCTTACAGTCTGCATGCTCTCCGTCATTTCCGTATTTGCCTTCCAGCCGACCGTATCGAAAGCCTCCTCAGAGCATAACCCGGTTGTCATGGTCCACGGAATCGGCGGGGCGTCCTTTAACTTCGCGGGAATCAAAACGTACTTGGCATCCCAAGGCTGGTCAAGAAATGAGATGTACGCCATTGATTTTCTGGACAAAACCGGAAACAACAGACACAATGCACCGAGACTGTCCAATTACGTGAAAAAAGTGCTCAGCGAAACAGGTGCGAAAAAAGTCGATATCGTCGCGCACAGCATGGGCGGCGCCAACACGCTCTATTACATTAAAAATCTTGACGGCGGAGACAAAATCGCAAACGTCGTCACACTGGGCGGAGCGAACGGCCTTGTGACCAACCGGGCGCTTCCGGGGACTGATCCGAACCAAAAGATTTTATATACATCGATTTACAGCTCAGCGGACTTAATCGTCCTGAACCCGCTGTCACGGCTGATCGGCGGGAAAAACGTGCAGATTCACGGTGTCGGACACATCGGACTTTTGATGAACAGCCAAGTAAACGGGCTGATTAAAGAAGGTCTGAACGGCGGCGGACAAAATACAAATTAACAGTTTCAAAGCCCCGGAGAATGAGAATATCCCGGGGTCTTTTTTTCTTCCATATTCTTTTTTCGCCGTAAACCAAGCCCTCTGAAGTTATTTTTGTTAAAATAATAAAGTTATATCAGAATTCGGAGGGTTTATTGTGGGAAAAGTGAAAAGAAATGCCCCTTGCCCATGCGGCAGCGGGAAGAAATATAAAAAATGCTGCGGAAGCAAAGAAGCTGCCATTCCGGCAGACATCGCGGCAAAAGAAGCGAAACAGATTCAGGAAAGCCTAATGGAGTACGCCTTTACAGCACATAGAGACGGCATATCATCATTTATTAACCAGCACGCGTTCATTACGGAGCTGGACAGACAGACAAAAGACATCGGAGTCTTCAACCTCGGCATCTGGGGAATTTTCTTCCGTCCGCTGGCAGGCGGCAAGACGATTTTTGAAGAATATCTTCAGAAAAAAGCCGGCGGCATCAACCGCCCGAAAACACGGGAAATCGTTGAATCATGGAAAAGCATGACACCTGCCGTTATGGTGCTTGAAGATGTGAAAGAAGGAATGATTCACTTTGAAGATGTGATGACGAAAAAACAATTCAAAGTGGAAATGGACGTCAGCCAGCAGGATCTTCCGCCGGCGGGAAGCCTGATTCTCGGCTATCCGATCCACGAAGCGGAAAAAGCGGAGTTCTTCATGCAATTTACGATCTTCCCTGTGAAGCGGACCGAAGCTCTAATCAGCAAAGTGAAAAAGGCGGCTGCCCCGGCTCTTGCGGAAGGAAAATCGCCTGAGCGCTTTATGCAGGACAACTTCGACATTGTGCTGGCCGCTCTTTTAGGAACGGCGGAAGAGCCTGAGCAGGCTGCTGAAGAAAAACAGACAGAGTGGGCCAACGACATGGAAAAGGAAACGGCAGACGCTATTGAAAAAGGCCTGAGCGGGGATGAATACCCGGCTGAGCTGGTTCCGGCCGTAATTGATCTGTGGAAAACGTTCTGTATCAAAAAAACACCGACGATCAGAAAGCCTGAAGCTTTCGCGGCGGCGGTCGAATATTACGTAAACAGCATTTCTCTGAACGGCGCGTCCGTTTCTCAAGCCAAGCTGGCGAAGAAGTACGGCGTCAGCGCCTCAACGATTTCCAGCCGCTATAAGGAAATCGAGGGTGCTCTCACGGATGAAGCCGAACGCTTCGCCGCAGCTCTGACATCTTAATACACAGCCAAAAAAACCTTGAAGGGCAAACGCTTTTCAAGGTTTTTTTTGCAGATAGGCTCTCAGGCAGGATAATTCTTACCGTCTATCTAATACTAAACAGAGCGATAAAAGGAAGGGAGCCTGAGCCATGGATGAGACACGTACGCTGGGCAGGACGGATTTACGGGTAAAGCGTATCGGTTTTGGCGCAAATGCGGTCGGAGGACATAATCTGTTTCCGAATCTTAATGATGAAACGGGAAAAGAACTCATCCGCACAGCATTGGACGGCGGCGTCAATTTTATTGATACGGCGTTTATATACGGTTTGGGGCGTTCCGAAGAGTTAATCGGTGAAGTTGTCGCAGAGCGCGGCGTGCGGGACAGCCTCGTGATTGCGTCAAAAGGCGCGCATAAAGAAGTCAACGGACAAATCGAGCTGGACAACAGCCGTGAATTTCTCCGGAGTGAGGCGGAAAACAGCCTGAAGCGGCTGAAAACAGACGTGATTGATTTGTATTACGTCCACTTCCCTGACGGCAAAACACCGCTCTCCGAAGTGGCGGGCACGCTAAAAGAACTGAAGGACGAAGGGAAAATCAGAGCAATCGGCGCGTCCAATCTCAGCTTCCGGCAATTGCAGGAGTTTAACGCCGACGGCTATTTAGAGGTTTTTCAATCGGAATATTCACTGATTCAGCGTGAGGCGGAGCATGATCTGCTGCCTTATTGTGAAAAGAACGGCATTTCCTTTATTCCTTATTTTCCGCTTGCTTCCGGCTTGCTGACGGGAAAGTTTACAAAAGACACAGTCTTTGAGGACAACCGAAAGAACAGGCCGCCGTTTCAGGGAGAAGCTTTTCACCAAAATCTGGAGCGAGTGGATAAGCTTCGGGCCGTTGCGGAGGAAAAAGGGGCGCAGACAGCGCATATCGCACTCGCATGGCTTCTGTCGCAGCCGGCGGTGGATGCGATCATTCCCGGAGCCAAACGCCCCGACCAGCTGAAACACAATCTGGACGCGCTTCATGTGCAGTTAACCGAGGATGAGGTTCAATATATCAGTGACATCTTTAAGTGAAAATAAAAAAAGGAAATAGCCTGCGCTATTTCCTTTCTTGTTGTCAGGACGTTTTCAAAAACGCTTCTGTCAATCCTTCCAGATCGGCGTCTGTATCCAGATACCACTGGCCGCGGGCGTTTTTCTTCATCTCAATTTCTCTTGTAACAGAAGAAGAAGCCGGTTTCAGGCGCATAAACTCTTCCGGATAGACAGAAAGCAGGTGGCTGACAATTTCGTTTTCATCAGCATCAGGGTGCTTTCCGGCATAGTCTTGCACGCGGTCTTGCAGCTGGCCCGCAAGCGGAGACATATCAAGCGGCGTCACTTTTGCTTCAAGGACGGCTTTTTTGCCTGACATGGACTTGGTATGCACCTTGAGCTCTGTGTTATCCCGAAGCGCTGATGACATGGCGTCAATAATAGCGGAAATGGCTTTTGAATCCGCCTGTTCTTGTGATATGCCTGCAGAAGCGATAAAGCTGGCTTTCGCCGATTCCTGATATGCGGCGGCCGTCATTTTTTCATTTACACCGGTCAGGCGGGTGAAATCTTTATTGTGCTTGCCGTACAGCATCACATCAATGTATGCGGATAATGCGTCCGCCGGGTCAGGTTTTGCGTTGGAGGCTGTGCCTTTGACTTTCAGTTTATAAGATAAAGGCTTCGCGTCTTTTGCCTGCGGCTGATATACCAATTCATAGGATTTGCCTTCGTCAGCCGTGAAGTACAGATTGCCCGTCACTGTCTTACCCGCATGAAGCGTGCCGCTCTGCATCAAGTCTTCCTTATCGGTCTTGGCTGTTTTCGCGTCATCCTGATAAAGCGAGAAGTCGCTGCTTTTGACGGTAAGCGGGTCTTTGCCCGTATTTTTGACGGTGACCGTTACTTTCAGCGCGGCCGGATGTTCAGTATCGTCTGAAGCGGCCCATGCCGTCTCTTTTATTTTCACTTTCGCCGTGCTGCTTTCCTGGCCGCCGCTCGTTTCGCTGCTGCATGCGGCGGTAAATGCCGTGAGAAGCAGAATGAAAAACACGGCGCTCATTTTTTTGATGGACATCTGGTTTACCCCCTGTTGTTAATGATTAATTCGATAGTCATGAAGATGGACAGGTTAATTATACTAGTTTTGTATAAAAGAGTCTTGGTAATCATCAATCTTTTTGGAAGAAAAGGAAGTGTTATGATGAAAAAAGAAGAGTTGAAACAGCTGGCTCTCCGAATCGGAGACGTACCTGCCCGCTACGAGAGTAATGTGGAAGAATACCAGGAAGATGAGGTTCTGTTTTGGTGGGAAGATAAGAATGATCCGGAAGCCGGCATCATGGTCGAATTAGACCGGGACGGAAAACTGAAATACTTATCCCGTCCGGCTTTCCAGACTGATCTGCCGCCTCTTTCGGAATCGGACATAGAAAAACGGATGCGGGCGTTTTTAGAAACCCATCGTCCGGGGGCATTGGCTGAGTTTGAACCGGAAAAAAACGGACCCGCGAATGATGGCGATGTGAGATATTCCTATGTTCAGATGGCTGACGGTCTGCCGCTTCCGCTGACCGGGTTTTACATCGACCTGGCTGTGACAGGGGAAGTAACCGGCTTTTCTTACCATGGGAAGGCCGATGATCTGTTAAGACCGGAGACAATTGCGGACGAGCGGGAAGCATTGGCTCACTTTGTCAAACATATTGAAGCAGAGCTGTTGTTCACCGTCCTGCATCAGTCCGTCTATGTGCAGGGGGATGACAAGCCCCATCTCGTCTATGAAATCGTGTCTCCGACGCGGCCGATATCGGCCGACCTGAAGGAAGAGAATGTAGAATTAGACGAATATGAAGAGCTGGAAGACGACACGCGGCCGTATGTCCCGATTTCACGCCCTGCACCTGAAGCGGAAAAGTTGAGCATCAATGACATGATCGGGCTGCACGACGGTTTTTATAAAGAGAGGGAAAGCGATCTTGGAGAGGGCTGTATCGGCGTTGCCTGGCGTCCTGAAAAAACAAAATCCGTACGGGAAGATAAAAGCTTTGAAAGTCTGTTTAAAGAACGGAATGAACACGTATTGAAAACAAGGTATGATAAAGAATCGGGCCGGCTCACCGGGGTGATGTCATTTATAAAAGTTGAAGGCGAACCGGTGTTTTCCGAGGAAGAATGCCATCACATGGCCATCCGCTTTTTATTCGCCATGTTTCCGGAAGCGGATCAGTATTTCCGGGTTCAATATGATGAGCCGGATGATGAAGGAGAAAACGTGGGACTTACATATAAGGCTTGTTCGGGCGGCGTTGATTTGCGATTCGGAGAGGGGAGAATCTGTGTCAGCAAAAAGACGGGTCTTGTCACTTTTTATATGCCGCCGGAAATTGATCCGAAAGGGCTCCAGGAAATCGATCCCGTTCCTTCATTGACAATGGAAGAGGCGAAGGACGCGATCCGCCGGGCCATCAAAGCCGAGCTCGCTTGGGATCGTTGTTACGATGACGACAGCTGCGGAAAAGTGTACAGGCTCGTATACAAGCCGGTTTTCCCGCGGTTTATTGAGGCTCATACAGGGGAAGCGATCACGAGTTTAATAGGCTGAAGGTCATGGTCGTTCGTCCCGGGGCTTTCACGGGGAATGTGACATTTGTATGAAAAAGAGCCGCTCTGAATACGGCTCTTTTCCCTCTTTGCTAAAAATAGACACATAAAAGGCACTTTCTTCCCTTTAAAAGGATAAGGACGTTTTTATATAATAAAAAACAGTTCTTTTTTATACACTCTTCTGAAAGGATGACCCCATTGCTGAAAGAACATCTGAGAAAAAAAGCGCTGGAAATCGGGAACATACCGCCGGACTATGAGCTTGAAATAGAAGATTATGATGAAAAACAAAAAACGAAAGCCTATTATATATGGAAAGATCGTAACCATCCGGATAAAACGGTCACGATTGAGCTGGGCGACGACGGATCTTTGCTTACCTATTCACGCAACGACTGTCCGGGTTCAGACATGCAGCTGTCAGACGCCGAATTAAAGCTGACGGCTCTTCGGTTTGCGGCGAGACACCGCCCGCTAACTTTTATGAATTTCATCTTTCAGGCGAGGGAAGAACGCAATGGGTGCATCCGATTTATCTATACAAAAAAAGTGCTCGGCCGGCCGCTTCCCGATTCAGGTTTTTTCGTTGATGTAACCAGGAGCGGCTTCGTCGTGCAGTTTATCTATTACGGGGATAAGGGTGAAGCGCCCGTCCCGGAAACATTCGTCGATCGGGAAAAAGTCGTCTCGCATTACATGAGTGTGCTGACATTCAGTCTCGTCTATGATGTGGTCAATTTTGAGAAAATACCGCGTCTCGTCTATGAACCGATTCTGCCGGCTTACAGCTATCCGGCCGGTGAAGATGATATCGTGCCGGATCAGCAGCTTTGCGAAGACAGGAATGAGCCGGCAAAACCGCTTCCCGCGTTTGAACATAAACGGGAAATCAGCCTGGATGAATTAATGGGGTTTACCTCGGATATGGTTCAGACGCGCCGGCGCGATCTCGGGGATGAGATCGGAACGACATGGCGGAAAGGATCGGTTCCGGAACGGAAAGATTTGAGTATCGAAAGCTATTTTGAAAGCAGCAACAAAAATACAATGAAGATGAAAACGGACAAAAAGACAGGGAAAATGACAGCCTTTAAATCTTTTATTGAGCATCAGGGCCCGGCCTTTTATTCTGCGGAAGAGTGTGAGGCCGTCGCGCTTCGATTTTTATACAAGCTTTATCCGAGAGCGGACGAGTTTTTTAAAATTAACCCGCTGAAAACGGACGGAAGAGGCAGGTTCCGCTTCCATTTTTCCATATGGCATCAGGATATTCCGCTGCGGTTCGGCGCTGCGAGAATACTTGTCAGTCCCGTAACGGGGCTTGTGGAAGCTTACATGGCGCCTGACATTGACCCGGAGCAGCTGGAGAAGATCAATCCGGTGCCGGCCGTTACTCCCGAAGAAGCAAAGGCCGCTTTTTTATCCGATTTCCATCTGCGGCTGGAGTGGCAGCGCGATTTTACGCCGTCCGGCAATGAAGGATATAAGCTTGTGTACAGGCCTGTCTATCCTCCGTACATTGATGCGCAAAAGCGAAAAAAGAAAAGGTTTTATTAGCCAGGGATCATTTGTAAATGAGGATAATCTTTAAAGCCTCTCCAATCGCCTCCCCAATCAAAACCGAGCGTTTTGGCAATCGATACGACCTCAAGCCAATCGGGCGTGCCGTTTCGGTTTCCGTCGTACGTCATATCCCAAATCAGGCTTCCATCCTTTTTTTGCAGGGCGAAGTCGATCGCAAGGCCGTAATTGTGGTAAGATTCCCCGCCTTTTGCGTAGGTGACGATATTTCCTTTTTTTGAACGTCCTTGACGGTACAATTCGTTTTGTTCCTCAATTGATCTGAAACCCTCTGTGATAACGACGGTGATGCCTTTGTTCAGAGCGGCCGTCTGCAATAGCTCCGCATTCTGTTTCACGAGCGGATGAAGAGCGCTTGGAATGGCTCTGTCTTGTAATGCCGTCTGCGGCCTCAATTCTTTCTGCACATAGGAAAAACATAGGTCTGCGGAAAAGAAGAGGATCAAAAGCAGCGCAATTCTGACTGGTCGTTTCATGGTGAATTCTCTCTTTCTTTAATTGAGTAAAATCTTTGTTTGCTCACTGCCATAAATTTGCTATGATAAAATATAACATAATTAGTAGCCGGAGGAAGGAGGCGAATCTATGAAATCCAAGATTCCATCTGAAGAAGTGGCCGTAAAGATGAATGAATGGTATAAGCTGATCCGCGCGTTTGAAGCCGATCAAGCTGAAGCGCTGAAGCGGGAGATTCAATATGAACTCGAAGATATGGAAGAGAACCAGGATTTATTGTTGTATTTTTCATTGATGGAATTTCGGCACCGCATCATGCTGGATAAATTAAAACCCATGAAAGACGGCGACTGCCAGCCTCCGTTCTCTGAAATGCTCACTGAGATTGAGATGAACCAGCAAAAGCTGACCGGCTTACTGGAATATTATTTTTACTATTTCAGGGGAATGTATGAATTTAAGCAGAAAAACTTCATCTCAGCGATTTCTCATTATAAGCGGGCTGAGGAAAAGCTTGAATATGTGGAAGATGACATAGAGAAAGCCGAGTTTCTGTATAAAATTTCTGAGGTGTACTATCATATCAAGCAGACTTTCTTTTCAATGAATTACGCGGGGCAGGCGCTTGATATTTACAAGAAATATGAATTATACGGAATGAGAAGGGTGCAGTGCAAATTTATCATTGCCGGAAATCTGATGGACGCCCAGCAGCATAAAAAAGCGCTGGAATACCTCGAATGCGCCTTGGAACACGCGGAGCGGCTTGATGATCAATATATGATTGCTGCGGCCTATTATAATATCGGGCACTGTATGTACAGTCTGGGTGACTTTTGCAAGGCGGCGGAGGATTTTGAACGGGCGGCTGCCGGATTTGAAGCACACAGCTTCCGGCAGGTCATCCAGGCTGTTTTTTCACTCACGCATATCTACTTTAAAACGGAAAAATACAGTGAAGCCGCCGCCAGCTGCGCGCGGGGCATGAGAAGCGCGGCGGAGTGGGAAGATGAGATCTATATGACGAAATTCCGTCTGATTAAAGAGCTTTATCAGGGGGAAGGCGGACAGGATTCGCTCAAAGAGTATTTTGACATCCTGGAATCAAAAGAGCTGTTGGCTGACACAGAGGAACTGCTTCAGGACGCGGCTCATTTCTTTCATAAACGGGAGAACTACAAAGCGGCATCTTATTTTTTCAGCAGGCTTGTCGGCGTGCAAAAAAGGCTGCAAATGAACAACTACGCATAATGAAAAAAAGAACGAGGGAGCTTCGGCTTCATCGTTCTTTTTATGATCTCTTTTGTTTTCGGCCGATCAAAACCGGGTACATGCTCTGTATTAACATCAGGGAGGAAATGAGACAATGTATCAGGATTTACAGGGAAAAACAGCGATCGTAACAGGTTCTTCGAAAGGAATCGGAAAGGCCATTGCCGAACGCTTCGGCAAGGAGCGGATGAATGTGGTTGTGAACTACCTCGGTGATTCCGCCGGAGCGGAAGAAGCGGCGGACATCATTGAGAAAGCGGGAGGCCGAGCCGTCACCGTAAAAGCCGATGTATCCTCAGAAGAAGGGATTCAGGCGCTGTTTGATGCCGCCCAGGAGCATTTCGGGGGTGTGGACGTGATGGTCAACAATTCCGGCTTTAACGGGGCCGAAGCGATGCCCCATGAAATGAGCCTGGAGGATTGGCAAAGGGTCATCGACGTCAACGTGACCGGCACCTTTTTGGGGGCGAAAGCGGCACTGAAACATATGCTCGAGCGCGGCAAAAAAGGAACTGTCTTAAACATATCGAGCGTTCATCAGCAAATCCCGCGTCCTGAAAACGTGCAGTACTCGGCATCCAAAGGCGGGATCAAAATGATGACGGAAACGATGGCGCTCAATTACGCAGACAAAGGCATCCGGGTGAATGCCATCGCTCCCGGCACGATCGCCACGGAGTCCAATAAGGATCTGGAAGATGAAACACATAAACAGGCCCAGCTGAAAAAAATTCCGATGAACGCCTTCGGAAAACCGGAAGAAGTCGCCGCGGCCGCCGCATGGATGGTGTCGGAAGAAGCGAGTTACGTAACCGGAACGACACTTTTCGTCGACGGAGGCATGACGCTTTATCCGTCTCAGCTGGACAGATAAAAGAGAGGGGGAAACCTTCTCTTTTTTGTTTAGGGAAGGATCATAAAGGAAATGGTTCTCTAAAAAACAGGAGGGCCGCAAGATGAATGACTGGTGGAAAGACGCCGTTGTCTATCAAATCTATCCGCGAAGCTTTCAAGATACGAACGGCGACGGCATTGGCGACCTGCGGGGGATTATCGCGCGTCTCGATTATATAAAAGAACTTGGCGCTGATGTGATATGGATCTGCCCGATTTACCCGTCGCCAAACGTCGATAACGGCTACGATGTGACGGATCATCAAGCGATTATGGAATCTTACGGAAGGATGGAGGACTTTCACGATCTGCTTACAGAATGCCGCAGCCGCGGATTAAAGCTTGTGATGGATTTCGTCTTAAATCATACCTCCACGGAGCATCCTTGGTTCAAAGAGGCGGAAATGAATCCGGACAGCAAATACCGCGATTATTATATTTGGCGGCCGGGCACCGCGGCCGGCCCGCCGACCGATTGGGTGTCGGATTACGGACAATCCGTCTGGCAGTACGAAGAACATACGGGCGAATATTACCTGCATATGAACGCCGTCAAACAAGCCGATCTGAATTGGGAAAATCCCGAGGTTCGGCAATCAGTATACGAGATGATGAGATTTTGGCTCGATAAAGGCGTGGACGGATTGCGTATAGACCAGCTCCATCTTCTGTCAAAAAAAGAATATTTGCCGCCATATGAAGATTACATCGCCCGCCGGGCCGATCCGAAGCCTTTTCGGCCAAACGGGGCACGGATACATGATTACTTAAAAGAAATGACGAAAGAGGTATTTTCCAAATATAACGTGATGTCGGTCGGCGAGGCCGGATCAGTGACGCCTGAAGAAGGGCTGGTCTACACGGGA
Organism: Bacillus sp. FJAT-27001; assembly: GCF_019039175.1. Lineage (NCBI taxonomy): Bacteria > Bacillati > Bacillota > Bacilli > Caryophanales > Bacillaceae > Bacillus > Bacillus sp. FJAT-27001. The sequence continues at coordinate 75,226 of NZ_JAHOAA010000007.1, forward strand.
ACCGATGAGCATGAACTGAATATGATTTTTCATTTTCAGCATATGGAGCTTGATCAAAAGCCGGGCCAAGAGCATTGGGATGTAAAACCGCTTGAGCTGTCCGATTTGAAGAAAGTGCTCACAGATTGGCAGGAAAAACTGGAACATCGAGGCTGGAATACGCTGTATTGGTGCAATCATGACCAGCCCCGGATCGTATCCCGTTTCGGAGACGAAGGCACATACCGCAAAGCATCCGCCAAAATGCTTGCCGCCCTGCTTTATTTCATGAAAGGCACGCCGTACATTTACCAGGGGGAAGAAATCGGCATGACAAACGCTCCGTTTGACAGAATAGAGGATTATCAAGATATTCAGACCATCAATATGTATCATAAAAGGGTATTTGAAATGGGCCGGAACAGGGAAGAAGTCATGGCGTCCATTATGGCGAAAAGCCGGGACCATGCCCGTACACCGATGCAGTGGGACGGCAGCAAGAATGCCGGATTTACGGAGGGCGAACCGTGGCTCGCGGTCAATTCCAATTACAAAACCGTCAATGCGGCCGAGGCTCAGGATGATCCCGATTCTATATTGAACTTTTACAAAAAACTGATCCGCCTGCGAAAACAGTATGCTGATATCATAAAAGGCAGCTACACGCTGCTGCTTCCTGATGACCCGCAGCTGTTCGTGTATGAAAGACAGGCAAACGGACAAAAACTCATGTCCATCAGCAACGTATCGAAAGAAGAAGCCGCTTTTTATTGGCCGGACGGTTCCGAACCTGAAAGGGCCGAGCTGCTTCTCAGCAACTATGATAATGACAGCGGCACGGAATCCCGCATCACATTCCGCCCATACGAAACAAGAGTTTATCTGCTTGCCTGATATGTGATAGGACTCCCCCGTCCATACATGGCGGGGGCTTTTTAGATAAATTGGATATCAATTTAGAAAAAAATATCTTGCAAAACGTAATTACTTCGTTTTATTATGGTATAGGTAACAAATGAACGAGAAAGTACGCTTTGGAAATCGTTATCATTCTGATTTACAGAACAGGGGGAAACGGCTTGTTTAAAAAATGGAGCGGAATCATTGTCATTGCGGCATGCTTTTTAATCGCGGCGGGCTGCGGCAATTCATCTTCAAAAGGTTCGTCAGGTTCTTCAAAAAGCGGCAAACTGCACGTCGTGACGACCTTTTATCCTATGTGCGAATTCACGAAACAAATTGTCAAAGACAAAGGCGATGTAGACATTCTCATCCCGTCTTCGGTCGAACCCCATGATTGGGAGCCGACGCCGAAGGATATCGCCGGCATTCAAAACGCCGATCTTTTCGTATACAACAGCGAATATATGGAGACATGGGTTCCTTCAGCGGAAAAAAGCATGGGCTCTGATCATGCGAAGTTTGTAAAGGCGTCGAAAGGAATTGACTTACTCGAAGGTTCGGATGAAGAGGAAGAGGAACATGGACACGGCGGTCATGACCACAGCCACAGCATGGATCCTCACGTGTGGCTCAGCCCGGTTCTTGCGCAAAAAGAGGTCAAAACCATTACGGCGCAGATCGTAAAACAGGACCCGAAGAATAAAGAATACTATGAGAAAAATAGTAAAGAATATATTGCAAAACTGCAGGATCTTGATAAACTATACCGTACAACATTAAATAAAGCGGCGAAAAAAGAATTGATCACACAGCACGCGGCATTCAGCTATCTCGCCAAAGAATACGGCTTAAAACAAGTCGCGATTGCAGGCCTTTCTCCTGAAGAAGAGCCGAGTGCGGCCAAACTGGCGGATCTCAAAACGTTTGCCAAAAAGCATGATGTGAAGATCATCTACTTTGAAGAAGTTGCATCGCCTAAAGTTGCAGATACGCTTGCCGGTGAAATCGGCGCGAAAACGGAAGTGCTCAATACACTGGAAGGTTTAAGCCAAAAAGAACGGGATAAAGGCATCGGTTATATCGACATTATGGAGAAAAACCTTGATGCACTGAAAGATTCGCTATTGGTTAAATAACATAGTGTGCGCCGCGGGGTGCACACTATTTCTATGCGGGAAAGGAAGGTCAGCATGAATCTCGTTACATTACAGGATATCGTTTTTGGTTATTCGCATACACCCGTGCTTGACGGCGTGTCGCTGGAAATCAAAAGCGGCGAATTCGTCGGCATTACAGGACCGAACGGCGCGTCAAAATCGACGCTGATGAAAGTCATGCTCGGCATGCTCAGACCTTGGGAAGGAACGGCCGAGATCAGTAAAAAAAACGCAGCCGGAAAACGCCTGACAATCGGCTATGTTCCGCAGCAGATTTCTTCATTTAACGCAGGATTCCCAAGTACGGTTCTGGAGCTTGTGCAATCAGGCCGTTATACGAAAGGAAAATGGTTTAAACGATTGAACGAAACGGATCACCATGAGGTGGAAAACGCGCTGAAGATGGTGGAAATGTGGGATTTCCGCCACCGGAAAATCGGCGATTTATCCGGCGGACAGAAGCAGAAAATCTGCATTGCGAGAATGCTTGCGAGCAATCCGGATCTGCTGATGCTTGATGAGCCGACAACCGCGGTTGATTATGAAAGCAGGCAGGGTTTCTACGAATTTATGCACCATCAGGTGAAAAATCACAACCGCACTGTCGTCATGGTGACACACGAACAAAACGAAGTACAGCAGTATCTGGATAAAGTCATACGGCTTGAAAGGGGGGAAAAAGGCGGATGGAAATGTTTGACTTGGAATTCATGCGACGAGCTTTTCTAGCGGGAAGCATGATCGGAATTATGGCGCCGATATTAGGCGTATATCTCGTGCTGAGAAGACAGGCGCTGATGGCGGATACGCTGTCTCATATTTCATTGTCGGGCGTGGCCATCGGTTTTTTTCTCAGTACCAATATTACGGCGGCGAGCATCGTTGTCGTCACGATCGGAGCGATCGGCATTGAATACATGCGGCGGGCGTACCGTACATATTCCGAGGTATCTATCGCAATCTTAATGGCGGCCGGGCTGTCGTTTGCGATGTTTCTGATCAGCCTGTCAAAAGGCGGCGCGTCGATGAGCATCGATCAATATTTATTTGGATCGCTTGTCACGGTCAGCCAGCAGCAGGTCTATATTATCGGAGGCATTACCCTGCTGATTCTGCTTTATTTCATTATATTAAACAGACCGCTCTATCTGCTTACTTTTGACGAGGCGACGGCGAAGACATCAGGCATTAACACAAACCTGCTGTCAATGTCATTCAGCATCGTGACGGGGCTGGCGATTTCGGTCATTATTCCGATTATCGGCGTGCTGCTCGTTTCCGCGCTCCTCGTACTGCCCGCGGCTTTTGCAATCCGTATTGCCAAAGGGTTTAAATGGGTGTTTGCGGCAGCCATTATTATTTCTCTTTTCAGTGTGTTCATGGGGCTGACGTCTTCGTACCAGCTCGGAACGCCTCCGGGGCCGTCAATCACTTTACTGTTAATCATTCTGCTTCTGCTCGGGTTTACGCTGCAGGGGATTTGGAATGCGTTTAAAAAAGGAAAAGAACGAAAAAACCGCCGTTAAGCGGTGCAGCAGTCTCATCTGCTGCTCCGTTTGACGGCTTTTTTTTACAGAAATATATCAGCAAGACGCTCATATGACTCTTTTTTGGCTTCGAAATCAAAGACGTTGCACAGCACCATCATCTCTTTTGTCTGATACCGCTCGGAAAGTTCAAGCAGACGGCGTTTCACTGCGGCAGGAGAGCCGATCACCATCCGCTTCCTGTTTTCTTCTATCTGTTTACGATCCTCCGGCGAATACGGATAAGCCTTCGCTTCTTCCACACTCGGCACGCGGCTGTCGGCGCCTTTTCCGACACGAAGAAGCCATAAATCCTGGCTTAAGGCGAGTTCTTCCGCTTTCTCATCCGTAGCCGCGCATATGACGAAAATGGCACAGAGCGAGGCGGGAGCGGAAAAATGGGCGGAGGCCCGGAAATGGTCCCGATAGATCTGAAAAGCTTTTTCCCCGCGTTCCGGATTAATGAAATGGCCGAAGACATAGCCCGCACCTTGAAGAGCGGCGCGTCTGGCGCTGTTTTCCCCGAGGCCGAGCACCCAAAGCTGCGGGGCTGTTTCAATCAAAGGCGCTGTTTTTATTCCTGCATAAGCATGGTCCGAGGGAACCGAATCTGTCAGAAAGGATGATAAATCCTGAAGCTGCCTGTTAAACTCGGTCATGCTTTTCTTTACCCCGTCTGTGAGGGCGAGCCGGATTTTCGTCGTGCCGCCCGGTGAGCGTCCGACCCCAAGGTCAATCCGGTTCGGGTGCAGCGCCTCAAGCTGACGGAAAGTTTCCGCGACTTTATAGGGGCTGTACTGCGGCAGCAGCACGCCGCCTGATCCGACACGGATGGACGTTGTGGCTGCGGCGGTATGAGCGATCATAATTTCCGGCGAAACGCTTGCGAGCCCTCTTGTGCCGTGATGCTCGGCAAACCAGTACCGCTTATAGCCCCATCCTTCACTGAGGCGGGCGAGCTCCGCTGAACGGCGGAGCGTCTCGTGCGGCCCGTTTCCTTTGGATACGGGCGCCTGATCAAGTATGCTTAAATCAATCACTCGTCTGCCCCTTTCCTGACATGTATTGATACAAGGATAGGAAAAATGTTCAGTCTTCGTCAATTTCTTTGTTTTCTCTATTTTCTCCGGAACGAAGGAGAATATAGGAAGTGATTTTTCGCCGTTTTTCGCCAAAAATTCTTATGTTTTATGAAACTTTGATATAATAAAAGACGTATATCTTAATAAACACCGGGATTCTTGTCCCGGAATTTAGTAAAAATGCGCACTTGCGGCGTGCTTAGCGGCACCCTTACAGAATAGGAGTGAATCATATGGCGATCTCTTTACAAAAAGGACAGCGGATTGATTTAACAAAAGGAAAAGTCGGCCTGTCAAAACTGCTGGTCGGACTCGGCTGGGACCCTGTATCATCCGGGGGCTTTTTCGGAAAGCTGTTCGGCGGAGGCGGTGCCAATATCGACTGTGACGCTTCCGTACTGATGCTTGAAAATGATAAAATGACAGACAGCAAAAACGTCATCTATTTCGGCAATCTGAAAAGCCGGTGCGGCGGTGTCGTACATACGGGTGACAACCTGACGGGTGAAGGCGACGGCGATGATGAACAAATCCTCATCGATTTGGCGAAAGTGCCCGCTCAGATTAATAAACTTGTGTTTGTCGTCAATATTTACGACTGCGTCAGACGAAAACAGGACTTCGGCATGATTCAAAACGCGTTCATTCGCGTCGTTGATCAGGCTAATCGCGAAGAACTGGTGACTTACAATTTAAGAGATAACTATTCAGGCAGAACGAGCCTGATCGCGGCTGAAATCTACCGCCAGGACGGCGAGTGGAAATTCGCCGCAGTAGGAGAAGGCACAAACGATACAAAAATCGGCGATATCGTTAACCGATACGCCTAAACGATAAAAAGGAGAGTGCACACATGGCAATTTCATTGGCAAAAGGACAAAAAGTAGATTTGACTAAAACAAATCCGGGTCTTTCTAAAGTCGTTGTCGGCCTTGGCTGGGATACAAACAAATACGACGGCGGACATGATTTTGATTTAGATTCCAGCGTCTTTCTATTAAATGAAGCAGGAAAATGCGCGTCGCCTGATGATTTCATTTTCTATAATCAGCTTGAAGGCGGAAACGGCTCTGTCGCACATTCAGGCGACAACCTGACAGGCCAGGGCGAAGGCGATGACGAAAGCGTAAGAGTCAACCTGAGCGCGGTGCCCGCGGCTATTGACAAAATTTCATTCGTCATCACGATTCATGAAGCGGAAGCGCGCGGCCAAAACTTCGGACAAGTTTCCAACGCGTTCGTGCGTATTGTCAATGAAGAGACAAATGAGGAGCTGATCCGCTATGATCTGGCTGAAGATTTCTCAATTGAAACAGCCATTATCGCAGGGGAGCTTTACAGACATAATGGCGAATGGAAATTTTCCGCGATCGGCTCAGGCTACCAAGGCGGACTGGCCCGTATTGCAACAGATTACGGCCTGCAAATCGGCTGAACCATATCAAACACAGAAGGGAGAGACGGCACATGGCTATTCAATTGGCGAAAGGACAGCGTGTTGATCTGACAAAAACGAACCCCGGCCTTACAAAAGCGGTAATCGGCTTAGGCTGGGATACGAACAAGTACTCCGGAGGGCATGACTTTGACCTTGACGCGTCGGCTTTTCTTGTCGATGCCCATGACAACTGTGTAAATGATCTTGATTTTGTTTTCTACAATAACCTGGAACACCCAAGCGGGGGCGTCATCCATACGGGAGACAACCGGACGGGCGAGGGCGAGGGAGACGATGAACAAATTATCGTCGACTTCTCAAAAATACCCGCAAATATTGAAAAGATCGGCATCACCGTCACGATTCATGATGCGGAAGCGCGCGGCCAAAATTTCGGACAAGTTTCGAACGCGTTCGTGCGCGTCGTCGATGAAAACAGCCAGAATGAACTGCTTCGTTTCGATTTAGGGGAAGACTTCTCGATTGAAACGGCGGTTGTCGTTTGTGAGCTTTACCGCCATGGGGCTGAGTGGAAGTTTAACGCCATCGGCAGCGGGTTTTCCGGCGGTCTGGCATCACTTTGCCGGAATTACGGCTTGCAGGTGTAAGCAGGAAATTACCGTTTTACTAAATAGGAGGAAAAAACTTGGATTTTCTACATCATATTATGTCGACCTACGCTTCCTTTTTTGATTGGAAAATGTGGGGTGAGGTGCTGACTGACCCTGTATCATGGGGGCTGATCGGTTCCTTGGTTCTGCTGGAAGGGCTGCTGTCGGCCGACAATGCGTTAGTGCTTGCGGTGATGGTAAGGCATCTGCCTGAAAAACAGCGGAAGAAAGCATTAACATACGGATTGTTCGGGGCATATATTTTCCGTTTTATCTTTATCGGGATCGGAATGCTGCTCATTAAGTTCTGGTGGATTAAAGTGCTTGGCGCGCTGTACCTGGCTTGGCTCGTCATTAAGCATTTCTGGATCGGAGAAGGTGATGACGATACGGAAGGCATGAAGAAAAATTCATGGATGGTCCGTACGTTCGGAATTTTCTGGGCCACTGTCGTTTCAGTTGAGTTAATGGATTTGGCCTTCTCTGTTGACAGCATTCTGGCCGCGTTTGCGGTATCGGAAAAAGTGTGGGTGCTCTTGATCGGCGGTATGCTTGGCATTCTCATGATGCGTACAGTCGCAAAAGTATTCCTTGTTTTAATTGATAAAATCCCTGAGCTTGAAAATACGGCTTTTGTGCTGATCGGGATTATCGCCGTGAAAATGGCGGCGAGCGCCTTTGATTATGAAATGCCGCACGTGGTGTTCTTCGGAATCATCATCGCTGCGTTTGTGGTAACGTTTATTATCCACTATTTCAACAAACAAAAGCAGGTTCAGGAGCAAACGGCTGCATCTAAAGAAGAATAAAACAAAAAAGGAGGGAGAGTTCATTTCCTTCCTTTTTTGTACCGATCATCATGAAGAGAAAGGAGGAAAATGATGAGGCAGGAAGAATTGGTGATCCGAAAGGCCGAGCCGGAAAACGATGACTGGGAAACGTTTCTGATGCGGCCGCTGCCGGAACGTCCCGGTTACGAGCGGGAAAACGGGCTGGCGTTTACCCGTCTTGCCGTCCGGATTTTGGGTACTCCTTATGATGAGACGGAGTATTACAATAAGCTTTTCGAGCTGTCTTCTCATGAAAACATCCATGTGTTAAGCGAGACGCTGGATAAGACCATCGCGCCTGAAACGTTTCAGGCGCTCCAGCACATCCATTCGGTCAATCAAAAAGAGAAAGGGCTTTCGGTTTCCAGATTTGTCGCGTTTCTCGATGGGGGCAGGCTGCTTGCCAAACACGCTGATCCGCTTATGCACCGCCGGCTGAGAACCGCGTTTATGACGCTTTTGGAAACCTTTGCGGACCGGCATGAAAACGGGCTGAATCATCCCGATTTCCGGCGTGTGCTCTTGGATGTGTCAAAGTTTTCGCTGAACCACCTGAATCCATGGCTCGAACAAGCCGATATAGAGCGTGAGATGCCGAAGGTGGTGTGGTATGGAGACGCTGCCAAAAGCCAGCTCTATTTTCTCTATTATCTCATGCTGATCGGCTGTGACGTCCTATTGTTTCATCCGGCTGCGGAAGATCCGTTCAGCTTGATTGATCCGGATGAGGAACTCAGCTTTGTGATAAAGCTCCCCGCAACAGGCGGCCTTGAGCCATTCCCGAAAGAAAAGCCGGACAGAACGTCCACGACGGCCTACCGGTCAACGAAAGAAATTGAGCATGTGCTGAACCATGAGGAATCTATGATGTATAAGCCTTGGCAGTTCAGGGATCATACCCCGCAGTCCGTGACATTAAAAACGACGTATGATGAGTTATTTCTCATTGCGAAGGAGCGGGCGTTTATCCGGCCGCAATTTAAAGCGGACAGGGAGCGGGTGGCCGTTCCGAACCTTTTTGCGAAAGTGATGGGGGTTTCCAAAGATACGAAAGAATATTGGAACAGACTCCATACCGCCGCAGACTATCAGGAGACACACATGATCCGCAGTTTTCCGTTTACGGAAGAGCTGAAAGCCAACTACCAGTATCACTACAGTCAGGTTTTGAACGAAGAAGGAGCGATTGACGCGGACAGGCTGAAAAGAAGCAACATCTGGCAGTACAAGCATCTCCCGTCAGGCGTGCAGAACGCCATCGCCAATGTGATTTCTGACATGTGCAGAAACCCAGGGCTGAAGGCTTTGCCCGGGGAGCAGGCAAGGGACGCCGCAATCTATTTGTTCCGCCAGGCGACGAACCTGCCCGCTTCGCTGCTGCAATTGATTCAGACGTTTGATTACGCCCAAACCGTTCCGAAACTCGTTTTATATCATACGGAACAAAATAGCGAACTTACACGTTCTGACGCCGCCGCTCTATTGTTTTTAAATAAATTCGGCGTCGATATCATCTTGTATAATCCGCCGGGCCATCAAGACATTGAGCATTATATTGAAGAAAGCCAATTTGATGTCCATTGGCTGGAGGACATGGTATTTCGGCAGGAATATAAGGAGCCGTCACTCGTAAGAAAGCTGTTTAGAACCATTACGCAAAAGCAGGGAGAGTAAATAAACATGACAGAAAATCAAAATCCGCTTGTTCTTGATAAAAATGAAGAGATTTCTGAACAAAAAGCAGATGACATCAGGGTGCAGCTGCGCCAAGACCCTGAGGTGCAGCGCATTTCACAGCAGATTGACGTGAAAAACCAAATGGAGCTGCTTGAGTACGGAAAAGAACCGGCAGTTGAAATCTCGAAGTTCTCCGACCGCATCTTAAATATGATGAAAACAACAAGTGTCACGGATTCAGGCACAATGCTGACGCAGCTCGGAAAAATCATGGACCGTTTTGACAAAAATGATTTCGATGAACCAAAAGGATTTCTCGCTAAAATGTTCAAACGCGGCAACAGCATGATTGAAAAGATTTTTCAAAAGTACCGCACCCTGGGCGGAGAAATTGAAAAAATCCACGTCGAAATTTCAAAATACAAAGATGAAATGGCAAAGACGAACCATACGCTTGAAGAGATGTATGAAAACAACATTAACTACTACATGGAGCTTGAAAAGTATGTCGTTGCCGGGCAGATGAAGCTTGAGGAAATGCAGGCGCTCATTCCTTCTTATGAAGAAAAAGCGGCAGGCGGAAACCAGCTTGCGCAAATGCAGCTTGATACGCTGCGTGACGGGCTTCAGGCGCTTGAGGAACGTGTCTATGATTTAGATATGGCGCGGATGGTGGCGCTGCAAACGGCGCCGCAGATCCGCCTCCTTCAGCGCGGAAATACGAAGCTCATCGGGAAAATCAATTCCGCTTTCGTCATTACGATTCCGATTTTCAAAAACGGCATCATTCAGGCTGTCACAGTCAAACGGCAAAAGCTTGTGGCTGATTCAATGAGCGAGCTGGACCGCCGCACGAATGAAATGCTGAAGCGAAACGCTGAAAATATCTCAAATCAAAGCGTGGAAATTGCCCGTATGGCAGGCCGTCCGAGCATTGACATTGAGACGATTGAAACGTCTTGGAATACGATTGTCAGCGGTATGCAGGAAACGAAACAGATCGAGGAAGAGAACAGACGTATCAGAGAAGACGGCGCGAAACGGATTCAACAGCTTCAGGATAATATTAAAACCGCAGTCTTAAAGAATTAACACACACCCCGCTTGCTTACGGCAAGCGGGATTTTTTTGCGAAAAAAGATAATGACAATGTGTAAAGACAGGTGTAAACTTATACGGTAATCATTTTCGATTTGAGGTGCTGCTTATGAATAAACAACCTGCCGTCACTCCGCGAAAACTTCTGGCGATTGCCGGAATGGGCTGGCTGTTTGATGCGATGGATGTCGGAATTTTATCGTTTATTATCGCCGCGCTTCACACTGATTGGAATTTAACACCCGATCAAATGAAATGGATCGGAAGCGTCAATTCCATCGGTATGGCAGCGGGCGCCTTTGTATTCGGAATGCTGGCCGACAGGATCGGCCGGAAAAAAGTGTTTATGATCACGCTGTTATTCTTTTCTGTCGGAAGCGGCATATCCGCTTTCGCAACGGGATTGACGGTTTTTCTCATATTGCGTTTTCTGATCGGAATGGGGCTTGGCGGGGAACTGCCTGTCGCCTCGACGCTCGTGTCAGAAGCGTCCCCTCCCGAAAAGCGGGGACGGATCATCGTGCTGCTTGAGAGCTTTTGGGCCGCGGGCTGGCTTCTTGCGGCGGTGATTTCCTACTTTGTCATACCGTCATTCGGCTGGCAGGCCGCGCTGCTCTTAACGGCGCTGGCCGCATTTTATGCGCTGTACTTGCGGAGAAGCCTTCCGGAATCACCGGCGCATCAGGCATTGCCGCAGAAAAAAAGCATACGCGGGCAGGCGGGAAGTGTCTGGACGAAACCGTATATCCGGCCGACGGTGCTGCTGTCTGTCGTTTGGTTCTGCGTCGTCTTTTCATATTACGGCATGTTTTTATGGCTGCCGAGCGTGATGCTGATGAAAGGCTACAGCATGATTGAGAGCTTCGAATACGTCCTTCTGATGACACTTGCCCAGCTTCCCGGATATTTCTCTGCGGCGTGGCTGATCGAAAAAGCGGGGCGGAAGACCATCTTAGTCATCTATTTGCTCGGAACGGCGGGCAGCGCTTATTTCTTCGGTGCCGCGGATTCATTGGCCATGCTGCTCACAGCGGGCATGCTGCTGTCCTTCTTCAATCTCGGCGCATGGGGCGTGCTTTACGCCTATACACCGGAGCAGTATCCTGCGGCGATTCGTGCGACCGGTTCCGGCACAACGGCGGCCGTCGGCAGAATCGGCGGCATTTTCGGTCCGCTTCTCGTCGGATCGCTTGCAGCCCGGAACGTTTCGTTTACAGTGATTTTCGCCGTCTTTTGTGCAGCCATCCTGATTGCCGTCATCACCATTCTTATTCTCGGAAAAGAAACGAAACAGACAGAGCTTGCGCAATGAGCACCCTTTTGGGGTGCTTTTTTTAGTGAGCTGTCTGTTGGCAGACCTATATTTTTCCTTAATATTCCTTATTTTCAGGAGGCGAAAACTTCTTTTTCCGGGACAATGTCGCAAAAAAATTCTTGTATTTGTAAAAAAAGGATAGGAAATCAGTTTGCAGCACATTCGATGGAAACGTTCTCAAGCCTGATAAAAGCCCGATTTCCTTTATAATTTATCCTCAATAAGGAGGATTAGAGAGTATTTAGAAGCATACCAGAGGAAAATAAGACACAGGGATGTTTTTAAAGTAATGATACAAAATAAAAGGGATTATGATGTTTGTTTGACTTATTACAAACGTGTTACGGTATTAAAGATTGCTTATAATGGAGGGAAAATATGAATTTGGATGAGAAACCAATTAAGATAAAAGTCGAAAATGTATCTAAGGTTTTCGGAAAACAGACAAAAAAAGCCATTCAGATGCTGTCCAGCGGAAAAAACAAAAAAGAGATCCTGAAAGCTACCGGATCAACCGTTGGTGTCAATCAAGCAAACTTTGATGTATATGATGGGGAGATATTTGTCATCATGGGTCTATCGGGGAGCGGTAAATCAACTTTAGTTCGGCTGTTAAACCGGCTTATTGAACCGACTGCCGGAAATATTTATATTGATGGTGACATGATAACAAATATGTCAAAAGACCAGCTCCGGGAAGTGCGCCGGAAAAAAATCAGCATGGTCTTTCAAAAATTTGCACTGTTTCCGCACAGAACGATTCTTGAAAATACGGAATACGGTTTGGAGCTCCAAGGCGTCGACAAAAAAGAGCGTGAGCAAAAAGCGCTTGATTCGCTTAAACTTGTCGGTCTTGAAGGCTTTGAACACCAATTCCCAGATCAGCTCAGCGGAGGAATGCAGCAGCGTGTCGGACTTGCCCGCGCATTGACGAATGATCCTGACATTCTTCTGATGGATGAAGCTTTCAGTGCGCTTGATCCGCTGATCCGCAAAGACATGCAGGATGAGCTTTTAGACCTTCATGACTCTGTCGGCAAGACGATCATCTTCATCACGCATGATCTTGATGAAGCATTGCGCATCGGCGACAGAATCGTGCTGATGAAAGACGGTAACATCGTTCAGATCGGGACGCCTGAAGAAATTCTGATGAGCCCGTCCAATGAATACGTTGAGAAATTCGTTGAGGACGTTGACTTATCCAAAGTTCTGACAGCGGGCCACATCATGAAGCGCGCTGAAACCGTGCGGATTGACAAAGGGCCTCGTGTAGCGCTGCAGCTCATGAAGAATCTCGGTATTTCTTCTATTTACGCCGTTGATAAACAGAAACAGCTTCTCGGCGTCATTCACGCGGCGGATGCGAAAAAAGCGGTGGAATCCGACTTATCGCTTCAGGATATTTTAAATACTGAATTTACGACTGTGCACGAAAGCACATACTTGACGGAAATTTTCGATGTCGTGTCTGATGCGAATATTCCGATCGCCGTCACGGACGATAAGGACCGCATGAAAGGCATTGTCGTAAAAGGCGCATTAATCGGCGCGCTTTCAGGAAATAACGATTATATAAATGTTGAAGATTCTGCTGAACAAGCTCAGGATTCTTCTGTTCAGGGGGTGAAGTAAATGGACAGATTGCCTAGAATTCCGTTAGCAGATATCGTTGACCGGTTTGTTGACTGGCTTACCATGACGTTCGGAGGTTTCTTTGACGGAATCTCAAACGGTTTGGCCGCTTTCGTAAACGCGATTGTGAGCGGTTTGGGTTTCATCCCGTCTATTTTATTGACTGTTATTTTTGCAGCTCTCGCTTGGTGGATCAGTACGAGAGGAATTGCACTCTTTACGTTAATCGGATTCCTTGTTATTGATTATTTGGGCTATTGGTCGCCGATGCTGCAAACGTTGGCGCTTGTCGTCACATCTGTTTTGATTTCCATTATTATCGGGGTTCCGATCGGCATATGGGCGTCTCAGAAAGAAACGGTCCGCCGCATTGTTACACCGATTCTGGATTTAATGCAGACCATGCCGGCTTTCGTATATCTGCTGCCTGCAATTTTCTTCTTTAATATCGGGGTTGTGCCAGGCGTCGTGGCATCTGTTATTTTCGCGATGCCTCCGACGATCCGCATGACGGTTCTCGGTATTAAACAAGTTCCGGCTGATTTGATCGAAGCGACGGAAGCATTCGGTTCAACGACGTCTCAGCGTCTGTTCAAGGTACAGCTTCCGCTTGCCACAAAAACAATTCTTGCCGGTATTAACCAAAGCATCATGCTTGCTTTATCAATGGTCGTTATCGCGGCCATGGTCGGTGCGCCGGGCCTCGGTTCTGAAGTATACAGCGCCGTGACACAGTTGAAAACCGGTGTCGGAGTGGAAGCGGGTATCGCGATCGTCATCGTAGCGATTACACTCGACCGTATCACGCAAAACATTAAAGTGAAGAAGAAGAGCAGGGGGAATGCCTGATGCTTAAGAAAATCATCGGTGTCGGCGTTACCGCTGCGCTGGCTCTTTCTTTGGCTGCCTGCGGTTCGCAGACTGATGGTAAGGCAACGGCTGCGGACCAGGTGAACAAAACCATTATCGGTATTGATCCGGGATCGGGAATCATGGCCCTGACGGATGAGGCCGTGAAGGATTACGGGTTGAAAGACTGGAATGTCGTCACGGCGTCAAGTGCTGCCATGACGGCGACATTGAAGAAATCATATGACCGGAAAAAGCCGATCATCGTAACGGGCTGGACGCCGCACTGGATGTTCTCCAGATACAAGCTGAAGTTCCTTGATGATCCGAAAAAAACGTACGGAACTGCCGAGCAGATTCATACGATTACAAGAACCGGCTTCAGTAAGGAACAGCCTAACGCGGCCAAAGTTCTCAGCCAGTTCAAATGGACGCAGGACGATATGGGAGAAGTCATGATTGCCGTTGAAGAAGGCGAAAAGCCGGCCAAAGCCGCTGCTGAATATGTGAAAAAACACAAAGACCAAGTGGCTCAATGGACAAAAGGCGCCCATAAAGTTAAAGGGGATAAAATTAACCTGGCTTATGTGGCATGGGACAGTGAAATCGCAAGTACGAATGTAATCGGAAAAGTATTTCAAGACCTCGGCTATGACGTGAAGCTGACGCAAGTGGAGGCGGGACCGATGTGGACTGCGATTGCGACAGGCAGCGCGGATGCGTCATTGTCTGCTTGGCTTCCGAATACCCATAAGGCATATGCGTCTAAATATAAAGGCAAATATGAAGATGTAGGAACGAGTCTGACAGGCGTCAAGATGGGTCTGGTCGTTCCTCAGTATATGAAAAACGTCAATTCAATTGAAGATTTGAAGAAGTAATGAGGAAAAGCAGCCCTGTAACGGGCTGCTTTTTTTATGCTTCAAACGATTTGAGGACGGCAGCCGTTAATATCTCAACGCCTGTAAAGATGGCGCTTCGGTCAAATGTCATTTGGGGATGGTGAAGCCCCGGCTGCAGACCGCATCCTAGGCCGAGCATCGTCGTTTTTAAGTTCGGCACCTTTAACCCGTAAAAATGAAAATCCTCTCCTCCGGTTGTCACAAGAGGTTCATCCACATGTTCTTCTCCGAGAATGCCGCTTATCGCAGATGCCATGATGGCTTCCGCCTCTTTGTTTCGCTCGGCTGCCGGGAGGCTGTGTTCTTTTTGCAGTTCGATTTTTGCGCCGAATGCGGCAGCCGCCGCCTCACAGGCTCTTTCGGTTTCGGCGGTTAATTTCTCCATGGCGGCATTGGTTTGTGCGCGGAGATCAAGGCTGAACGATGCTTTTCCCGGAATGATATTGGAACTCTCACCGCCTGCCTGAAGCTTTGTCATCTTCACGGAATGCGGGATGCCGGGATCAAGATGAATGAAGCTGAGTTTTTGGACGAGAAGAGCGGCGATTTCGATACTGTTAAGGCCGAGATGCGGTCTCGCGCCGTGGGCTTCTTCTCCGATAATCAGGCCTTCTATATGCTGGCTTGAGCCATGCAGAATGGACGGTGCGCATCGGCCGTTTGCCGTTTCCTGTACGGGGCGCACGTGCACGCCGTATAAGAAATTAACATCATCAAGTACGCCTTTTTCAATCATTTTCAGCGCTCCGCCTCCTTTTTCTTCAGCCGGCTGAAAAATAAAGCGGATGGTGCCCTTCGGAAGTTTCGGCTGACTCTTTAAAAGCATCATCGTGCCGAGCGCCATCGTCATATGTGAATCATGTCCGCATGAATGGTTCGCCTGAAAGACACCGTCCACTTCCTGCCACAGCGCGTCAATATCCGCCCGGACAGCCACAACGGGCGAGCCTTCTCCGATTTCGCCGACAACACCGGTACAATCATCAAACGTGCGGGTTCGGCAGCCGGCCTCTTTCAGTTTTTCAGTCAGATATTCAGTTGTTTGATATTCTTTCCAGCTTACTTCGGGATTGGCGTGCAGGTGGTCAAAAATATCCATAATGACTTGCTTTTCATGCGCTGTGAGTCTGTTCATGCCGTAAGTCCTCCTTCAAAAGCTGTCTGTTTTTTATTTTTGATATTGAAAACAGGCAATCGGTCTGTATATAATATAGCACATATCTGTATTTTCTGAATAGTTTATAAATTTAAAGCGGGATGGTGATGTTATGGCTGTGCCGAAGGCCGAACCTGTATTGAAAAAGAAGAAATTGTTTGTGATGCCTGATGCTTATGTGCTGCTGTTCATTGTCGCTTTACTATGCGCGATAGCGTCGTACATCGTTCCCGCGGGGGAATTTGACAGGGTGACAAAGGGCAGTGTGACGTCCGCCGTCCCGGGAAGCTATCATTCTTTAGACCGGTCTCCTGTCAGCCCGATCGCTTTTTTTACCGCGATTCAGGAAGGGATGACAAGTTCCGCGCCGATTATTTTTTTAATCCTGTTTACGGGCGGCACCATTGCGATTTTGGAGAAAACGGGCGCCATCAATGGATTGATCAGTAATGTCATCAGTACGTTCCGCACAAAACAGCTGCTGTTTATTGCGATTGTCGGATCTCTATTTTCGATCCTCGGCACAACCGGCATCGTCGTTAATTCCGTGATCGGTTTTATTCCGATCGGCCTGATCGTCGCCCGCTCGCTGAAATGGGACGCCGTGGCCGGAGCGGCCGTCATTTATATCGGCTGCTATGCCGGGTTTAACGCGACGATTTTATCACCTTCACCGCTCGGGTTATCACAAAGCATCGCGGAGCTGCCGCTGTTTTCCGGTATCGGCCTGCGGATTGCCGTCTACATTTGTTTTCTGTTATCATCTATTTTATATATTTATCGGTATACGAGAAAACTCAGAAAAGCAAAGGACGCCAGTCTGCTGGGGAACGATTGGTTTCCGGCGGCAGGTTCATTCCCGCAGGTTTCTGAGCCGGAGGACAAGCATGTCCCGTTTACCGTCCGCCATAAATTGATTCTGGCTGTTGCGGCTTTGTCGCTTGCCGGCTTTTTATACGGCGCGCTTACTCTTGGCTGGTCTGATTCAGAGATGGCCGCCGTGTTCATTTTTATCTCAATCGTGTCAGGCCTGATTGCGGGAATGGCGGCAAATGATATCGCAAAAACGTTTATTACAGGCTGTCAGGGGCTCGTTTACGGTGCGCTGATCGTCGGAATGGCGAGAAGCATTTCCGTTATCCTGGAACATGGAAAGCTGCTTGATACGGTAGTCAATGGACTAGCGTCACTGCTGCACGGTTTCAGCCCGATGGCAGGCGCAATCGGAATGTATATTTCCAGCGCCCTGCTTCATTTTCTGATTTCATCGGGCTCAGGGGAGGCGGTCGTATTTATTCCGATCTTGGCGCCGCTTGCCGATCTGATGGGCATCACGAGACAGGTCGCGGTTGAAGCGGTCATGCTCGGAGAAGGCGTCGTAAACTGTGTCAATCCGACTTCCGGCGTGCTGATGGCCGTACTGGCTGCCAGCGGCATTCCGTACGTAAAGTGGCTTCGCTTCATGATTCCGCTGGCGCTGATTTGGTTTGTCATCGGTCTCGTGTTTATCTGCATAGGCGTTCTGATCAATTGGGGTCCTTATTAACATTTTTGTCAATGATATTTCGGTTTATCATTATGAATCGGCAAGATATAATGGGAGTTGTAAGCCATTCTTAATAGTACGGGAGGAAGTCATGAATCAGCGTCGGAACGGACTTTCAAACGTGAATGGAAAGAGTGAGAGTGTGAAAGAGAAAGAACGAATGATTTGGTCAGAAGTCGGAATGCTTGTGGGCACACTGTCTTTGCTTGACATCATCGTACGCGGACTTGTTCTGAACTGTCCGTTTAGGGAATGGGCCGGAAGCTTGGCGGTTTTCTTCATTATAATTGTTTATTATTGCATCAGGGCGGGAGCGTCGGGAATGCTCATGCCGAGAATAGACACCAAAGAAGAACTGCAAAAGCGGGTGAAGCAGCAGCGGATAGATTCAATTGCGGTCACTTTTGCGGTAGCGGCGATTACGATGTACGACAGGGGGTTTCCCCATACATTCTTTGCTTGGCTGAAAATGATCTTTCTTTTTATCGTCTGCGGAGGCATTCTGTTTCTGCTTCGGTATGTCATTGTGAAGCTGTCTTACAGAAGAGCGATAAAAGAAATAAAAAAGAAATCATCTTGACAGGTGGTTTCTTTTTTTGTTTGAAAGCGGGAAGTCTTTTTAATTGATAGGAATATAGATTTGAATTCACTCTGTCACGTTGCTTTGATAGAGAGAGTGTGATAAGTTGAAATGTAAGCGTTAACAAAATTCTCCAGTCTTCACAACAGTTGAAAGGAGCTGAAGAAAGAGTAAGAGGAATTTTTGACTCCGCAGTCAGTCTTCAAAAATCAAATAAGGAGTGTCAAAAATGTTTGAAAAACGATTCAAAACCTCTTTACTGCCGTTATTCGCCGGATTTTTATTGCTGTTTCATTTGGTTTTGTCAGGCCCGGCGGCTGCAAACGCTGAAACTGCAAACAAATCGAATAAGGTGACCGCGTCATCGGTCAAAAACGGGACCATCCTTCATGCATGGAATTGGTCGTTCAATACGTTAACACAAAATATGAAAGATATTCGTGATGCGGGCTATGCAGCCATTCAGACGTCTCCGATTAACCAAGTAAATGAAGGGAACCAAGGAGATAAAAGCATGAGGAACTGGTACTGGCTGTATCAGCCGACATCGTACCAAATCGGCAACCGTTACTTAGGCACTGAACAAGAATTTAAGGACATGTGTGCAGCCGCGGAAAAGTATGGCGTAAAAGTCATTGTCGATGCGGTTATCAATCATACTACCAGCGATTATGGCGCGATTTCTGACGAGATTAAGCGTATTCCAAACTGGACCCATGGAAACACACAAATTAAAAATTGGTCGGATCGATGGGACGTCACTCAAAATTCATTGCTTGGGCTGTATGATTGGAATACACAGAATACTGAGGTGCAGGTCTATCTGAAACGTTTCTTGGAAAGAGCATTGAATGACGGAGCAGACGGATTCCGCTATGATGCCGCCAAGCATATAGAGCTTCCGGATGATGGGAATTACGGCAGCCAATTTTGGCCGAATATCACAAATATATCGGCAGAGTTCCAATACGGAGAAATCCTGCAAGACAGCGCGTCCAGAGATACTGCTTATGCGAATTATATGAATGTGACGGCTTCTAACTACGGGCATTCCATCAGATCCGCTTTAAAGAACCGTAATCTGAGTGTGTCGAATATTTCCCATTATGCATCTGATGTGTCTGCGGACAAGTTGGTCACATGGGTGGAATCACATGATACGTATGCCAATGATGACGAAGAGTCCACATGGATGAGCGATGACGATATTCGTTTAGGATGGGCAGTGATTGGTTCCCGTTCAGGAAGTACGCCTCTTTTCTTTTCCAGACCTGAGGGCGGAGGAAATGGTGTAAGATTTCCCGGAAAAAGTCAAATAGGAGATCGCGGGAGCGCCTTATTTAAAGATCAGGCGATCACTGCGGTCAATCAATTTCACAATGTAATGGCCGGGCAGCCCGAGGAACTCTCGAATCCGAATGGGAACAACCAAATCTTTATGAATCAGCGCGGCTCAAAAGGCGTTGTGCTGGCAAATGCAGGATCGTCTTCTGTCACCATCAATACTTCAGCGAAATTACCTGACGGCAGGTATGATAATAGGGCCGGCGCCGGTTCATTTCAAGTAGCGAACGGCAAACTGACAGGTACGATCAATGCCAGATCCGCGGCTGTTCTTTATCCTGATGATATTGGAAATGCGCCTCATGTCTTTCTTGAGAATTACCAAACGGAGGCAGTCCATTCTTTCAATGATCAGCTGACGGTCACCCTGCGTGCAAATGCGAAAACAACAAAAGCCGTTTACCAAATCAATAATGGGCAGCAGACAGCATTTAAGGATGGAGACCGACTAACGATCGGGAAAGGAGATCCAATCGGCACGACATACAACATCAAATTAACCGGAACGAACGGCGAGGGTGCAGCGAGAACCCAAGAATACACGTTTGTTAAAAAAGACCCGTCCCAAACCAACATCATTGGCTATCAAAATCCGGACCATTGGGGCCAGGTAAATGCTTATATTTACAAACATGATGGAGGCAGGGCCATAGAATTAACCGGATCGTGGCCGGGGAAAGCCATGACTAAGAATGCAGATGGAATGTACACGCTGACGCTGCCTGAGAATGCGGATACGGCCAACGCCAAAGTGATTTTTAACAATGGCAGCGCCCAAGTGCCCGGACAGAACCAGCCCGGCTTTGATTATGTGCAGAATGGTTTGTATAACAACTCCGGTTTAAACGGTTATCTTCCGCATTAATGGATAGGGCCATCATCACATCATCGTGCCGGCAAACCCCCGCTTCTGGGAAAGAGACAGCGAGTCTTCAATCACGCTGAAAAGATGACAGCATCCTAAAACGGTTCCGTTTTAGGATGTTGTCAACAATCCGGAAACCATCACCGATATTTTTTTGTCCAAAAATCAAACTTTTCTCTTGCAAAAGTTTGTGAAGTATTGCACAATATAAATGTGAAATACTTCACAAGATAAAAACAGACACCACGAAACACTGGAGGATGAGCATATATGATGAACGAACGAGTGAACAAAGTAGCATTAATCGGAGCAGGTTTTGTTGGAAGCAGTTATGCATTTGCGTTAATTAACCAAGGGATCACAGATGAGCTTGTGATCATTGATGTAAATAGAGAAAAAGCCATGGGAGATGTCATGGATTTAAATCACGGAAAGGCATTTGCGCCTCATCCGGTCAAAACATCTTACGGCACATATGAGGATTGCAAGGATGCCGATATCGTGTGCATCTGTGCCGGAGCCAATCAAAAACCGGGCGAAACGAGACTTGAGCTGGTCGAAAAAAATCTCGCCATTTTTAAAAGCATTGTCGGTGAAGTAATGGCAAGCGGATTTGACGGCATCTTCCTCGTTGCCACAAACCCGGTCGACATTCTCACTTATGCGACATGGACATTCAGCGGGCTGCCGAAAGAACGCGTCATCGGCAGCGGCACGACACTGGATTCTGCACGATTCCGTTATATGCTGAGTGAATACTTCGGAGCCGCTCCGCAAAACGTACACGCCCACATTATCGGCGAGCACGGCGATACCGAGCTTCCTGTATGGAGTCACGCCAATATCGGCGGAGTGCCGGTGCAGCAATTGCTGGAGAAAAATGCAGCTTACAAACAGGACGAGCTGGATCAGATCGTTGACGATGTGAAAAACGCGGCCTACCATATTATCGAGAAAAAAGGCGCGACATATTACGGAGTGGCGATGAGCCTCGCCCGCATCACAAAAGCGATTTTGCGTAATGAAAACAGCATTTTAACCGTCAGCACATATCTGGACGGCCAATACGGTGTAAACGACGTCTTTATCGGCGTTCCGGCCGTCGTCAATCGGAACGGCATTGCAGGTGTGACGGAACTTGAGCTGAATGAAACAGAACAGGCTCAATTCAGCCGCAGCGCAAACGTGCTGAAAGATATTCTCGCTCCGCATTTCGCAGAGTAAACAAAAAAGCAGTACATGACAAACGCCATGTACTGCTTTTTTTAATTCGCTTTTTTCGCCATTTCCTGAGAGGTTTTTACTCTCGCTTTTCCCATAAACAAAATGGTAACGGCCGCAATGACGATCGGCGCCAGCGCAAGCGTAAATACATATGTGATGCTTTGCGACATGGCGTCAATAATGCGATCCAGAATGTGCGGCGGAATATGAGCGCGCGTGCCGGCCTGGAAAATCTCCTGCGGATTTCCGATGTTCTGCATCGCGCCGCCCGCTCCTTTCATGCCGCTGAATGAATCTGTGAGCTTGTTAGTAAACACATTCGTCTGGATGGTTCCGAAAATCGTCACACCGAGCGTCATACCGAATGATCTCAAAAACGAGTTTGTTGAGTTGGCGCTTCCGCGGTAACGCGGCTCCAGATCGTTCATGGACGCAGCCGGCAGCAGTGAGAAGTTGAAGCCGACGCCGAATCCGGAGATCAGCATGAATACCGTCAGCATCGTACGCGCCGTATCCGGTGTCATATTGGAAAGCAGCAGCATTCCGATAAAGAAAGCGACCACGGAAATCAGCATTAAATTGCGGAACCTCACTTTTGTCTGGAAAATTCCGCCGATCATACTTCCGATAACAGAACCGATCATCATCGGCGTCAAAATAAAGCCCGCGCTTGTCGCGGTGCTTCCGTACACAGCCTGAACGAAGATCGGGATAAACACCGCTAAAATGACGAACGTGGCTCCGTAAAGGAACGCCAGAATCTGTGCCGTAGCAAATAAACGGTTTTTAAACATCCAAAATGAGATAATCGGTTCTTCCGCTTTTCTTTCCACAATAAAAAAGGCGATAAAGAACACGGCGAACACAGCGAACAGACCGATGATCTGCACGGAGTTCCAATCATATGTTTTTCCGCCGAGCTCAAGAGCGAACATCAGACCGACAATGGAAACCACCAGCGTGATTGCGCCGGCCCAGTCGATTTTCTGCTTCTTGTGTTCAAGGGATTCTTTATAATAACGAAGAATGAAAAACAATGATAAAATACCGATCGGCACGTTGATGTAAAACACCCAGTGCCAGCTGATGGAGTCGGTAATGAGCGCGCCTAAAAGCGGCCCGAGAACGCTGGACAGGCCGAAAACGGCACCGAACATGCCCGACATTTTTCCGCGTTTTTCCGGTGGAAATAAATCAAAAATGATCGTGAAGGCGATCGGCATCAGCGCGCCTCCGCCGATTCCCTGAATGACGCGGTAAATAATGAGCTGATCCATTGTTTGGGCGATTCCGCATAACGCGGATCCGATTAAGAAAAGAATAAGACCGAATAAAAAGAAACGTTTGCGTCCGTACATATCGGACAGTTTTCCGTAAATCGGCATACCGGCCATAACGGCTACCATGTATGATGCCGTCACCCACGCGAACTTATCGAAACTTCCGAGGTCCGCCACGATATTTCCCATCGCAGTGGCAACGATTGTATTATCCATAGCCGACATTAAAATGCCCAGCAAAAGACCGATGACGACAAACTTCGTCGAGGCGTCCTTCGCGGCTGTTTGTTCCATGCTTTTTCCTCCCATACTTACTTTTGATCATTAAATTTGCTATGATCATATTAGATTTGCCGAAAATTATCTTGATCGTCAAGATAAATTGATTTTATAGGGAGGCCTGTCAGTTGTCAACAAGAAATACCAGAAGCGAGACGGAGGAAACCGCGATACAGTTATTCCGAAAGATGGCCACAAGGACGATCCTTTTTCATCAGGCGGCCGCTCAATCTCTCGGTCTGTTTCCGACCGATTTGAAATCAGCTGATATCTTAAATGAAGCAGGCCCGATGACCGCAGG
Organism: Bacillus sp. FJAT-27001; assembly: GCF_019039175.1. Taxonomy (NCBI): domain Bacteria; kingdom Bacillati; phylum Bacillota; class Bacilli; order Caryophanales; family Bacillaceae; genus Bacillus; species Bacillus sp. FJAT-27001. Next base: position 98,803 of record NZ_JAHOAA010000007.1, read on the forward strand.
CGAGCTTGGGAAAAAAACCGGCCTCAGCACAGGTTCGGTAACGGCGCTCATTGACCGGCTCGAAAAAGCGGGATATGTCATGAGGAAAAAAGACCCCGAAGACAAACGGCGGGTGATCATCGTGCCGCTGACGGCCGGGAAAGCGAATGTGAAGCAATTGTTCAGCTCCTTATCCCAGTCCACGATCAGCCTTTGCCGGCAATATAAAGAAGAAGAACTGCGGCTGATATTCGATTTTTTAGGAAAAGCGACGGACATGATGGAAGACGAGCTTGAGAAATTAAAATAATATATCATAGCACGGCCCATTCATGAATAACTTGTACAAGTTGCATGAATGAGGGGGAAGCCAATGAACATCTTTTTAAGCTACATCGTTCTCGGGCTGTCATTGTCAGCACCTGTCGGACCGGTCAATGCGGCGCAAATTGACAAAGGCATCAAAAACGGCTTTTGGCATGCATGGATTTTCGGTCTTGGCGCCATGGCCGCGGACGGGCTGTATATGATTCTGATCTATTTCGGGCTGTCTCAATTTTTGACGGCGCCTTTCGTTAAAACGTTTTTGTGGCTCTTCGGTTTTTTTGTGCTGACCTATACGGGAGTCGAAACGTTAAAAAATATAAGGGAAGCCATGAATGTCAGAAGCGGAAAAGGAAAACCGGCTTTTTACAAAACATTCGGCGCGGGATTTTTTATTTCTCTTTCCAATCCGCTGAGCATTTTATTCTGGCTCGGCATATACGGGAGCATTCTCGCTAAAACCGCTGAATCCTTCGATGCAAATCAGCTTTTGATTTACAGCTCCGGCATTCTTCTCGGCATTTTGATCTGGGATTTCTGCATGGCGGTCGCCGCGAGCACTTTCAGAAATCTCCTTCATGAAAAAGCGCTCCGCTGGCTGACGGGAGCGGCGGGTGTGTCTTTGATCGTTTTCGGGTTTTATTTCGGATGGCAGGGGATTCAAATGCTCATCTCATAAATAGAAGAGTCACCCATCGCCTATCTCCATCATAACGTATCATGACGATACTGGAGGTGGGCCGATGACAAGCGGGCTGTACACAAAAAGTTGCCTTGAGGAAAAGTTATTGGATCTGCCAAATTGGCAGAGAGTCGCTTTTGAGCTTCTATCAGAAAAAGTAGGCGATAAAGCGGACGCGTTTCCGTGCATTCCCGGACGTCAGGGATTTTTGACAGATCAGCTCCGGATATCTTTTGCGGGTGATCCCCGCGAAGAGGGAACCCCGGAGGAAGTGGGGATGCTGCTGTCCGAGTACGGAAAGATCTCAAGGGATACCGGAAGATACGCGTCGCTGCTTGTGATTTTTGATACGCCTGAGGATTTAGCTGAGCATTATTCCGTTGAGGCGTATGAAGAGCTGTTCTGGTCTTTTTTAAACCGGCTGAGCGGCTGCGACCCGAATGACTGGCCGGAAGACATGCCGGAAGACCCTGAACATTATAAATGGGAGTTCTGCTTTGACGGCGAGCCGTATTTTATTCTGTGCGCGACGCCTGGGCATGAAGCGAGACAAAGCAGAAGCTTCCCGTTTTTTATGCTGGCGTTTCAGCCGAGATGGGTTTTCGAAGGATTAAATGATTCAACCGCGTTCGGACGAAACATGAGCCGGCTGATCAGAAAACGCTTAGAGGCGTATGATGAAGCCCCTCTTCATCCCCGATTGGGGTGGTACGGAGGAAAAGACAATTTAGAATGGAAGCAATATTTCCTCCGTGATGATGAGACGCAAGTGTCAAAGTGTCCCTTTTCTTATTTGAAGAGACTGTTTAAACCGACGAAATAAGCTATGATCCGGCAGGGCTGTGTCCCTGCTTTTTTTGTACGATCCATGTCACGATCGCAATGACGGCGAGAAAACAAAGGCTGACCAGAAAACCGGGCCGGCTCGATTTCTCAAACAGCGTCCCGGAGACGGCCGCGACAATCAGCACAAGGGCGATAACAATCTGTACGGTTCCCATCTTTGTCGTTTCAAGCAGTTTCTTGCCCGAGAACAAAATGAACAGCCACGTATAAAGAAGCATCAGGCCCGCCGCGGTTGTCATGTGTTCATATATATTTTTCGGCAGCACCAATGACAGGATGATGGAGACGATGAGTCCGGCAAACGTCAATCCGAGCGCAGGCCAGCAGATTTTTTTGTTTTCCTTTAATCTGAAGCATTTCGGCGCATCTCCGTCATCTGCCATCGTACAAAGCAATGTCGTCACGGCAAACAGCGAGGCGACGAGCGTGGAAAATCCCGCAATAATAAAAATCCCGTTAAAAATATCAAGAATGATATCTAAATGAAAACCCTTCAGCGATGTAATAAACGGGCTGTCCTGTTCGGTGAATTTGCCCAGCGGCACTAACAGCAGCGCCAGGCCGAGAGAAATGACGTAAATCACCGCAAGAACGGCAAGCATCAGCCGGCCTGATTTTGAGGCTTCCTCCGGTTTTTTCAAGTGTACGGTCATCAGCCCCAAGACTTCAATTCCTCCGAAGGCGTAAAACGCATAAATCAGTCCCGTCCATAACCCCATCGCTCCGTGCGGGAACAAATCCTTTGATTCGTTCGGCACCTGCACATCCGGTTTATGAGAAAATATACCGCACAGCGCCAATATGGCGATCACGATAAACATAAAAATCGCCGCCGTCTTGACAACAGCGAGCACATTTTCCGTTTTTTGAAAAACGGACAGCCCCGTAAATATAATCAAAAGACCGAGCACCGCATAGATGGAGGCGAAAATCCACAGCGGCACATTCGGAAACCAATGCTTTGTAAACAGCGAGATCGCTGTCAGCTGGCTTCCAGTGATCAGCATCTCGGACGACCAGTACACCCATCCGTTGCTGAAACCGGCCCAAGTGCCGAAAGCCTTTCTCGCATAAGCGCAAAAAGACCCCTTTTCGGGCTGTTTGGCCGAAAGCTTCGCGAGCTGCTCAAAGACAAAATAGGTGCCAAGCCCGGCAATAAGAAATGAGATCAGCGCGGAATATCCGCTTTTGACAATAGCGATGCTGGACCCGAGAAAAAAGCCCGTCCCGATTGTGCAGCCGACGCCGATTAAGGAGAGCTGCCACCAAGCGAGATTTCCTTTAGGCTGGTCCTGTGATTTACCCATGAAGTTCAACCCCTTTATCAAAGCTTAGATTGCGGCCGTCAGAAGGGGAATATACATCCAATAAATTGCTTTACATGAAACAAACGGCCCAAGTTCATAATAGAAGAAAAAAAGGAGCAGTCTGATGACACAGCAATTTATCGTACCGCCGAAAAAAGGGCTCGGCCTGAAGGTTCACAAAGGGCAGATTATAAAAGTAGTCGATGTGGAAGGACAGCAGGTGGCTGATTTTACGGCGTATCATGCCAAGGACTTTTATGAACATCTTGATCAGGGCGCGACGATTGATGCCAACCAGTCCATTCATGTAAAAACGGGTGATCATATTTATTCGAATTTATACAAGCCGATGCTGACGCTGATTGAGGATACAGTCGGCAAGCATGACCTGCTGCTTCCCGCCTGCCGTCCGGATATGAACAGGCTTTTATACGGAAAGCATAAAGACGAGCTCCAGGATACGTGCTATGACAATATGAGCGGGGCGCTTGAACCGTTCGGGGTGCCGCGGCCGCATATGCATTACCCATTTGCCATCTTTATGAACACGGTGCTCGATGAGAAGGGGAACTTATCAGTCGAAACGCCTCTTTCTGACGCGGGTGATTATGTACGGCTCCGTGCGGAAATGGATCTCATCGTCGCGTTTTCATCCTGTCCGATTGAAAAAGGAAAATGCAACGGAGACAGCATCACGGCGTTGCGGGTGGAAATCAGCTGATCCCGGTGTATTTGATTCACTTAAAATCTGCACCTGTGCTATATTTAACAGAGAGTCGTACATAGTGGCATGATTCATTTTCAGCATGAACGGGAAATGGATCATAAAGAAACAATGCAGGAGGAGTGATTGGGATGAGCATCCAGAAACAAATTATGAATGATCTCCATGTAAAGCCCTCAATTGATCCGAAACAAGAAATTGAGGACAGAGTGAACTTTCTGAAACAATATTTGAAAAAAACAGGTGCCAAAGGCTTTGTGCTCGGCATCAGCGGGGGGCAGGATTCCACGCTTGCGGGACGCCTCGCCCAATTGGCGGCTGAAAGCATCAGAGAAGAAGGCGGAAACGCTGAATTTATCGCCGTCCGTCTTCCGCACGGCACACAGCAGGATGAGGATGACGCCCAATTGGCGCTCAAATTCATTAAACCTGATAAATCATGGACATTTGATATTAAGTCCGCTGTCAGCGCGTTCGCTGATCAGTATAAGAAAGACACGGGCGATCAGCTGTCTGACTTTAACAAAGGAAATGTAAAGGCCAGAATGAGAATGATCGCTCAATATGCCATCGGCGGACAAGAGGGGCTGCTTGTCATCGGAACCGACCATGCGGCCGAGGCGGTGACCGGTTTCTTCACGAAATACGGTGACGGCGGAGCTGATCTGCTGCCGCTGACCGGATTAACGAAACGCCAGGGCAGACGTTTATTAGAAGAGCTCGGCGCGCCGGAACGCCTGTATTTGAAATTACCGACGGCCGATCTGCTCGATGAAAAACCGCAGCAGACTGATGAGACCGAACTCGGCATCACATACAATGACATTGATGATTATTTAGAAGGCAAGGACGTTTCTTCCGAAGTGATTGAGGCGCTGGAAAAACGCTATCTCAGTACGGAGCATAAGCGCCAGGTGCCGGCATCGATGTTTGATGATTGGTGGAAATAGAATGAAAAAAACCTCCCTTTTGAAAGGGAGGTTTTTTGTTTATTTCATTTTTATTTATCTACACTTTCATAAATCCCTACCCAATACCCTTTGCTGCTGTCATAGTATTTGCTTTTGAAAATCCATTTTGTTCCATCTAAAACGAAAGAAGCAGCGAAATTGCCGTTAGGGCTTTGAACGAGTTTGATGGCATTAATGCCGGCATCTGCTTTCGTTGAGATTGGGCTATTTTCCGCGGATGCGGATGCTGTTGGTGATGCGGCAAAGGCAGGAGCGGCAGACATCAGTAAGGCAAGAGACAGCGCAGAACCGGTTAACACTTTTTTGAATTTCATTTCGAGCACTCCCTTTTCAAATGAAATGTGTTACAGTGTTAATAATTAGATAATTATCCATAAAATTCCTTCTTTATTTCTAAAATTTTTTTCTTAATTTGAAAAAACATCCCTTCAGAGGGGCTTTTTATTTATTGATCCATTTGCATGGATCAGGGACATGTTTTCAAAACGTTTTTTTATTTGATACGGATATGATTCAGCTTCACCATCAATCTGTCGGTGAATCTTCGAAGGCTTCCTCTCGAATCAGGCTCAAGAGGCAGATTTGCTTGGGCAGCGATCGTTTCTGCGACCTGCTGAATAGACATTTGGTCTGTATGGAGATGTTCTGTGAAGAGGCTATCAGACAGGCTGTTGATGCAGCGGTCGATTTGTTTTGCGGCCCAGGAGTTTTTTCCTTCCGCTCTGGTGCGCAGGCGTTTCAGCAATGTTTCCTTTGAAGCCAGCAGAGTAAAGTGGTGAATGGTCCGGCCATCCTGTCTCAGCCTGCTGATAATGTCATGGAAGTATTGATCGTTCGTAATGGTCATGGGCACAATGATGATGCCCTGATATGTATCTGACAAATAGGAAAGCATGCTGTAATTGAATTCCCGCCACAGAGGGTAGCTTTGAAAGTCATCTTCAGCGATATCCGGCGGTATCATCGAACGCATCGCAAACCCCATCTTTTCAGGATCATATATGTAAGACGGTTTCAGTCTTCTGTGCAGTTCAAACGCTGTTTGTGTTTTTCCGGAACCGAAAGCCCCATTTATCCAAATGATCATCATGATATCCCCCTTTTTTTATATGATACAAAAAAAGACCCTTCGATCGAAGAGTCAGCGGGAAAAAACAGACGTATATTCGCGGAGCGATTCCTTTATATGCGTAAAGGCATGTTCTCCAAAATACTCAAGAGAAACAAAACCGTCATATTGTCTGTTCATCAGCTCTTTTAAAAATGCTTTTTGATCGATATCTCCTTGAAAAATCGGAGTTGGCTTGCTGAGATACCAGTTGGCAAAATCCCAGTGATAGTTTTTCAGATGAATGTGGCTGACGGTATGATACAGTTTTTCCAAAGCGGACATTTGGTCAACGTGATTGACGTGTAGGTTGGAGCCGTCAAAAATGGTGCGGACCCGCGGATGTCCGACATCCTCCAAAAATGCCAGCGCCGCCTCCGGTGTATCCGCGTACGTATCGTAATGAATCTCAAGCCCGATATCGACTTCATAGTCATCTGCGAGCCGTGCCGCCTGCTGAAATTGATCAACCGCACGTTGCCACTTTTCCGGTGACGTCCGGTGCGAAGGAAGATTGCCGGCAAAGACCCTGATCAAGGGACTGTGCAGCTGTCGTGCCGCGCTTAATGCCCTTTGAACATCCTTTAACGCCTGCCTTTCATCCTGAGTGGCGAAGTCAGTGTACAAACTGACGGCAGGCACCCTGATGCCTTCCTCCTGAAGCTGCTGATAAAGCCTGTCGAGCGGGCCGATTTCCTCTATATATTGTTTAGCGTGTCCGTACCACAGTTCGATTCCCTCAAAGGAGTGCTCCTTCGCGAAAGAAATGATGTCGAAAATATGCTTTTTCTTAAATCCTGTCGTGCAAAAACTCAGTTTCATCGATAATCCTCCCGTAACTGTCTATCATATGTGTACTTTTTCCCCGGGTGCGATACGGATAAACAGGTGAAAAGGGCAGACACTTTTTTATAAGCGGGGTGTGTCTGCATCAGGTCAGTGCGGCACACAAATTGTTTAACGCTTTTTTGCGTCAAAGTATTAAATAATTAACCGAAGTGTTGTACAATTAATTTCATTCGAGTAAGGGGGGAGAAGCCATTGAAAAAAGAAACGGAGCTGAGGGCCTTCAGTCCCGTCCGCAATAAACCGACTCGCGCTCGTTATGTGATATTGGTTCTTTTGTTTTTTATCACTGCGATTAATTATATAGACCGAGCCAGTGTATCTATTGTCGGCCCATCCATTCAACATTCGCTGAACCTAAGCCCCGCGCTTTTGGGCATCGTTTTTTCTGCGTTCAGCTGGACCTATACGGGGATGCAGATTCCAGGCGGGCTCATTTTGGATAAATTCGGGTCAAAACGGACATACGGAATTTCTTTATTTGTGTGGTCGGTTTTTACCGGAGTACAAGCTTTTGCGACAAGTTTCGGGTTTCTATTCGGCTGCCGCCTGCTCATCGGGATAGCTGAATCGCCGGCGTTTCCGGCAAACAACCGGATTGTCACGACATGGTTTCCAAGGCGGGAACGCGCCTTTGCGACGGGTGTTTATACGGCGGGGGAATATGTCGGGCTGGCGTTTGCCACACCGGTTTTATTCTGGGTGTTAACGGCATTTGACTGGCGCGCCGTATTTATTTCCTCAGGGGTGCTCGGAATTGTTTTCTCCATTTTCTGGTTTAAAATGTATCACGAGCCGAACGGGTATCGGAAAGTGAATCGTGAGGAGCTTGATTATATTAAAGAAGGCGGCGGACTGACTGAGGTGTCTGATGCAGCCGGCAGGATATCGTGGGCGGATTTCGTCCAGCTTCTAAAATACCGCAAGCTTGTCGGATTGTATATCGGCCAATTCGCCGTAGCCTCCACGCTGTTCTTCTTTTTGACATGGTTTCCGACTTATCTGGCGGAGGCAAAGCACATGGCTTTCTTAAAAGTCGGCTTCGCCGCATCAATCCCGTATATCGCCGCTTTTTTCGGCGTATTGTTCGGCGGATTTTGGTCTGACGGCATGATGAAACGGGGGGTGTCGGTGAACGTTGCCCGGAAAACGCCCGTCATCCTCGGTCTTCTGCTGACAGGCTCCATCGTGCTTGCGAATGTTACGGATTCTGCTCCCGCGGTTTTGACGATCTTATCCATTGCTTCTTTTGCGCAGGGCATGTCCAATATATCCTGGACGATGCTGAGTGAGGTCGCGCCAAGCGAAACAATCGGATTGGCAGGGGGCGTCTTTAGCTTTTTCGCCAATATGGCCGGCATTATCACCCCGCTTCTCATCGGGTTTATCGTTTCTGCGACCGGTTCATATAACGGAGCGATTCTGTTTGTCGGCGCTGTCGCATTTATCGGGGCATTTTCTTATATTTTCATTGTCGGAAAGGTGGAACGCATTAAGCTCCGATAGAAAGAAAAACTCATCTCTTCTTATAAAGGATGGGTTTTCTTTCATTGCATTATCTCTATATTTCAATATTGAGTTATCATATAATAAACATAACTTTTTCATTTCTTAGGAGGATTTCGCCGAAGATGAACGCAAAACGTGCCATTCCCGTAAGAGAAAGAAATATCGTACTGATCGGATTCATGGGTGTCGGAAAGACGACAATCGGCCAGCTGGTCGCTAAGAAACTATACAGAGACTTTATTGATATTGATTTGCAGATTGAGAAAGATTTCAATATGTCCATCCCTGAAATGTTTGAGAAAAAAGGTGAAGCCTTTTTCCGTCAGACTGAAAAGGACTATATATTAGATATCTGCCGCAATACGAAATTCAAGATCGTGTCGCTTGGGGGCGGTTCGTTTAAACAAGAGGAAATCAGACAGTGCTGCCTTGAAAACTGTCTCGTGCTCCATCTTGATTTATCATGGGAGAATTGGAAGCAGCGGGCTGACCTGCTGATTGAAAGCCGTCCTGTTCTGCATAACCGTTCCATGGATGAAATGCAGCAGCTCTTTAACGAGCGCCAAAGCATCTATGATAAACATAATTCAAAAGTGGCGACGGATAATCTGGAACCAGAAGAAATAGCCGATTATATCGTAGAAACGTTAAAAATCGGCTGGGACTTGTATCAGCCGATGTAAAAAAAGCCGTGACGCTGTGAGGGGACTGACCCCATAAGATGAGACAAATAAAAACACCTTCAAGTTTGAATACGGATGATTGTTATCCG
>NZ_JAHOAA010000008.1:0-1064 GCF_019039175.1 Bacillus sp. FJAT-27001
GAGGCATTATCAGCGGGCGTCCCTTTGCGGGACATGCTCATGGTAATGCCTTTTGTTTTAACAGCTTTTTGATACTCGTAAGATGTATACACAGAACCTTGGTCACTATGTAACACGCAGTTCTCAGGCAGCATTGGTAGCTGATCAAGTGTGTCTAAGACAAAGGCTGTGTCCTGCTTATCCCCAATAGTAAAAGCAATCACTTCTCCATTGTATAAATCTAATATACTGGAAAGGTACAATTGTTTCTGTCCATAAGGCAAATATGTGATGTCCGTTACTAGTTTTTCAAGAGGACGATCAGACTGAAAGTTCCGATCCAATATATTATCGACCACGGCATATGGCTGCCCATCCTTCTTGCGCTTTTTCACCTTAACCCGACACTGCCATTGATTTTTCTGCATAATACGTTGAACCGTTTTATGGTTAATACACATTCTCTTTTTTAGTATGGCTGTGATTTTTCGATATCCATATCGATACTTGTGCTCTCGGCACAACGTGCCGATTTGTTTTTCCAAATGGCGCTTGGGATGATCCTTCATCAGATTCTTCTTCCAACGATAATAAGACGCTCGAGAGATACCTAAATGAATACAGATATCCTGTACGGTCATTGTGCTGTGCAATATTTCTACAAGTTCGACTGACGTTTCGCTATCAACTTCCTTTCCAATTCGTTGTACTTTTTTAAAACTTCATTCTGTTGTCTCAGGTAACGAATCTCTGCCTGCAGTTTCTCTAAATCGGAAGAATACTCCGGACCTTTTCCGTAAGTGTATTGCTTTCCAACAGGCTGTTCGAATCGATGTGTATCACCAGCCTTATACCATCTAACCCATGTCTGAACCTGTGTCTTATTCTTAATATTCAACTCCTGCAGGATCTCTTTCATAGGTACGCCTGCCAATCTCATTTCTACAGCCTTCTGTTTCACTTCAACCGGATAACTCACTCTTGTCCCCATAGAAAAAACACCTCCAAGTCTAATTTCGGATAACAATCATCCGTATTCAAACTTGAAGGTGTTTTTATTTGTCTCATCTTATGGGGTCAGTCCC
>NZ_JAHOAA010000008.1:1352-83175 GCF_019039175.1 Bacillus sp. FJAT-27001
GGATAACAATCATCCGTATTCAAACTTGAAGGTGTTTTTATTTGTCTCATCTTATGGGGTCAGTCCCTCTGCAGAGGAGCTTTTTTCATGCGTTACATCCATTTCGTCACCCAGGCGATATAATAAGCGCCGGGGATGAATACGAGCTGGGCGAGAAGCGTACCAGCGACCCTTGATGTGACCATCGTCAATGATGTCCATTTTAAGGAGACGTAGCTGCGCTTGCCCTTCGCCACATCGTCTGCCAGTACGGAGACTTTCGGGTCAACAAACACAGCCAACAGCATAGTCGCAACTCCGTTGATTAAGCCTGATGCCATCACGGCGGTCGTGCTGTGCTCAGGCGCCAGAAGGCCGGCGTACAGAGCGGACAGAACACCGATCGTGTAAATAGACGTAATGACCATATTAATGACAAACAAGCGTTTCGGAATCATTCGGAATTGAAGCCCTTTTAAATAGGAGAGTGATGGCAGTCTGATATAAGAACGCGCATGCTTCAGCCCGTTCAGTGAAAATCCTTTTTTAAATACCTGCATGACGGAGCCTCCTCCGTCCGCCAAGTGTATAATCGCCCTGGAGAATAACGCGACGAATGTCGGCAAAAGACAGATGCCGAGCATCGTTCCGACCGTGGAGCCGAATATTAAAAATCGAAACTGGGCGCCCACAAGAGACAGGGCGTTTGATCCGGCGGCATCAATCAGATGTCCGGTAAACGGCTGCTGAACCATGTTTGACATGCGCGACACGATGACCATGACATTAAATAATGACAGCGCGGACGCGATAAAACCGACTCTCGCGCCGGAAAGCCGTGTTGCATAGGCAAGCGTTTCAATCGAATGTATCAGCAACAGAAAACAGAAGATAAACAGTACTTGTGAAGTAATAACGTGCAATGTATGATTCCTCCAAATCTTTTCTACTGATTAGACTCTGCAGACTGCGGCGAGGTTTCGGCCGTTTACATAAAAAAACCGCCCGGATGTCCGGCGCGGTTTTGTCTTATTCTTTTCTTACGCAAATAAATAATATATGGTTGCCCGCCTTAGCCCGCGGGTGATTCGTATTAACAGTTCCGACAGAATCATTCTTCGAAAGTAAACACCATGGAAGTTCTTGAACACAAGACAACGAAAGCCCTACCTCTCAATCGTCACTGCGGCTCCGAAGCCGCGCCGGTGTGAATTGTAAAACAAAAAGTCTTTTTTCCATCTCTTCGTTAGGGGCGAATGTCAGAAGGAAAAGAATAAGCTCAGCTTTTTTTCAAGCTGTCCGTTGAAGCCTGAAGCTTCTATATCAAAACAGAAAAAAGAAGTTTACTTTCTTTTTTATTTGCATGTTGTCACTTAGCAGTTAATTATAACAGATTGCCCCTGAATAATCAAATGATTTATTAAAGTTCCAGCTCGGCCGGCGTTTTTTCACCCGCGTTCATGAGCTTGATCTGCTTCGGTTCAATTTCCAGAATCACCAGATTCGGATCGTCTTTTCCGTCAAACCAGCGTTCCAGTTTCGGATCCCACAGCTTTTCTTTTAAATCGGCTGAGTTGTTCAGTTTGGCGGTTCCGGCCACTTCCACATAAGCGTCTCCGAATCCTTCACAGTCATACCCTAACAGAATATGAACATTCGGATTGTTTTCAATTTCTTCCGCTTTATGAGTGTCTTTGCTCGTCGGCGTGTAAATCGTTAAGCCGTCATGGAAAAATGTCATGTAGCGTGAATGCGGTTTGCCTTGCTCTACCGTCGCAAGCGAACCGACTTTATGATGATCCAGTACTTCAAGCACTTTTTCTTTGATTTCATTTTGATTCATGAAGAATCACTCCTTTTTAACGTCTCCGCTTTTACTTTTCCACATTGGGGAGACATTTAAACCAAGAAATGTGCTCTTCTGCCGATCTTCGCTCCATTCCCGCTTCAGCATGCTGTAGTTCACCGTGTCATGATAGGCGCCCTGTACGAAAATGCCTTCTCTCGTCAGTCCTTCTTTCTGAAACCCGAGCCGCTCCGCCACCGCCCTGCTTTTCGTGTTTTTTTCAGCCGCGCTGATCATAATGCGGTTCAGCCCGAGATCCTGAAATGCATGGGTGATGACCGCCCGGCAGCTTGCGGTGATAATGCCGAATCCTTCATGCTCTCGATCCAGCCAGTAGCCGATCTCTGCTTTTTGATTGGCTGGATCGACATTATGGATGCTGATCATGCCGCAAAACCGGCCCTTCACAAAAATTCCGGCGTCAAACCCATTCTCTTCCGCGTATTTATAGCGCCATTCGGGGATGATCACATCGCGGTACGTATCGATATCAGCCAGTTCTTCCGCCCAGCTGAGCCATTCGCTGAGATGGTTTTGATTTCGCTTCATAACAGAATACAATTCGTCCGTATCTTCTTTGGCAAGCAATCTGATCGTCAGATGTTCCCGGATTTGACAGGAAAACACGATCACACCTTCTTTCCTTTATTAGCCATTATACAGGTAAATTCATTTTTTTCCATACAAAAAAAGATGAGGCGTGCAGCCTCATCCTTAAATGCGCGGGTCGGTGAAAATGTCGTGATCATCCGTGCTTGTCGATGACATTTCCGTGACGACCGCCCCTTCTTCTCCCGCTTGAAACCAATGCTTCGTATCCGGCGGAATGGTGTATTGTCCGCCCGGCTCAAGCACAATCTCATGCCAGACGGTGTAGTATTCCTTGTCTTCTTCCGGCGGGAGGACGCTTGGGTTCTCTGTCTTTTCGCCTTCCACGTAGAGATACACCTTCCCCCAGCGGCAGCGGAATGTCTCTTGTTTTCCCTTCTCGCCCCCGACCGGCGGATGGCGGTGTTCCGGACACGTCTGGCGCGGGAAGAGCACCAATTCTTTCGAACAGTAGCGGTCGGTATTCACGTAAATAAACAGCTGAAGCCCGGTTTCCTCAAGCTTGCCTAAGCCGTAATCCATGATTTGAATGTCTTCGACTTCATTATCAGTCAGAACGATTCCCGCTTTTTGATAGTATGCATTCACATCATGTTTCGATATCGTCATGCTTCAGCCCCCTTATGTGGTTACAAATTTGCCGCCGTTGACATGCAGCGTCTGTCCGGTCATATAAGATGATTCGTCTGAGGCCAGGAGCACATAGCAGCCGACATGTTCAACAGGCTGGCCTGCCCGGCCCATCGGCGTAGTCTGACCGAAGGAAGCGACTGTTTCTTCTGAGAATGTCGCCGGAATAAGCGGTGTCCAGATCGGCCCCGGTGCCACGGCGTTGACACGGATACCGTCGTTGACGAGCGCTTGCGCCATGGATCTCGTAAAACCGTTAATCGCGCCTTTCGTAGCCGTGTAGTCAATCAGCTGCGGATTGCCTGTGTAAGGATTAATGGATGTCGTATTGATGATCGCGCTGCCCGGCTTCATGTAATCAATCGCTTTTTTAGTCAAATAAAATTGTGAGTAAAAGTTTGTTTTAAAGGTTCTGTGAAGCTGCTCGCTTGTGATGTCTTTAATGCTTTCTTTCGGATGCTGTTCCGCGGCGTTATTCACGAGAATATCAAGACGCCCGAATTCTTCAACCGTTTTTTCAACCGCTTCATTGCAAAAGTCTTCCTCACCGACATCGCCGGGGATTAACAGACATTTTACGCCTTCTTCTTCCACTCGTTTTTTTGTATCTTCCGCATCACCGTGTTCATCAAAATAGACGATCGCGACATTTGCGCCTTCCTTCGCGTAAGCAACCGCTACGGCGCGTCCGATACCGCTGTCGCCCCCTGTGATAAGTGCGGTTTTCCCTTTTAATTTATCAGCGCCTTTATATTCTTTGTATTCATAAACAGGCGCCGGATTCATTTCGCTTTCAATGCCCGGCTGGCGGTTTTGTGATTCCGCCGGGAATTCCTTCGGATAGTTTTCCATGTCAAGTTCCTCCTTCTTGTTCGATCTCATATTTCTTGTCTACCTCGGCAGTCTTCCGGATAAACATGATTGAGACAGTTCAAAACGTTTTCGGAGAAAAATGTTTCACATGGAACGCAAGAAAAAAACCCGGCTGGCAGCCGGGTTTTTGTTTTCAATTATGAACGTACCGCTTGTTTGCGGAGCACGTCTTTTCTCACTTTTCCAAGGTTGTTTTTCGGAAGTTCGCTGACGAACTCAATTTCCGGAATTTTAAAGGCGGCAAGACGTTCTTGAAGGAATCGGGTCACTTCTTCTTCTGTCAGGTCTTCTCTGCCGTTTGTCACGATGAACGCTTTCGGCTTTTCACCGTAAAGCGGATCAGGGATACCGACAACCGCCGTTTCGAGAATGCCCGGCACTTGCTGAATGACCTCTTCAATCTGGTCGGGATAAATATTGTCGCCGCCGTAGATGATGACATCTTTATAACGTCCGGTGATAAAGATAAATCCGTCTTCATCCACATATCCGGAATCGCCGGTATGGAACCAGCCGTCTTTCAGCACTTTTCGTGTCGCTTCTTCGTTACCTTCGTAGCCTTTGAATAAAAACGGACTTGTCACAACGACTTCTCCGATTGAGCCTTGCGGAAGGACTTCACCTGTTTCCGGATCTACAACGCGGACATCCACTTCTTCCATCGGTTTACCCGCGGAAGCGGCTTTATCCATTCCCATTTGCGGATTCCAAGAGCTGATGCCCCACGCTTCCGTGCTTCCGTATCCGTGCATGAGCGGAATGCCGATGTCGAGATACTGCTGGATCAGGCTGCTTGGCACCTTTGTGCCTCCCGTCATCATATAAACGATAGAAGACATGTCAGTCTGGTGCGTTTCCCATGCTTTCAGCAGGTATGTGAAATAGACTGGCAGCGCCATGATGGTTTGAATTTTTTCTTTTTCGATGAGCTTCAGGTTTTCCACAGGGTCCTGATTGTCTGTCATAATGAATGTCGTTCCGCTCATCGTGCCGACCATCTGGCAGATAATCGCGCTCGTATGGTAATTCGGATGGCATGCTAAGAAGCGGACATGCTGCATTCTCCCCGTGTATGCCAATGTCGCGTTTACGTAGTTGTATATACCGCCGTGAGTGATCATGCAGCGTTTCGGATTGCCGGTTGTACCTGAGGTAAACATCAGCAATGCCGTATCGTTTTCAGACACCGTTTCGACATCCGGTGTATCACCGGAGCCTGTCAATAAAGCGTCAAACTGAGGCGTTGTCTCCGCAGCTGTTCCGGTCTCGACCTTCAGTTTAAGAGAAGATACCAGCGCAGGGAGCACTTCTTCCATGATCTCTTTAAATTCAGTGCCGTAAAAAACAGCTTTCGGTTCACAGGCTGCTAAAATGCCTTTCATTTCGTAAGGTGTTAATTGCCAGCTGACCGGCACAACCACCGCGCCGATTTCGAGTGCCGCAAACATGACAATGGATGCCGCGTGGCCGTTTTTGCAAAGCATCGCCACTCTGTCGCCTTTTTTTATTCCTTTATCAAGAAGCGCTTGTGCAAGCTGGTTGATTCGTTTTCGATATTCCGCGTAGGTCAGGGTATACGCACCGCTTTTTACAGCTTCGATCTCTTCGCTATTTGAAATGTCATGCAGAATCAGATGCTGTAATGTCTCCATATTTTCATCTCCCATAATGATAAATCACAAAAAAACTCTGTCAGATTTTCTTTCTCACGCAACCCATTTTAAACCAAAAAATATAACTTGTAAAACTATTTTGTTTTAGAACTATTCCATCAGTGAATGATACAATAGTCCCGTGTTTTTAGTTTCTTCCCTTCCCCTTACCCTCATACATGCACAAAAAAACACACCCCACATGAGGTGTGCGCTTCCTGTTTACCGCTGTCCTTTCTCCTGAATGAAATGATAAAACAGCTTGTTTAAACGTTTGTATAAATCGGCCTCATCCTCAGTCTGGAAGGCTTTTATACTGTCTTCGGACTCGATGATGGCCGAGCTGACCGCACTTAGTATTTCCGACCCTTCAGCGGGCATATCAGCCGGCGCCATCATCACCAAAGCGCGGTCGACGGTCAGGGAATTTCCGTCCATGCCTTTGACACTGCATGGAGCCGTCAAATCATAAATTTTGAAAAAAGGCGTGACAATTTCTTCATTTTTGAGATGGTACAGGGCCAACGCCGTTCCCGGAATGCCGAGTCCGCCCTGTCGTTCACGCTCAGCAAGGCGCTGTGCGGTTTTTTTGGCATTATGAACCAATCCTTCTTGCTCCAGCATGTCAAACATACGGTTCAAAAACAGTTCATACGCCGTGTTTGAATCAATGGATTTGACCGAAAAGTTCCGCAGCACGCTTTGGATAACCGCCGCGTAATGCGCCATACGGCCGGCCGCTTCCAGCATATCAGGCGTCTCCGGCTGCTTCTCTTCTCTTTTACCGTTTCTTTTTTTGTCAAGAATCAGCGGAATTTTTCTTTTGATGTACTGCTTGACCTGATCAGCGTCTTCTTCGTTTAAAAGCGGACTGACCATGACGTAATCAATGTTTTCATACGGGATCGGAACGGTGGATACGATCATGTCATACGCGGTGATGTCTCGATCCTTCAGTTCGATGAGGGAAGACATATCAAAGGAACGGATTTCCGAAAGCTCTTTTTTCAGCCTGGATGCGAGCATTTTGGACGACCCGATGCCGCTTGAACAGACGATCAGCGCTTTGATCTTCGCTTCTTCCCGTTTGATTTCCAAAGCGGAGCCGAAGTGAAGAACGATGAAAGCGATCTCATTATCAGAGAAAAGAAGCCCCGGAAAGAATTTTTCCATTCCTTCTTCTACGGCCATGTACAGCAGGAAGTAGTCGCGTTTAATTTGCTCGGTCATCGGGTTGTACATGTCGATATTTTCTTTTACCCGGTTGATCGCAGGCTCCAGATGGGCGATTAAACCGTCGTATAAAGAGCCGTTTTCCGTCAGATCAATTTTAATTTTTTCAGAAATGAAGCCGATCAGCTGCTTCGTTTGCAAGGCCGTTTCAACCTCTATGTCTTCCGGTTTGAATTCCGTTTTGTATTTGCGGTTGGCGCTCCGCAAATGAATGGTGATATATCCGATCTCAGCTTCCGGAATTGAAACGCCGAACGCTTTTTCAAGCTCTTTTGCCATTTCCAGCGCAGAGCCGTACTCCTTCGTCTGCTGCAGCGCTTTTAGTTCCGAAGCCTCCATCGTGATGGTTTCTCCGAGCCTGATCCGGTCCATCGCAAAGGTTAAATGAACCGCAAGCGCCATGTATGAGCTGTCAGATAAGGCGATCGCGATTTTTTCCTTGAGCTGAATTAAGAGCCGGTCCATTTTCAAAAGTTCCGCTTTATTTACGACGCCGAACATTTTTTCAGCATCGTCCGGTTTTCCTTTAATATTCAATTCAACCGCTTCCAAAAAGCTTTGAATATCAAGGCGGTTGACGATGAGATTGCCGACGATTTTCCGTTTCGCATTTTCCGGCCCCGTCAGCTGAATGCCGAAGCCCCTTTTTCGGATCAGCGTCAAGCCGAAGGGCGCAATCCAAGTCTCCAGCTCATCCAGGTCATAGCTGATCGTCGCGTTTGTCACTTGCAGTTCGTTCGCCAGACTGTAGAGCTTGATCGGCTCTTGAGACTCTAATAGTGAACATAGAATTAAAAGTTTCCGCTCCTCAGCGCTGTATTCATGCTGTTCATAGGACAGGTCTGACAGGAGTTTTTGTTTGTCCTCCGGGTTTCCTACCGCTTTCAGTCCTTTGCCGGGCTGTTTATCAAGTGCCAGACCGAATGATTCCATCATCGGTTTGATTGTTTTCAACTCGCGGTGAACGGTTCTTGTGCTGACTTGTAAAGCTTCCGCCAGTTCATGCACTGTCTCGTACCGGTTCTGCAGTAATAGATGTTTCATTAATTTTTGTTCTCTCGCTGTCATATACATGAAACGCGCCTCCAGATTTTCTAGTTGTGAGAAGTATGGCATATGGGGAGTGCTGCCGGGGAAAGTGGTGTAAGTTATAATATAAAACGCTTTCAATAATTATTCAACCATTTTCAAATGGCAATTTGGCACTGGGCCGTGTGACAGTATTGAAAAAGAAAAATGTGTCAGATAATATGCCATGACGCTTGTTACTCTTGATCCGCACGGCTATACTTCAAAGTGACCTTACTTGTTTTTAGACATTGCACACCACATAAACAAACGCCCGGAAGATAGCTTCCGGGCGTTTGTTCTGTTTATGGAATATCGCAGCCTTGGACACCGGTATAAATCCGGAACCACTGATCATGGCTGAGTTTGTACGCGGATGCACGCACCGCGGCGGAAATGCGGTTCTCTTTTCCGCTGCCGACAATCGGCATGATGTCTGCCGGGTGGGTGAACAGCCATGCGTACATGACTTCGTCAATGGAAGCGGCACCGATTTCTTCCTGTACGGAACGAAGCGCGGCACGGATACGGACGTCCTTATCTGATTGTCCGGTAAAGACGCTCCCGCCCGCAAGCGGTGACCACGCCATCGGCGGAATGCGTTTTTCCTGACAGAAATCCAGCGTGCCGTCATGAATATTTTCCAGCTCGTACGCCGAGATTTCAATTTGGTTTGTGATGAGCGGATCATCCAAATAGGATTCGAGCATTCTGTACTGGTGCGCTTTAAAGTTCGATACTCCGAAATATCTGACCTTTCCCGAGCTTTTCAGCGCATGAAACGCTTCAGCCACCGCCTCCGGTTCCATAAGCGGGTCCGGTCTGTGAATGAGCAGCACATCCAGATAATCCGTATTCAGATTCAAGAGCGACTGCTCCGCCGACGCTAAAATGTGAGACTTCGACGTATTATAATGATGCGACTTGTTTCCGGGCCGTTCCGGTGATTCAATGACAATCCCGCATTTTGTGACGATTTCGATTCGCTCCCTTATTGAAGGCGAAAGGGACAAAGCGCCGCCGAACAGCTTTTCACACGTATAACCGCCGTATATATCGGCATGGTCGAAGGTGGTGATGCCTTGGCTGATACACCATTCAATCAAATTCAGCAGCTCTCCGTCTGAAACATTCCATTCGTTCAGACGCCAAAGCCCGTGTATCACTCTTGAAAATTCCAGGTCTTCAGCCAATTGAATGCGCTGCATGTGAGATCCCCCTTTTTCTTAGAGCCTCTTGTATCTCTGTTTTCAGGAATTGCCCATGCTGTTTCATTCTGCTTCGGCGGCCGATTTTCCTTTCAGCCCGCAAAAATCGTCATTTAATGATTCTGAAACTGCTTTTTCGCTTTTTCAACGACGTAATGGCTTCCGCCGCGTTTTTTGACGTCTTGAATCATCATCGCGATCAAGAGGTCTTTCTTTTTATAATCGTAACCGACAAACCAGCCGTTTTCTTTGCCGTCTTTATCTTCTTTAGACGTTTTCAGCTCGGCTGTACCGGTTTTTCCGGCTACGGTAATGCCGCTTACGGCCGGCTGATATGCAGAGCCGCGCGGATCTTCAACGACGCCTCTCAGCCCTTTTGTGATTTCTTCGGCATTGGCTTTCGACACCACTTGCTTATGCCAGATTTGCGGTGTTTTTTCTCCGTCTTTGATCAATGTCGGTTTGACGAGATTTCCGTCTGTTACAAATGCGGTATAGTCAGCCGCTAAGTGCAGCGGAGACATCAGCATCTGCCCCTGGCCGTAGCCCGTATCTCCGAGAAGGATCTCGGAATCAAGCTTGCCGTTAGCGATTGAAGACTTTTCAATCGGAAATTGGTACGGAATCTCTTCATCAAACCCAAATGTTTTTAATCCTTTTGTAAACGCGTCCGCTCCGGCATCTATGGCATTTTGCGCAAAGTAGATGTTGTCCGATGTGATCAGCGCGTTTTCGAGATCCACTTCATTCAGGCGCTCTGATACGCGTGTGACATGGTAACCGCCCCAGCTCGAATCTTTCTGCCACTCTTTTCCGGTGATTTTTTTCTTTTCTGACGCTTTCAATGTGCCGTTTGTCAGGCCGACTGCCGCGGCAATCGGTTTAATCGTTGATCCCGGCGCATAAAGTTTGTTGAATTTCGCTGAAAACGGATTGTTTTTATCTTCATTCAGCTTTTTCCACTCTTTTCCGCTCCAGCCGAAAAGAAAGCCATTCGGGTCATAAGACGGTGCGCTGACGAGCGCGAGTGTCTCTCCCGTTTGCGGTTCGAGGGCGACTGCCGCTCCGCTGTCATCTTTCATAGAATCATACAGCTTCGTCTGCGTTTTCATGTCAATCGTTACATGAATATCCTGCCCGCTTTCGGCTTTCTTTTCAGCAATGACCTCACCTGTTTGCGGGACGTAAATTTTCCAGCCGGTCGTGCCGCGCAGCTTGTCTTCATATACATTCTCAAGGCCGGCGATGCCGATTTTGGAAGTATCGCTGTATTGGCCGTCTTTCGCTTTTTTCAGCTGCTCCGCTGTGATGGTTTTAATATAACCGGTCAGATGGGCCGCTTTTTCGCCGTACGGATAGTAGCGGGAGCTGACTTTCGTTTTCGTCACGCCGTCTAATGCGAGCAGGCTTTTGACCTTGCTTTCATCATCCGGTCTGATTTTTTGAAGCGGGACATAGGAGTCGTCTTTTACCCAGCCCTGGTTCAGTTTGCTTTTGATATCGTCTTCAGAAAGGTCCAGTTTTTCAGACAGTTTTTTGATCACGCTGTCTTTATCCTTGCCGAGTTTTCCAGGGATAATGCCGATTTCCGGCACCTCGGTATTCACGGCGAGACCTTTTCCGTCTTTGTCGTAAATTTGTCCGCGCTTCGGTTCTTCATTTGCGATCTGCACGGTTTTGTCATCGGAAAGCTGTTTGAAAATAAAAGAAGGATTCCAGTCGATGTTCCATGATTCTCCATCGTCTGTTTTTTCTTTTTTCAGGACGGCCGTGTTTTCAAAAGCGACCTTCCCTGCTTTTGTATCCATGCTGACTTTATAATCGATGTGCTGGAGGTCATCTTTTTTCTTGTCGTCTTCGTCCTGTTTTTCGGCAGTGACTTTCAGATTTTTGACCCCTGCTTGTTCATAAACGGTTTCATATCGCTTTACAAAATCCTTTTTGGATCGTTTTTTCTTTTCATCCTGGGTGAGGCTTTGGTACATCTTATCGTAATGACCGCCGTTCCAGTCTTTTACGAAATCTTTCATTCTGTCTTCGGCCGATTCCGTTTTCGAGCAGCCGATCAAACCTATGATTCCTGCGAGTAAAAGTAATAGGTATAACCCTTTTTTCACTGTCTATTCCCCTGCCTTCCAACTGTTATTTTCTCCTAAACCAAATCAGGCTGGCAAGGATTTTTTTCTCATATTGTTTAAAATTTTTTTGTTTTTCCTGCCGTCACGGGCCATATTCTTATACAATGTATCTATTAAAAAAAGGGGGAATTTCAGATGATCAGAGAAGCAGCCATGCTGTATGTAAAAGAAGGTCTTGAGGGGGAATTCGAAGAGGCATTCCGCCGGGCGGAGCCGATTATCGCGGGCATGAAAGGTTATCTGTCCCATTCCTTGTCCAAATGTATGGAAAAGACGCATAAATATTTGCTGCTTGTGGAATGGGAGACATTGGAAGATCATACAAAAGGCTTTCGCGGATCGCCGGAATATCAGGAATGGAAAGCCTTACTGCACCGTTTTTATTCACCATTTCCCGTTGTGGAGCATTTTCAGGATCTATCAGCCTCAGATCGCGTGAAGCGTAAAACCGATTAAGGAGATCGACCATACAAAAACGGCGGTATAGATATTGAATTTCCCGGAGCCGTCGTTTTCTTTCCGTTTTTCCTCCAGCCCCTGAATGAACATGACCGCACCGAGAAACACGAGCATAACCGGCTGTATGACAGAGGTATGTTCCGCATACGTAAATGCGGCGGCCGCAAGTATAATAATCAGCATCGCGAGTGACAGTTTTAAGGCGCGCAGCAAAGCAATCCATCCTTTCTGTTATCATTTTTTGAACACAATTCTATTTCTGTCTTTATCCCCCATTATTCTAGCGTATTTTTTGCGCGGATAGAACGAAAGTCGGACAATTTTAAGTTTGTTTTAAGGAGCACGAAAAGCGCGCTCCCGATAAAAAGGAGCGCGCGGTTATGAGCGGGCGAGGGTTCCGTATCCGAGCCCCCGCAGGACGCATGCCATGACTTCATACCCCTTGCTGTTGGGGTGTACGCGGTCATGAGAGAGATATTCATTCATTTTTCCTTTGAAAGCGCTGTGGACGTCCGCAATTTTGACGTGCGGCGCCGATGCGAGTGTGCTGAGGTGCGCATTATAAGAGGATATCCATTTTTCTGCAATGGAGATGCCCGGGAAAGGATTGTATAAATTGAAGACGCGGATCTCATAAGGAGACGGGTGCGGCCCTTTTAAGGCAGCGATCTTGGCAATCATCTTTTCAAAGTTCTCATGGCAGTGACTGGACACGCTGGTGAACACCGAAGCGTCCGATGTTTGCTGATATGCCTGAACCGAATCGATCAAATCGTTGCCGCAGCCTGTAATCGTAATCATATCAGCAGCCTGAATCCGCCTCTGAATGTACGGCAAGGACATAAGCCCGAGAATTTCTCCCGTCTCAAGGCCTGATTTGGCAAAGATGGATACGTCAGTTCTTGTCTGTAAATCTTCTGCCATCATACGCCCGAACCGCTGGACAAAACCGGCGGAAAACGGCCCGGATCCCCTCCCCGTCGTCAAAGAATCCCCCAGCGCCGTATAAACAAGTCCCATTTACTTTCCTCCACTCGTTACTATCGATATTGTAATGTACGCGAGTGAAGAAAAATTGGCTCGGTCAATAACCCAATTTCTCAGAAATATGCTGTGCGGCGGTTTTGACCTTTTCGGTTAAATACGGCAGCCTGTCCTCTGAAAACCGGGCTTCGAAGCCGGCGATGCTGATTCCGGCAGCCACCTTACCTTCGTGATTGAAAATCGGCGCCCCGATCGCCGCCGTGTAATCTTCTAATTCCGAATAGCTGATCGTATAACCTGATTGTAAGGACCTTTCAATGGATTGAAGCAGTTCAGCCCGATCCGTCATCGTGCCTGAGGCGATTGCGGCAAGCTTTGTCTTCTGAATGTATGTGTCAATCTCCTCTTTTGGCAGAAACGATAGAATGCTTCTGGCGCACGCTCCCGCGTACAGCGGCGACCGGCGGCCGATTGCCGTATACAGGCGGACGGTTTGAGTGCCTTCAATTTTTTCGACGTAAATGGCTTCATCTCCGTCCCTCATGATCAGCTGAACGGCCTCATCCACTTCGCCGCACAGCTCTTCCATAATCGGTTTGGCTATTTTCCTGATGTCCAGACGTTCAGAGACGAGCTGGCCGAATTGTAAAAAGATCAGACCAAGCTGATAACGGCCGTCCGCTGCCCGGGTGAGAAATCCCGTTTCCTCCAGCGAGCTTGCCATCCGGTGAACCGAGGTCTTCGGCATTTCCGATAGAGAAACCAGCTCATTTAAGCTCAGGCTCGGTTCAGTCAGAAACAAATGAAGCAGTTCCATTGATTTGATGACGGTTTTGTTTTTGTTTTCCATGGTCTTTAGCCCCTTTGTCAGATCAGCCATTCCATTTTGAGCCTTGCTTTCAGCTCCTTCAGCTGCTGTTCCTTCTCCAAAAGCAGCATTTCCGCTTCCTCCAGAGAAACGGCCCGGAACGTGATATGTTCCCCCGGCATCGTTTGGGCGACGAGAGGAAGATCGGCGGATATGATATGCGCCATCCGCGGATAGCCCCCCGTCGTCTGTCTGTCAGCCAGCAGAATAATCGGATTGCCGTCCGGCGGCACCTGCACCGTTCCGAACGTCACGGCCTCAGATACCATTTCCAGCGGCTCCCTCAATTCAAGCGGAGCGCCCTTCAGCCGGTAGCCCATTCGGTCGGATTGAGGCGTGACCGTATATGACTCTTGATAAAAACGCAATTTTGCTTCTTTTGTAAAAGCATGAAATTGAGCGCCTTCAAGCACTCGTATGACCGGATTTTTTTTCAGCGGCAGAAATCCTCTGCTGCTGACAGACCAATCAGGCGCTGAGAAACCATGCTGTCCGAAAGAATCGCTCAGACGGTACGCGATTGATTCCGAACATGGCGTCATACGGCCGAGCGGCAGCTCATCATCTTTTTGCAGCGCTCTTCCGCAAAAACCGCCGATCCCCGCTCTGACATACGTGCTTTTGCTTTCCATGACGGCGGGCACGTCAAATCCCCCCGCGACGGCGAGATAAGCGCGGCTCCCCATCTTGCACGGCCCGAATGAGACGACGCTGTTTTCCTTTATCAAAACTGGTTTCCACAGAGGGGCGGGCTCCCCATTAATATGAAGGGCGAAATCAGCTCCCGTGACAGCAATAACCGCAGGTTCTGAAAATTCAAAGGAAGGCCCGGGCCCCATGAGCGTAATTTCCAGTCCCGCCTCTTTTTCTTGATTTCCGGCAAGAAGATTGGCGATGCGCAGTGAGATCGTATCCATTGCGCCGCTTCCCAGCACACCGTATTTCTGATATCCCGTCCGCCCCGTGTCCTGAACCGTCGTCAAGAGACCGGGCTTTACCACTTTCATACTCATTCGGCTCCCTCCTTGATGCGGCTGTACTCCTCTGCCGTGATCCGGACGAATTTCACCGTATCGCCCGCTCTCAAAAGACTCGGCGGATGTTCTTCCGGCCTGAAAAGACGGAGCGGGGTGCTGCCGATCAGCTGCCAGCCGCCGGGAGTGGATATCGGATACACACCGGTCTGCATTCCCGCGATTCCTACTGAACCGGCCGGGATGGACGGCCTTGGCGACGCCTTTCTCGGCGCTCTGATCCGCTCAGACATTCCTCCTAAAAACGGAAATCCCGGCGCAAATCCGAGCATATAAACGAGATATTCGCCTTCAGTATGAATGCGGATGACGTCTTCCGGGGTCAGATCGTTCATCTCAGCGACCTCTTCTAAATCGGGACCGAAATCACCGCCGTAGCAAACGGGGATTTCCATCACCCGGCGCTCTTCTTTGCGGCCGGTCATTATATGGCTGAGACGTTCTGTCACTTCTTTCTTGACCAGGGCAAAAGGAGAGACGCCTTTTTTTATGTTTGAGACGGCATACATATCATAAAAGATCGTTAAGCTTGTGAATGCCGGAATACATTCCA
This sequence comes from Bacillus sp. FJAT-27001, assembly GCF_019039175.1. Classification (NCBI taxonomy): domain Bacteria; kingdom Bacillati; phylum Bacillota; class Bacilli; order Caryophanales; family Bacillaceae; genus Bacillus; species Bacillus sp. FJAT-27001. Next base: position 16,487 of record NZ_JAHOAA010000008.1, read on the forward strand.
CGAAGCCCGGAAACGGCCGTTCTTCCATACAGGCTGCCGCCGCATGCACCCGGCTGTTGACCTCTTCGCTGATGTGCCCGCCAAAGCGGATGATAACGGCGGAATCACCGTACGGCTGTATATCAAGCGCTGTATTTCCGCTATACTGCATCATTGTCATCACCTCGTTGTATTCTTTCTCACTTACAGGACAGCAAGCGATTCATTTCGTATATCGGTGATCAGCATGTGCCCCGGTGAATGTGTTATTACGATGTCAGGCTTTGCTTCCATGATCACCGCCTGGGGCGTAACGCCGCAAGCCCAGAATACGGGAACTTCGCCTTCCCGCACCGTTACGGCATCTCCGAAATCCGGCTGATGCAAATCGCTGATACCGATGCTTTGCGGATTTCCGATGCGGACGGGGGCACCGTGCACGGCGGGAAAACGTGACGTGACCTGCGCCGCGCGGACTGCAAGCCTTTCCGGAATCGGTCTCATGCTGACGACCATCTTTCCAGAAAACGGGCCGGCGGGAACACAGTCAATGTCTGTTTTATACATGGGGACATTCACACCCTCATCGATGTGCCTGATTGGAATGTGCTGATTAATAAGGGCCTGCTCGAATGAAAAACTGCAGCCGATTAAAAACCCGACATAATCATCCTTCCAATACGGCGTAATATCCGTTACCTCTTCAGTAAGCACGCCATGCCGATAAATCCTGTATTTCGGAAAGTCCGTCCGGATATCAGCTCCCGGCGCAGCTATTGCCGGAACGGGTGAACCCGCATCCGTCACATCAAGCACCGGACAAGGCTTTTGATTGCGCTGGCAGAATAAGAGAAAATCAAAGGCAAGATCCTTTTGCAAAACGACGAGATTGGCTTGTGCGTAAGAAGCGGCCATCCCCGCCGTCGGCCCGGTCATCTGCCCCTTCCTGATCAGCTGTCTGACTTCTTCGGGACTCATGTCACTCATATGGTTTTTCATATCATCAGCTCCATAGCTGCGGCATCTGCGTGAATAATGTATAGATGCCCATAACCGCCATGACAACCACTACGATCGCCCCTGCAATCGTGAGCCAGATCGGATGCTTGTAATCGCCGACGATTTTTTTCTTATAAGCGCCCAACAGTATCATCGCTAATGCAAGCGGCAGAATTAAGCCGTTAAGCGAACCGACCGCGACCAGAATTTTGGCAGGCTGGCCGATCGTAACAAAAATAAGAGTGGATACGATGATAAAACCGATAATGACGCCATGTGAGTGCTTTTCGATTTTTGTTGAAAATGATTTGAAAAATGATACCGATGTATAGGCGGCGCCGATGACAGACGTGATAGCGGCAGACCACATGATGACGCCGAAAATTTTATAGCCTACATTTCCCGCCGCAAGCCGGAATACAGAAGCCGCCGGATTATCAGGATCAATGCTCAGGCCCTTTGAGACGACGCCGAGCACGGCGAGAAACAGGGCAATCCGCATAATCGATGTAATCAGAACGCCTGTGATGGAGCTTTTCGTAACCTGAGGGAGGACTTCCTTCCCTTGGATGCCTGAATCAAGCAAACGGTGGCCGCCGGCAAATGTAATGTATCCGCCGACCGTGCCGCCGACAAGCGTCACGATCGCCAGCACACTGATATGATCAGGCATAAAAGTTTTCACAACGGCGTGTCCGACCGGCGGAGCCGTCGTTACGGCAACATACACAGTCAATACGATCATGACGATTCCGGCGATCTGCATAAAACGGTCCATGACTTTTCCGGCTTCCTTTATGACAAAAATCAGCACCGCGACCGCTGCGCTGATTAAAGCGCCGATCTCCGGTTTGATCCCGAATAATACTTGAAGACCGAGACCCGCGCCGCCGATGTTTCCGATATTAAACGCAAGTCCGCCGAGCACGACCAGAAAAGCAATGGCATAACCGGCGCCCGGAAGCACCATATTGGCAATCTCTTGGCCGCGCTTTCCGGAAACCGCGATAATCCGCCATACATTGGTTTGCGCGAAAATGTCCAAAATAATAGAAATTAAAATGATAAAGCCGAAGCTTGCCGCCAATGTATTGGTAAACGTGGCCGTTTGCGTCAGAAAGCCGGGCCCGATTGATGATGTCGCCATCAAAAATGTCGCGCCTAAAAGAAGCGACCATTTGCCGGAAGCCTTTCCGGCTGTTTTTTTCTTTTGCTCCATGCTGTCTTCCTCCCTCTGCTGCTCAGTCTTTTGAAAGTGCGCTGATTTGAATGTCTGCCGCTTTTAATTCTTTTTTGATTGTTTTTGCGAATGTGAGGGCGTGGGCTCCGTCTCCGTGAATGCAGACCGTGTCCGCTTTCAGGCTTACAGCTTGTCCCTTACGTGATGTCACCGTGCTGTCTTTCACCATTTGAATCACTTGACCGACCGCTTTTTTGTCATCCTGAATCAGCGCATCCGGCTCTGAACGCGGCGTCAGCGTGCCGTCTTCCTGATAGGTGCGGTCCGCAAACACTTCGCTTGCCGTCCTCAGTCCGATTCGATCTCCCGCTTTAATCAGCTCGCTTCCGGAAAGCCCGAAAAGAATAAGCCCGGGATCAAAATGACAGACCGCCTGAGCGATGGCTTCTGACAGGCCGGGATTGACGGCGGCCATATTATATAAAGCGCCGTGCGGCTTCACATGCTGCATCTCGACACCTTCTGCTTTTAAAAACCCTGACAGCGCGCCGATTTGGTACAGCGTCAGATCATACGCTTCCTCGGGTGTAATCGCGATCTGCCGCCGCCCGAATCCCTGCAGATCGAACAGCCCGGGATGAGCGCCGATTTTCACGCCTTTTTCCGCCGCAAGCGCAACCGTTTTGCGCATCACGCTGGGATCACCCGCATGAAAGCCGCAGGCGATGTTTGCAGATGTCACATAATCCAAAATCTCTTCATCCAGCCCGATTTTATAAGCACCGAAACTCTCTCCTAAATCACAATTGATGTCAATCTGAAACATAAGATCCCTCCTGTATTGTAAACGTTTTATATGATTATCATTCCGCTATTCGGAATGACTATTCCGAATTGTTGGATTTCTCTTCATTATATTTATTTCTGACAGGTTTGAACATCCTTTTGTCAGAAAACCTACCATGGACCTAGTCACAAATCTGACAAAACAAAAAAAGAGAGCCTCATACTGAGACTCTCTCTTTTTTCTATTATAACACCCAGTGGCGGATCGCTTTGGCGACCCCGTTTTCCGTGTTGACATCAGTCACCCAGTCAGCTGTTTCTTTCACAATGTCCTGCGCATTCCCCATGGCGACGCCGACACCCGCTTTTTCAATCATGGCAATGTCATTCAGACTGTCACCCATGGCCATCACATTTTCCATCGTGAAGCCGAGTTTTTCCGATACCTTCGCCAGCGCAGCCGCTTTGTTGATACCGAGGGCATTGACTTCGATGTTGATCGGACTGGAGTTTGTGATCTCGAGCTCCTTGTATTCCTTGAGCTCTTTCAGCACCTCATTCCGCACTTCGTCATCCTCGATTTCGAATCCGAACTTGAGCCACTGATGATCCGTAATCGTTTCCGGGAATTCCCCTCTCCACACTCTATCGACGGTAGAGGCCCAGAAATTCGTGTTGTGCTTATTCCTCAGATCCCATAATTTTTGAATATGATCGGTATGAAGAAGCTTGCGCTCAACCAGCTCAAAGTCGGAATCCCAGATTTCGCTGCCGTTTGCCGTGATTAAAAAGGATGACAGCTCGAGAGACTCAGCCAGTTCGCGGCAGGTCATCAGCGTGCGTCCTGTGCTGATGACGACGTGAATTCCTTTCGCCTCCGCTTCCTTGATCGCCCGCCGGTTTTCCTCCGGGATGAGCTGCTCGTCATTGAGCAGGGTTCCGTCCATATCAATCGCGATCAGTTTAATATCTGCGTCTTCTCTTTGTATCGGCATATATGTACCTCACTTTTTATAATGTAGTCGTCTCTATTTTAATACATATGACCCACAGGAACAAAAAACCGCTTCCTGCGTTTGGCGGGGAGAACGTTGAGGAAAAGAAATATTGAGGTGATGGAGGATGAAAGAAAGAAAACAAAAGAACAAACCGAATGAAAATCCTGAACATCATGATTTAACCGATCCGATTCCGCTGGAAGAGCTGAAGGAAAACGCCAATGACGAAAAACACAAACATGACCAAAGGGACAATTCACAAAGTGAAAGAGATTATGATACAAAATAACAGACTTGTACGAAAGCCGCCGCTGGAGGCGGCTTTTTTTACGATGGCTGGATAAATATGCTGAGCTCAGCTTCCGCCACAGGCTTCCCGGCAACGGACGCTTTCGCCCGGCCGAACACAAAACCGCGTCTGATTCTCGTGACCTCAAAAAAAAGATCCAGACGGTCTCCCGGCAAAGCGGCACCTAACCTTTCCGCTTTCTTCACCGCGGATAAGAGACCGAGGCCGTCACCGCCGGTAATTCCCGCGCAAGCCGCCGTTTGGGCCATTGCTTCAACGACGAGCGAAAATGGCATCTCTCTTTGGGATTCAGTTATAAACCAGTCATTTTCACTGATGTTTTTGTAAGCAGCCGCCCATTTTCCGGCTTCACTGTTCGTCGTGCCGTCAATCAAAAGAAACGGAAAACGATGGGGCAATAGCTTCTGATTCATCACGCAACCTCCCTTCCCTCTCATTATAACGCAAGAAAAAACCCGCGTCCCCCGACGCGGGTTCATTTTTATTGATTGAGCTTTTTGAGCACGATGCCGTGCAGCGGTTCATGCGGCTGAATACCGCAAATGTCTTGAAGAACGCCGCTCGTGCCTTTTTCCGCGATAAGCTTTTGCAGCTCAACCGCTTCCGGATCATCCTGATAGTCAAAGCGCAGGGCGGCGGCGATGCCTTCTGCCAGCGCGTTCGGTTCTTTTATTTTTTTGGCCGGCCCTACTAATCTGTCATTCGCTCCGAGTTTTCTGAGCGGTGATCTGGCAACCCTCGTCACATCATCCGTGATGTATTCATTTTCAAAGCGGCCGATGATTTTCTTCATGTACTGCTCGTGTTCGGCTTGCTTAAAGCCGTACGCTTTCACTAAGTACTCGCCCGTTTCTGAAAGTGCATCGTACACGACACGCCGGATTTCCGGATGGCCGATGGCCTCTTTGACGGTTTTTAATCCGCGCTGATAGCCGACGTACGCCGTAACGGCATGACCGGTATTGACGGTAAACAGCTTTCTCTCGATGAAAGGTGTAAGATCATCCGTAAACAACGCGCCTTCCAGTACCGGCTGGCCGCCGGCAAAGCCGGTTCTGTCTATGACCCATTCAAAAAACGGTTCTACAGATACTTTCAGCGGATCTTCATGGTGCTGAATCGGCACGATCCGATCCACCGCAGAATCCGGGAAGCCGACCGTCCGGTTCACGAGTTCCCGCTCCGCTTCCGTCAAATGTCCGAAAACTGCTTTTTTCAGAAAACTGCTGCCGCCGATCATATTTTCACAGGCAATGATATTGAGAGGCTCAGAGGACGTTCTGCGCTTCAGCCCTTCCGCGATGGACGGGGCGATGAGTCTGAGAACGTTCGGGCCCACCGCCGTCGTAATGATCGCCGCTTCATTGATCAGCCTGTACAGCTCTTGTTCTTGCACCGCGCTGTTGATGGCTGAAACGGGGCCGATGATTTCTGTCTGCCGGCCGCCGTCGGCAAGCTCCACGGTATATTCCTTCTTTTCATTGAGAAGGCTGACCATCGTTTCATTCACATCAGCGAAAACTACCTCATAGCCGGAATGATGGAGCAGGGCGCCGATAAAGCCCCGCCCGATGTTTCCCGCTCCGAAATGAAGGGCAATCATGTCAGTTCACCTCGCTGAAAATAGCGGCCAGTTCTTCTTCCGTCTTTGCACTGATCAGCCGTTCGATGTTTTCTTCCTCTGAGCAGATGATGGCGATGTTTGACAGGATGTCTAAGTGTTCATTGTTTTTTCCGGCGATACCGAAAACGACCTTTGCCGTATTGCCATCACCGTATTCCACACCGTCCGGAATCTGGATGACGGAAATGCCTGAATGAAGCACCTCATCCTTCGCATCTTCCGTGCCGTGCGGGATCGCGATGAAATTCCCCATAAACGTGGATGATGTTTCTTCACGTTCGAACATTTTTTCCACATAGCCGTTCTTCACGTAGCCGTTATCAATCAATGTCTGTCCCGCGAGGCGGATGGCATCCTCTTTTGAGTTCACCGTCTGGTTCAGTTTGATGTTCGCTTTAGCCAATACTTCCATGATGAAGATCCCTCTTTCTGTTGATTAGTTTTTAAGCTTTTCAATCAGTTCATCGTATTTCGGGCTGTTCAAGAAATTATCAACCGAAATGTGCACCGCCTGCGGCAGCTTCGCTTTCGCGCGGTCAGTCAGGTCCTTATGCGTAATGACGATATCCGCGTCATTCGGAAGATTATTGATCGACGTATTTGTCACATCAATATCCAGGTCTGCTTTTTTCACTTTGTTTCTTAAAATGGAGGCGCCCATTGCGCTCGATCCCATACCCGCGTCACACGCGAAGATAATGCGGCTGACTTGGTCGGCGGAAATATCAGCGACGCTGTTTTCCGGCTCTTCCTCTTTGTCCGCCAACGCGGCCGCAGCTTCGCTTTTCCTGCCTTTCATTTCCTGCATTTTTTCCGCCGCGGCTGTCAAATCTTCTTCGCCCGCTTTAGACGATTTCAGAATAAGCGCCGAGACGATAAACGATACGGCCGCGGCAACGATGACGCCCGCCAGCACGCCGAGATAGCTTCCTTTCGGCGTCAGCGCCAAAATGGCGATGATGCTTCCCGGAGATGATGCGGCGACAAGACCCGCGTTAAAGATCGAGAATGTAAGCAGTCCGCTCGCTCCCCCGGCGATCGCCGCGAGGATCAGCATCGGTTTCATTAAAATGTAAGGGAAATAGATTTCATGAATCCCCCCGAAGAAATGAATGATCGCCGCTCCCGGAGCCGTCGATCTTGAAGAGCCTTTCCCAAAGAACATATATGCCAGTAAAATACCGAGTCCCGGCCCGGGGTTCGCTTCCACTAAGAACAGAATGGATTTACCCGCTTTGGCGGCCTGCTCGATTCCGATCGGACTTAAAATGCCGTGGTTGATCGCGTTATTCAGGAACAGAACTTTCGCCGGTTCTACGAAAACGCTTGCAATCGGCAGCAAATTCGCGTGGACAATGACTTCCACACCTGCCGCCAGCAATTTGTTAAGAGACAGGACGACCGGGCCGATCGCATAAAATGCGATAATCGTCAGCACAGCTCCGATAATTCCCGCCGTGAAGTTGTTGATCAGCATTTCAAAACCCTGTCTGACTTTATCTTTAAACACACGGTCTAATTGTTTAATGAGATAACCGCCCAAAGGCCCCATAATCATTGCCCCTAAGAACATCGGAATGTCCGCTCCGACAATGACTCCGATGGCGGCCGTCGCTCCGACGACTCCCCCGCGGTGATCGTAAATCATTTTTCCGCCCGTATATGCGATTAAAAGCGGCAGTAGATACGTAATCATCGGGCTTACCAATGTATTCAGCTGCGGATTCGGAAACCATCCCGCAGGAATAAACAGCGCGGTGATAATTCCCCATGCGATAAATGCGCCGATATTCGGCATGATCATACCGCTTAAATAACTGCCGAACCGCTGTATCTTCACTTTCATGCCAGCTTGCTGTTCTTGCTGCATGTTCATTCCCTCCCTGTTTGCTTGCCTTCAGATGAAAATAAATAAGACACGGGGTTTCTCTCTCCCCTGTGTCTTCATCATAAAACGCTTACAATCCCCATTCAATGAAAAGTAAAGAGGAGTTTGGCACAGAGACTGTGACAACTCCTTAACAAAAAAAAGACACCTCATCAAAGGTGTCTTACCGCTTTCTGTATATAATGTGTCCTTTTGTGACGACGAGTTTGGCAATGAGCCGCTCACTGACAATAAACACCGGATACGCACATACGAGCGCGAAAATGGCGGCCGGCACATACCGCGCTGCCGGAAACATCGGCATGACGGCGGTTCTGGCCATCTGCACAAGATAAATCAAAAGCACCGTGATCGCAATGGCCGCAGCCATAATCGGAGCTGATACTTTATATTCACGCAATTTCACATGGCAATGCCCGCACTGAAACTGGCACGGGATCATGGATGATCTGACCATGTCGCCTGTAATCGGCTTGCCGCAGTTCGGGCAGGTCGTTTCTTTCATGTTTATTCCTCCATTCAACTCTTCTATTATAACAGAGTCTGACTACGTCTTTTACATTTGTGATTGTTCAACATTTTTTCACATATTTTATCATCAGGCTCTTGTGTGCATTTGTGAAAACATCTACTCTTAGAGGGAGGTTCATCACTCATTCACATCATAAAAAGGAGGATGCAGAATTGCTTCCGATTCACAGACAGCAAACCTTGCTTGAATGGCTGAAAGAAGAGGGCGCGCTGAAAATCTCTGACATAAGCGAGAGATTCGGCGTCTCCGAGATGACCGTGTACAGAGACGTCAATCAGCTGGCGGATGCAAACCGGATTATCCGGACACCCGGCGGCATTACGCTCCCTCCCGTTTCAGAACGAAGCGCCAATCAATGCGGCTATTGCCTGCGGCCGATTCAGCATTCGTATTCTGTTCAGCTTATTACCGTTTCACAAGCCGTTGAGCAGATGTGCTGCATTCATTGCGCGATTTTGCGGTATGAGGATAAAAAGGAAGAAGTGTCCCACGTCATTTGTAAAGATTTTCTTCTCCAAACGACGCTGACGGCCGCTTCCGCATACTTTTTAGTCCATGCCGATATTGACCTTCACTGCTGCCGGCCTCAGGCGATTCCCTTCTCAACGCTTGATTACGCAGAACGGTTTCAAAAAGGATTCGGCGGGATCATTTGCACCTTTGACGAGGCGGCGGACATCATCTTACACGACAGGCAGAAGGGATGCACCTGCAGCAAGACATAACAACAACCAACCGGAAGGCGGTGTCATCATCCATGAGACAGAACAAACGCTGGCTCATCTTTTTGCTGTTCCTTGTTTTGATTCCGAAAACAAGCTTCGCCCACGCCTACATCACAAACTTAAATCCGGGTGAGAACAGTGAATTAAAACAAGCGCCGAAGCAGATTGAAATTGAGTTTAATGAACAGATTGAAGAAGGCTTCCACTCCATTAAGGTCTATAATTCATCCGGCGAACGGGTCGACGCGGGCAAAACAGTGATTCAAAAAAATGATGCCCGCATCATGACCGCGGCATTGAAAAAAAATCTGCCGCATGATATTTACAGAGCGGAATGGAACGCGGTATCGGCCGACGGACATCCGGTATCCGGCGTCATCCCTTTCAGTATCGGAAAAGCCGGCGGAGAACTTCAGGAGCAGACATCATCGCAAGCGGCGCTTCATCCCGAAGCGGCCATCGACCGCGGTATTTTGTACACCGCTCTCTCCCTGTTTATCGGCACGGCTTTTTTCCATCTGTTTTGGTACAGAAATAATAAAGATTCATCAAAAGCAAAACGAACTGTAAAGCTGCTCGTGATTTCTTTATGTGTAACGGGGCTCGCGCTTATCTGCCAGCTCCCGATCCAGACGAAAGAAAACGCGGGCGGCGCTTGGAGCGCCGCGTTCCAGCCGGACTATGTAAAAGAAACGCTTCTGAAAACGGCAGGCGGGTACGTCTGGATGATCCAGATCAGCTTATTTATCCTGCTCGCCCTGTCCATGATCCCGCTGTTGAAGAAGAAAGCATTCCGGTCATTTGCGTACTGGACGGCGCCGCTGTTGTTCTTCTTCGCTTCGCTTTTGGCAAAAGCATTCGCCGGGCACGCGGCGGTCATTGACGAAAAAGCGGTCGGCATCGCGATGGACTTTCTCCATTTATCGGCCGCGTCTGTATGGATGGGCGGTATCGCCGCGCTTGTGCTGCTTCTTTCATCAGAGTGGAGAAAACCCGATAAAACCATCGCTTGGGAAACGGTCAGACGGTTTTCTCCTTGGGCGTTCGCCTCTGTCGGTGTGCTGTTATTTTCAGGTGTGCTGAACGGATTTTTCATTATCCGCACGTTTGATTCACTCTTTCACACCGCTTACGGTAAGACGCTCCTTTTGAAAATCGGACTGTTTGTTATCATGCTTGCGCTCGGCGCCGTTCACGTATGGATGACGAAGTTCAGCAGAAAAAGGAGCATCAGCGCAACGATAAAGGCCGAATGGGCACTAGGCATCGCGGTATTATTTACAACCGCCGTCTTCACAAGCCTGCCCAGCCCGCCGCCGCCTGCGCCATTGCCTTTTAACGGCTCAGAAACGATCGGAAACGGGGAAACCCTGTCCTTGCACATTACGCCGAACCAGCCGGGTAAAAATGAATTTCAAGTCATTGTCACCGATCACAACGGCAGCTTGGTAAAAGACATTCAGCAATTTACGGTCACTGTTTACCAGACGGGCTTCAGCGGCAAACAGCATGAAAGCACCTTTGATTTGAAGAAGACGAAGGAAGGCACATTCGAAGCCGCCAACCTGTCCATCACCGAAAAGGGAAACTGGAAGATCAAAGTCCACGGGCTGACAAACGATTTTAATGAAATCAACCAAATATTCTCAACGACAAACTAAGGAGTGTATCTCATGTTGAAAAAAAAGGCTTTATTATTCATATCCGCCGTGACCCTGTCACTCGTCGGTTTTACGGCGACAGCAAGCGCCCACGTCTCAGTCAAACCGGCGGAATCCGCGGCCGGTTCTTGGGAAACGTACACGATGAAAGTGCCTGTGGAAAAGAATGAGCCGACAACGAAAGTCGTGCTGAAAATGCCCGCCGGCGTTGAATTTCAGCAGTATCAGCCGATTCCGGGCTGGAAAACATCCGTATCCAAACATGATGACAAAGCGGTCTCCGTCACTTGGGAAGCAAAAGACGGCGGCATTCAGCCCGGCCAATTCCAGCAGTTCACGTTCGTTGCGAAAAATCCTGAAAAGAGCGGAGATGCCGCTTGGGACGCTTACCAATATTACAAAGACGGCAGCATTGTAGAATGGACGGGTGATGAGAAAGCCGACACGCCTCACTCGATTACGAAAATCACGAAATCGGCCAGCGTGACGGATGCGCACGGAGCTGAACAGTCAAACGAAGAAAGCAAATCCGGCGTATCAGCGCTTGATATTGCAGCCATCGTTCTGTCAGCTGCGGCGATTATCCTTTCCATCGCGGCGCTTGTAAAGAAAAAACGCGCGTAAGCAAAAAGCGATCCGGCTCTAAAGAGCCTGCGATCGCTTTTTTTCTTATCCGCGGCCTGCCTGGAATGACGGATATTTGGTCATTCCCCCGTCAGCAAACAGCGTAATGCCGGTTACGTAGCTTGATTCCTTTGAAGCAAGCCAGACGGCGACAGCCGCGATTTCTTCCGGCTCACCGATATATCCCATCGGAATCATGCTTTCCACATCTTTTTTCTGAACGGGATCCGCAAATTTTTCCGCGTTGATCGGCGTATTGATGGCTCCCGGCCCGATGTTGTTGACACGGATGCGCTTCGGCGCGTACTCAAGCGCCAGCGTTTCCGTCATCAATTTGATGCCGCCTTTACTCGCCGCGTAGTGAACAAACAGAGGCCATGGAATCATTTCATGTACGCTTGACATGTTAATGACGTTTCCTTGAATATCATTCTCTACGTAATATTTAATGGCTTCGCGGCTTCCTAAGAAAGCGCCGGTCAGATTGGTATTGATGACTTTGTTCCAGTCTTTGAGCGGCATTTCATGCGACTGAACCGGATTTTCCATACCGGCGTTATTGATCATGACATCCAATGTGCCGAATTCCTTCACCGCGGTCTGCACGATGTTTTTGACATCTTCTTCTTTTGTGACGTCGCCTTGAATGATGACCGCTTCGCCTCCCGCTTTTTGAATCTCTTCTTTAACGGTTTGGGCGTCTTTTTCATTACTATAGTAGTTAACCACGACTTTCGCCTGCTCCTGTCCGAAGCGGATCGCCATCGCTTTTCCTAATCCTGATGAAGCTCCCGTAATGGCAACGACTTTTCCTTTTAAATCCGTGTACATGTTCAAACCTCCTGCATTTGTTATGAATTTGATTTCGCAACGCCTAAGAATACCGCGGCCACAATGATCAGGATAATCCCGATAGCAATGGCGACCAGCTGACGTTTCGTTTTGCTCTCACGGAGAATGAAGATTCCGCCGAGCGTGCTGATGACAATCCCCATTTGAGAGAGGGAAAAACTTGTCGCAACTCCGACGCGCGGCTGTGAGATGAACAGAAACATATTCCCGAGCGCCCAGATGATTCCCGGCAGAATGTTCTTGAGGGCGTACTTATTAAACGGTTTATGCTTGTACGTCAGGAGCAGTCCGCCGATGACCATCCCGATCGCCTGCGGCAGGAGCGCTGACCATCCGGATACGCCGAACAGCCGGGCCACAACGACATAGACCAAATAACCGAGCGTGGAGATCAGCAGGATGACAATGCCTTTTTTTAAGTTTCCCGGTTCTCCGTCCGCCCGCCCCTTTTTATCTTCTAAAGATGTGAGCACAATCCCGATGATGATAAAAATAAGGGCGAGAATACCCAGCGTAATCGCGATCGGGGTTGACCATTCTTTGAATACGATCACACCGAACAAAGAAGTCGAGACGAGCTGCATTCCCGTTGATATCGGCATCGTTTTTGAAACGCCCATCAGCTGTATGCTTTTAAGCTGATTGCTTTGGCCGAGCGACCAAAACAGCCCCGAGATGATGCCGACAATAAAAATGCGCCCGGACAGCACCGGGTGGACAAACAGATACAGCACAAACGAAACGATGAGCGCCCCGATTGTCGTTCCCAGCGTCTGGCTGTAAGGCCCGCCGCCTAATTTGACGTTAAATAACACGATGCTCCCCCAAAATAAAGCCGGGAGAAGAGCCAATAATATATCCATGATGGCGACCTTCTTTCAATCGTATTTGCTGTTATTTTGTCTGGAATCGAACCGATTATTCCCGCAAGATCAAAAAAGCCTGCCGGCGATATTCACCGGCAGACTGCTCAATAAAAACAGCCCCGCTTAGAAGCGGGGCTTTCTTTTCGGCTCATTAAAGTCCGATAGACATGTATTTGGTTTCCAGGTACGGCTCAATGCCTTCCGTACCGCCTTCACGGCCGATGCCGCTTTCTTTCATTCCTCCGAACGGCGCTTGAACCGCGGACGGACCGCCGTCATTCCAGCCGATGATGCCGTATTCAAGCTGTTCAGAAATATAGATGCCGCGGCGGTAGTTTTCTGTGAAGAAATAAGCCGCAAGCCCGAACGGCGTATCGTTCGCAAGCTTGATCGCTTCATCAATATCTGAGAACGTAACGATCGGCGCAACCGGGCCGAATGTTTCTTCATGCATGATGTTCATGGATGTATCTACATTTGACAGCACGGTCGGTGTCACGAAATAGCATCCTTTTTCATCGTTTTGGTCATACGTTCCGCCCGTCAGCACTTTTGCGCCTTTTTCCACGGCGTCATTAATTTGGCCGACGATTTTATCGAAGCCTTTTTTGTTGATGACAGGGCCGACGTTTACGCCTTTTTCAAGACCGTTTCCGACTTTGAGTTTCGCAGCTTCTTCACTCAGTTTTTTCGCAAACTCGTCTTTTACGGATTCGTGTACGATCAGCCGGTTCGCACAGACGCAGGTTTGGCCGGCATTTCTGAATTTAGAGGCCATTGTTTGGGCTACCGCCAGATCAAGATCAGCGTCTTCATCCACGATCAGCGGCGCATGTCCGCCAAGCTCCATTGACATATGTTTTACGGTGTCGGCGCTGTTTTTCATCAGGATTTTGCCGACAGGCGTTGAGCCGGTAAAGGTAATTTTGCGGATTTTCGGGCTGCTGGTGAAGACGTTTCCGATTTCGGCTCCGTCACCGATCACCACTTGCAGCACGTCCTTCGGAATTCCCGCTTCATATGCGAGACGCGCAAGGGCGTAAGCGGAAAGCGGCGTATCCTCCGCCGGTTTGATGATGAACGTACAGCCTGCCGCCAAAGCGGGCGCGGCTTTTCTTGTAATCATCGCATTCGGGAAATTCCACGGCGTGATCGCGGCTACCGGGCCGACCGCCTGACGGGTGACGACAATCCGTTTGCCCGTTGTCGGCGCAGGTACTGTTCTGCCGTAAATCCGTTTTGCTTCTTCGGCGAACCATTCAATATAACCGGCGCCGTATAAAACTTCTCCGACCGCTTCTTCGTACGGTTTGCCGTTTTCTTTCGTAATTAATTCCGCAAGTTCTTCTTTATTTTCAACAATCAGCTCATACCATTTTCTCAAAAGTGAGGCACGTTCTCCCGCTGATGTTTTGGACCATGATTGAAACGCTTGATGTGAACGTTCAATCGCTTTTTCAACATCTTCGGCCGTCTGCTGGGGGATGCTTTCGATCGCCTCTCCCGTTGCCGGGTTGTACACTGTTAATTGTTCTGGCATATTGAACATTCCTTTCTCTGCTATAGTAAAGCCATTGAATGCTAGTTGATGTATCTCACACTTTCATGATAGCAGACACATCCGCCGGCATTCCAATAATTGAACTCACAGAGCTGCTTCGATAATGGAAAGGCCTTCTTTGAGCTGATCATCCGTCACGACAAGCGGCGTCAGGAATCTGATAATGTTGCCGTTAATGCCGGCCGTCAGCAGCAGCAGTCCGTTCTCGTTCGCCGTTTTAGCGATCGCCGCGGCTTTTGCTTTATCCGGTTCCCGCGTGTCCGGATCTTTGACAATTTCGATGGCCGCCATCGCGCCGAGTCTGCGCACTTCTCCGATGCAGGCATGCTCTTTTTTCCACTCGAGCGCTTGATGCTCGATGATCCGGCCGATCTCCTCGGAACGCTGATTCAGCCCTTCTTCTTCAATAATATCCAAGACCGCAAGCGCAGCCGCACAGCCGAGCGGGCTTCCCGCATATGTGCCCCCGAGTTCCCCTGGCGCGGCGGCATCAAGCATTTCCGCCCGGCCGATGACGCCGCTCAGCGGCAATCCGGCCGCAAGTGATTTGGAAACGGTGATCAAATCAGGAACGGTCCCGAAATGTTCAATCGCAAAATACGTTCCCGTTCTGGCAAAACCGGTCTGAATCTCATCCGCTACAAAAACGATGCCGTGTTTTTGACAAAAAGCGGCGACGTGCTGGACGAAACGTTTTGACGGAATGATGAAGCCTCCTTCTCCCTGAACCGGCTCCATGACGACACAGGCGACGGTTTCCGGTGCAACTGCGGCGATAAAGAAATCCTCAAAAGCGCTGATGATAAAGTCGTCATACTGCTCGTCGCTCATGCCGGCCGGCTTTTGATAATAGTAAGGAAACGGCGCCTGATACACCTCTGAGGCAAACGGGCCGAAACCGAATTTATAAGGCTTCACCTTGCTCGTCATGCTCATCGTCATGTTCGTGCGGCCGTGGAACCCTCTTGTAAATGACACAACAGCCTGGCGCTTCGTATATTTTCTGGCGATTTTCACGGCGTTTTCCACCGCTTCCGCCCCCGAATTGAGAAAAATCGCTTTTTTCGCATGATCCCCCGGCGCAATGGCGCAAAGTTTTTCAGCCAGCTCAATATAAGACGGATACATCATGACGTTAAATCCCGGGTGAATCAGATCCTCCGCCTGTTTCTTCACGGCCTCCACCACTTTCGGATGGGAATGGCCGACATTCAGCGTTCCGATCGCTCCGGCAAAATCAATGAATCGACTGCCGTCCAAATCGTACAAAAGCGCCCCTTCCCCTTTTACCGCCATGCTGCGGTTTCCGTTGCCGACCCCCTTGGAAACGAATTGGTCCCGTTTTTGCTGCCACTGGGCAATTGTCACTTCCGATGATGCTGTTCGACTCATAGATTCCATCCCCCTGCATTGTTTTCTTATCATTCTGACTTCTTTTTGGTATGATGAAAAGTACCAAAATCAATTTATCCATGGTATCAGAAAGGGGCATGGTCTGGATGCTGACGATTTCCATTGATCATTCGGAAACGGCGGATTATATCTATCAGCAGATCTATCAGCACATAAAAGCGGCCGTTTTAAAGCGCAGCCTGATGCCTCATACAAAGGTGCCGTCTAAACGGGAGCTTGCCGAGACGCTGAAGGTCAGCGTAAATTCAGTGAATTCAGCTTATCAGCAGCTGCTTTCGGAAGGTTATTTATATGCGGTTGAAAGAAAAGGCTTTTTCGTGGAGGAAATTGAAACGTTTGATCATGAAGAAACGCCTTCGCTCTCATTGCCTGAAGATTTAAAAGAGCGGGAGACGGATAAAAGCGGCTGGATTTCATTTTCACATATGAGCGTGGATACGGCGCATTTCCCCCTGAAAAGCTGGTTCCGCTGTGAGCAGAAAGCAGCCGCCCGTTCATTTCATACACTCGGAGAACTCGTCCATCCTCAAGGTTTATATGAAGTCCGTGAAACAATTTCGCGGCTTATTTCCCTGACAAGGGGCGTTACATGCCGCCCGGAACAAATCGTGCTCGGAGCGGGCACACAAATGCTGATGCAGCTGCTGACGGAACTGCTGCCAAAAGACGCGCTCTACGCCATGGAGAACCCGGGATATATGAGGATGTACCGGCTGCTGCAAAACCTCGGGAAAAAGGTTGCGACGATCAGCCTTGATGAAAAAGGCATGTCCATGAACGAAATCGAAAAACGCCGGCCCTCTGTATTGATCACCACGCCTTCCCATCAATTCCCCTCAGGCGTGATCATGCCCGCTTCCCGGCGGATTCAGCTTTTAAACTGGGCCGCCGAACAGAACGGCCGCTTCATCATTGAAGATGATTATGACAGTGAATTTAAATATGACGCCGATACGATACCGGCGCTTCAAAGCCTTGACCGGTTTCAAAATGTCATCTACATGGGGACCTTTTCAAAATCCCTTTTCCCAGGTCTGCGCATCAGCTATATGGTTCTGCCGCCCGGGCTTTTGCGGACGTTCAAAGAGAGAACGTATGACCTGCAAACGTGCAGCACGCTTGCCCAGCTCGCGCTGAAAGAATTTATCGAATCAGGTGAATATCAGAAACATATTAAAAAGATGAAGCAGCATTATAAGAACATGCGGGAATGCCTCATTTCGGCTTTGGAAGAAACATTCGGAGAAAGAATCAGTGTAAAGGGCGCCAATGCGGGGCTTCATTTTGTCACTGAGTTTGAATGCGCCCGTTCAGAAAAAGAGATATTGGCACGGGCGGATGCAGAACAGCTGGATCTGTTTGCGATGAGCCGGTTCCGTCTGAAAGCGGGAGGCGATTCAAACAAACCGCAGCTTATCCTGGGGTTCGCACGCCTGAAGGAGAGCGATATTCAAGAAGGCGTCTACAGGCTTTACCGGGCGGTTTTCGGCGCATAAAAAAACCCCCGGAATTCGGGGACTTATTTACCAGCGGTCCGGCTCTGTCTGCAAAATCGCCTCCAACAGGCCGGGAAACGCCTCATGTAAATCATCTTTGCGCAGGGAATAATAACGGTGCTTCCCGTCTATACGCACTTGGGCGATCCCCGCTTCCCGCAGCACTTTGAAGTGATGGGACAGCGTTGATTTGGCGACCCGGACATCAGCACAGGTACCGCACGTTTTTTCTGTTGTTTCCGCCAATTGTTTGACCAGCTCTAAGCGGAGCGGATCACTCAGAGCATGAAGAACCTTTGTCAGCTGTAAGCGGTCGGTTTCAGGATGGTTTGGAATGTTCATGAGTCAAATGTAACACAGATCAGCGGCGGGTGACAATTTAGGCGGTGAGGGTTTTTCCTTTACCATTCACTGCGAAACATGTTACAGTTAGTTCGATAATATTCGAACTATAACAAATAAACCCAATCAGGAGGAATAACAATGATCGTCTTACAGGCTTACATGAAAGTAAAAGCGGATAAACGCGAGGAATTTTTAGGAGAAGCGCAATCACTTGTTCAGCATTCACGCGCGGAAGAAGGAAATGTGCAATACGATCTTTTCGAAAAAGTCGGTGAGGAAAATACATTCGTTATGCTTGAGCAATGGAAAGATGAAGAAGCGATGAAATTCCACAACGCAACTGACCATTTCCAAGGATTCGTGGCAAAAGCAAAAGAAGTGCTGAGTGCGCCGCTTGACGTCGTCCGCACAGAACTGTCAGAGTAACGAAAGGATGAATGACATGAACGAAGTCCTTCAAATATTAACAGACCACCGTTCCATCCGCAGCTACACAGATGAACCCGTATCGGATGAACAGCTGGACCTTATCATCCAAGCCGCTCAGGCAGCGCCGACTTCCATTAACGGCCAGCAATTTACCGTTATTGCGGTGAAAGATAAGGAACGGAAGAAAAAAATATCCGAATTGGCCGGCGGCCAGCCGTGGATTGACCAAGCGCCGGTTTTCCTTTTATTCTGCGCTGATTTTAACCGTGCCAAAATTGCGCTTGAAGAGTATAATGATACACCGCTTGAGATCACGAACGGTTTAGAGTCCGTCTTAGTCGGAGCCGTAGATGTCGGGATTGCGCTGGGTACGGCAACGGCTGCGGCTGAATCAATGGGACTCGGCACTGTGCCGATCGGCGCCGTGCGCGGCAAGCCGGACGAACTCATTGAATTGCTGAAACTTCCAAAATACGTTTTCCCGGTTTCCGGTCTCGTCATCGGCCATCCGGCAGACCGCTCCGCGAAAAAACCGCGTCTGCCGCAAGCAGCCGTTCTGCATCATGAAACGTATCAAGAAGAAGATTTAAGAACCCATATCGAGGCCTATGACAAGCAGATGTCCGAATACATGAAAAAACGCACCGACGGACAGGAAACAAGAAACTGGTCACAAGGCATCACTTCCTACTATAAGCAGGTTTATTATCCTCACATTCGTGAAATGCTTGAAAAACAAGGATTTAAGACGGAAAAATAAGCGATCAGCCTGCCGGAACACTCCGGCAGGTTTTTTCTATTTCTCAAACAAAAGCGTTGACACTATGTAAAAATTTTTGTTAATATTTTCATCATATACTCATTGGTTTTCTGTGAACCGATGGGTTTTCTATTGTGACGAAAGAAGGAATCTGGGCTTATGAATGATAAGAAAACGGATATTCTGCTGGCGGCAAGAAAGCTTTTTTCCGGGAAAAGCTTTTCGTCCGTTTCGATGCAGGCGATCGCAGAGGAGTGCAAAGTCTCCAAAGCGTCTTTATATAAGCTGTTTGAATCAAAGGAAGACCTGCTCCTGGAGCTGCTCGATTTTAACCAGAAACAGATGGTAGCCGCCGCTTCATTATTGAATGAAGAAACAAGCCTCTCTCCTGAGGAACGGTTTGCCAAAAAACTGATGGCTGAGCTTGAAGGCTTCAGGCGCAATCAGCAGTTTTTTAATATGCTGATGTACGGAAGCCCCTCTTCCATTAATGAACGGGTAAAACGGCATATTCACAGGGCCCGCTCCACCTTTATCTGCTGGCATCGCGATTCACTGATTCAGACGTACGGCGAAGACATTATTCCTTATGTATGGGAGCTGGTGATCGTCCTGCAGGGGCTCCTGAGAGAATGCATCACGCTGATTAAGCTGGAAAAAGAACCGCTCGCCCTGGAGCCGCTCACGGAGTTTATCATCCGCCATCTCAATCTCATCGTCGAAAACAGGACAACCGAAACCGCTTTGCCTCAGGAGATGATTGACCTTTATATCGCCTCCGCTTCCTCATTTGAGCCGAAAGACAAAACCGTATTGCTGGCTGAAAGCCTGAAGGAACTGAAAGAAGCCGTCTCAGCCCTTCCGGAGGAAAAATATGACGCCGCAGGACTCGCTTCCGCTGCGGCTATGCTGGAGAAAGAATCAGCGGGCAAACAGCCGCGGGATTTTCTCATCAAAGCGCTCATCGGTTATTTGGAGCAGGCCGGACCGCTGCACCAGCCGCTTGCAGCCGTTAAAACATTGCTCAAACTATAAAGAAAGAAGGAATCAGCTTGAATAAGAGTATTAAAACTGCACCATACAACCGCTCTGTCATTGTCGGGATTCTTTTGGCGGGTGCGTTCGTCGCCATTTTGAACCAGACACTGCTTATTACGGCGCTGCCGCACATTATGAATGACTTCAATATAGACGCCAACAAAGCGCAATGGCTGACAACGTCGTTTATGCTGACGAACGGGATTTTGATTCCGATTACCGCGTTTTTAATAGAGAAATTCACAAGCCGCACCCTCTTGATTTCCGCCATGAGTATTTTCACGGCGGGCACCATTGTCGGCGCATTCGCCCCGAACTTTCCGGTGCTCTTAACGGCCCGGATTATTCAGGCGGCCGGCGCCGGAATTATGCTGCCGCTCATGCAGACGGTATTTCTCACGATTTTCCCGATGGAAAAGCGCGGCCGCGCCATGGGTATGGTCGGCTTGGTTATTTCGTTCGCGCCGGCGATCGGCCCGACGCTTTCCGGATGGGCGGTCGAAGCATTCTCTTGGCGGTCTTTGTTTTATATTATCTTCCCGATCGCAGTCATCGATTTGCTTTTAGCGATTATTCTGATGAAAAACGTCACGACATTACGAGAAACACAGATTGATATTTTATCTGTGATCTTATCGACCCTCGGATTCGGCGGTCTGCTTTACGGCTTCTCAAGCGCCGGTTCATCAGGGTGGACCAGTACTGAAGTGCTGACTTCGCTGCTTGTCGGAGCGGTCGCGCTGATTTTCTTTATCGCAAGACAGATGAAGCTCAAAAAACCGATGCTGGAATTCCGTGTGTTTTCTTTCGGGATTTTCAGCCTGACCACCCTGCTCGGAACGCTTGTTTTCGCGCTGCTGATCGGAACGGAAACCATTCTCCCGCTTTACACACAAAAAGTCCGGGGCGTATCCGCGTTTGATACCGGATTAATGCTTTTGCCGGGCGCGATTGTGATGGGGATGATGTCTCCGTTTATCGGCCGGGTGTTTGACAAAATCGGCGGAAAGGGCCTTGCGATGACCGGATTCTTCATCATCCTGCTCACGTCCCTGCCGTTTATGAATCTGACGGACTCGACGTCTCTTATTTGGATTGTCGTCGTTTATACCGCGCGGCTTTTGGGAACAGCCATGATTATGATGCCGGTGACGACAGCGGGAATCAACGCCCTGCCGCGCCACTTAATTCCGCACGGCACAGCCATGAACAATACCGTCCGACAAGTCGGCGGTTCTATCGGTACGGCGCTGCTAGTTTCCGTGATGAGCAGCCAGGCCGCGCACGCAAATGCGACAACTCCGGCAAACGCCGCCCTGCACGGCATGAATGCGGCATTTGTCGTAGCCGCCTGCATCGCGCTGGCCGGCTTCCTCCTATCTTTTATATTGAAGAAAAAACCGCGTCAGCCCGAGCAGCAGCAGGCCGTTACGCGGTAAACCAAAAAGAACCCGATCACGTATGTGACCGGGTTCTTTTTTTACTTCTCGATTCCGTCTTTAACTTCTTTCACCATTTGCGCCATGGATTCCAGGCCGCCTCCTGATAAATACCATGTAGCTGAATCAAGGTAGACAACATGGTTGTTTTTCACCGCTTTCACCGATTTTACATAATCATTTTCAACCACTTGTTTTGTTGAAGATTTTGTGCCGATCGCTGTTCCGCGGTCAACGACAAACATATAATCAGGGTTTGTTTTGGCGATATATTCATAAGAAATGCTTTGTCCGTGCAATGAGGCTTCGATGTTTTTGTCAGCCGGTTTGACGCCGAACACATCATGAATGAAGCCGTATCTTGATTTAGATCCGAACGCGCTGATTTTGCCGTCGTTCGCCATCACCACTAACCCGTTTTTATCCGTGCTGCTTGTCTTTTTCTTCAGATCCGCAATGGATTTGTCAATTTTCGCAAGCTTATCTTTCACTTCATTTTCTTTGTTAAAGATTTTGCCGATCACTTCGGTGTTGTGCTTGAATCTGTCAACGTAGTTTGTATAGTCATCATCAAGGTAAATCGTCGGCGCGATTTTTGAGAACTCTTTATAAGAATCAGATTGTCTGTGAGCGATAATGATTAAATCCGGGTCAATATCCGCGACTTTTTCAAAATCCGGTTCTTTTAAACCGCCTGTATTGGTGTATTTATCACTTTTATATGAAGATAAGTATTTTGGAATGTTTTGTTTCGGAAGCCCCGCCACATGATCCTGTAAACCCAGTTCATCCATCGTGTCCAGCATTCCGAAGTTGAATACGACGACTTTTTTCGGATTCTTCGGCACTTTGACGCCTTCTTTGTTCAGGTCATCTTTGATTGTGATTGTTTCTTTTGATTTGCCTGATGTTTTGTCCCCGTTTCCGCATGCAGAAACAACAAAAATCGTAACGAGCGCAATGAATAGCAATGCGAATTTTTTCATGATTTTCACCTCATCTGGTTTTTAAGAAAAGTACACACCGATCCGCTGACTGTCAATCTCTTGAATCGGGATGGTCATATCATAAATATCTTCAAGCACGGAGGTTTCAATGATCTCCTCCGCCGGCCCTTCTTTGACGATCCGGCCGTTTTTCAGTGCAACGATATGGTCTGAATATACGGATGCGAAGTTGATATCGTGAATCACTACGACGACCGTTTTTCCGAAGTCTTCCACAAGCCGCTTCAACAGCTTCATCATTTCAACGGAATGCTTCATATCTAAATTGTTCAGCGGCTCATCGAGAAAAATATAGTCCGTATCCTGAGCGATGATCATCGCGATAAACGCCCTCTGGCACTGGCCCCCGCTGAGCTGATCGAGATATTTATCCTTTAAGTCATCCAGCTTCATATAACTGAGTGCCTGGTTGATATGCACCCAATCTTCATCCGTCAGTTTCCCCTGGGAATACGGAAATCTGCCGAAGCTGACCAGGTCTTTAATCGTCAGCCTGATATTGATTTGGTTCGTCTGCTTCAGGATGCTGATTTTTTTTGCCAGATCGTTGCTTTTACAGGCCCCGATCTCTTGCCCGTCGACCGTGATTTCCCCGGAATCCGTCTTAATCAGCCGGCTCATGATAGACAGCAGCGTGCTTTTTCCCGCGCCGTTCGGACCGATAAATGAGGTGAGCCTGCCCTTTTGAATGGATAGAGACGTTTTCTCAAGGACGGTTTTCCCTCCGTATTGTTTGCTTACATTTTTGACCTCTACCATGATTTATTCTCCTTTAACAGCAGATAGATAAAATAAATCCCGCCGGCAAAATTAATGATGACGCTCAGCGTCGTGGAAAACGTGAACACTTTCTCCACGACGAACTGGCCCCCGACGAGCGCGACGATGCTGATCAGGACAGAACCTGCGATTAAATACGTGTGCCTGTAGGTTTTTAAAAACTCTCTCGCCAGATTGACGACAAGCAGTCCTAAAAACATAATCGGTCCGACAAGAGCCGTAGAGACAGACACAAGAATGGCGACGACAATGAGCATCTGTTTCACAAGCTTATCGTAATCAATCCCCAGGTTGACGGCGTGCTCCCTGCCGAGCGACAGCACGTCAAAAAACCGCGTGAACCGCCAGACATAAATGCCCGTCAGAAGAAAGACAGCACCGGCAAACCCTAAAAGATCGGTATTGATATTGTTAAAACTGGCAAACATTTTGTCCTGAACAACCTGGAACTCATTCGGATCAATCAGCATCTGCATAAAGGATGACAGACTGTTGAACAGCGTGCCGAACACGACGCCGACAAGCAGAAGGAAAAACACGTTCCGCCCCTCGCCTTTAAACATGAGCTGATACAAAACGAGGGACAAGAGCACCATCAGCCCGACGGAGATGACGAAATTAAGATTTTTGTTCATCATGACGATATTCATTGAACCGAACAGGAACACGATGACGGTCTGAATGAGCATATACAGGGAATCGAGGCCTAAAATGCCCGGTGTCAGTATGCGGTTATTTGTAATCGTCTGGAAGATGACCGTTGAAAACGCGATCGCTCCTCCGGTGAGCATCATGGCAAGCACTTTGAAGCATCGTCTCGGCAGGGAGTATTCCCAATTGCCCAGTCCGTAGAACAGGAAGAATCCGATACATATCATGGCGAGCGCCGCCAGCAGCGTAATTTTTTTATTATGACTCATATGCTTTTCTCCTTAACAGCATATACAGGAAGATGCCGCTGCCGATAACACCGACCATCAGGCCGATGGAAATTTCGTACGGGAAGATAATCACTCTTCCCAAAATGTCGCAAAACAGCACAAAAACAGCGCCCAGCAGAGCGGTGTGAGGCAGGCTGCTCCTCAGGTTGTCCCCTTTGTAAATCGACACCATATTGGGAATGATCAAACCGAGAAACGGCAGCATCCCGACGGTCAGGATCACCAGTGAAGCGATGAGCGACACGATAATCAGACCGATATTAACGACGCGTTTGTATTTCAGGCCGAGATTGACGGAAAAGCTCTCTCCCATTCCCGCCACCGTAAATTTATCCGCATACACATAAGCGATGATCACCAGCGGGATACTCAGATATAAAAGCTCATACCGGCCTTTGACGACCAGTGAGAAATCTCCCTGCAGCCATGATGACAGGTTTTGGATCAGATCGTATTTATATGCGATAAACGTGGCGATTGAGCTGACAATATTCCCAAGCATTAAACCGACGAGAGGAATAAAAATCGCATCATTGAACTTGATTCTCTCGAGGATTTTCATGAAAAGGAAATTCCCCGCCAACGCGAAAACGAAAGCGATAGACATTTTCACAAGCGGACTCGCTGACGTAAAAAGCATTAATGAAATCAAAATTCCGAGCCTTGCCCAGTCCATCGTTCCCGCAGTCGTCGGCGATACAAATTTATTCCGGCTGATCTGCTGCATGATTAATCCGCAGATGCTCAGGCTCATGCCGGCGATGATAATGCTCACCAAACGCGGCAGCCGGCTGTCAAACAATGTACCTGCCTGTTCTTTATTTAAATGAAAAATATCCAGCGGCGACAAATCTTCTACACCGATAAATATAGAAGTACACGCCAAAACCGCCAGTAGCAAAAGTAAGTAACGTAGCTTCATGCTGCCTCCCTGCACCCATCACAAACGGTATGACTGATTGCCAAACAACTCCCATATATCCCACTCGTAATGATTATCATTATCAATGACAATTATAATCTTATCATCTTTCCAAGCGCAGTCAATACAGTTTTGCTTTCAAAAGCGGTCATCCGCGGGCCGTACACTAAATTGTCTTACAATCAGTCTATCAAGAATTTGCAGGATTTTCTATAACCTTCATTTGGCT
Source organism: Bacillus sp. FJAT-27001 (assembly GCF_019039175.1). NCBI lineage: Bacteria > Bacillati > Bacillota > Bacilli > Caryophanales > Bacillaceae > Bacillus > Bacillus sp. FJAT-27001. Next base: position 41,871 of record NZ_JAHOAA010000008.1, read on the forward strand.
GCTTATCATTTTTTGCACATGATGACACGCTTGAGGGAAACAAATCTGACAAACAGCGGCAAAATTCCTCCATGAAAATACAAATGTTCTCCCCACGTAGAAAAAATCCTTGATTTACATGTTTGAAAGAGAGATAATAAAAATTAAATTTGTGAGAAAATTTAAATATTAGGGGATGTAAATCATGAAAGTTGTAAAATTCGGAGGCAGCTCTCTTGCGTCAGGAGCCCAGCTTGAGAAAGTGTTTCAAATCGTGACGGCTGATCCCGCGCGGAAAGCCGTCGTCGTATCGGCGCCGGGAAAACGCTTCTCGGACGATACAAAGGTGACGGATCTGTTAATCCGCTGTGCGGAGCATTATTTGCAAAAAGGTGCAGCGCCCGAGCTTGCCGAAACGGTCATTGAACGGTACGCCGCCATCGCGCGTGAGCTGAACCTGGATTTCTCTATTATAGAAAGAATCCGCAGTGACCTATTCGCTCTTTTAAACAGCTGTAAAACCAATCCCAAACAATATATGGATGCGGTGAAGGCGAGCGGCGAGGACAACAACGCGAAGCTGATCGCAGCCTACTTCCGACGGCAGGGCGTGAAAGCGGAATACGTAAGTCCGAAAGAAGCGGGGCTGTTTGTGACGAATGAACCCGGAAGCGCGCAGGTGCTCCCTGAGTCTTATGATCATTTGTACCGTCTGAGAAACCGTGAAGGCTTGATCATTTTTCCGGGATTCTTCGGTTACACGAAGGAGCATGAGATTGTGACGTTTTCCAGGAGCGGTTCTGATATTACCGGCTCCATTCTCGCCAGCGGCTTAAAAGCCGACCTGTACGAAAACTTTACTGATGTGGACGCCGTCTATTCCGTCAACCCGTCAATCGTGCGGCATCCGAAAGAAATTAACGAACTGACGTATCGGGAAATGCGTGAGCTCTCCTATGCCGGATTTTCCGTTTTTCATGATGAAGCGCTGATTCCCGCATTTCGGGCCGGCATCCCCGTTCAGATTAAAAATACGAATAATCCGGATGCGAAAGGAACGCGGGTCGTCAGCAGCCGTGACAATACGAACGGGCCAGTCATCGGCATCGCAAGCGACACGGGCTTTTGCAGCATTTACATAAGCAAATATTTAATGAACCGGGAAATCGGTTTCGGCCGCAAAGCCCTTCACATTTTGGAGGAAGAAGGATTGACGTATGAACACGTTCCATCCGGCATTGACGACATCACGATCATCCTTCGGCACAATCAGATGAACTCAGAACTGGAACACAGGCTCGTCACCCGCCTGAAGCAGGAACTTCAAGCAGATGAAGTCACAGTCAGGCACAATCTGGCGCTGATTATGGTCGTCGGGGAAGCGATGCGCCATAATGTCGGCACAACCGCCAGGGCATCCAAAGCCCTGTCGGAAGCCGGCGTCAACATCGAGATGATCAATCAAGGGTCATCGGAAGTCAGCATGATGTTCGGAGTGAAAGAAGAACAGGAAAAACACGCGGTGCGTGCGCTGTATGACGAATTTTTCGCCGGAGTCTTACTCTCATAGGGCACCGCCTCTTTTTTCTCTTGTCCACTAATATCCCTTACAAAACAGCTTCTTTTACATATTGTATGGTATAGACAATATGGAGGTGAAGCTCATGTCAGGATATTCTGGAGTCAGCTCTTTCGCTTTGATCGTTGTTTTATTTATCCTGTTGATTATTGTAGGTACTGCCTTCGTTGGCGGTTTCTAAACATCACTCCGTCTATATGAGGACGCTGCGGGTTTTGACCTGCGGCGTTTTCTTTTGTTTTCCGCCGCTGTCCAAGTCCGGCCGCGCAAAAAAGACTGCCGAGAACATTCTCGGGCAGTCTTTTCCTTTGTTCAGGTTATTTTCTTCTCACGTCATTCCTCTTTCAGCTACATGGAATTCAGCCTGATCTGTCTGGCCTGCACCTGTCACTGTAAAAATCGCGGCGGCTGCTAAACAAATAACAAACCATTTAGATTTCAATTTCATACAAACCCTCACTCCTTTGTATTTGTTTCCTTGCCTCTTCGACTTTCAGAAAATAGTCAGAAGAAATTTTAAAGCAATTTTGTTCATAGTAATATTTAGCTGCTTCTAGTGCTAAATCCTCTATATCGGCGTATAAATTTTTATCTTCCAGGTAACGGAAACACGCGCTGATTGTTTCCTCATCCGGTTTCGCCTGATACAGAGCCTGCAGCCATTCGAATTTTACCGTATAAACGGGATCGTCTGTTTCTTTAGCATATTCATATCCCCGCTTGTGATATTCCGACGCTTTTTCTTTTTTTCCGAGTTTAAAGTAAATGAGTGTGATTAGAAAATATGCTTGAGGAAGAGAATTGACGATTCTTTGTGATTCAAATGTATCGACCGCCCGTTCAAAGTACGGAATCGCTTCGCCGATGCGGTCCTGATTGTAGTAGCACAGTCCGAGGTTATACAGCGCCCTCCCGACAAGCTGCGCTTTTTGTTCTTTTTCGGCCATTTGCAGAGCGTGCTGAAAATGTTTGGCCGCCTGTTCAAAGCGCCTTTCATCCATTAAATTGACGCCGAATACAAAATGGCATTGAATGATCCGGACGTTATATGTGTCCTGCTCTACGTAAATTTCATAAGCGTTTTTTATATGTATCAAAGAAAAATACGTTTGTTTCATATGATAATAAGCTTCGGCCACTTTAAAATAAAACTCCGCCCGTTCCACGTGGTCCGATACGAAGGCCAGTTTTTTCTCAGCTTGTTTATAATATGTAATCGCTGAGATAAATTCTCTTTTATCAAATTCAAACATGCCTTTGAAAAAGTTGACGTAATAATCGAGAAGCCCTTTGAGGCCGGCCTGGCTGTTATCAATGTTATCAAGAATTTCCGACAGGGTCGGCTGGTCTTCTATCTTCAGTTTTTCCAGCGGCTCCAAGTAGTCCAGCATCAGCTGATGGCGAAATTCCATGAGGGAATAATAAAGCACTAAGTTCGAATCAGGCTCCATATGGTCAAGCTCTTGTTTGATCTCGGCCTTCAAGATCTCCGCATCCGGCACGCTGAATGTTCTGATGTATCGATACCACTCGTTAATTTTCTGCCCGACTGCTGAAGAAGGAATTAACCCGCTCTTCATTCCTTCACCCTCCCCATCCAAGACCTGTTTACCAGTTATTTTATCACGTTTCCGTCTCTTTCCATCCCGAAAAACACGCAAACTTTGTTTCGGCAGAGCGCAATTTTCCGAGTGGAGTTAAAACAGACGGCGGCCAGACGGGACCGCCGCTTTCAAGATGATTCATGTTTCGTATTCAGCGGAAGGCGGATTGTAAAGGTCGTGCCTTTTCCTTTTTCGCTGTCAATATCTATCGTGCCCTTGTGCATTTCGACGAGCTGCCTGACGATGGACAGGCCGAGTCCGTATTCGCCGTATGCCGTATTCGTCCGGGACACGTCCGCCTTATAAAACCGCTCCCATATATGCTCAATTTCCTCTTTGGAGATGCCGATCCCGGTGTCTTCGATTTCAATCACCGTTTCTTTATAGCCTTCATACCCGCGCAGCGTGATGTCTCCCTTTTGCGTAAATTGAATGCTGTTTTTCGTGATGTTGACGAGAATCTGGATCAGCCTGTCATAATCGGCGAATACTTTGACGCCGTCCTCCACTTGAATCCGCAGCTGATTTTGCTTTTCCTCCGCCTGCTGATTGAGATGCTCTTTAATAATTTCAAACACCTCGATGAGCGGCAGACTGAGCTTGTCCAGTTTGATTTGTTGGGATCTGATTTTTTCATAATCCAGGTTTTCTTTCACGAGCCTGAGCATCCGCTTCGTTTCTTCGCTGATCAGCGAGAAGCATTTCTCTTTATCTTTTTCCGGGATGGTGTTGCTGTTAAGCCCCTCCACAAGTCCGTTAATGGTCGTCAAAGGCGTTCTCAGCTCATGGGAGACATCGGCGATAAATTGGCGCCTCCGTTTTTCAAGGCGGTCAATCTGCTCTCTCGATTGCTTCAGATTTTTGGCCATGATGTTGAAATCGGACGCCAGCATGCCGATTTCATCGCCGCCGCTGTTTTTAAGAGAAATATCATAATCACCGGATGCCACTTTTCCGGTCGCATCCCGCAATGTCTGAATCCGCTTGACGTGAAATTTAGATAAAAGCCAGCTCAGCAGAATCGTGATGATAAGGGTGCTGATGATCGCGTAAATCATATAGCGGTTGACCTGGCTGATCATCTGCTCGACCCCTCTGACGGGAGACACGAGCAGCACCGCGCCTTTAAATTGATCGTTGATAAAAAGCGGTTTTGCGACAAGCGATACTTCTAAGCCTTCCGTATTAAAACGGTTCATCTCCGCTCTGATCTGAACGGTTTTCCCTTGCTTCAGCATGTGCCACTCTTTACTTTTCAGCTTCTCGCGCGGCGGCATATCGTCAGGAAAAAAGTAAGGCCGCTGATGTTCATCAAAAATAATAAACCTGGTCTCGCGCGTTTTTAACATGTCCTGATACGGATACAGGCGGCGCAGATCAAGCTCGCGGCCGTTCAGCTCACTTGTGATCTGCTGGGCGTAAGATGACAGCTCATCCACTTTATTTTGATACGCAAAATCTTTCACAAAGTGCGAAAACAGGGAAATGATGATGAAAAAGGCCAAAATCAAAATGCTGACATGGCTTAACAGCAGCTGATATAAGTATTTAATCCTCATCAAATTTGTATCCTACCCCCCACACCGTGTATAAAAACGGTTTTTCCTCACTGGACAGTTTTTTGCGCAGCCGTTTAATATGAACATCAACCGTACGTTCATCGCCGTAAAATTGATAGCCCCACACCTGCTCAAGCAGCTGCTCTCTCGAAAAAACCTGGCGCGGGTTTTGTGCGAGATAAAAGAGCAGATCGAATTCCTTCGGCGTCAGATTCTCGACAGGTTTTCCGTGCAGAAACACTTCCCGCGTCTTCTTATTGATTGAAAAACACGCCGTTTCGATCAAGTCGTCGCTTTTTACGGCCTGCCCCGTCGCCCGGTATCTTCTGATCACCGCTTTAATCCGCGCTACTAGTGTCAGCGGGCTGAACGGCTTGGTGACATAATCGTCGGCCCCCATTTCAAACCCGATCACCTGGTCGGACTCCGTGTCCTTTGCGGTCAGCATAATAATCGGCACACTGCTCGTCTCTCTTATTTTCCGGCAGATCGTCACTCCGTCCATGGATGGAAGCATAATGTCCAGAATGACTAAATCCCAGTCCTCTTCCGTGAACCGCTGATAGCCTTCCACTCCGTCATGGACAAATTCGGCTTCAAACCCTTCTTTAAAAAAGAACATTTCCGTCATGGTGCATACGCTTATATTGTCTTCTATCATTAATATCTTCATTGGTTCCTCCGCTTATCTTGACGCTTTTTCTTATAATAGCACCATTTTACTCGGATGTTTTCGGGTTTCACAATTGTTAGTTTTTATTTCATCACCCGGAAATAGTTTGTTCATATTTTTTTCATACATTTCTCCTACTATATACATATCGGATGACCGGTGCTAAAGAAGGCCGGTTTTACAAGATCTGACACCCACACGGAGGAACAGACATGAACTTTATAAAAAGAGCCTTTTGGAGTATGAAGGAAAAAAAGGGAAAAACATTTTTGCAGCTGGTTGTGTTTTCAGTGATTTGCATTTTTGTCCTGTCCGGTCTTACGATCCAGTCAGCGGCAAAGAAATCAAGCGAACTGGCAAGGCAGCAGCTCGGCGGGAGCGTCACACTCCAGGCTGACCGCCAAAAGCAAATGGCGCAGCAGCAAAAAGACGGTGAAAAGAGGACGTTTGAATCAACGCCGATTTCCGTCTCAGATGCCAAGAAGCTTACATCTTTACAGCATGTTAAAAATTACAACTTCCTCACGACAGCGTCAGCAAATGCAGAAAGCTTTGATGCGATAAAAAGCTCAGGCGAATCAGCCGATAACAGTTCCGGCGCCGGCCGTTTTCAAGGCGGCGGAAGACAGATGATTTCAGCTGATATCTCGATCGAAGGCGTGCTCTCTACGGCATTGCTTGATGATTTCACAGGCGGGAGCTCAAAAATCACTGACGGCCGCGCCATCACAAAAACAGATGCGGACGGAAAAGTCGCCGTGATTAATGAAACGCTGGCAGATCAAAACAAGCTGAAGGTCGGCGGCTCCATTACCGTTTCCTCAGCAGCGGATGATTCTAAGAAAACGAAGCTTAAAATTGTGGGAATCTATAAAACAACATCATCAGGAGACGATCAGGCACAGCATTTTTCATTCTTAAATCCTGACAATAAAATCTATACGCCTTACACCGCCGCGGCGGCGTTAAAAGGGTCTGATAACAAAAACAAAATCAGCTCAGCTGTTTATTATATGGATGATGCCAAATATATTGACTCATTCGTTGCGGCTGCGAAAAAAACATCTATAGATGATAAAACCTACGCGCTGACGACAAATGATCAGGTGTATCAGCAAATGGTCGGCCCGATTGAAAATGTCGCGTCATTTTCTAAAAACGTGGTATACCTTGTATCCATCGCGGGCGCGGTCATTCTCGGGTTGATCGTGATGATGTCGATCAGGGAACGCAAGTATGAAATGGGTGTCTTGATGGCGATCGGCGAAAAGCGCTGGAAGCTCATCGGACAATTCTTAACGGAAATTCTGGTTGTCGCCGTTATTGCCATCGGGATCGCATCCGTCACGGGCAGCCTTGTGGCGAATCAGCTCGGAAATCAGCTTCTTTCCCAGCAGGTCAGCTCAGCCGATGATTCACAGCAGCAAACAAGCGGCTGGGGCGGCATGTTCGGTCAGCATTCATCCGGCGCGGATGTCATCAGTACAATGCAGGTAAACGTCTCGCTGAATGACCTTCTGATTCTTGGCGGGATCGGCGTCGCAATTGCCGTCATCGCCACATTACTGCCGTCTGTATCAGTCATGCGGCTTCACCCTAAAACGATCCTGACCAAGCAGGAATAAGAGGAGGCAGCATAATGAGCCTATTAACCTTTCAACAGACCGGCTACTGGTACCAAGACAAATCACAGCCGCTGTTTCAGGATATAACGATCAGCTTTGAAAAAGGGAAGTTTTACACAATTGCCGGCGCCTCCGGAACGGGGAAAACAACGTTTCTGTCTCTGGCGGGCGGCCTTGACACACCTAAAGAGGGAAGCATCCTTTATAACGGAAAAGACATCTCCAAAATCGGATTAACCAAATTCAGAAATCAATATGTCTCTATCGTCTTTCAATCTTATCAACTGATCCCGTATATGACGGCGCTCCAGAATGTCACAACGGCGATGGAGATCACCGGCTCTAAGGAGAACAACAAAGATGCGTTCGCGCTCAGCATGCTGAAAAAAGTCGGCATCACCGAACAGCAGGCCCGTCAGCGGGTGCTGACATTAAGCGGCGGACAGCAGCAGCGCGTTTCAATTGCGCGGGCTTTCTGCTGTGACACGGATTTGATTTGCGCGGACGAGCCGACGGGAAATCTCGACGAGGATACGTCAAAGGAAATCGTCCGGCTCTTTCAGGATCTGGCGCATAAAGACGGCAAATGCGTCATCATGGTTACGCACGACGAACAAATTGCCAAAGTTTCGGATATCAACATCCGCTTATCAAGAGGAAGTTTCACGGTTAAAGAAAACGGCACGGCCGTTTCCTGATACCGCGCCCCTGCCAGCGCAGACAGGGGCGCACCCTATATCCCCCTATTCAATAGAAGTGAACGTAAAAAGAGCGAGGGCTGCATCCCCCCGCTCTTTTTATTTATATCAGCTGTAAATAACGGTCCATATTTGATTGTCCGGCTGCTTTGATCAATTCTTCCGCCTTTTTCTCTTCTCCCGGCAAAGCGAGCCGGAGTTTGTCTTCAATGTCTTTTTCAGAAAGACCGTTTCCCGGCGCTCCCTTCGGACAGTCGATACGTGTTTCATAGACATGACCGCCGGAAGCCGTGACCCGTACAATTGTAAAACGGCCCTTCGGAACGGCGTTGTCAGCCGGCTGAATTTGGTCATCGCAACTGCGGTGAATCCGCTCAAATCCTTTTTGAAGGGATTCCGGAATCGGCTCGGATGTGAAATGTTCAACTGAAAAATCCTTACCGTGCAAAGCCAAGGTGATCACATATTCCACGCTGAATCTTCCCGCTTCGCCTGTTTTCGGACGCCGTTCTGTCAATGCAGCGTCACCGCCCGGCGGATAAATCACGTCGATCCGTTCCGTTTGGCCGAAAGTGAGACCATGTTCGGCCTTCAGCTTGAGAATGGCGTCCGCCGCATGATGAGCCGCCGAACAAAACGGATAAACCTTAAACCAAAGTCCCGGGCTCACAATCCGCCAAGGTTTTCCCCACCCGCTTACAAGGAGGGTTTCTGCCCGTTCAAGATCGCCGTACAGTCCGAAAAAACCTTTCTCCCCGTCGAGCGCATGAACTGAGCCGCCGAAACCGGCCTTTGCAAGCTTTACGGCGAACAACCCGGCTTGAGCGGCCAGTCCGGCGTGGAGCGGCTTCATTTCTGTCCCGAATTGCACTCTCATGCCTCCGGAGCGGGCAGCCGCAAACCCGATTGCTTTCTGCAATTGGTTTTGATTCAGATTCTCCGCGAATCCGACGGCGCATGCGGCCGCAATGGCACCTAACGTTCCTGTATTATGCCAGCCTTTCTCGTAATGATGCCTTCCAGCTGACTCGCCGAGCCGCGCCATCACTTCGATTCCCGTCACATAAGCACCGAGAAAACGGCTTTTGTCTATACGGCCGGCTGATGCGGCTGCAATCAAAGCCGGAAGGATGACTGCGCTCGGATGTCCTCTTACATCAGAATGAACATCGTCAAAATCAAGCGCATGTGCGATGAATCCGTTAATGAGCGCGGATTGGGACGGCGTGGTTTTTTGATTTCTGCCGATAAGCGGCGCTATCGGCACCCCGCCTTCTTCTTCGGCCAGTTTTACCAGCTTTTCAACTCCTTTATCCCGTCTCCCCGCAAAAGCTGCCGCTGTAAAATCAAGCAGTCCTTTGCGCGCTTCTTTCATCGCTTCAGCGGATGTTTCCGGCACAGACGACATGACGGCCTGAGCAAGTCCGGCCGTCAGATTTTCCGTATTCATTCCGTCTGCTCCAATACGTTGACGGCAAGCCGGGCGAAAAACTCAGCCGCTGCCGGGAGCGCTTTTTCGTCGAGTGTGAAGGCGGGATGGTGCCATTCTTCCGTTCCGTTTGTTCCCATCCAGACGAAGAAGCCGGGGATTTTTTCTTGATATAATGCGAAGTCTTCCCCGCCGGGCGACTGTTCTGCCCGAACGGTTTGAAGCCCGAGGCTTTCAGCCGTTTGTTCCGCCGCCTGTATGAAACGGGCGTCGTTCATCACTGACGGAAGGTAAGGATACCAGCGGAAATCAGCCTCTGCCCCGAATCCGGCTGCGATTCCTTCGGCAACCCGCTTCATATGTTTCGGAACAGCGTCACGCGCTTCCTTTTGAAACGTCCGGACGGTGCCTTCCATTTCAACATGGTCCGGGATGACATTCCAAGAGCTGCCGCCTTGAACTCTTGTGATGCTGACGACAGCATTATAAAGCGAGCTGATATTTCTGCTGACAACTGATTGCAGGCCGCCGATGATCTGTCCTGCCGCCTGAATCGGATCAATGCTGTTATCAGGGATTCCGGCGTGGCCGCCTTTTCCTTTAACAGTGATTTCAAAGCGGTCGACACTCGCCATCAGCGGGCCTTCTTTCAGACCGACCGTGCCGACGGGGAGGTCAGGTTTGTTATGCATGCCGAATATCGCCGATACACCGTCAAGCGCGCCGGCTTCAATGACCTGTCTTGCTCCGGCGGCGATTTCTTCCGCGGGCTGAAAAATAAACCGCACCGTTCCTTTCAGCTCATGCTTTCTCTCATTTAATAAAAAAGCCGTGCCGAGGATAGATGCCGTATGGAAATCATGGCCGCAGGCGTGCATCACGCCGCTGTTGCGCGAAGCAAACGGAAGGTTTGTTTTCTCTTCGATCGGCAATGCGTCGATGTCCGCTCTGACGGCGATGACGGGGCCGCTTTTGTCTCCTTTGATTTCAGCGATCACTCCGGTTTGAAGTTTCGGCATATCAAGAACCGTAATTCCTTCTTCCTCCAGCCAGCGGCGGATTTTATTCGTCGTTTCGTATTCCTCGCCTGACAGCTCAGGGTGTTCATGAAGGTCGCGGCGGATATTGATTAAACGTTTGTTTAATGATTCATACGTTTCATTTGCCATTTCTTCTTCTTCCCTTCTTAGACAAATTCGGCGGGCTCTCCCACTTGCTTAATGAATTTTTTCGTCCGTTCGTTCTGCGGATTGTCAAACAGCTCTTCCGGCGTTCCCTGTTCGATGATGCGTCCGTCTGCCATAAAAATAACTTTGTCGGCCACTTCACGAGCAAAAGCCATCTCATGCGTGACGATGATCATGGTTGTCTGTTTTTCGGCAATTGATTTGATGACTTGGAGCACCCCGGCTACAAGCTCAGGGTCAAGGGCCGAAGTCGGTTCATCCAGTAAAATCGCGTGAGGATCAACGGCCAAGGCGCGCGCAATCCCGATCCGCTGCTGCTGTCCGCCTGACATCGTAATCGGGTAGCTGTCCGCTTTGTGTTCTAAACCGACTTGCCGCAACAGATCCATACCGATCTGTTCCGCTTCTTTTTTCGGTTTCTTTTGCGCGGTGATCAGCGCCTCTGTCACATTTTGCAGGGCGGTTTTGTTTTTGAACAGGTTGTAATTCTGAAACACCATCGCCGTCTGCTGGCGAAGCTTATGAACGTCTTTGCGCGAATAGGACGCTGCATTCAGCTTTGCATCACCGATTTCAATGATGCCGTCATCCGGGCGCTCCAGCAGATTCAAACAACGGAGGAGCGTTGATTTTCCCGAGCCTGACGGGCCGATGATGGCCGTGACTTCGCCGCTTTTGATCTCAAGGTCGATCCCGTCAAGTACGGTAAGGTCTTTAAATGCTTTTCGAATATGTCTGACTTGTATCATCCTGAGCCTCCTCCTATGTGCGATAAGGCTTGCTGATCGCCCGTTCGAGCAGATCCTGCAGCACACTGTAAATAATCGTAAGAATCCAGTACATGACCGCGACGGCTAAATACGTCTCAAAATATTTGAGGTTGCCTGATGCGTACATTTTTCCTTGGGCGAACATCTCCATCACTCCTAATGTAAAGGCGAGCGATGTTTCTTTTAACAGGCCGATAAACGTATTTCCCGTCGCGGGAAGCGCGTTTCTGACGGCTTGCGGGAAAATGATCCGCCTGTACGCCTGGGATTTTGTCATTCCGACAGACAGACAGGCTTCAAGCTGCCCCTCATCGACTGAATTGAGCGCCGCGCGGAAGATTTCAGCCAAGTAGGCGGCATTCTTCAGGCTTAACCCGATAATCGCCGCAGTTAACGCCGTCATCTTGCTCATTCCAGGAAACAGCTGAGGCAGGCCGTAATAAATTAAGAAAAGCTGGACGAGCGTCGGCACGCCCCGGAAAAATGAAATATACACCTTTGACAGCTGGTGAAGCACAGGAACACGATTTTTTGTGATAAGCGCTAATATAAGGCCGCCGATCACGGCAAATACCATGGCCGCGACGGCCATTAGTAATGTGATCGGCAAGGCTTCGATTAACGCGGGAAAAGCTGAAAACATAAATCCCCAATCAATGCTGTTCATTCTCGATTTTCACCGCCGTTTCTTAATGCTTTGCTTCTGTTGTGATATCTTCTTTAAAGTACTTTTCAGACAGCTTTTTCAGCGTGCCGTCTTTTCGCAGGTCTTCAATGGCTTTGTTTACTTTTTTGCGGATTTTATCGTGAGCCGCATCTTTCGCAAACGGGAAAGCGACTTTTTCATAGACAATCGGGTCTCCTGCTAATTTCAGAGGCAGACCGGTCTTTTTGATCTGTGCGATCAGGACGCTGCGGCTGTTTACATAAGCGTCAACCCGTCCGTAAGCCACGTCTTTCAGCGTGCCTTCTTGTGTTTCATACGTTTTCATATTGATTTTTTTATCCGGGTCCTTGCTCTCAAGGTTTTTCGCGTGGTTTGAGCCCAGAACGGCCGCCACTGTTTTTCCTTTTAGATCGTTGACTGATTTGATGTCTTTGTTATCGTTTTTGACGACGATTTGAGTGCCCGCATACGAATACGGTTCTGTGAAGTTATACGTTTTCTTGCGTTCGTCCGTGACAGCGACCTGGTTAGAGATGGTGTCGAGTTTGCCGGTCTGGAGCTCTCCCATCAGACCGCTGAATTCAAGCAGTTTCCAGTCCAGCTTCATGTTGATTTTTTTCGCGACGGCTTCCATGACATCCACGTCAAAGCCGGTCAGCTTGCCGTTTTCTTTATATGCGAACGGATAGCTTTGTCCCGTGGCGCCGACATGCAGTACGTTATCGCCGCCTTCGCTTTCTTTTCCGTTTCCGCATGCTGATAAGACCGCCAAAAGCACGGCAGACAGCAGCAAAGCCCATGTTTTCTTCTTCATTAAAATCCCGCCTTTTCCTATTAATATGTTAATCCTGCAATTGTTTTTTTAAATAGATGGTGATGTGCCCTTTTCCTAAATCCTTTTCGCCTGCACGGACGTAGCCTTTTCGCTCGTACATGCCAATCAGCCACGGATGCTTGTCCGCTGTGCCCAGTGACACGAAAGGCGCTTTTAATGTATCGCGGAGCACTGTATGTTCCAGCCACTCCAGCATGTCTGAGCCCGTCCCTTTTTTTCCGGTTTCAGGATCGACGGCAAACCACCAAATATGTGGAACACCGTACGGCCCGGGATTAGGCCCCCACGGCATCCGCAGAGAAATCGTCGCCAGAATCCGGCCGTCTTCCTCCAAAACGTAACAGGCGTTTTTTTGTATGTTATTCAAAACGAGTTCTTTATCCGCCGTGGCAGCGGCAAAGTTGATGCCGAGCTTGCGGATCGGTTCATACGCCCGCAGTGTCAGTGAAAGCAGCTCATCAGCGTCTGCCTCCGTTGCGAGCCGGTATTGTCTTGACATGATGAGCCCTCCTTTAGTCGGCATATCGGTTTGCCGGTTTTTCCAGTCCGAAATGTTCTCTGAGCGTCGTTCCTTCATACTCTTTTCTGAACACGCCCCGTTCTTGTAAAATCGGAATCACTTTGTCTACAAAAAGAGTGAGACCTTCAGGCAAAAGCGGCGGCATGATGTTGAAACCGTCACAAGCTTGTTTTCCGACCCATTCTTCCATCTTATCGGCAAGCTGTTCTGGCGTTCCGACAAAGATATGATGGCCTCTTGAACCCGCCACATATTTGTACAGCTCGCGGATGGTCATGTTATCGCGTTTGGCCATCTCCTGAACGAGCTTGAAGCGGCTTTTAACGGCATTCGACGCATCCGCATCCAATTCAGGCAGCGGGCCGTCAAGCGGGCAGGCGGAAAGGTCGACGCCGCCCAGATAGTTTTGCAGGATGTTCAGGCCGACAGACGGAATGATGAGGTCTTGGAGCTCTTCATATTTTGCCTGCGCTTCTTCTTCGGTATCGGCGATAACGGGAAAAATCCCCGGCATGATCGCGATTTTTTCAGGATCACGGCCGAAAGAAGCCGCTTGTTCTTTAATAGATTGATAAAATTCCTGCGCGGACTCCAAATGATTTTGCGCGGTAAAAATGACCTCCGCCGTTTTGGCGGCCAGCGCTTTTCCGTCTCCTGATGATCCGGCCTGAATAATGACCGGGCGCCCTTGAGGTGTGCGGGCGACATTTAACGGCCCTCTCACGGAGAAATATGTTCCTTTATGGTTCAATTCATGCATTTTGTCTTTATCGAAAAATGCTCCTGATTCTTTGTCACGGATAAAGGCGTCTTCCTCCCACGAATCCCATAATCCTTTGACGACTTCAACGAATTCTTCCGCGCGCTGATATCTGAGATGGTGCTCAAGATGCTTTTCGCCGCTGAAATTAAGCGCGGTCGATTCAATCGAAGATGTAACGACATTCCAGCCCGCGCGGCCGTTGGAAAGATGGTCAAGCGATGCAAATTGTCTCGCGATATGGAACGGTTCGCTGTATGTGGTAGACGCGGTCGCCGTCAGACCGATGCGGGATGTGACCTGAGCGAGCGCCGACAGCAGCGTAAACGGCTCAAAGCGCGTCAGCACATTCGGGTGTGATTTGCCGTCTATTGATAAACTGTCCGCCAAAAACAGCATGTCCAATTTCCCCCGCTCAGCCGTTTTCGCCAGTTCTTTGAAATAATCCAAATTCATGCTCGCGTCCGCCGGTGCCTGAGGATGTCTCCAAGAAGCGACATGATGGCCGGTACCCGCGAGAAACACACCGAGTTTGATTTCTTTTTTCTTTGTCATGATGGATCTCCTTCTATTCTGAAATACGGTTCGGAACATATTAACATGATTAAACCTATATTTCCTAGTAATTTTATAAGAATAAATCAAAATGTACAATTGTCACGCAAGTTTGTCAATGCATTAAGACAAAAATCATGATTTTTAAAATAACCCGGCGCACCGGCCGGGTTATTTCTTCGAAACTGTATAGACGGTCCCTTTGATCTTTTTCTTAATAACGGCAATGATAAGCAGCAAAACGGGGAACAGCACTTGAAACGGAAGATGAATATAGGTCGGCACAACTTTTAAGCCTTCATTCATGTGTTCCGAAAAATTGCTTGCGATGCTGATGGAGAGAATCAGCACCCCCAATCCGACCGGGAAGGCCAGCTGGGACGGATTTTTTTCTTTAAAAAGCGTGGACACGCCCACGACAACCGCATATGTAAAAAGGCTGACTTTGAAAAAACCGCCGATGACGAGCACGAGCATGAAAAAGACATCCAGCCGGTCTAAAAACTCTTCCACTTTAATTGTCTGTATGGTGCTCAGCAGCGGAAATTGAGAGCGGAGCATTAAGTTGACGTCCAGCACACAAATATTAATCGCCACTGACATCGCCAAAAACAGGCCGCTGATGATAATCGCCAGAAATCCGGTTTTCCGCACCTTTTTCCGATCCTTTAAGTAAGGAAAAATCATGACAAACACGATTAATTCACCGAACGGGATGAACATCGTCTGTTTAAACACGGAATAAATGACCGTTCCTGCACCCTCCGCTAAAACGGGCTGGAGAAATCTGAGGTTTATCGTGCCTGAGCTGATAATGAGGATCAGCCCGACGGCTGTCAGGAAATACATAATGCCAAACAGCAGCTCGCCGGCTCTCGCTATCACTTCAATTCCCTTTCTGACCGCGAATATCGCGGCGATCATCAGCATGGCATTCACAATTAAAATCGGCGTGTCCTGATAGGCGAAGGTGACAAGCATTTCGCCGAAATCCCGCAATACGCGGGCGGCGATATAAGCAAAATAGAGAATATAAAGAAGGGAGACCGCCCAGCTCAGATGTCTGCCGATCAGTTCGTTCATGTAATCTCTCGGAGAAGACTCAGGAAAAAATTGATACAGCGCCTGATAAACGTAGAAAAGTCCGAGACCGATAACGCACCCGAGAAGCACGGACAGCCACGCATCCCGCCCGGCCATCGTGCCCGGCGGGATCAATAACGAACTGCCCAATTCAAACAAAATGATCATAATAAACAGCTGACGCGTGCCGATTTTCGCATTTTCCATACGCTTCGCTCCTTTCTCCTCAAATCAATCATGCTCAAGCTTGTCTGAGAGAGGATTATTCCGCAAGCCCGTTCTTCTGATAATGACTTCCGTTTTGACATCTACGGGGAGATTTGGGAAATATTCTTCATCCCACTTCCCTTTGAACTTTTTCCATTTGTCCGGATGCTTCCGATAGATCAGGTCTCCGAAGCCGACGAAGTCATTCTTATGGGCTTTTATATCTTCAATCGATTTGGTGATATCTTTCTCAAGCTGCACGCTGAGCGCCTTTTGCATCGTTATCAGCACTTGCGGATCAGACAGATGGAAAGGGTACCTGACAGCGTCCACCAGCCCCTCGACCTGAGCATGCACGTGAATATGCGGTTTTCCGTTCGGAAAAGTGGCCGTCACCTTTGTATTCTGGCGGGTGACCTGCAGACTGATTGCATGCTTCACGTTCTTCCAATCCGCATTGATGAACGTATGCTTGATCCTATTGAGCAGCCATACAGCCCCCACACTGTCGTCATCCTCAATCCAGTAATCCAGCCTCCCATCCTTTTTGAACACCGCCAGTCCGTCCGCTGACAGCACTGCTTTCGGTTCAGTTGTCTGCGTATTTTCCATCGTAGGGCCGGCTTTATCGTCTCCGTGCATTTCATAACCCGGAATAAACGGCGACCCGGCCGGAGAAGCGAGATCAATCAGAACGTCCTGAAGGCTGGTTTTAATGACTCTGCCGTATTGTTCCTGCGTGAAGCTGAGCGTCTTGTTCACTTTATTGGAAGGGATTTTATCAATCGGCGTCAGCACTTTAATAATGTCTTCAGCCTTGCAATTATGCGCGATCACAACAGTTGCGGTCGTCCTGAATTCGGTGTCGCGGTCAAGATTGTCCAGAATAAAACTGAGCCCTTCCTCTTTCGCCAGTTTTTCACTGAACACCACGAGATTCGTATGCGCAAAATAGAGCCTTCTGGACACTTTCATCGAGCCTTTTCTCAAAGCTTCCGTCATATTGTCTCCGGACACCGAATAGACGGAAACCGGAGGCCGGTCTCCCGCTCCGCCGCCCTGCAGACCGCCGGCCACGTTTCCCGGATTGATAATTTGCAAGTGAAGGACGTATTTTCCCGTTTCGGTCCGGTCAATACCGATGGCGGAGATCACCGCTAAATCGGTCAGCTCCCTTTTATCCCAGCATCCGGATACAAACATAAGGGAAACCATCGTACAAAGGATAAGCATCCATTTACGTCTTTTCATTACCGTCGCCCTCTTCTACATCTTTATTAACCATTCCTCTGGATGTCTCCGGTTTCGGTCTTTGATGTTCCCCTTGGCGCCTGTTGTTTTCCTGCACGAGCAGTCCCGGCCTTTTTTCATCCGCCCATAACGGGGCGCGGAGAAGGGAATCCTTCAGCCCGCCCGGGGTTAAAGGAGCGAGCGGGGACATATACGGAAATCCGAATGAACGCAGGCCGCACAGATGGACAAACATCATGATAATGCCCAGAATCAGCCCGTAAAATCCCATGACCGCCGCCGACAGAATAAAGAGAAACCGGATCAGCCGCGCAGATATCGCCATGTCAAAAGCCGGGGTCGCAAAGCTGGCAATCGCCGTCAGGGCGACGACGATAACCATGGCTGGGGAAACAATGCCGGCCTGTACGGCGGCCTGGCCGATGACAAGCGCTCCGACTATGGAAACGGCGGAGCCGACAACTCTCGGAAGCCGGACACCCGCCTCCCTGAGAATCTCAAAGGCCACTTCCATCGTCAGCGCTTCAATCACGGCCGGGAACGGCACCGTCTCCCGCTGAGCCGCGATGACAATCAGTAGCTGCGTCGGAATCATTTCCTGGTGAAAGGTCGTCGCCGCCACATAAATCCCCGGCGCCACCAGTGAAATGAAGAAGATCAAAACCCGTAGCACCCTGATGCTAGTGGCGATATCAAATCGTGAATAATAATCCTCAACGGATTGAAAAAATTGAATAAATAAGGCCGGCGCGATGAGAACGAACGGCGTTCCGTCCACGATAATCGCAAATCGTCCTTCCAGCAGATTCCCCGCCACAACGTCCGGCCGCTCCGTATGATATACGGTGGGAAACACAGAAAACGGCGCGTCTTCAATGAGCTGTTCAATGTAGCCGGATTCCAGAATGCTGTCGATGTCAATGTGCTTCAGCCGCTTGCGGACTTCCTTAATCAGCTTTTTATCGCAAATTCCGTTAATATACATCAGCGCGACATCCGTATTCGTTTCGTGTCCGATCTCCATTTTTTCAACCCATACATCAGGCGTTTTTACATACCTGCGGATCATGGAAATATTGGTTTGCAGAGATTCAGTGAATCCCTGCCGCGGGCCGCGGAAAGAGACCTGAGTGCTCGGCTCTTGAATGGACCGGTGCTCTCCCCCTTCCGTGCTGGCGATCAGCGCCTTGTCAGCCCCGTCGACAAAAATGAGCGTGCTGCCCGCCACCAGCCCGGCATAAAGACTTTTCCATTTTTCTTCCTCTTTCACCCCGCCGATCGCAAGCGTTTTATCGTATATCAGGCAGACCGCTTGTTCCGGCTGAACGGACGGGATGTCGATTAAATCCTCCAGAAGGGATTGACTGACGAGCTGTTCGTCTACCAAACCGGCGATATACACAATTGCGGCCGGAAGCTCTTCTTTTCCGATTTTCAGCCGGCGGATGACGACATCGGCACTGTTGCCGAACCTCCCAGACAGCTTCTTCATATTTTGCTTTAAGCTGAGGGAGATCGGCTCATCCCGCTCTTTGTCCGGCTGGCTGTCCGCTTCTTTTCTGCCTTCATTGTCACGGTCGTTTTGATCGGCTTTTTTTTGTTTCTTCTGCTTAAAAAATGGCGGCATATCGCAAAAAACCTTTCCTCGTTTTTTTCATATTCTTCCTGTACGGCAAAAGATTATGCACGGCGGAAAGTCTGTATAAGTTCTGTGTAATCGAAAAGGATAAAAAGGGAGAGTGATGCGCATGAAAATATTGGGGGTTTCATTTTTTTTGCTGGCTGCCTGTCTGATCATTTCAGTAACGATAGATATGCTGCAAGGTTTCAGTTTCTATGGAGCGGTCCAAAACAACCTGTCCGCTTTTAAATTGACCACCTTCTCAGAATGGCTGATGCTGTTTTTATTCGCCCTCTTTTTAATCAGAGAAATGATCGTTTTATATAAATCAGGTAAAAAAGATGCCTGACAGGCGCACGGCTGTATTGTGTCAAAAAAGAACACATCCCTCCTTCTTTCGGAGTTCATGTGTTCTTTTTATTTTTCCGATGCAGATTGTTTTCAGATGACGATATTTCCGCTGTCCGTATCTGTCGTGTGTTTCACAATGACGCCTTTGATAATGCGGTTGCCGATGATTTTAGTACTTGCGGAGGAATTGGTTTGGATGGCGGAAGCAGAAGCGGCGGAAAGGTTGTTGATGGTATTGCCCGACACGAGGGAATTTGAGGCTCCGTTCAGATAGATGCCGATCGGGCTGCCCGCCGTTCGGTTGATCGTGAGCGTATTGTCTATGACTTCATGCGTGCCTGAATTCAGATACACGGTAACGATAAGCGGTGATGATTCAAAGCGGTTGCTGATGACAGAGGTTCCCGAGGATGTTGAACTGAAAATGGGATAGTTTTTGTAGCTTTTGAAGAGATTTCCCTTGATGACAGCCCTGGCGTCATTTGTCACAGATACGGCATAGGACTCCGCGGCGCCCTGATACGCATTCGGAATGAGCGTATTTCCTTCAATAACGGCATTTCCGCCTGTGACCCATATGCCCCGGCTGAACGATTTCAGCACATTTTGTTTCACGATGATACTGCCGGCCGACATGGTGATTCCGTCTGTCACCTGATTCAGAGTGTTATTCGTAAAGACGGCGTTTTCGGACAGCGTCGCCCGCATCCCCGTGCTTCGTCTCGTTTCGGAACGTCCGTTTTCAATGACATTGCCGTCAACGGTTACATCTTCTGCCTGATAGACGGAAATGCCCGTATTTTCAAATTGATTGATTTTGTTATGGGTGACGAGGACGCTTTTTCCCCTTACATCTATTCCGGTGGAAAAACCGGTAATCAGATTGTTGGAAATGACGGCATTGCTGCTGTCCTGTCCTTGTGACACACCTTGTCCGGCGATTGCGGTCCTTGAACCTCCGTCTGACCGAAAGAAGACATTCCCTGAAATGACGGTATGTGCCCCATACCCGTAGCTGATCGTGTTATCGGAATGATTTCCTTCAATTAACACATTATATCCGTTAAAATTGGTGACTGAGCTTGCGGCGTTTCCGGAAAAGAAGTTGTTGCGGACTGTAATATGAAGAGCTTCTTCATAATCTATATCGCCTTCTCCGTACGATTCAATATCGATTCCGAATTTCGGAGCCGTTCCGTTCCCTTGCCCGGCGTCTTCAATCACACATTCTTCCACCGTAACGGTATTGCAGCCGGTGATTGAAATGTTGTTTCGCCTTGACTGCCTGATCTCACAGCGGCGGATGGTCACCTGTTCTGAAGTTTCGTAATCACTGTTTGTTTTTAACCCGAGCGGGCTGACAATAATGCCGTCTCCCGTAAAATCCGAAATCTTCACATTTTCGATCAGCACATTGCTGCTGCCTTCTATACAGATGCCAAACCCCCATTCATGGGTCGGCCGCAAAGGGACATTGGTATACGTGTGTTCATCCCGTTCCCCGATGATCCGGCCGCCGGTGATGGTGACATTTTCCCGCCTGCCTATATAGAAAGCCGAGTAGCCCCAGGAGCTGTTCGGCGCCACTTTAATCGTGCATTCCGGATCTAAAACGATGGAGAGATGGCTCGGCACGTTAATCCCGGCGTTCCGAAACGGCTGGCTGCTGTCGCCGCCAAACGTGCCGTTGATTTTATACGTTCCGGGCGGAAAAAACACCGTATGACAGCCTTCGCTGACGGCCCTGGCCAAGCATTGGTTGATGGCGCCCGTCACGTCGGTTTTTCCGTCTGCCGCCACACCGCAATCCGTTATATCCAATATACGATTCGGCAAGTGATAATCTCCTCCTTCCTCTCTTATTGTCATCTTATTCCGCCATATCCCGCTCCGCCTGTACATACTTTAAATTTTATTAAAAAAGTTTATAAAGATAGTTTAGTCAGATAATATAACAAAATAAGTCATTGGAATTAGGAGAATTCGTCTATATTCAACGTTTTAATATCTTTTCATTCTGGAATTTTTTGAATTCAGTATAAATTATATTGACACAAGTATTATATAAGAATATGATTTTTGTAATACACTTTTTTAAGAAAGGGTTGGCTCAGGTGGCATCTATTGATAAGGATTCTATAACAGAAACTGTGCCGCAACGAGGCTTTTTCGGTCATCCCCGCGGCTTGTTCACACTGTTTTTCACCGAATTTTGGGAGCGTTTCTCCTACTATGGTATGAGAGCCATATTGCTTTACTATTTATACACGGAAGTCGCTCATGGCGGTCTCGGCTTTGATAAAACGACCGCAGTTGCCATCATGTCCATATACGGGTCTCTCGTATACATGTCGAGCGTCATCGGCGGATGGCTGGCCGACCGGGTATTCGGCACGGCAAACACCGTATTTTACGGCGGAATTTTAATTATGTTCGGGCACATCGCTCTTGCCTTCCCTGGCAGCACGGCGGCGTTTTTTACCAGCATGGCTCTGATCATTATCGGAACCGGCCTGCTTAAACCAAACGTATCCAGCGTTGTCGGAGATTTATATACGAAGGAAGACGAGCGCCGCGACTCAGGTTTCAGCATCTTTTACATGGGGATCAACCTCGGCGGATTGCTTGCGCCGCTAATTGTCGGAACACTCGGACAGAAGTACAACTACCACTTAGGCTTCGGATGCGCCGCGGCCGGTATGTTCCTCGGACTGATTGTTTTCGCTCTTACGAGAAAGAAATACCTCGGCAAAGCAGGCTCCAATGTACCGAATCCGATTTCTAAATCATCAGTGATCGGCACGGGAATCGGAGTGGTCATCGCAGCAGCCGTTATT
Source organism: Bacillus sp. FJAT-27001 (assembly GCF_019039175.1). Lineage (NCBI taxonomy): Bacteria > Bacillati > Bacillota > Bacilli > Caryophanales > Bacillaceae > Bacillus > Bacillus sp. FJAT-27001. The sequence continues at coordinate 63,661 of NZ_JAHOAA010000008.1, forward strand.
ATCGTTCTGATTCAAACCGGCTGGCTGACGATCCAGCGTGTGATTGACACCGTCAGTATCCTCGGCATTGTCATTCCGGTTATTTACTTTATCGTGATGTTCACGAGCAAAAAAGCGACGAAAACGGAAAAATCACGGCTTGCGGCTTATGTTCCGCTGTTTATTGCAGCGGCAATGTTCTGGGCGATTCAGGAGCAGGGCGCGACGATTCTTGCTTTATATGCGGATCAGCGCACGAGACTTTCCTTTGCAGGCATGCATCTTGAGTCTTCATGGTTCCAGTCTCTGAACCCATTATTCATCGTTATTTTCGCGCCGGTGTTCGCCTGGATCTGGATGAAGCTCGGCAAACGCCAGCCTTCAACACCGATTAAATTCGCGATCGGCATTATCCTTGCCGGATTATCATTTTTAGTCATGGTGCTTCCGGTTATGGGCGGAAGCGGCGAGCTTGTGAGCCCGCTTTGGCTTGTGCTCAGCTTCCTTTTGGTTGTGCTTGGTGAGCTTTGCCTTTCACCGGTCGGTTTATCCGTCACAACGAAACTTGCGCCTGCCGCTTTCTCAGCGCAGACGATGAGTATGTGGTTTTTAACAAACGCCTGCGGTCAAGCCCTGAACGCAAAAGTAGTCGGTTTGTTTGATAAGATTTCTGAAGCGGCCTACTTCGGCTCAATCGGTCTTGTTTCGATCATTCTCGGTATTATTTTGATTCTTCTGTCTCCCGTCATTAAACGGGCGATGAAAGGCGTTCAATAACAGATAAAGAAAAGCCTGCGGAATCGTCCGCAGGCTTTTTTGATGCGTCTATTGTTTTAACTCCTCAAGTGTTTCTCTCCATCTCTTCAAGACATCTTCCGGTTCGTGGAGCTGGATGGCCGGTCCGGATGTCAGATCCGCGTATTTCGCCCGATCTTCCTTGACGGTGATCACCCGGCAGCTGAACCGTTCCCGCTCGTGTTTCGCCTCTTTCAGCGGCGGAAGCGCCTCACATTCCAATGTGACGTAATATGCGGCTCCTCCGTGCCAGGCGATGAAAAGAGCTTGTCCCGAATGCAGAAGGCTGCTTACGGTCGTCGTGTTTTTCCATAAGGCGAGCCGGAGATTTGTTCTGCTCACGGCCACGATTTCACCGGCGCTGATCATGGCCGCGTGCGGACGGCCTTCTTTTGTCACGGATTGGAGCACAAATGCGTCGTGCTGCTTTTTTTCAAGCTCCGTCCCGTCTAAAAGTGTGTAAAGCGCCTCTGGCAAGTGCTCCGTCAGCATTACGCTTTTCTTTCCGGAACAGCGGGTACATGTGCGGCCGTCTCCGTTTCTTTCGGATCGATTTTAAATGCCGGGTTGAATGCCGCCGGATTCGTGATGCTTTCCGGTTCACAGGATCTCCATGTGAAAAAGCAGGTTTGGCATTGGTAAATTTCCCAAGCGCCTTTGACCGGCGATTGGCTGACGGTTTCTCCTTTTTTCGATTCACAGCGCGGGCATGTTTTCATTGCAACCTCATCCTTTCTTATTGATTCATTAAGTCCATCAGTTTTTGTTCCCATTCTTTCGTTGTCAGCGGAGAATCAAGCGGCTGAGAATAATGGCCTCTTGTTTCCGGCGCGGCGGGCGTCGTGGCGTCAAGAATCATTTTGTGTGTCATCCCTGCCGGATCAGACCCCGGGTCAAGCGGAAGGACGGACAGGTCAGGAATGATGACTGCATCGTGTTTCGGATGCATTTTCGTTGAGAGCGCCCACATGACTTGCGGCAGGTTAAACGGATCGACATCCTCATCCACGACAATGACCATTTTGCAGTAGCCGAGTCCGTGCGGCGTGGTCAGGGCGCGCATGCCGACCGCCTTGGCAAATCCGCCGTAGCGCGTTTTCGTTGAAATGATGGCGATCAGGCCGTGCGTATACATCGCATTCACGGCGACAATTTCGTTCGGATAAGCTTCCTTGAGCTGCTGGTAAAGCGGCACGCACGTATTAATGCCGATCATATAATCGCACTCCGTCCACGGCATGCCTAAGTATAAATGTTCAAAAATCGGATTGTTTCTATGATATACCCGTTTGATTTTGATCACCGGCATGCTGCGGCCGCCGGAATAATGGCCCGTGAACTCACCGAAAGGCCCTTCGTATTCTCGTTCTCCCGCAAGGATCTCTCCTTCCAGAACGACTTCAGCGCCCCAAGGGATGTCTAAATCAGACAATTTAGATTTGACGATTCTGTAGGGCTCCCCTTGAATCGCGCCGGCCATTTCATACTCGGATTGATCGTATAACAGCGGAGTTGACGCAGCTGTCGTAATCACCGGCTCACAGCCGAGCGCGATCGTAACGGGAAGATTCACGCCGCGTTCTTCAGCTTGGCGAAGATGAATCGCAATATCATGCTGAGGCACGGGCTGAATGCCGAGGCGGTCTTTTCCCTTTACCTGCATTCTGTAAATGCCGACATTCTGCTTGCCGAAATTGTCCGGATCTTCAAGATCGCGGGAAATGACACACGCTTTATCCAAATAGTAGCCGCCGTCCCCCTGGTTGATTCTGAATAGCGGAAGGATGTCAAATAGATTGATATCTTCCGTTATTTCATTTTCATGAAACGGCGCGGTTTCTTCCCGTTTGACCGGTACCGGAAATGCATCGTACCGTTTGGCGAACTCAAAGAATTGTTCTTTAACAGGCGTATCTTTCGGCATGCCGAGCATCATCGCGTGATTCGGCCACGAGCCGATGACATTCAGAGCCACCTGCGCATGGTGATGTCCGTAAATATTGTTAAACAAAAGCGCAGGGGTTTTATCCCCGAGATTGCTGGCTGCACGCGCAGCGGCGCCCAGATCCGGCTCCGGTTTTACCTCTTCGTTGACTGTTAAGAGCTGCCCTTCTTTTTCAAGAGCGGCGAGAAATTCCCTAAAATCCTGATAGGCCATTATCAGATTCCTCCTTTTTGTTTTTCAATTCCGTACCACCGTTTCGCTTCCGGCAGACGGATGCCGAACTGATCGAGCGTCCGGAACACAATATGGTCGATCAATTCATCCATGTCAGCCGGCTTGTTATAAAATGCCGGCATCGGCGGAAGAATGACGGAACCCATTTTTGTAAGCGCTAGCATATTTTCTAAATGAATTTGGCTGAGCGGCGTTTCTCTTGTCAGCAGCACAAGTTTTTTCCGCTCCTTCAAGATGACGTCAGCCGCCCTTGTCAGCAGATTGTCAGCCATTCCGGTGCGGATGCTTGCCAGTGATTTCATGCTGCACGGAGCGATGATCATCCCGTCCGTTTCAAACGAGCCGCTTGAAATCGCCGCGGCTTGGTCTTTGTGAGAATACGTATAGGATGCGAGTTTCTCGACATCTTTTAACGTATAATCGGTTTCATGTGTAATGGTGACATTTGCCCAAGGAGACACGACAAGATGGGTTTCGATCTCCGCGGCTTTTAAATATTCTAAAAGCCTGATCCCGAATATGGCTCCCGTTGCCCCGGTCATTCCGATGACGAGCTTCATATTGACCCCTCCTTTACGCTTGAAATGTGGTGTCAAAACCATCATACTCCTGATATATCCATATGAAAAATATTCGTTAAATCTATGTATCATACCTTAAAGGTATAAAAGAAAGGAGCGCGTTCTCATGGATATCCGGCAATTGCGTTATTTCATCACCATTGCCCAAGAGCAGAAAATCACGACGGCCGCCAAAAAGCTTCATATGGCACAGCCGCCTTTAAGCAGACAGCTGAAACAGCTCGAAGAAGAATTGGGCGTCATTCTGTTTGACCGCAATAAAAAGAAACAAATGACCCTTACATATGAAGGAAATGTCTTTTTGAAAAGAGCGAAAGAGATTCTTCATAAGTTTGAGGATGCCATTATCGAGGTACAAGAGCTGAAGGAGGCGGTGGCCGGGACACTTGCCGTCGGGTCAACCATTTACTGCGCCGCGCTCATGCTTGAGAAAGTGTCACAGATGAAAGAGCGGTTTCCGCATCTTACCTTTAACATTTGGGAAGATGAGCCTGTCTCACTGCTCGAGCTTCTGGAAACCCGGCAGATTGACGCCGCCGTCACCACCACCTTGATTAAAAACGACGGCATTGAATCGAAGGAGCTTGAAGACATTCCGTGTGTATTGGTGCTGTCCGAGCATTCAAAACGACTGTGCGGTGAAACGATTAAACTGAATGACATCGCCTCTTTGCCTTTGATCCTTTTGCGCACAGTCAATGGAAGAGGTGTGTATGACCAACTCCTCCATGTTTGTGAACAGTACGGTCTCGACCTTCAGGTTGTCTGTGAATGCCATGACTCCGCGACGCTCTTGAGCCTCGTATCATCAGGATTCGGCGCCACAATTCTGCCTTTGACGATGATTCCCGTCCATATGCGCTCGCATGTCAAAACGGTTATCATCGAAGACAACCCGTTTGTCATGACACCGGCCGTCATCTGGAGAAAAGACAGCTATCTGCCGAAGCCGGTCAGACAGTTTTTGGAATTATTTTGATCCGGAACACGAAGAATTCCCGCTTATGAAAACCAATTACTTGACTCATACTAAAAAAAAGTTATCCTTTACAATTGGGAGCTATTTTTTCTCAATAAAACTACTCAGAAAAGTGGGGAATAAAGAAGATGAAAAAAGCAATACTCGCTTTGTTCATGATGGTCAGCATCGCAATGCTTGCAGCCTGCGGAAACTCACAGGACAGCGGATCTAAGTCAAAAGACGGCGATCTTTGGGCTTCTGTCAAGAAAAAAGGCGTACTGACCGTCGGCACAGAAGGAACGTACGAACCGTTTACCTTCCATGATAAAAAGAGTGACAAACTGACCGGGTATGATGTTGAAGTGATTCAGGAAGTCGCGAAACGCCTCGGTCTGAAAGCTGACTTCAAAGAAACACAATGGGACAGCATGTTTGCCGGATTAAACGCGAAACGGTTTGACGTCGTTGCCAACCAAGTCGGCAAAACAGGCCGTGAGAACCAATATGATTTTTCTGATAAATACACAACGTCAAATGCAGTCGTCGTGACCAAAAAAGACAGCACGATTGCGAAAGAGACTGATGTCAAAGGAAAAACAGCGGCTCAGTCATTAACAAGCAATTACAATAAATTAGCGAAAGAAGCCGGCGCGAAAATTGAAGGCGTTGAAGGCATGGCGCAATCCCTTCAGCTCATTCAGCAGGGCCGCGCTGATCTGACTTACAACGATAAGCTTGCCGTACTGAACTACTTAAAAACGTCCGGCAATAAAAACGTGAAAATCGCGTTTGAAGCAGGCCAGCCGCAGCAGACGTATTTCGCATTCCGAAAAGGAAGCGGCGAACTTGTGACTCACGTCAACAAAGCGTTAAAAGAAATGAAAGAGGACGGGACTCTTTCTAAAATAGCGAAAAAATGGTTCGGCGAAGATGTTTCTAAGTAACATGCCGGAACCCGTGATTGCAACAGCCATTCCTTGGGATCTGGTGCAGCAGTCATTCTGGCCGATTCTTTCCGGGGGAATCTATTACTCGATTCCCCTTACCATTCTTTCCTTTATTTTCGGAATGATCATCGCGCTGATTACGGCGCTCGCCAGAATGTCAAATATGAAACCATTGAGATGGGTGTTCAGCGTATACGTATCAGCGGTGCGCGGCACTCCTCTTCTCGTTCAATTGTTCATCATTTTTTATCTGTTCCCGACATTTAATATTACGCTGGACCCTTTCCCAAGCGCAGTCATCGCGTTTTCATTAAACGTGGGCGCCTACGCTTCTGAAATCATCCGGGCATCTATTTCATCCGTGCCGAAAGGGCAATGGGAAGCCGGTTATACGATCGGCATGACCTATCGCAAGACATTGTTCCGCGTGATCCTGCCGCAGGCGTTTCGCGTGTCCATTCCGCCATTATCAAATACATTTATCAGCCTGATCAAGGATACATCTCTCGCGTCACAGATTCTCGTCGCGGAGCTGTTCAGAAAAGCGCAGGAAATCGGCGCGCAAAACCTTGATCAAATCTTGGTCATCTATATTGAAGCCGCCTTTATTTATTGGATCATCTGCTTCTTGCTGTCAATCGTACAGCACGTGATCGAACGGCGTCTCGACCGTTATGTGGCCAAATAAGGAGGTTTCGATATGCTTTCCGTCAAAGGATTAAATAAATCATTCGGGCAGAATGAAATTTTAAAAAAGATAGATATGGAGATAGAAAAAGGGAAAGTCATCGCCATTCTGGGACCGTCCGGTTCAGGAAAAACGACGCTTCTGCGCTGTCTGAACGCGCTTGAGATCCCCAATCGCGGCGAGCTGGCATTCTCCGATTTTTCAATAGATTTCTCCAAAAAAGTGAAGCAGGCTGATATTCTTCGCCTCCGCCGCAAATCAGGCATGGTCTTTCAGGCGTATCATCTGTTTCCTCACCGCACGGCGCTTGAAAACGTCATGGAAGGACCCGTTCAAGTGCAAAAGCGCGACAAGGAGCAAGTCAGAAAAGAAGCGATGGAGCTTCTGGAAAAAGTCGGACTGAAAGACAAAATGGATTTATATCCGTTCCAGCTTTCCGGCGGTCAGCAGCAGCGTGTCGGCATCGCCCGCGCGCTTGCGATTCAGCCCGAGCTGATGCTGTTTGACGAACCGACGTCAGCGCTTGATCCGGAGCTGGTCGGCGAGGTGCTCAAAGTGATTAAGGATCTGGCGAACGAAGGCTGGACGATGGTCGTCGTCACCCATGAAATCAAATTCGCGCAGGAAGTGGCCGATGAAGTCATCTTCATTGACGGCGGCGTCATTGTGGAACAAGGACCGCCGGAGCAAATTTTCTCCGCGCCGAAAGAAGAACGCACGCAGCGGTTTTTAAATCGTATACTGAATCCTTTGTAGGAGCGGGAGAAGAAGCGAAACACTGATTTCGCTTCTTCTTTTTTTTGGCGGTTATGCTACAATGACAATTAATGAAATTTTATGAAAGAAGGGACCTCTTTGAAGCGGGAATTCTTGATGCGCTGGACGTTTTATTTTGCCGGTCTGTTAATTTTGTCTTTCGGGGTATCGTTAACCATTAAAGGAAAAGCTCTCGGCATCAGCCCTTGGGATGCCTTTCATTATGGGCTTTTTCAGCATTTCGGGCTTTCTGTCGGCCAATGGTCCATCGTGGTCGGCGCGGTCATCGTGGCTTTAACCTGCCTGTTCACAAGGACACTCCCGAAAATCGGCGCTATCTTAAACATGGTGCTGATGGGAATGTTTATTGATTTCTTTTCGTTTCTGCTTCCTGAGACGCACGCTTTTTCCTTAGCGGCCGTGTTTTTTTCTATCGGATTGCTGCTGATCGGCTGCGGCGTCGGTATTTACGTATCAGCAGGGCTCGGCGCGGGCCCCCGGGACTCTCTGATGATGCTGATATCTGAAAAAACGGGCTGGAACGTGCAATGGGTGCGGAACGGCATTGAGCTGACGATTCTTGCCGCAGCCTGGATGATGGGCGGACCGATCGGCGCCGGAACCATTATTACGGCTGTTTTGACGGGGCTGATTCTGCGTTTTTCTTTGCCGCAGTCCTCTAAACTGTTAACATACGCGATCTCCGGGCGGGCAACGTCCGTTCATTAAAAACAAAGCCGAAACGGTTTTGTTTTTTTATTTTCGGACAGCTTTCGTCTGATATGATAGGATGGTTTTGACAATATTTTCAGACGGAGGATCGAACATGAAGATTTACGGAGTATATATGGACCGCCCGCTTTCTGCAGGGGAAGAGGATCGGATGATGGCGGCCGTGTCCGCCGAAAAGCGGGAAAAATGCCGGCGCTTTTACCATAAGGAGGATGCTCACCGCACCTTGATCGGCGACATGCTGATCCGCACCGCTGCGGCGAAGGCTTACGGACTTGATCCGGCAGGGATTTCATTCAGCGTTCAGGAATACGGAAAGCCGTACATCCCCGCGCTTCCGGACATGCACTTTAATATTTCCCACTCCGGTCGCTGGATCGTGTGCGCCGTTGATTCAAAACCGATCGGCATTGATATTGAAAAAATGAAGCCCGGCACGATTGATATCGCCAAACGGTTTTTTTCGCCCACGGAATACAGTGATCTGCAAGCGAAACACCCCGATCAGCAGACCGATTATTTTTACCATCTGTGGTCGATGAAAGAAAGCTTTATCAAACAGGCCGGAAAAGGGCTTTCCCTGCCGCTTGATTCATTCAGCGTCCGCCTCAAAGACGACGGCCATGTGTCCATTGAACTTCCGGACGGACATGAACCTTGTTTCATCCGCACATATGAGGCGGACGAGGAGTATAAGCTGGCCGTTTGTGCGGCGCATCCCGATTTTTGTGACGGGATTGAGATGAAAACGTATGAAGAGCTGTTATAAGCAATCCGTCAGCATTTTGATGCCTCGCGTGATATCCCCTGTCTTGACGTTGGACACGTTGAGTTTGATGATATTTTCTTTCGGAAAATCCGATAGGTAATGGCTCTCAATCGGCTCCACCAGCACGCCTTGCGCTTTCAGACGCTGCACAACTCTTGAAGCGGAAAGGCTTTTCTCCAGCACGAGATGGGTATGGATCGACGTTTGCTTTACAGAAAAACCGCCGTACTCCTGCAGCGCGTTTTGGAGCAGCTCGGAACGTGCTCTGTAAGAGGCCCGGATTTTTTCTTTATGCCTTTTGAACATGCCGCTTTTGATATACACTTCAAGGGCCGCTTGGGATATCATCGAACAGTCGATATCGCTCAGCTTTTTATACGTATGGAAAACCGGGGCCAGCGAATCCGGGAGCACAGCCGCTCCAACACGCAGCCCCGGAAAAATCATTTTCGAAAAGCTTTTCAAATAAATCACGCGGGAAGACAGATCGTAGGCGTACAGCGGGTCTGCCTTCTGATTGTCCTCTAAATCTCCTAGGAAATCATCCTCAACCAAATAAACGTCATACGCCTCCGCTAATCGGACAAGCTCTCGTTTTTGCCATTCTGTCAGAGAGCTGCCGAGCGGATTATGAAATCGGGGCATCGTGTAAAAAAACTTAATTTCCTCCGTCTGAAACAGCCGCTCGACTTCCGCCATATCAAGCCCCTCAGCCGTCCGTTTAATGCCGCAGGCGGGAAGGCGCAGCGCTTCAAGCTGCTCCACCATCAGATGATAGCCCGGCTGTTCGATTAAAATCTTCTTTTTTCCGTTCGGAAACGGCATCAGAGACAGCAGGGATAACGCCTGCTGCACACCCGAGGTGATAAAAATGTTCCGCTCTTTTGCAAATACCTGATAATCGGATAACAGCGTCTGAAGCACCCGGATTAAAGACGGAAGCCCCTGCGGCGTGCCGTAAATGAACAAATCATTTTTATACATATCAATGGCTTTGTTGATGCAATGCTGAAAGTCGCGGTACGGAAAAATATCAGGGTCCGGCGCCGAGGCTGCAAAATCAATGATACCTGTTTGTTCTCGCTCCTGCTTTTTTTCATTTTTAATAAGATAGTAGCCGCTTTTCGGCACGGCATAAATAATGTGCCGTTTTTCAAGCTCCTGAAGCGCACGGATGACGGTGCTTTTACTGACGTGAAAACGCTCGGCCAGCTGCCTGATAGAAGGCAGCCGCGCCCCTTCCTGAAAAGTGCCGCCTTCAATGAGACTCTCCACTTCTATCATCACGTTCATATACTTTTCCATGCTGAACCTCCATCTGTACCGGTACAGTTTATCATTATTCTCATTGTACTGCTTCTTCCCTTCCCATACAATAAAAGGGAGCGGCCGGCGCTCGATCTCATTAAAGGAGTTCGTAAAGATGATTAATCAAAACCGTTTGGCTGCTGCTTACCTCGCTGCCATTTTAAATGCGCTGATTATCGGTTTTTCCTTTATATTTGTCAAGATTGCGCTTCAATCCGCCAATCCGTTTGATATATTGGCTCATCGGTTCACAGCGGCCTTCATCTGTGCAATGCTTCCTGTTTTATTCGGCTGGATCAAACTGTCCGTCAGCTGGAAGAATGTGCTGGCGATCTTGCCTTTGGCCCTTTTATATCCGGCTTTGTTTTTCAGTTTTCAGGCGTTCGGCCTTTTGTATTCTTCATCATCGGAAGCCGGTATCATTCAAGCCGCCATCCCGATTTTTACGATGCTGTTTTCGTCTTACTTTTTAAAGGAACGTCCGACATGGGCGCAAAAGGGATTCACATGCCTGTCAGTGGCCGGGGTGGTATTTATTTTCACAATGAAAGGGGTGTCCGCGGAATCGGCGAGTTTTAAAGGTGCTTTCCTGATCCTGTTGTCCGCGCTGTCCTCCGCCCTTTACAATACGGCAGCGAGACGCATGACCCAGCGTTTTTCATTGGGTGAGCTGACCTGGTGCATGTCTGCGATCGGCTTTGCTTCCTTCAACTGCATCGCTCTCTTCCGGCACGGAGCGGAAGGAACGATCGGGCAGTATTTTCTGCCCTTCCGCGATCCCGGTTTTATCGCAGCGATTCTGTATTTAGGCATTTTGTCTTCTCTCATTACATCATTGATGTCAAACTACGCGCTGTCCAAGATTGAAGCGTTTAAGATGAGCGCCTTTAACAATTTTTCCGTCCTCGTGACGATGCTTGCGGGTGTCCTCGTTCTCCATGAGTCACTCCGCTGGTATCATATCGCCGGCGCCGTCTGTATCGTCATCGGAGTCTTGGGAAGCAATGCTTCAGGACGGCGGAAAAAAAACATATTACGACATAGGGAAAAAATGAAAGGAAACGAAGACGGAATATGATCAACACACGAAATGAAAATATCTATCTCGCGGGCTGCTTAACATTTGCCGATGTAAGAAAACACTTTGCTTATCATCAAGGAAAATCCGCGGCTGTCTGTTTTTTGATTATGCTGCTGGCTTCTGCCATCTGTTTTGAAATGAACGGCCCGGTTACAGGCGGCACATGGGGCGTCAGAGCTCTCCTGAATTTCCTTGCAGCTGTGATTCTCTCTTTGGCAGTCACGGTGATCGCAACGGCAATCTCATTCTTCCGTCTTTACAGAACATACAAAACGAATCAGCGGCTGAAATCTGCCAGAAGTATTACGATTCATCAGCTCGGAATCAGCCAAAAACAAAAAAACGCAAGCATTCTTTTTGAATGGGATGAACTGCTCTCGGCTAGGGAGCACAAAGATATGTTTCGATTACAAACATCGGGTTACGGAACACTTCTGCTGCCGAAACGACTTTTCTATTCGCAAAAAGATATCGCCGTTTTCAGGCAAATGCTCCGGGAAAATGTGAATGGGAAAGTAAATGTAACAGAATAAAAGACAAAAAGGAGGGTGTCCCCCTCCTTTTTTGTCAGCCTGATATTTCCGCCTGTTTCTGCAGCTGCTTTGCTTCCTGATAAATTTCTTCGAACAGATCCGCGATGTGTTCCTCTTCAACACATGAAAATGCGATTCGCAAATCGGTTTCATTAATGGATATCGTCCCGATTCCTCTCTTTTCAAGCAACGACACTCTCAATTCGCCGGCGTTTATGTCTTTCAGCCGGACACACATGAAATAACCAGAGTTAAACGGGTAAGGCGTCCATACGTCATCATAGTGCTTGTTTTCTGCAAGAACGGCTTTCACTTTGTCAGCCCGTTTTTTCATGATGTTATATTTCAGCGATTTTTCTTTCTCGTATTCCGGTGACTGCATCGCCCGCAGCATAAACGTTTGGGACGGGTGCGGGGCGCTTGAAATCGTTCCCCTGATAATCCCTTTTGTTTTTTCCTCGAGCACGCGCAGCGCTTTTTCGCTTTTTGTGCTGTACGTAATAAAACCGACGCGGAAGCCCCACGCGTAATTTTCCTTCGTCGCGCCGTCTATTTTCACGCAAAGCACCCGGTCGTGCACTTGGGCGAGTTTGCTGAAGATGGATTCCTGAATGGCCGTTTCATCGTAAAACAGATTGTAATACGCATCGTCTACGAGCACGACAATCTCTTTGCCGGCTTCTGCCGCCTCCAGGATCACGCTGACGATTTCTGCCGCCTCCTCTTCCCCCGGCGTATAGCCTGTCGGATTATTCGGGAAATTCAGCACGACAATCGCCTTTTCTTCCTGCTTTTTCAGCAGCTCGGACAGCCCCGCCGCATTAAAACGCCCATCCTGCTGAAAAAGCGGGTAGGTCTCAATGGATGCCTTGCGCCGGACACCGAAAATGAAATTGTAATTTCCCCAATATTTATCAGGCAGAAGCAGCGTATCCCCTTCATTGACGAACAAGTCGGCGGCGATGCTCAGCCCGTGTGTTAAAGCGTTTGTCACGATCGGCGTGCTGATGTCTTTGCCGGCTAATGAAGGATTTTCGAGACGCATTTTTTTCAGCCATTCCTGTCTGAGCGGCTCTTTTCCCTGCGGCGGAGCATAATCGTAGATATCATCGGGGTTATAGGCGGACAGTGTCTCTTGAATATGGGAAAAGTGCATGGACTCGCCCTGTGAGGTGGCGATTCCGATCGTGGCATTATACTTTCCGGCCTTGGCTTTCGCTTCCGCCGATTGTGTCAGCACCCCTTTCGGATAAAACAACTCTCTGCCCAAATCAGAAAGCATATGAAGCACGTGCGGGTTTTCTTCAGATAATGTTCTGTTCAGCTCTTTTGCTGCATCATTCATGTACGACAATCCCTTCAAAATTATATTCCATCAAATCATAACATAAAATTTTTGATAAATGAGAAAACTCGCGGGCGGATTTTGTTACAAAAAACAGACAGCGAATGCTGTCTGTCATATCCTATAACAATTGGCCTGCAGTGCTCCTGTTAATAATCTCATAGATTCGTTCCGCCACTTTTTCAGTTTCACTTAATATGAACATGTGGCCGTCCGAAAACTCATGAAATACGGGATTGTCGGCCCATTTTTTCCATCCGTCCGCATCTTTGATACATTTTTTATCTTTCCGCCCGTTAAATATATGGACGGGTGATTGAATGATGTGAGAATCAGACGGACGGAAGCTTTCAAGCGCGCGGTAGTCGGATCTGAAAGAAGGCAGGAAAAATGACATGACCTCCTTATTCTCCACTAACTCCTGCGGCATTCCGCCAAGCTCGATAATATGGGCGAGAAATTTTTCATCATCAAGATGAGACACTTTTTTCCTTTCCACATGCGGCGGCTGAATGGCTGAGATGATCACGGCCTGCGGGTAAATGCCCTCCCGCTCCAGCTTTTGCGCCAGCCTGAAAGCGACCATGCCTCCCATACTGTGGCCGAACAGCACAAACGGGCGGTCAGGATGGAGATTCAACTCCTGCTTGTATAAACTGACAAGCTGTTCAAAATCCTCAACGGGGGACATTTGATTTGTTCCGTGTCCCGGCGGTTCCGCGGCAAGCATCTCACACTCACCTTGAAGATAGGTGTGGAGCGGGCGGAATGATGCGGAATAGCCTCCTGCGAACGGAAAACAGATAAGCTGCGTTTTTTCCGTGGTATCGAACGATTTAAAGAGCTGGACCATTGGCGGGCTTCCTCCTTTTCTATCGTGAAGTTGTCAGCTTCAGATGTTCCTTCCTTAGGAATTCGAGCAAATATGCCGCATTCCTTTCGAGACATTCTCCCTGAAGCATTTCTGCGTGCGTGCCGCAGCCTTTTTTCACACGGTATTCACCTGTCGTGGCTTCCTCCCACGAAGCGAGCCACGGCGGCATCGCAAAGTCCGGTTCTGACGTTAATAGATCTATATCCGCTTTGACCGTGCCGGTGCTGACGGTATGAACGAAATAAGAATAAAACGCGTTTGTTTTTTTGGCGAGACCTTCTTTGACGGCTTCGTTATTCAGCGCTTCATTGTCCCGGTTTACCTTCATCAGCGCCTGGACATCACTTTCTACGGTGCGGCCTTCCAAGTCGCTGACGCCTTGTTTTTTATAGGAATCAACCATGATCAGCCGCTCCACTTTACGGCCCCCTGCTTCAAGGCGTTTGGCCGTTTCAAAGGCGAGCGTGCAGCCTGCCGAGTATCCGAACAGCTTGACCGGTCCTTCCGGCTGGAGCTGATTGATCAGCTCTGTGTAGCGTTCGATGCGGTTGTCTTCCTCGATAAAATCAAACGCACAGATTTTATAGCCGGACAGCTGTTTTGCCAGCGGCTGGTACATCAGCCCGTAACCGAGAACCGGCGGGAACGCAAACAGTGTGTCAGACTGATTTTTATTCATGATGGTGAGATCTTTCATTCCTTTTTCTTCACCGTGAAGCAGATAACCGGCAATGTCTGCAATTGTCGTCGCTTCGAATAACAGCTGCACCGGAATGTCCGTACCGAGCTCTTTTTTAATGCGCGACGCTGCCGTCATCGCTTTTAAGGAATGGCCTCCAAGCGCGAAGAAATCATCATGAATCCCGATCTGCTGTCTGCCGAGGATGTCGGACCAGATGTGTGCAATCGTTTCTTCTGTCGCGTTTCGAGGCCCGATCCATTCTTTCGCCGCCTGAGCCTGATCCGGTTTCGGCAGCTGCCGTTTATTGACCTTCCCGTTTGTCGTTAACGGAAGCTCCTCTAAGAAAGTAAAGGTTTGCGGCACCATGTAAGCAGGAAGCTGTTTTTTCAGGTGCCTCTTTACGTCTTCAGCTGAAAGCGGCGTCCGGTTCACGAGGTAGGCGTTGATTGATGCATCTCCAGACTCATGGCGGTCCGCAACAACGACCGCATCTTTCACACCCGGGTATTCCTGCAGCTGCTTTTCGATTTCTTCAAGCTCAATCCGGTGTCCGCGTATTTTGACCTGGTCGTCAATACGCCCGGCGTATTCAATTGTTCCATCCGGCAGCCAGCGTGCTAAATCCCCTGTGCGGTAAAGCGTTTCTCCCGGCTTGAACGGATTTGGGATAAACGTTTGCTTCGTCAGGTCATGACGGTTCAGATATCCTTTTGATACACCCATTCCGCTGATGCACAGTTCACCGACAGCTCCGAACGGCTGAAGCTGATTTTGCCCGTTAAGAATATAAACACTGGCATTGCTGATCGGCTTTCCGATCGGCAATGAGGAAATGGAATCCGGTATGTCGTGCACGACGTGAGCTGTCGCAAACACCGTTCCCTCAGTCGGCCCGTAGCAATTAATCAGCTTGCCAGGCCCCATGATCTCAAGCGCCTTTCTGACGTGGGGCACTGACGCGCGCTCACCCCCGAATAACACACAGCGAAGCCCCTTCAGCCACTCCTCTCCCGCATCGGTGAGAAGATTAAAAAGTGCGGTTGTCGCAAACATGACATTGACATTCTCCTGCCGGATCAGATCAGTGAGCCGTTCTGTATCAAGCAGTGTATGTTCATCTGCGATAATGAGCCGTGCCGCATTCAGTATTGATGCGTAGAAATCAAAGGTAAATGCGTCAAAGGCGTAATTGGAAACAGATAAGAACGTATCTTTTTCAGAAAATGCCATGTAGTCTACATGCTTGACCAATCCTTGAATATTGGCATGAGTGGTGATATTGCCCTTTGGCTTTCCGGTTGTGCCGGACGTATACATAATATACGCCGGATCATCGGGATCAATTGCGGCTGCAGGATCGCTTGCCTGTTCCTCAAACCGTGCTCGATCATCGATGATGAGTGTTGTTCCTGTATACGGCAGCTGAGCCGCTTTTTCTTTCATCTCCTGATGTGTCAGCAGACAGGCTGCCGCACTGTCAGCCAGCATGTACGAGATTCGGTCCTCCGGCAGCTTCGGATCAACCGGCAGATAAGCCGCTCCCGCTTTTAATACGCCGAGAATGCCGATCACCAGCTCAAGCGAGCGCTTCGTGTACAACGCGACAACGGTGTCCTTACCCGCACCTTGCTTTTGCAAACGGCGCGCAAGACGGTTCGCTTCCTCATCTAATTCACGATAGGAAAGAGTCTGGCCGGAATACGTAAGCGCCGGTGCATCTGGATTTACATTCACCGCTTCCTTGAACCAATCTGTCAGAGGCTTCGCCTGATGAGTCTGAGCCGGCGGGTTTAAGCCGGTAAGCAGAAGCTCTCTTTCCTTTTCATCAACAAGTCTGATCGTATTGACAGGCTGATCCGGCTTCTGGATGAGCTGCTGAATCGCTGTGAGAAGCTGAGATTTTAAGCGCAGGATAAACGCCTCATCAAACACATTCCCGTTATAGGCAAGCTTAATCAGCATCTCATCACCTGGAGAAGCCATCAGGTTGAGATCATAATTCGATTTCTCAAAAACATGGACGTCCTCCATATCAAAGCCGTTTTCACTGTTTTCTTCATTTTTTGCATCCTGAAGCGGATAATTTTCAAACACAATGATGTGGTCAATCAGCTTTGGCTGATCGGCCTGGCTTTGGATGTCATAGAGCGGCACATATTGATGCGGCTCAGACTGCAGCGATTGCTCCTGCAGCTGCTTGAGCAAGCCGTTAAATGTGGTATCCTCAGACAGCTTCACCCGCCTCGGGACAGCATTGATAAACAGCCCGACCATATGTTCAACGCCTTTGATTTCTGCGGGACGCCCGGAAACGACTGTGCCGAAGATCAAATCTCCGGACTGCTGGTAGCGGCTGATTAATACACTCCAAACCGCCTGAAGCGCCGTACTCAAAGTGGTATGCTGCGATTTTGCAAGCTCGGTAAATGCTTTTGTTTCCGCCTCCGGCAGTGAGAAGAGCAGCTCTTTCGGCTCATAGCCGTCCTTTTGTTTCTTTCTTTGCTCCGCAAATGTCGTTTGTCCTTCAAAATCTTCTAAGTACCCGCGCCAGTAATGCAGTGATGCTTGTTTATCCTGCTTTTCAAGCCACTTGATATAGTCTTTATACGGTTTGACCGGCGGCAGGCTGTACGGCTTTTGTTCGCGCAGGGCATTGTATACCTTAAACAGATCCTGCACGACGATGCCGAAGCACCAGCCGTCCAAAATGATGTGGTGGTAGCTCCACACCCATTCAAAGCTTTCTTCCGATTTTTTAAAAATGGCTGCCCGCATCGGAATATCCCGCGTCAAATCAAAGCCCTTGATCTTATCCTGTTCTTTGTATTCATTGATTTTGGCTGTTTGCTCGCTGTCCGTTACATGTGTCAGATCGATTTCTTCTATCTGAAACTGCCGTTTTTTCAATACGACTTGGACCGGCCTTTTTACTTTTTCGTGAATGAACACGGTACGAAATACATCGTACCGGTCCATGATCACATTCATGCTTTCTTCAAGGCATCTGATATTCAAGCTGCCTTTTACTTTCATTGTCATTTGTTCGATGTAAAAACTTTGGCCGGGATTCAGGAGAGTATGAAACAGCATTCCCTCCTGCATCGGCGACAAATAATACATGTCCTGAACCTGATCTTTGCTGAATTGGCTCATCTGCTCCGCTCCCCCCTTCTGTTATCTGTTTTTGTCACGTTAAATTCTCCTCAAGCATGTCAAAGATGTCTCCCATTTCATCCATCTCAAGATCCTGCGCGCTGAAATCGCTCGGCGTAAATTCTTTCTCCTCTTTGGCCGTGCAATGGCGGATGATCATTAAGAGATTGTCTTTAAACCGCTGCATCTGTGTTTCGACGGTGCTTCTTTCATATTCTTCCTGATTGTATGAGCAGGAAATGACGAAGCGGCCGCCTGTAACCATCCCGCTGAAGCTCAGTGCGTATAACGCCTCTGACTCTTCGCTGACTTGACGTCCCATATCATATGGAGACGGCTCAAACCATTCCGTTTTCACTTCATTGTCAAACTGCCCTAAGTAGTTAAAACTGATTTCAGGCGTGACGCCTTTTTCTGTTTTATCAGATGACAGATACCGGAGAATCCCGTAACCGACGCCTTTATCAGGAACGCGCCGCACCGTCTCTTTTACCGTTTTAATGACGGAAGAGATGCCGTCTTCCTTGCTGATCTGCAGAATCAACGGATATTGGGCCGTAAACCAGCCGACCGTCCGTGAAATATTGACATTCGGTATGATTTCTTCCCGGCCGTGTCCTTCTAAGTTGATGCCGACTTTGCCGTTTTCCGTCCATTCACCGATCGTTAAGCCGAGCGCGCTGAGCAGAATGTCGTTGATTTCCGTCCCGTACGGATGATGAACATCTGTGAGCAGCTGTGCCGTTTCTTCCTCAGTCAATTCACATTTCACGGCCGCCGTATGTTTGACGAGCCGTTTGTTCGGATCATGGTCTTTCGGCAGCGGCCGGAGTTCTTCCGTATCTGCCTGCGCCCAATAAGCCGCCTGCTTTTTCAGCTCTTCTGATTGCGCAAATGTGTTCAGCGCCTCCGCCCAATCTTTAAAGGAGTGGGTTTTCTGCGGGAGGACGATGCTGTTTTGCTGCTGCGCCTGTTTATAACCTGAAGCGAAATCCTCAAGCAGAATTCTCCATGAAACCCCGTCCACGACGAGATGGTGAATCGCGATTAACAGATGATCGCCTTGTTCTGTCCGGTATTGCTCCGCTTTTAACAGCGGGCCGTTCTCCAGATCCAGACTTCCCTGAAGATGATCGGCAAGCCGCTGAATCTGGCTTTTCAGCATATCCTCGTCAGTTCCGTACAGATCAACGATTTCAAAGCTTGCCTTGCATTCTGTGACAGGGAGGTATGTCTGAATGATGCCTTCCCTTTCTTCACGGTAAACCATGCGGAGCGCATCATGGTGTTCAATCAATGCTTGCAGGGTTTTTTCCACCAGGTCCGGATCAAAGCCGTCTTTCGCGTGAAGCATGACGGATTGGTTCCAGTGGTGTTTGTCGGTAAAGTTTCGTTCAAAGAACCAGCGCTGGATCGGCGTTAACTCCGCTTCGCCTTCGACAGGGCCCTGGTCGGCCTGCTTGCCTTCCGTCCGCTCCACATAGGAGACGAGCTCTTCGATGGTCGGATGCTGGAAGAGATCTTTCATCTCCAGCTTGTAGCCGTGCTGGTTCAGGCGGCTCGCCATTTGGATGCCTTTGATCGAGTCCCCGCCGAGCGTGAAGAAATTATCGCTTACGCCGATCTGATCAAGACCGAGCACTTCCTGCCAAATGTCGGAAAGCAGCGTCTCCATCTCCGTTTCCGGCGCTTTGTACGCGGCGCTTCCCGCTTCAATGTCAGGCGCCGGCAGGGCCTTTTTGTCAATCTTTCCGTTCGCGGTGACCGGAAGCTCGTCCATCTCCACCCAGAACGCCGGCACCATGTAGTCAGGCAGCGTGTCTTTCAGCGCGGATTTGAGCGCTTCAATATCGTCCTGCTGAGGCGCGACATAGGCGCAAAGCGCGGTATTGCCCGCTTTGTCTTCCACGGCCGTCACCGCTGCGTCATGAACGTCCGCAAGCTGGGCGAGGCGGACTTCGATTTCTGAAAGCTCGATCCGGTAGCCCCGCACTTTGACCTGCTGGTCGATACGGCCGATGTATTCGATGCCGCACTGACCGTTCCATTTGACGAGGTCGCCGGTCCGGTACATGCGCTCGCCGGGCACGAACGGATCTGCGGTAAACCGCTTCGCCGTTTCTTCTTCACGGTTCAGGTATCCGCGCGCAAG
>NZ_JAHOAA010000008.1:83326-83395 GCF_019039175.1 Bacillus sp. FJAT-27001
GGAGGTATTTTCCAGCTCCATAAATTGTTCGGCCAGCTGCGTCGGCAGGAAGGTGATGGTCACGCCGTG
>NZ_JAHOAA010000008.1:83620-92974 GCF_019039175.1 Bacillus sp. FJAT-27001
ACGCCCGCGGCCATTTCCAAGGACGGTTTCGTCAAAATGCCGACACGTTCGTCAGCCGTGACGCCGCAGTCCATGAGAATGCGCGCGATGCGGTTCGCCCTTGCGTTCAGCTCGCCGTACGTCCATTTCGCGCCATTGTATGCCGCGGCCGGCCGGTTCGCGTAGCGGGTGGCCGTATCTTCAAAGAGACGGTGAACCGTTTTGTCCCGCGGCACAGAAAGTGTTTTTCCTTTCCATGCGTCAAGGAGGGCTTGTTTTTCAGCATCGCTGATCAGTGAAATCTCAGGCAGCTTTCTGTCCGGACTTTCTGCCGCTTGCTTCAGAATCCGCAGGAACCCGGCGCTCCACTTTTCAATTGTTTCTTTTTTAAACAGATCAGTCGCATATTCAAACTGAAGGCCGAGACCTTCTTGATCCGTAAAGCCGCCGAGTGTCAGATCGAATTTCGCCGTGCCTTGGTTTGACTCATACGGAGTGATGCGCAGGTTCTCCAGTTCCAGTGTTTCTTTATCCGGATCTTCTGTCGTCACCATAACCTGGAACAACGGGTTGCGGCTCATATCTCTCGGCAGGTCAAGCTTTCCGATCAGATCCTCAAACGGATAATCCTGATGCGCCAGCGCGTCGAGATTGGTTTGTTTCACTCGTTCGAGCAGCCCGGCGAAGGTCTGCTCTTTTCGCGTTTCATTGCGAAGCGCAAGCGTATTGACAAACATCCCCGGCATTTCCTGAACTTCGGCGCTCGTTCTTCCGGCGGTCACCGAGCCGATAATGATATCGTGCTGCCCCGTGATTTTGCTCAAAAAGACATGGAACGCGGCGTGAAGCACCATATGAAGAGTCGCTCCCGATGATTCCATTAATTCACGCACCGCTTTTTCCGTTTCACGCCCCGCTCTGAAACGGACGGATTGTCCTTTAAAACTTTGAACCGGCGGACGGGGGAAATCGGTCGGCAGATTCAATTCAGGAAGCTCGCCGGAAAATGCGGAGAGCCAATAACGCTCATGGTCTTTCATCCGTTCGGCCTGCTCGGGTTCATTCTGCCAGACGGCGAAGTCTTTATAGTGCAGGTTCGGCGACGGCAGGCTTCCGCCTTTGTAAAGATGAGCGAGCTCTTTGACCAGCATGCTTCTGGACACGCCGTCGGCAATAATATGATGCATATCCAGCAGCAGCAGGTGTTTCTTTTCATTCAGTCTGACAAGAGCGGCCCGAATGAGCGGAGCCGCACTCAGATCGAACGGCTTAATGAATGCCTGAATGATAAGATCCGCTTTCTCCTCGTCCGCTGCTTCAAAGATGTGCAGGTCGATGTCAGCCTGTTCTGCGATCTGCTGCATCGGGCGGCCGTTTTGATCGATAAAGGACGTCCGCAAAGACTCGTGGCGATTGATCATCTGATTGAGCGCTTCCTGAAGCCTTGAAATATTGACTTCTCCTTCCATCAGAAGAACGGACGGCATATTATAACTGATTGTCTCCCGGTCAAGCTGGTTCAGGACGTACATCCGTTTTTGGGCGGATGATAACGGGTACGCGTCTGCACTGTCGGCAGGTGAGATCATCCGATATCCCTCAGATACCGCTGATTTTTCGATATATGCGGCAAGCAGGCGGACAGTCGGCTGTTCGAACAGCGCTTTTAACGGAACCGTTTTGTCCAGTCCAGCCTGAATATTGGCGAGGAGCATCATGCCTTTTAAAGAGTGCCCGCCGTAATCGAAGAAATTATCGTCGATGCCGAGCGTATCCGTACCGAGTGTCTGTTTCCAAATGCGGCACAGCTTTTCCTCCAATTCCGTTTCCGGCAAGGCTGAAGCTGTTTGCGCCGTTTGGCTGACGCCCGGTTTCGGAAGGGCGTTTTTATCGGTTTTTCCGTTGGCTGTGAGCGGAATGCGGTCTACTTGTATGAAATAAGCCGGAAGCATATGAGACGGCAGTGTTTCGGAAAGCCGTTTGCGAAGCTCAGAGCCTTTCAGCTCGCTGTCGGCTTTATAATACGCGCACAGTTCCGGCAGCCCGCCTCCGCTGACTGCGAGAACGACCGCCTCCTGAATGCCGTTTACGCTTAACAGCACGGTTTCAACCTCTTTTAATTCAATGCGGTAGCCCCGGATTTTCACCTGATCATCCGCACGGCCGATAAATTCAATCGTCCCGTCAGGAAGCCTGCGGACGACATCTCCCGTTTTGTACATGAGGCTGTCCGGTGAAAAAGGATTTGAGAGAAATTTCTCCGCCGTCAGCTGCGGACGGTGAAGATATCCTCTGGCAAGCCCCTTCCCGGTAATATAAAGCTCGCCGCTTGCGCCCGGAGGAACGAGCTGCATTGCTCCGTCCAATACAAGCGCGCCGGTATTTGCGATCGGGCGGCCGATGACGGGACGCTGCTCATATTGATCAAGGCGCTCCATATTGATCCGTCCGGCAATGGCGCCGATCGTCGTTTCCGTCGGCCCGTAGTGATTGATGAAGTCGGTATGGGCGTATACGTCATGAAACTTGCGGACATCGGACGTGATGATCTTTTCTCCGCCGAGCACCACTAAACGAAGCGGGCTGAAACGGCGTTCTGCCGCAAAGCGGGCTGTATTGACGATCATATGGAACAATGACGGCGTCAGTTTCATATACGTAATGCCGTTTTTCTGTATATACTCACCAAGCTGATCAGGCGCGGTGTACATCTCTTTCGGCACAATGTGCAGCTCTCCGCCCGCCTGAAGAATCGGGAATATAGCCGTATAGCCGAGATCAAATGCGTAAGAAGACAGCAGCACGGATTTGTCAGCTTCGGTCAAACCTGCTTCACGGCTGAACCATGTGACATAATTGATTAGATTGCGGTGCTCCAGCTGGACGCCTTTCGGTTTGCCCGTTGTTCCCGAGGTATAAATGATATATGCAAGCTGGTCGGCGCCGGGCTCCGTTTCAAGCCGGTCGGCGCTTTCGTTCTGCCATTCTCCGTCTTCCATTACGACCGTTTTTCCTTTATAAACGGCGGCTGCGGTCATGTTTCTCTCATTGACGACCAGAAGCTTCGTTCCGCTGTCTTCAAGAGAGTAGCGGATTCTCTCTTCAGGAGTCTCCGGATCAATCGGGAGAAATGCCGCTCCGGCTTTCATGACGCCGAGAATCGCGGTAATCAAGTCGGCCGAACGATCCATCATAATGGCTACGATGTCCTCACTGCCCGTTCCGCAAGCCTGAAGGTGGCGGGCAAACCGGTTCGAGCGTTCATCAAGCTCACGATATGTCAGACTTATTCCGCCCGCAACCGCCGTGAGATCAGGCGTTTTTTGCGCTTGCCGTTCAAACAGAGAAACAAAAGTGCCCTCAGGCAGATCCGCCTCCGTCCGTTTTTCATCAGAAAGGAGCGCTTCCCGCTCAGGAGCTGACAGCAGGCTTGCATCGGCCAGCTGAATATCCGGATTTTCAGCGCAGGCTTTAATCAGATTGACAAAATGAGCGCTCCAGCGGCGGATGGTTTCGTCCGCAAATAAGGCTTTCGCGTAATCAAAGCTCAATCCGACCTCTTCTCCGCGCTCAGCCGCTTCTAAGGAAAGATCAAATTTAGCGACATGATGATGCATGGAGTAAGAAGAAATCTCCAAATCTCCGAGCCGCAGGGCCGGGATCTCCATGTTCTGCATATTAAATAACACGCTGAACAGCGGACTCCGGCTTGTGTCCCTCGTTAACGGCAGTTTTTCAATTAATTCTTCAAGCGGATAGCTTTGATGCTCAAAAGCTTGAAGGCTCGCCGTTTTCACCTCATCCAGAAATTGTTTGAACGTTTTTTTGCCGGCAGGATGCGACCGAAGCGCAACTGTGTTGACAAACATGCCCGGCACGTCTTGGAGATCAGGATGCTGTCTTCCGGCCGCCGGAGACCCGACTACGATGTCTTCCTGACCCGAATATTTGGACAGCAGCACTTGAAAAGCGGCTAACAAGAACATGTACATCGTCGTATCCGTATCAGCCAGCAGCTTCTTAATCTGCGCCGTCACCTGTTTATCAAGCCCGAAGATGACGCGTTCCCCTTCAAAACTGCGCTCGGCAGGACGCGGGAAATCAAGCGGCAGATCCAACACCGGCAGATCGCCTTTGAACGTATCAAGCCAGTAGGCTTCGTGCTGATCGAGACTTGCTTTTTCACGCTGCCAGACTGAAAAATCCTTATAATGAATCTTTGGCAGCGCAAGCTCCGTGCCTTGATAAAGCTTCGCAAGATCACCGATGAAAATGCCCATTGAGCTTCCGTCCGTAATAATGTGGTGCATGTCAATCAGCAGAAGATGCCGGTCTTCTTCAAGCCGGATCAGCTTCGAACGGACCAGCGGCGCACGATTGAGCGCAAACGGCCTGATAAAGGCTTTTGTCAGCTCTTCTGCATCTTCTTCCCGGCCCTCGGCGGTTTCAAGCTCAAACGACACATTTTTGTGAATGGTCTGCACGACTTCTCCCTCTGCCATGTCAAACGACGTACGCAGTGTCTCATGACGGTTGATTAATGCCTGCATGGCCTCCTCAAGACGCTTTTTGTCTACTGACCCTTCCAGCAGAAGTACAGCAGGGACGTTGTAGCTCGTGCTGGCCTGTCCGAGCTGATTAAGGATATACATCCTGCGTTGTGCTGAGGAAACAGGATAATGCTTCTGATAAGGCGCTTGTCGGATCGGTTCAAACTGCTGCTCCTCCTCGCTCTCATGCTGCAAATAATGCGCAAGCTCCTGAATGGTCGGCTTTTCAAATAACACTTTAATCGGCACTTCTTTTTGAAAGTGCTCCTGGATTTTAGCGGTCATCATCATGGCTTTTAAAGAATGTCCGCCAATCGTGAAGAAATTGTCAGTCACACCCGCTTTCACACCGAGAATGCCTTCCCAAATGTCCGCGAGTTTCTGCTCCGCTTCCGTTTTCGGCGCTACGTATTCTTTTTGAACGGCTTCAGCCTGAGGCTCAGGCAGCGCTTTTTTATCAATTTTTCCGTTCGCCGTCAGCGGAAACTGATTCATCTGGATGAAGTGCGCGGGAATCATATATTCCGGAAGTGATTCCGAAAGCGTTTTGCGCAGGTCTTCCGGCGAAAGGGCTTGGTCTGCGGTAAAGTAAGCGCAGATTTCATTTTCATCCGCTTTATTTTTCCGGATCACAGCCGCAGATTCCGTCACATTCTCCGCCTGGCTGATTTTCGCCTCGATTTCGCCGAGCTCGATTCTGAAACCGCGGACCTTTACTTGGTTGTCAATTCTGCCGAGAAACTCGATCGTGCCGTCCGGAAGCCACTTCGCCAAGTCCCCCGTCCGGTATATCATTTCATCCGGTCTGAACGGATCGCGGACAAACTGCTTCTCCGTTAATTCAGACAGGTTCACATAGCCTCTTGCCACTCCGCTTCCGCCGACGCACAGCTCACCGGGCGCGCCGATCGGCTGGAGGTTGCGGTTTTCATCCATAATGTACGCAGTGGAATTTCCGATCGGCTTCCCGATCGGGACCGAACCGTCATAATCCTGATCAATGAGAAAACTCGTCGAAAACGTCGTATTCTCCGTCGGCCCGTATCCGTTCCAAAGCGACAGCTCCGGTGATGCCTTTCTCACTTTGCTGACGATATGCGGCACAAGCGCATCACCGCCGATGATGAGGTGCCGGAGCGTGTTAAACATGCCGGCATCCTTTTGGGCAAGCTGATTAAACAGCGGAGACGTCAGCCACATGGTCGTGATCCGCTGCTCTTTCAGAAATTGGGCGAATTGTCCGGCGTCAAGCAGCGTCTCTTTTTTCACCGGGTGCAATGACGCTCCGTTCAGCAATGCGCCGAAGACTTCGAAGGTTCCGGCATCAAAGCTGACGGCTCCCGTTTGCGCCATCCGGTCTTCTTCATGAACCGGCACGTAATTCGAATGTTTGACGAGCCTGATGATATTTCTGTGTTCAATCATGACGCCTTTCGGTTTGCCGGTCGATCCGGATGTATACATGATATACGCCAAGTCGTTGCCGCCGGCCGGAAGATTCAAGTCTGTTCCGCTTACCGTTTCATCCGCGCTTTCATCCAGCATGACGACCGGGACTTGCAATGTGCCCGCTTGTTCTTGATAGTCCTGAACTGTCAGCACGAGCCGAATTGAGCTGTCTTCCGCCATAAAGCGGAGACGGTCCTCCGGAAAAGCCGGATCAATCGGCACATATGCGCCGCCTGCTTTTAGGACGGCAAGCATTCCGACAACGGTTTCCGCAGACCGGTCGTTCATAATAGCGGCGGTCCGGCCTTTTTCCAGCCCGCTCTTCACAAGGTGTCTCGCCAGGCGGTTGGCCGCTTCGTTCACTTCACGGTAGGTCCATTCGCGTCCCGCTTCTTTTATCGCGATGCTTGCAGGCGTCCGGTTTGCCTGTGCTTCAAACAAACTGTGAACGGCCTCCTCTTCCGGAAGCGCCGTTTTCGTATCATTGAATATCTCAACAATCTGCCGCTCTTCTTCGCCTGAAACAAGGCCGAGTTCCCGCACGGGCGCGTCAGGCGTTCCGACCGCCGCTTTCATCATGCGGGTCAGATGGTGCGCCGTTCGTTCGATGGCATCATGAGCGAAAGCCGCTCCGTTGTATTTGATTTTGACAGTCCACGTTTTTCCCGGATACACGATGAGATTGAAATCAAAGCTCGTCTGCTCAAAAGCATGTTCAACTTTAATGGAAAAGCCGAGTCTTTCCTCCATGCCCCCGTTTTCCAGCTCTTTGTCCAGCGGATAGTTTTCAAACGCGACCAAATGATTTAAGAGGCTGCCGTCCAGGGCGGAGCGCTTTTGAATGTCATAGAGCGGCACATAATCATAGCGCTCGGCTTCCACGGCGTTTTTCTGAACTGCCGCCATCACGTCCGAAAAGGCTGCATCTTTGTCAATCTTGATTCTGACGGGAATTGTATTGATGAACAGCCCCGCCATCGTTTCTATGCCGTTGATTTCTGAAGGACGGCCTGATACGACGGTGCCGAACACCACATCGTCTGTATAGTTGTATTTGCTGAGCACCGCACCCCAAACGGCCTGAAACAGGTTAGGCCCCGTGACTTGATGCCGGTTGGCGGTCTGCTGAATCTGCGCGACCAGCTCTTCATCCCAGACAAAAGAATATTCTTCATTTTGGTAGTCTTTCTTTTCTGCTGCCAGACGGCCCGGGAGCAGGCTCGGCTGTTCGAAATCCGCCAGGCGGCTGCTCCAATATTGTTCCGCCTCCTCATAATCCCGGCCTCCGAGCCATTTGATATAGTCAGAGTAAGGTTTGCCCTGGCTTCCCCCGGCGGGCCGGCCGGCACGAAGCGCTTCATAGTTTTGGAACAGGCTTTTCATCAAAACGCCCATACTCCAGCCGTCCATGACGATATGATGATTGCTCCAGACGAGATACAGCTCCTTCTCACTGAGTCTGAACACCGCTGCTTTAAAGAGAATATCTTTCGCCAGATGAAAGCCCTGCTGCTGCACGCCGTGTTTATAGCGTTCAATATATTCGGTTTGGCGCGCTTCATCTAATTGACTGATATCTTCATAGTGCACCTTCGTCTTCCGCTCGGCTAATACGACTTGGCGCGGTTTTTGAAGCTGCTGGTGCACGAATACCGTACGCAGGATGTCATATGTCCGGATCAGCTCATTGACGCTTTTTTCAAAAAGCTCCAGCTGAAAACTTCCGTGAATCCTAAGCTCTAATTGTGTGAAGTAGGAGGAAGAATGCGGATCAAGCAGCGCATGATACAGCATTCCCTCCTGCATCGGTGTGAGTGCATACACCTTTTGAATCGATTTTTTGCTCATATGTCACCTCTGTCTTTTCTGTTAGAGAATTTCCATTAATTTATCAAGTTCATCAAGCGTCAGATCATCATCGCCAAGATCGCTAGGCGTAAGCTCAGGTCCGTCTTGGGCCAGGCAGTGATCTACGATTTTCAAGAGGTGCCCTTTAAAGCTGTCACTGAACGATTGAATGGTTTTTTCATGAAATTCGAGAGAATGATAGGCAAACGTCATCGTCATCTGCCCATTTTCTATAAATCCGACAATATCAAGCGCATTCGGCTTCTCTGTGTCAGGGCTCAGCGATTGTCCTGACGGCATCCCCGATCTTGTAAATAAGCCGGAATCCGACATCTCATTAAACTGGCCTAAGTAGTTAAAGCTGATATCCGGATCAATCTCAAATGAAAGATTCTCTTTATGCTCAGGCGCCGTTACATAACGCAGAATGCCGTAGCCGACTCCTTTGTTCGGGATGTGTCTGATGTCTTCTTTCATTTGTTTCAGCTGATATGAAAGATCGTCGGCGTGCTTCATCTCAAGGATCATCGGATACATGCTCGTAAACCATCCGACCGTCCGGGTGATATTCAAGCCGTCAAGAATGTCTTCGCGCCCGTGGCCTTCCAAATGAACGCCGATCGTGTCTTCACCCGTCCACTCTTTCAGCGCCAGTCCGAGCGCCGTGAGCAGGATGTCGTTCATTTCGGTGTGATAGGCTTCATGTACGTTTGTCGTCAGCTGTTCAGTTTGTTCAGGCGTCAGAGAGAAGCTGACCGTTCTCGTATGTCTCATGCGCTGATCACCAGACTGCCTGTCTTTCGGAAGCTGAGTGCATACCTCTTTTTCCTCAAGCTCTCTCCAGTAATCCGCTTCTTTCAGAAACGCCTTCGTATTTGCGTATTCTTTGATTCTCTCGGCAAATTCGGCGAATGAATGTGTTTTCGGCGGCAGCGCCGGTTCATTGCCTTGCTTCAGCTGCGTATACACGGACGTAAAGTCCTCCAGTAAAATCCGCCAAGATACACCATCCACGACTAAGTGATGGATTGCGAGAAGAAGGTGGTCTCCATCTTCAGCCCGGAAGAGCCCGGCTTTCAAGAGATGTCCTGTTTCCAGTGAAATACTGCTTTGAAGACGGTCTGCTTCCCGTTCGATACGGTCCTCATGGTCTTCAGCAGGTCCGTTCAGCTCAAAGACGTTCAGTTCAACAGACACATCCTCAAGCCCTCTGTAATACGGTTTTTGTTCACGATAAATCATCCGGAGCGCATCATGGTGTTCAATCAATGCTTGCAGGGTTTTTTCCACCAGGTCCGGATCAAAGCCGTCTTTCGCGTGAAGCATGACGGATTGGTTCCAGTGGTGTTTGTCGGTAAAGTTTCGTTCAAAGAACCAGCGCTGGATCGGCGTTAACTCCGCTTCGCCTTCGACAGGGCCCTGGTCGGCCTGCTTGCCTTCCGTCCGCTCCACATAGGAGACGAGCTCTTCGATGGTCGGATGCTGGAAGAGGTCTTTCATCTCCAGCTTGTAGCCGTGCTGGTTCAGA
>NZ_JAHOAA010000008.1:93148-93847 GCF_019039175.1 Bacillus sp. FJAT-27001
CGGAAGCTCGTCCATCTCCACCCAGAACGCCGGCACCATGTAGTCAGGCAGCGTGTCTTTCAGCGCGGCTTTGAGCGTTTCGATATCGTCCTGCTGAGGAGCGACATAGGCGCAAAGCGCGGTATTGCCCGCTTTGTCTTCCACGGCCGTCACCGCTGCGTCATGAACGTCCGCAAGCTGGGAGAGGCGGACTTCGATTTCTGAAAGCTCGATCCGGTAGCCTCGCACTTTGACCTGCTGATCAATACGGCCGATGTATTCGATGCCGCACTGCGCGTTCCACTTGACGAGGTCGCCGGTCCGGTACATGCGCTCGCCCGGCACGAACGGATCTGCGGTAAACCGCTTCGCCGTTTCTTCTTCACGGTTCAGGTATCCGCGCGCCAGACCGCGGCCGGCCACACACAATTCACCGGCAATGCCTTCCGGCTGCACCTGATCGCCGTCGCCGAGAATATAAACTCTCGTATTGGCAATCGCCCGTCCGATCGAAAGCGATCCTTCCTCCGGATTGATGACGCCGCTTGTCGCGACGACGGTGTTTTCCGTCGGGCCGTAGTTGTTGACGATCGTGTACGGCTGTTTCACCGCCCGCTTCAGCTTGTCGCCGCCGACGAGAAGCATGCGGAGAGAGGTATTTTCCAGCTCCATAAATTGTTCGGCCAGCTGCGTCGGCAGGAAGGTGATGGTCACGCCGTT
>NZ_JAHOAA010000008.1:94148-129664 GCF_019039175.1 Bacillus sp. FJAT-27001
ACGCCCGCGGCCATTTCCAAGGACGGTTTCGTCAAAATGCCGACACGTTCGTCAGCCGTGACGCCGCAATCCATGAGAATGCGCGCGATGCGGTTCGCCCTTGCGTTCAGCTCGCCGTACGTCCATTTCGCGCCGTTATATGCCGCGGCCGGCCGGTTCGCGTAGCGGGCGGCCGTTTCTTCAAAGAGACGGTGAACCGTTTTGTCCCGCGGCACAGAAAGTGTTTTTCCTTTCCATGCGTCAAGGAGGGCTTGTTTTTCTGTTTTATTCACCAATGAAAGCTCAGAAAGCTTCGCAGCCGGATTTTCCGCTGCGGCTTCTAACAGTTGAAGCCAGTAATGCTTCCATGTCTCTGCCGTTTCCGGTTTAAACAGCGCGGTGTTATATTCAAGCACAAACGTTAAACCTTCGTCTGTGTCCTCAGCCGTCATTGTCAGGTCAAACTTGGCTGTTTTTCTGTCAAACGGATGGTGCTTCAGCTCAATTCCTTCCATGACCAGATCTTCCGCATTTGCATTTTGCATTGAGAATACCGCATCAAACAGCGGATTTCTGCTCGTATCACGCTGCACCTCAACCTTTTGCAGAAGGTCTTCAAGCGGATAATCCTGCGCGTCAAATGCATGTAAAGCGGTTTGTTTTACTTCTTTAAGATAGTCCGTGAACGCTTTGTCCGCTTCCGGATACGTACGAAGCGCGAGTGTATTCACAAAAACACCGATGACGTTTGCGAGATCCGCATGTGACCGTCCCGCAACCGGCGAGCCCACAATGATGTCATGCTGTCCGCTCAGTTTTGAGAGAAAGGCGCTGTATGACGCCAGCAGCACCATGTACATGGTAGAATCCGTTTGTTTCGCAAGACTGCGAAGAGCCGACGTCTGTTCCTCAGTCAGAGAAAAGACCAGCTTGTCTCCTTCAAAGGTTTGCACGGCCGGACGGCTGTAATCAGCCGGCAGCGTCAATACCGGAAGCTCGCCGTCAAGCTCCCGAAGCCAATGCTCCTCCTGCTTGCGGTACTGCTCTGATTGAATAAATTTCTGCTGCCATACCGCATAGTCTTTATAATGAATCCGCAGCGGCTCAAGCGTTTCACCGCCATACAAACGGGACAGTTCATCTATCAGCACGCCGACTGAAGCGCCGTCCGAAATGATATGGTGCATGTCAAACAGCAGCAGGTGGTCATGTTCAGCCAGCTTGACCAGTCCCGTTCTGACGAGAGGAAGCTGATCCAGGCGGAACGGCCGGATAAAGCTCTGAATAATCCGTTCAGCATCTTCTTCAGAGGCTTCATAATATTCCATGTTGATATCAGCTTCCGTCCATATGCGCTGAACCGTTTCTCCATCCTGTATGTCAAATGTCGTTCTGAAGGCTTCATGGCGTTCTGTCAGCTGTTTCATGACGGATTTCAGCTTTTCTGCATCAAGCTTTCCTTTTAAGCGGAGCACAGACGGCATGTTATAGCTTGTTTCAGCGCCTTCCAGCTGCTGAAGCACGAACATCCGCTTCTGCGGTGAAGAAACCGGATACGTTTCCCGCTCGGCCGCCGGTGCGATGCTCTCAGCCGCCTTCCGCTCAGCCCCTTCAATCAGCTGCGCCAGCCCCGCGGCCGTCGGAGAAGTGAACAGATCCTTTAAGGTAAGCTGCGCGCCGAATGTCTTCTGGATAAGGGCCAGCAGTTTCATCCCCGCTAACGAGTGGCCCCCGATCTCAAAGAACTGGTCATGGACGCCGACCCGCTCCATTTGCAGCACCTCAGCCCAAATATCCGCCAGTTTTTGTTCTGTTTCATTGCGCGGCGCCGTATATGACACGGCATTCGCTGCGGTCACATCCGGCATTGGCAGCGCCCGCCTGTCGATTTTTCCGTTCCCTGTAAGAGGCAGTTCATCCAATTGAATAAAGACGGACGGAATCATATAAGCCGGAAGATCCTTCGCCGAATGCTCCCTCAGCTCCCGGGAAGAGATTTCCCTGAGGCCGACAACATACGCGCAAAGAAGTTTGTCACCCGCGCCCTGATCCACAGCGAGCACAATGCATTCCTGAATCTGGTCATGACTTTGAAGCTGATGCTCAATTTCGCCAAGCTCAATCCGCTGACCGCGGATTTTCACCTGATGGTCGATACGTCCGATAAACTCGATATCGCCATTCGGAAGCCATCTGGCCAAGTCGCCCGTTTTATACATCCGTTCACCTTCCTTAAACGGATGCTTTACAAATTTTTCTTCCGTCAGTTCAGGACGGTTGTAGTAGCCTTCTACGAGTCCTTCCCCGCTGACGCACAGCTCTCCCGCGATACCCGCCGGCTGAATGCGTCCGGCTGAGTTCATGATGAAGACTTCCGTATTGCTGACCGGTTTCC
The DNA here is from genome assembly GCF_019039175.1 of Bacillus sp. FJAT-27001. NCBI lineage: Bacteria > Bacillati > Bacillota > Bacilli > Caryophanales > Bacillaceae > Bacillus > Bacillus sp. FJAT-27001. The sequence goes on from NZ_JAHOAA010000008.1 coordinate 96,523, forward strand.
CGATCGGAACGGAGAGCGTATCCTCTTCAATGACATCCACCGGATGGTATGTCGCAAACACCGTGCTTTCTGACGGACCGTACATATGAAGCAGTCTTCCTTTTCCGACTGCCGCAAGCGCCTTTTTGACATGTTCTACAGACGCTCTTTCGCCCCCGAACATGATTTTCCGAAGCGTCGTCAGACAGGACGGCTCCATATCAACAAGCAGGTGGAACAGGGCCGTCGTAATCATCAGAATGCTGACGTTCTCCCGTTTGATCACACGGGACAGGCGTGACATATCCAGCACGGTATCTTTCGGGACGATCACAAGCTTTGCACCGTTTAACAGCGAACCGAACATATCAAACATAAAAGCGTCAAAAACGTAGTTTGACAGACCGAGCACTGTGTCCTCTTCAGAAACAGTCAAATAGTTCGTGTTTTTTACCGTCCGCAAAATGTTGGCATGTGTGACGATGTTTCCTTTCGGCGTTCCCGTCGTGCCTGATGTATAAGTGAGATTGGCAATCGTTTTGGAATCAAACGGCAATGCTGGATTGTGAGAGTCCTTTTCATAGCTCGCCTCATCATCAGCAAGCACAATGACGCCTTGAAAACCGGCCTTTTCCGCAAGCGGCTTGAGGCTTTGCTGAGTCAGGAGCACATTCGCCCCGCTGTCGCGGAAGAAATGCTGAATCCGCTGAACCGGATGCTCAGGATCAATCGGCACATAGGCGGACCCCGCTTTTAACACAGCCATAATGGAAACAATCATATCCATTGACCGTTCACACAGAACAGCCGCGGTTTTTCCGCCGCCTCCGACCGAAAGAATATGCCGCGCAAGCATGTTGGCGCGTTCATTCAGCTGCTGATACGACAGGGTTTCCCCTTCGAACTGTAGAGCCGTCCGGTCAGGGTTCTTTCGGACTTGTTCTTCAAAGATCTGCACGATCGTTTGATCTTTCGGGTATACCGTGCGTTCCGGGTTGAACCGCTGTAATTGATTCAAAGCCTCCCGTTCAGAAAGCAGATCATATTCGCTGATTTTCGCATCCGGCTGAGCTGCCGCGCTTTCCAGCAGACGGACATAGTGCGCAAGCATGCGATCCGCAGTTGAGCGCTTAAACAGCTTCGTGCAATAATCCAAATCAAGCGCAATGCCTTCCGCTGTTTCCCGAGCCTGCATGGTCAGGTCGAATTTGGCGATATTGAAGTTTGTTTCATGAAGAGACAGCGTCAGATTACCGATCTCCGCAATTCCGTCCGAAGCATTTTGCAGACTGAACATCGTGTCAAATATCGGATGCCTGCTCATGTCCCGGGGCACGTTCAGCTCCTCGGTCAGCCACTCAAACGGATAATCCTGATGAGAAAACGCATCCAGCACCTGCTTGCGCACATGACCTAACAAGCCGGCAAATGTCTGATCCTGCTTCACGGAGCTTCGCAGCGCAAGCGTGTTGACAAACATCCCGATAAGCCCCTCGGTATCGGAGTGATTTCTTCCCGCTGACGGTGTTCCCACGATGATGTCTTCCTGTCCCGAATACTTAGAAAGCAGCGTATAGTATGCTGATAACAGCACCATGTAAAGGGTGGCTCCGTTTTTCTCCGCAAGCTTCCGCAGCCGTTCCCGCAGCATTTTCGGCAGCTTGGCGGACACGCGGTCACCTTCAAAGCTTTGCACCTGCGGCCGCGGATAATCAGGGAGCAGCTGAAGCACCGGCAGTTCTCCGCTGAAGACTTCTTTCCAGTACGCCCGCTCCTTCTTGTAGCCTTCTTTCGCCCGTTCCGCCTGCCATACGGCATAATCTTTATATTGAATGCGCAATTCAGGCAGCTGATTTCCGCCGTAGATGTCAGCCAGTTCCTTCAGCATGATGGAAATAGACACCCCGTCAGAAATCAGGTGATGCATATCAAACAGCAGCATATGGCGATTGTGACCGAGCGTTTGCAGGCCGATTCTGAACAGCGGCGCCTCAGATAAATCAAAACGGCGCACAAAGTCCTTCATGACCTGTTCATTCGTTCTTCCGCGCGCTTCGATCATTTCAATATGAAACGGAACATGCTCGCCAATCACTTGTCTCGGCGTGCCGTCCTCTGATTGAAACGATGTTCTGAGCGCTTCATGCCTGCTGATTAAGGCAGAAAATGCACGCTCAAGCTTTTCACGGTCTAAAGCGCCCTCAATCATGGCCGCAGCCGGCATGTTATATCCGACTCCCGCGTCTTCAAATTGGCTTGCGATATAAGTCCGCTGCTGAGCGAGCGAAAGCGGATAGCTCGCCTGCTTCTCAGCCGGCTCAATTGCACTGAATGCCGGTCCTTCGTTTCGGTTTTCCGCATAATCGGCAAGCGCCGCAATCGTCGGATGCTCAAACAAGTATTGCAGCGGAATATCAACGCCCATTTGCTTATGAATTTTCGTCAGAAGCGTCATTGCCTTTAATGAATGACCGCCTGACTCGAAGAAATGATCATAAATGCCCGCCTTGTCCATTCCGAGAACTTCCTGCCAGATGACGGCAAGTGTTTCCTCCGTTTCATTTCTTGGCGCGGCATATTCAGATGAGCTGACAGCCTGCACATCAAGCGCAAACAGCTTTTTGCGGTCCGCCTTCCCGCTCGGCGTGAGCGGAATTTCGTCCGTTTTTGTAAAGTAAGCGGGCACCATGTAATCAGGAAGGTGCTTGGACACATACTCCCTGTACTCGGCAGGGTGAAACTCGGTTCCTTTTTCCTGAACGATATATGCGCAGACATCTAAGCTGCCCTGCTGATCCGGCCGTGCCAGCACGACGGCCTGCGCCGCGCCCGGGGCTTTTCTGAGCACCGTTTCAATTTCTCCCAGCTCAATGCGGTAGCCGCGGACTTTCACCTGATCATCTTCACGGCCGATATATTCGATCGTCCCGTCCGGCAGCCAGCGCGCCATATCACCCGTGCGGTACATGCGGCCGCTTCCGTTAAACGGGTCCTGCAAAAACTTCTCTGCGGTCAAATCCGGAAGATTTAAATAGCCGCGGCCTACACCGTCACCCGCGATATACAGCTCACCGGCCGTGCCGTCGGGCTGAAGCCGCTGGTGCTTATCCAATATATACAGACGGGCGTTGCCGAGCGGTTTTCCGATCGGAACGTACGCCGCCTGTTGATTCATTCCGTTATCCGCAGACATCTGATGCACGGACGCATCTACGCACGTTTCTGTCGGCCCGTAGACATTCGTCAGACGCGGCGTCCTGCCCGATTGATGAAAGAGCGTCATCAGCTGTTCAGCAACAGCCGCGGACAGACCCTCTCCCCCAATGAGCATGTGGCGCAATTCAATTCCGCTGACATCTCCCGCCGCAGCCATCATCTGCAGATGCGCAGGCGTTCCGTCAGTGGCTTCAATCCGGTTTTGACGATAATAGTCCAGCAGTGCCGAGCCATTCGTTACAGTCGTTTTCGGCACGATATAAAGCGTCTGTCCCAAAAGAAGCGAGGCAAAAATCTGTTTGACGGACGCATCAAAATGAAACGGAGCCAAAAGCGCCATTCTTAATGTCTGCTCACCGCATTGATAAATCTCCTGCTGCAGTGATTGCACCAGATGATGAACTTGCCGGTGCTCAATCATCACGCCTTTCGGCCGCCCCGTTGTACCTGACGTGTAGATGATGTAAGCCAGCCGGTCTGATTGTGTGCTGACACCGTCCGCAGCCGTCTCATACTGAACAGCCTCGTCAAAATCAATCCGTTCGGCATCCGCTGCAGGCGCCTGTATTCCGGCCTCCGTCAGAACAGCCTTCGCTCCGCTGTCCTCCAAAATGTACTGAATCCGATCCGCCGGAAAGTCAGGATCTATCGGCACATAGGCGCCGCCCGCTTTCAAAATTCCCAATATTGCCGCAATGACACGCTCAGAACGGCCAAGCAGCACCGCGACAGGAGAATCGGCTGATATCCCGGCTTGAAGAAGGCGTCCGGCGATACGGCCTGACTGTTCATGCAATGTGCGATAGGACAATGTTCGGCCTTCATACACAACCGCGGGTTTGTCAGACAGTGACTTCACTTTCTCTTCAAACAGCCCCGGTATCGTCATCTCTCCGCGGTAATTCACCGGATTGCCGGAGGCCCGTTTCAGCAGCCGCTCTTTCTCGGATTCAGAAAGAAGAGTAAGTTCATCAATTATGCGATCAGGAGATGAAATCGCATCTTCAATCAGCGTGATCAAACGTTCAGAAACAGATTCAATCTCTTCCCCCTTGAAAATGTCGCTGCGATAGTCAAAATCAATCGTCAATTTCCCGGTGTCCCATCGTTCCTTCACATGAATTGAAATATCATTTGTACCGCTTCCGCTGAAAATAGGGTCTGTCAGGAAGGACAGATTCTCTTTTTTCTGCCACTGCATCACCTGGTACTCCAGAGCCACCGTAAACAATCTGCTCAGCGAACTTTTCGAAGCGCGCAAATCATTGACAAGCAGGTTATACGGATACTTTTGGTGGCGGAGAATTTTCATCAGATCCTTCATCCGGCCTTTAACGAATTCCAAGAACGACTGTCCTCCGTCAACACTTGTCCGCACAGGCACCGTAGATACGAACATCCCGAGCATCTGCTTTTCTTTCGCATTCGTCCGGTTTCCCATAAACGTACCCGTGACAACGTCATCCCGGCCGGTCACTTTGTAGAGATAAGTGATCAGAGCTGACTGGAACAGAGATAGTACGCTGACTTTATGCTCCTCGCAGAATGAATGAATGCGGCCATATAAGTCGTGAGGAATTTCTTGAGAAAACCGTTTTGCATCAAGACCCGCATCTGCCTGGCTCCGTTTCAGGGACACAAGCTCCGGCACGGTCTCAAACTGCCCGTTCCAAAAATCCCGATCCTTTTTAAACCGCTTCGACTGCACATATTCCTGCTCTGTCAGCACGTGCTCGATAAAAGAAGGAATCTCCGTCTGTTCCTCACTTGCTCCGCCTGAGAGCTCCAAATAAATATCGGTAATCGCATTGCCCAGAATCGTCATGGAAATCCCGTCTGAAATAATGTGATGCACATTAGCGTAAAACCAGACCTCATTTTCACTGATCGTGTGCACGGAAAAACGGAATAAATCCTGATCATATAACGCCAGAGGCTTGCCAGCTTCTTCACGCCCCCATTTTGACAGCTCGTCCGCAGAGCAGCCGGCTTGCCTGATATCTGTGTGCCCGATAGAGAGCGGACGGTATTCGCTCACATATTGAACGGGCTCCCCCTCATCATCAAGCCGCAGACGTATTCTCATCGACTCATACCGCCGGACGAATTCCTGTATCGCTTTCTCAACGTAATGAGCCTGTACGCCGTCTTCAGAAATGAGTTTCCCGAACCCGGCAAGATTTGAAATACTTGTGTTCGGATAGAATTTTTCTGTATACCAGATACGTTTTTGAGCATTTGTTAAAGGATAAAAAGTTATTTCCATATGTGTGCGCCTCCCCTTTTTAAGATAAAGATGTCAATTCTCCCTTAGAAACAGCCTACCTCTATGTCCCTAACTCATTCTCAAGCCAAAAGAACCACTTACCTCCAAAAACGATCCCGATTCAATCACCGCCGAAATCCGTCATCCGTTCACCCGCGCAGTCCGAAATGCGGCATCAAATTTATGAGAAATCAAGACAAAAAGCCATTGATTGTAAGCACGAAAGGTTTACCTATTTCTGCATGTATTTCTATATATCTACTTACGTTCACTTTATATGAAAATATTGTTTTTATCACCGAAAAATGGGTGAAAAGTTTCATGCGGCACACCGAAAAAAAATCCGACGAATTCAGAGGGTATTTTGCGGCATCCCGCAATTTATTTTCAAAAATATTATTTACGTAAAATTAAAAATCTTTAAACTATAATGAAAATCTGTCGAATATCCAGTTATGGCAGAATGAAAAAAATTTACGTACGTAAGCTGACCCGGAAAAAACAGCGCAAGAACCGAAACAGACGGTCCGAATGTTCGCAATATGATTTCATTAAACCGCAAAAAAAGCACTCTATTTTACATAGAGCACTTCAAAAAGATTCCTTTATTGCAGTTTTATCAATGTTGATTAATTCCATATAATCTTTTCCCCACTTATACATGGCGTCCAGAATCGGCATAAGGCTTTCTCCTTGCGCCGTTAAAGAATACTCCACTTTCGGAGGGACGACAGGGTAAACTTCCCTGTGAACGATCAGATCCTGCTCCAGCTCCCTGAGCTGATTCACAAGAATTTTGTGCGTAATATCCGGAATTAAAGCTTTCAGCTCATTAAACCGCTTCGTCCCTTCTTTTCCCAAGTGCCACATAATCAGCATTTTCCACTTCCCGCCTATCACGGCAAGCGTCAATTCCTTTTCGCAATTAAACGTTTTCTCATCCATTCGGCTCACGGACAATGCTCCTTCCTCTTACTTTTTGTACGGTCATCATCTATTCATACACGCTTACTTTTTCACACAACTTTCATCAGTTTATACTACCACGCAGTTTTGCTGAAACAAAGCGCATTGCCTGCGGGGACAGTATCCTCAAAGTAACTATTAGACTTCAAAGTGCGTACTTCTCAACATGCGGGGCACTCTATAGAATGAAAATACATAAAAAGAGGAGTGGATATAAAGTGGAATTACAGCTGGCATTAGACTTAGTGAATACCCCGGAAGCAATTGAACTTGTGAAAGAGGTCGAACAATATATAGATGTTGTAGAAATCGGCACTCCCGTTGTCATTAATGAAGGCCTAAAAGCCGTACAGGAAATGAAATCAGCCTTTCCTCACTTGAAAGTGCTTGCCGATCTTAAAATCATGGATGCAGGCGGCTACGAGATCATGAAAGCGGCAGAAGCGGGAGCCGACATCATCACCGTTTTAGGAGCGACAGACGACTCAACGATCAAAGGGGCGGTTGCCGAAGCAAAAAAACAGCAGAAAAAAATCCTCGTCGACATGATTAACGTAAAAAACCTTGAAACACGGGCAAAAGAAATTGACCAACTCGGTGTTGATTATATTTGTGTTCACACAGGTTATGATCTTCAAGCAGAAGGAAAAAATTCATTCGAGGAACTGACGGCGATTAAAAAAGCGGTCAAGAGCGCTAAAACCGCAATTGCCGGAGGCATTAAACTTGATACACTTCCTGAAGCCATCAAACAAAACCCAGATTTAATCATTGTCGGCGGAGGCATTACGGGAGCTGACAATAAAGCGGATGCTGCTGCTAAAATGAAACAGCTGATCACACAAGGATCATGAAAACGACTGAATACTTACATGAAATACTAAATGAAATATCCCGCACCGCAGCATTAATATCCGACAGTGAAGCTGACAAGCTTGCGGATCAGATTTTATCGGCAGATCAAATCTTCACGTCCGGAGCGGGACGTTCCGGCTTTATGGCTAAAGCGTTCGCCATGAGGATGATGCACATCGGTCTGAACGCTTACATCGTCGGTGAGACGCTTACCCCTCCCCTCCAAGAAGGCGGTCTCGTCATCATCGGCTCAGGCTCAGGCGAAACAAAAAGTCTGCTTCATACGGCTGAAAAAGCCAAAAGCCTTAACGGCATCATCACTGCATTAACGATTAACCCCGACTCAAGTCTCGGCAAACTTGCGGATCTTACAATAACGATTCCCGGCTCTCCTAAGGAAGAGACCGGCGGAGACAGAAAGACGATTCAGCCGATGGGTTCTTTATTCGAACAAACTCTTCTGCTGTTTTACGATGCGGTTATTCTAAAAATCATGGAGAAAAAAGAATTGAATTCAGCAGACATGTTTACAAAGCATGCGAATCTGGAATGATTTGCTGACGGCCTTCTTATCAGATGGCCGTCTTTTTATCGTCTTGTTGCGCACGGTCATGCAGACCAAGGTTTTCGGGTCGGACACTCGCAGACGAAGATATCCTGCCGGTGAGCTTATCGCTATAATAAGTCAATTGACGATACACCCGCAACCGTTCATTTCTGAATAGGGAAACTGCAAAAAACACTTTCTGATTAATTTTTAATGAATAAAGTTGATTTGTGCGGATGGTTTTACAGATATTCAGCTGAATTGCGGCTGAGAAATATATTTTAACAGCTTTACAGCCGGCCGATTCTGCTTTATTCTTGGACCAGCTTTACAGCAATTAAAACTGGAGGTGATTGATACTCTTGAAAACATTAAAAGCACTGCTGCTTGTTCTTATCATCATTGCCGGAGCAGTCGCGGCCCTGATCAAGGGTGATCTTTTCTCAGATAACGAGCAGACCGTTCAGAAGAGTGATTACGACAAAGTAATCCTATTTCCGTCCGATCGATATCCGGAAACAGCAAAGCATATTAAGGACGCGATAAAAGAAGGACATTCCAGCATATGCACCATTGACAGAGACGGAGTACATAAGCGGCGTGAGCAATCTCTTAAACATGTGCCCGTCAAAACGGGATACGATAGAGATGAATGGCCGATGGCGGTTTGTAAACAGGGCGGAAATAATGCCTCCGTAGAATATATTTCTCCGGCAGACAACCGCGGAGCCGGCTCTTGGGTCGGACACCAGCTTACCAATGATCCCGACGGAACGAGAGTATTATTTAAAATCAAGTAAAAAACAGGAGGAACAGCGCATTGAATAAATCATGGAAACCGCAAGAACTGGCCATTTCTTATCATCAATTTACAATCTTCCAAAAAGATTCAGAACCGCCTGTTATCGATTGGACCGATGAAGCCATTGAAAAAGGATATGCGGAAGCTGACGGAGCTGTTTCATTTGAGGCAAGGAGAAATACGAGGGCATTTATCGTCCTCAGGCTTAACACAAGTGAACCGGTACCATCCTATGAGAAAAAAGCAGATGTTCCCTTTGAGGCTGTAAAAGATGGAATTGAGATTGAAAGCGTGATGTCAAAGCGGCTTTTCTTTCATATTCCGAAAGGCCGATACAGCCTTACCTGTTATTCAGTGCCTGCCGAAATATCCGATCTTCATGCGGATACGTATATTATTGATGCAGCCGCAATGTAAAAGAAAGCCCTGAGAGAATCTTATTTCTCTCAGGGAACTTTTATAAACTTTTACCGTTTGTTTCAATTACATTCTGGTACCAATAAAAACTTTTTTTCCTGATCCGTTTCAAATCCTTTTCATCTTCTTCATCTCGATTGATATAGACAAAACCGTAGCGTTTTTGATAGCCGTTCAGCCAGCTTAATAGATCCGTGAATGACCAGCTGCAGTAGCCGATGAGATGAACTCCGTCACTAATGGCCTCTCTGCACTGTTCAAGATGGGAGCGTAAATAGTCAATTCTGTAGTCATCCTGAATTGAGCCGTCTTCTTCTATTTTATCGAATTCCCCCAGCCCGTTTTCTGTTATAAAAACCGGCAGCTCATAGCGGCTCGTTATACGCCGGAGGCCGATGCGCAGACCTATCGGGTCAATCGTCCAATCCCAATTACTCGTCACGAGGTTCGGATTCTTTTTCGTTTTAAACAGACCCGGTATACCGGTATCCTGGTTTGTCCCTTTCTGACCAGTCGTGTTCATTTTCCCCTCCGATACACCATCAAGAGGATTTCTTTCGTACGTAATCGTCTGATAATAATTAACACCGATAAAATCCGGCTTGCCTTTTGCAAGCAATTCCATATCCCCGGCTTCAATGGCGGGCGCCCAGCCCTTTTCCTTTAAATAATTGAAAGGAATTTGCGGATAAGTCCCCCGGCAATACATATCAAGCCACCAATGGTTCATAAATTCCTCTGCGTTTTCAAATGCAGTTATGTCTTCAGGGTGACTTGTAAGCGGATAAGCCGGTGAATAAGCGAAGCTCGGGCCGATCATGCCGCCAGGAACATATTGTCTGAAGGATTCAATCGCTTTGGCATTAGCTAAAAATGCGATATGATTGGCTTCATAAAATCGTTTTCTGTCCTTTACGCCGGGCGGATGTGCAGCTGTAATAAACCCGTTATGAAAATTATAATTCTGCTCATTTAACGTGACCCAGTATTTCACCTTGCCGGCGAATCTTTTGTATAACGCAATGCAGTAATTATTAAAATCATCAATAATTTTTCTTGATTCAAAGCCGCCGTATTCATCCATCAGCGCCTGAGGCAAGTCCCAATGATAAAGAGTCAGCACCGGCTCAATATCGTTAGAAATCAATTCATCGATCAGGTCTTCGTAAAATGCGATCCCTGATTCGTTGATTTCCCCTCTGCCATTCGGAAAAATTCTCGGCCAGCTGACAGAAAAGCGGTAAGCTTTCAAACCCATTTCTGCCATCAAGGCGATATCTTCTTTATAACGCTCATAATGGCCGACTGCTGTATCGCCATTTGAGCCTTTAAACGTTTTACCCGGTATTTTCGTGAATAAGTCCCATACTGAAGGTCCTTTACCGTCTTTATTCCAGGCTCCTTCAACCTGATAGGCAGCCGAGGCTGACCCCCATAGAAATGTATCAGGGAACAGGCCCTGTTTTTTATGTATCATGTGTCTCATCCTCCTGATGCGTATGATATTGATATCATACGTTATGAAACGCGTTTCAGAGCAATCCCGATAAAAACAAAAAAGCATCCGGCTTGCCGGATGCTTAAGAATGATGATGCCGCTTTTCCAATTTATGAGGCGGAGGCTTCGGGACAAACCCATTTTGTTTCATCATGTTAAAGCGCCTGTCCATATGCTGTTTAATATGTTCTGCTTTTTCTTTCGGCAGGACCCCGTACTCAACATATTTGGATATGACATGTTTTCGTTTTTCGAGCACTTCTTTTTCAAGTGATTCAATTTCTTTTTTCTGCTGTTCCGTGAGTGACATGGTTGAAGGCATTTTTGTTCCGGCGGCGTGTGCCGGCATTGTGAAAACCATTGCTGTAATGAAAAACGCAGCTAAAGACAATGCAGCTTTTTTCATGACTCTTTCCTCCTTTAACGTTTGTTATATGTTGCTCCCTCATCCATTTTTTATGCAAAAAAAGAGCGAAATTATTCGCTCTTTTCAATCGATTCGTCCGGCAGCGCGTATGTGACATACGTTCCCGCTACAAAATCGTGGATTGACCGTCTGTCTTCTCTCATTCCGACCATGAATGCGCTCACGATCACACCGATTCCAAACGTCACGCCATATATCAGGCCGCCCACAAGCACTCTCAAAATCATAGTGAGGAAGCCTACCTGAGTGCCGTCTTTTTTGACGATGCGGATACCGCAAATCTTTTTGCCGATAACATAACCGTTCCAGTATACAGGGAGCAAAATAGCATAAAGAGTCAAAATGATGCTGATCATTGTGCTCTCATTCGGATCTTTTCCTGTTGCCAGCATAAAAATAATCGCCAAAGGCACTGAAGTAATTAAATAGTCGAGTACCACGGCTCCCAATCTGATCCAAAATCCCGCCGGTCTGTAAATATTCATCGTGTTTCTCCTCGCTATGGCTTTAAAATCACTTTAATGTTGCCATCTTCTTTTTTGTCAAATATATCATATGCAGCAGGAGCTTCCGCAAGACTCATTTTGTGTGTAATGATATCCGTCGGATCAATTTCATTTTGTTCGATCATTTGATACAGCATCGGCATCAGATGAATAACGGGTGCCTGGCCCATTTTTAAAGAAACGTTGCGTGTGAAAAAATCACCGAGCGGAAAGCCGTCCGCTTCAGAAATGTATGCGCCCGTGAGCTGCACGGTTCCGAACTTCTTAACGGCTTCTGATGCTGTAAGAATCGGACTGATCGTTCCGAACTGATTCGGTTTTTGCTCTGTTTTTTCTTTTGAAAGCGGCGTGCCGTCCATTCCGACACAATCAATCACTACATCCGCGCCCCCTGACGTTTGTTCATGCAACAGTTTCCCGATCTCATCATGTTCTGAAAAATTGAAGGTCTCTGCTCCGTTTATGCGTCTCGCATGTTCAAGGCGGTGCGGGACTTGATCAACTGCGATAACCCGGTTAGCTCCTTTTTTCCACGCGAATTTTTGCGCCATTAAGCCGATCGGACCTGATCCCAGAATCACGACTGTATCTCCTTTTTTCACTCCGCTGTGCTGGACGCTCCAAAAGGCGGTCGGCATGACATCTGACAGAAGCAGCACCTGCTCATCTTCAAGCTCACTGTCTGCCGGAACCAGAAAAGAAGAGAAATCAGCATAAGGAACACGTAAATATTCAGCCTGCCCGCCGGGATAATTACCGTTAAACTCCGAAAAACCGAATAAGCCGCCGGCATCTGTATGAGGATTTGGATTAGATTCATCACACTGGCTTTCCATCTGGTGCTTGCAATAATGACATTCTCCGCAGCCGATGTTAAAAGGAATCACGACCCGATCGCCTTTTTTCAGCTTTTTGACTTGACTGCCCGTTTCTTCAACGATTCCCATCGGCTCATGCCCGACGATATAACCCGGATCGGCGGGTATTCCGTTTTTATATAAATGAAGGTCTGAACCGCATATCCCGGTTGCGGTGATTCGAACGATGACATCTCTCTCATCTTGAATGGCGGGTGCCGGGACTTCTTTCACTTCCATATGTTCTTTTCCTTGGTATGTCAGTGCTTTCACACTTGGTCAGCTCCTTTTTCATCACTCCTTCCCTTTTCACCTGCTTCTAAACTTGGCCGGTATGTTATTCGACCCGCTGAATATCCCATTGAAAAGGATCTTCAAGCTGCGACCAGTCGGAATCGAACTCAGACGGCGTGAGCAGGCACTGATCCAATTCCTTTGTAATGGCTGCTTCATCTAAATCTGTTCCGATAAACACCAGGTTCGTATGACGGTCTCCGAATTGGTCGTCCCAATCTTCCAGAATCTCCGGTTCCTGCTGTTTGATCTGCTCCTGCTCAAGTTTCGGCATTGCCGCCACCCAATAAGAAACAGGCTCAATCGAAACCGCCGGACCCGCCTGAGACATCAGCAGCGCAAGGCTGTTGCGGGTTGCGCACCAAACAATTCCTTTTGCGCGCACAATGCTGTCAGGCATTGATTGATGCAGCCAGCTGTCAAAACGAGCGGTATGAAACGGCAGACGCCGCGAGTACACAAACGAAGTGATGCCGTACTCTTCCGTTTCCGGAGTGTGCGCTTCATGACCTGCCGTCAGCTCCTTTATCCATCCTGCTGATGAACTCGCTTCCTCAAACTCAAATAAACCGGTATTCAATATGTATTCGGCGGGCACTTCTCCGCGGACGGACCGGATCAGTCTGGCGCGGGGCTGTAATGCGCGAAGGACCGTTTCCAGCTGTTCAAGCTCTTTTTCGCCCACCATGTCGCATTTATTTAAAATGAGTACATCACAAAACTCGATTTGGTCAATTAATAAATCGGCAATCACCCGTTCATCCTCTTCTCCTACCGCTTCCTTCCGGTCAAGAAGGCTGTCACCGGACTGGAAATCATGCCAGAAGCGGTTTGCATCCACCACGGTCACCATTGTGTCCAGCCTGCAGAATGTTGTCAGATCAATGCCCATTTCTTCATCTATATAAGAAAATGTCTGGGCAACGGGAATCGGTTCGCTGATCCCTGTTGATTCAATCACAATATAATCAAATCTGCCGTCTTTCGCGAGTTTCTCAACTTCGACTAATAAATCTTCACGCAGCGTGCAGCAGATACAGCCGTTGGATAATTCTACGAGTTTCTCATCCGTCCTTGACAAGCCGCCTCCCTGCTTCACCAAGCCCGCGTCTATATTTACTTCGCTCATGTCATTGACGATGACGGCAATTTTTAAACCGTTGCGGTTTTGTAAAATATGATTCAAAACGGTCGTCTTTCCGGCACCAAGATAGCCGCTCAATACTGTAACCGGAATTTTTTTCATAAAATAGCCTCCTGACAAAATAGAATGATTACGATTTATACCCTGCACCTGCCTTATTATCATCATGATGTACATTATTATAAATCGTAATCGTTACTATTTATTTTGATGTATTCTCCGTTTAAAATCAAGTGAAAAATAATCAATCATAAAAAAGACACGCTGTCATACGTGTCTTCCGCCCAAACTTAAACATCCGCAGGACTGTTTTCAGTGCCACAGCTTTTTCTCCAAAAATAGCCTGCGGCCAGAACAAGCACAAATGCGAGCAATGTGATACATGAGAAAGAGATAAAACCGATCGCATAAGTTCCCGTCATCTGCTTCAATGATCCTAAAATATTCGGAAGGAAAAAACCCCCTATGCCGCCGGCTGCTCCGACGATTCCCGTCACCATTCCGATTTCTTTTGCAAAGTGCTGAGGGACAAGCTGAAATACCGCTCCGTTGCCCATACCGAGCGCCATCATTCCGATAAACAGCAGAACGATCACCGTTGAAAGCGGAGGCAGGCTGCTGACTCCCGCCATACACAGAGCCGCGATGACAAACAGTACAGCCAGAACTTTCGCACCTCCCGCCCGGTCTGAAATCCAGCCTCCTGCAGGGCGAAAAAAACTGCCCGCTGCGACACATATTGTGACGAAATCACCGGCATGGATTTTTGACAATTGATATTGATCAACGAAAAAAAACGCCAAAAAACTTGATAATCCCACAAAACCTCCGAAAGTGACGCCGTACAGAAGACAGAAACACCATGTTTCCTTCTGCCTGAACACGTGAAGGTAGTTTTTAAGCGGCTGCGGTGCGGGCTGTGCAGGAGAGTCCTTCGCCATGACGATAAACAGTATAAAAACGATCATCAACGGAAGAAGCGCAATTCCCATTACACTGTGCCACCCAAACTGTTCCGCAAGGCGGGGACCGAACAATGTCGCAAACAAAGTGCCGCTGTTGCCGGCACCTGCTATCCCCATTGCAAGCCCCTGCAAGTGAGGCGGATACCACCGGCTCGCCATCGGAAGCGCAACAGCAAAACTTGCGCCCGCTACGCCCAGCAGAATGCCGATCGCATACAGCTCAGTCAAAGAACGGCCGCCGAATGCCCCCCAAAGCAGCGGGATCATCGTGATCAGCATCCCGATCACGGCTGTTTTCTTCGGCCCGATCCTGTCCGTTAACACACCTAAAATGATCCGAAACACAGATCCTGATAAGATCGGCAGAGCCACGACAAACCCTTTTTCAAAAGAAGATAACCCGAAATCCTGAGAAATATAAACGCCGAGCGCCCCCAGCATTACCCAAATCATAAAACTCACATCAAAATATAAGAAGGAACAGAGCAGAGTGAGCGGATGACCGCTTGTTTTTAATTCCGACAGCTTCATAACATTCTCCTTTCCGGTCTTCTATCATTTCAAATTGCTGAATCAAGAATATATGACGGGCATTCACCGGAAAAGACATGTGTAAGATAATGCGACACATTTAATGCGTTAATCAGGCAATGTGCCATAATTTCTCATAGAGAAGCAATCTTACTGGCAGCTGCAAAGGAGGTTTGGCGAATGAAGAAACAACGATTAATTGCAGCAGGGAACGGAATGGCCGGAATCCGCTGTATTGAACACATTTTAAAGATGAACCGTGACATGTTTGAGATTGTCATTTTCGGAAGCGAACCTCATCCCAATTACAATCGCATTCTCTTATCCTCCGTTTTACAAGGTGAGGTTTCGCTTGATGACATTACGCTGAATAGCCGCGAATGGTACGAAAAAAACGGAATTACGCTTTACACGGGAGAAACGGTTGTACACATTGATACAGAACGGCAGGTTGTCACAACGGATCGAAAGCGCAGCATGACTTACGATCAAATCATCCTTGCAACGGGCTCCTCTCCTTATATTCTCCCCATACCCGGAGCAGATAAAGAAGGTGTGTACGGCTTTCGGACAATAGAAGACTGCCAATCCCTTATCAATGCGGCCGGCCGGTATCAAAAGGCGGCGGTCATCGGCGCCGGTTTATTAGGTCTTGAAGCGGCCGTCGGCTTACGGCAGCTCGGCATGGACGTCAGCGTCATTCACCACTCTTCCGCCATTATGCAAAAACAGCTTGATCAAACGGCATCCCGCCTGCTGCAGAAAGAGCTGGAACGAAAAGGCTTAGTCTTTCTTTTAGAGAAAGGCACGGCATCCATTACAGGGAACTCACGGGCGGAAGGCATCCGTTTCAAAGACGGTTCTTCCATAGAAGCAGACCTGATTGTCATGGCCGCCGGTGTGAGGCCCAATATCCGATTGGCTCCATCTGCCGGACTTTCAGTGAACAGGGGAATCATCGTCAATCAATTCATGCAGACGAACAAACCGAATGTGTATGCCGTCGGTGAATGCGCGGAGCATGACGGGATTGTATACGGATTGGCGGCGCCGCTTTATGAACAGGGAAAAGTGCTCGCGCAGCATCTATGCGGCGTCCCGTGCGAAGGGTTTCAAGGCTTTGCACAATCTGCGGCCTTAAAAATAGCCGGTATTGATGTATGGTCGGCAGGAAAGGTGCACGAGGATGAGCACACAGCCGGCATATTGTTCCATGATGAGCATGCAGGCATCTACAAAAAAGCGCTCTTTGAGGACGATAAACCGGCCGGCTTTATTTTATTCGGGGACACGCGCGGTAAACAGCGGCTTCTCGACAGTCTTGTGAAGCAAAGAGATATTTCCATCGTGAAAAAACAGCTCATGGAACCGGATCAAGGCGGTATATCCTTTGAATCCATGCCTCCCCATGAAACCATTTGCCAATGCAGCTCAGTGACCAAGGGCTCCATTGAAGAAGCGGTGAACAAATATGGCTTAAAAACCGCGGAGGAAGTGAAGCACATGACAAAAGCGTCCGGATCTTGCGGAGGATGCAGGCCGCTCGTTGAAGACTTGCTGAAGTATATGGCAAGCGATGATTACACAAAACCCTCCCGCCAGCCTTCGTTTTGCGGCTGCACCGATTTGACGGAAGAAGAAGTCATCGCCGAAATTCGCCGCCGTCCGTTCACTGATGCCGCCGAGGTAATGAGAGAGATCGGCTGGAAAACAGAAAACGGCTGCCGCATTTGTATTCCGGCGCTTCACTATTACTTGGAAAGGACGCGGCCTGATTTTATGCAGTTCAATGAAATATCGGCAGAAGAGACATGCACCCTGATTCCGCAAATGTACGGCGGACTGACAAGTGCGGCAGAGCTCAAAAACATCGCAGACGTCATCGAAGCATACGGCATCCCCGAGGTTTCGATGACTGACAGTCACCGGCTGAGGCTTTCCGGAATAAGGCCAAATGACCTTGCAAGCATCAGAAAAGCACTGAACATGCCGGTTTTCTCCCCCCGGCACCGCAGGACGATTCAAATCAGAGCATGTACGTGCGGACAGCATCGCTCCTTTCAAGAGCTGGCAAGCAGGATTGAACGAGATACCGACACGCTTGCCGTCCCCGCTTATATATCCGTCAGCTTGTCATGTGAAAACAATTGCACCGATGCTTACATTCAGGATATCGGCGCGCTTCAGACACAAACTTGCTGGGAAATTTATATCGGGGGCGTCCGCGGAAAACAAGCCCGCGCCGGCAGCCTTTTTTGTGTGACGGATAACGAAGACAGTACCGCCGCTATGATGAAAGGCCTTATTCAATATTATCGCGAAACGGCTCACTACAACGAAGCGATTTATCAATGGGTTGACAGACTCGGCCTCGTCCATATCAGAGAAATGCTGTTTGAAGAAGATATGCGGACACAGCTTCTGAAAAATCTCCGTTCAGACATATCCCTGCTGCAAAACCTGTCTGCCGGGAAAACGCCATACGAAAGGATGAAGCTTTTTGACTGAACCGATGCTCCGTTATTTCCGTGACAAACTGCAAGATATTCAATCGGAAAAAACATATGAGACGCAATGCCCGTTCTGCAGCATGCAATGCAAAATGCAGCTTACGGAACAAACCTTCGCGGCACGGAAGAAATACACTGCAATCGGCATTGATAATCCGACGACACATGGCCGTTTATGTACAAAAGGCATGAATGCCCATCAGCATGCCGTGCACTCTTCCCGCATTACACGCCCCCTGCTTAAAAAAAACGGTGAATTTGTGCCTGTCTCTTGGGCTGAAGCACTGAATCGCATAAAGGAACAAATCAATCTGATCCAAACCGAACACGGCAATGATGCGATGGCCGTCTATGGGAGCGCCTCAATTACAAATGAAGAAGCCTATCTGCTTGGAAAGTTCGCACGGGTCGGCTTACAGACGAAATACATCGATTACAACGGGCGGCTCTGTATGTCTGCCGCAGCAACGGCGGCCGGCCAGACATTCGGCGCGGACAGGGGCCTGACGAATCCATTATCGGACATTCCGCATACACGTGTCATCATCCTGGCAGGCACCAATATCGCCGAATGCCAGCCGACGATCATGCCGTATTTTGATAAAGCGAAAGAAAACGGGGCTTACATTATCGCCATTGATCCCCGGGAAACGGCGACGACCAAAATAGCCGATCTTCACCTGAAAATCAAGCCCGGTACAGACGCCGCCTTGGCAAACGGACTCGTCAAAATCTGCATTGACGAACAGCTTACAGACAAAGACTTTATCCGCACACGAACAAACGGATTCGATAAGCTCAAACGGCATACCGACGCTTTGGATCTGAAAGAGATCTCCGAGCAGACAAGTGTTCCTTTGGAGCATATACGAAAGGCCGCCGTGAAGTTTGCCAAGGAAACATCCGGCATGCTGTTTACAGCGCGGGGGATCGAACAGCAGACTGACGGTACCGCGGCAGTGAAAGCTTTCTTAAATATGGTGCTGATCACGGGAAAAATCGGCAAGCCCTTCTCAGGTTACGGGGCGATTACCGGTCAAGGCAACGGACAAGGCGCGAGAGAACACGGCCAAAAAGCGGATCAGCTTCCGGGCTACCGTTCTATCGAAATTGAAGAACACCGGGCGCATATTGCGAAGGTGTGGGGGGTTCATCAGGATGAGCTGCCGCGAAAAGGCGTCTCAGCCTATGAAATGATAGAAAAAATAGATAGCGGCGACATCAAAGGACTGTTTCTCATGTGTTCCAATCCGGCTGTTTCCGGCCCAAATGCGAATTTCGTCAAGCAGGCAATCAAGAAACTGAGATTTTTTGTCGCAGTTGACTTATTTATTTCTGAGACCGCGGCATTCGCGGATGTGATTTTACCCGCCTCCTCTTATTTGGAAGACGAAGGCACGATGACAAATGTAGAAGGCCGCGTGACATTAAGAGAAGCGAGCCGCACCTGTCCCGGAGAAGCGAAACATGATTGGCAGATCATCTGTGACATTGCCTCGGCTCTTGGTAAAGGGCATTATTTTCCCTATACCTCGTCGGAGGAAATCTTTAACGAACTGAGAGAAGCGAGCCGCGGCGGAATTGCTGATTACGCAGGCATCACCTATGACAGGCTCAGGCGGGAAGGCGGCATTCAGTGGCCATGTCCTGAAGCGGATCACCCCGGAACCGGGCGATTGTTTGAGCACTCATTTGCCCATCCCGATCACAGAGCTGAATTAAGCGTGATTCCAAATGAACCGGCCGTCCCGAAAGAGAAACCGAGCGCCGGCTATCCGCTTTATTTAACCACAGGAAGGGTGATGTCTCATTACTTAACGGGTGTCCAAACGAGAAAAAGCTCTGCCTTGGCTGCAAGACATTTCGAATCCTTTGTGGAAATCCACCCAAAAACGGCGGCCGACTATCATATCGAAGACCGTGTTCTCGTGAAAGTAGAATCCCCCCGGGGCAGCATCACGGTCCGGAGCAGATGGTCGGAGAAAGTACGAAAAGACACGTTGTTTGTTCCCATCCATTGGTCTGACACGCAAAACGTCAACGATTTAATTGGTGAAGCCTTGGACCCGGACTGTAAAATGCCCGGTTTTAAGATGTGCGCGGTACGAATCAGCCCTATATAATTTTTCATAAAATTTTTAGATTTTTTAGTATTTTTTGTTACATTTCATAACATGCATCTTAAATATTTGTTTTTGCTGTGCTACGCTAAAAAAAACAAAGATAAGGAGCGGATCATCTGATGGGAAAAAAACAGCTAGTTCTTGTTGGAAATGGAATGGCCGGGGTAAGAGCGATTGAAGAAATACTGCGTGTTTCAAAAGACGAATTCGAGATTACAATATTCGGGGCCGAACCTCATCCCAACTATAACCGAATCCTTCTGTCAAAAGTGCTGCAAGGCGATACCGACATTCAAGACATTACGTTAAACGATTGGAACTGGTACAAAGAAAACAACATTCAGCTGTATACCGGTGAAACAGTCATCAAAGTCGACACGGAAAACAAAACCGTCATCACCGATGCAGACAGAATCCAGCCTTACGATGAACTCATCCTGGCGACAGGCTCTGTCCCTTTTATCCTTCCGATTCCGGGCGCAGACAAACAAGGCGTCACGGCATTCCGGGATATAAAAGATACAGACACGATGCTCGCCGCGTCAAAACAATATAAAAAAGCAGCCGTCATCGGCGGAGGACTGCTTGGTTTGGAAGCCGCACGCGGACTGCTGAATCTCGGAATGGACGTGTCTGTCATCCACCTCGCCCCATTCCTGATGGAGCGCCAGCTTGACGCAGCGGCGGGACGCCTGCTGCAAAACGAATTAGAAAAACAAGGCATGACCTTTTTCCTTGAAAAGCAAACCGAAGAAATTCTCGGTACTGACCGTGTCGAAGGCGTACGCTTCAAAGACGGCACAAGCATCGAAGCTGACCTGGTCGTCATGGCGGTCGGCATCCGCCCGAATACACAGCTTGGCACAGAAAGCGGCATTCCGGTAAACCGCGGAATCATTGTCAACGATTATATGCAGACTGACATTCCGCACATTTACGCGGTCGGTGAATGTGCCGAGCACCGCGGAATCGCATACGGTCTTGTGGCGCCGCTCTATGAACAGGCAAAAGTGCTGGCCAAACATATTTGCGGCATTGACACAAAACCGTATGAAGGCTCCGTTCTCTCCACTCAATTAAAGGTATCAGGCGTCGAAGTCTTCTCTGCCGGTGACTTTAACGAATCAGAGGACAAAAAAGCGATTAAAGTGTTCGATGAGCAGGACGGCATTTATAAAAAAATCGTCCTGAGGGGCAATCAAATTGTCGGCGCTGTTTTGTTCGGCGACAGCAGCGAGGGCGGCCGCCTGTTTTCTATGATTCAAAAAGAAGCCGATATCTCCGAAACTTCCAAAATATCAATCTTACAGCCTCTTGATCAGGAAGCAGGCGCAAGCATGACCGCGGCGATGAGCGACGATGAAATCATCTGCGGATGCAACGGCGTTTCAAAAGGCGCGATTATTCAAGCCATTCAGGAAAAAGGCTGCACATCTACGGACGAAATCAAAGCATGCACCGGGGCATCCCGTTCCTGCGGAGGCTGTAAACCGCTCGTGGAAGACATTCTTCAATATACACTGGGCTCAGAATTTGACGCGTCCGCGCAAAAAGAAGCGATTTGCGGCTGCACATCACTGTCGAGAGATGAAGTCGTAGAAGAAATCAAAGCCAAAGGGCTGTCCCATACAAGAGAAATCATGAACGTGCTCGGTTGGAAAACGCCGGAGGGATGCTCCAAATGCCGTCCTGCCCTCAACTACTACTTAGGCATGATTAATCCGGCTACATACGAGGATGACAGAACATCCCGTTTTGTGAACGAACGGATGCACGCCAATATTCAAAAAGACGGAACATACTCAGTCGTTCCCCGGATGTACGGCGGCGTGACCAACTCTCAGGATCTCCGCAAGATCGCCGATGTCGTCGACAAATATGAGATCCCGCTCGTTAAAATGACAGGCGGCCAGCGAATTGATCTCATCGGCGTCAAAAAAGAAGACCTGCCGAAAGTATGGGCCGAGCTTGATATGCCGTCAGGCTACGCGTACGGAAAAACACTCCGCACGGTAAAAACGTGCGTAGGCGAACAATTCTGCCGCTTCGGCACGCAAGACTCCATGGAACTGGGCATTGCGCTTGAGAAAAAATTCGAAGGGCTCAATACGCCTCATAAGGTCAAAATGGCCGTGTCCGCCTGCCCGCGGAACTGTGCAGAATCAGGCATTAAGGACCTTGGCGTTGTCGGCATCGACGGAGGCTGGGAGCTTTATGTCGGCGGAAACGGCGGAACCCATTTGCGCGCCGGTGATTTGCTGATGAAAGTAAAAACGAATGAAGAAGTCTTAGAATATGCGGGTGCTTACCTTCAGTACTACAGAGAAACGGCAAACTATCTGGAGCGGACATCCGCATGGCTTGAGCGCGTCGGTTTATCTCATGTCCAATCCGTATTAAACGATCCGGAAAAACGGCAGGAGCTCAACGACAGAATGAATGAGACACTCTCTGTCCACAAAGATCCGTGGCAATACTTCCTTAAAGATAAAAAAGCATCTAAAGATCTATTCGAAAATGTCGTCACGACTTCATAAAACAGTAAGGGGGAACGGACATGGTTAATAAAGATATGACAAAGGTTTGCATAGGCAAAGTAAACGAATTACCCGAGGAGTTAGGAAAAACCGTATATATAGAAGATAAAGAGCTTGCCGTATTTAAACTTTCTGACGGG
Organism: Bacillus sp. FJAT-27001; assembly: GCF_019039175.1. NCBI lineage: Bacteria > Bacillati > Bacillota > Bacilli > Caryophanales > Bacillaceae > Bacillus > Bacillus sp. FJAT-27001. Next base: position 119,103 of record NZ_JAHOAA010000008.1, read on the forward strand.
AGCGTCCGCGCCGTCGAAAACCGCTGTCCCCATAAAGGGGGCGTCTTGGCTGAAGGCATCGTCAGCGGAGAATACGTCTTCTGCCCGATGCATGACTGGAAAATCTCCTTAGAAGACGGAAAAGTCCAAGAGCCGGATCATGGCTGTGTCAAAACATACGAAACACTGATCGAAGGAGAGAATGTATACCTCCTGTATTGATCAGACCGGATCACTTTTTCAAGTGGTCCTTCATTTTTTAAACTGCTGAAGGGATGACGCCATCATGAAAAACGGAATCGTATATTTTGTCGGTGCCGGACCAGGAGACCCGGGGCTGATCACCGTAAAAGGAAAACAGGCTCTGGAGAAAGCGGATATTATTTTGTATGACCGGCTCGCAAACCCAAAGTTTCTTGAGTATGCCTCACCGGACTGCCGGTTCATTTATTGCGGAAAGCTGCCCGACCGCCATTTTATGAAACAGTCTGAGATAAATGCCCTGCTGATTGAAAAAGCGGCGGAGGGCTGCACCGTAGTCCGCTTGAAAGGCGGAGACCCAAGTGTGTTCGGCAGAGTCGGCGAAGAAGCAGAGGCGCTTCATCAGCACGGCATCCGCTACGAAATGGTGCCCGGCATCACCTCGGGAATCGCAGCGCCGCTGTATGCGGGAGTCCCCGTCACCCATCGTGATTTCGCTTCGTCCTTCGCGATGATCACCGCTCATGATACATCATTGCACGGCAGGCCGAATCTCGACTGGGAAGGGCTTGCCCGAAGCGTTCAAACGCTTGTGTTTTATATGGGCGTTAAAAATCTGTCATTTATATGCCGTAAGCTTACGGAGTACGGAAAATCCCCTTCCGTTCCCGTACTCGTCATTCAATGGGGGACGTGGGGGCGGCAGCGGAGTGTTAAAGGAACGCTTCAGGATATCCATGAAAAAGTTCAAAGCCAAAACATCACCAACCCTGCCATTATCGTCATCGGTGATATTGTCAATTTTCAAACACACAGCTGGTTTGAAAGCAAACCGTTCATCGGGCGGCATATCATGGTTGTCACTCATGGCGATGAAGAACACACATTGACAGACAAGCTGCGCGAATATGGCGCCGATGTTATTGAATGGCCGAAGCGGATCGTTAAAAAAATGCCCGCAAACGAAAACATCCTGAAACAGATCAGCACCTTTGAACAACTATTTTTCACATCACGCCTTGCGGTATGCGAATTCTTTGACACACTGGCTTTCAAGCAGATCGACATCCGCCGGGTGACCGCAAGCCTGAATGCAGCGACTGAGGCCGCAAAGACGGAACTGACAAAACGGGGCTTTCTCCTATCCGAATGTCAAATTGATTCTCCGCATTCACTCATTGTAGGAAGCCGTCAAGCAGCAGAAAACTTGTCAGACTCAAAATCATGCCCGTTTTATATCACCCATGAACATATCGCAGATGAGCGGTTCACTTCCATGATCGAACGCACGATCAGCGAGTCTCCTCTGCAAATGATTATCTGTACGGGCAAAGAATCCGCTCAGCATTTGATCAGCGCCGGAAAACAAATCGGCATATCACCGAATCCGTCAGGAAACCGCCCTCCCGTCATCTGCATGGGCGAAGACGTCCCCGCCGGCTGCGGGTTTACCGCCGTGAAAAATCAGGAACAGTTATTTGCGTTTATACGAAATGAAATGAAAGACATGCTCGTTCACAGCTGATACGCCGGAATTTCTGACCCCCGGGCTCAACATCGGGGGTCAGCCCTTTTTTATTGTGTCACCAATTTTTTATGGTGAGTCGAATACATCGCCATCTGATCCGCCTGCGGGTCCAAATAAGCTTTGGCGCTGTTCACGGCGGTCGGCCCCTCCGTGAAACCGCCTGCAATCAATCTGAGCTTGCTTTCATAATGGGCGGCGTCACCGGCGACAAACACGCCCGGAAGATTCGTCCGCATATGTCTGTCAGCTTTAATCCTGCCTTCTTCTATCTCAAGCCCCCAGTCCTTCATCGGACCGAGATCAATTTTAAACCCATGGTTGATAATGAGCTCATCAAGCTTGATGACTTCAGAAAGTCCGGACTCAGTTTGGCAAACGGTGACGCTCTCGATCCGTTCCCCGATGCCGTTGAGGTGCTTCAGACGATATGGCGCAAGCACCCGCACGGAAGACCGCTTCATTTTCGCCACGCTGCTTTCCAAACCGCCGAACTCCTCCCTGCGGTGCAAGACGGTAACAGACGCCGCAATCGGTTCCAGCTCATTCGCCCAGTCAACCGCGGTATCTCCCCCTCCTGAAATCACGACATGCTTATCTCGAAACGCATCAAGCTTCTCCACCTTATAATGAAGGTTCTTTCCCGAATACCGGCTCGCATCCGCGCTGTCAAGTTCATTGACCTCAAGCGTCCCCATGCCGACAGCCAAAATCACCGTGCGTGTATAGTGCTTTTCCCCTTTGGAACTTTCCAGCACAATGGTTCCGTCTTCCAGCCGTTCAAATCCGGTCACCCGCTGATTCAACACGATATCCGGCTTAAATGTCGCAGCCTGTTCCTTCAGCTGCTTAATCAGCTGTTCTCCGGCAATCCCGGGTATTCCGCCGATATCACGGATGATTTTTTCAGGGAAAAACATAGACACCTTCCCCCCGAGCCGCGGCAAAAACTCGATCACTTTCGTTTTCAGCTCGCGCATCCCGCAATAAAAAGCCGCAAACAGGCCGATCGGGCCTCCGCCTATAATCGTGACGTCATACACCTCATGATTTTCCGCCATCGTTCTGCCTCCCGTTTATATCTATACTTCAACATTTTTAATTGAGAATCAATATCAATAAAAGTATAACACACATCGAGCAGCAGTGTTTATTCATTTCTCTCTTGCGGGAAAGGAGTGATTCAGAAGTGAGGTTCTGAGATTGATAAGCGGGAAGGTATTAAAACTGAAACCAGTACGGCGACTGGTTTCTTTTTTATCTCTTTTTCATCAGCATGATATCGAGATACAGCTGGCACCTTGTCCTGAAGTCGTTTAAATTAATTGATGTCATGTCAAGAATCTGTTTGATACGGTAGTTCAATGTGTTTTGATGAATAAAAAGCTGTTCTGCGGCTGGTTTTGTTTTGCAGTTATTGAGGAGATAGATTTCTAACGTTTTCAGCAGTTCGGTACTGCTTTCTCTGTCTTTGGCTTTTAATAACGCTAAATCATCGTTTACATATTCCAGTGAGGCGTTTTTTTCTTCGATGCTTTCAAGATAGCGGTAAATCCCGAGCTTACTGTATTCGTACGGGATATTTTCCTGGTTTCCGGTAATTTCGGCGGCCTTTATGACTTCAAGGGCCTCTATATAACTTTTGCCAAGCTTCAGGATGCTGCTGTATTCATTGCCGATTCCGATATAGATGGGAGTGGGGATCTTCTGAAAGTGAAAATGAGTCAGCAGTTTGTGGATGAATTCAGATGCTGCCGAAGTGCCGGAGCTTTTTTGCGAGAAGCTTGCGACGACGATGACAATATTGGAATCAATGGTTAAGACGTGACTGACTTTATCCCGCAAATTCAAGTACGATTTGATGTTTTCCTTCACATCTTCGACTGCCTCCCCATCCCCATTCGCGGCGTGCAGGACGACTACTGAAAAAACCGACGGCAGCACGGCGTTCATCTTTTCCGCTTCCCGCCTGAACTCCTTTTCAGAGGAGAATTGCTGAAAGATCGCCCGTTTCACCAGGTCTTCCGCTCTCTCTTCTTTTTCCTGTTTCAGCCGGTTCGTTTTATAGATGATTTTTCCGACATGGAATGAAGTTTCATATAAAAAATCGAGCTCCTCGTCCGTCAAGTTTCGGTCGAGCTCCTGAATCCAGATGTAGCCCATCACTTCGCCTTTATGTTTTGCGCTTACAACCACTCTCTGATTCAGTCCGATACTGTCTATTTTTTCGACACGGAACGGTTCAGGAACGGTTTTCAGCTTTTCGATCACCCCGTCCTTCAGAAACCTTTCAAAAATCTGCACGGGGCATTTTTTTGAAAATATCGTCTGCTGGTTGGCGGAGTCGAAGTGATTAATGTAATAAGAATTATAGGCAAGCAAAAAGAAATCCGCGCTTTCCAGAATAACGGGCTTCTGCAATTCATAACTGATGAAATCAATTAATTTATCAATGTCCGTAAATGAAAAAACTCTCTCTAAAAGCTCTTCCATACCTATTTCTCCTATGCTCTTTTTATCTTTATCATACTCTGCGGGGTGACTTTTTGTATAGAAAAAAATTCACATATTCCCAAAACGGAATTATCCGGAATTCTGTATCGTGAAAAGAGGAAAAAGGGCGGTCCCTTCTTCCTCTCGTTCCTTGCTTTTATTGAGAAAGTGTATCACGGTACTCATGAAACTGATCTGTGACATCTTTTGACGGAGCCTGTGTCAATAAGCTGACGACAAATACAGCGGCAAGGCTTACAGCAAAGCCCGGAATGATTTCGTACAAAAAGTCTGAAAGACCGGCATTCGCCCAAATGATTACGGTAATCGCTCCCGCAATCATGCCGGCGAGTGCCCCCCATTTCGTCATCCGTTTCCAAAATAAACTGAGCAGTACGACCGGCCCGAATGAAGCGCCGAATCCCGCCCATGCATAGCTGACAAGACCAAGTATCGTGTTGTTTTTCTCCCAGGCGAGCACCAAAGCGATGATTGACACCGCAAGCACTGCCATTCTCCCCAGAAATACGAGTTCCTTATCAGAAGCCGAACGCCTGAACATGGACTTATACAAGTCCTCCACTAAAGAACTGGACGTAACGAGCAGCTGAGACGAAATCGTACTCATAATGGCCGCTAAAATCGCAGAAATGAGAAATCCCGTAATAATCGGGTGGAACAGAATGTTGCCGAGCTGAATAAAAATGGTTTCCGGATCAGCCAGCTTCAGTCCGTTCTGGTGGTAATACGCGATTCCCGCAAGACCCGTAAACAGCGCGCCTAGTGCAGACAAAATCATCCATCCCATTCCGATCCGTCTGGCTCGTTTGATTTCTTTCACAGACGTGATCGCCATAAAGCGCACAATAATATGCGGCTGCCCGAAATAGCCGAGCCCCCACGCAAATAAAGAAATAATGCCAAGGACGGTCGTCCCTTTGAACATGTTAAACAGTTCCGGGTTGACGGAACGGATATCGGCAACGGTTTCCCCCGGGCCGCCCGTATGGAAAATCGTCACAATCGGCACAAGAATAAGCGCCACAAACATAATGATCCCTTGAACAAAGTCCGTCCAGCTTACCGCCAAAAAGCCCCCGAACAAGGTGTAGGCGACAACGACGCCTGTCACGACCCACAGTCCCGTGTGGTAATTCAACCCTAAAATGCTGTTGAATAAGACACCTCCGGATACCATGCCGGATGATACGTGAAATGTGAAAAAGACGAGAATGACAAGACCCGAAAACAGTCTGAGAAGCTTCGTATGATCACCGAAACGGTTTTCAAGGAAACCCGGAATGGTGATGGAATTCCCCGCTTTTTCGGTATACGTTCTCAGTCTCGGCGCCACGAAAAGCCAGTTCGCCCATGCTCCGAGCACAAGCCCGATCACAATCCAAGCGCCGCTTAATCCTGTCGAGAACATGGCGCCCGGAAGCCCCATTAAGAGCCATCCGCTCATATCCGCCGCTCCCGCGCTGAGCGCTGTGACGGCAGGGCCTAAAGAACGCCCCCCCAGCATGTAATCCGTCAGATTTGACGTCCGTCTGTAGGCGAAATAACCGATAAACAGCATGCCCGCCATATAAATACAAATGGAAATAATCAACTGAATGTTTGCTATGGCATTTCCTCCTCCGCTTTATATGTTTATGGTGAAATGGACACCCCCCGCGAGGAGGATGCCCATTCAGTCCCTCTTAAAACATTTCACTGATTGTTTTCGCCTGCATGTGGAGGGCCAAATAATCCGGGCCGCCCGCTTTTGAATCAGTGCCGGACATTTTGAAGCCTCCGAACGGATGGTAGCCGACAATCGCTCCCGTACAATTGCGGTTGAAGTACAAGTTGCCGACATGGAATTCCTGTTTCGCCCGTTCAATATGTTTGCGGTTATTTGTAATGACCGCGCCTGTCAAACCGTATTCAGTATTGTTGGCCACTTCCAGCGCTTCATCAAAGTTTGATACTTTAGAAAACGCCACGACAGGCCCGAAAATTTCTTCCTGCATGAGTCTGGCTTTCGGATCAAGGTCAGCGAAGATCGTCGGCTTGATAAAGTAGCCTTTTGAATCATCTCCGGTGCCGCCGCTTACTAAACGGCCTTCTTCTTTTCCGATTTCAATGTAGCTCATGATCTTGTCGTAAGAACCTTGGTCGATGACAGGCCCCATATAAACATCTGCACTGTCAGGTTTAGCAGTTACTTTTGATTCCGTAATTTCAATGACACGCTCTAATACTTGATCATACACTTTTTCATGGACAACTGCACGTGAACCTGCAGAACATTTTTGTCCCGCGAAGCCGAATGCTGATGTAAAGATGGATTGAGCCGCCAATTCAATGTCCGCATCTTCGTCAACGACAACCGTATCTTTACCGCCCATTTCTGCAATGACGCGTTTCAGATGCTGCTGGCCCGGCTGCACTTTCGCCGCGCGTTCGAAAATTCTCGTACCGACTTCACGTGATCCCGTAAACGTAATGATGCTTGTTTTCGGGTGATCGACGAGATAGTCTCCCACTTCCGCTCCGCTTCCCGGCACAAAGTTGACAACGCCCTTCGGAAGGCCTGATTCCTCAAGCACTTCTACGAATTTCGCCGCGATGACCGGTGTCGCGCTTGCCGGTTTAAGAACGACCGTGTTGCCCGTTACGATCGGTGCCACCGTCGTTCCCGCCATAATCGCGAAGAGGAAGTTCCATGGCGGAATGACGACCGTTACGCCGGTCGGTGTGTAGACATATTGATTTTTCTCGCCTTCGCGGCTGTTGACCGGCTTGCCTTTTGCCAATTCAACCATCTGGCGCGCGTAGTATTCCATAAAGTCGATGGCTTCCGCCGTATCCGCATCAGCTTCGTTCCAAGGTTTTCCCGCTTCCTTGACGAGCAGGGCGGAGAATTCGTGCTTTCTGCGGCGGACTTTGGCAGCTGCGCGGAACAAAACGGCCGCTCTTTCTTCAGGGGATGTGTATCTCCACTCTTCGAACGCTTTCGCAGCAGCTTCAATCGCTTGCTCAGCGTGCTCCTGGGACGCCTTTGACACTTTTCCGACGACTTCTTCTTTATCAGCCGGATTGATTGAAACGATTTTCGCTTCCGTCTCTACCTTTTCACCGTTGATGACGAGCGGATAATCTTTTCCCAGATACTCATTTACCGTCGCAAGCGCTTTCTTAAATTCTTCAACGTTCGATTGATCTTGGAAATTCGTGAATGGTTCGTGTTTATAAGGTGTAGTCATTGTCATCTCTCCCTTTTTTACTTCTTAGTCATTCCTTTAAAGGCGAATGCGATGTTTGAGGGGCGTTCAGCGAGCCGTCTCATGAAATAGCCGTACCAGTCATCCCCGTAAGGCAGGTAGACTCTCATGCGGTATCCTTCTTCCACCAGGCTGAGCTGGGTTTGCGAGCGCATGCCGTACAGCATCTGAAACTCAAAACGGTCGTTTGGAATGCCGTGCTCTTTGGCAAGCTGTTTTGTAAACTCGATCATTTTGTCATCATGCGTGGCAACTGCCGTATAATGTCCTTTTAAAAGCTGTTTGCGGATGAGTCTTTTATAATTTTCATCGACGTCGCTTTTTTCAGGATAGGCCACCTTTTCCGATTCTTTATAGGCCCCTTTGACAAGCCGCAGAAACGGATTCAGCGGGCTGAGGTCATCAAGATCCTTCTCCGTTCTGTACAGATAGGCCTGCACCACGGTGCTTACATATTCATACCGGCTTCGGAAGTCTTTAAAGATATCCAGCGTCTTCTGGCATCTCGTTTCATCTTCCATGTCAATCGTCACCATGACTTTATGTTTTTCAGCCGTCTGGAGGATTTTCGTCATATTTTCATAGACGAGATCGAGATCTATATCAAGACCTAAAGACGTCATTTTTAATGACACTTGGGAATTCAGCTGTTCATCAGCGATTAAGGCGATGGTCTGCATGCACTCCTCGGTGCGTTCTTTCGCGACATCACCGCTGTTGACAAATTCCCCCAAATGATCGACAGTAACTGACAGCCCCTGGCTGTTCAAATGTCGGATTGTCGGGATAGAACTGCGGAAATCCATTCCTCCGATGATTTTGCCGGCTGCCACACGGCTTCCCCAGCTTCGCGCCATCTTATTGAGAAAGCTGCTCTTGGATAAAAATAAGAAAAAATCTCTTGTAATCACTTCCAACCTTAACACCCCGCAATCTAAGAAGTATTTGTATGAGTCTATTGTAAATGGACAAAACATCCTCTCACAATATTCTAAAAATACAAAGATTCTGATAAATTTTTGTGGTTTTACCACAATCAGCTTCTTAGATAGCAGGCGGATTATGCCGAAAAAAGGCGGACGGAAATGACGGCAATCGTCAATTTCCGCCTTTTTCCCCCCACGTCTCTTCGACGGTTTGAATCAATAGCCGATTCAGTTCCTCCGTTATGTCAGGTTTCGGCGTTTTGATCGTTTTGACATAGTGCCCGATGCGTTCTATTTCTTCTTCTATAAATGCATGAATGATCGTATTTCTCGGTTCCGGAGCCAGCTCCTGACCGCTTTTTTTCCTTGTAAGCAGTGTATTGATTTCAGAAATGAGCGCTTCATCCGTCAATAAGGCATCGGCCAGTACGGGAAATGACATCGGCGGTACGGAGCCGAACGTTTCAATCCATCTGCAGGCAAGGAGAGGACGCAGAACATAAAAATACTTTTTAATCTTCACTTCACTGCCCTGCAATTCCGTTTTTTCATTCCGTTTTGCCATATTGAGATAATGATAGATGCCGGCTTCAGGCGAAAAGGCGCGGATTTTCAGTTTTCGAAGCTTTTCAGCCGCTGAGAAAGCTTCATAATAGATCATCTCAGAAGAGAGCCATTCCAAAAGAGGCGGATTTGATTTTTTAAAAAGCCGCAGCGCTTTTCTCAGTTCCCAGCCGCTGATGTCAAGCATGTCATGAATCGGCTCTTCTATGACATCCCTATGCGGTTCGATCGAAAAGTACCATTCTTTTTTCGGCACATAGAGAAACCGCACATCGTAGTCGCTGTCGCTTGACGGAAATCCCCATGCGCGGCTCCCTGATTCTACGGCGTAAAGCACCTTGACGCCGTGCTGTGCTTCAATTCGTTTTAATTCTTCGATGATCCTTTGTTTCATCTGTATCCGTCCTTTTCCGTGATCATTCCTGAAAAAAGCCCAAGTACTTGGGCTTTTCGCTGTCGTCAGCCTTTCAGATGCGCTTTCAGAAAGGCCAGCTTTTCCGTATGGAAAGAAGGTATGTATTCATGTCCGAAATACCGGTAAACCTTCAATTCTTTTTCCGTTTCCAGATGATTGTACGCGGCAAACACCGTCGACGGCGGAGTCACGCGGTCAATCAGCCCGATGGACATGAGCACCGGAACTTTTACGCGGTCCGCCAGATTCATGATATCAAAATAGGCCAGTGTATTCATCGCGGCCTTCTCCGTTTCAGGGCTGCCGTTCTTTCTGAAAAAGGAGTTAATCTCAAGATACGGCTCATCAAGAGCGACATCAATGGCCCGCTCAAAATTGCTTAAATAAGGATAATCGGCCGCAACCGCTCTCGGAATGTCAGATAGTGCCGCCGCGGCGATTGAAAGTCCGCCTCCCTGGCTCCCGCCGATGACGGCGATCCTCGTTTCATCCACTTCATCAAAGCCGCTGATGACTTCCAAAGCCCGGACGGCGTCTAAGTACACGCCGCGGTAATAATATGTATCTTTATCTAAAATCCCTTTTGTCATCCAGCCGGGAACGTGTCCGTGCGGTGAGACGCTTGTATCTGTGCTGCTGTGCTGGCCGCGGACAAGCATGCCGAACGCGGCATATCCGTGAAGCGCCCAATTTACGATGTCATGTATATCCCCGTCATAGCTCGCATTATAGCCGTGATATTTCACGATGGCCGGATGCGGTCCTTGCCGGTCGGGAACGGCGTACCATCCCTCAATTTCCGCCTTGCCGAAGCTTCGGTATGTCAGCCGGAATACTTTCACGCCGTCAGCCGGGTAGCTTTCAGCCTTCAATTCAGGCTTTGCCTCTTCCTTTGCAAGCTCATGTAATGATGATGCCCAAAAATCCGAAAAGTCATGAGGAGCGGTTTTATTTGGTTTATAGGTTTGCAGTTGGTCGAGCGGCAAGTCGTATAATTGCATATCCGATTATTCTCCTTTGTTTTATAAGATTTAATTTTCTGACTCTATCTTAACACGATTTTACACTCATTTTCTAAACATTTTAATAAACGTTTGTTTAAAAACAAAAAAGCCGTGCGCTCGGGACTGCCCCCCGTTTTTGAGACAGGGGTCAAAACACCTTTTAAACAGCCAATTGCCGATAGTTTA
>NZ_JAHOAA010000009.1:0-16736 GCF_019039175.1 Bacillus sp. FJAT-27001
GTGCGATTTATTTAAAACTTTGAATTAACAGGTACGTTTTGTCTTGTTTAGTTTTCAAAGAACTTTGTCCATCGCTCTTGAAGCGACTTAATTATTGTAACATATCAGTGTCGATGTCGTCAATAACTTTTTATAATTTCTTTTTTAAGAATTCGTTTCGTCATCAGCGACGTATATTAGAATACCACCCTTGATCCAACATGTCAACAATAATCGATAAATTAAATGATGAAGCGTTTAATGACTATCAAAGCCGCGATGCCGGGAATCCCCAGAATCCCGCTGATGCCCGTTGTAATCAGGTTAACAGGGATATGAATACCGAGACTGCCTCCGAACAAGTTCACACCCACCAGCAGAATCGCACCGGCAATAAACTTAATCGCAGTCACACCAATCCATCTTAGCGGTTTTGAAGATACTCCCCATAAAAAAAGCAAAGCAACCAGACCGACAATCAAACCGATAATGAAAAAAGGCTCCATGAATCTTCCCCCTCGCTTGTTTAGTACAAGCTTATGAGAAGATCCCGGAGAATAGACCTCTTACTTCCATCTGCTCATTTTCAAATTCCGCTGCTTCGCTTCTTTCAAATAAAAAAAGTACTTAGATTCAGCGACTTTCAGCTCAAACAATACCTCAGCGGAGGGCTCGAGACTTTTCTCGACCAGACTCTTCTGTCTGTTCCATTCTTCTTTTTGTTTAAAGAGCTGTTCTATCAGCTTCTCATCAAACTCTTTTCTTAATGTATTTCTGCGAAGAAAACCCATGCCTTGCCTTTTCCTCCCTTACAATTCACGTCTTCCTTCAAGAGCTTTTGAAAGAGTGACCTCATCAGCATATTCCAAATCACCGCCGACGGGCAGACCGTGGGCAATACGGGAGAGCTTGATGCCTGAGGGCTTTAACAGCCTTGATATATACATCGCTGTTGCTTCCCCTTCAATATTAGGGTTGGTTGCGAGAATAACTTCTGTCACTTGATCATCCTGAAGACGTTTCAGCAGCTCCGGAATCTTAATATCCTCCGGGCCGATGCCATCCATTGGTGAAATCGCGCCGTGAAGAACATGATACTGGCCGTTATATTCCTTCATTTTCTCCATTGCGATCACATCCTTAGGGTCCTGCACGACACAAATAACAGACTTATCCCTTCTTGTGTCCTCACATATATAACAAGGGTCCTGATCTGTTATATGTCCGCAAATCGAGCAATATGTCAGATTCCGCTTCGCATTGACAAGCGCCTTAGCAAAATCCAATACTGTGTCTTCTTTCATACCTAGAACAAAAAAAGCCAGACGAACCGCTGTTTTCGGTCCGATCCCTGGCAATTTCATAAAGCTGTCAATCAGCTTTGATATTGGTTCAGGATACTGCATGTTTATTTATCCCCCTAGAACAAACCCGGTATGTTCATTCCTTTTGTAAATTGTCCCATTGTTTCATTCGTCATGTCATCCACTTTTTTGAGGGCGTCGTTTGTCGCAGCAAGAACCAGGTCCTGAAGCATTTCGATATCTTCCGGATCAACGACTTCTTCTTTAATGGCAATGTCTACAACTTCTTTTTGGCCGTTGACTTTTACAGTCACCATACCGCCGCCCGCTGTGCCTTCAAGCACTTTTTCAGCAAGCTCCTCCTGAGCCTTCGCCATATCCTTTTGCATTTTTTGCATTTGTTTCATCATTTTTTGCATGTTTCCCATTCCGCCACGCATATTCAATCACTCTCTTTCATCTTATTAGTCTTTTATTTCGATTAAATCCGCTCCGACAAGTTTTTTCGCCTCTGCAATCAGCGGATCTTCTTCAGCCGGTTCGTTTGATCCTTCACTTTCCTGCTGGTGATCATTTAAAAATTCTTCTCTTATTTTACCCCATTGTGCTTCCGGAACGCCAATCAAATCCATTCTTTTCCCGAGCATTGATTCGAGAATCTGTTCAAGATTCGTACGGACTCCGTTATTGTCTTCTGCAACCATTTTACAATGGATTTCGTATTTAAATTTAAGTACAAATGCCTTTTGAGCAGCAGCCACCGGTTCACTGTCATTCAACAGAGCCGCATGAGACACCTTATTCTGCTGTTTCAGGTGTGCCAGCAGCTTGCCCCAGCTGCTTTTAAGCTGTTCAAGTTCAGGTCTTGTGGCTTCCTTCAATATCTCATGAATTCTTCCGACCGGAGCTTTGTAATGGCTTTTTCCGCCTTTTTGAGGACGCGGAGCTTCTTTCGGAGCGCTTTCCATCTGAACCTTCACACCGGAGGTTTTCAGCCTTTCTACTTCCTGCTCAAGCTGCTGAATCTTATTCATCAGCATGCCGACCTCAGGGGTGTCTCCGGCGGATTGCTGTGCCGTCTGGCATATTTTCACGACAGCCACTTCAAAAAAGATTCTTGGGTGGTTCGTCCACTTCATTTCCTGATGGCTTTTATTCAGGATATCAATCATCTCATATAAAGCGGGGGCCGGTATGTCACCGCTCAGATTCCGAAACGTTTCATCGACCTTCACCTTCTCCAGGACTCCTTCTAAACCGGGAGCGGCCTGGTACAAGAGCATATCCCTAAAATAGAAAATCATATCTTCAATCAGTTTGGCCGCATCTTTCCCTTGCTGGAGCAATTCATTCAGTGTTTCCAATGCCTCGGAAACCTGTTTGCGGTGAAGAGCAGATGCCAGTTTTCCAATATAGTGCTGAGAAACGGCTCCGGTAATGAGCAATGCATCATCCACCGACAGCTCCTCGCCGCTGAATGATACGGCTTGATCGAGCAGGCTCAGCGCGTCCCTCATTCCTCCGTCCGCAGCACTCGCTATGATATCAAGGGCTCCTTCTTCCACCTTCAGCTGCTCTGCATCGACGATTGTCTTCATTCGTCCGACAATTGCTTTGGATGTAATCCGTTTGAAGTCAAAACGCTGACATCTGGAGATAATGGTTAAAGGAATCTTATGAGGCTCAGTCGTAGCTAATATGAAAATGCAATGTGCCGGCGGTTCTTCCAGCGTTTTCAGAAGCGCATTGAATGCGCCGATAGAGAGCATATGCACCTCATCTATAATATATACTTTGTAGGTGACGGCCGACGGGGCGAATTTTACTTTGTCACGGATGTCGCGGATTTCGTCTACGCCGTTATTCGACGCCGCATCTATTTCAATCACATCTGATATAGAGCCGTTTGTGATCCCCTTGCACGCCGCACATTCATTGCACGGTTCTTCTACGGGGGCGTGCTCACAGTTGACTGCTTTCGCAAATATTTTAGCTGCACTGGTTTTTCCCGTTCCCCGCGGTCCAGAAAACAGATATGCATGAGAAAATTTCTTTTGCAAAAGGGCATTTTGCAGCGTTTTCGTAATGTGTTCCTGTCCGACCACATCTTCAAACTGCTGAGGCCTAAATACTCGATATAAAGCTTGGTAACCCACAGGATGCGCCCTCCTCTGTTATTCATCATGTTTATTATACATGAACGTGCTTTTAACGCCAAAACCCGTTTTTCATATACGAAAAAACTCACCTGCCATAAACAGGTGAGTCTGAAATTTGATGATTGATTTACCGTGCACCTTCTGTCGATTCGCTACCCTAAGCGTTACTTAAGCAGTTAGCTCAGCCCAGGCAACCCTGCGGCACATGAGAGGTTTCACTTAATGCTGCTTCCTTCCGGACCTGACATGGTTCATGAATTCCCATTGCGCAGGACCCAGACGTCAACGCCACTTACTTAAGGCAGACCTTACAGTAAACGAACCTCGAGAAGGGATTCGGCCCCGCTAGAGCGGATTGCGGGTACAGGGCACCGCTACCTCCCCGCTTAGCACGGCAAAATAAATATCAAATTTTTATATGCGCACCATTCATGATGCACACATAAGTATATCTGCTTCAGGCAGAAAATGCAACCGTACTACTCAGACAACTTTTTCCTCATGTCTTTCTTTTGCCGGCGCAGCTTTCTGAAAAAAGCGCTGAGCATTTCTCCGCACTCTTCTCCGAGCACGCCGCTCACCACTTCCGCTTGGTGGTTGAACCGCTCTTCCTGCAAGAGGTTCATCAGCGTTCCTGTACAGCCCCCCTTGGGATCAAATGCGCCGAATACGACCTTATCGACTCTCGAAAGCACGACGGCTCCCGCGCACATCGGACACGGCTCCAAAGTGACATAAAGAACGGCATCCTCAAGTCTCCATGTCCCCAGCCTACGGCACGCTTCGTCTATCGCCAGCATTTCGGCGTGGGCAAGCGACCTCTGTTCAGTCTCCCGCAGATTATGCGCCCGCGCCACGATCTCATCGTGCAGAACAAGAACTGCTCCGATCGGCACTTCACCTTTCGCTTCGGCTTTCTTCGCTTCTTTTATGGCTTCTCTCATATAATATTCATCATTCATAGGTTCGAGCTCTCTTCTTAAGTTTTTTCATGTCTCATAAAGGTTAAAATAGGAATACCCCAGCAGAAAGGAGTTGCCGGTATTGTCTGAACCTAACAACACAGCCCTTCTGATTGTCGATATGATCAACAATTTTCAATTTGATATGGGCGAACGTCTTGCTGAAAAAACCAAACAAATTGTCCCCCGTATTTTATCATTAAAGAAGCATGCAAAACAAAGCAACTGGCCGATTATTTATATTAATGATCATTACGGGCTCTGGAAGGCTGATATTGATGCCATCAGGGAGGAATGCAGCAACGACAGAAGCGCCCCCATTATAAAAGAAATTTCGCCTCAGCCGGATGATTATTTTCTCATTAAACCGAAGCATTCCGCTTTTTACGAAACAGCGCTTCACACCCTTCTGACCGAATTACAAGTGAACCGATTAGTCATCACGGGGATTGCCGGGAACATTTGTGTGCTGTTCACGGCCAACGACGCCTATATGAGAGAATACAGCATTGCCATTCCGAAAGACTGCACCGCTTCCAATAACGACGAAGACAATGATTTCGCTTTGACCATGATGGAGAATGTTCTCTTCGCAGAAATAACCACGGAAAAACAAATTACCGCCGAAAAATAAACATGATCAGCCTCCTTTTTTCATATATTTGATAGCGGATATGAAAGGAGGCGTTTTTCATTCAGATCTATATAGTGAAACGGGGCGACACGCTTTCCGCTATTGCGGCGCGCTACCGGACTGCCGCAAATGTCATTGCGGAAGCAAATAAACTGCCTAATCCAAATACATTGGTTGTCGGACAAACCCTTGTCATCCCGATTGAGGGTCAATATTACGAAGTGAAACAAGGTGATACTCTCGCGGCAATCGCCGGCCGTTTTCATATATCGGCCGCGGAGCTTGCGAGGGTTAACGGAATTCAGCCCGGCACCACATTGAGAGCCGGAACCCGCCTTTACATTCCGCAGCAGGCGAATAAGCCCGATATCGAATCAAATGCATATATAGAACCGCGGGGAACGAGCGTAAGCGCTAATCTCCAACAGGCGGCAAGGGAGGCCTCTCCTTATTTAACATACCTCGGCGCATTCAGTTTTCAAGTGCAGCGGAACGGGACTTTAAAGGAACCGCCTTTGACCAATTTAAAAAGCATCAGTGACAGGCACAACACCACACTGATGATGATCATCACCAACCTTGAAAATGACGCATTCAGCGATGAACTCGGGCGGCTCATCTTGAATGACAATACAGTGAAAACAAAACTCTTTCAGGAAATCGTCTCCACGGCTAAAAAGTACGGCTTTCGCGATATTCACTTTGATTTCGAATATTTACGTCCACAGGACAGAGAAGCCTACAATCGTTTTTTACGTGAAGCGAGGACGATTTTTCATCGGGAAGGCTGGAAGATTTCAACGGCGCTTGCTCCGAAAACGAGCGCGACCCAGGCCGGCAAATGGTACGAAGCACATGACTATAGGGCACATGGAGAAATCGTCGATTTTGTCGTAATCATGACATATGAGTGGGGGTACAGCGGAGGCCCGGCTCAGGCCGTATCACCTATCGGCCCTGTAAGAAATGTCATTGAGTACGCGCTGACGGAAATGCCTTCTTCAAAAATCGTTATGGGCCAGAACATGTACGGCTACGATTGGACACTGCCTTTTAAACAGGGAACGACAGCCAAAGCCGTCAGTCCTCAGCAGGCAATCGCTCTGGCAGCACGCCATAAAGTCGACATTCAATATGACGAAACCGCCCAGGCTCCATTCTTTCGTTACACGGATGAAAATCAGAGACGGCATGAAGTATGGTTTGAAGACGCACGATCCATTCAAGCGAAATTCAATTTAATTAAAGAACTTCATTTAAGAGGAATCAGCTATTGGAAACTCGGCCTTTCTTTCCCGCAAAACTGGCTTTTGCTCAACGATCAATTTCATATTGTAAAAGAGACGTTTCGTTAATTGGAAGCGTCTTTTTTCATGGGCTTTTCTGAGAGTGTGATACAATATAAAGGCCGGCAGCTGACGGATGTTTACAGAATTAAGGAGGATTTTCAATGAACAGAGCCCCTTTTATCGCGGTAGAAGGTCCTATCGGGGCAGGAAAAACGACACTCGCTACGATGCTTTCTGAAGAGCTCGGTTTTCCTATGATTAATGAGATTGTGGAAGACAACCCTTATCTCGATAAGTTTTATGACAATATCGAGGAGTGGAGTTTCCAGCTTGAAATGTTTTTTCTATGTCACAGGTATAAACAGCTTGAAGACACCGATCGAGATTATTTAAAACAAGGACAGCCCGTTTTGTCCGATTATCATATTTATAAAAATGTTATTTTCGCAGAGCGTACATTGCACGGCCAAAAGCTTGAGAAGTATAAGCAGATTTATCATCTGCTCACTCACGACCTGCCGAAACCGAATATCATTGTATACATAAAGGCAAGCCTGCCGACATTGCTTCAACGCATTGAAAAACGCGGGCGCCCGTTTGAGAAAAATATCGAGCATCAATATCTGGAACGTCTCATTGCAGATTACGACACAGCCATCAGACAGCTTCAGGAAGAAGATCCGGATATATCTGTACTGACCATTGACGGTGATACTGAAGACTTTGTTTTGAATAAGACAGACTATGAAAGAATTGCCCGTCAGGTAAAGGAGCTTATTAAATGAAAGACATTCATATTCCAAACAACGCCATTATCACAGTAGCGGGAACGGTAGGAGTCGGAAAATCGACTTTGACCAAAGCTTTAGCAAAACGGCTCGGGTTTCATACCTCACTTGAGGAAGTGGATGAAAACCCTTATTTAGAGAAGTTTTATCACGATTTTGAACGCTGGAGCTTCCATTTGCAAATTTATTTTCTGGCTGAGCGGTTCAAAGAGCAGAAAAACATGTTTGAATCAGGCGGCGGATTCGTGCAGGACCGTTCGATTTATGAAGATACAGGCATATTCGCAAAAATGCATGCCGATAAAGGAACCATGTCGCTGACAGATTACACAACATACACAAGTCTATTTGAGGCGATGGTCATGACGCCGTACTTCCCGCATCCTGATGTTTTGATCTATTTAGAAGGCGACCTTGAAAACATTATAAACCGGATTGAAAAGCGAGGCCGCGAGATGGAGCTGCAGACAAACCGCTCCTATTGGGAAGAGATGTATACACGGTACGAAGACTGGATCAGCGGTTTTAACGCCTGCCCTGTGCTAAAAGTGCGCATTGAAGATTATGACCTTGAAGCTGATGAACAGTCACTGGAACCTTTGATCGAAAAAATCAGCCGCGTGATCAACGAAAACAGAAATAAATAAAAATAGCAAAGCGATTTTCCCCGAACAGAGAAAATCGCTTTTTTTGCATATAAAAAATCCGCTGCATCACATGCAGCGGACAAAACAATCTCCAATATATGCTCGAGTTTCATTAGGTTTAAAATCAATATGGCGGAGGAAGAGGGATTCGAACCCCCGCGGGCTTTGACACCCCTGTCGGTTTTCAAGACCGATCCCTTCAGCCAGACTTGGGTATTCCTCCGTATCGACATTTAATAATATACCACATGACCTAAATTTCAGTCAAGCGCTTTTTCATATTTTTTATTTCATTTCTTAAACAGCTTGTCCGTCAGCTTTACTATCATACAAAAGTCTTGCGTCCAATTCAACCTCAGTATGCCATACGGGCAGGAAAACACAGTAAAAATCAAGAATAGATTCAAACAGATAACCTGCTCATAAAGGTGGAGAACATAATGAAAATCATTATTGCACCGGATTCTTTCAAAGAAAGCATGACATCAAAAGAAGCCGCTGACAGCATAGAAAAAGGATTCAAAGCGGTCTTCCCTGACGCGGAATATATCAAGATACCTGCGGCCGACGGCGGAGAAGGAACCGTTCAGGCTTTGACGGATGCCACTGGCGGAAGCATCATCAAAAAAACTGTGACCGGTCCGCTGGGAACGCCGGTAAACGCCGCATATGGACTTCTGGGAGACGGACGCACGGCAGTCATTGAAATGGCGGAAGCATCGGGACTTCATCTCGTTCCCCGCCATCTCAGAGATCCGTTGAACACAACGACAAGAGGAACGGGTGAACTGATAGCAGATGCAGCTTCCCGCGGGGCGGGTGAGATCATCATCGGGCTTGGCGGGAGCGCAACCAATGACGGCGGAACAGGAATGGCGAGCGCGCTCGGTGTGCGTTTCTTAAATGAGGAAGGTCAGGAGATACCTGACGGCGGAGGCGCTCTGCACACCCTAGCTTCTATTGATATAAGCGGTCTCTCTCCTGATCTGAAACATATCCGTATCCGTGCCGCATGTGATGTCGAAAATCCTCTGACCGGTAAAAACGGCGCGTCATATGTCTTCGGCCCGCAAAAAGGGGCATCCGAGAAGACTAAAGTTGTATTGGATCGCAACTTACGCCATTTCGCTGACGTATTGAGACGTCAGCACGATATCGAAGCGGATACCGTAAAAGGCGCGGGCGCCGCAGGGGGACTCGGCGCCGGACTGATCGCTTTCTTACAGGCAGAACTTCAAAGCGGGATTGACGTTTTATTAGATACACTGTCCTTCTCAGATCAGATAAGAGGCGCTGACCTTGTCATTACCGGAGAGGGGCAGATAGACGGACAAACGATATTCGGCAAAACCCCCGCCGGGATCGCCGCACGCGCATCTGCTCAAGAAATTCCCGTTATCGCATTGGCGGGCTCCTTAGGCAAAAATTTCGAGCATGTTTACAGCGCAGGAATAACGGCTGTTTTTTCTATCGTGCCCGGCGCTGTAAGTCTTGAAGACGCCTTAGCATCCGGCCGTTTTAACCTTGAAAGCACAGCCCGGAATGCCGCCGCTCTATACCGGGCAGCAAAAAAGGCGCGCCTCTAGGGCGCACCTTTTACGGTTTGATGACTTCTTTATTTCCCATATAAGGACGAAGCACTTTCGGAATGATGACACTTCCGTCTTCCTGCTGATAGTTTTCTAAGATGGCAGCTACTGTTCTGCCGACTGCAAGACCTGAACCGTTTAATGTATGCACATGCTCCGGCTTGCCTTTCGCTTCGCGTCTGAATCGAATGTTTGCGCGTCTCGCCTGGAAGGCCTCAAAGTTACTGCAAGAAGAAATTTCACGGTATGTGTCTTGGCTTGGAATCCATACCTCAATATCGTACTTTTTCGCGGCTGTAAAGCCGAGATCACCGGTACACATGCTCATGACACGATACGGCAGTTCAAGCAGCTGAAGCACCCGCTCAGCTTGATTCGTCAGTTTTTCAAGCTCCTCATAAGAATCTTCCGGCTTCACGAATTTCACAAGCTCAACCTTGTTGAACTGATGCTGGCGGATCAAACCGCGTGTATCACGGCCGGCAGATCCCGCTTCTGAACGGAAGCAAGCGCTGAATGCGGCATAATTGATCGGCAGGTTCTCACCGGATAAGATTTCATCGCGGTGCATATTTGTAATCGGCACTTCCGCCGTCGGAATTAAGAAATAATCCTCTTCTCTGATTTTAAAAGCATCCTCTTCAAATTTAGGAAGCTGTCCCGTACCTGTCATGCTCGTACGGTTTACCATATAAGGAGGAATGACTTCCGTGTAATCATATTCATCAACGTGAAGATCCAGCATAAAGTTGTAGAGCGCGCGTTCGAGGCGGGCGCCTAATCCTTTATAAAACACAAACCGGCTGCCTGTTACTTTTGAAGCGCGTTCGAAATCAAGAATGTTTAAATGGTCTGCGATATCCCAATGCGGTTTCGGCTCATATGAAAATGCCGGCGCCTCTCCCCACTTGCGAATTTCAATGTTATCATCTTCCGTTTCCCCGACGGGCACTGAATCGTGCGGGATGTTCGGAATAGACAGAAGGATGGTTTCGAGCGTCGTTTCGACAGTACGAAGCTCTTCATCAAGCTTCTTAATTTCTTCGCCCACTTCGCGCATCTCTTTAATAATATGATCAGCGTCTTTTTTCTCCCGTTTCAAAACGGCGACCTGCTGAGATACTTCATTGCGTTTTCCCTTCAGTTCTTCTACTTTACCGATAAGCTCTCTTCTCTTTTCGTCCAACTCTTCAAACTTGTCAAAGTCAGATAAGTCTTCGCCTTTTGGAATGAGCTTCGCTTTTACCTCTTGAAAATTGGCTCTCAGCACCTTCGTATCAATCATGCCTAACAACTCCTATCTGTTTTTATCGAAAATAAAAAAGAGCCCTCATCCCCTAAAAGGGACGAGAGCTCTCGCGTTGCCACCCTGATTGAAAACAAGCTCACACTTGCTTCCCGCTTTAACACATAACGGTTTTCCCGTAAATGCCTACTAGTTTTCAGCATTTCGCTCAAGGACGGATTCGGACAGCATCTTTCACCGATTCGCACCACCCATCGGCTCTCTTTGAAAGAGAGGCTCCCTACTGCTTCCTGTCAACGCTTTTCGATCTTTATTTGTGTTTATAATGTACTATAAGTATCAGCGGTTTTCAACTGTTTTATACAGCTGTTTCCTGCTTATGCTTTTCCGCCATCTTCACAAACAGCTCTGTCACCCGGTGATCATCCGTCAGTTCAGGATGGAACGAGCAGCCGAGGAAATTCCCCTGCTTTGCAGCCACGATGCGTCCGTTATGCTCACAAAGCACTTCAACATCTTCTCCGGCTTCTAAAATATGCGGTGCGCGAATAAATACACCCGTAAACGGCTCATCAAGGCCTTTAATCGTCAGATCAGCTTCAAAGCTGTCAACCTGACGGCCAAAGGAATTACGCTCGACGACAACGTTCAACAGCCCTAGATGAGCGTTATCCGTTCCCGCTATCTCTTTGGCTAAAATAATCAGACCGGCGCATGTGCCGAACATCGGCTTGCCTTGGGCGGCAAACTCGCGAAGCGGCTCCATAAAATGATACGTATCCATTAAACGCCGCATCGTCGTGCTTTCCCCGCCCGGCAGGATTAAACCGTCGATGTCATTCAGCTGTTCAGGACGCTTAATGACTACACCTTTTGAACCACATGCTTCAATTGAACGAATATGTTCTCTTACTGCTCCTTGAAGTCCAAGTACACCAATTGTTAACATGCTTCCAGCTCTCCTATGGTTTTACCAGCCGCGTTCTTGCATACGCTGTTCCGGCAATAGATTTGAGATTTCGATGCCTTTCATTGCTGTGCCTAATTCTTTAGAAAGCTCAGCGATCAGTTTGTAGTCTGTGTAATGAGTCGTTGCTTCAACAATTGCTTTGGCAAATTTAGCAGGGTTGTCTGATTTGAAAATACCTGAACCGACAAATACGCCGTCAGCGCCAAGCTGCATCATCAATGCCGCGTCAGCAGGCGTCGCTACTCCGCCGGCAGCAAAGTTCACTACAGGCAGTTTGCCGTCACGCTTGATTTGAAGAAGCAGTTCATAAGGAGCGCCGAGGTTTTTAGCTTCAGTCATCAGCTCATCATCGCTCATCGCAACAACTTTGCGCACTTGCGCGTTTACTTTTCTCATATGGCGGACAGCTTCCACAATGTTTCCTGTTCCCGGTTCGCCTTTTGTACGAAGCATGGAAGCTCCTTCGGCGATACGGCGCGTTGCTTCGCCGAGATCACGGCAGCCGCATACGAACGGGACTGTATATTCGTTTTTATTTAAATGAAATTCTTCGTCAGCCGGAGTCAGAACTTCACTTTCATCGATGTAATCTACTCCCATTGCTTCAAGGACACGCGCTTCAACGATATGTCCGATACGCGCTTTTGCCATTACGGGAATGGATACAGCATTCATTACTTCTTCAACGATTGTCGGATCAGCCATGCGGGCAACACCGCCGGCAGCGCGAATATCAGCCGGAACGCGTTCTAACGCCATTACGGCAACAGCTCCCGCCTCTTCCGCAATCTTCGCTTGTTCAGCATTTACAACGTCCATGATGACGCCGCCTTTTTGCATTTCCGCCATGCCGCGTTTTACACGATCAGTACCTGTTTGAGCCATTATTTGGTCCCCCTAGTCAATGTATAGTTAGATAATTTCTATCTCTTATTGTATCCCAGAAATACAATATTTCATATGGGTATTCTTATTTTACAGCGAGATGAATAAGATAGATATCATTTTTTTACTAATAATTTGGTTTTTTCAGTATATTAAGCAAAAGAGCCCTAACTTTCATCAGAGCTCTTTCTTATTTCTAAAACCAGCCTGTTACCGTGTCAACGGCGCTGTTCCAGATACCGGAGAAGAATCCGCCGATGCCGCGCATCATCTGAACAAACCAGTTTGCTTTATCTACATCATTTTTCGTAACAAGATTCACGCTGAACTCTTTGGTTTTGAGGAAGCCATAGTCTTTGTCACTGCCTTTGTATGTAACTGTCAGCGTTCCGACTTTCGTTCCCTTTTTCACAGGAGCCGTGATTTCTTTTTTATCTAAAGTCACTTTGGCTTTATAGTTCTTTTCATCCCCGCTTTTCACAGGAATAGAAAGCGCCTTGTCAGTAACAATATCGACTTGCTTGTCTTTCCCTTTTTCAACGTCAATCGTTTTGTGCCCTTTTACTTGAGAGCCTTCAGGGTAAAGATCTTTCATTGAGAAATTGCTGTTAAATGCGTAATCGAGCATTTTTTTCGTTTCATCAAAACGTCCGGTATGCAGGTTGCCTTTTGCGTCTAATACAACGGTGATGACCCGCATTCCGTTCCGCTGTGCTGTGCTTGTAAAACAAGATCCCGCAGAATCAGTAGAACCCGTTTTTAAGCCGTCAACGCCAGGGTATTCAGAAACAAGACCTTTTAACATGAAGTTCCAGTTCGGCATGTCCATTTCATCATCAGTGCCGGCTCTGAATTTCGTCTTAGCGATGCTTGTTGTTTTGAGAACTTCCGGATAATCAGTGATCAGGCGGTCTGCAAGAAGCGCCATGTCTTTAGCAGAAACTTCACTTTCTTCTTTAACGCCTTCTCCTTGCGGCTGCTTGCCGTGAAGGTCTTCATTCACAAGCCCTGTGGCATTTTTAAAGTCATAGTTTGTCATGCCTAATTCTTTGGCTTTCGCATTCATTTCAGCGACAAATTTCGTTTCAGTTCCGGCAAGAATTTCGGCAACTGCAATCGCGGCTCCGTTAGCAGAGTAAATCGCCATAGCCTGATACAGTTCTTTAACCGTGTATTTGCCGTCTTTTCGAAGGGGGACGTTTGATAAACTGTTGTCTTGAGAAATTTCATAGACATAATCATCAGGAGTATACGTTTGATCCCATTTCACTTTTCCTTCTTTAATGGCTTCCAGAAGCAGATATTCAGTCATCATTTTTGTCATGCTGGCAATCGGCAGTCTTTTGTCTGCATTTTTACTGTATAAAATTTTTCCCGATGAAGCCTCAATCATTATCGCAGCTGATGCGTTGACATCAATCGGGTCATTGCCGGCTGCCTCCGCTTTAGACATTGGAACAAAGCAAGTTGCGGCCAGTGCCAGTACCACTAATGACACCAACAGCTGTTTCCATTTCGTGATGTTCAATCTTACGACCTCCGTCATTCATTTTAAATCTATAATTAAGCCGTTAAGGACATATTCAAATTCAAAACACAACAGTATAAATTTTATCACACTCGATATAAAAAAAATAGACAGAGTCAGCGACCCTGTCAAATGTTTTTTATTTGTAACAATTATGAGATTGTATAGTTTGGTGATTCTTTCGTAATTTGGACATCATGCGGATGACTTTCGCGAAGTCCGGCACCTGTCATACGGATGAATTGAGCCTCTTCTCTTAAAGCGCGCAAGTCTTTTGAACCGCAATATCCCATACCTGAACGAAGACCGCCGACAAGCTGATACACTGTTTCTTCTACAGGACCTTTGTACGGAGTCCGTCCTTCGATACCTTCAGGGACGAATTTCTTATTTTCTTCTTGGAAATATCGGTCTTTACTGCCTTTTTCCATGGCAGCGACAGAACCCATACCGCGATACACTTTAAATCTTCTGCCTTGATAGATTTCAGTCTCTCCCGGGCTTTCTGAAGTACCGGCAAGCAGGCTTCCGAGCATTACGGCATGTCCGCCTGAAGCCAACGCTTTTGTAATATCTCCGGAGAATTTAATACCGCCGTCTGCGATAATTGTCGCGCCGTGTTTTCTCGCTTCAGTGGCACAATCATAAATGGCAGTGATCTGCGGTACGCCTACACCTGCAACGACGCGTGTCGTACAGATAGAACCAGGTCCGATTCCCACTTTGACAATATTTGCTCCGGCTTCAATCAGAGCTTTTGTCGCTTCAGCCGTTGCAACATTTCCTGCGATAATGTTCAGTTCAGGATATGTTTCACGGATTTTCGCAACTGTGTTCAGTACGCCTCTGGAATGTCCGTGAGCCGTATCAACCACGATAACGTCGACATTCGCTTCAACAAGCTTGCTGACGCGTGTCATTGTATCGCCTGTCACGCCTACCGCAGCGCCGACAATAAGGCGTCCGTGTTCATCTTTAGATGAATTCGGGAATTCGATAACCTTTTCAATATCTTTGATCGTAATAAGACCCTTTAATTTGTTTTGGTCATCCACTAACGGGAGTTTTTCAATTTTATGTTTCTGTAAGATTTTTTCTGCTTCGTCTAATGTGGTTCCCACAGAAGCCGTAACCAGCTCTTCTTTTGTCATGACATCACTGATTTTCATTGAATAATCAGAGATAAAGCGAAGATCACGGTTTGTAATGATACCGACAAGCTTTTGATCGTCTTTATTATCTACGATCGGAACACCGGAAATTCTGTATTTCCCCATCAAATGCTCCGCATCGAATACTTGATGATCAGGTGTTAAAAAGAAGGGATTTGTAATAACGCCCCGTTCAGAACGTTTGACTTTGTCAACATGTTCAGCCTGCTGTTCGATGGACATGTTTTTATGGATAATGCCCAAGCCGCCCTGTCTGGCCATCGCAATCGCCATAGCTGATTCTGTTACTGTATCCATTCCCGCACTGATGACAGGAATATTAAGCTTTAACGTCTTTGTCAGTTCAACAGATAAATCCACATCACGCGGAAGTACGTCTGATTGAGCCGGTACGAGCAGTACATCATCGAACGTTAAGCCTTCTTTTGAAAATTTACTTTCCCACATTAGTAAATCCCCCTCTTTTCGGCAAAATATTATATGTAGATTATCAACTAGAAAACAGCATGTCAAGGAAGCGAAAAAGAGTTGAAATATTTAGATAAAGGAAAGGGTTTAAAAATACATATGAGAGATCATGAGTGGAAAGAGTTATCATTATTTTATTCCGTAGAATCTTCCCAGAAATTTCTAAATAAAATCTATACAGAAAGCGGTATGAAAGAACCAAAACGATATGCGTTTAAGAACAGTGAGCGCTTCATATTCTTTATCAAACACGCCGAGTCCTTTTATAAGCAGGCATCTTTTTCCCCTTTAGAAATTAAGCCTATTCTGTTGTTTTACGGGATGTCACAATTGCTGAAAGCCTGTCTTCTGACCACAGATCCAAGCTATCCAAGCCACGCCTCAGTACTCGCGCATGGCGTGACTGCCCGGAAACGCAAAAAGCAAAATTACTCCTTTAGGGATGATGAAGTGAAGGTGCAGCGCAATGGCTTATGTATTCATGTAATGAAGCACTTATTCGGGATAGCTGGTCTTGAGGAAGAACGGTACACAATGAAGAAATTGCTGACAGCCATACCTGAATTGCATACTGTCTTTTACTTCCAAGAGAAAAAGAATTGGCTGACCCGTGTAGAGCTGAAAGATGACCTTATTTCAGTGCCTGAGCATGCGGTGATTCATTACAATATGTCTGATTCCCGCTTTGCTGAATATATCAGCCATCATTTGAAGTGGTCTTTTCTGAGGAAAGACCATAACCACTTGGTTTTTGAGGCTGACCCGATAGACAGAGAACCTTGGTCTTCGCCAAATTTATTGTTTCACTTGGAGAAAAATCAATATTACATTCCCTCTCAGCGTGATCACTTCCTGCATCTTCCGGAAATGATTATTCATTATTTGGTCCTCTACAATATCGGGATGATTGCGAGATATGAAACGGAGTGGTGGTATGAACTGCTGACACAGCATGTCAGTGATGATTATGTGATGATCCGCCGGTTCTTAGAGGTCACGGAACGCAAATTTCCGTATTACGTTTCTAATTTCCTGAAGCAATACTTATAAACAAAAAAGGCAGCTCATGATGAGCTGCCTTTACCGTAATGATAGCTTGGCGGCGTCCTACTCTCA
>NZ_JAHOAA010000009.1:17093-20140 GCF_019039175.1 Bacillus sp. FJAT-27001
TTCTCTCAAAACTAGATAACAGTAAGCATACATTCAAATTGGTTAAGTCCTCGATCGATTAGTATCTGTCAGCTCCATGTGTCGCCACACTTCCACCTCAGACCTATCAACCTGATCATCTTTCAGGGATCTTACTTCCTTGCGGAATGGGAAATCTCATCTTGAGGGGGGCTTCATGCTTAGATGCTTTCAGCACTTATCCCGTCCGCACATAGCTACCCAGCGATGCCCTTGGCAGAACAACTGGTACACCAGCGGTGCGTCCATCCCGGTCCTCTCGTACTAAGGACAGCTCCTCTCAAATTTCCTGCGCCCGCGACGGATAGGGACCGAACTGTCTCACGACGTTCTGAACCCAGCTCGCGTACCGCTTTAATGGGCGAACAGCCCAACCCTTGGGACCGACTACAGCCCCAGGATGCGATGAGCCGACATCGAGGTGCCAAACCTCCCCGTCGATGTGGACTCTTGGGGGAGATAAGCCTGTTATCCCCGGGGTAGCTTTTATCCGTTGAGCGATGGCCCTTCCATGCGGAACCACCGGATCACTAAGCCCGACTTTCGTCCCTGCTCGACTTGTAGGTCTCGCAGTCAAGCTCCCTTGTGCCTTTACACTCTGCGAATGATTTCCAACCATTCTGAGGGAACCTTTGGGCGCCTCCGTTACCTTTTAGGAGGCGACCGCCCCAGTCAAACTGCCCACCTGACACTGTCTCCCCGCCCGATAAGGGCGGCGGGTTAGAAGGTCAATACAGCCAGGGTAGTATCCCACCGATGCCTCCACCGAAGCTGGCGCTCCGGTTTCCAAGGCTCCTACCTATCCTGTACAAGCTGTACCAACATTCAATATCAGGCTGCAGTAAAGCTCCACGGGGTCTTTCCGTCCTGTCGCGGGTAACCTGCATCTTCACAGGTACTATAATTTCACCGAGTCTCTCGTTGAGACAGTGCCCAGATCGTTGCGCCTTTCGTGCGGGTCGGAACTTACCCGACAAGGAATTTCGCTACCTTAGGACCGTTATAGTTACGGCCGCCGTTTACTGGGGCTTCAATTCGCACCTTCGCTTACGCTAAGCGCTCCTCTTAACCTTCCAGCACCGGGCAGGCGTCAGCCCCTATACTTCGCCTTACGGCTTCGCAGAGACCTGTGTTTTTGCTAAACAGTCGCCTGGGCCTATTCACTGCGGCTCTCTCGGGCTTGCACCCTAACAGAGCACCCCTTCTCCCGAAGTTACGGGGTCATTTTGCCGAGTTCCTTAACGAGAGTTCTCTCGATCACCTTAGGATTCTCTCCTCGCCTACCTGTGTCGGTTTGCGGTACGGGCACCTCTCACCTCGCTAGAGGCTTTTCTTGGCAGTGTGGAATCAGGAACTTCGCTACTATAATTCGCTCGCCATCACAGCTCAGCCTTCACGGGAAACGGATTTGCCTATTTCCCAGCCTAACTGCTTGGACGCGGATATCCAATACCGCGCTTACCCTATCCTCCTGCGTCCCCCCATTGCTCAAATGGTGAGGAGGTGGTACAGGAATATCAACCTGTTATCCATCGCCTACGCCTTTCGGCCTCGGCTTAGGTCCCGACTAACCCTGAGCGGACGAGCCTTCCTCAGGAAACCTTAGGCATTCGGTGGAGGGGATTCTCACCCCTCTTTCGCTACTCATACCGGCATTCTCACTTCTAAGCGCTCCACAAGTCCTTCCGGTCTTGCTTCACAGCCCTTAGAACGCTCTCCTACCACTGTTCGAAGAACAGTCCGCAGCTTCGGTGATACGTTTAGCCCCGGTACATTTTCGGCGCAGAGTCACTCGACCAGTGAGCTATTACGCACTCTTTAAATGGTGGCTGCTTCTAAGCCAACATCCTGGTTGTCTAAGCAACTCCACATCCTTTTCCACTTAACGTATACTTTGGGACCTTAGCTGGCGGTCTGGGCTGTTTCCCTTTCGACTACGGATCTTATCACTCGCAGTCTGACTCCCAAGGATAAGTCATCGGCATTCGGAGTTTGACTGAATTCGGTAACCCGGTAGGGGCCCCTAGTCCAATCAGTGCTCTACCTCCGAGACTCTTACCTTGAGGCTAGCCCTAAAGCTATTTCGGAGAGAACCAGCTATCTCCAGGTTCGATTGGCATTTCACCCCTACCCACACCTCATCCCCGCACTTTTCAACGTGCGTGGGTTCGGGCCTCCATTCAGTGTTACCTGAACTTCACCCTGGACATGGGTAGATCACCTGGTTTCGGGTCTACGACCACGTACTCAATTCGCCCTATTCAGACTCGCTTTCGCTGCGGCTCCGCATCTTCTGCTTAACCTTGCACGGGATCGTAACTCGCCGGTTCATTCTACAAAAGGCACGCCATCACCCGTTAACGGGCTCTGACTACTTGTAGGCACACGGTTTCAGGATCTCTTTCACTCCCCTTCCGGGGTGCTTTTCACCTTTCCCTCACGGTACTGGTTCACTATCGGTCACTAGGGAGTATTTAGCCTTGGGAGATGGTCCTCCCGGATTCCGACGGAATTTCACGTGTTCCGCCGTACTCAGGATCCACTCAGGAGAGAACGAAGTTTTGACTACAGGGCTGTTACCTCCTATGGCGGGCCTTTCCAGACCTCTTCATCTACCTCGTTCCTTTGTAACTCCGTACAGAGTGTCCTACAACCCCAAGAGGCAAGCCTCTTGGTTTGGGCTGGTCCCGTTTCGCTCGCCGCTACTCAGGGAATCGCATTTGCTTTCTCTTCCTCCGGGTACTTAGATGTTTCAGTTCCCCGGGTCTGCCTTCTCATATCCTATGTATTCAGATATGGATACCACTCCATTACGAGTGGTGGGTTTCCCCATTCGGAAATCTCCGGATCAAAGCTTGCTTACAGCTCCCCGAAGCATATCGGTGTTCGTCCCGTCCTTCATCGGCTCCTAGTGCCAAGGCATCCACCGTGCGCCCTTTCTAACTTAACCGTTAAAAAGAATCACTACGTGATATCTTGCATTACTAATTGAATGTGAATTACTTCTGTTATCTAGTTTTCAAAGAACA
>NZ_JAHOAA010000009.1:20169-21883 GCF_019039175.1 Bacillus sp. FJAT-27001
TCCTTCAAAACTAAACAAGACAGGGAACGTTCTGTTTATAAGACCCAAGGTCTTATATTCCGTTAAAATCCTTAGAAAGGAGGTGATCCAGCCGCACCTTCCGATACGGCTACCTTGTTACGACTTCACCCCAATCATCTGTCCCACCTTCGGCGGCTGGCTCCATAAAGGTTACCTCACCGACTTCGGGTGTTACAAACTCTCGTGGTGTGACGGGCGGTGTGTACAAGGCCCGGGAACGTATTCACCGCGGCATGCTGATCCGCGATTACTAGCGATTCCAGCTTCACGCAGTCGAGTTGCAGACTGCGATCCGAACTGAGAACAGATTTGTGGGATTGGCTTAACCTCGCGGTTTCGCTGCCCTTTGTTCTGTCCATTGTAGCACGTGTGTAGCCCAGGTCATAAGGGGCATGATGATTTGACGTCATCCCCACCTTCCTCCGGTTTGTCACCGGCAGTCACCTTAGAGTGCCCAACTGAATGCTGGCAACTAAGATCAAGGGTTGCGCTCGTTGCGGGACTTAACCCAACATCTCACGACACGAGCTGACGACAACCATGCACCACCTGTCACTCTGCCCCCGAAGGGGACGTCCTATCTCTAGGATTGTCAGAGGATGTCAAGACCTGGTAAGGTTCTTCGCGTTGCTTCGAATTAAACCACATGCTCCACCGCTTGTGCGGGCCCCCGTCAATTCCTTTGAGTTTCAGTCTTGCGACCGTACTCCCCAGGCGGAGTGCTTAATGCGTTAGCTGCAGCACTAAGGGGCGGAAACCCCCTAACACTTAGCACTCATCGTTTACGGCGTGGACTACCAGGGTATCTAATCCTGTTCGCTCCCCACGCTTTCGCTCCTCAGCGTCAGTTACAGACCAGAGAGTCGCCTTCGCCACTGGTGTTCCTCCACATCTCTACGCATTTCACCGCTACACGTGGAATTCCACTCTCCTCTTCTGCACTCAAGTTCCCCAGTTTCCAATGACCCTCCCCGGTTGAGCCGGGGGCTTTCACATCAGACTTAAGAAACCGCCTGCGAGCCCTTTACGCCCAATAATTCCGGACAACGCTTGCCACCTACGTATTACCGCGGCTGCTGGCACGTAGTTAGCCGTGGCTTTCTGGTTAGGTACCGTCAAGGTGCCGCCCTATTTGAACGGCACTTGTTCTTCCCTAACAACAGAGCTTTACGATCCGAAAACCTTCATCACTCACGCGGCGTTGCTCCGTCAGACTTTCGTCCATTGCGGAAGATTCCCTACTGCTGCCTCCCGTAGGAGTCTGGGCCGTGTCTCAGTCCCAGTGTGGCCGATCACCCTCTCAGGTCGGCTACGCATCGTCGCCTTGGTGAGCCGTTACCTCACCAACTAGCTAATGCGCCGCGGGTCCATCTGTAAGTGGTAGCCGAAGCCACCTTTTATGTCTGAACCATGCGGTTCAGACAACCATCCGGTATTAGCCCCGGTTTCCCGGAGTTATCCCAGTCTTACAGGCAGGTTACCCACGTGTTACTCACCCGTCCGCCGCTAACATCAGGGAGCAAGCTCCCATCTGTCCGCTCGACTTGCATGTATTAGGCACGCCGCCAGCGTTCGTCCTGAGCCAGGATCAAACTCTCCGATAAAGTAGTTTGACTGACTACGCACATCGCTGTGCGATTTATTTAAAACTTTGAATTAACAGGTACGTTTTGTCTTGTTTAGTTTTCAAAGA
>NZ_JAHOAA010000009.1:22027-82099 GCF_019039175.1 Bacillus sp. FJAT-27001
GTGCGATTTATTTAAAACTTTGAATTAACAGGTACGTTTTGTCTTGTTTAGTTTTCAAAGAACTTTGTTGCTTCTCTCGAAGCGACCTCTTAATCATAACATTTTCAGTTTGCTAGGTCAATACTTTTTTAAAAAATATTTTCGCTAGGCTTGCCTTTCTATTAAAAAGACAACAAAAATGATTATATCAGCATCATCACTATGTGTCAAAGCTTTTTTTCATTTCTTTATATAGTAAAAGCGCAGCCTGCTACAGCTGCGCTTCTACGTTTATACTTCTTCCGTTTCTTCCGGCTCTTCTTCATTCTTTTCCACAAGCGCCACAGTGGCTACATGCTCTTGATCAGACATGCGGATCAGACGGACGCCTTGTGTTACGCGTCCCGTAGTGGAGATATCATTAATATCCATTCTGATTAACACGCCGCTTGCCGTAATAATCATTAAGTCCTCTTCGCCTTTTGTTGCTTTCACGGTTACTAACGGACCGTTGCTGTCAGTGATTTTACATGTTTTAAGGCCTTTTCCGCCCCGGCTTTGAACTCTGTATTCTGAAGCCGGTGTGCGTTTGCCGTAGCCGTTTTCTGTCACTATGAGGACATGGGAGTCTTCTTCAAGAATCTCCATGCCTACAACGACATCATCGTCTGTCAGCGTGATGCCTTTAACACCCGCAGCTGTGCGTCCCATTTGTCTTACATCTTCTTCAGGGAAACGGATCAGCAAACCGTTCTTCGTTCCGATGATGATTTGTTTCTTGCCGTCAGTCAGGCGGACGGCCATCAGTTCATCGTCTTCCCGGAGACCTAGGGCGATCAGCCCGTTATTCCGTATATTCGCAAACTGGGACAGTGCCGTACGTTTCGACACCCCTTGTTTGGTCGTAAAGAAGAGGTATTGCTCCTCATCAAACGTGCTGACCGGAATAATGGCATTAATCCATTCGCCTTTTTCAACCTCCAGAAGGTTAATAATCGGAATGCCTTTTGCCGTACGGCCGTATTCAGGGATTTCATATCCTTTAGAACGGTATACCTTCCCTTTATTAGAGAAGAACAGGATCGTATCGTGCGTTGATGTGGAAATTAAGTGTTCCACAAAGTCATCTTCATTCGTTCCCATTCCCTGTACGCCTTTTCCGCCCCGTTTTTGGCTGCGGTATGTGGACGCCGGGAGACGTTTAACATAGCCGTTATGGGTCAGTGTGATGACGATATTTTCTCTCTCGATAAGATCTTCATCTTCAATTGTTTCAAGACCGGACGTCACGATTTCAGTGCGTCTCTCATCATTGAAACGCTCTTTGATTTCATTGAGCTCTTCACGGATGATCTCAAGAACTCTTTCTTCATTGGCTAAAATATCTTTCAGCTCGGCGATAAGCGCAACAAGTGATTGATATTCCTCTTCAATCTTTTCGCGCTCCAGACCGGTTAATCGCTGAAGGCGCATATCCAGAATGGCTTGCGCTTGTTTTTCAGTCAGTGAGAATTGTTCGATCAAACCTGTTCTCGCAATTTCAGCCGTCTGGGAATTGCGGATAAGAGAAATAACGGCATCTAAATGATCGAGAGCAATTCTTAAACCTTCCAGAATGTGAGCTCTCGCTTCCGCTTTGCGGAGTTCGTAAGCCGTTCTGCGCCGGATCACAACCTTTTGGTGATCAAGATAATGCTCCAGACATTGTTTCAGGCTTAGTACCTTCGGCTGTCCGTCAACGAGCGCCAGCAGGTTGATTCCGAAAGACGTCTGCAGGGCCGTTTGTTTGTACAGGTTATTCAAAATGACGTGAGCATTGGCGTCACGGCGAATCTCAATGACGATTCTCATTCCGTTACGGTCGGATTCGTCACGCAGATCCGTAATTCCTTCGATTTTTTTGTCCCGGACAAGATCTGCGATTTTTTCAATTAATCTCGCTTTGTTCACCTGATAAGGAAGTTCCGTGACAATAATTCTTTCTTTTCCCGATGATGTCTCTTCGATTTCAGCCTTAGCCCGGATCGTAATGGATCCCCGTCCGGATTCATATGCCTTGCGGATGCCGCTCCGGCCTAAAATCTGACCTGCAGTCGGAAAATCCGGGCCCGGGATGTATTCCATCAGCTCCTGGTTTGTAATCTCAGGATTCTCACTTACGGCAAGCACGCCTTCAATGACTTCCCCAAGCTGATGCGGAGGAATATTTGTCGCCATTCCGACCGCAATACCGGCAGCTCCGTTGACGAGCAGATTCGGAAATCTCGAAGGCATGACGACAGGTTCTCTTTCTGCGCCGTCATAGTTATCTTGATAATCAATCGTATCTTTCGTAATGTCCCGAAGGATTTCCATTGCGATTTTTGACATTCTCGCTTCTGTGTAACGCATCGCGGCCGCTGAGTCGCCGTCAACCGAACCGAAGTTGCCGTGTCCGTCAACAAGCATGTAGCGATAGTTAAAATCCTGCGCCATTCTGACCATTGATTCGTAAACCGCTGAGTCACCGTGCGGGTGGTACTTACCGATAACTTCACCGACGATACGGGCAGATTTTTTATATGGTTTGTCACTGGTCATGCCTAAATCATTCATCGCGTACAAAATCCGTCTGTGAACCGGCTTCAGACCGTCACGCACATCCGGAAGCGCCCGGGATACGATAACGCTCATTGCATAGTCCAGGAAGGATGTCCGCATTTCCTGACTGATATTGACTTCACGTACTTGTGGTGTGTTTTGTTCACTCATTAAAAAAACCTCCCTGAAGTATCACATGAAATAATGTGGGAGTAGATTGTCCATTATGATCTTCAATACGATTTCACTATTCTCCATTATATCAATAAACTTGTGTTTATACACATTAATTTAGTAGAATATACGGGTTTTGCGGGTTTTCAGAGGCTTTAGAAGCCGCTTTGAGAAAAAAGCCTTATTTCTTAACGAAAATAAGGCTTTCTTGGTTAAATATCAAGATTTTTCACGTATCTGGCGTTTGCTTCTATGAAGTTTCTCCGCGGTTCTACTTTGTCACCCATCAGCATTTCAAAAGTCTCGTCAGCGTCCATTGCATCTTCAAGATTGACTTGCAGAAGCGTTCTGGTCGCAGGGTCCATTGTCGTTTCCCAAAGCTGAGTCGCGTTCATTTCTCCAAGACCTTTATAACGCTGGAGGCCGGGCTTAGGTGATTGCGGAAGCTCTTTTAACAGCTCATCAAGCTGCTTATCGTTATAAGCGTATTCCACCCGTTTTCCCTGCTGCACTTTGTAAAGCGGCGGCTGGGCAATGTAGACATAGCCGTTTTCGATGATTTCCCGCATGTATCTGTAGAAGAACGTTAATAAAAGCGTTCTGATGTGGGCGCCGTCAACATCGGCATCCGTCATGATGACCACTTTATGATAACGCGCTTTTTCAAGATTAAAATCTTCTCCGATTCCTGTTCCGAGGGCCGTGATCATTGATCTGACCTCATTGTTTGAGAGAATCTTATCAAGTCTGGCTTTCTCAACGTTCAGTATCTTACCGCGCAGCGGCAGAATAGCTTGGAAATGACGGTCCCGTCCCTGTTTCGCTGATCCGCCCGCAGAGTCACCCTCTACGATATACAGCTCGGAAATGCTCGGATCTTTAGAAGAACAGTCCGCCAGTTTGCCCGGCAGATT
Organism: Bacillus sp. FJAT-27001; assembly: GCF_019039175.1. Taxonomy (NCBI): domain Bacteria; kingdom Bacillati; phylum Bacillota; class Bacilli; order Caryophanales; family Bacillaceae; genus Bacillus; species Bacillus sp. FJAT-27001. Next base: position 25,675 of record NZ_JAHOAA010000009.1, read on the forward strand.
GGAAATCTCAAGCGCACTTTTGCGGCGGGTCAATTCCCGCGCTTTTTTCGCTGCCATCCGCGCTCTTGCGGCCATTAAACCTTTTTCAACGATTTTGCGGGCTGAGTCCGGATTTTCAAGAAGGAATGTTTCCAGCGCAGAAGAAAACAGCGTATCAGTGATCGTTCTCGCTTCGGAGTTGCCGAGCTTGGTTTTCGTCTGCCCTTCGAATTGCGGATCAGGGTGCTTAATTGAAATAATGGCAGTCAGCCCTTCTCTCACATCATCCCCGCTTAAATTCGGATCATTTTCTTTGAAAATCCCTTTTCTTCTTGCATAGTCGTTTATGACACGGGTCAGACCGGTTTTAAATCCGGCTTCGTGCGTCCCGCCTTCGTATGTGTTGATATTATTCGTGAAAGAATAAATATTGCTTGTATAGCTGTCGTTGTATTGCAATGCAACTTCAACCGTTATGCCGTCTTTCTCGCCTTCGATATAAATCGGCTCTTCATGAACGACTTCTTTGGAACGGTTTAAGTACTCAACATAGCTTTTGATTCCGCCTTCGTAGTGGTACTCGTTTTTCCGTTCTTGTCCTTCACGTTTGTCTTCAATCGTAATGTTTACGCCTTTTGTCAGGAAGGCCAATTCCCGGACACGGTTTGAAAGCAGGTCATAGTCGTATTCGGTTGTTTCTTTGAAAATTTCCGGATCCGGAACGAAGTGCGTAATCGTTCCGGTCTTATCAGTATCACCGATCACTTCAAGATCGGCCACAGGTACACCGCGCTCGTACGCCTGATAGTGGATTTTTCCGTCACGATGAACCGTAACGTCAAGAGTGGTCGACAAGGCGTTTACGACAGATGCCCCTACACCGTGAAGACCGCCGGATACTTTATATCCGCTTCCGTCAAATTTACCGCCGGCGTGGAGAACGGTCATGATGACTTCAACCGCAGGGCGGCCCATCTTCTCCTGGATACCGACCGGAATTCCGCGCCCGTTGTCCTTAACGGTAATGCTGTTATCTTTTTCAATCTCGATGTTAATATCTGTACAATAACCGGCCAGGGCTTCGTCAATACTGTTGTCGACGATTTCCCACACCAAGTGGTGAAGGCCTTTGCTGTTAGTTGATCCGATGTACATCCCCGGTCTCTTTCGAACAGCTTCCAAACCTTCTAATACCTGTATCTGATTCTCATCATAACTATTTTGCTGCTGTTCCATAGCCATGCACATTCACCTACACTTTTCTTAAACGATATATTCATTGTAAAGATCCGCTAAGAATCTATTTCTAACATAAATTGCGCACGTTTCTTCAGTGTGCCGGAAGATAAGGGAGAGTAATATATATTCTCAGTCGTGACTACGATAGACTTTGGCGTGCCGTTTACGGACGGCACTACTTTTTCTTTCTGTCTGTCCAGAAATTCTTCAACGATCGGCGATACATTGACCTTGCAGTCAAAAATGCCGACGATATCGCGTGTTGAAACGACAAAGTCGTCACCTAAATGAATATACAATCGCTCACCTCATTTCTTCACTTCACTAACGTACCGTTTTCCACACGGAACATTCCTGCTTGATGTAAGGTATCGTGGTCAATGCCATCCACGCTTGTCGTGGTGACAAATGTCTGCACACGGCCTTGGATCGTATGAAGCAAATGGGACTGTCGGTAATCATCCAGCTCGCTTAGTACATCATCCAAAAGTAAAATGGGGTATTCTCCGATTTCTTCATGAATCAAATCTATTTCGGCCAGCTTCAAAGACAAAGCCGTCGTACGCTGCTGTCCCTGCGAACCGTACGTCTGCACATCGCGTCCGTTCACATAAAAAAGGACATCATCCCGATGCGGTCCGAATAATGTGACGCCTCGTTCTATTTCTTTTTCTTTTAATTTCGAAAAAGACTCCTGGTAGCTGTTACCTATTTTCGACAAATCTTTGGGATCTGATACATCAAGCGCCGTGTGGTACTTAAGCGTCAGTTCTTCAAGTCCCCGGGAAATGCCGGAATGGATCGGCTGCGCCCATTTTTCAAGCTGCGCCGTAAACTGCAGACGTTTGGCGACAACTTTTGCGGCTGCTTCAATCAGCTGATCAGTGAGAACGTCAAGCATGGTCCGGTCAGTCTGTTTCCGGCTTTGCAGCTGTTTCAGAAAATGATTCCGCTGTGAAAGGATTTTCTGATAAAGAGATAAATCATACAGATAAACGGCAGAAACCTGCCCGATCTCCATATCGAGAAATCTCCTCCTCACCTGAGGGCTTCCTTTGACGAGATTTAAATCCTCAGGGGCAAACATAATGGTGTTCAGCGCTCCGACATACTGACTGAGTTTTTGCTGCTCTATATGATTGACCTTGCCCTTTTTACCTTTTTTGGAGATGACAAGCTGCATCGGGATGTCCCCGTTTCGCTTCATCACTCTTCCTTCTATTTTAGCATAGTCTTCGTCCCACCGTATAAGTTCTTTGTCATTTGAGGTGCGGTGTGATTTTGCCATCGAAAGGACATAGATGGCTTCCATCAGATTGGTTTTGCCTTGGGCATTTTCCCCGATGATCACATTCACCTTGTTTTCGAATTGAAGCTCAGCGCGCTCATAATTACGGTAGGATGTTAATTCTAAATTTTGGATATACAACCGCTGTCACCCGCTTTAATTGACGACTTGAAATGAACCAAATCCTTCAATCGCGACCACGTCTCCAACGTAAAGCTTTCTGCCGCGGCGATTGTCAGGTTCATTGTTGACAGTCACCTCATGCTCGCTCAGAAACCACTTCGCCATGCCGCCGGACTGAATCACATCGGCTAATTTTAAAAACTGGCCAAGCGTAATCATTTCTGTATCAATCGAAATCGGATTTGCCATAATATCGACCTCTTTCAAATATCACTAATATCTAATTGTACTAAAAAATCCTGAAATAAGGAAAGGGAAAACTTGAGGGAGCGGCTGATGAATAGAAAAGCTGCCGAACTAAGCCGGCAGCACATTCTGTTTGATTAATACGTTCTGACCGGAAGGATGAGCTGAACGATGGTTTCATCATTCGGCGTACGGATAAGAAACGGTCTCATCGCTCCCGTAAAACTGATACGGATGTCCGCTCCTTCAAGTACTTTCAGTGCGTCCATCATATATTTTGGACTGAATGAAATATTTAATTCCTCGCCGTCAATCTGGTCAGCCAGCACAGCTTCGACCACTTTCCCGATTTCCGGAGAATTTGATGAAATCTCCAGCGAATCCGCCGGTTTGGCAGAAAGCTTTACAACGTTGTTGCGGCCTTCTCTCGCCAATAAAGAAGCACGGTCTATCGCCTGTAAAAATTCCTTCGTGTTCACGACGATTTCCGTTTTGCTTTCCTGCGGAATTAAGCTGGTCGTGTCCGGATAGTTTCCGTCAAGCAATCTTGAGAAGAACAATACGTTTTTCGCTTTGAACAGAACTTGGGTTTCTGTAATGACGATATCAACCAGTTCTTGGTTGTCATCAAGAATTTTGCTCAGCTCGGTTAAGCTTTTCCCAGGAATGACCACGTTATAAGAGCTGTCTTCCGGAATATCAAGCTTCGCCTTTCTTAAAGCGAGTCGGTGGCTATCCGTGGCAGTGCATAATAATTCACCGTTTTCGACTTTCCAGTTTACACCTGTCAAGATAGGGCGTGTTTCTGAGGCGGACACAGCGAACACGGTTTGGCGAATCAGGTTTTTCAAAAGATCCGTCGGAATCTGAATGGCGTGATGCTCTTCGATTTGCGGCAGATGCGGATATTCATCTGCATCAAGGCCGTTTAAATTAAATTCGGCTTTTCCGGAACGGATAATCGTTAAATATTGATTTTGAACTTCGATTTCAACAGTCGCCATCGGCAGTTTTTTAACGATTTCACTGAAGAAACGCGCTTGCAGCACGATACTTCCCGGCTGATCGATCGTCACGATTTCTTTATCATCATCTTCTTTCGGAATGAATGACTCGATTGAAATATCAGAGTCACTTCCTGTGAAAGATACACCTTCATCTGAGGCGACGATCTTAATACCAGTGAGAATGGGAATTGTGGTTCTGGATGAAACGGCTTTTAGAACGTCTTGTACACTTTCGACTAAACGATCTTTTTGAATCGTAAATTTCATGTTTATCCTCCTAACGGATAATATAATTAATATATTTTAAAAATAGCAGTAGTAATAGTAGGGCCTGTGGATTTGTGGATAAGTTGTGAAAAAGACAGGAAACACAGCCTATCCACATGTGGACAGACTGTGTATGGCTATGAAATAGTTATTCACACTTTCCCCGATTCATCCGAGGGCACTATTATTTAAGCAGTTCTTTTATTTCTTTCACCTGCTGCTGAAGCTGCTCGTCATCAATCAGCAGTTTTGAAATCTTTTCATGGGCGTGAATGACGGTTGTATGGTCTCTGCCGCCAAATTCTTCCCCGATTTTAGGCAAAGAAGAATCCGTCATTTCTCTTGAAAGATACATCGCAATTTGTCTTGGGAACGCCACGGATTTCGTTCGCTTTTTCGCTTTGAAATCTTCAAGCTTAATGTTGAACTGCTGTCCGACAATCCGCTGAATCTCTTTTATCGTAATGACCTTCGGCTTAGAAGACGGAATAATATCTTTCAATGCTTCTGCAGCCAGGTCTGCGTTAATGTCTTTATTGATTAAGGATGAATAGGCGACAACCCGGATTAATGCCCCTTCCAGTTCGCGGATGTTGCTGTCAATCTGATTCGCGATGTAAAGCATGACCTCGTTCGGAATATCAAGACCTTCCGCCTTCGCTTTTTTTCTCAGGATGGCAATCCGCGTTTCCAGATCCGGCGGTGTGATATCCGTAATCAATCCCCATTCGAACCGCGAACGCAGGCGGTCTTCAAGGGTTGGGATCTCTTTCGGCGGTCTGTCGCTGGAAATCACGATTTGTTTGCTTTCTTCATGAAGCGTGTTGAATGTATGGAAAAACTCTTCCTGTGTTTGTTCTTTTCCGGCTAAAAATTGAATATCATCTATCAAAAGTACATCAACGTTCCGGTAGCGATTGCGGAAATCAACGGCTTTATTATCGCGGATTGAGTTGATGAATTCATTTGTGAATTTTTCAGAAGACAGGTACACCACTTTGGCTGAAGGATTATGATCAATGACATAATGGCCGATCGCGTGCATTAAGTGGGTTTTTCCTAAGCCGACTCCCCCGTATATAAATAAAGGGTTGTACGCTTTAGCGGGTGCTTCCGCCACAGCCAGTGATGCTGCATGGGCGAATCGGTTTCCCGATCCGATGACGAATGTGTCGAATGTATATTTCGGGTTGAGCATGCTTTGGGGAAAATCAGACGGTTCCTCTTTTGCCGCTTTTTTCACTTGCGGTTTCGGTAAAAAGTTTTCTTCGTCCTGATTTTGAGGAATGACAAATTTGACGCTCAATTCTTCCCCGGTTAATTCGTATATGGTATCTGCAATGAGATGTAAGTACCTGGACTCCAGCCAGTCTCTGGCAAATTCATTGGGAGCGGTGATGGTTAAGGTATCCCCTTGCAGCGAATGGGCTTTCGTCGACTTCATCCAAGTTTCGAAACTCGGTTTGCTTAGCTTTTTCTCAATTTGAGCTAGAGCTTGATTCCAAAGATCCAATATATTCTCCATTATCCGGCACAGCCCTCCTTTTCTTTAAAAATCAGCGCCCTTTCCCTGTTATAGAACACAAAAAAAGAGCATATGGCTCTGACCATTCGTACACACGAAATGTTGAAAACATATAGTATAGTAGAAAAACAGCTTTTCGACAAATTCCACAAGTTGTGGACAACAATCTACACAAGCTGTGTGAAAACAATCCACAACTTATCCACAGTTTGTGGATAAAGAGAATGGGCTGGATAAGTAATTAAGAGTTAAAACACAAATATAATATCAAATTAAGCGAGGACTTGCAATGGTTCTCGTAATCTTATCCACAAACCTGACAACTTGTTGAAAAATCTTTGTCCACAGGGGTTAGCAATGTGAAAATGTTGTCGATAACGACTGTGGATATTAAAAAAAGGCCAAAAAATTATCCACATGTCGTTTTTCCGGGGGAGCGCGGCTTTTTTTTTGCGTTAAAAAAAGGAATATGAAAAATAAGGTTTCTAAACTGGTTAAGGTATGTTATCCTATTATGGTTGTAAGAAATAAAAGCACTGCTGAAGTTGACAATGAATAGGCAGCACAAATATAATAAGTAAGACTGTCTTTAACAGCTATTCCTCGAGGGAGGTGTCATAAATGAAAAGAACATTCCAACCGAATAACCGTAAACGCAGTAAAGTTCATGGCTTCAGAAGCCGTATGAGTTCAAAAAACGGTCGTCTAGTATTAGCACGCCGTCGCCGCAAAGGCAGAAAAGTATTATCAGCTTAGGCCACTGAATAATGTCAGTGGTCTTTTTTCACATTAAGAGAGTGAGATGTCATGCGTCGCCCGGTACTGGAGAAATTTCTTCAGTATTCCGGCGGCCCGTTTTTTTTAGATAGAAATAAAAGTTTCTGCGAGTGAATATCGGAGTGAATTAAAGTGAAGAAGCGAAATCGGTTAAAGAAAAATGAAGATTTTCAAAAAGTGTTTAAACGCGGAACGTCTATGGCAAACCGCCAGTTCGTGCTGTATACGCTTGATCAGCCGAAACAGGAAGAGCTCCGGGTAGGGCTTTCTGTCAGTAAAAAAATCGGCAATGCCGTCGTGCGCAATCGGGTGAAGCGGTTAATCAGACAGGCTGTTCAGGAGGAAAAAGAGCTGCTCAAGCCGAAAGATTTTATTATTATCGCAAGAAAACCCGCCGGCGACCTCAGTTTTGAAGAAACGAAAAAGAGTCTGCAGCACTTATTCAGAAAAACCTCATTATATAAGAAATCTTCGTCAAAATAGCTCATATTTTGTTTTCTTCACGTTTTTAAAAGCGCTTCCTTTTATTTGGCGAAAAATGAACGCCATTTGAAACTGAAAGATGCTAAAATACATACAAGGTTCATAAAGATTGGTATAGGAGGAAACGTTCTTGAAAAGGAGAATATGGTTACTACTGAGTATGGTCGGTATGCTCGTGCTGCTGGCCGGGTGCTCGAGTGTGAAAGAGCCGATTACGGCGAATAGTCCGCATTTCTGGGACAAATATGTTGTGTATCCATTGTCAGAAGTCATTACGTACGTAGCGAAACTGACGGGCGATAACTATGGTTTATCGATCATCATCGTTACGATTTTAATTCGTCTGCTGATTCTGCCGCTGATGATCAAGCAGCTTCGAAGCTCAAAAGCGATGCAGGCGCTGCAGCCTGAAATGCAGAAGCTCAGAGAAAAATACAGCTCTAAAGATCAAAAAACGCAGCAGAAGCTTCAGCAGGAAACGATGGCCCTGTTTTCAAAGCACGGGGTAAACCCGCTGGCGGGATGTTTCCCGATCCTGATTCAAATGCCGATTTTGATCGGATTCTACCACGCCATTATGCGTACGCAAGCCATATCACAGCACAGCTTTTTATGGTTTGATTTAGGAGAGAAGGATCCTTACTATATTCTTCCTATCGTTGCCGGTGTGGCCACTTTTGTCCAGCAGAAGCTGATGATGGCCGGAAATCCGACTCAGAATCCTCAAATGGCAATGATGGTATGGATTATGCCGATCATGATCATCGTATTTGCGATCAACTTCCCGAGCGCGCTTTCTCTGTATTGGGTAGTCGGAAACCTGTTTATGATTGCTCAGACATTCCTTATTAAAGGACCTGACATTAAACACGATCCGGAAACGCAGAAAGCGGGAGGAAAGAAAAAGTGAAGAAGGTGACTGCTGCGGGACGGAATGTCGAAGAAGCAGTTCAATCAGGCCTTCAGGAACTTCAACTGACGAAAGATCAAGTAGAAATAACGGTGGTGCAAGAAGAATACAAAGGGTTTTTGGGTATTTTCGGAAAAAAGAATGCGATCGTAGAACTGGAAGAGAAAAAAAATCCTGTTCATGAAGCGAAAGTGTATTTGGAAGAAATCATCCATTCCATTGCCGGACCTTCTGAGATTGTTACGGAAGAAAACAAGAAAACAGTCTGTTTTCACATTAAAGGTGAAAAAGCGGCGCTGCTTATTGGCAAAAGAGGACAAACACTCAATGCCCTGGAAACATTGACGCAGCTTGTTTTGAACCGCGGCTCCGGCCAGTATCGCCAAGCCGTTGTCGACGCTGAGAATTATCGGCGGAAAAGAAGAGAAATTCTGGAGCAGCTGGCAAACAGGCTGGCCAAGCAAGTGTCGAAAACGAAAAAAGATGTGCATTTAGAACCGATGCCGTCAGGTGAAAGAAAAATCATCCATGACGCGCTGTCAAAGCATCCAAATATCAAAACGTTTTCTACCGGTGAAGGCCGGTACCGCCATCTCGTTATTTCCCATAAAGATAGCAGAAAACCGAAGTCCGGGTAAAATCGGAACTTCGGTTTTTTTATTGGTAAAAATGGCTCTATTCCTAAGCAGAATCGCACTTTTTGCGTTTAAGTTTTTTCTTTTTCGGTCTATGCTGTTGATAAAAAAGGTTTTAGGAAATAAAATTAATTGTTATTCACATGTGGATAAGTTAAAGTAATAAGGGATGAATTTCTGCCTTTGTGGATAACGTATCTTCCACTTCAAACCAAACTATGTTATCTTTTAATTTTGGCGTAAATAAAATTTTTTATATAGATGGAAACAGAGATAAAGAGAGGTGAACAGCATGGATACAATTGCAGCGATTTCAACTCCGATGGGTGAAGGCGCGATTGCGATCGTTCGGCTGAGCGGCCCTGAAGCCGTAAAGATCGCCGACAAAATGTACAAGGGTCCGAAAGGCAAAACGCTCAGTTCGGCAGAATCGCATACCATTCATTACGGGCATATCGCGGACAGCACGACGGGACGGATTATTGAGGAAGTCATGGTGTCTGTTTTAAGAGCGCCCAGAACATTCACAAGGGAAGATGTCATTGAAATCAACTGTCATGGGGGTATTGTGACGGTTAATCAGGTGCTCCAGCTTGCTTTAAGAGAAGGTGCGAGACTGGCAGAACCCGGTGAGTTTACGAAGCGCGCATTTTTAAACGGACGGATTGACCTTTCACAGGCGGAAGCGGTGATGGATCTGATCAGGGCCAAAACGGACCGTGCCATGAATGTCGCCATGAACCAGATGGAAGGACGGCTTTCCGCGCTTGTCCGCCGTCTGCGTGATGAGTTGTTAGAAACACTTGCCCATGTTGAGGTTAATATAGATTATCCGGAATATGATGACGTCGAAGAAATGACGCATCAGCTTTTAGTGGAGAAGGCAAGCGGCGTGAAGAAAGAAATCGAGGCGCTGCTCCGTACGTCTGAGCAGGGGAAAATTTTGCGTGAGGGACTGTCTACCGTGATCATCGGCCGTCCGAACGTCGGAAAATCCTCTCTGCTTAACAGCCTTGTCCATGAAACGAAGGCGATCGTAACTGATATTCCGGGAACGACGCGTGATGTGATTGAGGAATATGTCAATGTCCGAGGCGTGCCGCTTCGGCTTGTCGATACCGCCGGAATCCGTGAGACAGAAGACATCGTCGAAAGAATCGGTGTGGAACGGTCACGGCAGGTTCTGAAGGAAGCGGATCTCATTTTGCTTGTGCTTAACCACAGCGAAGAGCTTTCTGAAGAAGATGTGAAATTGTTTGAAGCGGTTGAGGGAATGGATGTCATTGTCATTATGAATAAGACGGACCTTGAGGCTAAGATTGACGCTGAGCGCGTCAAGGAACTGGCGAAAGGCCGGCCTGTCGTCACGACCTCATTGCTGAAAGAAGAAGGCATTCAAGATTTAGAGGAAGCGATTCAGTCGCTATTTTATACAGGAGCGATCGAAAGCGGAGATCTCACCTATGTCAGCAACACCCGTCATATCTCGATTCTGCATCAGGCAAAGCAAGCGATTGATGATGCGCTGAACGGAATTGAACAGGATGTTCCGATTGATATGGTGCAAATTGATTTGACAAGGTGCTGGGAGCTGCTGGGCGAAATCATCGGTGATGCCGTCCACGAAAGCTTAATTGATCAGCTCTTTTCACAATTTTGTTTAGGTAAATAAAAGGGAGGAAAAAACCATGGGGTATGAAGCAGGCCAATACGACGTGATTGTCATCGGCGCCGGGCATGCCGGTGTTGAGGCTGCCCTCGCATCCGCGCGCCAGGGAGCCAAAACGCTTGTTTTGACGATCAATCTTGATATGGTTGCGTTTATGCCATGTAATCCGTCTGTCGGCGGCCCCGCGAAAGGGATTGTCGTCCGCGAAATTGACGCGCTCGGCGGAGAAATGGCTAGAAATATAGATAAAACTCATATTCAAATGAGAATGCTGAATACAGGAAAAGGTCCGGCCGTACGGGCGCTGCGTGCGCAGGCGGATAAATTCCAATATCAGCACGAAATGAAGCATACGCTGGAAAAAACACCGAATTTGACACTTCTTCAAGGGATTGCCGAGCGTTTAATCATTGAAGACGGGGAGTGCCGTGGTGTCATTACGCAAACCGGTGCTGAATATAAGGCAAAAACGGTCGTGCTGACAACCGGAACGTATTTAAGAGGGCGGATCATTCTCGGTGATCTGTCTTACTCAAGCGGTCCGAATAACCAGCAGCCGTCTATTAAACTTTCTGAGCACTTAGAGGAGCTCGGTTTTGATCTCGTCCGTTTTAAAACGGGCACGCCTCCTCGTGTCTCAAGCGATTCCATTGATTACAGCAAAACAGAAATCCAGCCGGGGGACCCGATTCCGCGCGCTTTCTCATATGAAACGGTTGAATACATTACCGATCAGCTGCCTTGCTGGCTGACTTACACGAGTCCTGAGACTCATGAGATCATCGACAGCAACCTGCATCGTTCGCCAATGTATTCCGGTATGATTAAAGGAACGGGACCGAGATACTGCCCTTCGATTGAAGATAAAGTCGTTCGGTTTAATGATAAACCGCGTCATCAGATTTTCCTTGAGCCGGAAGGCAGAAATACGCAGGAAGTATACGTTCAAGGTTTATCCACGAGTCTTCCTGAGGACGTGCAGCAGCGGATGCTGGCGACCATTCCGGGACTGGAAAAGGTGCAGATGATGAGAGCCGGATACGCGATTGAGTATGACGCGATTGTACCGACGCAGCTCTGGCCTACACTGGAGACGAAAAAAATCCCTAACCTGTACACGGCCGGTCAAATTAACGGTACATCAGGTTATGAGGAAGCAGCCGGGCAAGGAATTATGGCAGGGATCAACGCAGGCCGCAAAGCGCTTGGAAAAGAAGAAGTGATCCTCAGCCGTTCCGATGCTTATATCGGTGTATTGATTGATGATTTGGTAACGAAAGGAACCAATGAACCGTACCGTCTGCTGACTTCACGGGCGGAATACAGACTGCTGCTCCGTCACGACAACGCGGATCTTCGTCTGACGGAAATCGGCCACGATATCGGCTTAATTTCTGATGAGCGCTATGAAGCGTTTGAGAAGAAAAAAGCGGCGATCGAGGCAGAGAAAAAACGTCTCTGGTCTGTTATTATCAAGCCGTCTCCTGAGAATCAGGAATATATCCGTTCACTCGGCGGAAGCGAGCTGAAAGACGGAGTGCGCGGCACAGATTTAATGAAACGTCCGGAAATGAACTATGAAACAGTGACAAAACTTGCGCCTGCAGATTCTCCGGTTCCGCAAGATGTGGCGGAACAAGTGGAAATTCAGGTGAAATATGAAGGATATATCGAAAAATCCTTGCAGCAAGTGGAAAAGCTGAAGAAAATGGAAAACAAAAAAATCCCTGATCGGATTGATTATGACGCCATTAAAGGAATTGCTACTGAAGCCCGTCAAAAGCTGAAAGAAGTGCGTCCTTTATCAGTTGCTCAAGCGTCCCGTATTTCCGGCGTCAATCCGGCAGACATTTCAATCCTGCTGGTATACCTGGAGCAGGGCCGTATTGCCAAGGTAGCTGAATAGAAAGGATGACGGCATGAATATAGAGGAATTTACATCCAGTTTAGCGGAGAAAGGGATTTCCCTTTCTGACCGCCAGCTGGAGCAATTCGAGTTGTATTACCGGATGCTCGTGGAATGGAACGAAAAAATGAATCTGACATCCATCACTGAGAAAAAGGAAGTTTATCTCAAGCATTTTTATGATTCGATAACGGCGGCATTTTATATTGATTTTGAAAAGGTTACCACTCTTTGTGATGTCGGCGCCGGCGCCGGTTTTCCAAGCCTGCCCATCAAAATCTGCTTCCCGCATCTGCATGTCACCATCGTCGATTCACTGAATAAGCGGATTACGTTTTTGGAAACTCTCTCTGATGCTTTACAATTAGAGCATACGACATTTGTCCATGACAGAGCGGAGACATTCGGACAACGGAAAGACGTACGGGAAAGCTTCGATCTCGTGACGGCCCGTGCGGTGGCGCGTCTGTCGGTCCTGAGTGAGCTTTGTCTGCCGCTGGCCAAGAAAAACGGCGTATTTGCGGCACTAAAAGCAGCAGCAGCTGATGAAGAGCTGAAAGCGGGGCAAAAGGCGATTAAAGTATTGGGAGGGGAGCTTGAACAAGTTCATTCCTTTACACTTCCTGTTGAAGAAAGTGAACGGAACATCATGATCATTCGCAAGACGAAAAGCACTCCGAAAAAATATCCGAGAAAACCGGGTACTCCAAATAAATCGCCAATTGAAGGGTAATTTAGACAGCCTGATGTGACAATTCCATCATATTTTCTGCAAAATTGATGAAGATACAGCAGGAAAAACCATGAGAAAATAGAATTATAAAAATGGCAGTTTTTAAAGGTGGTGTAGGTACATGAAGCATTCATTCTCTCGTTTCTTCGGGTTTGGTGAGAAGGAAGAGGAACCGGAGATAGCTGAGCATGATACAAACAAAGAAGAGATACTCGAAATACCGGTACATGCTATCGTTCCCAACCGTTTTCAGCCACGCACCATTTTCTCAGATGAAAAAATCAAAGAGTTAGCAATGACTATCCATACACACGGCATCATTCAGCCGATTGTTGTCAGACATACAGAAGATGAAGGACAATATGAGCTCATTGCGGGTGAAAGGCGCTGGAGAGCGGTACAGACGCTTGAATGGGAGAAGATTCCCGCAATTATTAAAGATTTTTCTGATACGGAAACAGCATCTGTCGCTTTGATTGAAAACCTGCAAAGGGAAGAATTGTCCTCCATTGAGGAAGCTCATGCGTACGCAAGGCTGTTAGAACTTCATGATTTAACACAGGAAGCCTTGGCGCAGCGCTTAGGAAAAGGCCAGTCAACGATTGCGAACAAGCTCCGATTGTTAAAGCTCCCGGAACCCGTCCAGGATGCGATTATGGAGAAAAAAATTACGGAACGTCATGCAAGAGCACTGATTCCGCTCAAACAGCCGGAGTTTCAGGTCACATTGCTTGCGGAAATCATTGAGAAAAGCTTAAACGTTAAGCAGACGGAAGACAGAGTGGTGAAAATGCTTGAACAGAATAAGCAGAAACCAAAGCCGAGACGCAAAGCATTCAGCAGGGATACAAGAATTGCGATGAATACGATTCGTCAGTCACTGTCTATGGTAGAAGACAGCGGCGTCAGGCTGAACACTGAAGAAGAAGAATTCGAAGAGTACATCCAGCTTACCATTCGGATACCTAAATAAAAACTCTCCTGATCAGCAGGGGAGTTTTTATTTTAATCAAAAAACTATTTTGAGATAATGATAGATTTATTGTGCACTATACATTATATATGTAAAATTTTATCTTTTTGTGTCGTGAATTGTCTTTTTACAGTCAAAAAAGTCACTTTATCGGAGAACTTATATTAGAAAGTGTCTTTTTCGTTTACATTTTTTTCACTTGCTGATAAACAAATTATGAAAAAAATAAAACGCTTTACTCTTTTTTTGATAAGATAGAAACAAGACAGTACATGTTCATGTGAAGGTAGGTGACATCGTGGGAAAAATCATAGCAATTACGAACCAAAAAGGCGGAGTCGGGAAGACGACGACTTCTGTTAATCTGGGGGCTTGCTTGGCTTACATAGGTAAAAGGGTTCTTCTTGTTGATATTGATCCGCAGGGCAATGCAACGAGCGGATTAGGGATTGAAAAAGCCGATGTGGATCATTGTGTGTACGACATTTTAGTAGATGATGCAGATGTTACAGATATTATTAAACCGACTTCAGTAGAGAACTTAGATGTCATTCCGGCCACGATCCAGCTTGCGGGAGCGGAAATCGAATTGGTTCCGACGATCTCACGGGAGGTCAGGCTGAAAAGAGCATTAGAATCTGTGAAACAAAATTACGATTACATGATTATTGATTGTCCTCCGTCTCTCGGGTTATTAACGATTAATGCGCTTACCGCTTCAGATTCAGTCGTTATCCCGGTTCAGTGCGAATACTACGCTCTTGAAGGATTGAGTCAATTATTAAATACAGTTCGGCTTGTGCAAAAACATTTAAATACCGACTTAATGATAGAAGGAGTGCTTCTGACGATGCTTGATGCCAGAACGAATCTCGGCATTCAAGTGATAGAAGAGGTAAAGAAATACTTTAGAGATAAAGTGTATCAAACCATTATCCCTCGAAATGTCCGTTTAAGTGAGGCGCCGAGTCACGGCAAGCCGATCATATTATACGATCCGCGTTCGAGAGGTGCGGAAGTATATTTAGATTTAGCAAAGGAAGTGGCAGCGAATGGCTAAAGGCGGGCTCGGAAAAGGGATTAACGCGTTGTTTAATCAGGTTGATTTGTCTGAAGAGACAGTGGAAGAGATTAAAATCAGTGATTTGCGCCCCAATCCTTATCAGCCAAGAAAACAATTTGACGATGAGTCATTAGCTGAACTGAAGGAATCCATCATTCAGCATGGCATTCTTCAGCCCATTATCGTGAGAAAATCATTGAAGGGCTATGATATTGTAGCCGGCGAACGCCGTTACCGCGCCGCAAAACTTGCCGGTAAAGAGACAGTGCCGGCTATCGTGCGGGATTTATCTGAATCGCTGATGCGGGAAATCGCTCTTTTGGAAAACCTTCAGCGTGAAGACTTATCACCGCTTGAAGAAGCTCTGGCATATGACTCACTGCTGAAGCAATTGGATTTAACCCAGGAACAGCTCGCTAAACGGCTCGGAAAAAGCAGGCCTCATATTGCCAACCATTTAAGACTGCTGACGCTTCCGGAAAGCATCCAGAACCTCATTGCAGAAGGTACGTTATCCATGGGACACGGCAGAACCTTGCTTGGTTTGAAAAATAAAAACAAGCTTGAACCGCTTGTGAAGAAAGTGGTTGAAGAACAGCTGAACGTCCGTCAGCTTGAGCAGCTGATTCAGCAGTTAAACAACAATGTTCCACGTGAAACAAAGAAAAAAGAACCTGTTCAAGATGTGGTGTTAAAAGAGCGGGAATCGTATTTGCAAAATTACTTCGGAACAACAGTAAATATTAAGAGACAAAAGAAAAAAGGGAAGATTGAGATTGAGTTTTTCTCAAATGAAGATCTTGAACGTATCCTAGAACTATTGTCTGAAAGAGAAGCGTAAAAACCATCTTTTTAAAAAAAGATGGTTTTTTATATACGTCTTGTCAACTTATGAAACGGACTGAGCCGTTCCTGCCGGCCTTCTGATTTATCTGTCAGCTGTAACCCCTCTGCTAAAACATTTGCCATGCTCATAACAAGATGAAGCCTCGTATTCTGCAGGACAAAATACTCCATAAACCCGCTGACATTGACGATTCCATTGATATGGACGTCACCGATTTCAGGAAGATCTTTTTGAACACCTGCTCCGGGCTTCAGCGGCCCATCGCCGATTTGAAATGACCCTACGCTTTTGACGCGGCCTAAACAAGCATCAACCGCTATAATAAACGGATTTTTATGTAGATGTTGAATATCTTTCAGCTTGTCTTTCATATTGACGGCGTGAACAGGATCTGACAGCGTGCCGTAAACGTGCAATCTGCCTAAATTCATTTTTTCTAACTTTGTTCCTACGAGCGGACCTAATGAATCTCCGGTCGACCGATCTGTGCCGATACACACGGTGACTAACGGTCTGCCGGCTGCTTTACGTAAAGATGAAGTAAGGATCGCTTGTATTTGATTCGCAGCAGAAGAATCCGTATGAGATACATATTGTTTTGCCCGTTCTTGAGAAAAAAGCCCGCCTTTTCGATTCATAAGGTTCACTTCCTTGTCATGTCATACGAGTATTACATTGTTGTTTTTGGTGTTGTATGGTTGTTTACAGTATATCCAGCGCTTCCTTTTTTTATGCTTAAGCGTGATCAGCATGCCGGTTGTTTGAAAAGAGCGGGATAGAAAAAAGAACCCAGAGCGATTGTTCTCTAAGTTCATGAAAGAAATAAGACCATTTGATCTACATCAACATATCGCTGATGATCCAATTTCAGCGCTCTTTTTTCTGTAGAGAAGAGGATAAATCCTAACTGAGCGTAGAGTTTTTTTGCGGGTTCATTTGTTGAGGTAACAGAGAGATGAAGCTGTTCTGTGTCCTTCATCTTTTTTGCTCGGCTGATGGCTTCCGTCATTAAAGCTTTTCCCGCGCCTGACCCTCGGTGTTTGGGGGAAATATACATAGAACCGATAACCGCAATGTGTCTTAGTTTAAACAGCGGATGCTTGGAGATCTTGAGGATTCCTATCAGTCTGTCTTGTTCAAAGGCGCCAAGCACGATGGCATTGTCGGCTTCAAGCCTGGCTTTAAATTTTTCGGACGGCCATTCTTTCTCCTCATCGTAGCTGACGGCAAATGCGTCCGGGTGATCTTTTAAAGCTTTGAGCCTGATATCGGAATAAGGCTGGGTATCATTTGCGGTTAAACGCCTGATGTACATGGTTTGAGCTCCTTGCATAAGTGAATTTTTCTGAATAGTCAATCGTCGTTATCATACCATATTTGTCCCATTTGTATGAATGTTTGCCGCTGTCACTCAATATAGTAGCAATATGCGGAGATGATCTGAAATTTTATGAGGTGATGAGGGTGTGGAGAGCCGGGATGAAGTGGATGCTGCTCATATTAAGCAGCCAGATTGGGGCTGGGTATGCAAGCGGGCAGGAAATATGGCAGTTTTTCGGTGTCGAAAGCGGACTGGCTATTGTATTGTTTACAGTCATGTTTACGATTTCGGCTTATATTGTGTTGAAGATCAGCTATCGGGTTCAATCAACGCACTTTTTACCTGTGCTTGAGCATCTGATGGGGCCGGCTCTTGCTAAAGTCTATGATGTGCTTATTATGTTTTATTTGTTTTCAATGACGATGGTTATGATTGCCGGCGGCGGTGTGACGCTGCAAATGTACAAGCTGCCGTTTTGGATCGGTATTTTTCTTCTTTGCATTGTGACCGTCGGTTTATTCTTTTGGGATATAAAAGGAATATTATCTCTGAATAGTATTTTGATACCGATTCTTGTAGCGGGGCTGTTATATGCATTGGTCTTTTTTCAGACAACCCATCATTACACGTGGACGATAGATTTGACCCGCCAGTATAATTGGCCGGCAAGCATTACCTTCACGTCTTTAAACATCCTTTCTGTTGTCGCTGTTCTTTCTTCAATCGGGAAAGATATGAAGGGACTGGGAGAAGCGAAAATCGCAAGCGTTGCAAGCGGGCTGATTTTCGGTATGATTTCATTTGTTTACAATGAAACGCTTGTACAGCTTTCAGGCAGTCTTACACAATATGAGATTCCTCTTTTCGCCGTCCTTGAAGGCGCTCCTTATCCGTTATTTCTTTGTATGGCCGCCGTGCTTTTTTTAGCCATCTATACGACAACCGTGACCGGTCTGTTCGGGCTGTCCAGCCGCATGCTTGCATTTGTGAAATTGCCGAGATGGACGCTCGTATCTCTTCTTTTAGCTGTGATGGTGCCTTTTACGACAATCGGTTTTTCAGATTTGATCGCGATTTTATATCCCATTTACGGGCTTTTAAGTCTTTATTTGCTGGTATGTCTTCTTCTTTACCCTATTTTAGGGAGATGGAAAAAAGTATAATGCTCATTTTGGGTGCGGCCGTTGCTCTTATCCTGTCTTTTTTTGTACAATAAATAAAGCAGTCTATGGAGAGAGGTGAAGGGTCTTGGCGGATAAAGACTTTGGCCTGAATGATATTGTTGAAATGAAGAAACCGCATCCTTGCGGTGAAAACAGGTGGAAAATCATTCGGATGGGAATGGATATTCGGATCAAATGCACGGGTTGTTCCCACAGTGTTATGATTCCGAGAAGAGATTTTGAGAGAAAGCTGAAAAAAGTACTCGTCAAGCATGAGGAGCCTACATCATAAGGGCTGGCGCTCATGCTTTTTCATATAGAGGAGAGGAAGAGGCCCGATGAGCAAAGTGCATCAGTCAGCGTGCCCGCTGAATTGCTGGGACAGCTGCGGCTTTTTGGTGACAGTTGAGGATGGAAAGGTGACGAAAGTAGACGGAGACCCGAATCATCCCATTACGGAAGGGAAAATTTGCGGCCGGGGCAGAATGCTGGAGACGAAAACGAATGCGCCGGAACGGCTTCGTTTTCCTTTAAAAAAGATAGACGGCGAATTTGTCCGCATTTCCTGGGAGCAGGCGTTAGATGAAATTGCTGAAAAAATGGCGGTGATTAAGGAGACGTTGGGCACTGCCGCAGTGCTGCACAGTCATGATTACGCCAATAACGGTCTTTTGAAGGCGCTCGACCAGCGTTTTTTCAATGGATACGGCGGTGTGACGGAGATTGCGGGCAGCATATGCTGGGGTTCCGGCATTGAAGCGCAGCGCTGGGATTTCGGGCGTTCTTACGGGCATGGACCGCTTGATATTTATCACAGCAAGCATGTGATCGTATGGGGCAGAAACGTGTCCCGGACGAATATGCACCTCTATCATCATCTGCAGCAGGTGAAGAAAAAAGGAGCGACACTGACGGTCATTGATCCTATTTTTAACCCGACTGCCAAGCTTGCCGATCGGTATATATCCGTCAAACCCGGCATGGATGGATGGCTTGCGGCGGGTGTTTTAAAAATATTATGCCAAACCGGCAGAACCGATTCCGATTTCATTCAAAGGCATTCGGTCGGTTTTGAAGAAATAGAAAAGCTTCTGCAGACGATTTCTATTGAGGAGATCATTGAGAAAACAGAAACGTCTTTAGAAGTGATTGAATATCTTGCTGATTTATATGCTGACGGTCCCGCCTCCACTTTTATGGGTCTTGGGATGCAGAGATATAAAAACGGGGGCGGGACGATACGGTGGATTGACGCTTTAGCTGCGGCGAGCGGAAATGTCGGTATCAAAGGCGGCGGCGCAAACTTCGGAAATGTGCAAGTCGGTGAAAGCTTTACAAAGGCCGAGCTCACCCGGCCTGATCTGAAGAAAAGTTCGAGAACGTTTTCGATGATGACTCAAGCCGAAGAGGCGCTGAATGCAGCCGATCCGCCGATTGAGATGATCATCGTGACGTGCGGCAATCCGCTGACACAGGTGCCGAATACAAAAAAAGTGAAGGAAGCATTTGAAAAAACACCGGTCACAGTGGCCATTGATTCGGTCATGACCGATACGGCGAAGCTCTGTGACTATGTGCTGCCGACGGCCGTTGTTTTCGAAGAGGAAGATATTTATTATTCCAGCATGTATCATCACTATGTTCAATATGGCAAGAAGCTTGCGGAACCGCAGGGAGAGGCAAAATCAGACCGCTGGATCTGGACGGAACTCGCAAAGCGTCTCGGATTCGGGGAGCTCTTTGATTACAGTACGGAAGATTTCTTAAAAATGGGGCTCTCTTCTTTGGAGAAAGAAGGAATCACCCTTGAGCAATTAAAGGAAAAAGGACATATGCCGCTTCCGGTCAAACAGGTTCCGTGGAGTGATTTTCAATTTTTAACCCCGAGCGGAAAATTTGAATTCGTCTCGTCACTGGCAGAAGAGAAAGGATACAGCGGCCTCCCTCAATTGGAGGTGCCGGAGGAGTCTGTTTATCATGACGCCGGACTGGCCGGGAAATATCCGTATACGCTGCTGTCCATTCACCCGCAGCGCTCCAATCATTCACAGCACGTGCCGTTTATTGAAAAGCTTCAGCAGATTCAGGTGGATCTGTCGCCGGATATCGCCGAGGAGCTTTCACTTCAAGACGGAGATACGGCAGAGGTATACAATGACCGCGGCCGTCTGCGCGGCAGGGTGAAAATCATGAAGCAGGCTCACCCGAAGACGGTGAATATAGATGAAGGCATGTGGGCGGCATTCGGAGGCTCCGTCAACATGCTCACAAAGGATTCAAATTCCGATAATGGAATGGGAAGTACGCTTTTTGACTGTCTGGTAGCGGTTAAAAAAGGATAATCTAAGGAGAGAGAGGGCGGGAAATGCTTTTTTCTCAGCTTGTCTTTTCCTATGAACCTCCTTATAATTGCTCTAGGTTTACAATACGTTTATACGATGATGGTTTGATATAGAGGAGATGAAAGAATGGCTTTAACTGCTGGAATTGTCGGTTTGCCGAATGTCGGAAAATCGACGTTATTTAATGCAATTACCCAGGCTGGTGCCGAATCAGCCAACTACCCGTTCTGTACAATTGATCCGAACGTGGGAATCGTGGAAGTGCCGGATGAACGTCTGCAAAAGCTGACTGAATTGGTGAACCCGAAAAAAACGGTGCCGACTGCGTTTGAATTCACTGATATCGCGGGGATCGTAAAAGGCGCATCAAAAGGTGAAGGACTCGGAAATAAGTTTCTTTCTCATATCCGTCAGGTAGATGCGATCTGCCACGTTGTACGCGCATTCGCTGATGACAATATTACGCACGTGTCAGGGAAAGTCGATCCGATTGACGATATTGAAACGATCAATCTTGAATTGATTCTTGCCGACATGGAGACAGTCGAAAAACGCATCACGCGTGTAAGCAAGCTTGCTAAGCAAAAAGACAAAGAAGCGGTTTTTGAATTTGACATTCTGTCTAAATTAAAAGAAGCTTTCGAACAAGAAAAGCCTGCCCGTTCCGTTGAATTTACGGAAGAACAGCAAAAGCTTGTGAAGCAGCTTCATTTGCTTACGTCAAAACCCGTGCTTTATGTAGCAAATGTAAGCGAGGATGAAGTGGCTGATCCTTCAGATAATGAATATGTTGCGAAAATCCGGGAGTACGCCGCGGGTGAAAACGCCGAAGTTATCGTCGTCTGCGCGAAAATTGAATCTGAAATTGCTGAATTGGAAGGCGAAGAAAAACAAATGTTCCTTGAGGAGCTCGGCATCGAAGAATCAGGTCTTGATCAGCTGATTAAAGCGTCATACTCTCTTCTCGGCCTTGCGACATACTTTACGGCGGGCGAACAGGAAGTGCGCGCATGGACATTCAGAAAAGGCATGAAAGCTCCTGAGTGTGCGGGTATCATCCACACTGACTTTGAACGCGGCTTTATCCGCGCTGAAACGGTTGCTTATGAAGACCTTTTGGCAGGCGGCGGAATGTCCGGAGCGAAAGAAGCCGGAAAAGTGCGTCTGGAAGGTAAGGAATATGTAGTCCAAGACGGAGATGTCATTCATTTCCGATTTAATGTATAGGACACAGTTGTAAAGGGACAAGAGCTTTGGTATAATATAAACTTGTGAGTAATAGAATTATTGCTCCTTGCCCATTATAGGGCCGCTTAGACCAAAAGGAGGTGCAAACAGATGAAAAAGTACGAAGTTATGTACATTATCCGTCCGAACATTGACGAAGAGTCAAAGAAGGCAGTTATCGAGCGTTTCAACAACGTATTGACTTCTAACGGAGCGGAGATCACTGGAACAAAAGATTGGGGTAAACGTCGTCTTGCTTACGAAATCAACGATTTCCGTGACGGTTTCTACCAAATCTTAAACGTTCAGTCTGAAGCTGCAGCGGTTGCTGAATTCGACCGTTTAGCTAAGATCAGTGACGATATCATTCGCCACATCGTTGTTAAAGAAGAAGAATAAGCAATTTGAAATATATAATGTTAAAAGGTGGTCTTTCATATGCTTAACCGAGTTGTATTAGTCGGAAGACTGACAAAAGACCCAGAGCTTCGTTATACGCCAAGCGGTGCGGCTGTCGCCACGTTCACTCTTGCTGTGAATCGTACATTCACGAACCAGTCCGGAGAACGTGAAGCCGATTTCATTAATTGTGTCACTTGGAGAAGACAAGCCGAAAACGTTGCAAACTTTCTTAAAAAAGGAAGCCTTGCCGGCGTAGACGGCCGACTCCAGACAAGAAATTATGAAAACCAGCAGGGACAGCGTGTCTTCGTGACAGAAGTCCAAGCTGAAAGTGTTCAATTTCTTGAGCCTAAAAACAGCGGCGGTTCTGGATCAGGCGGATACAACGAAGGAAACAGCGG
Organism: Bacillus sp. FJAT-27001; assembly: GCF_019039175.1. Lineage (NCBI taxonomy): Bacteria > Bacillati > Bacillota > Bacilli > Caryophanales > Bacillaceae > Bacillus > Bacillus sp. FJAT-27001. Next base: position 48,201 of record NZ_JAHOAA010000009.1, read on the forward strand.
CGGAGGCCAATACTTTGGCGGAGGCCAAAATGATAATCCGTTCGGCGGAAATCAGAACAACCAGAGACGAAATCAAGGGAACAGCTTTAATGATGATCCATTTGCCAACGACGGCAAGCCGATTGACATCTCGGATGATGATCTTCCGTTCTAATAGATTATCGCTATATTCATAACGAGAAAGGTGGGAAATGACAATGGCAGGAGGACGCAGAGGCGGTCGTGCGAAACGCCGTAAGGTTTGTTACTTCACTTCTAACGGCATTACGCACATCGATTACAAAGATGTAGATCTTCTTAGAAAGTTTGTTTCTGAGCGTGGTAAAATTTTACCTCGCCGTGTAACTGGAACAAACGCGAAATACCAACGTAAATTGACTATCGCGATCAAACGCGCACGTCAAATGGCTTTACTTCCATACGTAACTGGCGAGTAAGCCGAAAAAAGAGCAAGAGCCTGCGGGCTCCTGCTCTTTTTTTATATCAGTCCCCCTCCATCCTGCCGAAATGTTTCACATGAAACATGGAAGTGCTTCTTACACCTTTGTTATCTTGCTCCTCTATTCAAAAACGCGTACTTATGCAATGAATTTGTTTATACTGAAAAACAGGGGGTGGCTGAGATGGAGACAGACAGAAATATCCTGACTGATGAAAAGTGGAGCGCAATCATACATAATGATGCTTCTTATGACGGGGCATTTTATTATGCAGTAAAAACGACGGGAATTTTCTGCCGGCGTTCTTGTAAATCGAGAGTTCCGAATAAAGAAAACGTGCTGGTGTTTGATACGGCTGATGCAGCGCTCGAGAAACATTTTCGTCCCTGTAAAAGGTGCCGGCCGAACGGTCTTCGTCTTCCTGATGAAGAATGGATTGCTCAAATCATTGAATACATTGAACGCCATTATCACGAATCCCTGACTCTGAGTGTACTGGCCGAAATGTGTCACGGCAGCCCCTATCATTTACAGCGGACATTTAAAAAAATCAGGGGAATATCCCCGATTGCGTATATACAGAAAATAAGATTGTCGAAGGCGGAACACCTTTTAAAGCATACTGATATGACAGTCATGGAGATCGCTCTGACTGTCGGAATTCCAAACACAGCGCATTTCGCCACCCTTTTTAAAAAGGGAACCGGGAGTTCGCCCACAGAATACAGAAAAACGGCCAAAATGGGACAGGGAGGTTCAATATGAGTAAAGAGCCTATGATCTATTGGACACTCTTCACACGGAATGATTGGAGCCTGTATACAGCCGCCACATCTAAGGGGCTTTGCTTTATAGGGTCAAATCATGGAAGCTTTGAAGAGCTTGAGCAGTGGGCAAAAAAATCACTGCCGCAATACCGATTGGCACGTGATGATGAAAAGCTGGCGCCTTACACGGCAGAGCTGTCCGAGTACATTGACAATGGCAGATCAGCTTTTTCAGTGCCGGTGGATCTTTACGGGACAGAATTTCAGCTTGCTGTATGGAAAGCGCTTATGGACATACCGTACGGCGAGATATACTCCTATTCGGATATAGCAAAAATGATTCAGAAACCGGCAGCCGTAAGAGCCGTGGGCGCTGCGATTGGAAAAAATCCGGTATTGATTACGGTTCCGTGCCATCGCGTCATCGGAAAAAACGGGAAACTGACCGGATTCAGAGGCGGTTTAGAAATGAAAAAGCAGCTGCTGGCATTAGAGGGCGGAAACATTGAAACACTGGAATACCGGCTGAGCCGGACAGGAGGGATCACATGAAACTGATGTCTTGGAATGTAAACGGCTTGCGTGCCGTGATGAAAAAGATAGATATCAATACTTACGTTCAGGAAACGGAAGCCGATATTCTATGTCTGCAAGAAACAAAAGTACAGGACGGACAAGTATCATTACAGCCTGAAGGATATCACGCCTATTGGAACTATGCGGTGAAAAAAGGCTACTCAGGCACGGCTGTTTTTTCGAAAGAAAAGCCGCTGCACGTGCTCTATGGACTGGGGATTGACGACCATGATCAAGAAGGACGGGTGATCACGCTTGAATTTGAGCATGTGTTTGTCGTCAACTGTTATACGCCGAATGCCAAACGCGGATTAGAGCGAATTGATTACCGTCTTCAATGGGAAGCCGATTTTAAGGATTATCTGCAGAAGCTTGACCGGAAGAAGCCCGTGATCTTATGCGGCGATCTGAATGTCGCACACAGGGAGATAGACTTAAAAAATCCGAAAGCCAACCGGAAGAACGCCGGTTTCTCGGAGCAGGAGCGGGAAGCGTTCAGCGCCCTGCTGAACGCGGGATTTACCGACTCATTCCGCTATTTATATCCTGATCGGGAAGGCGCCTATTCCTGGTGGTCTTACAGGACGAACGCACGTGAGAAAAACATCGGCTGGCGGCTTGATTACGTCATTGTTTCAGACAGACTGAAGCAGCGGATCAGCCAAGCGGCCATTTGTGCCGATATCATGGGTTCTGACCATTGCCCTGTTGAAATGACAGTGGATTTATGATGAGATAGCAGTAAGAGAAATCCACTCTTGCTGCTTTTTTATCACTGAAAATGGAGGAGCACATGGCAAATATAAAAGAGATTGCGAAACTGGCGAATGTGTCGGTGGCCACCGTATCACGCGTATTAAACCGACACCCGTACGTATCTGAGGAGAAAAGGCGTCTTGTGAATCAAGTGATGAAGGAGCTGGATTATACCCCTAATCGAACCGCCATTGATCTGATTCGCGGAAAGACCAATACAATCGGCGTGATTTTGCCGTACAGTGACCATCCCTGCTTTGACAAAATTGTAAACGGTATCACGAAGGAAGCGTTTGCCCATGATTACGTGACAACCCTTCTCCCCACCAACTATGACCCCGCTATAGAGATGACATATTTCGAACTGCTGAAAATGAAAAAGATTGACGGACTGATTGTCACGTCCCGCGCGAATGAATGGGAGACCGCCGTGCCTTACCTGGAATACGGTCCCATTGTCGCTTGTGAATATACACAGCATCAAGAGATTCCCTGCGCTTATAATGACAGGCAGGCAGCATACAGAGAAAGCTTTTTGTATTTGAAAAACCGCGGACATCAAGACGTTGCTTTTACATGTGTGCGGGAAGCGGAAAAAAGCCCGAGTACAGCCGACAAGGTAACCGCATATAAGGCGGTTTTCGGCTCTCTTGATGAAACCCGCATTCTGGTCGGATGCCATGATATGGACGACGGAAAGCGTGCGGGTGAGCACTTCTGGGGTTTCGACAAGGCGCCGACGGCCATCTATGCGCACAGTGATGACGTGGCTGCCGGCTTGTACCAGTTTGCGAAAGAACAGAAATGGGACGCGGAGATCATCGGCGAGGGAAATCTGAGCGTCAGCCGGGCATTGAATATTCCATCCCTGGAACTTCATTTGGAACGGGTCGGAAAGGAAGCATTTTTATTATTTTTTCACGAAGAAACGGCTAAAAAACAAATTATGCATCAATTTCAGCGGAAAAAAGTCTTGAGCTGAAATGGGTTTCATGCTTTATAAATAGATTGAGAAAAAAAGGGAGGCGGACATATGAGAATTGAACATGCAGCGATATGGGTGAAAGATTTGGAACGGATGAAAGAGTTTTATGAGACATACTTCGGCGCCAAGGCCAATGACCTTTATCATAATGAGAAAAAAGATTTCAAATCGTATTTTCTTTCATTTGACTCTGGATGCAGGCTGGAACTTATGAAAAAAGGCGGCATTGATGAAGTTCCGTCACAGAATATGACCGGATGGGCGCATCTCGCATTTTCTACAGGCAGCAAGGAGCGGGTGAATGAATTGACGAAGACGTTTAAAAACGACGGATTTCAGGTTGTAAGCGGACCGCGCGTGACGGGTGACGGATATTATGAGAGCGTGATAGAGGATGGGGAAGGCAATTTGATAGAAATCACAGTGTAACAGTGCGGAGTGATTCCGCACTGTTTTTTTGATTAAATTTGCTGTGCATTTGTTTTCGGGCCGAAGAGGATTAACAAAACGGAACACAGAAGCCAGCAGCCGCCGATGAACAAAAAGACGCTGATGTAGCCGAGCTTAACGGCAATAAACCCGACGAGCAGGGAGCCGAATATGTTGGAAAAACGGCCGAGCCCGTACGCCAGCCCGCTCCCTGCCGAGCGATATTCCGTAGGATACGGTTCCGATGTGTAGGCGTATAGATTTGAGGTGAAGATCCGTTCCGTGACGTTAACGACAAATCCAAACACAATAATCATGACGGGAATAAACGTCATGCCGTATAACAGTCCGGCAATGGCAGTCAGAAAGGCGCTTGCTGCCAGAATCCATTTCCTTTGGAACGTTTCGGATATCATGGAACCGAGCAATGCGCCAAGCGGTGCGCCGACAGAGTGAAGCACATTGTACCACAGTGTTTTTTCCATGGTGATGCCGTTGCTTTTCAGCAGGCTGGGCACCCATGAAGCAAAGCCGTAAAAGCCAAAGGTTTCAAGAATCCATACCGCTGACAGGATGATGGTGATCTTTAAATTCCTGCCCTGAAACAGCCCTAAGTAGCCTGCGCGCTTCACTGTATGTACTTCTGCCGCCTCTTTTGGCGCGGGAAGCGGGCCTTTTTCTTTCTCTGCACGTGCTTCAAGACGGTTCATAATGGCGTTTGCCTGATCATATGCGCCCCGATTTTCGTGCCAGCGCGGCGATTCCTCAAGCCGGCGGATAAAAAAGAAATAAATGAGACCGGCCGCCCCCCATACGAATACGATCCGCCACCCCCATGAGCCTAAAGGAATGACAAAAGCGGAAACAACGTTTGTGACGGGAACGCCGATTAGCCCGATCATGGCGCAAAGGGAGATGTATTTTCCCCGTACGGAGGATGGAAAAAATTCTGCCAAATAGCTGTTCGTCACAATCATGGCGGCCGCGACGCCGAGCCCGGTCAAGAAGCGGAAAATCATTAAGGACGGAATGTCCCATGCCAGCGCATTCAGAAAAGATGAGATCGAAAAGACAAGGACAAAACAATTCAGCGCTTTTTTCCTGCCGATCCGATCGGACAGCCTTCCGCCGATGGACGCGCCTAAAAACATGCCCAGGAATGATGCGGCCGTGATGTCGGCAATGGTGGACAGCTTCACGCCCCAATGCTCAATCAGCGCCGGAGCCACGTTGCTGAGCGTAAACAGATCAGCGAGATCAAAAAAATAGATGATTCCGAGAGCGGTTAATACTTGATAATGCACACGTGAAATGGGGAGACGGTCTAATCGGTTCGCTACATTTGAGAATGTCTGATGTTTCATAAACAACCCCCTGACTTTGCAATTGTAATCAGAAAATACTGTGAATTTATCTGACGAATACATTATAAAGGTCTTTTTTTGGCAAAAACAGAGTGTAAATAACCAGAGCCAAAGGAAACGGCATAGCGCTTTCTTCTTAAAATATATAACATTTCCTATATCTGTTTCTGTTTATATTGTAAAATGTTGAAGGAAAGGAAGTTGATGCATAAATATGAATACGTTTGTACGGCCCGCAGAGGGAAAAAATAGTGTATCGAGATATCTCCTTTCTCTGTTGGTCATTGTGGGTTTGTTCTTTTTCGGAAGCATACTGACCGTGTTTTATATGTTTCTCACGTCCGCTTTCAATCCTTCACTGACGATAAATTGGGATGAGGGGGCATTAAGTGACCCGCTGGCGGATATTTATTTACAGCATATCGTCTATTTCATAGCGATTCCGGGCATTTGGATAGCGGTTCGTTTCATTATGAAACGGCGGTTTTTATCCATCATCACACCAAATCAGTCGCTGAACTGGAAGAGGATTTTCTTTGGATTCGGCACATATGTTGTGCTGATGTTTGTCGCGGGGCTGATTGATTTTACAATTCATCCGGATCGTTTCATGCTTCAGGAATTCCATGCTTCACGTTTTCTGCTGCTGTTAGCGGCGGCCGTCTTGTTGGTGCCGATTCAAACCTCTGCGGAGGAATTTCTCTTTCGCGGTTTTCTGCTTCAGTTCGCCGGAAAATTGACGGCAAATGCGGTGGTTCTGACAGTCATTATCGGCGGATTATTCGGCGCACTTCATTTCGGGAATCCGGAGATGGAAAATGGAGCTCTCTGGGCGGGAATCGGATATGTCACCATCGGCATGATCTGGACCTTTATCACGATTAAAACGGGCAGTCTGGAGATGTCCCTTGGCGGTCACGCTGCCAATAATATGTTTTTATTTATCTTTCTCACAGAGGATCATTCGGTGTACGGCGGCATTCCGTCGATATTTACAACAGCAGCCGGCGGCTATGAAATATATGATTGCATATCGACTCTGGTGATCAATATCATCTTCGCATGGCTCGCATTCCGTTTTGTGAAAAAAGAAAAGCAGCAGGCCGCCTAGGCTCTGCTGCTGATTTGTAAGGTGTTCATCGCTTCATCAATATCCGTCGTCGGCCTCCGGCAGGCGAAATTCTCGCAAATGTAGACCGTTGTCCTCCCATCGATCATTCGATAACCCGCGGCAAAGTCAGAAATGCCGGCAAGCTCTTCCGGATGTTCTGCGGCGAGAATCGTATAGGCGGGAGTGAAATGCTCCTGAAGCGCCTCAATGAAACGTTTTCTGTCCGGGTCATCTTTCCTTCCGAAAACAACGATTTCTTTTTGGGGCATTGTATGTGCCAGTACGCTTTGCATGAAGAAAGCGTTGCTGCTCGGATAGGCCTCTATTTCCCGTTTGAACACGGAAAACATCGCTTCGGCTTTTTCAATCAGTGATATATCACCCGTCAGGCGGCCGAGACGAAGCAGCTGTACGGCAGCCGCGCTGTTTCCGGAAGGCACGGCCCCGTCATAAACCTCTTTTTCCCTGACAAGAAGGGTCTCGGCATCATTCCCCGTAAAGAAGAAACCTCCGTGCCGTTCGTCCCAGAACAGCTCCAGCATGCTTGTACATAGCGTTTTCGCTTTCTGCAGATAAGACGGATGAAAACCCGCTTCATACAGTTCAAGGTAAGCCCAGATGAGAAAAGCGTAATCATCGATAAACCCTTTGTTTTTCACTTCGCCCTCGCGATAGCGGACCATGACGCGCGCGTCCGGCATGAGGTGCCGTTCGAGAAAGCGGATGGCTGTTTCCGCCATGCTGAGAAAGTCAGGCTCGTGAAATACCTTTGCGGCTTTTGCCAGCCCGGCAATCATGAGCGCGTTCCATGAGGTCAGCACTTTGTCATCTGTATGCGGATAGCTTCTGTTTTCACGGGCCTCCAGCAATTTTGTTCTTGCCTCTTCAAGACGTTCGGCCAGCTCATGTCCGGTGAGGCCGGTCTCTTCGAGGATGGCCTCACGCCGCGTGAAAATGAGGTGCGGGATGTTTTCGCCTTCAAAATTGCCTTGATCTGTGATGTTATACACCTTGCAGTAAAGCGGGCCGAGTTCATCACCGAGAAGATTCATGATTTCTTTTTTGGACCATATGTAATATTTCCCCTCACGGCCTTCGGTATCAGCGTCTAAAGCTGAGAAAAAGCTGCCGTCTTCATGCATCATTTCCCGCTGAATAAACGTTACGATCTGCATCGCAATCTGTTTGTAGCGCTCATTACCCGTGACTTGATAGGCTTCCGTATATGCGGTCAGGAGAAGGGCGTTGTCATACAGCATTTTCTCAAAATGCGGCACCAGCCATTCATTATCAGTCGAGTAGCGGGCGAATCCGAACCCGATGTGGTCAAAAATTCCGCCGTTCGCCATGCCGTCGAGTGTCTTGGTTACGCCGGCCAAAGCCTGTTCCTTGCCCGTATAGCTGTAGTAGCGAAGCAGAAACATGAGCATATGCGGCATCGGAAATTTCGGAGCCTGGCCGAACCCGCCGTACACCGTATCAAACCCGCCGGCCAGCTGGCGATACGTGTCATGAACCGCCTGTTCGCCAAGCATGCCCTCAGCCGGGTGAACCTTGACTTCAAGATGAGCGGCGGCGTTTTCGGCGATATCCTCGACATGCTGCCGGTCATTCGCAAACGTTTCGGACAGATGTTCAAGCACATCGATAAAGCCCGGACGGTTATATTTGCTCGTCTTCGGAAAATACGTCCCCGCATAAAACGGCTTCTGATCTGGTGTGACGAACACGTTCAGCGGCCACCCGCCCTGCCCCGTCATCAGCTGGCAGATTCTCATATACACGGAATCCACATCAGGCCGCTCCTCACGATCAACCTTGATGGCTATGAATTTATCGTTTAACATATCGGCGATCTCTTCGTCCTCAAAGGACTCGTGAGCCATTACGTGGCACCAGTGACACGTCGAATAGCCAATGCTGATAAGAACCGGCTTGTTTTCGCGTTTCGCTTTTTCGAAGGCTTCTTCTCCCAAAGGATGCCAGTTTACGGGGTTGTGGGCGTGTTGGAGCAGATAGGGGGACTTCTCCGTGATTAAACTGTTGGGTTTGCTATTGTTTGGCATGGGCTCACCTGCTTTCTATTAATATTTGTATGTTTAACATACCACAATCCTCTAAAAAAATTCATACACTCAACTTTGTGAACCAAACCCAAGTCATTAAAAAGGAGAACTGCTTATGACTCTATTTTCAGGGTTAAACTTCATCTACCTTATTGCTTTTTAGATAAGAAGTAAGGATTTAAAATCTTTATCGTTTTATTTACTGTTAGATAGGTGAAACACACTCCGGCGACTGTAACCATCCCGCCTGTCAGTGCAATAAACGCAGGTACTTCACCTAACCACACCCAAGAAATGACCAAGGCTATAGCGGGTGTTAAATAAAGTGAAATGGCTGCTTCTGAAGCACCGACGAGTGAAGTTACATAAGCAAGTGCAAAGTAAGGCACAACCGTTGGTAATAAACCTAAGTAAACGATAGACAATGTTGAGTTCATTGAAGCGTTCAAAAACTCTTCCCCTAAGCCAGGCAGAAATACAAGCATAGGTACTGTCCCGCCCCAAATAGTGAATGTAACGAATGGAATAAATCCATATTTTTTTATATAGCGAGCTTGAAAAACGAAATAAATACTCTCCGAAAAAGCTGCCAGCAGGATTAACAAAATGCCGTTCACTGAATTTGTATAGTTTCCTGCCCCAAATGAAATGATCGACACACCCAATAAACTTATGATAGAGCCAATCCATTTATAAAGCCCAAAATGTTCACCAAAAAACAGACGGGATAACATTGCAGAAAAAATAGGTGTCATGGTCACGAGTAAGCTTGCTGTCCCTGCGCTGACTGTTTTTTCTCCGATATTCAGCAAAATGTGATATAGTGCAAAACCTAAAAATCCTAACGATAAAATAGCAGGAATATCCTTCATGTCAGGTAAACGCATATGAGTCAAAACAGCAAAAACCACCAGCACCATTGACCCAATCAACAAGCGAAACAAAGCGAGGTGTTCCGGCGTGTAACTCTCCAAACCCGCGCGAATTCCCGGGAAAGCTGATGCCCACAACCCAATCATCAGACTGTAAGATATGCCGATTCGAACTGTTTTCTTTTGCATCTTTCTCACTCCTCTTTACAAAAACCAACCAGTTATTTAATGTGTTTCTATATTAATAAAGATTTGATGATATGACTTCAACCAGTTAAATAGATTTTGACCCAACCACTTTTAAGGAGGATCCTTTTTATGAGCGCTCCAGAAGAAAAAAAGATGAAAAAGCTTCCTAAGTACATACAAATCATTCAATTTATAAAAGAGAAAATAGGAAATGGAGAATGGCCGATTGGAAGTAAGATTCCAAGCCAGCGCACGCTTGCTAAACACTTTGAGGTGAACAGGAGCACAGTCATTACAGCTTTAGAGGAATTGACGGCGGATGGATTAATCGAAGGCAGAATGGGCAAAGGGACAGTTGTTACGAACAATACATGGACACTTTTGGCTAAGAATTCCGCTCCCGATTGGGATCAGTATGTAACCTCCGGAATCCAGCAGCCAAGCCAAAAAATCGTTCAAGAGATCAATAAATCAGAATCGAATTCTGATCTTATACAGCTCAGTAAAGGAGAACTTTCACATGAGATTTTTCCTTTAGCTGTTATGAAAGAGATCATGGGAAAGGTATCTCAAAACATAGAGGCATTCGGGTATGAGGAACCAAAAGGCTATTTGCCTTTGAGAGAGGCATTAAGCGGCTATTTAAGAACAATCGGCATTCAAGCGTCTCCTTCTTCCATTCTTATTGTTTCGGGCGCACTGCAAGCCTTGCAGCTTATATCAATGGGGCTTTTACAAAGGGGATCGACCGTATTTCTCGATCAGCCTTCCTATCTTTATTCATTACACGTATTTCAATCAGCCGGTATGAAGCTGACTGGAGTTCCTATGGATAATAATGGACTTTTGCCGGAACACATCCACATGGCAAGGGGGGAACGGGGGAGGGCTATCTTATATACAAATCCTTGTTTTCATAATCCGACAGGTATTTTAATGTCAAAAAAGAGACGAGAAGAAATCCTTGCGGCAAGTGAGAATGCACAGCTTCCCATTATTGAAGATGACATTTATCGTGAGTTATGGATAGATGAGATTCCTCCAGATCCTATTAAAACAATAGATAAAAATGGGCATGTGCTTTACATAGGCAGTTTATCGAAAACGTTAAGTCCGGGCTTGAGGATTGGATGGATCGTCGGTCCAGAACCAGTGATTGAACGTTTATCCGACATAAAAATGCAAACAGATTACGGCTCCAGTTCGTTATCTCAGAGAGTAGCGGCAGAGTGGTTTACATCCGGTGAATACCAGCAACATCTAGAACAGGTGAGAAGTCAATTAAAGGTGAGAAGGCAATTGGTCATGAGTCTCTTAGAAACCAATTTGAAGAATGTCGCTGCATGGAATATGCCGAAGGGAGGATTCTTTGTCTGGGTAAAAATATTGCCTTCACTATCTATGAAATTACTTTATACAAAAGCTTTGACAAAAGGGATACTTCTCAATCTCGGCAGTATCTATGCTCAAGAAAAAGGGAATTATATTCGCTTATCATATGCTTATGCATCTCTTGAAGACCTTCAAAAGGGAATTTATGAATTGGGTTTGATGATTAAGGAATTGGCAAGCAGATAAATATAATGATTACTAAAAGACAGGGACATGCTATCAATGACAAGAATCTGCTTGTTTTCGCGTTTCGCTTTTTCAAATGCTTCTTTTCCCCTCATGAAAACCAGTAAAAAAGCCGCCAACAAAGCGGCTTTTCTTAAGTTAAGATGCCGAATGTCAAAAAAATGTTAATTTCTGCTCTCCTTGTTTTTATTCAAACTTCAATCTGTATGGCTATGTCTCTCCTAGAAGAACAGCGGCTTGGTTCTTGAAGAGTAAATCATTTAATCCAAAGCGCTATGACTCCTGCAGATGAAATTCAGATCATTGGGCCGTATAACCGCCATCCATTACGACTGCCTGCCCTGTAACGCCTTTCGCTTTGTCACTGGCGAGGAATACTGCGTAATCAGCGATTTCTTGCACGGCTAACAAACGTTTTTGAGGAACCAAGGGGTAAATGACTTCTTCAAACACCTTTTCTTTAGAAATGCCTCTAGTCTCTGCAATATCGTTTAACTGGTTTTGCACCAATGGAGTGTCGATATATCCCGGACACAAGGCGTTGACGGTAATTCCGTATTCCGCTCCTTCCAATGCTGATACTTTAGTTAAACCGATCAGACCGTGTTTGGCGCTGCAATAAGCCGCTTTCCCTGCAAAACCAATTAAACCATTTATGGAAGCCATATTGATGATGCGGCCAAATTTTTGTTTTTTCATCAAAGGGAATACTCTTTTTGTCGCACTAAAAGGAGCAGTAAGCATTAATTTCAGCATAAATTCAAACTTATCAGTCGGGAAGTTTTCTATATCCGACACATGCTGAATCCCCGCATTGTTTACCAGAATATCCAATCGTCCAAAGGTTTCAAGTGTCTTAGAGACACTTTTTTCTACTTGTTCTTCGTTTGTTACATCACAAACCGCAGAGAGGACTTCGTATCCTTGTTCCGTAAGTTCCTCAGCTGCATGTTGCACGGCTTTTTCGTTCAAATCGGAAATCACAACTTTTGCGCCTTCTTTAGCGAATTCACGTGCAATTTCTAAACCAATTCCACTCGCCGCGCCTGTAACAAGAGCAACTTTACTTTCCAATAATTTACTCATAGTAACCCCTCCAGGATTCATTTTGGTCTCCTAAAAGTTTACACCCAGCAGTTGTATAAGTAAAATGAATAAAAAGAATATAATGTATTCGTTAAACTTATGGAATGGAGATCATACGATGGATATACGCCAAATCACTTACTTTCTTGAAGTTGCTAAATCCAACAGTTTTACTAAGGCATCAGAAAATTTGCATTTGTCACAGCCTGCCTTAAGTAAGATGGTGAAAAGTTTGGAAGAGGAATTAAAGGTTGAGCTCATTGATCGATCAGCCAGACAAATCGCTTTGACAGATGCAGGCGAAATTGTATTTGAGCAAGGCCAAATGATTATGAAGTCAATAGATGACTTGTCGACGAACTTATACGATCTTTTACATTTAAAAAAAGGAAAAGTGAAAATTGGAATACCGCCGCTTATCGGTGTCTTGTTTTTTCCTAAAATCATTAGAGGATTTAAACAATTGTATCCTGATGTGAACATCAAGCTGATAGAACATGGGGGAAACAAGGTGAAACAGGAGGTTGAAGATGGGGTACTGGATCTTGGCGTGGTTATTGAACCAGTGGACGAAGAGCAGTTTGATATCATTCCATTGCTTAATGAAGAACTGATGCTCTTCGTTCATTCCGCTCACCCGCTTGTTCATAAAGAGATTGTGGAAATGCAAGACTTGAAAAATGAACCTTTCATCCTGTTTAGTGAAGACTTTTCTCTTCACGATCGGATTATTCAAGAGTGTATTAGAGCCGGTTTTCGTCCAAATATCGTTTATGAAAGTTCTCAATGGGATTTTATCAGCGAAATGATTGGAGAAGAACTAGGTATCTCCATTTTCCCTCAGTCTATAGTGAAAAAGACTGATCAAAGTTTAGTTAAGGCAATTTCCATTGTCAATCCATCAATTCCTTGGAAAGTGGCGATTATTTTAAAAAAAGGTAAATATGTTTCACACGCAGTACGCGAATTTATCCGGTATATTTCATTTTTTTGTAAGAGTAATTACGCAGATCAAGATAACTCATGAAAAAAATGAATGGTTTTTATAGTTTTTATGTATTTTACGGTTAGAGAGGGCTGCGATATATTATCTTATGTCAGAAAATAAGTACTTTTCAGGAGGAAATTCAAATGGATCAAAGCCGTTACCAACAAGGTTTAGACAAATTAATGGAGTACACTTTAACAAGCGATGATAAAATCTCTACGCATTTAAAGATTTCTGAAGACTTGAAAGATATCGCCCCAGATGTAAGTAAGTACATGATAGAATTTGCTTATGGAGATATATATTCACGACCGGGATTAACCAATCAACAACGTGCGCTTGTTACCATTTCATCCCTTGTAACGCAAGGAACCGAGCCGCAGCTTGAACTTCATATCAATACAGGGCTTACATCCGGATTAACACCGACTGAGATTGTAGAGAGTATCACCCAATTGGTTCCTTATACAGGATTCCCGCGTGTACTTAATGCTCTTTCAGTGGCTAAGAAGGTGTTTGCACAACGACATGTAGAAAACCATTGAGAAATAAAGAGCTTGTATGGAATGCGGGTTGAATTAGTATAAACTCATCAATAGAATATACACAAAACGACAGCCTATAAGGCTGTTTTTTAATAGTCTCGCTTATCATAAAAAAGTCTGTGCCAGGCCTATATATGGTCTCTTTTTTGTTTTCGGTTGATCATATGTAAAAGCGATTATATTAATCGCTTTTTAATACTTCGAAACATGCTAAGCTTTGACCTCTTTATCAGTAAGCACTTTTAAAGCATCTCTCACTTTTAAGGCGAAGTTGACAGGTTTATCAATCGATTCGAAATGAATATACATCAGTCTCGGTTTATCAAACAGCCAGTGATTGTGAAGTGACGTTACAATCAGATCATGTTTCCGAAGAACGCTGATAAATGGATTGATTTCTTTTTGCAGAATGACAGTTTCTCCGCTGCAAAGAGCACGGCCGTCTTTTGTCATTGATTCAAATGAAAACATTTGCGGAATGAGCAAAAATGATTTTCCGGGCCGTCCAAGCACTACAGGTTTTATATTCGTTCGTGATCTCATTACTGTACAAATTCCATTTTCAAACGTATGCATGGTTCCGCCTAGAATATCGTTGAACTCGTCACAAAGACCATGCCGTTCAATCATTTCCCCGTCAGTTTTTGGTACCGCACGCACAGTTTTAGTAGTTAAAACCCTCAGGGCCTCTCTCACTTTTCTTGCAAAAGTGAGAGGTTTATCAATTGATTCAAAATGCATAAACATCAGACGCGGTTTATCAAACAGCCAATGGTTATGAACGGCAGTTACGATGATACCGAATTTGCGCAGCTCACTCATTAACGGGTTCACTTCTTCTTGCAGTAAAACAGTCTCACCTAAACATAAAGCTCTGCCTTCCCGATCCATGCTTTCAAATGAAAAGGCCTGAGGAATAAAAGGAAATGCCTCGGCTCTTCTTCCGAGTACCACCGGATGAATGTTGCTTCGAAATCTTGTCGCCGTACATACGCCATTTACGACACTGGGCGTTGAATTAAGAATTCTAGCAAATTCTTTGCAGAGCCGTGATGGCTCCATACTCGTTTCTTCCACTTCATATCTCCTCCTGGAATCTATTTATAACGTACGTAGTATTAAAGATATGTGAAGATAGAAAAAATGTAACGCGTCAGCAGTCCATATTAGAGAGAATCAGTCTTTCTTGTATAATTTGAGATTTTCTTCCCTTTTTACAATCTCTTTAACTGTTAATTTTTAATAGATTAAAAGCTTAAATTGGTAGTTTTATTCCAGCTTTGATTTTTTTGTGGCGGTCATTTGTGACAAGCATCGGCTGAGCACACATACCTTTTAGTTGTGAGTTTCAGAATATGAAAAAAAGCCTTTATACAAGGCTTTCGGTAAATAATTCATACAGCCGTTTGGCTGCTCATTCAGTGACAGCTCACAGCTCTTTTGTCATCAAGACATGCGGGATGCCGTCTTCCATAAATTCCGGTGAATCTGTCTGATAGCCCAGTTTGTGATAAAAGCCTTCCGCATGTGTTTGTCCATGCAGTTTACATTGGGTGATGCCTTTTTCTTTTACCATGTTTTCTAATTCGCGTATGATGACTTTGCCCAACCCGTATTTGCGGTAAGGCTTCAGGATGCAGATTCGTTCGAGCTTGCCTGTATGGTTTACAATGCGGACGCGTCCTGTGCCGGCAGGCTGATTTTCATGATAAACCAAGACATGCCCGCACTGATCCCCAAGCGTATCGAACTGATCAAATTCATCGGCTTCAGGTACTTGCTGTTCCTCAATGAATACTGCTTTTCTAATCTCAAGCGCTGCTTGCAAACCAATTTCCGTTGTTATTCTTTTTATCCTCATGATCAATCAATCCTTTTCACATATTAGTCTGGACTGCACGGCTTGCTTGTGGTCTTATAGAAGTAACGATAAAACAATTATATTGCATATGCAACAAAAACATGAAGGGTTTGAAAAGATATGACTGATATTTTGCGGGAAATCGGCATGATCGCACGGGCACTGGATTCCATCAGCAATATTGAATTCAAGGAATTAGACTTAACAAAAGGGCAGTATCTCTATCTTGTGCGTATATGTGAAAACCCGGGAGTGATACAGGAAAAAGTGGCGGAAATGATTAAAGTCGACCGAACAACAGCGGCGAGAGCAATCAAAAAATTGGAAATACAAGGGTTTATTGAAAAGCGTCCTGATGATCAAAATAAAAAAATAAAAAAACTGTTTCCGACTGAAAAAGGGAGAAAGGTTTATCCGTTATTGCAAAGAGAAGGAGAGCATTCTGCGGAGGTAGCCCTGTCCGGCTTTACATCTGAGGAAAAAGAAACCATTTTCAGCCTTCTTCAGCGGGTGAGAAAAAATATAGAACATGATTGGGAATTTGTGAAGAAGGGGAATAAAAGAGATTATTAATGGTCATTAATTCCTTTTAGTGAATGATTGCGTTGTGAATGATTAAAGTCATAAATGGATACGTTATCTGTGACATCTCCTTCCTCGGTTCCTGCTTCAACATAGCCGATAGGCTTATTTTTAACGAAAAGTATCAATTATGGTATATTTAAATAAGAAAAAATAATTGAAGCGGGGAATGATATGAGTACAATCGAAAAACAAAGACGTAAGAAATTCAGAGCGAAATCAATCGTACGGGCCATCATGGTCATCATCGGCGGAATTATTGCCGCGTATGGACTGGAAACCGTATTGATTCCGAATAGTGTATCTGACGGCGGTGTGACCGGACTCAGCATTGTCGGTTCACAGCTGTTTCATTTGCCTCTTGGGATCTTAATTGCGGTGATCAATATACCGTTTGTCTGGTTAGGATATAAGCAAATCGGGAAAGGTTTTGCGTTTCTATCAATTATCGGTATTGTCTCACTTGCCGCGGGCACGAGTTTTTTCCACCACACACCGGCTATCATTGAGGGAGATACCCTGTTAATCACCGTTGTCGGCGGGATTATTCTCGGCTTGGGAATGGGATTGGCATTGCGCAACGGCGGCGCCTTAGATGGAATTGATATGCTGGCTGTGCTTCTGTCACGGAAATTGCCGTTTGGCACGAGCGACCTCATTTTATTTTTAAACATGTTTGTGTTTATTTTTGTTTCTTTTGTATTCGGGCTGCAAGGCGCATTGCTTTCCGTCATTGCTTACTACATTGCATCTAAGGTGATCCATGTGGTTGAGGAAGGCTTAAGCGGTTCTAAAACTTTTCAGATTATCACCAATGAGCCTGCATTAATGGTAGAGACCATTCGTGAAGAATTGGGCCGGAGCGCTACTTATAAAGAAGCATACGGCGGTTTTTCTCATGAAAAATTCCAAGAAATCACATGTGTCATCAACCGTTTGGAAGAAACCAAACTGAAAGAAATTATTAATGACATTGATAAACAAGCCTTTGTGACGGTATATGATGTCGCAGAAGTAAAAGGCAGTAATTTCAGAAAAGTACATAATCATTAAGAAGCGAGCTGCCGTTAATCGGCAGCTTTTTTTAAAAAAGGAGAAAAAACTTGCAAAAATAGAATGACGGCTGTATATTATTGATATATCAAACATTGACTAGTCATTTAATTGCGCAAAAGAAAGTGGGGATGGGTTTTGACAGCATGTTGTTCAGAGGAAGGCGAGATTTTATATCAGCTCCAATCACTGCATAAAGTGATCGGCACGAAGTTTGAAGCGTGCACCGGAATCAGCCAATCCCGCCTTGAGCTTCTCGCCGTGCTTTTTTACGTCGACGAGATCAGCCAAAGCGATCTTCAGAAAAAGGTGAATATTGATGGCGCAGCCGTGACAAGACACTTGAAACAGCTTGAAGCCAAAGAAATGGTCACAAGAAGGCGGAAGCCCGAGGACAACCGAATTATACTTGTCCGGCTTACTGAACAGGGGCGGGAGAGAATCGAGGCTTCCAAAAAGGAGAAGGAGCGTTTCATAAAGGAAATGCTTGCCGGTGTCAGCGAGGAAGAACGCAGTATGTTAAAAAACGTATTGTCACAGATGCAGAATAATATAGAAAATATGAAAGCATAGGAGTGTTTTACACATGAAAACAGAACTGAAAACAAACGATTTTATGGACATTATGAAAGGACGCCGTTCCATTCGGAACTACGATCCGGCCGTGAAAATCAGCAAAGAAGAAATGACTCAAATCCTGGAAGAAGCAACGACAGCACCGTCTTCAGTCAACGCGCAGCCGTGGCGTTTTCTCGTCATTGACAGCCCTGAAGGAAAAGAAAAACTCGCGCCGCTTGCCAGCTTTAACCAAACACAAGTCAGCACATCATCTGCGGTGATCGCGGTTTTCGCAGATATGAACAGTGATGACTATTTAGAAGAAATTTATTCAAAAGCGGTCGAACTGGGCTACATGCCGCAGGAAGTAAAAGACAGACAAATCGCTGCGTTGACGGCGCATTTTGAAAAACTGCCGGAGCAAGTGAACCGTGAAACGATTCTGATTGACGGAGGACTCGTTTCCATGCAGCTGATGCTTACGGCACGCGCGCACGGCTATGACACAAACCCGATCGGCGGCTACGATAAAGAAAAGATTGCCGAGGTTTTCGGAATGGATAAAGAGCGTTATGTACCGGTCATGCTGTTATCAATCGGAAAAGCGGCAGACGAAGGATATGCTTCCTACCGTCTTCCTATCGAAACAATCGCACAATGGAAATAAGGTTGAAGTGAAGCTGAGGGGAGAGGGACAGTGGAGATTATTGCAGCTGTTTTCGTCGGAATTGTAGCTTTAGAACATGTATTTATCATGATACTTGAAATGTTTTTTATCAATTCGAAGGCAGCTAAGCGGTCCTTCAAATTGCCGAAGCATTTAGAAGGTGATCGGAATGTAGCGGTCATGTTTGCAAATCAGGGTCTGTATAATGGATTTCTGGCTGCCGGCCTCATTTGGGGGCTGATCCTCGGAGCTGATCCGATTGGCCATATGATTCAAATGTTTTTCGTCATCTGCGTGGTCATCGCGGCCATTTTCGGAGGCTTTACTTCAAACAAATCAATTGTCGTAAAACAAGGACTTCCGGCTGTTTTAGCGCTTATTTTTCTTTTATTGGCGTAGCAGACGGAAAGAGGGCTTCCGGAAAGGAAGCCCTCTTTTTTTATTCTGTTTTGAAAACCATTCCTTAGGCGGATCTTTTTTGAATTACAGATAAATGCTTACCGCAGAATAGATGAGCAGCAGACACATCACGATGCGAAACGCTTTATCGTGTTTCTCAAAGAGATGTTTAAAAACAGAGCCGAACGCCGACCACAGCAGTAAAGCCGCCCAGCCCAGGAGAACAGCCGACGCGAGCCAGAACGCAATCAATGGATACGTGTGCTGAAATGGCAATATAAAAGCGCTCATTAAGGTTAAAAAGAATAAAATACTCTTTATATTGATCATTTGAAACAGAAATCCCGATAGAAAAGACGAGCGGGTTTTTTCAGAATCGCCTTTTGATGTTTTGGGCAGCGAGATCTGCCAAGCCAAATAGAGCAAATAGACGGCTCCGGCAATTTTAAAGTAAGGTTCCACGACGGGAATCCAATGATAAACACTAATGGTAAACAGACCGCTGAGAATGCCGAGCACTGCAAATCCCGTCAGGATGCCGCCGTTAAAACGCCATGAACCGATAAAGCCGGCTCTGCGCGCTTCATTCATCATTAAAATATTGCTCGGTCCGGGTGTAATAGATGTCATTAGGACATAAGAAAGAAAAGCTATGATACTCATTAAATCACCTTCATTTGCTAATGTGATGGAACCGTTTTTTATTGTATGATAAGAATAGTTATAAATAAAATTGAAAAATAAAATCGCATTATTGATTTTTTCGATACATCTTAGAGGTGAATTCATATGGAGATCAGACATCTTATTACATTTCAGGCCATTGTAGATAAGGGAAGCTATACAGGGGCCGCGGCGAAGCTGGGATATACGCAGTCGACGATTACGACTCATATTCAGGCGCTTGAACAGGAGATCGGCGGCGCATTATTTACGTACGAAAAAAGGCGTCTGAAACTGACGCCTTTAGGGAGAGAGCTGATACCGTTAGCCGAGGATTTACTTTCCGCCCATGACAAGATCAAAAATATGCAAAGCATTCACGAGGTGAAGGGCGTTTTAAAAATTGCGGCGCCGGAGTCTTTGACCATTTCCAGACTGGGGCCGATTATCAGAGAATATTCCATGAAGTATCCGAACGTCAATATCATATTGAGCAACGGAACATGCGGGCAGAATCAGGTGGAATTAGTAAGCGGCCGCGTGGATATCGCATTTATGGTGTATCCGGAGATACAAATGGAAAAATGCATACATCATTCTTTATTGGAGGAACGCATCGTCCTCGTGGCGGGCAGTGACGCACCGGAACATTTTGACGACTATCAACAAAGCGGCAAGCACTTTTTTATTACAAATGAAGAAGGATGCAGCTATCGGACTATGTTTGAACGATTTCTCGTCAAGCATGATATCAGTCATTTACAAACAATGGAATTGTGGAGTATAGAAGCAATTAAGCAGACGGTGATGAGCGGACTCGGTTTCTCCGTTTTACCTTATATTACGGTAAAAGAAGAGGTAAAAGCGGGGAAGCTGAAAATTCTTCAGCAGTCTGAGCCGTTCGAGCGGCTTTATTCTCATATGCTGGTCAAAAAGAAAAAATGGCAGCTTCCGGCCGCTGAAGCTTTTGTGTCGCTTGTTCTTGAGATGATAGGTTAATTTGAAAGCCGATGCCTGCGCGCATCGGCTTTTTTTCGTCAGGACGGCATTGTTCAGCCGAAATGTTCAATCACATGCTGTTTGAACGTTTCAGCAACAGGAGATAAAAATCTGCCTTCTATCCAAGCGATGCTGATCACGCGCTGGCATTTTGGCCAGCTGATGCGTATTTTTGAATTGAGCGGGAGAGTGCGGGTTGTGAGATGGACAATAGCTTTGCGGCTTTTGTGACATGCTCAGTTTGTGCGAGCGTTTGGAAATATTCAAGCTGTTCCCATGAATCGCATTGGAACTGATTTCTTTATTTCATTGAAGCCCGGAAGCTCTTTAAGCAGCATGAGTATTTGCTGATTTACCTGAAAACAATAATGCCACTGACTAAATGCTCTTAGGGAATACCTTATACCCAAAAAGGAATTGCACTAATAAAATTTATATCATTCATCGGTTATTTTTTTTTCGAATAATTCTATAATTTGTTTTATCAAATACGTAGAGAGGGTGCTTTAACCATGATAGAATTATTTGAACACTCGGAATTTGGTAAATGGGATCAAAGGAGAACATCCAGAAGATTGACTCAAGATTTTGAGGTTGAGGTAAGTGCGGATAAATTATCACAACCGATTGATGTTGATGTTTATTTACAGGGCGACACCACCAGGGATATGAAAAATATGGATGATTATCCTTATCGTTCTGTTGAAAATTCAATTGAATTTATAAAAGAGTTAAGATCTCATGGGATTTATTCGATAACTCTCCGTCTTGTCGGAAAGCCCTCTGATAACCGCTGGGATATATATGATGTCTTAAAGGACCATGTGGATGCGTTTAAGACAATACGAGCACGTTATCCTAAGGGGACTCTCCATATCACAGTGGACCCATTCAGTATTGGATTAAATGAGGACGGAACATGGGGGATTAAACACAGTTCCGGTCAATTAGATTACCTGCAGACCATTGAATTAATTTCTAATATTACTTTGAGTTTCAGTCAAGCAGGAACTGACTCTATTTTAACTTTGGGAAGAATTGAAGGTGAGGTCGAAGTAACAAAAAGAGTATTAGAGAAAGTCGGTGCAGACACCACAATTACCTCGTTTTCACAAAATACAGAAACCAAAAATGCTTATATGTATTTAGAAAATACACCAGCACGCTTGGACACGGGTCAAAAAATTTTAATCGGAAACATCACAGAAATGAACTTACATACGCTTATTGATATTTACGAAGGGACAAATACAGTTATTGTAAAACCTATCGAGAATTTCCATTTAATCACATTTACATCTTTGTTTTTGAAAGATAAATATAAAATCATAGATTTTCTAACCGCTGAAAAAGTAAAAAAAGCACTAAGTAGTCATCCTTCTATGAGAGAGAAAGTTGTAGACATTCTTTTTAATATTGATGATTTTTTTGCAAAGTGCAAGAAAGTCAAAATAGGCGGTTACACTGTTTCAGGAACCTATTATTTACAAAAAAACTTTGAAAATGAGAAAGGAAAGTATTTTTCATTTAGCATTATTGATGAACTGTTAAAAAATGCTGTTTCCGCTTCAGACTCCAGTATTTCTAAAATTATTGATAGAAATGCATTATGGTATATAAAACAAAAAGGGAAACTGCTTACAGAATCGAATTAAATAATATATTAAATTAAATGTATGATAAAAAAATAACCATGAGCACCTTGCGCTATGAGCCTGGGTGTTTCATTTCTTTCATACTAAGGAAAGGTGTGAATCTATGAGCAAAATCGAAGTGAATACTCCGCCCAAACTAAATCATCCGTTTCTCGCCGGAATGTTGTTTATGATTGTTGGTACGCTGTGTTTTGCCTCAAAGTCGATCTTTATTAAGTGGGCTTACACATTCGGAGCCACCCCGGAGTCAACGCTATTTTTCAGACAATTGATTGCAACCCCTCTTTTTTGCATCATTTTTCTTATGTATCGTGCAAAATTATCTGAAAAACCGGCAAAGGCTGATATAGTCAGAGCAGGAATCACGGGTCTGCTCGTTTTTTTTCTATCTCCGCTGTTGGACTTTATCGGGCTGCATTATGTTTCAGCTATTGTAGAAAGGATGCTCGTTATGAGTTATCCGATTTTTGTCATGATTATCTCGTTTTTCGGAAAAATGGAGAAAATAACCGTTGCAGACATCATTTCTGTCGTTGTGGTCAGCATAGGAATCTTTTTTTCCATTGGCGGCTGGAACCTGCACGAATTGAGTGCTAATATATTTGGCGCTTTTCTCGTTCTTCTGTCGTCCGCGGTTTACGGACTTTATTTGGTCTTATCCGGTCAGCTTGTTCGCAAAGTAGGGAGTATCCGTATGAATGCATATGGGATGTCCTTAGCAAGCATTGCCATGGTGCTTTTTTTAATCGTCAGAAAGGGTTTTGGCTATCAGACAGAGTTATGGTCGTTTCAGCTACCCGTATATTTCCTTTTTTTAATCATCGCTGTATTTACAACAGTCGTTCCTTTTTTATTTATGCTGGAAGGTATCAAACGGATTGGGGCAGTAAGAGGGTCTTTGATTTCAATGATGGGCCCGATCATCACAATCATCTTTGGCGCCTTTTTCTTGGGGGAGCGCTTAACATGGATACAGTGGATAGGCTGTTTCATTGTCCTAAGTATGATTACTTTCTCGGAAGGCAGGAAGATCAAATTAAAGATGAAAACCTGACATGTGGAAGCC
This sequence comes from Bacillus sp. FJAT-27001, assembly GCF_019039175.1. Taxonomy (NCBI): domain Bacteria; kingdom Bacillati; phylum Bacillota; class Bacilli; order Caryophanales; family Bacillaceae; genus Bacillus; species Bacillus sp. FJAT-27001. The sequence continues at coordinate 71,456 of NZ_JAHOAA010000009.1, forward strand.
TCCCATCAGTTTAGGGAGGCCTTCACTGTATTTATTTCATATAATGAATAATGTTTTTAATAATTGTTAAGCCAACCTGATGCCGCGCTGACATGATCGATTCGGGATGAAATTGAATAGCTGCAATAGGAAGATTCCTATGTTCAACTGCCATCACAATGCCTTCATCTGAGATCGCTGTAACCCGAAGGTCTTCAGATATGGACTGTGCAAAAATGGAATGATAAAGGCCTGCCTCAAATTGGTGAGGCACGTCTTTGAATAATTTAGATTTTCCAGTCAGGTGAACCAGATGCTTCCTCCCGTGTCTCGGTTCATCTAAAATACCAAGTGATCCCCCAAAGTATTCAACAAGCGCTTGAAGTCCTAAACAGACACCGATAATTGGGATTTGTTTGCTTATACATAAATAAATGGTTTCATTCATCATAAATTCTGAGGGAAGCCCAGGACCAGGGGAAAGAAAGACTAAATCAAAATTCTCTTCTTTTAAGATTTTACGAGCATAGCTGTGTCGCATCGTGACCACATCAGCTCCGAACTGCCTTAAATAATTCGCCAGTGTATGAACAAATGAATCCTCATGGTCAACCAGAAGAATACTTTTAGAGGAAAGGACTTTGCTTTCTTGACACTTTTCTTCTCCAGCTCTCCTCATATTTCCTCTAATCGCACTCTTGAGAGCCTGTGCTTTTAATTGCGTTTCTTTTTCCTCTTCATCTGGAATAGAATCGTATAATAAAGTGGCACCAACTCTGATTTCCGCCTGATTTTCCTGCATATATATTGTTCTAAGTGTAAGACCGGTATTAATATCGCCATTAAAAGAAATATGTCCGACTGCCCCCCCATACCATTTTCGGGGTGTCTCCTCATGTTGTTCAATCCATTTAACAGCTGACCTTTTAGGAGCTCCTGTAATTGTTACCGCCCACATATGCGTGATAAAGGCATCCAGAGAATCAAAATCCGGTTTTAACTGCCCTTCTATATGATCCACTGTATGAATCAAATGTGAATAGATTTCAGGCTGTCTTCTGCCAATCACCTTGACCGTCCCAGGAACACAAATTCTCGATTTGTCATTCCGGTCAACATCAGTACACATCGTTAGCTCAGATTCATCTTTGTTCGAATTCAACAGCTTAAGGATTTGCTCTGCATCTTCTAACGCATTCTCGCCACGCTTTATTGTACCTGAAATCGGGCAGGTTTCTACCCTTCTTCCTTCTACCCGGACATACATTTCGGGGGATGATCCGACTAAGTATTCCCCGCCTAAATTAATGATGAATCCATAAGGGCTCGGATTCAAATGCTGCAGCCTAAGAAAAACATCTGACGGATTATCAGTATACTTTTCATAAAAGCAGTGCGTCGGAACAACTTCGAATAAATCACCCTTTATAAAAGATTGTGCGGCAGTTCGGACCAAATCCGCATATTTTCCTTTCATATACGCTTTCGGCTGGATTTTTACAGCGGGATGTTCATCTTGAAAATATAACTGATCACGTACCAGCGAATTTGTATCATATGATTTATATGAAAACTCATATTGCAATTGATATGCTGTTGACAGTCTGTGATCGACTATTAAAATTTCGTCAGGTATATAGAGCAGCAGATCGTTTTGATTTTCATTTCGTTTATGTTTTAATTCTGTAGGTTCAAATTGAAAAATCAGATCATAGCCAAACGCTCCATAAAACCCGAGGAATGAATCCTCCGGGGAAAAAAACAAACTCATTATATATTTTATTAAAGTAAAAATGGATGGCTGTTTACTTCTGTTTTCCTCAGAAAAAATTCCTTGTGGACCAATAATTTTTCCCTTCAATTCGGTATTTTTTTCTACAGAGATGTCATAGATTTCTTCAAAATCTGAAAGATGATCGTTTATATATTGTAAGAGCAATTTCCCTCGGTTATTTAAGGCGCGTATTTTAAATGAATCCTTGAACGACCGCAACTCAATTGGCGGATTAACAAACCCCATGTCCCAGCGTGAATAGCGGCCCGGATACTCATAACCGCTTGAAAATAAAGCGCCTTTTTGTGTATCAACACCTTTTACAATTGTATCAACATGTTCGGCTGCTGTTGCACGATTAAGCAATTTCTGAGTCCGAGTGATGACTAACCCATTTTTGGTGAAATATTGCTTACTTCCATTCTTCAACAACGGGAAGTCTTTAAGAATACTCATGTATGGTTCCTCCTTAATTTACAGGAGAAAACTGAGTTAAACAGTATAAGATTTTTCTACTTTCCTCAGCTATCCTGTCTCAACTAATCTAAACTTTGCTAATCTGTATCTTATTTTATATAACATGATTGAATATTGCAAATTATCTAAAATTAGTGTTTTTGTAATATTGACTCGGAATATACCGTTATTCTATATTTAACCAAAGAATAAATTACCAGTAGGAGAAAAGAGTTTAGATTGAGAATTAGAGGAGCTTAGTTAAGGAGAGAAAGTAAATGGAGATAAATCTTTTGTTAGTCGATGTCTATCCTTTGTTTGGTTACGGAATGAAATCGATGCTTGAAACCAAAAATGATATGGAATCAGTGAATACCCTTTATGTAAAAAGTAAGGAATATTCAATAATAAATGAGTTCCATTTTGAAATTATTGTAATTAATATAGAGCATCATAATATTAGAGAATGTATTGCTTTTTTAAAACACCTTCAAAGCACAAGGTATCGTTTAACGTCCAAAATTGTTGTAATAATAAAAAAGGGGTTGTTCCAAACCTATTTTGATGAATTGATAAACCTTGACGTTAAGGGCTTTATGACTGCCGCTTCGGATGCAGATGGGATAGCCGAGATGTTTTATTTAATTCAAAATGATCAAATAGTAATCAGCAAAGAACTATCAAAACATATGAATAAAAACAGTAACAAAAATTTAACGACTAAAGAAATACAGATATTAAAATTAATCTATAATGAAAAAACAAATAAAGAAATTTCTCATATTCTTAACTATTCGATAAGTACGGTAGAATATTATATGACTATGATTTTTAATAAACTTTCTGTTAAATCAAGAGTTGGCGCAATTAGAGAGGCGAACAAACTGGGGATATTAGCCAACAAATAACATTCAATATTCCTCATTAAGCAGACAGTACAAAAATCAGCCGATGCTTGCGCGCATCGGCTTTTGTTTTTGTCCGGAATCCTGTACATCATTTACTCTTTCATCTGACTCAAAATATCTTTCATAATAACGAAGGGTATCAATGGAAAAGCCAAAAACGGTGAAATATAACCGAATCCGATTTTTGTGGGCACTCACAAATACCCCCACACGAACGTAACAATGATAATCGCACTGATGATTTTAAACATGTGTCATTCAATCCTTTTTTATTTTTTTGCTGAAAGTTTTCTTTCTGCTCATAATGACTAATAGATGGACTGAACTCTGTTTTTTAAGAGAGCTGATCAGCAAATATGGTATGATTTACATAATCAGGGAGTGAGAAGATGAATATGAAGAGGGCATATTACGCTATTTTATACAGCCAGACCGCTATCAACTTGGGGTTCTCACTTTATACGATGGCTGTCATCTTGTTTTTGTTTACAAAAACCGGTTCGACGGCGATGGCCTCTCTTATGACGTTCGTCAGCATTGTATGTCGCGTATTGGGCAGCGCCGTTTTGCCGCTGGTCACCGGCCGGTTCACGCTTCGGTCTTTGTTAATCGGTTCTCAATTGATTCAGATCACACTGTTAGTCTGTTTGTTTTTTGTCATCCAAACCGGTTCATCCGCATTCTTTTTTCTGATGTTTTGTCTGATCGGAGGCATTTCTTTTTGCAACGGATGGTTTGCTCCGATAAAAAGCGCACTGATTGGGGAAATCATTCCTCCTGATCGAAGGGCGAAAGCGAACGGTTTATTATCTGCGGCGGATCAGACCGTTCAGTTTGCGGGGTGGTCTCTGGGCGGCGTCATCATAGCGTTCTTGGGAGAGAGCGATACAATGATCGTCACTGTCATGTTATTGGTTTCTTCGGTTTTGGGCATCATTCTGTTTCTTCAAGTACGCTTGTGTGCGCCGGCAGCAGTCAGGGAACGTTCCCTTTTTGCAGATGCGGCAAGCGGCTGGGTGTATTTATTTCAGCAAAAACAGCTCAGGGTTCTCATTGTGATGGATGTGATCGAATCGTGGGCAGGCATGATATGGATTGGGTCTGTGTCCTTGACTTATGTGCATGACGTCCTTCATAAAGGAGAGGCTTGGTGGGGGTATGTCAACGGAGTCTATTATGCAGGGACGATGATCGGCGGACTGATCATCTATAAGTTATCCGGTAAGTTTCAGCATCATCTCATTCCGCTTATGCTGACGGGAGCCTTGGCATATGGAATGTTCACGTTTATTTATGGGTTGATCACAAGCGCCGTTACGGCCCTTTTTCTGGTGCTGTGTATGGGGCCGGCTTGTGTATTACGAGATCTCACGCAGGAAACATTCCTTCAAAACATCACGACCGAAAAGACACGGGTCAATATATTAGCGGCGAGATCAGCTTTAGTTCAGTTCATTTTTATGTTTTCCATTATCGGAACGGGGGTTATCTCGGATGTATTCGGCGTGCGGTTTATTTATATTGGCGCAGGCCTCCTCTTATTAATTTCGGCTTTTATCGGATTTTCTCAGCTGCGAATGAAGAAGATGGTACAAAGCCGCATGTAGTGTAGTATAATGAGGAACGTACGTTCTATATCGAGAGAGGAGAGGGTAATGTGGGACATCTGGCACTGCAATTGTATGATTATCATCTTTGGGCAAATCAGCAAATATTCACCCGGCTTAAAGAGCTTCCGGAGGATGTGTATCGTAAGGAGATTCAAAGTGTCTTTCCGTCGATAGCCGGTGTATTGACTCATGTGTATCTGTCGGATAAGGGGTGGTTTGATGTGTTCTCCGGAGAGCGTCTGGAGGATACGCTGAAATCAGCTGAACAGCAAAAAGAGGACATCTTGTCTAAAGAGATAGAAGAGCTGGAAGATATGTTCTCGGAATTATCAGACCGGTATCAATTATTTTTGCAAAAGGAAGAAAATATCAGTCTCCCTCTTGAAATAGAGCATCCGTCAGGTGACATCATGAAAACCGCAGCGGCCGATATGATCCTCCATGTTGTGAACCACGGAACGTATCATCGCGGGAATATAACAGCCATGCTCAGACAGATGGGGTATGCTTCTGTGCCGACGGATTACGGTATGTATTTATATATAAACAAAAAGTAAACAAGACAGCCAACGCGGCTGTCTTGTGATATCCGTAAAACAGCCAAATCATATGAGTGATTTGGCTGTTTCATTTGCTATGCCATGTTCTGCAGCCGTTCTAAACTGTTTTTCCAATTCGCTTCAAGCGCTGTAAAAGCAGCGGCGGCATCTTGCTGTTCTAATGCGTGAATGATATCAGAGTGTTCATTATATGATCTGTTTAAAGCGCCGTTTTCACTGAAATAGCGGATTTCCATTCTCTGAATTTTGACTTTCAGGCTTACTAGCAATTTGTGAAGTTCGGCGTTGTCCGCAAGCAGAATGATGCGATGGTGAAATGCATTGTCCGCTTCCAGGATGGCCAGTTTATCGCCGTCTTTCATCGTTTGAAGAAGATTTTCATTCAGCTGTTTCAATTCCTGAATCACGGCATCGTCCACATGCGGGAGAGCTTGCTGCAATGCCAGTTTTTCAAGCGTCCAGACGATGGAATACAAGTTTTCCGCTTCTTTTAACTCAATCGGAGCGACAAGCGTCCATCTGTTCGCTTTTGTTATCACCAAGCCGTCATCTTCCAGCCGCAATAAGGCTTCCCGTATCGGGGTGCGGCTGATTCCCAATGTTTCCGACAAATCCTTGTCCTTTAACTTTGTTTCCGGTTTGAGCTTGCCCGTTATGATCCAGTTTCTGAGTGTGCGATACACTTCGTCCCGCATGATGGTTCTTTTCAGCACAGGTTCTTTGTTTTGATTATCCAATGGAACACCTCATGAATCGTAGTATACATATTTGCATTTTACCACAGTCCGGGCGCTGGTTAGAAATGAAGAGGGACGTCTAAGAATGAATCGAACCGAGATGCTTCATCTCAATATGCTGAAAGTCAGCGGAGCCGCCTTCAGAAAAGAGCGTGATTCCCTGATCTTCGTGTTTTGGGAACACTTCATTTGTCAAAACGGTTTTTCCGTCGTCTGCAAATACTTCAATACTTGTTTTATCCACGAGAATTTTCAGATGGACGCGCCCTTTGTTTCCGTCAAATGGGGCTTTGCTTTCGGCGTATGCACCGGTTTTATCAGGCTGGTCTGTAAACGATCTGTTCACATAGGCATAGCCGTCTTCTGCCGAAATACCGACATCAATATGCCGACTTTGGTCTGCTGATTCTCTGAGTCTGACGCCTGCATTTTTGATATCTGACCAAGCGATATCCATATCAAGCTGATATGTATCACCTTTGATCGGCAGTGTCTCTGAACCGTTCACCTGTTTGTGTTCTATGCTGTCAGTTGAAGAGGTTAATTGGTTCAATGCTTCAACCGGCTCTGACACAAGGCTGTATGTGCCGCCGTCCTGCTGCTGAAGGCGGATTTCACGGACGATAGAATCCGTACCGTTAAAGCCGTTTTTTAGTGTCGGTGTTTCATTCGGATAATCCCAATTGTTCATCCATGCCAGCGCATAGCGTTTTGTCAGCGGATCTTCGCTATTACCGTCCTCAAATGTGACGCCGCCGTACCAGTCAAAGCCGTAATCGAGCCATTGCGGTTCTTCTTGATCGGCGGAAAATTCCTTCCCGTCAAAGTTTCCGGTCCAATACGCGTACGTATTCGGTTTGCCTGCGGGTTTGCCGTTTGCGCTTGCGCCCAGAACCCACTTGGCTGTTCCGTCATCTGCACGCATCATATAAAGGTCGGGGCATTCGACGAGGCCGATCTGCTGAGTGATAAAACCGCCCGTGTATTTCCAATTTTTTAAATCGGGTGATTCATAAAAACCGATTTTTTCGCCTTCGGCCATGGCCATCACCCATTTGTCATCCTGTTCATCCCAGATCACTTTCGGGTCCCGGAAATCCTTAGTTCCCGGATTTTTCATCACGGGCTGATCACTATAGGAAGTAAACGTTTTTCCTTTGTCCGTGCTGTACCATAAATATTGTTCCTGGGCTTTTGTTTTGGCTGTCGGCTGCGTTGTGACGGCGACCAGCGCGTTTTTGCCGAAGCCCGCGGTGTTGTGTTTATCAATGACGACAGAACCGGACCATATATCGCCGTTTTCGTTGGTGTATTTCGGAATAGCCGTGCCTTCGTCCGTCCAGTGCACCAAGTCCTCTGATACGGCGTGCCGCCATTCTGTGCCGTTGCCGTTCGGGTAATCCCGATTATAAAGATAGTAGTAATGATATTTTCCCTCGAAAAAAATGGGCTTTTGAGGGTCGTTTTTCCATTTGTCCGGGGTCGTAAAATGATACGCCGCACGGTAATCTTTCTTATGCTCCGTGTTTGTGTCAGAGGAATTGTGGCTTTTGTTCGGCAGTAAGCCGACAAACAGGAACGCACCCAAAAAGATCAATATTACAACGGGCCATTTTCGTGCCATGATTGAGTTCACCATCTTGTTGAGAAATAAAAGAAAATGCCAATGAAGTATCGGCATTTTCTTTTTGTTGTTATTAGTTGTTAACCGTAAGCTGTCCTTGTTCAAGGATGCTGTTTTTAACAACGGATGTTTTCTTGCCTTTGATGTTCATTAAGAAGCTTGGCGCAAATGTTGCCTTTTTATCCTCAAAGAAGCCTCTGTTTGTCATGTAGCTTGTGATCACGACATTGTTGCCTTTGGCTTGCGGCACTGCGAAGTGAGAGTAAGTGAACGTTACATCGTTAGGATCAAGACCCATTTGCAGTACAAGACCAGTTTTGTTCAGCGGCTTGTAAGGACCTGTTAAAGAGTTTGATACATAACCAAGCATGTAGATATCGTTGGAGTTAATACCGTCGATCGTCATTTTTGAACCGCGTGAATCAGTGAACAGATACCATTTGCCGTTCATTTTGAAAACATTCGCGCGCTCGATTTCATCAGTTACCGTGTTTGAAGTGATCAGCGGCTTCATGACTTTTTTCAATGTGTAGTCATTGTTTAATTCTACGATGCCGAGGGCGCCGTTCGCTAATTCAGCATCGCGTTTTTTAGCACTTTGCTGAAGCTTCTGACTTTCTTTACGGAAGAAGTTTGTGCTGCCGCCGTAGTACGCTTTGTTAAATAAAGATTCTTCGCCTTGGTATCCGTTATCTGTTCCCGTGTTGGCTTCGAATACAAGGTATTTATGGCCTTTGTCTTCAACGTAGTGAGGGTCTCTCAGCGTATGGTTGTCGCCGGATGTATAGTTCCCTTCATCGATAAACTGCTGAACGTTTTGATATGTTTTTCCGTCACCGTCAAAAATCGTTTTATGATCTTCCACTCCGTTGATCTTGAGCGTGTCATCAGATTTTGACACATTTACCTGCGCCGTTGTCAGGCTTTGTTTGCCGTAATGTTTACCGGAAAAGTCAGTGTAGAATAAACGGATTTTCCCGTCAGATGTAAAGGTTGCAGAACCGGACCATTCTTGTGTCTGTTCTTTCAGGATTTCATCGTTGGCGTCGAACTTATCGCTGTCTTTAAAGACACGGCCAGCGTTTTTCCAGCTGTCGATCGAGTTGTCGCCGACTTTTTGATAAAACATGTAGATGGATGTGTCATCAGCGTCTTTCGGGCTTCCGGCAAGAGCAAACACGACGTGATAGCCGTTGTATTCAGCTACTGTTCCGTCAGCGTTTTGGAGCGGCCAGCTGTCCCACACATCCAGTCCTTTTGCGGACTCGATATTTTTAATTGTTGATTGGTCGAATTGAGGCACTTGGTATTTTTCACTTTGCTGCTGTTTAGGGATCTGCAGCATATCATGGCGTGTGATGTGAGAGACGCCGTACGTTTCTTTGTAAGGTTTTTGGGTATTTTCTTTCGCGAAGGCTTGAGTCGCTCCCCCTGCCAGAAGTGCAGTCGTAAAAGTTAGAACTGTGGCTCGTTTTGCAAATTTTTTGATGTTCATGTTCATGTCTCCTTTTGTATGTACCTTTTTTTGCGATCTGCCGATTCGATCCTCCTGCATTCATGGATGGCAGGTTTGTTACAGAAAAAAAGACCTAAAATATGTATGGGGTGACGCCAAAGAATACACTTTGCCCTTAACACATTTTAGGTCTTGCCTGCTTTATCAGTAACAATCCTGCATGATTTACTTGTCGACATCATTCTATTAGACTCTGATTCTATTGACAACTGGTCTATTTTCCTCTTTTGGATGATAGTAAAATGAAAAAAGGCCTTTTAATATATGGGTAATTCAGACTAAGGGGTGCTCTGGGCCTAGGAAAAAACCTCTCTAAAAAAGAGAGGTTATTTTTTCTTGATAGATAATAAAGCGATGGTAGCTAAAATCAGCAAAGTACCCAGCCATTCTGATATTCCGAAGGGAACATGCAGCCAGATCACAGCTAAAAAAGCTGCCGACAGCGGCTCTGCACAAGCGAGCAGGCTGGTTTCAGAGGCACTCAGATATTTCAGGCTTTCCAAGTAGCAATAAAAAGCGATGAGCGTTCCGAAAATGATGATAAACACAATCGCGGCATATGCAGGAAAGGACCACTCGCCTTCAAATTTCCAGGGCGGGCGGATCAAGCTGAGGGCGGCTCCGCCGATCAGCATGCCCCATCCGACAATAATGGCAGATCCCCATTTCTTCAGCAGACGATGCGGCTGAAGGGTGTAAAACGCCAGTGCAAACGCCGAACTGATGCCCCAAAAGACGGCCAGACCGGATACGGACAGGCTTCCGACATTCCCGTGCGTGACCAAAATGAATGTGCCGGCAACCGCCAATAAGACGGCGAGCAGCTCTTTTCCTGAAGGAATTCTCTTTGCGCGAATCGCTAAAAAGCATGTAATGATCGCTGGCCCTAAATACTGAAGAACGGTAGCAGTTGCCGCGTTGCCGTACTCAATTGCCGCGAAGTAGGTGTATTGAACGCCTAACATTCCGAAAATCCCGAATAAAAGAAGGGGAATTCTGTCCCGTCTGTCTTTCCAAACAGCCCATATCCGTCCTTTTTCTTTGCGGTACGCGATTCCGAGCAGAAGCGCCCCTGACACCAGAAGGCGCACCGAAGTCAGCCATTCTGTATTAAAATGGCGGTGCTGGAACAGATACTGGGCAACCGTTCCCGAGACCCCCCATAAGATAGCTCCTGTAAGCACAAGCCAAATGCCTGTTGTTCGTGAATAAGAAAGAGCAGCGTGTTTTTCCAGGATAGACACCCCCGATTCTGATATTGTGATATTAACTTACAATAATTAGGAAAACGAACTCCTTACATGTGATATATTATATATTGTATATTAAATTCCGTCAAAAAGATTTTCGGAGAAAGCTCTTACAAAACGGCCGTCTGAGGAATGAGCTGTAAAAAAAAACACCCCGGCGGGTGGGACTGCCCCCCGTTTTTGAGACAGGGGTCAAAACACCTTTTAAACAGCCAATTGCCGATAGTTTA